>CAWGEM010000015.1:0-5704 GCA_963821555.1 uncultured Alphaproteobacteria bacterium | reverse complement strand
CGGCCTCAACACAATGATCAAGCACTATCCGCAAACCCTATGTCGCGCTGGTCGACGGCATCGTGATGGGCGGCGGCGTCGGCTTGTCGGTGCACGGCTCGCATCGCGTCGCCGGGCGACCGTTTCCTGTTCGCGATGCCCGAGGTCGGCGATCGGTTTCTTCCCCGACGTCGGCGCGACCTGGTTCTGCCGCGGCTGCCGGGCCAGCTTGGCACCTCATTGGCGCTGACCGGCGAACGCACTCGAGGCGGTCGATGCGCGTCGCGGCGGCGGTCGCCACCCACCGGGTTTCCGTCCGCGCGGTTTGTCCGATGCTCGCCGACGCGCTGTGCGGCGACGTCCCGGTCGATGCGACGCTTGCCGCCTTCGCGGAACCTGCCGGCGAAGGCGCAAGCTTGCCGCGCGCCGCGCGCGCGATCGATCGGCTGTTCAGGGCGACCGGGTCGAAGACATTATCGCCGCGTCGATGCCGAGGCCGCGTCCGGCAGGCGCCGACGCGGAGTTCGCCGAGCCGCACCGCGGCCGACGATCGAGCAAGTCGCCGACCTCGCTGAAGCGCGTTCAGCGCAGATGCGCGCTGGCGGCGGCGCTTGCATTCGCAGGCGTGCATGCAGACCGAATTCCGCATAGTGTCGCGCGTCATTCATGGCCACGACTTCTATGAAGGAGTGTCGCGCGGTGATCGATCGACAAGGACAACGCGCCGCAGTGGCGGCCGGCCGGCGCTGGCCGAGGTGACCGATGCCGCGATCGCGCGGCATTTCGCGCCGCTCGCGCCGCCGAACTCGCCCTGCCAGCAGGCCGTTGCCGTCATGAGCGATCCGCTCCGCACCGATGCGGCGCGCGCTCGAGCCGGTGCATGCCGACGACCGGAGGTGCACGCGCGGCGTTGGACCGGCCGGCTCGTCATCTTTCTGCGGATGATGGCGGTGATCTCGCATGCTCAAGGGCCTCTATCACTGGGCGACGTCGTCGGCGTCGCCGGGCCGCCGGACGGCTTCGAGATACCAGCCGACTGCCGTGGCAGACGGCGACGGTGTTTTTCGCGGTGATCGATCTGGTCGCGGCGGTCGGGCTCTGGCTCGCGGCCGCCGGGCGCGGTGGTGTGGCTCACCGCCGTGCGTGTCGATGGCGGCGGTCGAGGTGCTGTTCCCGCAGGTCGTACGGCGGGCGGCTGTGGCGTCGTGCGCTCGTTCGAGGTGCGATGCTGCTCGTCTACCCATCTGGCGTGGCGCTCATCGACCTCGCGCGAGCGAGCAACGCCGAATTGAGTTTGACGAGCAGGAGACTGTCATGAACCGTCGCGATCTTCGATCCGGCTTGACGTCACTGGCCGCCGCATCGGCAGGCTGGCCGACGCTCAGGCACGCGGCGGCGGCGGACTGGCCGACCAGACGATCCGGGTCGTCGTGCCTTACGCCGGCCGGCAGCGCGACCGATCTCGTGCCGCGCACCGTCTTCGAATCAGGTCGCCAGCAGATCGGGCAATGCTTCGTCATCGAGAACCGGCTCCGGCCAGCCGGCACCTACGGTCGGTTCCGCCCAGGTCAACAATCCGATGCTGCACGGCCACACCATCCTGATCCACTCCAACGCCATCGTCACCGTGCCGGCGATTCAGGCCAACGTGCCGCTACGACCCGGTGAAGCGACTTCTCCGGCCGTCACGCCGCTCGGCAACGTGCCGCTGGTGCTGGTGATCGCGCCGAGCAAGCGCATCAAGACAATCAAGGAGCTGGTGGCCAAGGCCAAGGTCAAGCCGGGCGAGCTCAACTACGCGGCGGCCGGCATCGGCACGCCGCCGCATCTACCATGGACGCTTCCGTCTCGCCGCCGGCTTCGAGGGGCAACTGGTGCCGTTCAGGGCGCTCCGGAGGCGCTGACCGAGGTGATGACCGGCCGCGTCGAATGTATTTCTGCCATATCACGCCGGCGTTGCCGCTGATCCGGACGGCAAGGTGCTGGCGCTCGCGGTGTCGAGCTCCAAGCGCGCGTCGCGCTGCCCGAAACGTCCGACCACGATCGAGGCGCGGCGCCCGATTCCGATTTCGACTTCTGGGTCGGCGCCTCGTGCCGAAGGGACGCCGCGCGAGTGTGGTCGCCGAGTGCACGGCGGTGATCGTCAAGGCGCTCGACAACCGCCATCCAAGGAAGAGCTCACCGCGCTCGGCGTCGAGACGATGATCATGAACCGGCCGATTCGACGCCGCGGATCGCGAAGGAAGCCGGAACTCGCCAGACGGCGCGCCAAGGCAGCCAAGACCGAGCCGCAATGCGACCGGCCATCCGTCCGTCCGATCGCGCATCGCCAGCGCTTGTTGCTCCGCCCGCTTCCGGCTTGATGGCCGGACACGGAGGGTGACATGGCTACGGATCGGGTTCATCGGCCTCGGCAACATGGGACTGCCGATGGCGCGCAACCTCGTCAAGGCCGGACACGCGGTGCAGGGTTTCGACGTCAGCAAGGCGCAGGTCGATGCGCTCGTGCGCGGCGGGTGGCAGCGCTGCCGGCAGCGTCGACGCGGCCATCGCCGGCGCCGAAGTCGTCATCACGATGCTGCCGGCGGGCCAGCACGTGCGCGACGTCTACCTCGGCGGCGACGGCGTCTTTGCCTCGGCGGCGCCGGGCAGCGCTGCTGATCGACTGCTCGACCATCGACGTCGCAACGGCACGCGCGGTCGCGGCGGCGGCTGCCGCAAGCAGGGCTTCGCCATGCTGGACGCGCCGGTGTCGGGCGGCGTCGGCGGTGCGCAGGCCGGTACGCTCACCTTCATGGTCGGCGGCAGCGACGCGGCGTTCGCACGCGCCAAGCCGATCCTCGAGCAGATGGGCAAGACCATCGTGCACGCCGGCGGTGCCGGCAACGGCCAGGCCGCCAAGATCTGCAACAACATGATCCTCGGCGTTTCGATGATCGCGGTGTCGGAGGCGTTCGTGCTGGCCGAGAAGCTCGGCCTCGACGCGCAGAGGCTGTTCGACATCGCCTCGAAGTCGTCCGGGCAGTGCTGGTCGATGACCACCTACTGCCCGGTGCCGGGTCCGGTGCCGACCTCGCCCGCCAACCGCGACTACCAGGCGGGCTTCACCGCCGCGATGATGCTGAAGGACCTGAAGCTTGCACAGGACGCCGCGACTGCGGCCGGAGCGCGCACGCCGCTTGGCGCCGATGCCGCGACGGTCTATGCGCAATACGTCGAGAGCGGGGAGGGGCCGCGCGACTTTTCGGGCATCATCCGATTCATTCGCGGTGTGTAGCGGGCTTTGTTGCCGCGCCGGCATTTGGAACTTTCAAACAGACCGCGCGTTCTGCCTCCGCCGATTTGAGTATCCATTGCGGAGGCACCTTTGGCCATTGCCATCCCGTCTGCGGGCCGCAAAGTGCCGTGCGAAAAGTGTCCATTGCGCGCCATGCCGGTGCTGCGCGACTTCAACGCGAAGGAATTGGAGTTCATATCGAGCTTCAAGTCGGGCGAACTGAACGTCCAGGCCGGCACCAACCTGCTGCTGCAAGGCACCAACAGCGCGCATCTCTACACGATCCTGTCAGGCTGGGCGTTCCGCTATAAGACACTGTCGGACGGACGGCGGCAGATTCTCAACTACGCGCTGCCGGCCGACTTCCTCGGCCTGCAAGGTTCGGTCGCCGACGAGATGCAGCATTCGGTCGAGGCGCTGACCGACATGATGCTCTGTGTATTCCCGCGCGAAAAGCTGTGGGACCTCTACACCGGGCATCCGGCGCTCGCGTTCGACGTCACGTGGCTTGCGGCGCGCGAGGAGCAGATTCTCGACGAGCACCTGCTCAACGTCGGCCGGCGCACGTCCTTGGAGCGCACCGCCTATCTCCTGCTGCACCTGTTTCAGCGCGCCGAGGAGATCGGGCTCACCAAAGGCAACGCGATCCAGTTTCCGTTCACACAGCAGCACGTCGCCGACACGCTTGGCATGTCGCTCGTGCACACCAACAAGACGCTCAAGCGATTGATGGCCACCAAGACCGTGCGATGGAAAGATCGGCTGTTCGAGATCGTCGACGTCAAGGGGCTCACGCAAGTCGCAGGCTACGAGCCCTCGGCGCCACGCGCACGCCGCCCGTTCATCTAGCAGATTGCGGCCGCGCCGCCGCGTCAGCGCGCACTATGTCGGAATTGATAGAGCTTTGCGTCAGGCGGCGCCTAGGCTTGCTGCCGATTGGGGGAGCGCGAGATTGGCGATGGGGATGGTTCTGACGATCTGTCCTGTAACCGGACAGGAGCTCGACACCGGCGTCGAGACCGACGAACTCGTTCGGCCGCACCCCTGATTTTGTCGCTCGCGTATATTGCCGCTTCTGCCATTGCGAACACGAGTGGTCTAAGCGCCAAGGCTGGGTTTCGGAGGACGATTGAACGAAATCGCTCCGGAAACAGCGCCGGTCAGGGTCAATGCGCAGTAAACGGCAACGGCCGCATTCGTATCGCAATTTGTCGATTTACTATCGCAGATAAACCCAATCTTTATTGTAGAATTTAAGTCGATCTTCAGGCGTGGCGCGTAGTCTCTCGCACATCGGGGACGAGAAAACAGGGCCCGTCACCTCAACAAAGAAACACGGGAAGGCGTCACGATGAAGACCGTTATGAAGACGGTCGAGCCCGCCGAACGTTCGGCGCCGGTCGACCATATCCGGCCGCTCTACCTCGATGCCTTGACGCTTGTCGAGCGTCTGCATCGGCGTCTGCTCGATGTCATCAAGGACGAGTTCGACCGCCGCGGTCGCGCCGACATCAACTCGGTGCAGGCACTGCTGCTCTACAACATCGGCGACAAGGAGCTGACCGCAGGCGAGCTGCGCACGCGCGGCTACTACCTCGGCTCCAACGTTTCCTACAATTTGAAGAAGCTCGTCGAGATGGGCTTCCTCGATCATCAGCGCTCGCGGGTTGATCGCCGCTCGGTGCGCATCCGTCTGACCGACACCGGCCGCGAGGTCCGCGACATCGTCGAGGGGCTCTATCAGAAGCACGTGCGCACGGTCGAACAAGTCGGCGGCATCAACGCCGACGAGTTTGCGACGCTGAACAAGTCGCTGCACCGCTTGGAGCGGTTCTGGACCGACCAGATCCTCTATCGCCTCTGAGATTGGTTTCCGCGGCCATCAGCATAAACTTCCGCCGCGACCGAGCCCCCGGCCTTCCTCCGCCGGGGGCTCGGTGCGTTGGAGCTCGTAATTTTGGGGGATTTGTCACAAATTCGCCGTCGCCGGGCATTACCCCGAGCCGCAAGTTCGCATAGCTAGTGGTCAAATTCATACGCTTGAGTCCGCCGTGAGTGCAGATTTCTCGTGCCTTTTCGCATCGTTCGTAAGGTACCAAGCGTCCGATTCGATCCACTAGGACTTGTTGGGTTGCCGCGGCCGGATTTATGTCGAAGCCGGGTCGCCATCGGGATTCGGGGACTTAATGACCAAACCGCCAGCCCACCGCCAACCCGACCGACGTGCCGTCCTGCGCCGCCTGGCGCAGGCAACCGCGCTCGCGGGCGGCGGCGTCCTGGCCTCGCGGGCGTGGGCGCAGGATGCCGCGCTGCAGTCGCTGATCGATCAGATATCTCGAACAGCGATTTCGGTCAGGGATACCGACGCAGGCTCGCGCACGATCCAGATGCCGAAGGCCTCGCTGCCGACGCTGTCGCCGGCCACGGTCGAGCACACCGAGCAGGCGA
>CAWGEM010000014.1:0-319624 GCA_963821555.1 uncultured Alphaproteobacteria bacterium | reverse complement strand
CAGGCATCGGCAGTATCGCGGTAATGACAGTGCCGAACGAGGGGCTGGGCGAGGCCATCAACGATCGGCTGGCGCGGGCCGCGGCGCCGCGGGACGGCCGCTGAGCCCGGCCTTTGATAAGTACTCAGCCGCCCGCAGCAGGGCTTGGCCCCTCGCGCATCCTCAACCGGTAGCCAAGGCAACCGAAGCCGCTGGATTAGCCACCGACGAGTTAATCAACCTATACCAAGTAAGAATATATCCGACCGAGAACTGCGCTAGACTGCGTCCGATCACGGGAGGTTCCATGGCTGCATCGGCTGAATTGGCTACATCGGCTGCATCGCGCCATCCGGTCGCCATTGAACATTTGCCGGGGTTCATCACCGCACCGGGTGAGACCGATGTGCTGATGTGGGTCATGGCCATCGTCCTGCTCGCGGCCGTGGTCGGTTTCGGCATCCTGTTTCTTCGACTGCACACGTTGCCCGAGCGCATCGCGCACAAGTCGCACAAGCTTCAGTTCGAAATCGTTGCAGTGCTGGGCCTGATCGCGCTCTTCACTCACATGCACATCTTCTGGGTGATCGGGCTGATCCTCGCGCTGATCGACTTTCCCGATATCGGCGGCTGGCTCGGCCGGATTGCAGGATCGGTCGAGAAGATTGCCGAGAACAAATCCGGCGGCGACGACCGCTCGGCGCTGCCGGGCGCGGCCGTCGAGGGGCCCGTTGTGCACGAAGGCGTCACCAGCATCAGGCGGGCGAGAGCCCGGCCATGCTTCCGGCAAAACCGGGCTCGAACCGGCAAGCACAAGAGGCTAGTCCATGCTCGAGCTTCTGGTCTGTTCGATGTTGACGATCCTCCCGGACTATCTCTACCGCCGCTATGTGCAGGGCAAGCGGCTCGGCAAGGAGATCACGTTCTACTCGGTGTGGTTCGAGCTGAGGTGGGGCATCACCTCCTGTTTGATTCTGACCGTCACACTGATCATGGTGATCTTCTACAATCACCCGTCCACGACCAACGCCACATTGTTCTTCAGGACCGTTCCGATCCTGCCCGAGACCATTGGGCGCGTTGCCGAAATCTATGTCGGCACGAGCGGTCCCATTGCCCAAGGCGCGCCGATCTTCAGACTGGACAATACGAGGCAGCAGGCGGCGGTGGAGACCGCGCGTCGCAAGATCGCGGAAACCGAGGCTGCAATGATCGTGGCGCAGGCCGACATCCAGAAGGCCGAAGGCCAGGTTCGGGAGGCCCAGGGAGCCCAACAGCAGGCGCTCGACGAACTGGAGACCAAACAGGAACTGCACCGGCGCAATCCGGGCATCGTGCCGCTGCGCGACATCGAAAGGCTCCAGGTCCGGGTGGATGCCACCCAGGGCACGGTCGCTGCCGCCACCGCGACAAAGCAGGCCGCCGAAATCCGGTTCTCGAGCGTGCTGCCGGCCGAGAAGGCCAGCGCCGAGGCTCACACTGGCGGAAGCCCACGTGGAACTGGAAAAGACGTTCATCCGTGCCGGCGTGAGCGGGCGCGTCGAACAGTTCTTCCTGCGGGTCGGCGACATCGTCAATCCGATGATGCGTCCCGCCGGGATTCTCATTCCGGAAGGCGCCGGTCAACGCGGCCTGCAGGCCGGCTTTGGCCAGATCGAAGCGCAGATCATGAAGCCCGGCATGATCGCCGAGGCGACCTGCGTGTCGAAGCCCTGGACCATCATCCCGATGGTCGTCACGCAAGTGCAGGATTTCATCGCGGCCGGCCAGTTCCGCGGCGGCGAGCAACTGCTCGATCCGCAGCAAGTCAGACAGCCGGGCACCCTGTTCGTTTATCTCGAACCGCTCTACGAAGGCGGGCTGCAAGGCGTGACGCCGGGCAGCACCTGCATCGCCAACGCCTATTCCAACAACCACGACATCATCGCGGCCAAGGACACGAGCTTCCTGCGCGGGGTGGCCCTCCACGCGGTCGATGCGCTGGGCCTCGTGCACGCCCTGATCCTGCGGCTTCAGGCGCTGGTGCTTCCGTTCCAGACTCTGGTGTTCAGCGGGCATTGACACGAGCGCGCCGTAACGAGGGCCCGGTGCCAGCCTCCAGCATGAGCTGTTGATTCCGAGCAGACCGGCCACCGGGCAAGCGCTGCGGCTTTGGTTTGCGAGGCAATCCAAACGACGGGGAGCAACAAATGCCGCTGTGGCTCATTCCCATGGTCTATGTTGCCGCTGCGGTTATTATTGGATTCTTTTTTCCCCGGCTGGAATATCTGTATCTAAGCCAGTACTCCGAAGCTGTGTCTCGCTTGTACGTGACGAGCTTTGCCGTCGCTTCGGCGCAGGGCCTGCTTAGCGCAATCGCGTCCGGCATGATGGCGGTTACCGCCATCATCTTCACCGTCGCTTACATCACGGCCCAGTTCAATTCGGTCGCCTATTCCCCGCGCGTAGCCCTCATGTTCGTTCGCGATCCAACGCTGTATCATTCCTTCGGGCTGTTCAGCGCCACGTTCATTTTCTCTCTCTTCACGCTGGCTTGGGTCGATCGCGAGAACTCCGAAATCGTCCCGGTATTCTCCATGGCAATCGTCGCGATCTTGCTCATCGGGAGCATGTTCGCGTTCTCGCGATTGGTCCGCGGCGTGAACGACTTGCAGATCACAAACACCCTCCAGACAATTGGCGATCACGGCAGGGCGGTGCTGAGGGCAACGTTCGACCGCCTGGGAGATGCGACGACTTCGACACACAAAGATCGCAACGTGGACAACGACGTTTCACCTCAGCCCGTTACCCAAGTCCTGAGATATACCGGGGCGCCCCGGTCGATCGCGAAGTTCCATGTCGACGCCTTTGTACAAATGGCGCGTGACGCAGGCGGCCTCATTGAGCTGAATTGCGCCGTCGGCGATTTCGTCGTCTATGACACCACGCTTTTGCACGTGCGCGGAGCGAGCCGGCCCCTGCCGGAAGACGCGTTGCTGAAGGCCGTCAGCCTGGCGACCGAGCGCACCTACGATCAGGACCCCAAGTACCCCATTCGATTGCTGGTTGACATCGCAATCAAGGCGCTCTCGCCCTCCATCAACGATCCCACGACTGCGGTGCAAGCCATCGACCAGCTCGAGGACATCTTGCGTCGGCTCGGCCACTGTTCGTTGCACGACGTTCAAGCAAGAGACAGCGACGGCGGCGTCCGCTTGACCTACCCAACTCCGAGTTGGGAGGACTTCTTGCGGCTGAGCTTCGACGAAATCCGCCACTGCGGCGCAAACTCCGTCCAAATCTTGCGCCGCTTGCGATCGGCCCTTGCAGGAATTATGGAATTGATCGACGATCCGGCACGAATTGATGCGGTTCGACGATACGTCGACCAGCTTGATCTCGTGATCGCGAGATCGGCGCTCGACCCGGAGGATCGCGCCTTTGCAAGTCAGCAGGACAGGCAAGGCCTTGGTGCTTCGCGCCGCCGTGCTTGAATCTCACCTCGATTTTCCCGCTCGGCGTGAAGGCAAGGCCACGCCGGGCAGCCGCAGCCAGAACCTCGCTCGTCCCAAGGCCGGGACTTCGCCGGCACCGGCCTTGTCGTGTACGATCCCCCGCATCGACGAGACCCATCGCATGGGCGCGTTGTTGCGCCCGAACCCGAGTACGCGCCCATGAACGAAATGAGCAAGCCCGTTGCTCCCCTCTCCGCGTCCAGGCTCGCCCGTTTCGTAGCGGTGGTGGGCGAGAAGAACGCGATCACGGACCCGGAGAAGCAGACACCATATCTCGTCGAATTCCGCGGGCTGTGGACCGGCCATACCCCGGTGGTGCTGCGGCCAGGCTCGACCGCGGAGGTCTCTGAGCTGCTCAAGATCGCGAACGATACCGCGACCGCAATCGTGCCGCAGGGCGGCAACACCGGCCTGGTCGGCGGGCAGATTTCGCACAACGGCGAGGTGGTGCTGTCGCTCAACCGCATGGACAAGGTCCGCGAGGTCGACGCGGTGTCGAACACCATCACCTGCGAGGCCGGCGTCACGCTGCAACGAGCACGCGAGGCCGCAGCCAACGTCGACCGGCTCTATCCGCAGCTTCTGCCGTCGGAGGGGACCTGCACCATCGGCGGCAACCTCTCGACCAACGCCGGCGGCACCGCAGCGCTCGCTCACGGCATCGCGCGCTCGCACGCGCTCGGCCTCGAAGTGGTGCTGGCCGACGGCCGCGTCATGCACAACCTGAACAAGCTGAAGAAGGACAACACCGGCTACGACCTGCGCGACCTGTTCATCGGGGCCGAAGGCACGCTCGGCATCATCACCGCAGCCGTGCTGCGGCTCGTGCCCCGGCCGAAGTCGGTCGAAACCGCGTGGGCCGCCATCCCGAACGTGCAAGCCGCGGTCGATCTCCTGGGGCTCGCCACCGAAATGACCGCAGGCGGCGTGACGAGCTTCGAGATCATGTCGCGCGAAGGCATCGACATCGTGCTCAAGCACGCCGCCGGCACGCGCGATCCGATCGCGAGCCCCGCGCCCTACTCGGTGCTGATCGAGCTGTCGTCGCAGCGCCGCGAAGGTCTGCGCGAGGCTATGGAGCAAATCCTCGCAGCCGGGCTGGAAAAGGGCCTCGTGCTCGATGCCACGATTGCCGAGAGTGTCGAGCAGGGCAAGGCGTTCTGGCGCATCCGCGAGCTGTTCGGCGAGGTGCAGAGCAAGGAAGGCGGCTCGATCAAACACGACATTTCGGTGCCGGTCGCCAACATCCCGGCCTTCATCGAGGAGGGCAACGCCGCAGCGAAAAAGCTCATCCCGGGCTGCCGTCCGCTGCCGTTCGGCCACGTCGGCGACGGCAACATCCACTACAACATTTCGCAGCCGGTCGGCGCCGACAAAGCGGCGTTCCTCAAGCGCTGGGACGATATGAACGACGTGATCTACAGGATCGTGCTGAAGTACGGCGGCTCGGTCTCGGCCGAACACGGCGTCGGCATCGTCAAGCGCAACTACCTGCCGAAGATCAAGGACCCGGTCGCCTACGACCTGATGAAGACGCTCAAACGCACGCTCGACCCCAAGGGCATCCTCAACCCCGGCAAGGTGTTGTAGGAGCGACGCCGGCTCATCGCATCGCCTTCTCGGTGTCGTACAGCGGCTCCGGGCGCGGCGCGGTGGTCGGCGCAGCCGGCACGCGCGGTTGCTTTCGCGGCGTCTTGCCTTTCACCGCCTGAGACTTCGCGGGTTCCGCCCCAGTCCGGCTGCGCCCCTGCTGCGCGTGTGCGGGCAGCGCCAGTATCGCAGCGAGCAATCCGATCAGCAGAACACGCATGGCCGCCATCGCCGTGGGTTCGATCTTGCAAATCTCGGCCGATCGCACCTGGCGGTCAACGCCAGCCATCAGAACAGCGATCCCTGCCCGGTGTCCTCTCGACGCCGCGATTTTCGGGCGGGCGCCGCCGATGCAGGCGTTGCCGGCGTAACGGCTGCCGCGGCGTCTGCATTGAAAGGCTCGATCAGTTCGGGCGAGTCGTTGGTGACGCGGTTGACCGCCGGCGACACCTCGTAGACCTCCATCGAGCCCTGGCGGCGCCGGCCCAAGCAGCGCTGCGGCAGCCTTCTCATCGACCTTGCTGCAGTCGAGCCAGAGGTCGAACGCCTCCGGCGCAATGATCACCGGCGTGCGGTGGTGGACCTGCGCCATCGCGGCGTTGGCCTGCGTGGTGACGATCGCGGCGGTGTCCATCTCCTCGCCATTCGGCCCGGTCCAGGTTTCCCACAGGCCGGCGAAGGCGAGCGGCCCGCCGCCCGGCGGTCGCGCGAAATAGGCGCGCTTGCCGCGCCCGTCGGTCTTCCATTCGTAGAAGCCGTCGGCCGGAAAGAGGCAGCGCCGCCGCTTCATGGCATTGCGGAACGCCGGCTTGTCGTTGACCGATTCGCCGCGCGCATTGATCAGGAGCCGCGAAATCGCTTCGGGTCCTTCACCCAGGCCGGGATCAGGCCCCAGCGCACCAGCGCAAACCGGCGCTCGCCCTCGTCCATGCCGCACGATCGGCATCGGCTGCGTCGGCGCCACATTGTAGCGCGGCGGAAAATTCGGCCGCTCGGCATAGCGGAACAGCCGCGGATCGCCTCCGGCGCAGTCGATGATGCAGTAGCGTCCGCACATGCCGATCGTCCCTTCCCCGGCCCGGAGGCCGGGTCCTGCCCACCACATCGTAGGTGCCGCGGCGGATTCAAGCGCGCGCCCGCGCCACCCTGTGGAAGACCATGGCACCGGCGCCGCAATCGACGCATTATCCGGCCGATGAGCAACGCGATCGACGCCCGCGCCTATCCCGACCGCCCGTTCCTCGCGGTCAGCGCCGCCATCATCCGTGACGGCCAGGTGCTGCTCGTGCGGCGCGCGCGCGCGGCCGGCGCTCGGCGTGTTCACCCTGCCGGGCGGCGTGGTCGAGGCCGGCGAGACCCTGATCGAGGCGCTGGAGCGCGAGGTCGCGGAGGAGACCGGCGCTCACGATCGAGCCGGTCGCGCTCGCCGGCCACCGCGAGGTGGTGGTGCGCGACGGCGACGGCCGGGTCGAGCGGCATTTCGTGATCCTGTCCTTCGCCGCGCGCTGGATCGCCGGCGAGCCGAAGCTCAACGAGGAACTCGGCGAGGCGCGCTGGATGCGGCCCGCCGAGCTTGCCGGGCTCAAGACCACCGAGGCTCGCCGAGATCGTGGCCGCGGCGTTCGCGCACTGGACGGCCGCCTTCGAGCGCATGGAACAGGTCCGCGCCTGCGGCTTGCGCGCCGCGGACGCCCGGCGCATATCTCGCCCGATGCTCAGACGCACCGCTCGCCGTTGCCATCGCCGTCGCCGTGGCGCTTGCCGGTGCGCCGGCGCGCGCGCATCGAGGGCGGCCCTGCGCCGTTCGACAACGACCTGCAGCGGCTCGCCGAGATCCTCGGCGCCCTGCACTATCTGCGCGACATCTGCGGCGCCAACGAAGGCCAGAGCTGGCGCAACGAGATGCAGGCGCTGATCGACGCCGAGGCACCGACCGGCGAACGCCGCAGCCGCATGGTCGCGAGCTTCAACCGCGGCTATCGCGGTTTCCAGCAGACCTACCGGACCTGCACCGCCGGCGGCCGACCTCGCGATCCGCCGCTATCTCGACGAAGGGGCCAAAATCTCGCGCGAGATCACGGCGCGCTACGCCAATTAACGCGCGCCGATTAACCGTTCCATTAACCTTCCCTCAAGCCGGCTGTCCGGCCGTGACAGCGTCGCATGCTAAGGATGTCGGCAGCGGGTGAGCGCGCGTGCGCCTTGGATGGGCATGCATGACACGTGAGCAACCAGGACTTCGAGCTCACGAGCTCGCGCCGGACCGCGAGCAGAAGCATGGCGGCGCTCAGCTACCTGCACGAGGCCTGGACCGAAGCGCGCCTCGACGGCATCGACGACGACTGCATGGCGCAGGCCTGCCTGTTCACCGCCTTCGCCGAGCTCGTTTCGACCTATGGCGAGGACGCCGCTGCGCATTTCGCCGAAGGCCTGTCGCAGCGCATCCGCAACGGCGAATTCACCGTCGACTCGCGCTCAACAGTAGCCGTCAGGCGGGAGTGCAGCGTATCTCCGAACAGGACCGGTTCGCCCTGCGAGGGCGTGACCAACTCACCCTGCCACATGACCTTGCGACCGCGCACGAAGGTGCCGACCGGCCAGCCGGTCACGGTCATGCCGCGATAGGGCGTCCAGCCCGACGCGCGATGCGATCCAGTCGTCCGAAATCGTCTGCGCGCCGTTTCAGATCGACCACGGTCACGTCGGCGTCGTATCCGACTGCGATGCCGGCCCTTGCGGGCGATGCCGTAGATGCGCGCCGGACCTGCGCTGGTGAGATCGACAAAGCGCGACAGCGTCAGCCGGCCGGCGTTGACGTGGTCGAGCATCACCGGCACCAGCGTCTGCACGCCGGTCATGCCGGAATGGGTCTTGGGGTAGGCGTGGGCCTTCTCCTCGCGCGTGTGCGGCGAATGGTCGGACCCGACGCTGTCGATCACGCCCGACGCGATGCCCTGCCAGATGCCGGCGCGATGCGACGCATCGCGCACCGGCGGATTGAGCTGGGCGAGCGTGCCGAGCCGCTCGTAGCAATCCGGCGCGGCGAGCGTCAGATGCGCGGGCGTCGCCTCCGCGGTTGCGACATCCTTGTGGCCGGCGAGAAAGCCGATCTCCTCCCGGGTGGTGACGTGCAGCACATGAACGCGCTTGCCGGTCTCGTGGGCCAGCCGGATCAGCCGCCGCGTGCAGAGAAGCGCAGCCGTAGCGTCGCGCCAGACCGGATGCGAAGCCGGATCGCCCTCGACGCGCAGCGCCATGCGCTCGCGCAGCCGGTATTCGTCCTCCGAGTGGAAGGCAGCTCTTCGGCGGATCGCGTTGAGGATGTTGCGCACCCCCTCGTCGTCCTCGACCAGCAGCGAACCGGTCGACGAGCCCATGAACACCTTGACGCCGCAGACGCCGGGCAGCCGCTCGAGCTCGGCGAGTTCCGGGGTGTTCTCGCGCGTCGCGCCGACATAGAACGCAAAATCGCAGTGCATGCGGTGGCGCGCACGCGCGACCTTGTCGGCGACCGCCGCGGTGTCGGTCGTGGTCGGATCGGTGTTGGGCATTTCGAACACTGCGGTGACGCCGCCCAGAACCGCACCGCGCGAACCCGTCTCCAGGTCCTCTTTGTGGGTGAGCCCGGGCTCCCGGAAATGCACATGGCTGTCGATCACGCCTGGCAGCACGTGCAGGCCGCGGCAATCGATCACCTCCGCAGCCGATGTACCGACGTCGCCGATGGCGGCGATCCGGTCTTCGGCAATCGCCACGTCACGCACGCCCTCGCCGTCCTGATTGACGACCGTGCCGCCCTTCAGGATCAGGTCGTATCCGGCGGCCATCGACTTTCCACCTATTCCAAGACCGCCCCTTGAGGGGCCTCGGTGAGCGGCTTACGTTCCGCCGTGACCGGAGGCAACAGCAACTCGCATGAAAGCGGCACTTCTCCCCGATCGCGGCGTGGTCAAGGTCGCGGGTCAGGATGCGCGGAGCTTTCTCAACGGGCTTCTGACCACGGACATCACCAGGGTCGCGGCCGGCCGGCCGCGCTTCGGCGCGCTGCTGACACCGCAAGGCAAGATCATCGTCGACGGCATCGTGGCGGAGGCACCGGCCAAGGACGGCGGCGGCTTCTTCCTCGACTGCCCACGAGCGCTTGCGGGTGACCTCGTGGCGAAGCTCAACTTCTACAAGCTGCGCGCCAACGTGCTGGCCGAGGATTTGTCGGAGGTGCTGGGCGTGCTCGCGGTCTGGGACGGCACGGGCGACACCGACTATGGCCTGGTCTATCGCCGACCCGCGGCTGGAGGCACTCGGCCTGCGGATCATGCTGCCGCCGCATCTTGCCGCCGAGGCCGCGGCCGATCTCGGCGCCGAACTCCTCGACGCGCAGGCCTACGACGCGCACCGCATCGCGCACGGCGTGCCGCGGGGCGGGCTCGACTTCGTTTACGGCGACGCCTTCCCGCACGAAACCGACATGGACCAGCTCGCCGGGGTCGACTTCGACAAGGGCTGCTACGTCGGCCAGGAGGTGGTGTCGCGCATGGAACACCGCGGCTCCGCGCGCAACCGCATCGTTCCGGTTACGGTGGAGGACCACGCCCCCGACGTCGGAGTGCCCGTGATGGCCGGCGAGCGCCAGGTCGGCACCACCGGATCGGCCGCCGCCAAGCGGGCGCTCGCGATGCTGCGGCTCGACCGCGTCGCCGATGCGATGGCCGCCGGTCTGCCTCTGGTCGCCGGCGGCGTCACGATCAAGCCGCAAAAGCCCGAATGGGCGACGTTTGCCTGGCCGGGGGAGAAAGGCAGCACGACCTAAAGGATGCTGGTTCAACAAAGCATCACCCCGGGCTACAATTCGTTTTATGAATCGCCTGGATGCTCTCGCCGTATTGAAGCAACATGCCGAGACGCTGAAAGCCCGCGGCGTGAGTCACGTGGCGCTTTTCGGCTCGGTGGCGCGCGGCGAGGCTGATGCATCAAACGACCTCGATATTCTGATCGAGCTTGCTCCAGACGCCCACCTTGACGCGTTTGCGTATGCTGGATTGAAACGCTACATCTCGGGACTGTTTTCGGGGTCTGTCGACGTGGTCAATCGCGACGCCCTCAAGCCGCATCTGCGTCGCCCTGCGGTATCTGACGCAATCTATGCGTTCTGATTCTGGACCCCTGTTGGACATTCGACGCAATATTGAATTGGCGCAATCGTTTGTTGCTGGCCTCGACTACGAGGAGTTCCGGTCCGACCGACGACCGTCTATGCCGTTATTCGCTGCCTGGAGATCATCTCCGAAGCGTCGCGAAAGCTTTCGGCCACCCTCAAGGCCCGCCATCCGGATTTGCCTTGGTCGGATATTGCCGGAGCGGGAAACGTCTACCGGCACGACTATGAGGATGTGATGGATCAAATGGTCTGGCACACGGTATGGGCCCTGGCGCGATTGGCCGAAGTCGCCCGCATTGAACTCGACAAGTTGAACCCATGACCGCCGCCTTGCGCCATCCCGACGGCCTGAACCGCTGCCCCTGGCCGGGGCAGGACGACAAGCTCTACATCGCCTATCACGACGAAGAGTGGGGCGTGCCGGAGTACGACGACCGCGCGCTCTACGAGAAGCTCGTGCTTGACGGTTTCCAGGCCGGGCTGTCCTGGATCACGATCCTGCGCAAGCGCGACAACTTCCGCCGCGCCTTCGACGGTTTCGATCCGGCCAAGATCGCGCGCTACGACGCACGCAAGAAGGCGGCGTTGATGAAGGACGCAGGCATCGTCCGCAACCGGCTCAAGGTCGAGGGCGCCGTGCTGTCGGCACGCGCCTGGCTCGAGGCGATGGAGAAAGGGCCGGGCTTTTCCGCGCTGCTGTGGGACTTCCTCGACGGCAAGCCGAAGGTCAACAATTTTCGCAGCACGAAGCAGGTTCCCGCCGAGACCGCGTTGTCGCGCGCGATGTCCAAGGAACTCATCGGACGCGGCTTCAAGTTCGTCGGTCCGACCATCGTCTATGCCTTCATGCAGGCGGTCGGCATGGTCAACGATCACCTGGTCAAGTGCCATCGTCACGACGCGGTCCAGCGCATCGGCAGGCGGCGATGAGCGGCTCAGGCTCGATGCAGCGACGATCGGCGCCGGCGCCGCACCCGTCGAATAGCGTGGAGGCGCGCGCCTGGCAGCGCATGCTGTCGGGCCGTCGCCTCGACCTGCTCGACCCTTCGCCGCTCGACATCGAGATCGAGGACATCGCGCATGGGCTTGCGCGCGTCGCGCGCTGGAACGGCCAGACCGAGGGCGCGCATATCTTCTCGGTCGCGCAGCACACACTTCTGGTCGACGCCGTCGCACGCGCACGCACGCCGCGGCTCGACCGGCGGGCGAGACTTCGCGCTCCTGCTGCACGACGCGCCGGAATACGTCATCGGCGACATGATCTCGCCGTTCAAGGCCGTGATCGGCGGCGCCTACAAGGTGGTCGAAGCGCGGCTCATGGCCGCGATCCACATCCGTTTTGGTCTGCCGCCGCAGCGCAGCGCCGAAATCGACCGGCTGCTGAAGGTTGCCGACCGCGGCGCAGCCTTCCTGGAGGCGACCCGGCTCGCGGGCTTTTCGGTCGCCGAGGCGCGGCGCTTTTTCGGGACGCCGCCGCCGCTTTCACCTGCACTTGAGCGTGACTACCTGACGCCCTGGACCGCAGGCACTGCCAAAAAGCGCTTTCTGGAACGCTTTGCTGCGCTCGCGCAGGATTGATGCTGCGGCGCCGCACCTCTCCCCGCTGCCACTTTGCCGTCGCATCGTGCCCGATATGATGGCGGTGATTCTGGAAGCCACCACATGATTCACGTCTGCTCCCTCGCCCGCCTGCACGACACTGTTGCGCAGACCCGCGCCAGCCACATGGTCACGCTGCTGCGCCTTATCGATCGTGTCGAGCGGCCGCGCACGATTGCGCCCGACAAGCACCTGATCCTCGGCATGGACGATATCGCGGTGCCGATGGACGGCTATACCCACCCGGCCGAGGAGCACGTCACTGAATTGATCCGCTTTGTGCAGCGCTGGGATCGGCGCGCGCCGCTGGTGATGCACTGCTACGCGGGCATCAGCCGGTCGACCGCCGGCGCCTTCATCTCCGCCTGCGCGCTGAACCCGGACCGTGATGAGGCTTCGATCGCCCGCGCGATCCGAAGCGCTTCGGCAACCGCGATGCCGAATGTCATGCTGGTCAGCCATGCCGACCGCGTCCTTGGCCGTCGCGGCCGCATGGTCCGCGCGGTCGAAAGGCTTGGGCCCGGCCGTCCGGCGCAGGAAGGCGAACCGTTCCGGCTCGACCTCGACTAGATGGCTGAGCCCGCCCATACGCCGATCGAGATCGGGCTTACCGCCGCGATCGTGGCGGTGGAGGCGGACGAGCCGTACATTCTGGTCGCTGGCGACGCTGCAAGCCAATCCCGCGCAGGGCTGCCGTTCGGCACCTTCGATCCGCTGGCGCACCGCACCTTCGAGATCGGCCTGCGGGCCTGGGTGGCAGCGCAGACCGCGCTCAACGTCGGCTATGTCGAGCAGCTCTACACGTTCGGCGACCGCGGCCGGCACGCGCGGCCGGGCGACACCGGCCCGCACATGATCTCGGTCGGATACCTCGCGCTGACCCGCATGTCGGACAATGCCGCGGCGCTGCGCACCGCGGGCGCTGCCTTCGAGCCCTGGTATCGCTACTTCCCGTGGGAGGACTGGCGCGCCGGTCGTCCTGACATCCTCGACGACACCATCGTGCCGCTGCTTGAGCAATGGGCGCGCATCGGCCGCGCCGACGCGGCCCGGCCGCTCGGCCGGCGCGACCGGCTGCGCCTCTGCTTCGGCGTTGGCGGCTCGCCCTGGGACGAGGAGAAGGTGCTCGATCGCTACGAGCTGCTCTACGATGCCGGACTGGTCGAGGAAGCCGCGCGCGACGGCCGCCCGGTGCCGGCGGCTCGCGGCAAGGTCGCGTCGCTTGGCGAAGCGATGCGTTTCGATCACCGCCGGATTCTCGCCACCGCAATTGCGCGGCTGCGCGCCAAGCTGAAATACCGGCCGGTGGTGTTCGAGCTGATGCCGTCGGAGTTCACGCTGACCGAGCTGCAGCGCACGGTCGAGGCGATTTCGGGCCGCCATCTGCACAAGCAGAATTTCCGCCGGCTGGTCGAGACCGCGGCCATGGTGGAGCCGACCGGCGAAACCTCGACCACGACCGGCGGCAGGCCCGCCGCGCTGTTCCGCTTCCGGCGCGAGGTGATGCAGGAGCGGCCGGCGGCCGGCCTGCGTCTCGGCGGTCGCACTTAGTTAGAGCCAATGTCGTTTGATATGCCGAACCGGCGCCGGGCGGTTGCGGCCGTCACACGTCGGGTCGCCAGATCGGCAAGGCAATCACAAACAGCGTGCCGTGCGGCTTGGCCGGGCCTGCCGTCAGCTGGCCGTCATGGGCCTCGATGATCGATTTGCAGATCGACAGCCCCATGCCCATGCCGCCTGTCTTCGTGCTCACGAACGGCTCGAACAGCTTGTCGGCAATCTTCGGGTCGATGCCCGGGCCGGAATCCGCAACCGTGATCAGGGCGACCTGGATTGAGCTTGTGTCGGTCCTGATCTGCAGCACGCGAGCCCGGTCGGAGGAGCCCATGGCTTCGACGGCGTTGTTGACCAAATTCAACAGAACCTGCTGCAACTGAATGGCATCGCCCAGCACCAACGGTGGCGGTCTGTCCATCAAATCCGTTTCCAGCACGATATGGTTCGAATCGATCGCTGTCTTAGCGAGTACAAGCACATGCTCGATCAGGTCGTTGAGGTCGAGCGTGGTGCGGGGAGTCTCATCCTCCTTCTTGAACATCGCGCGGATGTTCTTGATCACGTCGTCGGCGCGGTGCGTCTCCTGAATGACGTTTTGCAGCGCGACCCTGGCCTCTTCGATATCAGGCACCTGACGGTTCAGCCAGTTCAGGGCGGTGTGGCCCGCCACCGCCACGGCGGCCAGCGGCTGCCTGATCTCATGGGCGATGGAAGCCGTCATTTCGCCCACGGTCGCCGCGCGATTCATGTGCGCCAATTCGGCCAATGCGGTACGCACCTTGACCTCCGCATTGTGACGGCGCCAGTGCTCGTAGACGAGCCACGCGATTAGCGCGCCCTGCACCAGAAATGCCGCGAAGGCCGCAAGGATGTGCAGGCGATACTGCTCCCACATGGTCGGACTGCGAAAATGGACCTCGCTTCCGGGCGGCAGGCGGCTTTCGCTGATGCCCCAGCGCTGCATTTCCCTCCAGTCGAACTTCGGTTTTGCAAACTCGACGACCGGCGGGTTGATGTCGCCCGCCTTCTCCCCGCCAAGAATGCGAATTGCGACAGCGGCGGTCTGGCGGCTTCCTTCGAGCACCGAGAGCATTGGGCCGCCGACGAGCTCACGCCCGAAAAAGGAGTCATCGTAGGAAAAGATCGGCGCATTGGCGACCGCATGGAGCTTCGTCAACCCAGTGTCGCCGTCGTGCACAACACCCGCCGCATCGACGATCATCAACTCCCAGAAGATCGCAGACCGCGGCGGCAGCGTGGCCGCATGCTTTAGCAGATCGTTAAACGACAGATGGTCGGTCCATGCAAAGGCAACCCGATCGGCCAGCGGCTTTGCTTCCTTTTCGATTTCCTCTCGCCAGAATTTTTCGATGGGGGACGTTCCCACCACGACCGTCACACGCTCGGTGTCGGGCAGGACCTGCAGGATGTTCTTCATGGCGGCAAGATAATTGATCCATACCGCGACCACGGCGTCATTGGCGGTCAGCGTGGAATAGCGAACGCGGCGCTGCTCGACGGCCGTGAGCACCATCGGGGTGCTGGCAAAAAGATGGTGGCGGTGCCGCTGGACGAACGAGGCGGCCGGCGCACCGATACTCACGATCAGATCGAGCGGACGCTTGGCAAACAGTGCGCGGAGATACTCGACAAACGGCATTTCCGGATTTTCATCGTCGGAGCGGGCCGTGACCAGGGAATGGTCGGTGATATCCAGCGGCCATGGCGATTGGAGCTCAAGCTCCGTGCGGATGGCGTTGGCGTAGTCGCTCCAGGGCTTGAAATCCCGGCCGAACGAATGAAGCAGCATCACCCGCTTGGAATCCGCCGCGACCGCTGCCGAACAAGCAGACGACAGCAGCAGCAGGGCGACGACGATAGCGCGACAGGGGTTTTTTCGTCCTGCTTGAGCCAACCCGACGAAATCACATCGGCGCATCCGTCCCCTCGACCAGTCAGAGACGCCCGTCGCGATACGCTTCAGTATAGCGCAACGGGGCGATGTGGAATGCGCAAACACGGGAGCCGGGCCTCGATCGGCGTGGTGCATCGCAACTGAACTTTTGCGGGGGACAACGCGACCAATTGTGGCGCCCCTCTGGCCGCCGCGGTCGGGCGCGCGTACCAGGGTCGCAAGGCTCGCCTGACGTTCGGCCCCGCGGGGGCGGCCATGGAATTCGTCCTCATCGGACTGCTGCTGCTGTCGTTTCCGATCATCGCCGTTGTGGCGCTGGTCAAGTCGATCAATCTCGCCGAGCGGCTCCAGACAATGGAGCAGCGCTTCGAAATGCTGGAGCGCAGGCTCGCCGGCGCACCGGGCACGGCCCCTGCCCCGCCGCAGCCGAGCTTGGCCCCCTTGCCTCAGCCCGCTCCGCCCGTCGCAGCGACGCCACCGATCATGGCCGAGCCGACGCCGTCCGCTCCCATCGAACCCACCCCCGAACCGGCGGCTACGTCTCAGTCCGAGCAACCGCCCGCAGCACAACATGCGCTCCCGGTTCAGCCGCCTGCCGCCGCGGAGCAGCCGCAGCCGGAGCTGAGTTTCGAGGAGCGCTTCGGCACCCGCTGGACGGTGTGGGTCGGTGGCCTCGCGCTCGCCCTTGGCGGCATCTTCCTCGTCCACTATTCGATCGAGCAGGGGCTGATCGGGCCGAAGCTGCGGCTGTTCTTCGGCGCTCTGCTGGCCGCGGCGCTCATCGCCGGTGGCGAGTGGGCGCGGCGTCAGGAAAACCGCACAGGCTTTGCGGGCCTGCCGAGCGCGCATATCCCGAGCATCCTCACCGCAGCCGGCACCACCGTGGCCTATGCCGTGGTCTATGCGGCCTACGCGCTCTACGACTTCGTCGGCCCGGCGCATTGCCTTCGTGCTGCTCGGCGCGGTGGCGCTTGCGACGCTGGCCGCAGCCCTGCTGCACGGGCCGGCGCTCGCAGCGCTTGGGGTCGTCGGCGCCTACGTCACGCCGCTCCTGGTCGCGTCCGCCGAGCCGAACTACTGGGCGCTCTACATCTATCTCGCCGTCGTGAGTGCTGCGGCCTTCGCGCTGGCGCGGATCCGGCTGTGGCGCTGGCTTGCCTTCACCGCGGTCGGCTTCGGCATTTTCTGGGTCCTGCCGGGGATCGCAGTCGCCCACGTGGAGGCGCTCGGCGCGCATCTCTTCCACGTCGGCGCGGGCTTTGCGCTGGTCGCCACGATGATCGTGTCGGGCCTGTTCTTCGGCCCGCCGGCCGATCCGGGACGCATCGACGGCGTCTCTTCGCTCGCGCTGTCGGTCTATCTGATCGGCGCGCTGCTTCTGGTGCTGGCGAGCCGACACGATCCGGCGGCGCTCACCGTCTTCACCCTGCTCATCGTCGCGACCGTCGCGATCGCATGGCGTGCCGAGGCCGCCGCTGCGGCACTGCCGGTCGCAGCGACTTCTCGGCACTCGTGATCGCCGCTGGGCGTTCGATGCCGAGATCGCGGGCCTGATCGCGGGACCGGGCGCCGCCGGGGAAGCCGCGCCGCAGCCCTGGCGCGCCGACCTTGGTCCGCATCTCACGCTCGGGTTCGGCTTTGCCGCACTGTTCGGCGCTGTCGGGCTATCTCGCGCAAGGCCGCTCGGACGGCGCCGACCGTGCCACTGTTGTGGAGCGCGTCCGGCGTGCTTACGCCGCTGCTCGATCCTGATCGCACTCTACTGGCGGATCGCTGGCTTCGAACGCTCGATCCCGTTCGCCGGCATCGCGCTGCTGCTCGCGGCGCTCAATGGACTTGCCACTGAGCAGCTTTCAAAGCGCGCGCCGCGACCCGGGCATCGCCGCCGCCGGCGCGCTCCACGCCACCGGCGCGATTGCGGCGCTGGCGCTCGCTCTCACCTTTTCGCTGGAGAAGGGCTGGCTCACCATCGCACTTTCACTGATGGTGCCGGGCATCGCCTGGATCGCCGAACGGCGGCCGCTGCCGATGCTGCGCTGGCTTGCCGCCGCCGCAGTCGCGCTGGTGATGGCGCGCGTGGCCTGGGAACCGCGCATCGTCGGCAGCGATGTCGGCACCACGCCGATCTTCAACTGGCTGCTGTATGGCTACGGCGTGCCGGCGCGGCGTTCTGGTACGCCGGCCATCTGCTGCGCAAGCGCGCCGACGACCGGCCCTCGCGCATGGTCGACGCAGCGGCGATCCTGTTCACGGTGCTGCTCGCCGGTGCTCGAAATCCGCCATTTCACCAACGATGGCGATATCTATGGCCATGGCGGCGGGCTCGCCGAACTGGCGCTGCAGGTCTGCGTCGGGCTCGCCATGACCATCGGCCTCGAACGACTGCGCGAACGCACCAGAAACGTCGTGCACGACATTGGCGCGCTGATCATCGCGACGCTGACCGCGATCGCGATCGTGCTTGGGCTGCTGCTCGCCGGCAATCCGATGTTCACCGGAGAGCCGGTGGGCGGCGCCTTCATCAATCTCATCCTGCTCGGCTATGGTGTCCCTGCGATTCTGGCGATCGCACTTGCGCTGCAGACCCGCCATGTCCGGCCGCACGCCTATCGGATCTGCGCCGCTGTGCTCTCGATCGGACTGGCCCTCGTCTACCTCATGCTCGAAGTGCGCAGGCTCTACCACGGGCCGGTGCTGACGCACGGCCCGACCACTGACGCCGAACAATGGACCTATTCCGTCGTTCTGCTGGCCTTCGGCGTCGTGCTGCTGCTCGCCGGCATCGCGCTGCGATCGCAGCCGGCGCGGCTTGCGTCGGCTGCGGTTATGATGATCGCGGTCGCCAAGGTGTTCCTGTTCGACATGGCGGGCTTGACCGGCGTCTGGCGCGCACTGTCGTTCATCGGGCTTGGGCTGGTGCTGGTCGGGATCGGCTGGCTCTACCAGCGGCTGCTGTTCCCCGCGCGCAAGGCAGCGCCGCCGGCCGCATCCCCGGCGACGAGTCCGACGGGGTGATACGGGCCGGCATTCGCGATACGCGCTTGCACACGGAGAATGCGGTGAATGCTGTCGTGGGATGATTTTCGCATCGTCAAGGCGATCGCCGATCGCGGCTCGCTCGCAGGCGCAGCGGAAGTGCTCGCGATCGATCAGTCGACCGTGTTTCGAAAGCTTGGACAAATCGAGCAGCGCCTCGGCGCGCGGCTGTTCAAGCGCACGCGCCCGCGTTACGCGACGACCGAGCGCGGCGCGCAGATGGTGCAGCTGGCCGAGCGAATGCAATCCGAGGTCGCAGCGTTCGAGCGCGGGCTTGGCAACGCCGCGGCCGGCAACGGCGATTTCGGCGTCGTGCCGCCCGACGTAATTGCGGTGCGCAGCGGTTTGGATTTCCTGACGGACATGATCTCAGGCCGGCTGCCGCAGGCGCCGATGTGCGCGACACTCGGCTTCCGGCTTGCCGAAGCGGAGCAAGGCTTCGCCGCCTTCGAAGGCGTGCCGGAGTTTCGCCACTACAATCCGATCGGCACGGTGCACGGCGGCTTTGCCGCGACGCTGCTCGACTCGGCGCTGGGCTGCGCGATCTTCTCGACCATGGCGCGCGGCGAAGCCTGGACCACGCTGGAGCTGAAGCTCAACCTGGTGCGGCCGATCACCAAGGACACCGGCCCGGTGCGGGCCGAGGGCCGCATCATTCATCGCGGCCGTACGGTCGCGACCTCTGAGGGCACCGTCAAGGATCGAGCCGGCAAGCTCTACGCGCACGCCACGACGACGTGCATGGTCTTCCCGGCGCGGTTGTAGCGGCCTAGAATTGCCCCAAAGCTGGCGACAATTTAACCAGCCCTCACATCCATCTGGAGACCGGTCATGCGGAAATTTGTGCTTGTCGCTGCCGCCGGTGTGACGGCGCTTGCCCTTTACTCATCCCAGAAGGCGTCGGCCCAGGCCGACGTCGACCATCAGCTCGGCAACGTCAATTTCGAAATCTCGTGCAACGAGACCGCCCAGCGGCGGTTCAACCGCGCCATGCGCTACCAGCACTCGTTCTGGTACAGCCCGGCGAAAGAAATCTTCGAGGAGGTCGCTGCGGCCGACCCGACCTGCGGCATGGCATACTGGGGTATCGCACTGACATTTCTGAACAACCCACACCTGCCGATCCCTGCACCCAGTCTCGCGCCCGGGCTCGCCGCTATCCAGAAGGCCAAGGAAGTTGGCGCCAAGACCGAGCGCGAGCGCGACTACATCGACGCGCTCGCCGTGATGTACGTGGATTCCGACAAGCTCAGCCACGCTCAGCGCGTCCGCGCGTTCCTTGCCGCGATGGAGAAGCTTGCGACGAAGTATCCGAACGACGTCGAAGCCCAGATCGCCTATGCGATCACGCTCAACACGTCGGCCTCGCCGGCCGACAAGACATACGCGCAGCAGAACAAGGGCGCGGCGATCCTCGAGCCGATTTCATTGCGGATGCCGCAGCATCCAGGCGTCACGCACTATCTGATCCACCTCTATGACTACCCCGCGACCGCCGCGAACGGGCTTTCCGCCGCCGACCGCTACGCCAAGATCGCGCCGGCTGCGCCGCACGCCCAGCACATGCCCTCCCACATCTACACCCGCGTCGGCTATTGGAGGCAGTCGATCGAGTTCAAACACCGCGTCGGCGAAGGCCGCCCGGGCGGAGAAGGCGTTCGACGACCAACTCCATGGCCAGGACTATCTGGTTTACGCCTATCTGCAGCTCGGTCGCGACAGCGACGCGCGCGCGGTGATCGATGACATGATGCAATTGGCCGACCGCAACCTGATCATCCCGGGCAGCTTCGGGCTCGCGGCGTCGCCCGCGCGCTACACCATCGAACGCAGCGACTGGCAGGCCGCATCGGCCCTTGCAGTGCGGCCGACCCGCTTCAACAACGTCATGGCGATCACGCATTTCGCCCGCGCGCTGGGCGCGGCGCGCTCGGGCAAGCCGGACGCCGCCAAGGCCGACATCGACAAGCTCTCCGAGCTTCGCGACAAGCTGCGCGAAGCCAAGGACGCGTATTGGGCCGAACAGGTCGACATCCAATGGCAGGTCGCCTCGGCGTGGCTGCTCTACGCCCAGGGCAAGTACGACGAGGCGCTGAAGGCCATGAGCGCTGCCGCCGACGCCGAGGACAAGACCGAGAAGCACGCGGTGACGCCCGGCCCGCTCGCGCCGGCGCGCGAACTCTACGGCGAGATGCTGCTTGAGCGCGGCATGACCAAGGAGGCTCTCGCAGCCTTCGAGGCGACCAAGGCGAAGGAGCCGAACCGGCTGCACGGCTTCCTCGGGGCAGCCAAGGCGGCCGACAAGCTTGGCGACAAGGCCGCCGCCAAGGCCAACTACCAGAAGCTCGTGACGATGGTCGGCGAAGGTGGGTCCAGCCGTCCGGAAGTGGCCGCCGCCCGCGACTACGTCGCCAAGAACTAACCGGGAGTCCACGCGCGATGCATCGCGCCACGACCATAGCGGTCATCGCGGCGTTCGGCGTGGGAGGTTTGATCGCAGCGGCCGCCCTGCTCAAGGGCAGCGCGCCGGATCCTTCGGCCGCGGTTTCACCGCGGCCGATCTTCGCCGAGACGCAATGGCCGTTCCCGATCGACCAATGGGGCAAAGGCAAAGCGTTTCGCTGCACGGCGGCGGATTGCGGCAGCGAGGTGATGCTCTATCTGCGGGCCAAGATCGGCTTCTGCAATTGCACGACGGGCGTCGCCGACGATGACGAACTGACGCGCATCAGCGATCTCGAGCTGATGGGCGGCAAACCCGAGGCGGTCGGCGACGGCCGGCCGATCCGGGTCGGCTGGGTGAACGGCCGGAGCCGGACTTACGAGCTGTCGGGCAGCAATCGCTCGGCGCTCTCGGTCGGGTTCAACGAGCGCTGCGATGCGATCGTGGCCACCGTCGTGCTCGGACATAGAAGCGCGACTGCGGTCGAGCCGGGCGTGATCGCGTTTCTCAACGGCGACACCGTCAAGCGTTGGGCGCAGACAACGCTCGGACTTTGAGCGCCAGCCAATCGGTCAGATCACTCCCCGACGGCCGCGGCCGACTGGAACCGGCGCAGCCGCAGCGGCGAGCGGGAAAGATCGGCCCGTGCGCTGCGCCGGCTGAAATCGCAATAGGCGAAGCCGAGCCCGGACACCGAGCCGCGGAAGCTCACCTGGCTCGTCCGGTTGAGGTTGAAGCAGGGTTCGAACGGGATGCCGCGCACCGTGGCGCAAAATTGTTCGCCGCGCACCCGCAGCGTACCGGCGGGCAGCACCACGTAACGGCGCGGCCCGGCACCGCCGATCTGGATGAAGCCCGCGACCGAGCCGTCGGCGTAGATGCGGCCGTGGCCGTTCGTGCCCTCGAAGCAGCTGTAGGCAAAATGCTTGCCGGCGACGAAGCGCCTTGCGTCGTCGGGCCGCATATCCTCGGCCGCGGCGGGCGCTGCACTCAACAGACCGGCCAACACGATGGCTAGACGTAACGGCGCTCCCGACATCCCCCACTCCACTTCCTGCTGCACCCGTGCCCCCGGACCGCGTTGTTAACAGTCCGCTTACCATACGAATTCGAAACGATCATGCCCGACGTTTGCCAACAAATCCTGAACGTCTTTACCTGACCTTGACCACGATTCGACCCCGAACCCGGCCATCGAGAATGTCGCCGGCGATCGGGATCACCTCCGCCAGCCCGACCTGGCGGGTCATCGTTTCCAGTTTGCCGCGATCGAGACCGGATTCCAAGCGCCGCCAGGCTTCGATGCGCAGCTTTGTCGGACATTGCACGGAGTCGATGCCAAGAAGCGACACACCGCGCAATATGAACGGCGCCACGCTGGTCGGCAGGTCCATGCCGCCGGCAAGCCCACAGGCCGCCACCGCGCCGCCGTATTTCGTCATCGAAAGCAGGTTGGCAAGCGTGGTTGAGCCGACCGAGTCGATGCCGCCGGCAAAGCGCTCCCGGGCGAGTGGACGGACCGGCCCGGTCAATTCGCTGCGGTCGATGACTTCGGCCGCGCCCAATCCCTTGAGGTAGTCGGCCTCGGCAGGACGGCCGGTCGAGGCCGCGACCTGGAACCCGAGCTTGGCAAGGAGTGCGACGGCCATCGATCCAACGCCACCCGCGGCACCGGTCACCAGGACGGAACCGTGCTCGGGCCGCAGACCATGGCGCTCGAGCGCCATCACGGCCAGCATCGCAGTGTAGCCGGCGGTGCCGATCGCCATGGCTTCGCGCGCACTCAGCCCGTCGGGGAGCCGAACCAGCCACTGGCCCTTCACGCGGGCCTTCTCGGCGTAGGCGCCGAGGTGGGTCTCGCCCAGGCCCCAGCCGTTCAGGATGACGCGGTCGCCGGGCTTCCAGTCCGGGTTGGTGGAACTTTCGACTTCACCCGCGAGATCGACCCCCGGGATCATCGGAAAGCGCCGCACGACAGGCGCACGGCCGGTGATCGCGAGCCCGTCTTTGTAGTTCAGCGTCGACCAGTGGACGGCGATGGTGACATCCCCCTCCATCAGGCCCTGCTCGTCGAAGTCGGTCAGGCTTACGGTCTGAGCCTTGTCCGCCTTCTCGATCACGATCGCCTTGAAACTCGCCACGTCCCCTCCCCGCGATCATGCGGCACCCAGTGACCGTTGTCCTGCCCGAACCGACCGGATTTGTGGCGTTTTGCGGGGTCCGAGGCAAGGCTCTCAGGCCGGCGCCAACATCGGACGCGGCACCGGCTTCTCGACGATCGGCAGGTTGATGATCGCCGACAGCACTCCGAACAGGATCGCGAGCCACCAGACCACATCGTAGGACCCGGTCCGCTCGAACAACAGGCCGCCGAGCCAGACCCCGAGGAAGCCGCCCACCTGGTGGGAGAAGAAGGCAATCCCGAGCAGCATGGTGAGCCAGCGCGAACCGAACATCAGTGCAATCAGCGCGGAGGTCGGCGGAATGGTCGACAGCCAGAGCAGGCCGAGCACGGCGGCGAACACCAGCGTCGCGGCCGTGCTCGGCGGCAGCATGATGAACACCAGGATCGCGAGCGCGCGCGCGAAGTAGATGCTCGACAGGATGTAGCGCTTGGGTACGACGTTCGCGAGCCAGCCGGCCGCGACCGCGCCGACGATGTTGAACAGACCCACGATCGCGAGCGCCCAGCCGCCGATCGAGATCGGCAGCCCGCGATCGACCAGATAGGACGGCAGGTGGACCGCAATGAAGAAGAGCTGAAAGCCGCAGGTGAAATAGCCCAGCACCAGCAGCAGATAGCTGCGATGGCCGAACGCCTCCGACAGCGCGTTCTTCAGCGTCTGCCGCGGAACCGCGCGCTGGCCCGCGCTCTGCGAGCCCTCGGGCGCCGAGAGCGCAAACGCCAGCGGCAGGCAGAACAGCAGCATCACCGCGAAGACCAGCAATGCGTTGCGCCAGCCGACGTGGTCGATCAGCGCGACCGCGAGCGGCGAGAAGATGAACTGGCCGAACGAGCCGGCCGCCGTGCCCGCACCGAACGCGAGCGACCGCCATCGCTCGGGCATCAGCTTGCCGAAGGCCCCGATCACGAGCGTAAACGAGCAGCCGGCGAGTCCGAAGCCGATCAGGACGCCGGCGGAGAGGTGCAGTTCGAGCGGGGTCACCGCGTAGGCCATCCAGACGATGCCCGCGACATAAAGGAGAATACCGCCCATCAGCACCCAGACCGCGCCGAAGCGGTCGGCGATCGCCCCGCAGAACGGCTGCCCCGCGCCCCACAGCAGCATCTCGATCGCAAGCGCGAGCGCAAACACGTCGCGCCCCCAGCCGTTGGCGGCCGTCATCGGCGTAAGGAAGAAGCCGAACGCCGAGCGGGGCCCGAACGTGATGAGCCCGATCAGACAGCCGCAGACCAGGATGACGAAAGGCGTGCGCCAAGAGGAGCGCGCAGCGGACGGCAGCGCGTCCGGGGTCATCGCAGGGCCGTCAGGCTGCAACCGGCGCGGCGACGCCTCGCACAACCGGCTTCTCGACGATCGGCAGATTGATGACGGCCGAGGCAACGCCGAAAAACACCGACAGCCACCAGACGGCAGCGTACGAGCCGGTGCTCTCGAACACGAGGCCGCCCAGCCAGACGCCGAGGAAGCCGCCGACCTGGTGGCTGAAGAAGGCAAAGCCGAACAGCATGGTCAGCCACCGCGTACCGAACATCAGCGCGACCAGGCCCGAGGTCGGCGGCACGGTCGACAGCCAGAGCAGGCCCGTGACTGCGCCAAAGATCAGCGTCGAAGCGGTGCTCGGCGGCAGCACGACGAAGGCCGCGATCGCAAGCGCACGGCCGAAATAGATGACCGACAGGATGTAGCGCTTGGGAATCCGGCCGGCGAGCCAACCCGAGGTGATCGAGCCAACGATGTTGAACAGCCCGATCACTGCGATTGTCCAGGCGCCGATGTCGGCGCCCAATCCGCGATCGACCAGATAAGACGGCAGGTGCACCGTCACGAAGGCAAGCTGGAACCCGCAGGTGAAGAAGCCCAGCACCAGCAGCAGGTAGCTGCGATGACCGAAAGCCTCCGTCATCGCCTCGCGATAGGACTGCGGCAGCACGGCCGCGGTCGTGCCGGCGCCGGCCGGCGCAGCCGGCGGCGTCGCCAGCGCCATCGACAGCGGCAGCACGAGCAGCATCAGGCCGGCGAACACCAGCAGCGCAGTCTGCCAGGAGAATGCATCGATCAGCGCATGCGCGAGCGGCGAGAACAGGAACTGGCCGAATGAGCCCGCGGCCGTGCCGGCACCAAAGGCGAGCCCGCGCCAGCTCTCCGGCACGAGCTTGCCCAACGCGCCGATAACCATCGGGAACGAGCAGCCCGCGAGGCCAAAGCCAATCAGCACGCCGGCCGACAGATCGAGCAGCAGGGGCGTTGACGCGTAGGCCATGGTTACAAGGCCGAGCCCGTACAGGATGGCGCCGACCGAGATCACCCGGGTTGGGCCGAAGCGGTCGGCGATCCCGCCCGCGAACGGCTGCACCGCTCCCCACAGCAGGTTCTGCAACGCGAGCGCAAGCGAGAATGCGTCGCGGCCCCATCCGCGATCAAGCGATAGCGGCGTCAGGAATTGTCCGAGAGCCGAACGCGGGCCGAACGCAATCAAGGCAATGCCGCAGCCGACCGCAATCAGCACCGCCGGCGTGCGCCAATCGACAGGCTTCGGCACGGCTGGCGCAATCGACATCGTATTCTCCCGGCGGGTACGGCGGGAGAATAGATAGTGGCTCGCTATCGGCCGCCAAAGCGAAAGTTATTGATGGCAACGATTTGCAACACGCATGGCAGACGCGCGGGCGGGGACTGGCGCGGGCGCGAGCGAAGTGCTACATTTGATTTGCTCGGAATGAGGATAACTTGTTTCGCTCAAACCGAACCGGCGTTGCAACGCCGCGAAAGTTTTCTTCGGGTTGAAACGTGCCGGCATTGCGCCGGATGTTTTCGCCCCCATATATGCTCAAACTGAGCATATCGCATGGGAGGTTGAGATGCCGGTTGTCGAGACGCTGGGTCCACAAATGGACCGCCCGCCCGTTCCGCCGCCCGCGCCGCACCCCGGCTCGGCCGCGCTGCGCCGCTTCGGCACCCTAGCCAAGCCTGCTTTGGAATGGAACGCCGAGGTCGAGCGTGAGACCGCACCGCTCTACGCGCGCGTGAAGGCCGTGATCCCGTCGGTCGAGTGGCCGTTCTTTGCGCCCTACGTGAAGGCGATCAACGCGCTGAAGAAGGAACGCAACGCCGTCATCCTGGCGCACAACTACCAGACGCCGGAAATCTACAACTGCGTCGCCGACTTCACCGGCGACTCGCTGCAGCTCGCGCGCGAGGCGACCAAGGTCGACGCCGACGTGATCGTGCAGTGTGGCGTGCACTTCATGGCGGAGACCGCCAAGATTCTCAATCCGGCCAAGACCGTGCTGATCCCGGACCTCAAGGCCGGCTGCTCGCTCGCCTCCTCCATCACCGGCGAGGACGTCCGCCTGCTGCGCGAACGCTTCCCGGGCGTGCCGATCGTCACCTACGTCAACACCTCGGCCGAGGTGAAGGCCGAGAGCGACATCACCTGCACCTCGTCGAACGCGGTGCAGGTGGTCGAAAGCCTTGGCGTCGACAAGGTCATCTTCCTACCGGACGAGTACCTCGCCAAGTACGTCGCTGGCCAGACCAAGGTGAAGATCATCGCCTGGAAAGGCCACTGCGAGGTGCACGAGCGCTTCACCGCCGATGAGCTTGCGCTGATCCGCGCCAACGATCCGTCGGTGCAGATCATCGCGCACCCGGAGTGTCCGCCCGACGTTCTGGCTGCAGCCGACTTCACCGGCTCGACCGCGCACATGATCGACTGGGTGCGCGACCGCAGGCCCAAGCGCGTGGTCATGGTCACCGAATGCTCGATGGCCGACAATGTGCAGGCCGAACTGCCGGAGGTCGAGTTCGTGCGGCCGTGCAATCTCTGCCCGCACATGAAGCGGATCACGCTGCCGAAGATCCTCGACAGCCTCCTGTTCATGAAGGAGGAGGTCGTGGTCGACCCCGCGATCGCCGAACGCGCCCGTCGCGCGGTCGAGCGCATGATCTACCTGAAGAGCTGACCATGCTGACACGGGCGACCGATACGATCGAGCAGTCGCTGGTTTACCCCGGCGGCTTCATCTCTCCGCTGGAGATCGACGACGCCGTGACGCGAGCGCTCGCCGAGGATTTAGGCCGCGCCGGTGATGTCACCTCGATCGCGACGGTTCCGGTCGGCACCCAGAGCCGCACCGTGCTGGTCGCACGCAAGGCCGGCACCATCGCCGGCCTGCCGCTGGTTGCGGCGACGTTCCGCAGGCTCTCGCCCGCAATCGAAATCACGCCGTTCGCGCGCGACGGCGCCGCGGTCGAAGCCAAGACCGCGCTGATGACAGATCGACGGCGACGCCCGCGCCGTGCTCTCAGCCGAACGGGTGGCGCTGAACTTCTTCGGCCACCTCTCCGGCATCGCCACCGCTGACCGCGGCCTTTGTGCGCAAGGTCGGTTCCGGCGCGATCCGCATCTGTTGCACGCGCAAGACCACGCCCGGGCTGCGCGCGCTGGAGAAGTACGCGGTGCGCTGCGGCGGCGGATTCAACCATCGCTTCGGCCTCGACGATGCGATCCTGATCAAGGACAACCACATTGCGGTTGCGGGCGGCATCCGCGCGGTACTCGAGCGGGCGCGCGCCGCGGCGGGCCATCTGGTCAAGATCGAGATCGAGGTCGACTCGCTCGATCAGCTTCGCGAGGTGCTCGACTGCGGTCTCGCCGACGTGGTGCTGCTCGACAACTTCGACGTCGGCTCGATGCGCCAGGCGGTCGGGATGGTCGCGGGTCGTCTCGTGGTCGAGGCCTCCGGCGGCATCACTCTCGACAGCATCGCCGCGGTGGCTGCGACCGGCGTGGACTACGCGTCGTCCGGTGCGCTCACCCATTCGGCGCCGGCGCTCGATGTGGGTCTCGACATCGAGATGTAGTTTTGAGGAACCAACAGTCTCGACTTTGTTCAACGCTCGCGCGTCGTCATGCCCGCGCTTGTCGCGGGCATCCCGCTTAGGAAGGCACTGCGTCCACAAGCGAGATGGCCGGGACGAGCCCGGCCATGACGACTTCGATTCAGCATCGAGCGAAAACGAACTACAGCTTCGTCTTCTTCGGCGTCTCGTCGGAATGCACCTCGCCGAGCGGCGGAGCGTCCGAGCCGTCGCCCCAGGCGCGCGGGCGATAGAAGCTGTGCACACCGATCTTGTAGAGCCTTCGCATTTCGTGCACCCACGAAGGATGCACCCAGTAGGCATGATAGTGGGTCGAGTGGCCGATCTCCGGCAACCACAGCTTGCCGTCGAGCATGTCGCGCGAAATCTGCTTGGCCTGCTCCCACATGTCGGGCTCGTTCACGACGTCCGGCGTGTTGTCGCAGGCGAAGGTGAACTGGCAGGCGAATTTGCGGTGCGCGTTCTGATAGACCACACCGCAGACGCTGTTCGGATAGAAGCCTGAGAACACGCGGTTCATCACCACCTGCGCGACCGCGATCTGGCCGCGCTTGGGCTCGCCGCGCGACTCGAAATAGACCGCGTCTGCGAGGCACTTCTCGGCCTTGGCACGACCTTTGGTGTCGAGTCCCAGCCGCTCCGCCGGTGTCTTCGGCCGGCGGCCGGGGCCGGTCACCTGGCCTTTGGGCGCGACGGTCTCGCCCGATTGCGGCGCAACGTCGCCCGACTTCAGCTCTTCCGGCGTGGGCTCGGGCGCAGGATTCACCGCCGAGCGCTTGAAATCGGGGTCGGCGGCAGGCGGCGCCTGGATGTGGAGCTCTTCGTGCTCGGGCCACGGCTCGATCGGACCGACGTTGTCGCCGACCGGATTGTTGCCGAAGTAGAGGCGGGTCAGCCGCACCGCTGCATTGCTATCGTCGATCGGATCGGCGGGCGAAGGCAGCTTCGCCTCTTTGCGGTCGAACGGAGACGCGAGGCTCGGGTCGATCGTCACGGCTTCTGCCTGGGAAACCTTGGGGACAACCGGCTCGGGCACAGCCGTCTCGGGCTCGGTCGGATTGAGCACGGCCACCGCGGGCGGCTGCTTCACTGCGGGCGGCGGCTCGACGAAGCGATCGACATTCTTCGTCGCCGCGCCGGCCGGCGGCTGCGCCGCGTCGAAGCCTTCGGGCGCGACCACCGCTAGCTCGGCGGCATCGGGCACGAACGCAATCTCCGGCTCGACGGGCGGCTCTTCCGCAGTACGCGGCTGATCCGCCGGCCGCGGGAACGACACGGTCTTCACCCGCCCGGGCGTGAGATCGCGCGTGCCGTCGGCCGGTGGCTCCGATTGCGGCCGACTTACCAGAAGATCGCCCTTGAGGCGGCGGTTCAGCACCGGATAGTCGATCGACGATCGCGTGAGCGGCACAGCTGTGAAGTCGCGTGCGATTGCGCCGGTGACCACGCTATCATCGCCAACATTCAAACTTGCCAAACGGACCGTGGGTGGCGGCGGAATCAAGGTGCCGACCGGCTGCGGAAAGCTGAAGGTCGCGGCGTGAATGGTGCCGAACGGCGAGGCCATCATATGCGCGCGAACGCGCTGCGATACCTCGGGCTGTCGCGTCAGCAGCGCGACGTAGTCCTGGTAGCCCGCCCTGGTCGGCGCGAGGCTCAGGATCGCAACAATAAGGCCGAAGGGGCCTAGAAGTGTCCCCTTCGGCCTTCTACGCGACGCAACCATGCACATGCTCACGCGAGGTACGCGACGCAACGCTACGCAGGAACCGGCATCAGCGACCCGCGCCGCTGTGGCGCAGATGCGACGGCTCTCTTTATGGTCGGATTAACCTTGCGAAGGCGTTAACCGGCGCGGCATGCGGCCACGGCAGCCAACGCGAAGCGCGGTGCAACGACTTGGTAAAGAATTCGTCAACCGGGGAAGCGCGTGCTCCGCGGGATCACCGCGGCTGCGTCAAGAGTTGCACAGCGACAAAATTGGCCGTCAGGAACAGCACAAGCCCGATCACGCAGCCGGTGACCAGCGCCCTATCCGAGATCACGTCGGACACCCGCCGCGCCAGCACGAACCGCAGCGCAATCAGGCACACGCACACGAGCGCAAAGAACACCATCAGTGGATGCAGCAGGACGCCGTTGCCGAACGGTCGCTGGTGCGCCATTGCGCCGAAGACCGCCCCGCCGAGCACCATCAGCCCATACCACCACACCAAAGCAGACGAGCGGCCGGAAGGGTCCCGGCCGCTCGCTTCAGAACGCGACGGAGGCTCGCTCACATCGTGACGCCTTTTTCCTTGAAGAACTTGACTGCACCCGGATGCCACGGGACCGGCGAATTCTTCGCCGACTGGTTATCGAGCGCGATGCTCTTGGCCTCACCGTGAACCGCCACGAGTTCGTCGCGCTTGTCGATGAAGGTCTTGACGATGTCGTAGGCGACCTGGTCCGGCATCCTGGCGTTGGCGACCAGGATGTTCTGCACGATGGTGATCGCGTTGTCCTTATCCTGTCCCGGATAGGTCTTGGCCGGAATGATCCCGCTGGTGTAGATGCCGCCGTGCTTGGCGTTCATCTTGTCGACCACATCGGCGTGATCGATCAGCTTGATCTTGACGCCAGGGGTCGCGCCCAGGTCGGTGACGGCGGCGGTCGGCAGTCCGCCCACCCAGAAGTAGGCGTCGATCTTGCCGTCCTTCAGCGCGTTGGTCAATTCGGCGACGCCGAGCCGTTCGCGCTTCATGTCCTTGTCCTTGTCGAGGCCGGCCGCCTCGATCACCCGGAACGCCATCACCTCGGTCGCACTGCCCGGCGAGCCGGTCGACACGCGTTTGCCCTTGAGGTCCGCCATGGTCTCGATTTGCTTGCCTTCGATCGTCACCACATGCATGCGGTTGGGATAGAGCACCATCAGCGTTCGCACGTCGACCTTGTTGCCCTTGAACTTGTCCTCGCCGTTGAGCGCATCGAGCGCGGCGTCGACCATGACGAGCGCGACCTCGCTCTGCTGCGAGCCGATCAGCTTGAGATTGTCGACCGATCCGCCGGTGACGCGGGCGGTCGCAGCCACGTTCGGCACATACTTTGTAAGCACGTTCGCCATGCCGCCGCCGAGCGGATAGTACACGCCGCCGGTTCCGCCGGTGGCGATCGCGATGGTGAGTTGCTGCGCCGCAGCCGTGCCGATCGTGACGCCGAGCGCAAGCGCAGCAAGCCCAAGTCCCTTGAACCTCATCCGTTTCCTCCGTCCCGTTTCTAGCCGTTGGCAGCCGGCGATGTTGGGACAGCCGGCTGCATGTATTGCTTTACCAGTACCACGGCGGCAATCGCCAAGCCAAAAGTTGCGGTGTACTCGATGTCGCGGCCGATCACGGCTTCCATCAGTGCTTCGAGCAGACTCGGGAACACGAGGAACAATCCGGCGAGCGCCAGCAATCCGCGCTCGACCGGCGTGGTCTTGCGCAGCGCCCAGCCCTGCGCCGCCGTCGCCAGTGCAGCAAGGCCGAAAGCGGCCTTCGCCGTGATCAGCACGATGTCGATCCAGGACCCGTCCTTGGGGATTTTCAGGAGAAGTCCGACACCATCCGGATCGAGCACGAACACGAACGGCACGAGGAAGGCCGGCAAGGTGTATTTCCAGGCCTGCAGGGTGGTCTTGTAGGGATCGCCGCCTGTGATCGCGGCGGCGGCGAACGGTGACAGCGCCGTCGGCGGCGACACCTCCGACAGCACGGAATAATAGAAGATGAACATGTGGGCTGCGACGTCGGGCACGCCGAGCTTGATCATGGCCGGCGCCGCGATCACCGCGCAGATGATGTAGGAGGCGGTCACCGGAACCGCGAGGCCGACGATCCAAACGATCAGCGCGGTGTAGATCGCGGTCAGCAGCAGGCTGCCGCCGGCATAATCGATCACGATCGACGAGAACTTGAGCCCGAGCCCGGTGAGCGTGACGACCCCGACGATGATGCCGGCGGTAGCGCATGTGGTCGCGGCCGTGAGCACGCTCGTCGAACCATCCGAGAGCGTGCGAACGAGCTTCTTCGGCGTGATCGAAGTTTCGCGCGTGAGGAAGCTCAAGCCGAACGTGAGCACCGTCGACCAGAACACCGAAAGCGTCGGCGAATAGCCCCACAGCATGAAGACGATGATCGAAATCAGCGAGACGAAGTGGAAGCCGTAGCGCCGCGTCATCTGCCACAGCGTCATCTCCTGCGTGACGGTGACGGCGTGGGCGCTGAAGCGCTTGGCGTCGAGCTCGACCATAAACAGCAGCGACAGGTAGTAGAGGCAGGTCGGGATCGTCGCCATCCAGATCACGTCGAGATAGCTGATCTTGAGGAACTCGGCGATCAGGAATGCCGCGGCGCCCAGCACCGGCGGCGAGATGATGGCGCCGAGCCCGCCGGCCGCGAGCAACCCGCCGGCGGCATTCTTGTCGAAGCCCGCGCGCTCCATCATCGGATAGGCGACCGCGCCGATCGTCACGGTGGTCGCAACCCCGGACCCCGACGGCCCGCCGAGCAGGAACGACGACAGCACCACGGTGCGCCCGGCGCTGTTGGCCTTGTTGCCCATCAGCGCCATCGAGAAGTCGATGAAGAACTTGCCGGCGCCGGAATGCTGCAGGAACGCGCCGTAGATCGTGAACAGGATGATCAGCGAGGACGACACGTCGACCGGGATGCCGAAGATGCCTTCGAGCGTGATGAACAGATGGCCGATGAGCTGTCCGACGTCGAAGCCGCGATGCGTCCACGGCTGCGGCAAATAGGGACCGAAATAGGCGTAGGCGAGGAAGCCGATCGCCACCAGCGGCACGATCCAGCCGGTGGTGCGGCGCGTGGCCTCCAGCAATAGCACGATGAACAGGACGCCGAGGACGACGTCGAGTTGCGTCGGCATCGTGGCGCGGTCGGTGAACTCTTCGCCACCCTCGATGGCGTAGATCAGGATCGCGGCCCCTACGATTCCGGCCACCACGTCGAACCAGCGGATGCGGTCGCGAAACCGCGCCGACATCGGAAACAGCAGGAAGCTCAGGATCAGGACAAAGGCGACGTGCGCGTAGCGCAGCGGCTGGGTCGAGATGATCGGAAAGTCTCTGAACGGCCAGGCGCCGGCCACTGCCGCATAGAGATGGAACAACGACATCGCAACCGCGACGCCGGTCGCCGCGCCGCCGGCGAAGCCCGAGAGCCGGTTGATCGTACCCTCGTCGGCCTCGACGAACTCCTCGGCCCGCTTCAGCGCCTCCTGCGAAATGCCCGGCGGATCCGCCGCCAGGGCCGGAATGTCCCCCTGCGCCGCCATTGTTCTCCCCACCCCTGGCGTTGCGCCTTGCCATGGGAGGTTAGCACGCGAAACAGATCGCGCGAGATTGCATGATGCTGCAACGCAGCGCAGGTTCGCTTGTGGCGGCGGACCCTAAGCCTCGCCCGCGGCTTTCCGGCCGAGCGCTGCCTGTGCGGCGGCCAACCGCGCGATCGGCACGCGGAACGGCGAGCACGACACATAGTCGAGCGCGACCTCGTGGCAGAAGGCAACCGATGCTGGGTCGCCACCATGCTCGCCGCAGATGCCGACCTTGAGCGACTTTCGCACCTTGCGCCCGCGCTCGACGCCGATCCGCACCAGGGCGCCGACGCCTTCGCGGTCGATCGAGACGAACGGATCGCCGGGCAGGATGCCGCGGGCAGTGTAGATGCCGAGGAAGGACGCCGCATCGTCACGGCTGATGCCGAACGTGGTCTGCGTCAGATCGTTGGTTCCGAACGAGAAGAACTCTGCGGTCTCGGCGATTTCGCCCGCGAGCAGTGCCGCGCGCGGCAGTTCGATCATGGTGCCGACTTGGTAGTCGGGGCGCACCCCTGTCTCCTTCGCAACCGCGTCAGCCATCGCATCGATCCGTGCCTTGACGATGTCGAACTCGGCCCGCGTCGCGATCAGCGGCACCATGACCTCCGGCTTCACCGGCTTGCCGGTGCGCCGGCCGGCTTCCACCGCCGCCTCGAAGATCGCGCGCGCCTGCATCTCGGCGATCTCGGGATAGGCGATGGCGATGCGGCAGCCGCGGAAGCCCAGCATCGGATTGAACTCGGAAAGTTCGCGCGCGCGATGCGCAAGCTTCTGCGGATCGGCGCCCATGGCGGCCGCAACCTCGGCGATGTCCTCGTCGCTGTGCGGCAGGAACTCGTGCAGCGGCGGATCGAGCAGCCGGATGGTGACCGGCAGGCCTCCCATGATCTCGAACAACTCGATGAAGTCGCCTCGCTGCATCGGCAGAAGCTTGGCGATCGCCGTGCGGCGCGAACGCTCGTCATCGGCGAGGATCATCTCGCGCACCGCCTGGATGCGCTCCTCGTCGAAGAACATGTGCTCGGTGCGGCAGAGCCCGATGCCCTCGGCGCCGAACCGGACCGCCAATCTTGCGTCCGCGGGCGTGTCGGCGTTGGCCCGCACGCCAAGTCTGCGCGCCTTGTCGGCCCATCCCATCAACGTGCCGAACTCACCCGACAGCGCCGGCTCAGTCATCGGCACGCGGCCGGCCAGCACCTGACCGGTCGAACCGTCGATGGTGACAAGCTCGCCACGCTTGAGCACGGTGTTGCCGGCCTGCATGGTCTCCGCGTTGTAGTCGACGCGCAACGAGCCTGCGCCCGAGACGCAGGGCTTGCCCATGCCGCGTGCAACCACCGCGGCGTGCGAGGTCATGCCGCCGCGGGTGGTGAGAATGCCCTCGGCGGCGTGCATGCCGTGAATATCCTCCGGCGAGGTCTCGACCCGCACCAGGATCACCTTACGGCCATCGGCCTTGAGCCGCGTCGCCTCGTCCGACGAGAACACGATCTCGCCGGAGGCAGCACCGGGCGAGGCCGGCAGGCCGGTGGCGATGACGTGCCGCTCGGCGTTCGGATCGATCGTCGGATGCAAAAGCTGATCGAGCGAGGCCGGGTCGACGCGCGCCACCGCCTCGTCGCGGGTGATAAGCTTTTCGTTGGCAAGCTCGACGGCGATCCGCAGCGCGGCCTTGGCGGTGCGCTTGCCCGAGCGCGTCTGCAGCATCCAGAGCTTGCCCTGCTCGACCGTGAACTCGAGGTCCTGCATGTCGCGGTAGTGCTTCTCCAGCACGCCGTAGATGCGGGTCAGCTCCTTGAACGCCTGCGGCATCGCGCGCTCCATCGACGGCTTGTTGGAGCCCGCCTCCTTGCGCGCAATCTCAGTGATCTCCTGCGGCGTGCGGATGCCGGCAACAACGTCCTCGCCCTGGGCATTGATCAGGAACTCGCCGTAGAGCCGCTTTTCGCCGGTCGAAGGGTTGCGGGTGAAGGCGACGCCGGTCGCCGACGTATCGCCCATGTTGCCGAACACCATCGCCTGCACGTTGACGGCGGTCCCCCAGCTTTCCGGGATGGCGTGGAGCCTGCGGTAGGTGATGGCGCGCTGGTTCATCCAGGAGCCGAACACCGCGCCGATGGCGCCCCAGAGCTGATCGTGCGGGTCTTGCGGGAACGGCGTGTCCTGCTCATCGGCGACGCGATTCTTGTAGAGCCCAACCAGCTCGACCCAATCGTCGGCCGAAAGCTCGGTGTCGAGCGTAAAGCCGAAGCGCGCCTTGTGATCCTCGAGAATGTCCTCGAAATGATGGTGCTCGATGCCGAGCACCACGCTGGAATACATAGTGATGAAACGCCGGTACGAATCGTAGGCAAAGCGCCGGTCGCCCGAGTTGCGCGCCAGCGCCTCGACCGTCTCGTCGTTCAGCCCGAGGTTGAGCACGGTGTCCATCATGCCCGGCATCGAGGCGCGCGCGCCGGAGCGCACCGACACAAGCAGCGGATCGGTGCGGTCGCCGAAGCGCTTGCCGGTGATCCGCGCGATCTGGGAAAGGCCGGCCTCGACCTGCGACCGAAGCTCCTTCGGATAGCTCTTGTCGCGTTCGTAATAGCGCGTGCAGACCGCGGTGGTGATGGTGAAGCCGGGCGGCACCGGCAGGCCCAGGTTCGCCATCTCCGCGAGACCCGCGCCCTTGCCGCCCAGGAGATCGCGCATGCCGGCCTTGCCCTCGGCCTTGCCACCACCGAAGGCATAGACCCATTTGCCTGGCCTGCCCGCGGCCGGCTTGGCGCGGGCAGGCTTGGCGCGAGCAGGCTTGGCCCTGGCTACGCGCTTTGCAGGCGTCTGCCCGCGTCGCTTGGGAGATGGACGACGTGCCATTGAAACTCTCGCTGTCGCAAGGAGGGGTTCTGGAGGTTTCCGGCGCTTCCTCTGGCGAAATGTCCGTCAGGCCTGTGGACCCCCGGCATTGCGATCCCTGACTTGACGCAGGTACCCCGAGCAAAGAGGCCGCGTGACCTCGTCACCCGAGAGATACGTTGTCATTACCCTTCAATCTTGGAAAAGTCAGCCACGGCCGTGGTGGCCGCCCTGATCTGATTCAGGAGCCGCAACCGGTTCGAGCGCGCGACGAGGTCGTCGACGTTCACGGTGACCTTTTCGAAAAAGGCATCCACATGCGGCCGGAGCTTCGCTATCGCGCTCATCGCCGACCCGAAATCCTCCCGCACGATCGCGAGGCCTGCTTCGAGCTTGGCCGTCTCGATCGCGTGCGCGAGTTCGCGCTCCTCCGTCTGCTTGTAGAGTTTCGGGTCGGGAGCGCTCGTGTATTCGAGCCGGTCCTTTTTCTCCTCGATCCGGATGATGTTGGTCGCGCGCTTATATCCCGCCAGCAGGTTCTTGCCGTCGTCGCTGTCGAGGAACTTCGCCAGCGCCTCGAGTTCTGCGCACCGTCATGACCAGATCGTCCTGGCCTTCAAGCGCGAACACCGCATCGACCAGATCATGGCGGGCGCCCTGCTCGCGCAGTTGGACCTTCAGTCGGTCGCCGAAGAAGGACAGAAGGTCGCGCGCGCCTTCGAATTGGCGCGCCTGCTCGAACGTCGCCACCAGCGGCAGCCGGAGCTTGTTGTCGAGCACCAGGCGGATCACGCCGAGCGCCGCACGGCGCAGCGCGTACGGATCCTTCGAGCCGGTGGGCTTCTCGTTGATCGCCCAGAACCCGGTAAGCGTGTCGATCTTGTCGGCGAGCGCGACCGCGACCGCAACCGGATCGGCGGGCACAAGATCGTCGGGCCCCCTCGGCTTGTAGTGATCCTCGCAGGCGTGTGCGACCGCCGGGTCTTCGCCCTGCGCCTCCGCGTAGTAGCGCCCCATCAGCCCCTGCAGCTCGGGGAATTCACCGACCACCTCAGTCAAGAGATCGGCCTTGCAGAGCAGCGCCGCCCGCTCGGCCTTGGCGACGTCGGCGCCGACCATCGGCGCGAGATGGCCCGCAAGCGTCACAAGTCGCGCGATCCGCTCCGCCTGACTGCCGAGCTTTTCGTGGAACACGATCTGCTCGAACTTCGGAAGCCTGTCCTCCAGCCTGCTCTTGAGGTCGGAATCGTAGAAGAACTTGGCGTCGGCGAGCCGCGCGCGGATCACCCGTTCGTTGCCCGCGACGATGTCCGCGCCGCCATCGGCCGCCTCTATGTTGGCGACCAGAACGAACTTGCCGGCGAGCTTCGTGGTGTTCGGGTCGCGCAGCACGAAGCATTTCTGGTTGTTGCGGATGGTGGCGCGGATCACCTCGTCCGGGATCGACAGGAACGAGGCGTCGAAGTCGCCCATCAGCACCACCGGCCATTCCACGAGGCCGGCGACCTCGGCCAAGAGGCCATCGTCGTTGACGAGTTCCAGGCCGCGCGCAAAGGCGAGGTTCTTGGCATCGGTCTCGACCATGGCGGCGCGCCTCGCCGGATCGACCACGACCTTGGCCGCCGCGAGCTTTTCGGCATAGTCGTCGAGGCGGCGCACCTTGATCGGCCCCGGCGCCATGAAGCGGTGGCCGTAGGTGGTGTCGCCGGCTGCAATGCCGTCGAGCGCAAATGGCACGACGTCGGGTTCCTCGGTTTCAGGACCGAACGTCGCCACGATCGAATGCAACGGCCGCACCCAGTTGAGCGCACCGGGACGCGCCGATGCCTCACCCCAGCGCATCGACTTCGGCCAGGGGAATGCCTTTGCGACTTCGGGCACGACCTCGGCGATCACGTCGATCGCCGGCCGCCCGGGCTTTTCGATCAACGCGACGTAAAAATCGCCCCTCTTGTCCGCCTGGATCGCAGCCTGCTCGAGCGAGGTAAGCCCGGTCGCCTTGAGGAAGCCTGCAACCGCATTCGGCGGAGCGCCGACGCGCGGCCCCTTGCGCTCCTCTTTCACGTCCGGTTGGCGTACCGGGACGCCCTGCACCGCGAGTGCGAGCCGTCGCGGCGTGGCAAAGGCGGTCGCGCCCTCGTAGGTGAGGCCGGCCTCGACCAGACGATCGGTGATGAGCTTCTTCAAATCGTCCGCCGCCCGGCCCTGCATGCGGGCGGGAATTTCCTCGGAGAAGAATTCGAGCAGAAGATCAGGCATGGCTGCGCGTCGAACTCGCTCAGGTCCCCGCGCGATCGGGTGCGCGAGGATGCCGGTCCACGGCGGACAGGCTCGTCACAGTTTCTTGTGGCTGCCGTCGCACATCGGCTTGTTGGCCGTGCGCTTGCAGGCGCAGAACCAAGCCTCTTCGGCCTGCTCGGGCTTGAACTCGAGTGGGACAAAGCCCGAGCCCTTGTGCGAGCCGTCGCAGAACGGCTGGCTCTTGGAGCGACCGCAGGCGCACCACCAGTAGCTCTTGCCGGCCTCGACGTTGACCGCAACGGGTCGCCGTCCGCCAACCTCAGGTGTCGCGCTCATGCGGTCCGCTCCTGAACATCCTACCCTTCGCGGAAGCTTTGTAATTCGCTCCACCGCAAAGAGTCACGCTAAGCGATCTTGCTCTCTTTACGCCCGCTGTATTAGTATATTTAGTAGGCAATCTAATTTATCTACTCGGAGACGGCGGCATGCCAACGCTTGTGTCTAACCCTGATCAGGTAGCTGCCAATATCCGCCGGTTTGCGGAAGAACTGGAACAGAGCCCTGAAATGCAATCAAGGCTCAGCTTGGTTCACGATTGGTATGCGCTCCGCCTTGGGCCAGAACGCTGGGCGTTCGGCCCCAGCAAATTCGTTGGCCGTCGGGACAACACCATCAAGAGGTACCTGGAAACCTCCCAAGAAGGCCCCATCAGCAGCGAAAAGGCGCTCGGCGGGCTATCGACCGCGGTCGACCCCGGTAGCCGATTCGAGCGTGAATTGATTAGTGCGTTGGAAGAATTCCTGGCTCGATGGAACCGCAAGCCGCGAAGCGGGTGTCGGTTTCGGATGGTCTCGGAGAATGAGTCAGAGGTCACACTGACGCCCAGGCGAACCAACGATCAAGCACTGCTTGCCCGCATCTCCTCCGATCCACGCATCTGCGGCGGCAAGCCCTGCATCAAAGGCACGCGCATGCGCGTCGTCGATATCGTCGAAGCTGTCGCGCACGGAGCGTCACAGGAAGAACTGTTGCGCGACTTTGACTATCTGACGGCGGAGGATATCGCCGCGGCGTTGCTCTATGCTGCGCGCGCATCGGACCATCGGGTGGTCCACACGGCCTGATGATCCGCTTTGTCGTTGATGCTCAACTTCCTCCCGGGCTTGCGATCCGCCTCCGGGAGCGCGGCTACGTGGCTGAACATGTGAATCGAATTGGCCTGGGCGCTGCAGACGATGTCGCGATCTGGGAGTATGTCCGACGAAATCACGCGACATTGATGACAAAGGACGAAGACTTTGTCGCGCTTGCGCGACGCGAACCGTCTGGACCGCAGGTGGTCTGGATCCGGATTGGGAACATCAGCAACGATACCTTGTGGGCGGCAATCAGCGCGGCCCTGGATGAAATTCTTGAAGCGATCGAAGCACGAGAACGGATCGTGGAGGTGATCTGAATTATGCGCCTCCGCCCTCGGTTGCGAGCCAGGCCTCGCCGCAGGCCTTGGCGAGATCGCGCACCCGCAGGATGAAGCTTTGCCGCTCGGTCACCGAGATCACGCCGCGCGCGTCGAGCAAGTTGAACACATGGCTTGCCTTGATGCACTGGTCGTAAGCCGGCAGCGCCATCACGTGGCGACGCCGGTTACTGCCATTTGCCCCGCCCTTCTGCCAGCCCGCCTGGAGGTACTTGCGGCAGGCGCTCTCGGCCATCTTGAACTGCTCGAACAGCATGTCGGTGTCGGCCACCTCGAAATTGTGGCGCGAATACTCCTGCTCGGCCTGCAGGAACACCTCGCCGTAGGTGACCTTTTCCGCTCCCTCGCGGCCGTTGAAGTTGAGATCGTAGACACGGTCGACGCCCTGCACGTACATCGCAAGCCGTTCGAGCCCGTAGGTCAGTTCGCCCGCGACCGGCGCGCATTCGAAGCCCGCCACCTGCTGGAAATAGGTGAACTGCGAGACCTCCATACCGTCGCACCAGCATTCCCAGCCGAGGCCCCAGGCGCCGAGTGTCGGGCTTTCCCAGTCATCTTCGACGAAGCGGATGTCGTGGAGAGCGGAATCGATGCCAATCGCTGCGAGCGATTTGAGATAGAGGTCCTGCAGGTCGTCCGGCGACGGCTTCAAGATCACCTGGAACTGGTAGTAGTGCTGCAGCCGGTTCGGATTTTCGCCGTAACGGCCGTCCTTTGGACGGCGCGACGGCTGCACGTAGGCGGCCTTCCAGGGCTTGGGGCCGAGCGCGCGCAAGGTCGTGGCGGGATGAAAAGTTCCGGCGCCGACTTCCATGTCGTAGGGCTGCAGGATGACGCAGCCCTGATCGGCCCAGAACCGCTGCAGTTCGAGGATCAGCGCCTGGAACGAACGCTGCGGCCGCATATGGTCGGGAATTTCGGCCATGTCGCTGATTTTTCGATCATTCCGACGTTTCGCGGACCCTATCGGCGGCGTTCCAGGCGGTCAATCCGGCCGGCCGATCTTGTAGCCGCAGTCGGCGGCGATGGCCGACACGACCGCGGCCCGCACCGCTTCGGAAGCCGGATGCTCGGCCTTGAACTGCAGATCCTCGACCGCGAATACGGCGCTAACAAGCCTTACACTGTTCGTTAAAAGCAGTTCGTCCGCCGTTCGGATTTCGTCATACCCGAACGCCGCCTCCCGCACCTCGTAGCCGAGGTCGCCGGCAAGCTTCAGCACCAGCCCCCGCATGATGCCCGGCAGGACCGCCTCGGCGGGCGGCGTGACGATGGTCCGGCCGCGCACCAGGAACACATTCGCCGCACTCGCGCAGGCCACCCGCCCGGCGGTGTCGAGGAACAGCGCATCGTCGAAGCCGCGGCGGGCGGCCTCCTCCACCGCCAGCACCGCATCGAGGTAGTTCAGCACCTTGATCCGCGACAGCGGCGAGGCGGCGTTGCGGCGCGCTCCCGCCAGCGCAAGCCGCACCGGCGCAAACACGGGCGCCGAACTCCAGGACGCGCAGGTCGCGATCACCGAGGGCTTGGGATCGGCCGGCGGCCGGACTCCGCGCGGACCCGTCCCGCGGGTCAACGTCAGCCGCAGCGTCGCCGCGGGCGTTGGCGCGTGCGGCAGGAGCGCGTCGATCGCCTCACTAAGGCGCGCCTCGGCAACAGGAATTCCGAGCGCCGCTGCGCCCGCGATCATGCGGCGGAGATGGTCGGCGCGGCGGAACGCCACGCCGTTGAACGCGGGCATGGTCTCGAACAGCCCGTCGCCAAGCAACAGGCCACGATCCGACAGGTCGAACGGAACGGTCGGACCTTCGTAAAGCCGGCCGTTGAAGTAGATCAATGCGCCCGCCCCTCGTTCCATTTGACCGCAAGCGTGAGAAAGTTGCGGAAAATGGTGAGGCCGCGTTGCGTCAGGATCGAACTCGGGGTGGAACTGCACGCCGTAGGTCGGGTGCTCGCGATGATGCAGCGCCATGATCTCGCCCTGCTCCGAGCGGGCCGTCACCACCAGCGGGCTCACAGCCGGGTCGTCGATCTCGACCACCAGCGAGTGATAGCGGCCAACCTTGAGCGGGCTCGCAAGCCCGCCGAACAGGCCCTCGCCCTCATGCTCGACCATCGAGGCGCGGCCGTGCATCGGCTCGCGCGCGCGCGTCACGCGCTCGCCGAACACCGCGCCCATGCACTGATGGCCGAGGCAGACGCCGAGGATCGGAATCTTGCCCGACAGCGCCTCGATTGCGGCGTTGGAGACGCCCGCCTCGTCCGGCGTGCAGGGACCGGGCGAAATGACGATCGCATCCGGCGCACGCTTGACGATCCCGTCGACCGTGATCGCATCGTTGCGCACGATCTCGGTCTCCTCGCCGAGCATGCGGAAGTAGCGCGCGACGTTGGCGACGAACGAATCGTAATTGTCGATGACCAGGATCACGCGCGGATGCTCCGTGCCGCGCGCGCCGGCTGGAACGCGTCGAAGATGCTCTTGGCCTTGTCGAGCGTCTCCTCGTATTCGGCGACCGGATCCGACAGCAGCGTCACGCCGCCGCCGACGTTGAACACCGCCTGGTTGTCGCGGAAGGTGACGGTGCGGATCGCGATGTTGGTGTCCATGGCGCCGTCGAAGCCAAGCCAGCCGATCGAGCCGCAATAGACGCCGCGGGCGTGCCGCTCGATCTCGGTGATGATCTCCATGGCGCGGATTTTCGGCGCACCGGTCACCGAGCCGCCCGGGAAGCCGCCGCGCAGAAGCTCGACCGGGCCGAGCCCCTGCCGAAGCTGGCCGGTCACCACCGAAACGAGATGATGCACCGAAGCGTAGCTCTCGAGCCCGCACAGGATCGGCACGTTGACGCTGTCGGAGGTGCACACATGCGACAGGTCGTTGCGCAGCAGGTCGACGATCATCACGTTCTCGGCCCAGTCCTTCTCGGAGGCGACCAGCGCAGCGGCGCGGCGCGCGTCCTCCTTCGGATCGGGCGAGCGCGGCGCCGTGCCCTTGATCGGCCGCGTCTCGACCATGTCGTCCACCACCTTGACGAAGCGCTCCGGCGAACTCGACGCAACCGAGAAATCACCGCAGTCGAGGTAGGCGGCAAAGGTCGCGGGATTGATCATCCGCAGCCGCTCGTAGAACGCGCGCGGCGAGAACCCGCGCGGCAGCGGCGCCCAGAACCGCTGGCTGATGTTGGCCTGGAAAATGTCGCCGGCGCGGATGAACTCGACCGTGCGCGCGACCGCCTCGGCATAGCTCTGCGGCGTGAAATTGGATTGCCATTTGAGATCGGCCGAGGACAATCCGGCTGGCGCGGGCGCCGAGCGATCGAGCCGTGCGGCGAACGCCTCCGCGCGGTTGCGCGCCCGCGAGCGCCGGCCGGCCCGGTCGGTCGCAGGCCATCCCGTCGACACCACATGGCAGGCGCCGGTGACGTGATCGAAGCTCACCAGCACGTCGTAGAAATAGAGCAGCACCTCGGGGATGAGCGGCTCGCCGTGGTCCGGCTGCGGCAGCCGTTCGAGGTTGCGGTTGTGATCGTAGGCGATGAAGCCCACGGCCCCGCCCTGGAACGGCTCGAGATCGAACATCGTCGCCTGACGGTAGGCGTTGAGCTTCTCGGCCAGGCGTTCGAACGGGTCGCCCGGCAGCGCCGCTCCGTTCCAATACGCGACGCCGCGCTCGACCCGGAACGTGGCGAACGGATCGGCCGCAACGTAGGAGAAGCGCCCAAGCTGGTCGTGTCGCATCGCGCTGTCGAGGAACACGAGGTTCGGCAGATCGGCGAGCCTGCGCGCGGCTTCCAACGGATCGGCAAGATCGAGGTCAACGATCTGCATCGGGCCAGCCTGTGGATGGCGGCAATCCCCGTCTGGATAAGCCGCCCGGAAACTGTCCCATGATGATGCCGGCAAGTCGAGCGCAGCAAATGGGCAGCGCCGCGCGCGCCTTGAGCAGGAATCCATTCCGCTCGCGCGCGTGGATGGCGCATCGCGATCCCACCCGCCGGCTAGGCTTTTGTTTGCGCGCAATTTTTCTTGAAACGGCCGGTTCCCACCGCGCGCGATCGTTGGTCTAATCGAGGCAAATCCGCGGCCGCGAACCGTGGCCGACAAGAGACAGCCAGGGAGGAAACGCGTGAGCTTTGCCAAAAAATGGGGCGCCGTAATCGCCGCGCTCGCCGGTGTCGCACTCGCGGCTTCAGCTGCATCAGCGCAGGACTATCCGAGCCGGTCGATCCGGATGGTGATCGCGTTCCCGGCCGGCGGGCCGACCGACTTCGTCGGGCGGCTCCTGGCCGACAAGCTGAAAGACATCCTCGGCCAGTCCGTCATCATCGAGAACAAGCCCGGCGCCAACGGCGCACTCGGGGCTGACTACGTAGCGAAGTCGCCGCCCGACGGCTACACGCTGTTCCTCACCACGGTCGGGGCGGTCGCGATCACGCCGAACATGCGCACCGACCTGCCGTATGACGTGCTGCGCGATTTCGCGCCGGTGACGCTCGTGGTGCGCAACACCACCGTGCTGGTGGTGCGCGCCGACAGTCCGGTCAATTCGGTGCAGGAGTTCGTGGCAATGGCGAAGGCGAGGAACGGCGACCTGCCGTTCGCCTCGACCGGCGTCGGTTCCACCACGCATCTTGCGACCGAGCTGTTCGCGACCTCGGCCGGCTTCACCTTCGTGCATGTGCCCTACCGCGGCGCGGCCCCCGCGCTCACCGACCTCCTTGGCGGCCAGGTGCAGGCGTTTTTCGCGGATGCTCCCGTACTGATGCCGCAGATCAACGCCGGCAAGGTCAAGCCGCTGGCCGCGGCGTCCGCCCAGCGCAATCCCAAGCTGCCGAACGTGCCGACGCTTGCAGAGGCCGGCTACCCGGACACCCAGTCGGACAACTGGTACGGCCTGCTCGCGCCCGCGAAGACACCGCCGGCGGTGATCGCGAAACTCAATGCCGCGTTCACCACGGCGATCAACGATCCGGCGGTTAATCCCAAGCTGATCAATTCCGGCGCCGTGCCCGCGCCTGACACGCCCGCCGCATTCGGCGCGATGCTGAAGGACGAGCTCGCGCGCTGGGGCCGCGTGGTGCGCGAAAAGGGCATCAAGGAGCCCGGCTGACTTTAATGCGGTTCGCAGGCATCTGGCACGGCGTCCACCTCTCCCCGCGTGCGGGGAGAGGTCGGCGACCCCCGACTTGATCGGGGGGAGCCGGGTGAGGGGGCGTCGCCACATGTTGAACGCTCAGAATCGCTGCCGCGCCCCCTCACCTCTCCCTCTCCCCGCAAGCGGGGAGAGGGAGAGTGGCGCCGAACTGAAATGCGATAGTTCGTTTCTGCAAGGGGAGCAGGCGCAATAACGACGGCCGCGGAAGTGGCCCAATCGCGGCACAAAAAAGTCGCATCGAGCGCAGTGAATTGGTGCTACGACACCACGTCCGCCGGGAATCGTTGGTGCGGGGCGACAAACGCCCCCACGGCCAATGACATCCGGTCACGACCGCAGATTTGCGGCCGCAGCTTGTCCGGTTGCCAAGTCTTCGGGGAGTCTGCGATGCTTCAATTGCTGTTGTCCGCCGTCGTCGGCGCATACGGCGCCATCGTTCTCCTGGGTCACGTGCTGCTGGCGAGGGCGATCTGGCCCGACCGGTTCCCGCAGGGCGGCCCGCCACTGCGGAACGCCGACACCCGCCGCAGTCCGTTGCGCTGGCTGCACGCGCGTCACGCGGCGGTGTGAACACCGTCATGGCCGCGCTTGTCGCGGCCATCCACGTCTTGCTTGCTTCACGTGAAGAAAGACGTGGATGCCCGGCACAAGGCCGGGCATGACGACATTTGACCGCCTTCGATTTCATCCGCGCCCGCGCCACCGCCATCATTCCGGAGCGGCGCGTAGCGCCGAACCCGGAATCCAGAGCCGTAAGCACGGTGCTGCCGCCCTGGATTCCGGGTTCCGGCCTTCGGCCGGCCCCGGAATGACGATGGAGAGGTTAGGCACGCAATTCGTGCGCGCCCCGGAATGACCCGCGGGGTCAGGACTGACGCTGGCGGCGGGGCGCGTAGACGCCGGTCACCGGATCGCGCTGCAATGTCGGCAACGCGCCGCGCTCGGCCTCGGCGGCGACCGATCCGGCCTTGACCCGATCAAGCTGCGCGTTGACGCGCTGCCACTCCTTGAACAGCCACTTGGTCGCGACCGCAGCACCGATCGCACTGAGCGTCCATTTCAGCAGCGGCGGAATTACGAACGGCATCGCCTTACTCCCTACCGGCTCGGGCATCATAGACCATAGCGCGCCCAGAGTGCCCGCGCTTCGAGCGCCGAAACCACGTTCTCCGCAAGGCCGGGCCCGTTCCAAAGGCCGTCGAGACCATCCCGAATGATCCCCGGCGTGCGCCGGCTGAAGAAGCCGCGCTCGGCAACGAGCGGTGTGCGCAGCTTCTCGCCGTAGCGTTCACGCAGCGTGCTTCGCAGGTCCCCGATCGCATCGACCAGTCCCAGCTCTCGCGCCCGGGCGCCGGTCCAGTATTCCCCGGAGAACAAGGCGGTTTCACGGCTGTCGAGCCGGTCGCCGCGGCGCGCCTTCACCAGCGCGATGAACGCCTCGTGGATCTCGTGCTGGATCGCCTTGAGGCGTGCGACATCCTCCGGCTTTTCGGGCAGGAACGGATCGAGCATCACCTTGCGGTCGCCCGAGGTGTAAAGCCGGCGCTCGATGCCGATCTTGTCGATCAGCTTGTCGAAACCAAAAGTTCCGCCGACCACGCCGATGGAACCGGCGATGGACGAAGGATCGCAGACGATCTCGTCGGCGGCGCAGGCGATCATATAGCCGCCGGAGGCTGCGACATCCTCGACGAAGGCGATGACGGGGCGCTTGTTTTCGTCGGCCAGCGCCCGAATGCGCCGGTATATCAGGTGCGACTGAACCGCCGAGCCGCCCGGTGAGTTGATCGACAGCGCCACCGCCTTGGCGTTTTTCAGCGCGAAGGCCCGCTCCAGCGGGCGCGCGACCGAGGCCAGCGTAAGGCCGGGGCGGAGCGGCGTCGAAAAGCCGATCACACCGGTCAGCCGCACCACCGGCACGATCGGAATATCGGCGCGAAAGCGGGACGGGATCAGCGAACGGAGCGGCGCGAGCGCGCGGTCGATCGGGGACATTTCAGCCATGTTTGCCACACATATGGTCAGGCGGCGCCGTGCTCAAGTCACTCATTCTTAACCCAGGAAGGTCAGCTTGGAGACTTCGGGCGGGCATCGCCCGCGCCCAGCGCCAAAAAGGACGTCGGCCGTGAAAACCATGCTCCTGTGTGTGCTGATGGCAACGATCGTCTGGCGTGTCGTACGGAGCGCTGCCGCGCCGGCGCGCGATCCGGCAGAAGGTGGCCGAATAGTCAGCGCGCCGTCAGCGGCACAGCCGCACCGCCGCGCAAGATCGCCTCGGCTTCGGCCGTCGGCCGGCCGTCCTCGTCGTTGAGAAATAGCCCCGGCAGCAACGCGAGCGGAGCGCGGCTGCCTTTTTCAGCCTGTATCAGAATACGGATCGCCGGATCGCCGGCCCGGCCGTGGACCGGCAGAATCGCAACGCCGGCGAAGCGGCCGTCCAGCGCCGCGAGCACGTCGGCGAGGCCGTCGGCGCGCCAAATCATGGTGAGCACGCCCGCCGAATTGAGGAGCCGGTGCGCGGCCGCGGCCCAGGCGGGCAGCAGCCCCTCGGATGCGGCGTGCGCCATGCGGCGCTGCGGATCGGGCGAGACGTTCTGCCGCAGCGCGCTGTTGAACGGCGGATTCATCAGCACGCGATCGGCCGAGCCCGGCGCGATGCCTGCGGCGGCGAAGGCCTCGGCGGGCGCGGTCGCGTCGAGCGTGACTGCGGTGAGTCGCTCCTCGAAGCCGTTGCGGCGGATGTTCTCGGCTGCGAGCGCCGAAAGCTCCGGGTCGATCTCGACCAGCGTCGCGGTCAGGCCCGCGACGCGGGCGGCAAGCGCTAGGGCCGCGGCGCCGACGCCCGCGCCAAGCTCGATCGCGTGATCGCCGGACCTCGCGTCGGTTGCGGCCGCAAGCAGGATCGCGTCGTGGCCGACGCGATGGCCGCGCTGCTTCTGCACGAGCCGCAGCCTGCCGCCGAGCACGGCGTCGTCGGTCAGCGCGGCGGACGACTCGGCGGTGCCGCCCGTGCGCGGGCGCAGTTCGTGCGCAAGGCCCGCGTCCACCAGGAGCTGGCGCGCCTCCTCCTGGTGCTCGTCGTCGACCAGGATGCGGCGCGGGAGAATACCGAGCGAGCCCTCCAGCACGCTCATGTGCTGGTCGAGCACGACGTGGCGAATGCCGGCCGCCTTGAGCAGCGCGTCGATCGCGCTGATCAGCACGGCGTTGTTGGTGCGGACGAGTTCGCGCACCGCCGTCAGCTCCGCGGCCGATCCTCGGCCGGCCCGCGCTGCGCAAGATAGGCGAGGAGCTTGAGCTCGCGCCGGCCGCGCGTCACGGTGTCGAGCACGAGCCCGCTTGCGATCGACAGAAACGCGAGCAGCATCAGGCCGGTCGAGAGCACCGCGGTCGGCAGCCGCGGCACCACGCCCTCGCGGAGATAGGTGACGAAGATCGGGATCGCGAGGCCGATCGAGACGATGGCGAGCGAAGCGCCGATGCCGGTGAACAGCGCGAGCGGGCGTTCGGCGCGGTAGAGCCTGAGCATGGTCCAGCAGAATGCGGAAGCCGTCGCGCCAGGTGTTGAGCTTCGACGCCGAGCCCTGCGGTCGCGAATAGTACGGCGTAGTGCAGCTCGCCGACCGGCAGTTCGAGTTCGAGCGCGTGCACGGTCAGCTCGGTCTCGATCTCGAAGCCGCCGGACAGCACCGGAAACGACTTCACGAAGCGGCGCGAGAACACGCGGTAGCCCGACAGCATGTCGGTGAAGGACTGGCCGAACACGTGGGCGACGAAGCCGGTGAGCAGCCGGTTGCCGGCGCGATGGCCCGGCCGGTAGGCGGCCTCGCTCGCGGTCGACGCGCACCGCGCACGACCATGTCGAGCCGCTCGTCGATCGAGCTTGTCGATCATCGCAGGCGCGCTCGGCGCATCGTAGGTGGCGTCGCCATCGACCAGCACGTAGATGTCGGCCTCGATGTCGGCGAACATGCGCCGCACCACGTGGCCCTTGCCCTGGTGCAGCTCGCGGCGCACCAGCGCGCCCGCGGCCTTGCGCCACGCTCGACGGTCCGGTCGGTCGAGTTGTTGTCGTAGACATAGATCGTCGGCGTCCGGGCAGCGCGGCCCGGAAGTCGGCGACGACCTTGCCGATCGCCGCCTCCTCGTTGTAGCAGGGCACGAGCACCGCGACCCGGTGCCCGACCGCGACCGGCGCGTCCGCGATGCCCCTCCGTTGCCAGCATTGGGTTTTCTCCCACCGGCCGGGAGGCCCGAGGATTGCTTGTCGCACCTGCAGCCGGCGCACTTGCCCGCTTACCATAGCGTTTCTATGTTCGCGCGTCCATTTGGCGAATTCTCGGAGAAAGCCTTGGCCGTCGTCATCCCGTTCAGTCCGGCCGACGCCACCGATCGACCGCCTGGTCGAACTGGTGACCGCCCGACATGGAGCGCGTCAACGCGGCGATCCTGGCGCGCACCGGCTCGGACGTGACGATGATCCCGGAGGTCGCCAACCACCTGATCTCGTCCGGCGGCAAGCGGCTGCGGCCGATGCTGACGCTGGCGATGGCGCGATCTGACCGGCTATTCCGGCGACGGCCACATCAAGCTCGCCGCCGCGGTCGAGTTCATGCACACCGCGACGCTGCTGCACGACGACGTGGTCGACGAGAGCGACATGCGGCGCGGCAGGCTTGCCGCGCGCATGCTGTGGGGCAACGAGGCGAGCGTGCTGGTCGGCGATTTCCTGCTCGGCCAGGCCTTCAAGATGATGGTCGAGGTGGGCTCGCTGCCGCGCGCTCGAAATCCTATCGGCCGCCGCCGCCGTGATCGCCGAGGGCGAGGTGATGCAGCTTTCGCGCCGCCAAGAACACCGCCACCACCGAGGACGAATACCTCGCCGTGATCCGCGCCAAGACCGCCGAATTGTTCGCCGCCGCCTGCGAGGTCGGCCCGGTGCTCGACCAGCCGGCCGAAGCGCCGAGCAGGCCGCCTGCCGCTCGTTCGGCATGAACCTCGGCGTCGCCTTCCAGCTCGTCGACGACGCGCTCGACTACGGCGGCAAGGCCGCCAAGCTCGGCAAGAACGTCGGCGACGATTTCCGCGAGGGCAAGATCACGCTGCCGGTCGTGCTGTCGTTCCGCCGCGGCTCGGAGACCGAGCGCGCGTTCTGGACCCGCACGCTCGAGCAGGGCGAGATGGCCGACCAGCGATCTCGATACCGCGATCGGGCTCATGACCAAGCACCGCGCGCTCGAAGACACCATCAAGCGCGCGCAGCACTATGGCGCCATCGCCCGCGACGCGCTCGCGCTGTTCCCGCAGTCGCCGATGAAGCAGGCGCTGGAACGGGCGGTCGAGTTCTGCACCGCCCGCACGCACTGACGTATATCGGAGCGGAAGCCCGGCGTCGAAACGATGCGCGCTCGTGCCCACTACTTCAACGTGACGAGGACATTCTCGATCTTGCCGTCGAACCTGAACGGCCGGCGGTCGAAGTAGGCAGGCGATACCGGAGAGCCGAGGTCGACACCCACGTCGAACGATTCGCTCGCCGTGAACGCGGCAGGCACGGTTCGCTTAACATTGATGCGGCCGACTTCGCTGCCATCGACCTTGAGAACGACATCGGCTGCGGCACCGGGCTTCTCGATGGCCGTGTCCACCTCGATCTTGCGCTTGCCTGATGCAATTTTCGTGTTCGATCGCACCGAGTAGCGTTCGATTTCCATCATGTTGTATTCGTAGACCAGTTCGCCCTTGTCCATATAGAGCGTCAGCCCGCCCGAGAAGCCGCCCAGCGCGTACAGCACGCCGGTGGCGTCCTCGCCGAGTTCGGCATTGACGACGACGAGGTTGCTCTCGCGACCCAACCCCGGCGCTGTGAACTCCGGCATGCGCGTCGTCGAGGCGTCGAAGGTCCAACTGCTGTACGGCGTTTTCACTCGGTCTTCGGGGTGGATTCGCAGCCAGTTGCCTGCGCCGATCGGGAACGCCTTGTTGGCCTTAGCCACCTTGAGGAACAGCGCCTTCAACTCGGCAAGCTTCTTGGGACTCTTCGTCGCCAGATCGTCCGCCTGCGAATAGTCGGTGCGGAGATCGTAGAGCTCCCATACATCCTTGCTGGAATCCCAGTCCCTGATCGCAGCACTGGAACCCGCCGCCTCCCACGGGATGAATGGACCGAAGGTCCCTGCGTACCAGCCGTCGCTATAGATACCGCGGCTGCCATTGTTGTCGAAATATTGCGTACGCTTGCGAGTGGGGGCGCTGGCGTTCGCGAACGTGTACGTCATGCTAACGCCGTCGATCGGGTCCTGCGTAAAGCCATCCACTGTTTTCGGCGCCCTGATACCGAGAATGTCGTAGAGCGTCGGCGCAATGTCGTTGACATGATGGAACTGCGTCCGCGGCGTCTTGTCCGGCTTGATGCCCTTCGGCCACGAAATCACCAGCGGATTGCGCGTGCCCCCGAAATACGCGCCCAGCAGCTTGGTGCCTTTGAACGGTGCGCCACCAGCCCAGGCCCAGCCGGCGTGGTACATGTTGTCCGTCTTTGGGCCGCCGAGAGCATCGAGTCCACCGAGCTCGTTCAACGCCGCGAGCTGCTGCTCAACCGTGTTCGGGATACCGTTCTGCGCGAGCAGTTCGCTGATCGACCCGCGCTGGCCTTCCGAACTCGAGCCGTTGTCGCCGAAGATGTAGAAGACAATGGTGTTCTCACGAAGCCCGAGCCGGTCGAACTCGTCGATCAGCTTTCCTGCCTGCACGTCCACGTGCTCGGTAAATCCGGCAAAGATTTCTATGAGCCGTGTCTGGAAATCGCGTTCCGATGCCGGGATGCTGTCCCATCCTGCCATCGTCTTGTCGCGAGGGGTGAGCTTTGCGTTGGCCGGAATCCACCCGAGTTCCTTCTGCCGCTTGAATGTCGCTTCGCGCAGCGCATCCCAGCCCTGGTCGAACTTGCCTTGGTATTTGTCAGCCCACTCCTTGAAGATGTGATGCGGCCCGTGCGACGCGCCGGGCGCCCAATACATCAGGAACGGCTTGTCTGGAGCATAGGCTCGATGCTTGCGAAGCCAGTCGATGGCCTTGTCTGCCAGATCTTCGCTCAGGTGGTACTTGTCGTCGTGCGGCGGCTCGATCGGATTGAAGTTCTCCACCAAGCGTGGCTCCCACTGCGACGTCTCGCCCGCCAGGAATCCGTAGAAGTAGTTGAAGCCGATCCCTTCGCCGGTCGGCCACAGCGAGAACGGTCCCATTGCCGTGGTCTGCGTCGCTGGCGTGTTGTGCCACTTGCCGAAAGCTGCGGTCTTGTAGCCGTAGTTGCCGAGCACCTTGGCAATGGTTGCCGACGTGCGCGGAATGGCGCCGGTGTAGCCATCCCAATTGACCGCGCGCTCCGCAATGGTGCCTGAACCAACCCGCTGATGGTTGCGGCCGGTCAGCAGCGCCGCCCGCGTCGGCGAACAGATCGATGTGGTGTGGAACGTGTTGTAGCTCACGCCCGCATTCGCGAGGCGCGAGAGCGTCGGCGTGTGGATCGGACCGCCGAACGTGTCCGGCAATCCGAATCCGACATCGTCCAGCATGATGATGAGAATATTGGGCGCGTCCTTTGGCAAATAATCGACCGAAGGAAACGGCACGAGCTTGGACTGCTGCAACGTGGGACCAGCAACGCTCCTCGACGGCGCCTGAGGAAACGGCAGCACCGACCCGTCCGATGGCGGGGGGTTCTGTGCCAGGGCGGCCGATGAACTCAAAAGAATGAGTGTGCTGCAGATGCACGCTCGACCAAGTGTCCTCATGGCGAGGCCTCCAAAAGCACGCGTTGCGCGGCCTGCTCCTGCGCCGGAAACCAGAGCGCGGGCTCCTGCCTGTCGCTGTTGCGCACGGCCTTGCGGAGCGCACCGGTGGTCCTGCAACCTCGGCAACGGCCAGTGGTCATATCCATGACAGCTCCTCACCCGCGCCAGCTATGCTGAAGCTTCGAAGCTCTTGATTGGATAGACAACGCTAAAGCAAAGCCAGTTGGACCGAAGTCCAATTGGCGAGTCGCTTGCGCGTCAGACCACCCGAACTGGGCGATTGGGCCAAGGTTCAACGCCCAGCTTCATATCATTCCCGCGCCGATGCTCCCCGCCTCTGCTACATTGAGATTTTGGCTGCCTCGATCACCGGCCTCCATTTTGCAAGCTCGCCGGCAATGAATGCCTTGAGGTCTCCCGGCGAACCGCCGGCACCTTGCATGGCGTTTTGCTTGAGGAAGGCGTTGCCCTTCTCGCTCGCAAGGAAGGCGTTGACCGCATTGTTCACCTTGCGCACGACGTCGTTTGGCGTGCCAGTCGGGGCGACGACCGCATACCACGCTGTCGCCTCGAAGCCCTTAAATCCCGACTCCTGCACGGTCGGCACTTCGGGCAGCTCCGCGGCGCGCTGGCTCGTTGTCACCGCGAGCGCGTGGATCTTGCGGTCGGTCACCAGCGGCACGTAGGTCGGCATGAAGTCCATGGCGACGTCGATCTGACCCGACAGCAAATCGGTCATCAACGGCGACGCGCCGCGATAGGGCACGTTCGTCATCGTCACGCCGGCGAATTGCTGGATCAGCTCCGAGGTAATATGCCCGAGCGTGCCGTTGCCCGGATGCCCGACGTTGACCTTGCCCGGGTTCTGCTTGGCGTAAGCGATCAGGTCGGCCAGCGACTTGGCGGGCAAGTCCAGCTTCGCGGCAAGAATGAGCGGAGACTTGGCGACCAGCACGACCGGCGTCAAATCATGCTCGGGGTCGTAAGGCATGGTCTTGTACATGAGCTTGTTGAGCGCAGCCGGCGCCGGCGTCGTGAACAGCAGCGTATAGCCGTCGGCAGCCGCCTTGGCGGCCGCGGCCCCGCCGATGTTGCCGCCCGCTCCGGCGCGATTGTCGACGATGAACTGCTTGCCAAGGGTTTCGCTCAGTGCATTGGCGACGGCACGCGCGGCGATATCCGCAGGACCGCCGGCGGGGAATGGTACAATCATGGTCACTGGGCGGGTGGGCCACTCGTCCGCGACGGCGCCATGGCAAGGTGCAAGAGCAAGTGCGAGGCCGAAGAGGCCGAACGAAAACCGACGCATATTTCCTCCGATTTCGTGGTGCAGGTTCTTGCCGCCGCCTGCGTTGTGTTTGACCCCGTCTTCAGGTCGTTGTTTTCCGTCCCGCGAGCTCCTGACAGGGGGGATCGTATCGTCTCAACGCGGCATCCGGGAGGGGACTTGCGGCCGCACACCAATGCTACGGACGATGCCGTGGCTGCCGCCGCGCGCGAGCACGATGCGCACCCGATCGGCCCAGCGCGCCAGGCCCTTGGCCCGTTGCGACGCCGATGCCATGATGCCGCGCAACTTTGGGCCCGAGGCGCAACGTGCCGACCAGACGCACCGTCATCGCAGCCGTATTGCTGGCTCCGGTTGCGGCGCGGGCCCAATCGTCGCCGCCAACAATCGTCCGGATCATAAATCCGTTTCCAGCAGGCGGCGCCTCCGACTTCATCGCGCGGCTTCTGCAGCCCGGCCTGCAGCAGCGCCTCGGCGCGACCGTCGTCATCGAGAACAAGCCCGGCGCTTCGGCGTCGATCGGTGCCGCCATAGTGGCAAAATCGCCGCCTGACGGCTCGACCTGGCTGCTGACGGCGGAATTCCTTCGTGGTGAGTTCGCTCTTGATGACGAGCCTGCCCTACGACCTGCAGAAGGACTTTGTGCCGGTCACGATGGTGGCCCGCGGGGCAATGGTGCTGTGCTGCATCGCCTTCGCGGCCTTACCGCACGCTCGCCGACGTGGTCGCCGCCGCCAAGTCGCGGCCCGATACGCTGAGCTACGCGACCACGGGCATCGGCAGCAACGGGCACCTGACGGTCGCAGCGCTGTGCCAGATCACCGGCATGCGGCTTGTGCATGTCCCCTATCGGGGGGTGGCGCCCACATCCAACGATGCGATCGCCGGCCACGTCGACATGATCGTCAGTTCGACCGCGAGCCTTGCACCGCAGATCGAGGCGGGACAGCTGCGTCCGGTGGTGCAATGCGGGGACAAGCGAGCGGCGTTTCTGCCCGACACGCCGACCGCGATCGAAAGCGGCATCCCGAACTTTCACACCTATTCATGGTTTGGCTTTTTTGGCCCAGCCGGCACGCCGAAGCCGATCGTCGACCGCTTCTATCGCGATGTCGTCGCGACCGTGCGGGACGAAGCGATCAGCAGCACGCTGGTCAACAAATACCGCACCGAGGTGCCGCTGCCGACGCCCGAGGAGCTGCGCGCCATGATCGCCGAGGAGCTGCCGTTCTGGGCCAAGGTCATCCGCGACAACAACATCAAGGCTGGAACGTAAACGGCCGACGCACTATGAATGAAACCTCCAGGATGCCGCGGATCGTCATTGCCAGGGGCTGATCGTGCTCGATCGTACCAAAGGCGCCAACATCGAAGAGCTCGCCAAAGACAAGCTGTTCGCGCTGCAGAACCAATTGCCGCTCGACGGCCGTATCAGCTCATATCCGGCGAGCGCCACCGGCTATTCGGTGTCGAACTGCTACCTGCTTCGCCAGCCCGACGCCGCATGGCTGATCGACACCGGCTTCGGCGGCCACGAAGCCGCAATCCGGGCCCAGGTCGAGTCGCTGATGCCGCGCACGCTGCCGCTCTCGCTCTTGCCGCTGCGGCTGAACGAATTCATGTCGATCCAGAACATCGATCCCTTCGTCCAGTACTTCAACGTCAAGGAATGCTTCACCGGCAATCCCGACGCCGCCTTCTGGTTCGATTTCGGCGCCGGCTCCAATTCCGGCCAGAACACGCTCGACCGGCTCAACATCACGACGATCGGCCGCGAAGAGACGATCCCGATCGGCCACGAGGGCCGCCCTGTCGTGGTCTATCAGGCGCCGATCCGCCTGATCGTCACGCGTTGGATCTACGATTCCGCGACCAAGACGCTGTTCACCTCCGACATGTACACCCACACATGGCGCGATCGGCCCGATGGCCCGTGGATCATCCAGGACGGCGACGACGATCCGACCGACTTCGACCACGTGCGCTCGTTCCTGCTCAACACCCGCTACTGGTGGCTCGAGGGCGTCGACACCGCGACCTTGCGCAAGGGCATGGACAAGATCCTGAACAAGCACGACATCGAGACCATCGCGCCCGGCTACGGCTGCATCCTGCGCGGCAAGAAGACCGTCGAAAAGCACATCAAGCTGGTCGACGACGTGCTCAAATCGCTCGACAGGTCGGTCGCAACGTCGCGCTACGTCGGCCGCGACGAGGAAAGGTAGTCGAAATGGCCGATCCGTCATCAGGGCACGCTCGATCGTCCCAACCCGCTGCCGCGCGAGGTCGCCCCCGGCATCTTCTGGCTGGGCGAATGTCTGGAGCAGCGCCAGCAGGGCAAGATCTATCACGGCTGCAACGCGTCGTTCCTGATCGTCGGCGACAGCGCCTCGATGATGGTGGAGAGCGGTCACCCCAAGGATTTCCCGATCATCGAGGGCCAGCTCAACAAGCTGCTCGCGGGCAAGCCGCCGCTGAAATATCTCTTCGTCACGCACCAGGAAACGCCGCACTGCGGCGGCCTCGGCCGCGTGCTGTCGCGCTATCCGGACGCGATCCTGTGCGGCGATGTCAGCGACTATCACCTGGCGTTCCCGCAATACGAACATCGCATGCGCTCGATGAAGGAGAACGACGAGATCGACCTCGGCGGCCGCGGCTTCCGCGCGGTCGAGCCGGTGGTGCGCGACATGCGAACGACCTGGTGGGGCTTCGAGACGCGCGACCGCGTTCTGTTCCCAGGCGATGGTTTCGCCTACAGCCACTACCACGAGGATCATCACTGCGGCCTCGTCGCCGAAGAGGCAGCCTCGCTCGATCTGCAGGACACCACGGCGGTGTTCGCGGACCTCGCGCTGTGGTGGACCAAGTGGGCCGACATGCGCAACTACTGCGCACGGCTCGACCAGCTGATGGAGCGGCTCGCGGTGAAAACGGTATGCCCGACGCACGGCCTCGTCATCACCGACGTCGGCAAGACCATGCCGAAGGTGAAAGAAGGCCTGCTCTACGGGTCGAGCGTTGCCGAGCGCGGGACGAACGAGGCCAAGTTCGAAAGCAAGGCCGTTGCGGCGCCCGAAGCGGCCGTCGGCTGAGGCGGCGTAGCCCTGACGCTTTCCCCCTCTCCATGGTCATTCCCGGGCGCGCGAAGCGCGAACCCGGAATCCAGAGGCAAACTCCGCATGCGGGTCTGGATTCCGGGTTCGCTCGCTGCGCTCGCGCCCCGGAATGACGGCCGTCCTATCCCAGCACGGTCGCCCGTACCCACCAGCGCGGTTGCGCGGCTGAGAGCACGCGTGCGGCCGCCTGCGCCGCGCGCTGCGTCTCGAACAGCCCGAAGCAGGTCGCGCCCGAACCCGACATGCAGGCGAGCCGGCACCCTTTCTGCCGTCGCAGCGCTTTAAGCACGCGGGCGACCGCGGGTTTCAGCGCGACAGCCGGCAATTCGAGGTCGTTGCCGCGGGCCGCGAGCAGTGCGAGCAAGGCGTCGCGGTCGCGTGGCAGACGCACCTTCGCCTGCGGCCGGCCGCGGCGTTCCCCCGGTGCGAGGCCGAGCTTTGCGAACACGTCCTTCGTGGCGAGCGCGACACCCGGGTTGACCAGCACGGCAGGAAGCTCCGGCAACGCGAGCGGCTCCGACAGCACCTCGCCGATGCCGCGCATCCACCGCGGCCTCGGATCGATGCAGACCGGCACGTCGGCGCCGACCTTGCGCGCGGCCTTGAACAGGCGAACATCGTCCGGCCGCAGCCGGTTGGCGCGCGCGAGCAGCCGCAGCGCCGCCGCAGCGTCTGCCGAGCCGCCGCCAAGCCCGGCCGCGACCGGCAGCCGCTTGGTGAGCGTGAAGCGGCCGAGCTTCAGTCCTGCCACTTCGCCGGCGAGCGCGCGGGCAGCCTTCAGCACGAGATTGTCGGCAACCGGCCCGGCAGCCGCCAAAGTCGGGCCCCGCAGGCGCAATTCCAGCGCCTCGCCCGGGGCGAAGCTCAGCCGGTCGTGCTCGCGCGCAAACACCACCAGGCTTTCGAGCGAATGGTAGCCGTCGCGCCGCCGGGCCAGCACGCGGAGCGTCAGGTTGATCTTGGCGGGGGCCCGGTCGATCAGCGCCATGTCAGGTGCGCGCCTGTCGGGTCGATCGGAAATGCTCGTTGCATCGTACCGCACCGCAATCCGCAACTGTCATCGCCGGGCTTGACCCGGCGATCCATCATCTTGCGAAAGAAGATGGACCCGCGGGTCAAGCCCGCGGGCGACGCTCTCAACTCGGGGAAGCGGAAAACTAATTAGCCGCCGTTGCCGGGCTTCTTCTCCTTGTCGGCGTCGGCCGACGAAGAGGTCTCCTCGGGCAGGCCGTTTTCGAACTTCTGCTTGATCTTTTCCAGTTCATCAGGCTCGGGCTTGAGGTCGCGGGCATGCGACCACTGGAAGCGCGCCTCCAGCACCCGCCCCATCTTCCAGTAGCTGTCGCCGAGATGGTCGTTGATGGTCGGATCGTCCGGCTTGAGTTCGACGGCGCGTTCAAGGTTCTTTACCGCCTCCTCGTAGTTGCCGAGCCGGTAGTGCGCCCAGCCGAGCGAGTCGACGATGTAGCCGTCGTCCGGCCGCTGCTCGACGGCGCGGCGGATCATGCGCATGCCGTCGTCGAGATTGATGCCCTGATCGATCCAGGAATAGCCGAGGTAGTTCAGCACATGCGGCTGGTCGGGGTAGAGCTTGAGCGCCTCCTTGAGGTCGCCCTCCGCCGTCGCCCATTGCTTGGCGCGCTCATTGCAGATGCCGCGGAAATAATAGATCAGCCAGTGCGGCCGCTCGGGATTTTCGATGGTCGCGATGCCACGGGTGTAGATCTCCGCGCACTCCGCGAAGTTCTTGCGCCCGCGCAGAATGTTGCCGAGCGCCATGATCGCTTCGAGGTCGGTCGGATTGTCCTCGATCAGCTTGTTCAAGCGCTGCTTGGCCTCGTCGATGCGATCGAGCGTGTCGAGATTGGTGGCAAGCTGGATTTCGGAGTTGCGCCGCAGCGGCGACCCCTGCGGCACGCGCTCGTAGACCTTGATCGCAAGCTGCGGGTTCTTCAGCTGCTCGTAGAGATCGGCGAGCGAGAGCAGCGCGAGCGGCTGGTTGGGCGCGAGATAGAGCGCAAGCTGCAAATAGACGAGGCCGAGGTCCTCGCCGCCGCGCCGGCCGATCGCCGCGCCGAGGCCGTAGAGCACCTCGGCGGCGCCGGTCTGTGGGGAGTCGACCAGCGGCGGCAAAGTCTTACCGGCCTCGAGTGCCGCAAGTGCGCCGACGACCAGCGGGTGACGCGGCAGCTGGGCGTCGAACGCCTTGAACACCTTGACGGCCTCGTCCTTGCGGCCGTTGCGCGACAGCCACGAGCCATAGGCCTCAACCAGACGCAGCGCAGTGGCGTCGAGCTTGTTCGCTCGCTCGAAGCGCTTGCCGGCCTCCTTCTTGTTGCCGGCGAGGTCGAGGATCAGGCCGGCGTGCATGTCCTTGAACAGCGCGTACCAGTCCGGTCCCTGCAGCTTGTCGATGGTCTCGATCGCGGCCTTGGAGTCGCCCGCCCCGTAGAGTGCCCAGGCGCTGAGCAGCGTCGCGGCGAGGTCGGTGATCGGCCCCCGCACCGATTGGGCGAGGTTTTGCCTGGAAGCCACGAACTGCCGCTGCTTCAGCGAGCGCAGCCCCAGCACCAGCCTTGCCACCTTGTCGTTGCGGTCGAGCTGAACCACCCGCTCCGCCAGACGGACGGCCTCATCGACATCGCCCTCGGCCAGCACCGACAGGAACGCGCGCTCGAGCAGTTCGCTGTTGCGCGGATCGGCCCGCAACGCGGCCTTATAGTAGGCCGACGCCGCAGGGGCATCGCGCTGTACGCCAGCATGGCGGGCGGCAAGGTAGCTGCCGGAGGACGACACTCGCGCCAGCTCTTGCGGGGTCGGAAGCTGCGGAGTTGTTTGCGAGGTCCCCTGCGCGCCGAGCGTGGCCGGCAACAACAAGGATACGGTGCCGATCGCGACGCCCGCGAGGCGCCGGAGCAGGGTCAAAGCGGTCACGATGTGCAAGCCTCCATGGGCAGGCAGCGGGACGCCCCCCGTTGAGTCGGGCGCAGAATGAACCCTTTGTGCGCCGCCCGCAAGGACGGCGCACAAAGCTGCTGCACTCATCTCACGTTGAAAGAGGCCGTGTGGCGGTATCGTGGCCGCCGGCCGGAACGCCGAAAATTTGCGCAACTTTCGACGCCACGGCGGCCGGAAATGAGGCGTCACATGCCGGAATACTTCGGCCCGCCGCTGCCTTCGGGCGGCACCCACGTGATGTTGTGGTTGGGATCCTTGATGTCGCAGGTTTTGCAGTGGACGCAGTTCTGCGCGTTAATGACGTAGCGGGTCACCCCGCCCTCCTGCACCCATTCATAGACGCCGGCCGGACAGTAGCGCGCCGACGGCCCACCATAGACATCATACTCGGAAGACTTCTGCAGCGCTGGATCCGCGATCTGCAGATGCGGCGGCTGATCCTCCTCGTGGTTGGTGTTGGACAGGAACACCGACGACAGACGGTCGAACGTGAGCTTGCCGTCGGGCTTCGGGTAGACGATCGGGCGGCATTGCGCAGCGGGCTTGAGCGTTTCCCAGTCGGGTTTGCCGTGGCCCAGCGTGCCGATCAGCGAGAAGCCGAGCGTGTTGGTCCACATGTCGAGGCCGCCAGCGGCGATCCCGAGATAGGTGCCGAGCTTCGACCACAGCGGCTTGGCGTTGCGCACCCGGTAGAGGTCATCGCCGATCGCGCCGTCCTGCCAGGCGGTGTCGTAGCTGCCGATCTCGTCGTTGGCGCGGCCCTCCGACAGGGCATCGGCGATGGATTCTGCCGCGAGCATGCCGGACAGCATGGCGTTGTGGCTGCCCTTGATGCGCGGCACGTTCATAAAGCCGGCCGCGCATCCGATCAGCGCGCCGCCGGGGAACACGAGCTTCGGCACCGACTGCCAGCCGCCTTCCGTCAGCGCGCGGGCGCCGTAGCCGAGCCGCTTGCCACCCTCGAACGTGCCGCGGACCGACGGGTGGGTCTTGAAGCGCTGGAACTCTTCGAATGGCGACAGATACGGATTGCCGTAGTTGAGATGCACGACGAAACCGACCGACACGAGGTTGTCGTCGAAGTGATAGAGGAACGAGCCGCCGCCGGTCGCGCTGTCGAGCGGCCAGCCGAAGCTGTGCTGCACGAGCCCCTTGTGGTGCTTGTCGGGCGCGACCTGCCAGAGTTCTTTCAGGCCGATGCCGAACTTCTGCGGCTCGCGGCCGGCGTCGAGACCGAACTGAGCGATCAGCAACTTCGACAAGCTGCCGCGCGCGCCTTCGGCGAACAGCGTGTATTTGGCGCGCAGCTCCATGCCGCGCGTGAAGCTCGCGTTCGGCTCGCCGCTCTTGCCGACGCCCATGTCGCCGGTCGCGACGCCCATGACCGCACCGTCCTCGGTCAGCACCTCGGTCGCGGCAAAGCCCGGATAGATTTCGACGCCGAGCGCCTCGGCCTTGGTCGCAAGCCAGCGGCAAACGTTGCCGAGCGAGACGACGAAGTTGCCGTGGTTCGACATCAGCGGCGGCATCATCAAGTTCGGCAGCCGCAGCGCGCTCGATTGCGTGAGAAAGTAGAAGCGGTCGTCGGTGACCGCGGTCTTGATCGGAGTGTCCTCCGTCCGCCATTCCGGCAGGAGCTGGTCGAGCGCGACCGGATCGATCACCGCGCCCGACAGGATGTGGGCGCCGACTTCGGAGCCCTTCTCCACCACCACGACGCCGATCTCGGGGGACAGTTGCTTCAGCCGGATCGCAGCCGCGAGCCCGGCAGGACCCGCGCCCACGATCACGACATCGAACTCCATCGCTTCGCGGGCCGGCAACTCACGAGCCGGCAACTCTTGGGCCATAACGGTCTCCGGGTTTGATGAGGCTTTTTTGTCGCAAGCTGGCGAAGCCGTCGGTCAATAACATGATACCCTGAGCTATCGGACGCAAAGGGGCAATTCCCATGGCCAACAGCGCCTATCTGGAAAAGGACCGCTTGGCGCAGGTCATCGCCGCGATCCAGATCATGGGCACCTCCGACTGGGCTTCGGGCAGCCTGAACCGCTGGGTGAGCGAGCTTGAGGCCGGCGCGCAGCTTGCGCCAAAGCAGCTCGGACTGGCTCCGATCCATTTCGGCGAACGCAAGAAATGGGCCGCGGTATTCGAGCAGCACCCGGAGTTCTTCAAGAACTTCACCGTGGCGGGCGAGGAACGGGTCGCGCTGCGCTGGCGCTACGCGCAGTCCATCAACGGCCACGACAAGACGGCTGCGGCTGCGGCTGCGGCTGCGGCCGCGCCCGCACCCAAGCCGGCATCGGCCACTGACGAAAGCTGGCCCGAGCCGGCCGCGCCAGCCGACGCCTTGGAGCACAAGCTCGATCACCGGCCGCTCACACCCGAACAGATCAGCGTGCTGATGACGACCGCGATCGAGTTGCACAGCCGGGCCATGGCCGAGCGCGATCCTCTCGACCGCTATGGCCCGCCGGTTCTTACCGCGGTCGGTGCTGCGGCCGGCGCGCTGATCGGCGGCGCGATCGTCGCGATTTTCAGTTGGACGCCCTTGACCCGCATCTTCGATTGAGGGCCTTTGCGGTTCCCGACATGACACCGGAACGCCCCAGCGCTGCCCGCGATCTCCTCGCCTTCTACATCGAGGCCGGGGTCGACGCCGTGGTGGGCGAAACCGCCAACGATTGCCTTGCGCCGGAACCGGCTGCGCGGCCGGCTGCGCCGGTCGCGCCGTCACGGCCCGCCAGCGCGGCGACCGCTGAGCCGCTCGCGCGAGCTGGTGCGCCCGCCGCGCCACGCTCCGTTCCCGCGGCTCCGCGCGCTGCACCGCTGCCGTCCGCGGCTGCAGCACCGCCCGCGCCGCCGGATGCCGCGGTGATGGCAGCGCGCGATCTCGCGCGCCAGGCGGCAAGCCTGTCGGAGTTGCAAGCGATACTCGAGCGCTTCGACGGCTGCGGGCTGAAGGCGACCGCGAGCCGGCTCGTGTTCGCCGACGGCAATCCGCAGTCGCGCCTGATGCTGATCGGCGAGGCGCCAGGCTATGAAGAGGACAAGCAGGGGCTGCCGTTCGTCGGCCGCTCCGGCCAACTGCTCGACCGCATGCTCGGCGCGATCGGGCTTGACCGCTCGCAGGTCTACATCGCCAACATCGTGCCATGGCGGCCGCCCGGCAACCGCACGCCGACGCCGGTCGAAACCCAGATCTGCCTGCCGTTCATCCAGCGCCAAATCGCGCTCGCCGATCCCGACGTGCTGGTGACGGTGGGCCAGCCCTCAACCGGCGCGCTGCTCGGCGTGCAGGGCATCACCAAGAACCGCGGCCGCTGGTTCGCCTATCACACCGGCACGCGCGAAATTCGCGCGATGCCGATGCTGCATCCGGCCTATCTGCTGCGTTCGCCGATCGGCAAGCGGCTCGCCTGGCGCGACCTGCTCGCGATCAAGAAGGCGCTCGGCTGATCCGACGTTGTCCGCCGAACTGAGCACGAGCGTCATGCCCGCGCTTGTCGGGGGCATCCACGTCTTCTTTCACTGAGCAAGACTTCAAAGACTGCAAGAAGGCGTGGTGGCCGGGACAAGGCCCGGCCATGACGTGGACAAATCGCCGGTGGTCCCGTCAGCGCCGCTGCTCGGGCTGCGGCGCCAGGCCCCTGGCGTAGTCGAGCGCGTCCGGATCGAAACAGCGGTAGCGGATGTCGTCTATGTCGCGCATGCCCTGGTACCCGGTCGTGAACCGCTGCGATTCGAGCTCGCCTGAGCTTGTCAGCACTGTGTTGTAGATGATGCGGTCCTCGTCCGAGAGCTGCTCGCCCGGCCGCATGTTGCCGCCCATGTCGTTGACGATGAGCTGGGCCTTGTGCTCGACGTCGCCGATACCTGCGCCGTCGATGTTGTTGCGGCAGTTCTCCGACATCGACATGTGCATGTTCTGGTCGCGCAGCAGACCGTTCGCCTGGCCGGTGAGATCGACCACGCTGGTGATGCTGCGCACCATCCGGTGCGTATCCGACAGAAATCGCGCCTGCGCCTCGTTTCGCGCGCCCGACAGGTCGCCCTTGTAGAGGCCCTTGTTGAACATGTCGCGGGCGGTGTCGACCTCGCGCCGGAGCTTGGCGATCACGTCGTCGATCCGGTTGCGCTCGTCGTCGGTCAGCGGTGGATCGAGGTCGGGATTGTCGCGCTGCGCCACGAGCTCGTCGATGACGCCGCCGACATAGCCGCCGGGCGCCGTGCCGACCGTGAGATCGCCCACGAGCTTGATCAGGTTTGCGCGGTCGTGCTGCTCGAACCGGCTCGAATTGACCTTCTCGCCGGACACCGCAAACGAGAACGTAATGGTGTCCACGTCGACCGTGACGTCGTGAATTTCCTTTTCTATTTCAACGGGAATGGTCTGCACGCCGACGACATTTTCCCCGGCGAAGGCGTCGAGCTGATGCTGCACGAACTCGCTTTCGCCGCGATCGAGATGGCGTCCGGACGGATCGCTGGTCGATAGGTTGAGGCTGACGTGGACCATCTTCGGGGGCGGGTTCTTGTCGTTGACGGTCTGCAGGAACTTCTGCGGGGCGAGATTGAGCCCGACGACAACGATCTCCTTTGCCTGTTCCTGCGCAACGCCGCGGCGCGTGTCGGGATCCTCGATATCCCAGGTGTTCAGCACGCTGTGCCGGATGATCTGCGATTTCAGAATGAACTCGTCCTGGTGTCCCTTCGTGCGGTCGTGAGGGATGACCTGATGCAGCTCGCTGAGCTGAAGGTGAGGTGCGTGTTTCCATTCCTCCGGGGGGGCGTTCAGGTCGATATTGAGATCCTGCTCGAGGATGAGGTTCTGATCTTGGTTGTCTTCGAGCTTGTTGTCTCCATCTTGTCGCCGCTGGCGATAGACGTTGAGCCCTTCCGAAATTTTCGAGTCTGGGATCAGCGTGCTCATATAAGTCCGCGAGACGCCGTCGCGGGTCGCGACCATCCTGCGCTCGATGATGTCGTATTGCTGCTCATGCAATTGCTGCAGCGCCTTGTCGCGGTTCTGATCCAGCAGCTTTCCGGCCTTGCCCGGCGATATCCAGAGTCCCTCGAGGATCGATTGAATCCTGTCGATCCCTTCCGATCGATTCGTTTTCACCTGCGCCCTAAGGGTACCGACATCGAGCTGACTGAGGTCCGAGTTGCTCTTGCTCAGATCGCGGTCCTCGGAGATGTCCCGCCTGCCCCGGTCGACTATGTCGCTGTCTTCGCTGTCGGTATCGTAGTTGAGGGACTTCTTTGACGTCTCGAGCTCGCGTTTCCTGATCAGGTCGAGCTTGAAATTCTCGTCCTGCCTCATCAGGTCTTCCGGGTTCGCCCCCTCTCGCGATGGATTCGCGCTTTGCCAGTCTTGACTCGTCTGTTTGATATCTACACTCAGATTCCTCAGTGCCTGTTCGAGAGTCTTGATGTCGGCCTCGATCTGTCGCTTCTTCCGCGGGTTGTTTTCCGTGTCTAGCGCGGCCTTGAGGTTTTCGAGATGTTCGGTGAGTGCAATCTCTCCGGCCGTGAGCCACGCCAGCTTGTCGAACAGCAGGCTCTTCTCGGACAGCGGATCGTTGCGGAGATATTGATTGATGGCCCCGATCTTCGCGTTCAGATGGCTGACCTGCTGCCCAATTTCCCGCGCGAGCGCGTCGCGCAGCGGAACAGCCTGCTTCTTACATTGCGATAATGCCTGCAGGCCGGTGTCTTCGCGCAGACCCTTGTCGAGCGCGTCGGTGATAAGCTTGACCTTCTGCTCGACTAGAGTTTGGACATCCTTCTTGACGTTGTCGTCGACATCGTTGAGCTGGCCGAGTTCGTAATTCACCAAATCCGTGACCAAAAGGTCCCGTACGTATTCCACGGCGTGGGCGCGCATCGCCGGGTCGGCAAGACTTTCGGTCGACCCCAGACTGACGGCTGCCATGTCCAGGTACTCGCCGACCTTGGCTGAGAGCCACGTGTTGCCGTCTACGTTATTCTCAAAATACGGCGGCAGCTCCTGCATGACGTGTTTGGCGATCTCGCGCACGAGCTGCTTTTCGACCTTGGCGAATTGCGGCTGCGGCGCCTGCTCCAATTCCTGGAGGCGCTGCTTGGCGCTCAGCGCCTCGCCCAGAAGGGCGTGGGCACTCTGCGGGTCAAATTCCATCCGGGCGAGAACCTTGGATGTGTCTTCGATGCCCGAGAGCGACTTCTGCATCCAATCCTTCAGTTCCCGATCGATATCGCCGACGAGACTGAGCGGCGGGCCGGACTTGTCTTTGAGGTTCGGAAGCGGAGCCCCCATGTCGTCCAGAACGAGAATGAGGTCTTCAGGCTCGTTCTCGACTTGCAGATCGCGCTTGACGCCATCGAAGAACGCCTCGGTGCCATGGAAATGCCCGGTGTCAATCCTGTCGAGATGGGGATACTGCTCGCGAAAGCGCGCCATCTTGGCTTCGCACGCCTTCTGCACGGCCTGCTCCGCCAACGTGTTCAGCACGGCCGGCGACAGGACTTCGTGCCGGTATTCCGGGTGCGACTTGACGAGGTCGCGGAAGGCGCGCTGGACGTCTTTGTCATCCGGCTTGAGCCCGGGATAGCCGAGCGTCGAAGACTTGCTCTTGGCGAGCGTGTCGACGGTGGTGGAGAGATTGCCGTAGGGCGAGAGGTAGTGGCTCACCAGCTTGTCGTTCTGCGCCTGGTAGTAGCTCCGCGCCACCTGCGCCAGATTCAAGACCTGCTGGATCTTGTGGGCCCGCAGCGGCTTTGCGAGGTTCGCCTCGGTGTTGTAGTTCTCGCCGAAGACCGCCTTGATGAGCTTCTGGGCAAAGACCGGGCCTTCCGACTTCTCGAGCGCCTGGTAGAAAGCCTCGCGGACCGCCTTGTTCTGCTGCTCCTTCACGCCCTCGGGGTTGGGCGCATCCTTGCGATGCACCCAGCTGATGAAGCGGCTCCACAGGCTCTTGGGGGCGTTTACGACCGTCTGACCCTGGTCATTCTCTCCGAGCCGGACCCGGCAACTCTCCAGGTCGGTCTTGTCAGTCACGATCGAACGGAAATGTTCGATGCCCATGGTCATGGCTGGTCACTCCGGGCGTTCACGGCATGTGCATTTCTACACGAGTTTCCCTCACCACGTGTACTGTTCGTGACTGCGGCGGTTTGGCTGCGAAACAGGCGCGGGCGATGTCGCGCGACGACTGCGCGCCGTTCAGCCGGACACCGCGAACTTGATCGCGAACAGGATCGCCAGCACGACCACCGCGGGCTTCGCCTCGGAAAACTTGCCGGCGATGATTTTCGCCAGCGCATAGGTGATGAAGCCGAGCCCGATGCCGGTCGCGATCGAATAGGTGAACGGCATGGCGAGCGCGGTGACCACCGCGGGCGCGTATTCGGTGACGTCGTCCCAGGCGATCTCGGCGAGCCCCTGCGTCATCACGCACGCGACGTATAACAGCGCTGCCGCAGACGCATAGGCCGGCACCATGCTGGCGAGCGGCGAGAACAGCAGCGCCAGCAGAAAGAACATGGCGACGAACACGGCCGTGAGCCCGGTGCGGCCGCCCGCCGACACGCCGGCCGAGCTCTCGATATAGCTCGTGGTGGTCGAGGTGCCGATCAAGGCGCCGAACATGGCTGCGAAGCTGTCGGCGGTCAGCGCCTGGCGCATGCGCGGCAGGTTGCCGTCCTTGTCGAGCAGGCCCGCGCGGTGGGCGACGCCGATCAGCGTACCAGCGTTGTCGAAAATATCGACCAGCAGGAACGTGAACACGACGATGATAAAGGTCTGCTCGAACATCCGCGAGAAATCGAGCTGCAGGAAGGTCGGCGCGAGCGACGGCGGCATCGAGACGATACCGCTGAACTTCGCAAGCCCGAGCGGCAGGCCGATCAGCGTCACCACCAGAATGCCGATCACGGTGCCGCCTGGCACCTTGCGGAAGTTGAGCGCCGCGATCAGCACGAAGCCGAGCAGGCACAGGACAGCCGGCCACTGCTTCAAATCGCCGAGCGTCACGAGCGTCGCCGGATGCGCCACGACGATCTTCGATTCTTCGAGCGCGATGATCGCAAGGAACAGGCCGACGCCGGCCGAGATCGCGAGCTTGAGATTCTTCGGGATCGACCCAATGACGAATTCGCGGATGCGGAAGATCGAGATCAGGAAGAACAGCACGCCCGAGCAGAACACCGCCGCCAGCGCCTGCTGCCAGGAGTACTTGTAGCCAAGCACGACGGTGAACGCGAAGAACGCGTTGAGCCCCATGCCGGGCGCAAGCGCGATCGGGTAGTTGGCGAGCAGCGCCATCGTCAGGGTCGAGACCGCAGCCGCAATGCAGGTCGCAACGAACACCGCGCCAGGATCCATCCCGGCCTTGCCCAGGATCTGCGGATTGACGAAGACGATGTAGATCATCGTCAGGAAGGTGGTGAGACCGGCGATGAACTCGGTGCGGACGTTGGTGCCGTTCTCGGTCAGCGCGAAGGTACGCTCCAGGACGCTGCCCGGACGTGACGCCGTGTCGCTCATGCAAGACCCCTGCCCCGATCGCCGTCAGCATAGCGGCCGTGCGTGCGTGCGAACATCGGTGCTCTTGCGCAATCCACCGAAGATGCCGAAATTGGCGGGGCAAGTCCGCCCGGCCTGCTCCACGCGGGGCTTTGAGGAATCGCAGCCATGGACTTCGACCCTGTCCTGCTGGCGCGGCTCCAGTTCGCCTTCACGATCTCCTTTCACATCATCTTTCCGAGCTTCACCATCGGGTTGTCCGCCTATATCGCGACGCTCGGCGTGATGACGCTCATCACCGGCCGCGAGCATTACCGGAGGATCGCCCAGTTCTGGACCAAGATTTTCGCCGTGTCGTTCGGCATGGGCGTGGTTTCGGGCGTCGTGCTGTCCTACGAGCTCGGCACCAACTGGAGCCGGTTCTCCTCGGTCGCCGGCAACATCATCGGTCCGCTCGCGGGCTACGAGGTGCTGAGCGCGTTTTTCCTCGAGGCGAGCTTCCTCGGCATCCTGCTGTTCGGCGGGCGCCGCGTACCGCCCTGGCTGCACGCGCTATCGGCGGTGATCGTGGCGGTCGGCACCGCGCTGTCGGCGTTCTGGATTCTCTCCGCCAACAGCTGGATGCACACGCCTGCCGGCCACGAGATGCGCGACGGCATCGCCTATCCGCGCGATTGGTTCGAAATCCTGTTCAACCCGAGCTTCCCGTACCGGCTCGCGCACATGCTCAACGCCTCTTACCTGACCGCGGGCTTCGTCGTGCTCGCGGTCGGCGCGCGCTATCTGATTGCCGGCCGCCATGTCGAGGAGGCGCGCACCATGCTGCGCATGGCGGTCGGCCTGATGGCGATCCTCGCGCCGCTGCAGCTCTTGATCGGCGACCAGCACGGGCTGAACACGCTGAAGTACCAGCCGACCAAGATCGCGGCCATGGAGGCCCACTGGGACAGTTCCAAGGTCGGCGACTTCCATATCTTCGCCTGGCCGGATCAGAAGGCCGAGAAGAACCTGTTCGCGATCTCGATCCCGCATGGCTCATCGCTCATCCTCACGCACAGCTGGGACGGCAAGATTCCCGGCCTCAAGGATGTTCCGCCGCAGGACCGGCCGCCGGTGGTGCCGGTGTTCTTTGCGTTCCGCATCATGGTCGGCATCGGCCTGTTCATGATCGCGTCGGCGCTGTTTGGCGTCTTCCTGTGGTGGCGGGACACGCTGTTCACGACGCGCTGGTATCTGCACGTGATGGCGCATGCCTGGTGGATCGGCTTCGTCGCCGTGCTGGCCGGCTGGGTGGTGACCGAGAGCGGCCGACAGCCGTGGATCGTACAGGGCATCCTGCGCACAGCGGACGCAACCTCACCGGTGATCGGCGGAGCGATCGCGCTCACGCTCACGCTGTTTGTGTTGGTCTATGCGATCGTGTTCTCGGCCGGCATTTACTACATCAACCGCCTGATCGCGAAGGGCGTGATGGATGCGGCCCCAAGCGACGCGTGGCCGTCGCTCGGCGGCGCGCTTGCCGCCGCGGGCCACCGCGAAACGCCACAGAAAGGGTGATCGCCATGGAACTCGATCTCCCGCTGATCTGGGCCGTCATCATCGGCGTGGCGGTCGCGATGTACGTCATCCTCGACGGCTTCGATCTCGGCATCGGCATCCTGTTCCCGTTCGCGCCCGACCACGACCAGCGCGGCCAGATGATGTCCTCGATCGCGCCGTTCTGGGACGGCAACGAGACCTGGCTGGTGATGGGCGGCGTGGGCCTGCTGGTCGCGTTTCCACACGCCTATGCGGTGGTGATGCCGGCGCTCTATCTTCCGATCATTGCGATGCTGCTCGCACTCGTGTTCCGTGGCGTCGCCTTCGAGTTCCGCGAGGTCGGCGGCAAGACCTTGTGGAGCACGGCCTTCGCCTGCGGCTCGACGGTCGCGGCGTTCGCGCAGGGCGTGATCCTCGGCGGCCTCGTCCAGGGCGTCCGCATCGAGAACAACGCGTTCGCGGGTGGCCCGCTCGATTGGGCGACGCCGTTCGCGCTGCTGTGCGGGTTTGGCGTCACCGCGGGTTACGCGCTGCTCGGCGCGACTTGGCTCGTCATGAAGACCGAAGGACCGATCGCCGAGCTTGCCCGCAGACAGGCGAAGTTCCTGCTGCTCGCAGTGCTGTGCTTCATGGCGGCGGTCAGTCTGTGGACGCCGCTCGCCGTGCCGCGCATTGCGCAGCGCTGGTTCTCGACGCCGAATATTTACTACCTGTGGCCGGTGCCGGTCGTCACCGCGCTCGTGGCTTATGCCGGATGGCGCGGGCTCGAACGGCGCCGCGATGTGCTGCCGTTCGCCGCTGCGATCGGCCTGTTCCTGCTCGGCTATCTTGGGCTCGTGATCTCGTGGTTCCCTTACCTCGTGCCGCCATCGCTCACGATCTGGCAGACCGCGGCGGCGCCGGCGAGCCAGTTGTTCATCCTGATCGGCACGCTGATCCTGCTGCCGCTCATTCTCGCCTACACGGCCTATGTGTACTGGCTGTTCCGCGGCAAGGTGCGGCCCGGCGAGGGCTACCACTGACCGCTGGACCGGGTCAGGGTTCGACCGTCACCGCGCCGCGCGGCCGGATCACCCCCCAGCCGATCCGGATCAGCGGCAGCAGCCCCTGGAAGCGGCGCTCGAACGCGCGCGGCACCTCGGGTACGATGTCGGGGAAGCGCTCCTTGATGCCGGGCGGCGGCGTCCCGTCGGTGTCGTCGGTCGGCCACACGATGATCGCGCCCTTGTCGTCGAGGTCCTGGCGGGTCATCCAGCTCGAACGCTCAGGCGTGGCGTCGAGGAACAGGCTCGGCCGCGACGGCGCGGTGAGCGCAATCAGCGCCGCGGTGCGCTGATTGCCGGCCACGACTTCGAGCGGGCGACCGGTGCGGCGCTGGAAGCTGTCGGCAAAGAAGCGCCCCATCTCGGTTGCCGGCTGCGCCACCGGCAGATCGACGATCAGCGTCCACGGCAGGAAGACCACGGCCACCGCCACCAGCAGCGGCGGCAGCACGAGCAGCCCCATCCAGGCGAGCGCGGTCAGCCGCTGTTGATACAATTCGGATGCGCTCGCCGGCTGCGACGATCACGGCAAGCCCCGAGAACACCACGAGCGGCGTCGCCAGAAAGCCATCCGGCCGCGGCGTGAACAGGGTTAGCAGCAGCATCGAGACGATCGGCGAGATGGCGAAGAAGTACACGAAGTTCCGGGCCAGCGGATCGATCGGATGACGAATGATCACCGGCGCAGCACCACGCCGCCGGAGCCAAAAGCCGTTCGCGAGTGCAACCAGGATCGCAAGCCCGACGTGGCCGATCACCAGCGCAGTCGCCATGCGCACCCAGGCCCATAGGTTCTGTTCGACAGCCGCCCCGCTCACGAATCCGACCCCGCCGGTCTGGTCGAACCAGATCAGGTGCGGGAAAACGATCATTACCGCGATGATGCCGGCAAGCCAGGGATCGAGCGTGGCGAGCTGCGCGCGGCCGCGCGCGCTGAGCAGCGTGAACACGAGCAGCAGCCCGACCAGGATCAGTGCGGAGTAGCTCGTGAGCACAAGCAGGCCGATGTCGAGGCCGAGCACGAACCAGTAAGTCCGCCGCCCCTCCCCGACCGCGCGCCAATAGTGCAGCAGCGCCAGCGCCCACAGGGCGGTTGCGAGCACGGATGGACCGAAATCGGTGGTCGGCACGGTGAACGCCATGATGCCGACCATCAGCAACACCGCCATGGTGGCCTGCCGGTCACCGACGATCGACCGCCCGACCGAGAACACCGCCCAGAAAGCGACGGCAACGCAGATCTGCGACAGGAGATACACGCCGAAAAAGCCGGCGATCATGTAGACGACCTCGCCGAGCCAGAACGCGAGCGGCGGACCGAAATCGGTGCCGAGCTGGAACTCGTGGCCGACGGCGAGCAGATCGGCGACCTGACCGGGCGGCGCCGTGTAGAACAGCGTCGGCACCAGCGTCCACAGCGCAGCCTGCGTCACCAGCGCCGACCAGAACAGCGCCAGCGGCCGCACCCGAAGGATTTCAATGAACAGGGAGACCGAATGCATAACGCTCAACGATTTGCCGCGCCGGGCGCGACCGGCAATATACAGACAACGGCCGTGGCGTGAACCGAAACCAAAAGCCGCGCCGGCTAGTGTCCCGAACCCGAAGTTCGCACGATTGTGCAGCAGGTTCTCTTACGAACTTCGGGTTCGAAGGACACTAGAAAACCTAAAGTTGCTAGTGTCGCCTTGATTCGGAAGTTCGCTCCCGAGCAAGCTGAGAATTCAGGCGAACTTCCAAATCGCGACACTAGAACGCAGCCAAACTAAAGCGGCAACTGTGCGTCCAATCTTTCCGGGTCGACCCCGGTTTCGCCGTAAAGCGCCGCTACCGGCGCAAACGAGCGGCGATGGTGGATGGTCGGGCCGAGCCGTTCCAGCGCGTTGAAGTGCTCGGGCACGCTGTAGCCCATGTGGCGCTCGAAACCGTAGCCCGGATGCGCCGCGCCGAGCCGCACCATCAGGCGGTCGCGCGTTACCTTGGCGACGATCGAGGCGGCGGCGATCGAAAGCACCAGGGCATCGCCGTCGATCACGGCCTGGCAGTCGCAGCCGGCGTCGATCCGGTCACGGCCGTCGACGAACACGAGCTTGGGCCGCACCGGCAGCGCACGCACCGCGCGCGCCAGCGCCCAGAGCGACGCCCGCAGGATGTTGTCGCGGTCGATGCGCGCGGTCGAGCCGAAGGCGACCGCGACCTCGGCGGTGGCGCAGATCCGGCCGTAGAGCTTTTCCCGCTCCTGCGGCGAAAGCTTCTTGGAATCGTTGAGCCCGCGCGGAATGCGCTTCGGATCGAGGATAACGGCGGCGGCCACCACAGGACCCGCGAGCGGACCGCGACCGGCCTCGTCGCAGCCCGCGACCGGCCAGATGCCCTGGTTGAGCGCACGCCGCTCGCGGCGGAACGTCGGGCGAAGGACGGCTTCGCGGAGCGGCAGGCGTTCGGTTTTGGCGGCGGAGGCGCAACTCATCGGCCGCGATCCTGCGCCGGCAGGGGCTCAAGTCAATCACGCGCGACGGCACCGCAAAATGGCGGGGAAAACCCGCCTACTCCGGCAGGATCAGCCGCCCGTCTTCGGTGAACGCAAAGCCGGGCGCCTGCACCACCTCCCAGACGTGGCCGTCCGGATCCTCGAAATAGCCGCGGTAGCCGCCATAGTCGGTCGGTCCAGGCTCCCTCAGGAGCTTGGCGCCGGCCGACTTGGCTTTGGCAAATGCGGCATCGACGTCTTCGTGCGTCGCGCAGTTCCAGGCCAGCGTCGTACCGCGGAACCCTGTCGACCTTACCTCGGAAAGGCAGGCGTCCTCGGCAAGCTTGTTCCAATCCCACAGCGCAAGCACCACGCCGCCGGCGTCGATGAAGGCGATTTCGTCGCCGGTCGCGCGGAACTTCCGCACGAAGCCCAGCGCCTCGTAGAAGCGGGCGCTCGCGGACACGTCGCGCGCGCCTAGCGTAACCACGGTCAGGCGTGGCGCCGGAGCGTTCATGCGAACAGGCTGAGCTGCTCGGCTCGCGGGCGCGGCGAACGGAAATGCTCAGTCGCAAGCGACCGCTTCGCCTTATTGAGGCCGAGCTTCTCGCAGGCGGTCTCGAACCGCCGGCCGATCATCCAGGCGTACGGGCCGGTGCCGGTCATGCGCTTGCCGAAGGTGGCGTCGTAGTCCTTGCCGCCGCGCATGTCGCGGATGAGCTTCATGACGTGGTTGGCACGGTCCGGAAAATTGGTGTTGAGCCACTCGATAAACAGGTCGCGCACCTCAAGCGGCAGCCGCAACAGCACGTAGCCCGCGCCCTTCACGCCGGCGATGGCCGCAGCGTCGAGGATGCGTTCGATGTCGGCGTCGTTGATCGCGGGGATCACGGGGGCGACCATCACCGAGGTAGGAACACCGGCCGCCGAAAGCTGCCGCAGCGCTTCGAGCCGCCGTCCGGGCGTCGCCGCGCGCGGCTCCATGGTGCGGGCCAACGTGGGGTCGAGCGTGGTCACCGAGATCGCGACCTTCACGAGGTTGCGCTCGGCGAGCTTCGCCAGAATGTCGAGGTCGCGCAGGATCAGCGACGACTTCGTCACGATGCCGACCGGGTGGCCCGCGCGCTCAAGCACTTCGAGGATGCCGCGCATCACCTGGTACTTGCGTTCGATCGGCTGGTAGGGATCGGTGTTGGTGCCGATCGCGATCGTGCGCGGCTCGTAGCCAGGCGCCGACAGTTCGCGCTCCAGGAGCTGCGGTGCGTCCGGCTTCACGAACAGCTTCGACTCGAAATCGAGCCCGGCCGACAGTCCTAGAAACGCGTGCGTCGGGCGCGCGAAGCAGTAGACGCAGCCGTGCTCGCAGCCGCGATAGGGATTGATCGAGCGGTCGAACGAAATGTCGGGCGAGGTGTTCCGGGTGACGATCTTGCGCGTCGAGTCGACCGAGACCGTGGTCTGGAACGGCGGCAGTTCCTCAAGGCTCCGCCAGCCGTCGTCGAAGGCGACGCGGGCGATCGGCTCGAAGCGGCCGGAGGCGTTGGAGAGCGTTCCCCGCCCGCGCCGCCGCTCGCTTTGCACGCGCGTGCCCGCGAAATCGCCCGCCGACGCGGAGGGCGTCTGCGCCGGCGGGCTGCGGAGGGCTGCTGATGAGCGTGCCATGGCGATCAATGTAGTGCGTTACTAAGAACAAAACAAGAACAACTACGAACAGTCGCGACAATATTGGTACGCCGTTGAAACAACGCCGGATTTCAGTGCTTAGTTCCGGTGCGGCGGGCTTTGCGGAAGGCCGGACGCCGCTGTCAGGTTGGAGAATGCCGATGCGAAAGATCGCGCTGTCGGGGATCCTGGCTGCGGCTGCGCTGGTCGGCGAACCAAGTCCGAGCATGGCGGTGCCGGGGCCATGGTGCCTGCGCTACAGCATCGGCGCCGAGGTATCGCGCGAGCAGTGCAACTTCCCGAGTTTCGAAGCGTGCCGGAGCGAGATGTACTTCTGGGGGTCGACCGCGTTCTGCAGCCAGAACCCGGGCTACTCGGGCCCTACCCGTCAAAGACCCGCAAGTCCAAGCGCCGGCCCTATTACTACTGACCGGCGCAGAATAACTCGCCGCAGGTCTGAACGCGATCGGGTCGCCCGGCGACCAAACGTGTGACGCGCAAGCGCGGGGCCCTCATCGGTGCCCGGCGACGCGAGGACACGATTGAGGCCGCACGGCCGGGAGAGTTTTCCATGCGAAAGATTCTGATGATTGGCGCAGGCGCGCTTGCAATCGCGGCGTTCGCCCATACCGAGCCGAGCCAGGCCTATTACGGCGGCGCCTGGTGCGCGAAAATCGACCAGGGCGGCGGCTCAGTTGGGGAACGCTGCGACTTCCCCTCGTTCGAGACCTGCCGGCGCTACATCATGGGCGAAAGCCGCTCGTGGTGCGTCCAGAGCCAGTACTTCAACCCGTATCCTTTCCGATATCGCTGATCATTGCGCTCAGCGTCGGCGGTTCCGGAATCGGATGCCGCGCCGATTGCTCAATTACTTGACTAAGTCAAGTAATTGGCTAGGCTGCCGGTGTCATGGCAGGAACCGCCGCAGCCGAATTGCCGCAGCGCATCGCCGCGGTGCGCCGCTTCAACCGCTTCTACACGCAGCATCTCGGCGTGCTGCGCAGCGACTGGCTCGACAGCCCATTCTCGCTCACGCGAAGCACGCGTGCTCTACGAGATCGAGCAGCGCAAGGGCACGACCGCAACTGCGGTCGCGCGCGAGCTTGACCTCGATGCCGGCTATCTCAGCCGGATGCTGCGGCGGTTCGAGAAGACGGGTCTGATCCGCAGGCAAACGTCGCCCGACGACGGCCGCGAGAGCCTGCTGACGATGACCGCGCGCGGCGCGAAGGCGTTCGCGCCGCTGGAGGCGCGCAGCAACCAGCAGGCCCGCTCGGTGCTCGAACGCTTGAACGAGCCCGAGCAGGTCGGCGCTGGTCTCGGCGATGCGAACCGTCGAAACGCTGGTTGAGCCCGCCGAGGCCTGCGCCCGCCCCCGCCCCAACATCATTCTGCGCGAGCCGCGGCCGGGTGATTTCGGCTGGATCGTCTCGCGCCACGCCGTTCTCTACGCACAGGAGTACCAGTGGGGCGACACCTTCGAAGGACTGTGCGCGCAGATCGTCGCCGATTTCGTCAACAACTTCGATCCGCAGTGCGAACGCTGCTGGATTGCCGAGATCGACGGCCGCAACACAGGCTCCGTGATGCTGGTGAAGGACTCCGACGGCGTCGCGAGGCTACGCCTGCTGCTGGTCGAGCCGTCTGCGCGCGGGTTCGGCATCGGCACGCGGCTGACGGACGAGTGCATCCGCTTCGCCCGCGAGTGCGGCTACCGCAAGATCACGCTCTGGACCCACAGCGTGCTGACCGCGGCAGAGCGCGTCTACGCGCAGGCGGGCTTCACGCTCACGTCAAGCGAGGAGCGCCGGAGCTTCGGCCAGGACGTGGTCAGCGAGCACTGGGACCTGATGCTGTAGCCGCCACCGGCAGCCGAACCGTCACGCGGTCGCGCCCTTGGCCTTGGGCCGGCGCAGGTGCTCGTCGAGCCGCGGCATCAGCTCGACGAAGTTGCACGGCCGGTAGCGATAGTCGAGCTGGTGGACCAGGATTTCGTCCCAGGCGTCGCGGCAGGCGCCGGGCGAACCCGGCACGCAGAAGATGAAGGTCGCATTGGCGACGCCCGCGGTGGCGCGCGACTGGATGGTCGATGAGCCGATCTTCGCGTGGCTCACCATGTGGAACACGGTCGAGAAGCCGTCCATGCGCTTCTCGAACAGCGGCTCGGCCGCCTCCGGCGTCACGTCGCGGCCGGTGAAGCCGGTGCCGCCGGTGGTGATGATGGCGTCGATCGCGGGATCGGCGATCCAGGCGCGCAGCTGCGCGCGGATTGCCTCGACGTCGTCCGTGACGATGGCGCGGCCGGCCAAGCACGTGGCCCGCCTTTTCGATGCGTTCGGCGAGCGTCGTGCCGGACTTGTCGTCGGCGAGGCTGCGCGTGTCGGACACCGTCAGCACCGCGATCTTGAGCGGCACGAACTGGCGGGTCTGGTCGAGGCCGGGCATGCGATGTCCACGGCACCGAGCGTCAGAGCCCGGACCTGTCGCAGACGAACGTGTTGCAGGCCTTGATCGTGCCTGCCTTGAAGCCGGTCATGAACCAGTGCTGGCGCTGCGCCGACGTGCCGTGGGTGAAGCTGTCCGGCACCACGCGGCCCTGTGCCTTGCTTCTGCAGCATGTCGTCGCCGATCGCGGCGGCGGTCTGCAGCGCCGCCTCGATGTCGCCCGGCTGCAGGACCTTCCATCGCTGCTCGGCGTGATGGGCCCACACGCCGCCGAAGCAATCGGCCTGCAGTTCGACGCGCACCTGGATGCGGTTGGCCTCACCTTGGTAGCCGACCGCGCGCTGCGCCTGCTGCGCCTTGCGGCAGGATGCCGAGCAGGTTCTGCACGTGATGGCCGACCTCGTGCGCGATCACATAGGCCTGCGCGAACTTGCAGGCCTCGCCGCTGCAGCCGCGGAAGCGCCGCTCGAGATCGCGGAAGAACGACGGTGTCGAGATACACCTCGCGGCTCGGTCGGGCAATAGAACGGACCCATCGCGCTCTGCGCAGTAGCCGCAGGCCGAGCTGGTCGCGTTCGAGAAGATGACCAGGCGCGGCGCGCGGTAGGTCTGGCCTTCCTTCTCGAAGATGTCCTTCCAGGTCACCTCGGTGCTGCCGAGAACCGCGGAGACGAACTTGCCGGTGTCGTCGGTCGGCGTCGCCGGTCGGCGGCGCGGATTGCTGTACGGCGCCTCCTGCTGCTGCTGGCCGCCGGTGAGAATCTCGGCGCCGCCGATCAGCAGCCGCGGATCGATGCCGAGCGCCCAGCCGAGCAGGCCGAGCACGATGATGCTGCCGATGCCGAGCCCGCCGCCGCCGATCGGAAAGCCGCCGCCCGGCCCCGGAGTAGCCGCCGCCATCGCCGCGGCGATCCTCGACGTTGTCGCTTTGCGGCAGATCATCCCAGCGCATGCATTTCTCCTCGCGTCAGTCGGCAATTCTTGCCGGGTCCAAACCCAAGTCCAATCGCGATTTTGCGCGGCATGCAACAGAACCGGCACGCAAGTGGATGGTTCCGTATGGTTTGCAAGACCTTACCGGAAAAATTCGCGCGGCTTCCATCAACTGAATGTTTACCTTGGCGCGGCATTCTCCCGCTCGTCGGTTTGTAGGTCCCGCGTCACCGGCCGCGTCGCCTGAGTATCAGAGTTCTGAGTCATGGGTGTGTCGCGTCGCGGGGCGTCCTCAAGGGCGCCCCGCGTCAGTTCTGAGTCGCCGCGGAATCCGCGGCCCACGAGCGCGCGAATTCTCGTCGGCGATTGCGTCGCCGAAATGGCGAAGCTGCCGGCCGCCTCGGTCGATCTGATCTTCGCCGATCCGCCGTACAATCTGCAGCTTGCCGGCGACCTCAAGCGTCCCGACGATTCCAGGGTCGACGCGGTCGACGACGACTGGGACCAGTTCGCGAGCTTCAAGGCCTACGACGATTTCACCCGCGCCTGGCTCGCCGCCTGCCGGCGCGTGCTCAAGCCCGCCGGCACGCTTTGGGTGATCGGCTCGTACCACAACATCTTCCGCGTCGGCACGGTGCTGCAGGATCTCGGCTTCTGGATCCTCAACGACGTGGTGTGGCGCAAGTCCAACCCGATGCCGAACTTCCGCGGCCGCCGCTTCACCAACGCGCACGAGACGCTGATCTGGGCGGCGCGCGACGCCGCCGCCAAGGGCTACACCTTCAACTACGAAGCGCTCAAAGCCGGCAACGAAGACATCCAGGTGCGCTCCGACTGGACCATTCCGCTGTGCACCGGCGAAGAGCGGCTCAAGGGCAGCGACGGCAAGAAGCTGCATCCGACCCAGAAGCCGCAGGCGCTGCTGGCGCGCGTCATTCTCGCCGCGTCGCGGCCCGACGATCTGGTGCTCGACCCGTTCTGCGGCACCGGCACCACCGGCGCGGTGGCGCGGCATCTCGGCCGCCGCTTCATCGGCATCGAGCGCGATCCGGCCTACGCCAAGGCCGCGTGCAACGCGATCGCCGCGGTCAGAGCCGCTCGAAGCGCCGACGCTGGCGCCGTTCATGACCGCGCGCGAGGCGCCGCGCGTGGCGTTCTCGGCGCTGCTCGAGCGCGGACTGATCTCGGCCGGCGCCAAGCTGGTCGACGCCAAGAAGAAGCACAAGGCGCTGGTGCGCGCCGACGGCGCGGTCGCGCTCGGCGAGGCGGTCGGCTCGATCCACCGCATCGGCGCGCTGGCGCAGGGCCTCGAAGCCTGCAACGGCTGGACGTTCTGGCACGTCGAGACGCCGAAGGGCCTGATCTCGATCGACGCGCTGCGCGCCGAATTCCGCGCCGAGATGGCGGACACCTAGCGCCGTCACCGCATCATGTCACGGCGATCGACCAACTCGGCACTGTTGCGCTTGCATGCGCGCCGCCATTTCTTGAATCAGCAGAACACTCGCCCAACGCGGCACCTGGAGGGAGGTCGTCATGCCAATCGGATTGCCGGCCGATGCCGCCACGCTCCGCAAGTACAGCACCTGGTTCATCCTCTACGGCGTGCGTGATGATCCTGCTCGGCTTGTTCGCGATCGTCGCGCCCGGCGTCGCCACGCTGGCGCGTCGAGCTCACCGATCGGATGGCTGCTGCTGTTCGGCGGCGTCTTCGGCCTGATCGCGGTGTATCTCCGCCGGGCCGCGCCGCGCCCGGCTTCTGGTGGAACCTGCTCACCGCCGATCGTGTACATCCTGGCCGGCCTGGCGCTGCTGACGCGGCCGGTCTCCGGCATCATCACGCTGACCATCATCCTCGCGGCCTATCTGCTCGCCGGCGGCATCATCCGCATCATGCTGGCGATCGGCTACCGCAAGCGAAATTCCGGACGCCTGGGGCTGGATGCTGTTCAGCGGCATGGTCGACATCGCGCTCGCGCTGATCATCCTCTCCGGCATGCCCGGGGACGGCGACCTGGGTGCTGGGCCTGCTCGTCGGCATCAACCTGCTGATGGCTGGGATCGCCGATCATCATGGCGGCGCTCGCCGTGCGCAAGTCCGCGCCGGCGGCCTGAGCGGCCAGGGCCGAAGTCCGACCTGCTGGCAGCGCGGCGTCAGCCGCCCGCGCGCGCCCTGGGTGTTGACGTAGAGCGCATAGAGCGAGTGGCTCGCCGCCATGAACAGGCGGTTGCGCTTGGGCCCGCCGAAGCAGACGTTGGCGCAGCGTTCGGGCAGCGCGATATGCCCGATCGGCTTGCCGTGTCGGATTGAACACTCGCACGCCGTCGAGCTCGTCCGAGCCCATGCCCCAGCCGCACCACAGGTTGCCGTCGACGTCGACGCGGAAGCCGTCCGGCGTCTCTGTCCTTCTCGCATTGATGAGCTTGCGCGCCGTTGGCGAGCTGGTGCCGTCGCCGGTCACGTCGAACACGTAGATACGCGCGCTCGCCGCGGCTGGCTCTCGATCACGTAGAGCTTCGACTCGTCGGGCGAGAAGGCGAGCCCGTTCGGCCGGATCACGTCCGCCGGTGGCGACCGTCAGCTTCCCGGTCTTGCCGTCGATGCGATAGACCCGCTGCGGCAGTTCCTGCTCGCGGTCTCGCCGTTCCAGTTGCCGATGATGCCCGCGGTCATATCGGTGAACCAGATCGAGTTGTCGGACTTCACCACCACGTCGTTCGGCGAGGACAGCCGCTTGCCCTCGTAACGTGTCCATCAGCACGGTGATCTTGCCGTCGTACTCGGTGCGGGTCACGCGCCGGCCGTGCTCGGCGGTGACGAGCCGGCCCTGTCGGTCGCGGGTGTTGCCGTTGGCGTAGTTCGAGGGCTTGCGAAAGACGCGAGGTCGCGCCGGTCTCCTCGTCCCAGCGCATGATCCGGTTGTTGGGGATGTCGCTCCAGAGCAGGCAGCGCGCATCGCCGAAATAGACCGGACCCTCGGCCCAGGAGTAGCCCTGCGACAGCCGTTCGACGCTCGCGAGCAGCAGGCGGTACTTCTCGAAGCTCTGGTCGATGGCGTTGACGGCCGGGTCAGGCAAACGGTCGTTCAGCACCACGGGCGCGATCGGCGGTCGGGTACATGGGTCCTCCCTATGATTTCGGGCCGGAGCATAGCAGGGCTGCCGGCGCGGAAGCCGCGCCCGGCTCCCTGTGCTATAGTCCTGGCCTCAACCGCCTCCGGAAACGCGCCATGAACACCATGCCCAAGACCTTCGACCGCGCCGCCGAGGACCTCGGCAACTCCATCCACCTCGAGCACGTCAACGTCACGATCCCCGATCAGCGGCTCGCGCACGCTGTTCTACGGCGCGGGACTCGGGCTCACCCGCGACCCGTTCTGATGGTGATGGACGACAACATGTGGATGAACGTCGGCAGGAGCCAGTTCCACCTGCCGACCGGCAAGCCGCAGGTGCTGCGCGGCAAGACCGGCATCGTGATCGAGGGCCGCGAGGCGCTGCTCGAGCGGCTCGCGCGGGTAAAGCCCAAGCTCGCCGACACCAAGTTCGGCTTCAGCGAGCACAACGACTACGTCGAGGCGACCTGCCCGTGGGGCAACACCATCCGCCTGCACGAGCCGGACGCCGAGCGCTTCGGCCGCATCATGCTCGGCATTCCCTATGTCGAGTTCGACGTGCCGGCCGGCACCGCCAAGGGCATCGCGCGGTTCTACGAGCAGATGATCGACGTGCCGGCCGCAGGTCGTGAACGGCGACGGCACGACGGCGAAAGTCACCGTCGGCAAGAACCAGCACCTCCTGTTCCGCGAGACCGACAAGCCGCTGCCGGATTACGACGAGCACCACGTGCAGATTTACGTCGTCAACTTCTCCGGCCCGCACGAGCGGCTCGGCGAGCGCGGCCTCGTCAACCGCGAGGACAACCAGTACCAGTACCGCTTCCGCGACATCATCGATCTCGACACCGGCAAGCACCTGTTCACGATCGAGCACGAGGTGCGAAGCCTCACCCACCCGATGTGCCTGCGCCCGCTGGTCAACCGCAACCCGGCGCAGACCGCGCGCAACTACTCCAACGGCTACGACCAGGTGTCGTGGGCGATGGAGCCGCTGCACTACGACGATCAACAGCTTCGCCGGCAGATGCAGCAGCAACAGCAGTAGGGGCGAGTATTCTTACGGCGCGGCGGTGCGGGCAAAGCGCCCGGTTCAAAAACCGTCACCCGCGGGCTTGACCCGCGGGTCCGTCCTCTTCGCGAAAAGATGGATCGCCGGGTCAAGCCCGGCGATGACGGCGGTAGGTACGTGGCACAAGCTCCACGATGACGCAGAGCGATTCTCAAACTTCAAACACGCGGTCTAGCAAGACCTAGGGAGGAAACGATGATCGAATGCTACACGTGGACGACGGACAACGGCTACAAGCCGCGCATGATGCTCGAGGAGACGGGACTGCCGCACAAGATCATTCCGGTCAACATCCGCGAAAAGGAGCAGATGAAGCCGGAGTTCCTCAAGATCAGCCCCGGCCACAAGATTCCCGCGATCATCGATCGTGACGGACCTGGCGGCATCACCGTAACCATGTGCGAGTCCGGCGCAATCCTGAAATACCTCGGCGAGAAATCCGGCAAGTTCTATCCGACCGACGCCGCGGCCCGCGCCAAGGTCGATCAGTGGCTGTTCTACGGCTCTGCAAGCTTTACGACGCTGGCGCAGCAGTTCGGCCACTGGGTGGTGCGCAACCCCGAGAAGGTGCCAGCCGCGCAAAAGCACTACGACACCGTGCTCCGCGACATGCTCGGCACCCTCGACCGGCATCTGGCGTCAAATGAATATTTCGGCGGCGCCTATTCCATCGCCGACATGACGATGTACTCCGACGTGCACCTGCACGGCGTCCGCGACGTAGGCCTCGACGAATTCCCGAACGTCAAGCGCTGGCACGACGCGATCGAAGCGCGGCCCGCCGTGCAGCGCGCCTGGGGACCGTTCCCGACTTAAGTCATTCCGGGGCGCGCGCGCAGACATAGGCAGCGGTCATTCCGGGTTCACGCGCAAAGCGCGTGAACCCGGAATCCAGGGTAACCTGGCAAACGCTTCGCAAGGTGCTCTGGATTCCGGGTTCCGGCCTTCGGCCGGCCCCGGAATGACGGCCAGTGCTGCTGCGCAAATGCCTACGGGCCTATTCAATCACCCGGTCGGCGCGCAGCAGGAACGCCTCAGGGATTGCAAGGTCGAGCGCCTTGGCGGTCTTCAGGTTGACCAGCAGTTCGAAGCGTGTCGGCTGCTGCACCGGCAGCTCGCCGGGCTTCGCCCCTTCGAGAATCTTGTCCACGTAGCCCGCGGACGAGCGGATCATCTCGCCGACGTTCGGGCCATAGGAAATGAGCGCGCCGGCTTGCGCCCAGGCGCCCCAGCCGCCGGCCACCGGCAAACGGCTTTGGCTTGCGAACTCGACGATGCGCGGGATCGCGGCCACGGTCTGCCGCGACGAAACCGCGTAGAGAGCGTCGACGCCCGCCTGCGTCGCAGCCTTGAATGCGCCATCGAGATCGCCCGCTCCACGCATCTCGATCGGGTTGAGTTCGACGCCCAGCGCAGCGGCGGCCTGCCGCGCCCCTTCCAGCTCGTTGTCGGGGTGGCCAGGATTGAACAGAAACGCCACGCGCGCGACGCGCGGCGCAGCCTCTTTCAGAATCGCAAGCCGCTTCGCGGCCAACTCGTCCGACAGAAAGGTGACGCCGGTGGCATTGCCGCCGGGCCTCGCGAGGCTCGCCGCAAGGCCGAGCTGTACCGGGTCGGCGCTCATGGCATAGACGATCGGGATGGTCTGCGTCGCCTTGCCAATGAACGGCCCCACGTCGCCGCCGAGTGCAAACACGACGTCCGGCTTAAGTGCGACGAGTTCCGCGGCGAGCTCCGGCAGCCGCTCGGCCCTGCCCTCGGCATAACGGTATTCGATGGCGACAGTCTGGCCATCGATGTAGCCCAGCTCGCGCAGGCCGCGCCGGAATGCTTCGGCATTCGGATCGGTCTGCGGGTCGCTGAAGATCAGCACGCCGATCCGCGGGCGGCGCGCGGCTTGCTGCGCGCGAAGCGGCAGCGGCCAGGTGGCCGCCGCGCCGCCGAGCCATGCGATGAACTGCCGCCGCCGCATAGGCTGCTCCGGATCAATGGCGCGTGAGCATAGCATGCCTGGGCACCTGCAACTGCGTCCCCTCCCATTGGGCGAGGGCGCATTCGCCACCGCCGCGATCGGTTTGTCGTCGCAGTTGCGGTGCGCATTGATGTGCCCTCTCCCATTGGGTGAGGGCTGCTCAAGCAGATGACGAGGCATGAACTGGGTGAGGGGTTACGGACTATCGGTTGCGGACGATCGATAGGCCAGAACCCCTCACCCGAATGATCGTGCGTCGGAGTCACGTTGGCCCTCTCCCAATGGGAGAGGGCGCATCAACAAGCGCCTGCGCCGCGGCTCTACCGCGCCGCCGTCACCATGACCTCGATCATCTTGGCCGGTGACTGCAGCCGCGCCTCGATGCAGGCGCGCGCGGGCCCGCTGCCGCGCCACCACCCAGGCGTCCCACACCTTGTTGAACTCATCGACCGTGCGGATGTCCTGCAGCCAGATCACCGCCTGCAGCAGCTTCGACTTGTCGGTGCCGCCCTGCTTGAGCAGGCCGTCGATCTTGCCGAGGATTTCCTTGGTCTGATCGCCCACGCTCTGGCCCGCGGTCTTGTCGGCGGTGAGCCCCGCCAGATAGACGGTGTCGTTGTGCACCACCACGCGCGACATGCGTGGGCCGTTCTCGAAGCGCTGGATTGCCATTGCGGTCTCCGTTGTTGCCCCAGGCGTTGCGGCGCGCGGGCGCAGGATAGGATGACGAAAGGCGCCAATTCGGGCCGAGCGCGGACGAAATTTCAAGGGGATTGCGTCGTGCCGAGAATGCCGAGTGTGCTGGTCGCGCTGTTGATCGGTGTCGCGCCATTGACCGCAGGCGCACAGGCGCCCTACCCCAACAAGCCGATCCGCGTCGTCATCCCGTTCGGGCCCGGCGGCTTCGCCGACATCACCATGCGGCTCGTCGGCCAGAAGCTCGCCGAGCGCACCGGCCAGCAGGTCGTGATCGAGAACCGGCCGAGCGCCGGCGGCATCATCGCGGCCGCGGCGGTCACCTCGGCGCAGCCCGACGGCTACACGCTGTTCGTGCTCTCGAGCGGCATCGCGCTGTCGCAAGTCGCTGCTCAAGACCATGCCGTTCGACCCGGTGACCGCGTTCACGCCGATCTCGACCATGGCGCTGTTCGACCTGCTGCTGCTGGTGAAGGCCGATTCGCCGATGCGCACGACCACGGACGCGCTCGACGACCGCGCGCAGCGATCCCGGCAAAGTTCAACATCGGCACCATCAATCCCGGCAGCACGCAGAACGTCACCGCCGAACTGTTGCGCTCGGCGACCGGCATCCCGATCACCATCGTGCCGCATCGCAACACCGCCGAGGTGCTGACCTCGCTGCTGCGCGGCGACACCCAGATCGGCGTCGAATCCTACGCCGCGCTGAAATCGCCGATCGACGGCGGCCAGATCCGCGCCATCGCCGCGACCGGCGACAAGCGCTCGCCGATGCAGCCGAACGTGCCGACGCTGAAGGAGAGCGGCATCGACGCCGTGGTGCGTGGGCTGGAACTCGCTGGTCGCGCCGGCCGGCACGCCGAAGCGAGATCGTCGCCGTGCTCAACGGCCATGTCCGCGCCATCGTCGAGAGCGCGGACTTCCAGAAGCGCATGCTCGATCTCGGCGGCGAGCCCAGGCCAGCACGCCCGGACGAACTCGACGCGCGGCTGAAATCCGACATCGAGATGTGGGCCGCCGTGGTCAAGAAGGCCGGGCTCGAGCCGCGCTGGCGAAAGCGAACGGCTCCGATGGCCAGATGAACCTGCATAGATCGACTCGCACGTGCATGTCTTCACCACCGACATGCCGCTGATCGACAATCCGCGGCACGCGCCGACCTACAGCTTCACGCACGAGCAGCTCATCGCGACGATGGACGCGCACGGCGTCGAACGCGCGGTGATCGCGGCGGCGAGCCCGTGGGGCGACTACAACGACTACACGCTCGCTGCGGTGCGCGCGCAGCCGCAAGCGGCTGCGCGGCACCGTCGATCCTCAAGCCCACCATCGACCGCTTTGCGCTCGAAGCCATGGACCGCGACGGCATTGTCGGCGTGCGGCTGCCGTTCATCGGCCTGCCGTCGCTTCCCGACATCACCACCTTCGACTATCGCGCGTTCTTCCGCCGCCTCGCCGATCTCGACTGGCACGTGCATCCGCATGTCGAGGGCGAAGACCTGCCGAAGATTTTGCCGACGCTCGAAGCCTCCGGCGTCAAGATCGTGATCGACCATCTCGGTCGGCCGGAGCCGAAAGCGGGCATCAACAGCGAGGGCTTCAAGGCGATGCTGCGCTCGATCGACAAGGGCCGCACCTGGGTCAAGGTCTCGGGCGGCTACCGGCTCGGCCCGAAGTCGCGGTCGGCTACGCACGCGAACTCGTCCGCGTCGCCGGGCCCGAGCGTCTGGTGTGGGCGAGCGACTGCCCGTTCGTCGGCCACGAAAACGAATTCCCGTACCAGTCCACCCTCGACTGGCTCGCCGAATGCGTGCCGGACACGGTGGCGCGTGCGAAAATTTTGGGCGAGACCGCGCTGAAGCTCTACTTCGACGGCCGCTAGCAACAAGGGACCATCCGCACGGAGCGTGAAGCCATGACGATCATTCGGATGCTGACGCTCGCGCTCGCGGGCCTTCTCGCGCTGGTCACGCCTCGGGAAGGCTACGCGGAGTATCCCGACCGGCCGCTCAAGCTCATCCTGCCGTTCCCGGCCGGCGGCGCGGTCGACATCGTGGCGCGGCTTGTCGCGCAGAAACTTTCCGACGATCTTGGCAAGCCGGTGGTGATCGAGAACAAGGCCGGCGCCGGCGGCATCATCGCGACCGACGCAGTCGCCAAGGCCGCGCCCGACGGCTACACGCTCCTGCTCACCACACCGAACCACACCATCAACGCCGCACTGCAGCCAAGCCTGCCCTACGACACCGAGAAGGACCTCGCGCCGATCTCGGTCGTGGCCCAGGTGCCCGAGGTGCTGGTCAGCCATCCGGCGGCGCCGTTCGAGACATTCGCGGGCTTCGTCGACTATGCAAAGAAAAACCCCGGTAGGCTCAACTATTCCTCCGCCGGCATCGGCACGCTGCCACACGTGACCTTCGAACTGTTGCTGCGACGGACCGGCATTGCGGTCACGCACATTCCCTACCGGGGCGCGGCGCCGGCGATGAACGACCTCCTTGCCGGCACAGTGCAATTGAAGCTCGACACCTACGCGACCTCGCAGCCGCATGTCGCAGCCGGCAAGCTCCGTGTGCTCGGCATTGCCAGCCACGCTCGCTCCAAGCTGATGCCCGAGACCCCGACCATCGCCGAGATGGGCCTGCCGGGCTACGAGGGCATTCTGTGGATCGCGATGATGGCGCCCGCCGGCACGCCGCAGCCGGTGATCGAGAAGCTCGCCGCGGCGAGCGCCCGCGCCGCGCGTCTGCCGGACGTAGTGGCGCGTTTCGACGGCCTCGGCGTCGAACCGGTCGGCGGCACCACCGCCGAGTTCGCAAGCCTGATCGCGCGCGAGCTGCCGCAGTGGCGCGAACTGGTGAAGGCCGCCAACATCAAGCCGGAGTGAGTGTCGAAGCGTGTGGCGGTCATTCCGGTTCGTTGCGGGCGCTGATTGTTGTGCCCTCTCCCCTTGCGGGAGAGGGCCAACGTAACTCCGAACCACGATTAGTCGGGTGAGGGGTACCCTCACCCAGTTCATGCCTTGTCATCCGCTTGCGTTGCCCTCTCCCGCAAGAAGAGAGGGCACAACAACATGCGCCGGAATTGCACTCACAATAGTGCGCCGCCAACTCAATCCGCCTTCATGTTCAACTCGCGGATGATGCGGCCGTATTCGTCGTACTGCTTGCGCATGATCGCGCCGAACGCGTCCCCGCAGGTCACCGCCGGATAAAGTCCCTGGGTATCGAGCTTGGCCACGATCTCCGGCGAGCGCATCGCTTCGGTGAACCAGTCGATCAGCTCGGCGATTGCGGCCTTCGGGGTCCTGCCGGGCGCCGCCACGCCGAACCAGACGTCGATGTCGAAGTCCTTGTAGGTCTCGGCAAAGGTCGGCACGTCGGGCAGCGCCGCGATGCGCTGGGGCGTCGCCGTCGCAAGCGCCCGAAGCTGGCCGGCCCGAAGCTGGCCCGCGATGTTGGAGAGGCTGCCGAACATCGAGGTGATGTGCTGGCCGAGCAGCGCGTTGACCGCGGGGCCGGCGCCGGCAAACGGCACGTAGGTGATGCTGACACCGGCGGCCTTTTTGAGCTGCTCCAGGCCGATGTGATACGGCGTCGCGGGACCGACGCTCGCGAGCGTCAGTTCACCCGGCTTGGCGCGCGCCGCCTCCACGAAATCCGACAGCGTGCGATAGGACGACGCGCTGTTGACCGCTATCAGCGACGGCGAACTCGTCAAATAGCAGACCGGCGCGAAGCCGGTCAGCGTGTCGTAGCTGAGCTTGCGAACGTGCGGGATCACCAGGAACGCGTTGGTGATGATCAGGAGCGTGTTGCCGTCAGGCTCGGCGCGCGACGCCGCCTCGAAGCCGATCACGTTGCCGCCGCCGGGGCGGTTCTCGACCACCACGGTCACGCCGCGCCGGCGCGCGATCTCGTCGCCAAGCTGGCGGGCGATGATGTCGCTGCCGCCGCCGGGCGGCGTCGGCACGATCAGCCTGACGGTGCGAGAGGTCTGTGATCGTGCGTCGAGACCGGCCCCCGCGAGCAGCGCGAACGCAAGGCAAGCCGTCCCCACAAATCGTTTCATGTCACGTCCCCGGGGAGAACGGCCGTCACTGCAGCTTGATGTTGGCTTCGCGGACGAGCTGGCCGTACTGGCCGTGGCGCTCACGCAGGAAGGTGCCGTACCCCTCGCCGCATGGCCCGCCGGTGTAGAGATACTGCGCGGCAAGCTTCACCTTCGATTCCGGCGCCTCGATCGCGGCCGTGAACCAGGAGGCAAGCTGCGCAAGCGTGTCCTTCGGGGTCTTGGCCGGCGCGACCACGCCGAAGAAATTGTCCATGACGAGGCCCTTGTAGCCGGATTCGTCGAAGGTCGGCAGGTCGGGCTGCGGCTCGATGCGCTGCAATGTTGCGGCCGCAAGCGCGCGCAGCTTGCCGGCCCTGATCTGCTCCACCACCACCGCATAGCCGGAGATCGCCGATGTGACGTGATTGCCGACGATCGCCGTCACTGCCGGCGCACTGCCGGGATACGGCACGTAGGTCATGTTGATGCCGGCGCGGCGCGTGAACTCGATCATGCCGAGCTGGAAGGTCGATCCGGGCCCGACCGCAGCGAGGCTGAGTTCGCCGGGCTTGGCGCGCGCGTCGTTCACGAGATCGGCGAGCGTGCGATACGGCGATTCCGAGTTCACCACCAGAACCGCCGGCGTCCCCACCAGGAAGCAGACCGGATCGAAACTTTCGATCGGACTGTAATTCGGTTTGCGCAGCAGATCGTCGAGCAGATAGGTGTTGGCCGTGACCAGAAGCGTATTGCCGTCGGGCGTCGAGCGCGACACTGCGTCGACGCCGATCATGCCGTTCGCTCCCGGCCGGTTCTCGACCACCGCCGTCACCCCCTGCGTGCGGGTCATGTGGTCCGCGGAAAGGCGCGCCACGAAATCGGTGCTGGCGCCGGGCGAGGCCGGCACGATCATGCGAACGGTCCGTCCGCTTTGCGAGCGGGCGGTATCGCCGGTCGGCACGAGCAGGATCGCGGCAGCGCCAGCGGCCGTGAGAAATCTGAGCAGGCCCATCGGTCTTCCTCGAAAAGTTGCGGGGCCAGCTTGCGCCGTATCGCGCGGCGTCTCAAGTCACGGCCGGTCAAGCCCGGCATGCGCGACGATTTTGCGCATCAGGTTCGGCAGCGCTTCGCCGGCGAGTTCGGCAAGCGCGATCCAGCGCATGCCGTCCGGCGCGCGCGTCCGCGCCGGCACCTTCGCGGCATAGACCGTCTGCTGCAGCGGGAAATGCGTGAAGCCATGCTCGACCACGCCCGGAAGGCGGCGCCAGCGCGCCTTGAGCGGCGCCTGCGCCAGCGCCTCGGCCGCGTCGAAATCCTGCGTCCAGGGCGTCGACGGCACCTCGGTCATGCCGCCGAGCAACCCCTTCGATGGGCGGCTTCGCACCAGAACGAAACCGTCGGCGCGCGTTACCACAAACGAGGCGCCATAGCGCATGCGGCCGGTCGTCTTCGGCACCTTGCGCGGAAAGGTCTCAGCGTCGCCGCGGCGTCGCGCAACGCAGGCTTGAGACCACGGACAGAGCACGCAGGCCGGTTTCTTCGGCGTGCAGAGCGTGGCGCCGAGGTCCATCAGGGCTTGCGCAAAGTCGCCCGCGCGCTTCCCCGGTACCAGCGCTTCGGTGCGCGCGCGAATGGCGGCCTTGGCCGCCGGCAGCTCCTCCTCGATCGCATAAAGCCGCGCGATCACGCGCTCGACATTGCCGTCGATCGCAGCCGCGCGCCGGTCGAAGGCGATCGCGGCGATTGCGGCTGCAGTATAGGTACCGATGCCGGGCAGCGCGCGCAGCGCATCCTCGCGGACAGGGAACGATCCGGCGTGCCGCTCGACCACCGCGATCGCGCAGGCGTGCAGGTTGCGCGCGCGCGCGTAGTAGCCGAGGCCCGCCCAGGCCTTCAGCACCTCCTCGATCGGTGCCAAGGCGAGCGCCTGCACGTTAGGCCAGCGCGCGAGAAAGCGCAGATAGTACGGCGCCACAGCCTTGACCGTGGTCTGCTGCAGCATGATCTCGGAGAGCCAGACTTGGTAGGCATCGACCGGCTCGCCCGGCTCGGCACGCCATGGCAGCCGCCGGCGATGCCGGTCATACCATCCGAGCAGCGCGGCGGTTTCCGGTGCCGCGCCATCCACACCGGGGGATGCATTGCGCTTCTGAGGAACGACCGCCGCTGCTACCCTCATGCTGGCCCGGTCTGACAGAGCTTTCCGCCATGAACAAGCCCCGCCCCGCCCGCTCGCTCGCCGAGCTCTCTGCCGGTGTCCTCGCCGACGCGTTCAAGAAGCAGGGCTTTGCTTCGATGGAGCTCGTCAGCCGCTGGCCGGAGATCGTCGGGACCGAGATCGCGGCACTCGCCGAACCGATCCGACTGCAATGGCCGCGCGCTGTCGCGGGCGAGCCGCAAGAGCCCGCGACCCTGGTGCTGCGCGTCGAGGGCCCGACCGCCATCGAAATCCAGCATCTTTCGGGGGTGCTGCTCGACCGCATCAACCGCTTCTTCGGCTGGCAAACGGTCGGCCGGATCGCGCTGCGGCAGGCGCCCCTCTCCCGCCGGCCGGCGCGTTCCGAGCCGCCGAAGCCCGACCGCGACGCCGAAGCGCGGATCGGTGCCACGCTCGGCGCGGTCGAAGACGACGGCCTGCGGCAGGCGCTCGCGCGTCTCGGGGCCGCAGTCAAGCATCGATAGGCGCGGTCCGCGGCCTATCCGATCAAGCGATCGTGACGGCGGGGCCTTGGCGAAGAGGCCCGTCGGTGCCACATTCGCGGCCGATAGCCATGGTACCGATCGGTCATTGAACGGAGATCGCAGTTGATCACGCGCCGAGACTTCATTGCGGGCACGAGCGGGCTCGCCATCACCGCCGCAATGCTGGCAATCGCCGATTTCGGAACGCTGTCGAAGGCTTTGGCTCAAGGAGCCGCCCCATCCAGCACGGAACTGATGGTGGCCGGACCGCTCGGCGAGCAGTCGATCGGCAATACGGACGCTCCCGTCACGGTCATCGAGTATGCCTCCATGACCTGCAGCCATTGCGCCGCGTTCCACAACAACACCTATCCGGAACTCAAGAAGCGCTACATCGATACTGGCAAGGTCCGCTACATCCTGCGCGAATTTCCGCTCGACCCGCTCGCCGCCGGCGCCTTCATGCTGGCGCGCTGCGCGGGCGAGGGAAAGTACTTCCCGCTGGTCGAGACCCTGTTCCAGCAGCAGAACCAGTGGGTGGTGCAGCAGCCGATCGAGCCACTGCTTAAGATCGCGCGCCAAGCGGGCTTCAGCCAGGCGTCGTTCGATGCCTGCCTCAAGGACCAGAAGATGCTCGAAGGCATCGAATGGGTGCGCAACCGCGGCAGCGACAAGTTCGGGGTCAATTCCACCCCGACCTTCTTCATCAACGGCCAGATGCACCGCGGCGGCATGTCGATCGACGAACTGGCCAAGGTCATCGATCCGCTGACCAAGGCCTGACCTCCGCCGCAGTCGGCGAATCACGCGAGCGCGCGGGCGCGGACCCGCGGCGTCGGCAGCGGCTTTTCGCCGGCCCTTGACGGATCCCCGCAAGATTGTTTATGGGCGCGCTATTGCCTTGATTCGGGTGGGTTTTTTGCCGCCCTTCGGATCACGTCGCCGGGGATAAGTGCGGCTTTCGGTTGCCGAGCGCGCTTGGCCGATTCATTCTCCGGCCGCGATGCGGCGACCCTCCTATTCCCGACTCAATCCATGGGCCTGAAGCCCCATGGCGATGGCCCGTGCGCGGGCGCAAATCGGAACTGAACGGACATGAAACTCACCCGGCTGCGGCTGATCGGATTCAAGTCCTTCGTGGAGCCGACCGATTTCCTGATCGAACCGGGATTGACCGGCGTGGTCGGGCCGAATGGCTGCGGCAAGTCGAACCTCGTCGAAGCGCTGCGCTGGGTGATGGGCGAGACCTCGCACAAGTCGATGCGCGCGGCCGAGATGGACGACGTTATTTTCTCCGGCAACAACAACCGGCCGGCGCGCAACACCGCCGAGGTCGCGATCCAGATCGACAACAGCCAGCACGAGGCGCCCGCCCAGTTCAGGGACTACGACACGCTCGACGTGTCGCGCCGGATCGAGCGCGAGAAAGGCTCGGCCTACCGCATCAACGGCCGCGAGGTGCGCGCGCGCGACGTGCAGGTTCTGTTCGCCGACGCCTCGACCGGGTCGCGCTCGCCCGCGCTCGTCCATCAGGGCCGCATCGGCGAGATCATCCAGGCCAAGCCCGAGCAGCGCCGCCGCGTGCTGGAGGAGGCCGCCGGCATTTCTGGCCTGCACGCGCGCAGGCACGAGGCCGAGCTGCGGCTCAAGGCCGCCGAACAGAACCTGCTGCGGGTCGAGGACGTGGTCAATCAGCTCGCCGGCCAGATGGATGCGCTCAAGCGCCAGGCCCGGCAAGCGATCCGCTACCGCAACATCTCGGCTGAGGTGCGCAAGGTCGAGGCGACGCTGTTCTACCTGCGCTGGACCGGCGCCAACGCCGAGATGGCCGAGAGCGAGCGCGCCAAAGACGAGAACGTGCGGGCGGTCGCCGGGGCGACCATTGCCCAGGGCGAGACCGCGACGGCTCGCGAAAGCGCGGCCGGAGCTGTTCCGCCGCTGCGCGAGGCCGAGGCGCGCGCGGCCGCCGCGCTGCAGCGCCTCGTGATGGCGCGCGACGCGCTCGACGCCGAGGAAACCCGCGCCAAGGGCCGCATCGCCGAACTCGACCGCCGCCTCGCACAGTGCGCCGAGGACTTGGCGCGCGAGCGGGCGCTGGCCGCCGACGCCGAGGCCGCACTGGAGCGGCTCGCGCAGGAGGAAGCGACGCTGCGGCGCGAGGCAACGGAATACGCCGAGACCCGCTCCGGCGCCGACGCCCGCGTTGCCGCGGCCGATGGCGTGGTCACCGCTGCCGAGGCTACCTTCGGCGAGCTGACCGGCGCGCTCGCCGATCTCACCGCGCGGCGCAACCAGCTGACGCAAGCCGCTCGCGAACAGGGCGAGCGCGCAGCCAAGATCGAGAGCGAGGTCGCGATCGTCGAGGCCGGCCTCGAGTTTGCAGCGCAGAGCCGTCCGGACCTCGCCGCGCTGGCGGCTGCGGTTGAGGCGGCGCAGGCCGCGGTGGCGCAGGCCGAACAGGCCGCGGTCGCCGCCGAGGCCACCCACGTCGGCGCCCGTAAGAGCTTGGACGCGGCGCGTGCGCCGCTCGCCGAGGCCGAGCGCGTCCTGCAGCGGCTCGAGACCGAGGCCAAGACGCTGATGAAGCTCTTGGCGGTCGAGACCAAGAACATGTGGCCGCCGGTGATCGACAACATCGCGGTCGAAAAGGGCTATGAGCTTGCGCTCGGCGCGGCGCTGGGCGACGACCTCGACGCACCGATCGACCAGACCTCGGCCATGCGCTGGATGGGGGCTGCGATCGACGCCTCCGATCCGGCACTGCCGGAGGGCACCGAAGCGCTGGCCGCCCACGTGCAGGCGCCGCCGGAGCTGGTGCGCCGCCTCGCCCAGATCGCCGTGGTGGCGCATACCGACGGGCCGCGGGTCGCGGCCATGCTCAAGCCCGGCCAGCGCCTGGTGACACGCGACGGCGACCTCTGGCGGTGGGACGGCTACGCCGCCGATGCCCATGCGCCGACCGGCGCGGCGCGCAGGCTTGCCGAGCGCAGCCGCCTCTCCGATATCGACGCCGAGATGGCGGTCGCGCGCACCGACGTCGAGGCCAAGCGCAGCGCCGTCGAGGCGGCGCAGGCCGACCTTGCCGCTGCTGCCGCAGCCGAGTCCAACGCCCGCGAGCATTGGCGGACCGCGCAACGCGAGGCCGACAACGCGCGCGAACTGCACGCCGTCGCCGAGCGCGAGGTGGCGCGCAACGCCGCGCGCGTGTCCGCCCTGAACGAGGCCAAGACTCGCCTCATCACCGGCCGGGACGAGGCGCAGGCCATAGCGCGCGACGCGTCGCGGGCGCTGATGCAGTTGCCGCCTTCGATCACACTGGAAGAAAGGCTTGCCACCGTGCGTGGCGAAATCGAAGGCCATCGCGCGGCGTTGGCCGAGGTGCGCGCCGAAGCCCAGGCGCTCGCCCGCGAGGCGGAGCTCGCCGAGCGGCGGCTTGCTGCGATCGCCGCCGAACGGACCGCCTGGAGCGAGCGACGCGACGGCGCAACCGCCCAGATCGCAACGCTCGACGCCCGTAGCGAGGAAGCAACGGCCGAGCGCGCTTCGCTCGCCGACGCGCCGGCGGCTTTCGCCGAGAAGCGCCGCCTGCTCATCGCCGAGATCGAAGCGGCGGAGGAGAACCGGCGCGTCGCAGCCGACCGCCTAGCCGAGGCCGAGAGCATGCTCGGGGCCTGCGACCGCGCGGTGCGCGCAGCTCTCGAAGCGCTCGGCGCCGCCCGCGAGGAGGCTGCACGCGCCGCCGAACACCTCGAAGGGGCGAAGCGCCGGCTCTCCGATATGGCGCACGAAATCCGCGAGGTCCTGGAGGTCGAGCCCGACGGCATTGCAGCGCTCGCCGGCATCGCGCCAGACGCCGTGCTCGCCGATGTCGCGAGCATCGAGGCCGAACTCGACAAGCTCCGGCGCGACCGCGAGCGGCTCGGCGCGGTCAACTTGCGCGCCGAGGAAGAGCTGCGCGAGGTCGAAGCCCAGCACACCGCGCTCACGACCGAGCGCGACGATCTCGTCGAGGCAATCAAGCGCCTGCGCCAGGGCATCCAGAGCCTGAACAAGGAGGCGCGCGAGCGGCTGCTCGCCTCGTTCGCCGTGGTCAACAGCCATTTCCAGCGGCTGTTCACAGAACTGTTCGGCGGCGGCAGCGCCGAGCTGCAGCTGATCGAGCACGAGGATCCGCTGGAGGCCGGCCTCGAAATCTTCGCCAAGCCGCCCGGCAAGAAGCCCGCGACGCTGTCGCTCCTCTCCGGCGGCGAGCAGGCGCTAACCGCGCTCGCGCTGATCTTTGCGGTGTTCCTCACCAATCCCGCGCCGATCTGCGTGCTGGACGAGGTCGACGCGCCGCTCGACGACCACAACGTCGAGCGCTTCTGCGATCTGCTCGACGAGATGACGCGTTCGACCGACACGCGCTTCGTGATCATTACGCACAATCCGATCACCATGGCACGGATGAGCCGGCTGTTCGGCGTCACCATGGCCGAGCGCGGCATCTCGCAGCTCGTCTCGGTCGACCTCGATGCTGCGGTGAAGATCAGAGAGGCGAGTTGATCCGCACGCGTCGGCCTTGAGGCGCGCGGCTTCCGCGCGCCCCTGGGTCAGCGGCGGCGACGACCGGGCGGCCGGCGGCGCTCCCGCGTTGCGCTCGGCAGGGCCGGGGCAGGCCCGACCGGTGAAAGGAGCAGCGGCTCGCCGAGCCATGCTTCTGCCGTACTCCAGACATGCTCCTCGCGGCACAGCGGACAGCGCAGCCGCGCCGATACGTCCGGCAAATCCCGGAAAACCTGTGGCTCGGTCTCGATCTGGGTCGAAACCGCCTGCCCAGTCGTGGGGCAGCGGATCATCATCGCAGCCATATCGCGCACTCCCCGCTCCCCACCCGTTTCCTGGTCTATCCCGGCCCGGTGACACACCCATGGCGGGGCGGCGGCCGGACCGCGAACCGACGGTCCCCCTGTGGACAACTTTTTTTTCGATTTTCGATGCGGACCCCGGAACCGAACGCCGGCCCGCGCGTTGAACAAGCATTGATACCCGCAGAACCTTAACGCCGGGCGGCTTCCCCCCTTACCCCCGAACGGCCGTCCGGCAAATCGACCCCAGGCTTTTTGGCCTGGGGTCTTTTTTTGCCGCCTGAACACAATTGGTCGCAGAAGCGACCAATAACCGGTGTTGTCCTGATGGCATTGGGGTAGGCTCGCCGCACACCCATTCAGGAGTTTGCTCCATGTCGACCTTCGGCTGGATCGTTCTCGGTGTGATCGTCGTCCTCGTGTTGTGGGTCATCATGATCTACAACCAGCTCGTTGCGATGCGGCAGCGGGTCGGCCAGGCGTTCGCCGACGTGGACGTGCAGCTCAAGCAGCGCCACGACCTCATCCCGAACCTCGTGGAAACCGTGAAGGGCTATGCCGCCCACGAGCGCGGCACGCTCGAAGCGGTTGTGAACGCGCGCAACGCCGCGGTCACGGCCCAAGGGCCCGCCCAGCAGGCGGCGGCCGAGAACATGCTGAGCGGTGCACTGCGGCAATTGTTCGCCCTGGCGGAGGCCTATCCCGACCTCAAGGCCAACCAGAACTTCCAGCAGTTGCAGACCGAAATCGCCGACATCGAAAACAAGATCGCGGCGTCCCGACGCTTCTTCAACAACGCCGTGCAGGAATACAACACCGGCATCCAGCAGTTCCCGGCCGCGCTGTTTGCTGCCTCGCTCGGATTTGCCCCACGCACGTTCTTCGACGTCGGTGAAGAGCGGTCGCAGCTCGAGAAGGCACCGCAGGTCAAGTTCTGAGGGGTGAAAGCCCTTTGATCGGATCGCTCTCTCCGTTCGTCCCCGCGTAAGCGGGGACCCAGGGCCAAAGACTGTGAGCGCCATCGAGAGGCTCTGGGTTCCCGCTTTCGCGGGAACGAGCGGGAAAGGCCCGTCACTACGCGGAAGCGGACGGAGCTAGCGAAACAACGGAACCTGCGCGAAAGCAATGGCTGCCGCCTACGGTCTCTACACCCACATCCAGTCGAACAAGCGGCGTTCGATCGCGCTCCTGCTCGGCCTGTTCTTTCTTGTCTACGTGATGGTGTTTGCCGGGGCGCTGCTTGCGGAGGCGCTGACGCGCGATGCCTCGCTCGAGTGGCTCCTGCGGGCGGCGTGGCAGGATCTGATCCAGGCGCTGCCGTGGGCCACGCTCGGCACGCTGATCTGGATCGCGATTGCCTACCTGTTCAATCAATCGATGATCGATGCGGTCACCGGCGCGCGCGAGGTCACGCGCAAGGACGATCCGCGGCTCTACAATCTCCTGGAGAACCTTTGCATCTCGCGTGGCATCGCCATGCCGAAGCTCAAGGTGATGGACAGCGGCGCGCTCAACGCCTTTGCCAGCGGACTGAACCAGCGCCAGTACTCGATCACGGTCACGACCGGGCTCATGTCGAGCCTCAACGATGCCGAGCTCGAGGCCGTGCTTGCCCACGAGCTCACGCACATCCGCAACGGCGACGTGCGCATGCTGGTGATCGCCGTGATCATGGCAGGCGTGGTCAGCTTCGTGGCCGAGCTGTTCTTTCGGATGATGCTGCAGGGCGGTTTCCGCTTCGGCGGCGGCCGCTCGTCGGGCGGCGACAGCGGCGATCGCGGCAAGGGCGGAGCCGCTATCGCCATCGTCGTTGCGATCGCACTGATCGCGGTGGCGTGGCTGCTCTCGATCGTGATCCGCTTTGCGCTGTCGCGCCGGCGCGAGTATCTCGCGGACGCGGGCGCGGTCGAGCTGACCAAGAATCCCGATGCCATGATCATGGCGTTGCGCAAGATCGATGGCCACGGCGAACTCCAAGGCGCGACCTCCGCCATCATGGAGATGTGCGTCGACAATCCGCGCCAAGGCTTCGCCGACCTGTTCGCCACGCACCCGTCGATCGCAAAGCGCGTCGCAGCCCTGGTCGACTATGCCGGCGGACACGATCCCGGCCCGCTCCCATTCCCGGCGCCGGCCGAAGCCGACGGCGAGTCGCCGCCGGACCCGAATGCGCGGTCCGAGAGCGCCGAGGCCCCGAAGCCGTTTCTGCCGGAACGGCCACCGGTCGAGCTTGGTGCGCCCGTGCCGTCCGATGGGACGGATGCACCAGCCACCGCCGGCCCCTGGGGACCGCGGCAAGGCTGAGCGCGCCGACGCCAGGCCGCCTGATTAAAGTGGTGGGGAAATACCTTTGCCCGCTTCTCTTGCGCGGCCGTTCTGCCATGTTCCGGGCCAAAGGGCTCCCTCCCGGGAGGTTCGATTCGCATGGCCAAGCCGGCAGTAATCCTGGTGGGGGCGGACAAGGGCGGCGTCGGCAAGACCACCGTGACGCGGGCGCTGCTCGATTATTTGGTCGCCCACGGCGCGCGGACCCGCGCCTTCGACACCGAGGCTCCGAAGGGCACGCTGCACCGCTTTCACCCGGACATGACCGACGTCGTCGACGTTACCTCGACCGCCGACCAGATGAAGGTATTCGACACGCTGTCGAACGCGGACGCCCAGCTCACCGTCATCGACGTGCGCGCGGGTCTGCTCTCGACCACGCTGCGCTCGCTGCGCGACATCGGCTTTCTCGATGCCGCCAAGAAGGACCAGCTCACCTTCGTGGTGTTCCACATCCTCGGCCCCTCGCTCGCCTCGCTCAACGAGATCGCCGAGACCAACGCCTTCCTGGGCGACGCGAGCTACCTGCTGGTGAAGAACTTCATCAACAACACCACGTTCTTCGACTGGGATCCCGCGACCTACAACACCTATTTCCGCAAGATCAAAGGCGCCCACGAGGTCGCCATCCCCAAGCTCAACGAGATGGCCTGCGAGCAGGTCGAGCTCGCCTCGGTGCCGTTCGTGTCGTTCATCGCCAACAAAGGAGCGGACGGCCAGTCGGAAAGCTATTCGTTCGTGCTGCGCGGCTACGTGCGGCATTGGCTCGGCAACGTCTGGGCCGAGTTCGATCGCGTCAAGCTGCTGGACATCGTGGCGGCCGACCTCAAGCAGAAGAGCACCGGCACAGCGCGCCAGGCTTGAGCGAGTAGCGGCGCCCATCGGCAACGGACCTCCAGAATGCTGCCCCGGACCCCGGTCTTCATCGTCGCCTCGCCGCGGCCGCGCGTCGGCAAGACACTGTTGTCGCGCGCGCTGTCGGAATATTTCCGCGCCGAGGATCGCGTGCTCGCGGCCTTTGATGTCAATCCCGACGAATTCTCGTTGGCGGACTATCTGCCCGCCTACACCGCCGTCGCCACCGTCGGCGACACCCGTGGCCAGATGGCGCTGTTCGATCGGCTTGTGTTGCCCGATCGCGTGCCCAAGGTGATCGATCTTGGGCACGCGCTGTTCGAGCGTTTTTTTGCGGTCATGCTGCAGATCGATTTCGCCCGCGAGGCGCGGCGCAACCTCGTGCTGCCGGTGGTGCTGTTCGTCGCCGACGGCGATCCGCGCACGCGCGCGGCCTTCGCCACGCTGAACGAGCGGCTCGGCGGCCTGCCGGTGCTGCCGGTCGTCAACGAGGCCGTGCCGATTGCCGCGCGCTACCGCAACGATTTTGTGCCGGCAAGCCCGCTCGGCGGTCCGCTCATCGTGCCGTCGCTCGCGCCTGTGATCCGCTCGGTGATCGAACGGCCGGGCTTCTCGTTTGTGGGCTATCGCACCGACCCCTCGACCGATCCGACGAGCGAGCTCTACCAGTGGACGCAGCAGGTGTTCGTGGCGTTCCGCGAGCTTGAAAGGCGCCTGATGACGCACGCGCCGCGGGCTGCGCTCCGCCACTCGACCTGAAGCGGGCGCGCGCAACGCGCTCAGTGGCCCTCGAACGCGATCAGCGTGCGCACCGGCACATTGAGCTTGCGCAGCTTTTCGGCGCCGCCGAGGTCGGGCAGGTCGACGATGAAGCAGGCAGCGAGCACCTCGGCGCCGAGCTTGTGCAGGAGCTTGACCGCGGCCTCGGCGGTGCCGCCGGTCGCGATCAGGTCGTCCACCAGCACGACTCGTTCGCCCTTGCCGACCGCATCCTCGTGCATTTCCATCTCGTCGAGGCCGTATTCCAGCGAATAGGCGATGCTGACGCGCTTGTGCGGCAGCTTGCCCTTCTTGCGGATCGGCACGAAGCCGGCCGACACCTGGTGCGCCACCGCCCCGCCGATGATGAAGCCGCGCGCTTCGATGCCGGCGACCTTGTCGATCTTGGACCCGGCCCAGGGCTGCACCAGTTCGTCGACAGCGCGACGGAAGGCGCGCGCATTGCCGAGCAGCGTGGTGATGTCGCGAAACATGATGCCGGGCTTGGGATAGTCCGGAATGGTGCGGATGGCGGACCGCAGGTCGAATTCCAACGCCGGCGATGTCATGGACAATACCCGAATGAACTTGCGCGTCGCGGCACTCTGACGAAGCATACGGCGCGACGCAACCGGAGACTCCGCGCCATGCCCGACCCGATCCAGCACATCGTCGTCACCGACCTTCGCATTCCGTTCACCCGACTGGTGATGTTCTTCGTCAAAGTGGCCTTGGCGGCGATCCCAGCCGCCATCATTGTGGGCCTCGTTGTGATGCTGCTTTCGGCGGTCCTCAGCGTTCTGTTCGGCGGCAATTCCCAGTTCATCATCCGCCGCTGGGGCCCGTGAGCAGCGCGCCGCCGGGCGCGTGCCGTATCACCGGCCGGCCAGCACCCGGCCGGCCACCGCATCGAGCCTGCGCACCAAGTCCGGGTCGCGCGCCTCGGGCGCGGTAATCAGCGCGGTGTCGAGCGCGCGGTCAGAGCCGATCGGACAGGGCTCGTGCTCGCGCGGGAAGTCAGCCGCAAGCCGCGCCACCAGCCGCTTGGCCTTCTCGACGTTGGCGTTGAGGACCGCGATGATGTCCTGCACCGTGACCGCGCCGTGGTCGGGATGCCAGCAGTCGAAATCGGTGACCATCGCAGCGCTGGCGTAGCAAATCTCGGCCTCACGGGCGAGCTTGGCCTCCGGCATGTTGGTCATGCCGATCACCGAATAGCCGAGCTGCTTGTAGGTGAGGCTTTCCGCGAGTGTCGAGAACTGCGGCCCTTCGATGCACACGTAGGTGCCCTTGCGCGCGACCGCGATGCCCTCCGCCTCGGCTGCAGCCCCGAGGCGTGCGTGCAGCGGCGGCGACACCGGATATGCCATCGAGACATGGGCGACGAGGCCCTTGCCGAAGAACGAGCTTTCGCGCCGGTAGGTGCGGTCGACGAACTGGTCGACCATCACGAAGGTGCCGGGCGGCAGTTCGTCCTTGAACGAGCCGCAGGCCGACAGCGAGACCAAGTCGGTGACGCCCGCGCGCTTGAGCACATCGATGTTGGCGCGGTAATTGATGTCCGTGGGCGAGAGCCTGTGGCCCTTGTCGTGCCGCGACAGGAACACCACCGGCAGGCCCGCGATGTCGCCGATCCGCAGCGGCCCCGACGGCTCGCCCCACGGGGTCGCGATCCGCTGCTCGCGCACGTGTTCGAGCCCCGGCAGATCGTAAATGCCGGAGCCGCCGATGATACCGAGCACTGCCTGGGTCATGATTTGCGCCTTTGCCGCCGTTTCCGGCTGGTTGCGGGCATCGACGCCCTCCCCGACCAGTAAGCAAGACATAAATGGCCGGGATAAGCCCGGCCATCACGGCACAATCGATTTGCGTTCGGGCAAGAGCCCTAGTGCGCGCGCGCCCACACCTTCTTCTTGGTGAAGTAGAGCATGCCGGCGAGCACGATCAGGAAGATCATCACCTGGAAGCCGAGCTTCTTGCGCGCCTCCATGTGTGGCTCTGCCGCCCACATCATGAAGGCAGCGATGTCCTTGGCGTACTGATCGACGGTCTGCGGGGCGCCGTCGGTGTAGTCGACGCGATTGCTGCTGAGCGGCGGCGGCATCGACAGCGCGTGTCCGGGGAAAAACTTGTTGTAGAAGTTGCCGGGCGGCAGCGTGAAGCCCTCCGGCGGCTTGTCCTCGTAGCCCACCATCAGCGCGTGGATGTAGTCGACGCCCTGCTCCTGGAACTGCGTGATCATGTCCAGGACGAACAGCGGGAAGCCGCGCTCGTAGGTGCGCGCCTTGGCGAGCACGGAGAAATCCGGCGGTACGCCGTTGTAGCGGGCGCGCGCGGCGGCCTCGTTCGGCCACGGCGGCGGGAAGTAGTCGGCCGGCCGCCCCGGCCGATCGAACATGTCGCCCTGGTCGTTGGGGCCGTCCTTGATCGTGTATTCGGCGGCGATCGCCTTGACCTGCGCTTCCGAGAAGCCGAGCGAGGACAGATTGCGGAACGCGATCATCTTGAGGCCGTGGCAGACTTGGCAGACCTCGCGATAGACCTTGAAGCCGCGCTGCAGCTGCCCGAGGTCGTATTTGCCGAACGGCCCCGAGAACGACCACTTCAACGACGGCGGCACCGCCTGCTCGGCGGCGACGGATGGCGAAACCGGCGCGATAGCAAGCAACCAGCCGGCGAGAGCGAGGACGGATCGCAGCATCTTGGTCTCCTCAACCCGCTCAGGCCACCGTGCCGGCGCGCTTCGGAGCAAGTATCGACTCCGAAATCGAATTCGGCAGCGGTTTCGTCCGCTCGACCCAGCCGAGCACCGGCAGGATGATGAGGAAGTGCGCAAAGTAATAAAAGGTCAGGATACGCGCGGCGATGACGTAGCCGCCCTCGGCGGGCTTCGAGCCGAGCCAGCCGAGCCCGACGCAGACGATGAAGAAGATCCAGAAGAACTGCTTGTAGAGCGGCCGATAGTTCGCCGACCGCACCCGCGAGGTGTCGAGCCAGGGCAGGAACGCGAGGATCACGATCGAGGACCCGAGCGCGATGACGCCGCCGAGCTTGGAAGGGATGGCGCGCAGGATCGCGTAGAACGGCAGGTAGTACCACTCCGGCACGATATGGGTCGGCGTCACCGCCGGATTGGCGGGAATGTAGTTGTCGGCGTGCCCGAGATAGTTCGGCAGATAGAACACGAACCAAGCGTACAGCAGCATGAAGCACGCAACAAAGAAGCCGTCCTTGATGGTGGCGTAGGGCGTGAACGCAACGGAGTCCTTCGGGGTCTTGGGCTCGACGCCGGTCGGATTGTTCTGGCCGACGACGTGCAGCGCCCAGATGTGCAGCACAACGACGCCCGCGATCACAAACGGCAGCAAGTAATGCAGCGAATAGAAACGGTTGAGCGTCGGGTTGCCGACCGAAAAGCCGCCCCACAGCCACGTGACGATGGTCTCGCCGACCAGGGGAATGGCGGAGAACAGGTTGGTGATGACGGTGGCGGCCCAGAAGCTCATCTGGCCCCACGGCAGCACGTAGCCCATGAAGCCCGTGGCGATCATCAGGAGCAGCAGGATGACGCCGAGAATCCAGAGCACCTCGCGCGGGTCCTTATAGGAGCCGTAGTACATGCCGCGGAACATGTGGATGTAGGCGGCGAGGAAGAACATCGATGCGCCGTTGGCATGCGCGTAGCGCAAGAGCCAACCGTAGTTGACGTCGCGCATGATGCTTTCGACCGAGTTGAAAGCGAGATCGACATGCGGGGTGTAGTGCATGGCGAGCACGATGCCGGTCACGATCTGCACCGCCAGCATGACCGACAGGATGGCGCCGAACGTCCACCAGTAGTTGAGGTTGCGCGGCGTCGGATAGACGATGAAGGAGGAATACACCAGACCGGCGATCGGCAGCCGGCGCTCCAGCCATTTCATAAACGCGTTCTGCGGCTGGTAGATCGAGTGTCCGTTCATGGGCAAACCTGCAGGAAAATCATGACGACGCGTCAGCCGATCCGGATCTTGGTGTCGGACAGGAATTCGTACGGCGGCAACGCGAGGTTGAGCGGCGCGGGCCCGCTGCGGATACGGCCGGAGGTGTCGTAGACGGACCCGTGGCAGGGGCAGAAATAGCCGTCGTACGGTCCCTGATGCGCGAGCGGGATGCAGCCAAGGTGGGTGCAGATGCCGACCAGCACCTGCCACTGCGGCTTGCCGGGCTTCACGCGAGCCGAGTTGGGCTGCGGATCGGGAAGGCTCGCGAGGTTGACGTTTTGCGCCTCCTCGATGTCCTTCTTGGTGCGGTGATTGACGAACATTGGACGCCCGCGCCAGAACACCTTGATCACCTGGCCTTCCGCGATCGGGACGAGATCGACTTCGATCGGGGCGCCGGCGGCGATCGTCGAGGCGTCGGGGTTCATCTGCGCAATCAGCGGGACCAGCGTCGCGGCAGCGCCGACGGCGGCCACGGTACCGGTTGCAACGTAAAGGAAATCGCGGCGGGTCGGCTCGGCCGAAATGGTGCTCACGGGTGTAACGTCCCTCTTCTGGCCGGTTCGTCCGCCCGCGCGGAAACCGGAAATCTCCTCGGTTCGAGAGGTGCCCCCGGCGGCGAGCAGTCCGGCCGCCCGCGGCCTGGGGAAGGCCCGGGCGGCGCGATCCAGCAAGGTTCTAATTGGCACCCTTGCCGGGAGAGCGCAAGCCCGCTATCGCGGCGAATGACCAAGAGTCGCATAATCTTGCGATCTGTCGGCGGTTTCCCCATCTCATGGTAATTGCGGCCGGTGGAGATCATGGGGATTGCCCTCTACCAGCCCGACATCCCGCAGAACACCGGCACGATCCTGCGGCTCGCGGCCTGCCTCGGCGTTCCGGCCCATATCATCGAGCCGGCGGGCTTCCCGACCTCCGACCGCGCGTTCCGGCGTGCCGGCATGGACTATCTCGACCGGGTGACCCTCGTCCGCCATGCGTCCTTCGCGGCGTTCGAGGCCTGGCGACAGCAGCGGCGGTACCGGCTGATCCTGTTCACCACCGCAGCGCGGACGAGCTATCTCGATCACTCCTTCCAGCGCGATGACCTTCTCCTGTTCGGCCGCGAGTTGGCGGGCGTGCCCGAGGCAGTGCACGCCGTGGCCGACGCGCGGCTGCGCATTCCGATGCAGCCGGGGTTGCGCTCGATCAACGTCGCGGTGGCGGCCGCGATGGGCTTGGGTGAGGCGCTCCGGCAGACAGGTGGCTTTGCCTGAGGACCGTATCAGGCGCTCGGCCTCGAATTCAAACCGAGACACTACCGGCGCTTGAGGCGATCTGTATATCGCTGTAATATACAGCTATGATCGACCTCGGGCGGATCGTCGGATTCGAATGGGACGACGGCAACAGCCGAAAGAATTTTGACAAGCACAAGGTCGATCAACCCGAGGCGGAACAGGTATTCCTCGATTCGCGGCTCCTGATCCTGAAGGACGAAGAACATAGCATTCACGAGGAGCGGTTCTACGCTTACGGCCGCACCATCACGGGCCGACAGTTGATGGTGTGTTTCACCCTCCGGCAGCAAGACACGTTGGTTCGCGTCATCTCGGCGCGCGACATGAGTAGAAGGGAGAAGGAGCGCTATGGCCAAGAAGCTTAAGTCCGTCCCGCGCTTTCGCAGCGAAGCTGAAGAACGCAGGTTTTGGGAGAACCACGACACCGCCGACTACTTCGACTTAAGCAAGGCGCAGCGCGTTCGCTTCCCCAATTTGAAGCTGTCGACGACTTCCATCTCCTTGCGATTGCCGCAAGACCTGCTCGACCGCATCAAGATCGCTGCGAACAAGCGCGACGTGCCCTACCAATCGCTGATCAAGGTGTGGCTGAAAGAGCGGGTGGATGCCGACTGAGGCCGCTGCCGCACAATGATGTTGCCCCTCCCCGATCCTGGCGTCCTCGACGACCGCAAGGCGCGCGTGCAGACCTGGTTCGAGCGGCTGCGCGACGACATCTGCGCGGCGTTCGAGGCGCTGGAGGATGCGCTGCCCGCAACCGCGCCGCTCGCCGACCGTCCGGCCGGGCGCTTCGAGCGAACGCCCTGGCAGCGCACCGATCACACCGGCGCGCCCGGCGGCGGCGGGGTGATGGCGATGATGCGCGGCCGGGTGTTCGAAAAGGTCGGGGTGCATTGCTCGACCGTGCACGGCGAGTTCGCGCCCGAATTCCGCAAGGACATCCCCGGCGCCGACGCCGACCCGCGGTTCTGGGCGTCGGGCATCTCGCTGATCGCGCACCTGCACAATCCGCACGTGCCCGCGGTGCACATGAACACGCGCTTCGTTGTTACGACCCGCGCCTGGTTCGGCGGCGGCGCCGATCTTACGCCGGTGCTCGATCGCCGCCGCACCCAGGACGATCCCGACACGGTTGCCTTCCACGCCGCGATGCAGACCGCCTGCGACGCACACCCTGCTGTGGCGTCCCACGACAAGTACAAGGCGTGGTGCGACGAGTATTTCTTCCTCAAGCATCGCCGCGAGATGCGCGGCGTCGGCGGCATCTTCTACGACTACCTCGAAGCCGACTGGGATCAGACCTTCGCATTCACCCAGGACGTTGGCCGCGCGTTCCTCAAAATCTATCCGCAGCTCGTGCGGTCGAACTTCGGCCAGGCCTGGAGCGAGGCGGATCGCGAGGAGCAACTGGTACGCCGCGGACGCTACGTCGAATTCAACCTGCTGTACGACCGCGGCACGATTTTCGGCCTACGCACCGGCGGCAACGTCGATTCGATCCTGTCGTCGATGCCGCCGGTGGTGAAATGGCCGTGAGGCGGCGGCCGCGAGGCCGTCAGCGGGTCAGCGCGCCGAACACCATGACGGCGCCGCCGAACAGCACCACGGCGTCGAGGATCGCGGTGTGCACGTGGATCGGCAGGTGGGCGACGAAGCGGCGCGCGAGAAACGCGCCCGGAAACGCCACAAGCCCGATCAGAAGCGCGAACGCGACCGTCTGCGGCCCGATCGCGCCCGCAAGTCCGAACACCGAGAGCCGCGCGGCCCCGATCGCAATCGAGATCAGCGCGTCGGTCGCGATCACGGCTGCGCCGCCGAGCCCGGTCGCCATCAGGATCGACAGCAGGATGACGCCGGCACCGACGGTGCCGCCGACGGCCGCGCCATAGCCCGCCGACGACAGCACGAGACCGCGGTCGCCGAGCGTGACGGCGCGTCGCCGCAGCAGGTACCGCAGCGGCACCGTCAGCATCAGCATGACCCCGATCAGGAGCTGCACCGCCTTGCCGGTCAGAAGCGTGTAGCCATAGGCGGTGACGAGGCACGGCGGCAGCGCGCCCACGATCACCAGTGCCGCGTGGCGCCACTGCACATGGCGCAGAAACGCGATCACCCGCCCGGTGTTGGTAAGGAGGCCCGCAAGCGCGATGATCGGGATCACGGGCTCAGGCCCCAGCATCGGCACGAGCACGAGCGGCATCAGCGCGCCGGTGCCGTAGCCCGCGACCCCGCCGATCACCGAGGCCAGCAGCGCCACGCCCGCGATCAGCAGGAGTTGCAGCAGCGACACGTCGGCAAACGCTGTGGACACGCGCCGCACCGTAGCCGCGCCTGAGGCCTGCGAACAGGGCCGCGGCACGCCATTGACCGCCCCCGACGATCTGGGTCTAGTGCCGCGAACCGAAGAAACAAAACCGATGTGGACACACAGGGAGGCGCTCGTGCGCTGGCTCTCGACACTTCTCATCGCACTTGTCGCGGCCACGGCTTCGAGCGGCGCGAACGCGCAGGCCTGGCCGACCCGCACAACCACGCTCGTCGTGCCGTTCACAGCCGGCGGCGGCACCGACGCGATCGCCCGCGTCATCGCCGACAAGCTTGCCGCGCGCCTCGGACAGCCGGTGGTGGTGGAGAACAAGGCCGGTGCAGCGAGCGCAATCGGCACGGCCTACGTCGCCAAGGCCGCGCCCGACGGCTACACGCTGCTGATGACCACGAACAGCGCGCAGGTGATCCTGCCGCTGACCCAGCCGGCGGCTTCGCTGAACTACGATCCGGCGAGCGACTTCGCCCCGATCGGGCTCACAGGCATCCTGCCGAACCTGCTGATCACGAGCCCCAAGGTGCCGGCCGGCAACGTCGCCGAGTTCATTGCCTATGCCAAGGAGCGGCCCGGCCAGCTCTCGTTTGCGTCGAGCGGCAACGGCACGATCACGCACCTGATCGGCGAATTGTTCAACGCGCGCGCCGGCATCAATGCCGTGCACGTGCCCTACCGCACCGGCGTGCAGGCTGCGCCCGACGTGATGGAAGGCCGCATCCAGTATCAGTTCGACAACATCATCTGGACGCTGCCGATGGTGCGCGCGGGCCAGATCAAGGGGCTCGCGATCACGACGCGGCAGCGCTCGGCGCTCGCGCCCCACATTCCGACCGTGGCCGAGTCCGGCGTGCCAGGCTTCGAGGGCATCACCTGGCTTGGCCTCGTGGCGCCGGCGAAGACGCCGCCGGCGGTGATCGCGCGGCTCAACACTGAGCTGACCGCAATCCTCGCCGATCCTGCGGTGATCGAGAAATTGGCCGCGACCGGCGCCGAGCCGCCGCGAACGCTCGGCCCGGACGGCTACCGTGCGCTGCTGGCCGACGACATCGCGCGCTGGCGCGCCATCTTCAGCGAAGGAAAAATCAAACTATGAGCTTTCATACCCTCGTCCGGAGCGAACGCCCCTTGGTGATGCCCGGGCCGTACGATGCGTTGAGCGCGCGGCTGATCAAGCGCGCCGGCTTCAAGGCCCACATCATCGGCGGCTTCTCGGTGGTCGGCGCACGCTTTGGCGTGCCGGACATCGGGCTCGCGGCGCTGGGCGACATTTCAGGGGCGATCGCCGACATCGTGGCCGCCTGCGATCTGCCGGTGATGGTCGACTGCGACACCGGCTACGGCGACGTGAAGAACGCGGTGCACACGCTGCACACCTACGAGCGCATGGGCGTCCACGCGATGATGTTCGAGGACCAGGTCTCGCCCAAGCGCTGCGGTCACATGGCCGGGAAGGACGTGGTGCCCGCAGCCGACATGGCGGCAAAGCTCCGCGCGCTCAAGGCCGAGAAGAAGCCCGAAACCTTCATCCTCGCCCGCACCGATGCGCGCGACGTGCTGGGCCTCGACGAGGCGTTCCGCCGGGCCGACCTTTACCTTGCGGCGGGCGCCGATGGCATCTTTGTCGAGTCGCCGCACGACGTGGCGGAGCTCGAGCAGATCGGCCGCAAGTTCGATGTGCCGCAGATGGCGAACATGCTGGAAGGCGGCAAGACGCCGATCCTCAAGCCGTCCGACGTGGCCGAGCTCGGCTTCGAGATGGCGGTCTACGGCATCTCGCTCATCATGCACTCCGTGCACGCCATGCAGGGCGTGCTCGGCAAGCTCGCGCAGGGCGACATGAGCTTCATCGGCAAGGGCGCGGGCTTCGAGGAATACAAGTCGATCGTCGGCTTCGGCGACTGGGCCGCGATCGAAGACCGCTATCGGTAGGATGGAGGCGCGACCATGTCGTTTCGTGTGACCGCGCTTGGCGCTGCGCTGATGGCTCTCACGGCTGCCGTGCAGACCGCGCCGGCGCAGACCTATCCGAGCCGTCCGCTCACGCTGGTCGTGCCGTTTGCTGCCGGCGGATCGCCCGACATCATTGCCCGCGCGCTCGGCGAGGAGCTTGCGGCGCTGCTCGGCCAGAGCGTCGTGATCGAGAACCGCAGCGGCGCCGGCGGCAATATCGCGGCGCAGCACGTGCTCGACCAGCCGGCCGACGGCTACACGCTGTTCCTCGGCACCTCCGGCAACATGGCGACCAACAAGGTGCTCTACCGCTCGCTCAAGTTCGATCCCGAACGCGACTTCACGCCGATCTCGATCGCCTACGCCTCGTGCAACGTGCTGATCGTGCCGGCCTCGAGCGCGATCCAGTCGATCCCCGAATTGATCGCGGAGGCAAAGCGCCGCCCGGGTGCGCTGTCGTTCGGCTCTCCGGGGGTCGGCACCGCCGGACACCTGATCGGCGAGTTGTTCAAGTCGCGCGCCGGCATCGACATGGTGCACGTGCCCTACCGCGGCCAGGCGCAGGTCATCAACGATCTCCTCGGTGGCCATCTCGCCATGTCGTTCGAGGCGGTCGCGACCGCGATCCCGGTGGTGCAGGCCGGCACCGCGCGGGGGCTTGCCACCACCTGCCCGCAGCGCTCGCCGCAAATCGCCGCGGTGCCGACGTTTGCGGAAGCCGGCGTGCCGGATTTCGCCATCGAGGCGCTGGCGCTGGTCGCGATCCGCGCCCAGACGCCTTCGCCGATCGTCGTGCGGCTCAACGAGGCGGTGGTGAAGATCATCCAGGGACCGAAGCTCACCGGCCGCATCACGGGCATGGGCCTGATTGCCAAGACTTCGACGCCCGAGGAGGCGCGCGCGATGCTCTCAGCCGAAGTGGCGCGCTGGCGGCAGGTGGTCGCAGTCGCCAACATCCCGCCGCTCGACTAGGATCCGCGCCCGACCTCGCCCATTGGCTGTCCCGATCCCATGATCGGCGGCGAGCGGCAAGGAGATGAACATGCGGATTGCTCGCACCATTTCACGTGCCTTGCTCGTCGTGCTGGCGGCGTTGGCAACGCCCGCGCTCGCGCAGACCGCGGACACTCCGTACGGCACGGCGAAGTTCGCGGCCTATCCCGACATCGGCGAAATCAAGCAGCTCAAGATGGTGTGGGACTTCAACTTCAGCGATCCCAAGTCGGTCGGCTTCGTTTTCAACTATGTCAATGCGCTGCTAACGGCCACATCGGAGTTCGGGCCGCACGAAATCGATCCGATCAAAGTGGTCATCGTTTCGCACGGGCCGGAGGTCGTGGTGTTCGCCAAGAAGAACTATGCGAAGTACAAGGACATCGCCGATCGCGCCGCGAGCTTCGCAAAGCAGGGTGTGCGGTTCGAAATCTGCCGCAACGCCGCAAGCTTCCTCGGCTTTGCCGCGGAGGACTTCCACGGCTTTGTGACGCTCGTTCCGCCTGCGCCCTATGCGCTCGCCTACTGGCAGGCCAAGGGATACGCCCTCAATGCGGTGGGCGCGACGCTGCCGACGACGCCGCTCAACGATTTGAACAAGGATGACGCCAACCGGAAGCCGAACTGAACAGGCGAAAGCTCCCGCCGTCATCCGGCCAAGCAAATCCAGGGAGCGTAATTTCGGATTCACGCCATCCATTTGAAGCTGCGCGGTGAGCGGCAGGAGCAGGCCCCATGCTCAAGACGGCTCTGTGCGATGCGCTTGGCATCGAGATACCGATCATTCTCGCACCGATGGCGGTCTTTGCCTCTCCGGCCGAGCTTGCGGCTGCTGTATCCGACAACGGAGGATTGGGCAGCATCGCCACGCTGTTCCGCGCGACCGCCTCCATCAAGCGCGACATTGATGAAGTGAGAGAGCTAACCCGCTCCTATGCGGTGAACCACATCGTGCCAATGCTGAACGCCGACGCGTTCCAATTCACCCTGGCCGCGCGACCCGCCGTCATCTCGTTCGCTCTTGGCGACCCTGGCGACCTTGTACGGCAGGCGCAGGACGCCGGCGCCAAGGTGATGGTGCAGGTCACGACTGTCGCGCAAGCGATCGAGGCTGCAGAGCGAGGCGCGGACGTGATCATCGCGCAGGGTTCCGAGTCTGGCGGCTACGGGGGCAACGTCAGCACGATGACGCTCGTCCCGCAGGTCGTCGATGCTGTCTCTCCCATACCCGTTGTCGCTGCCGGGGGCATATTCGATGGGCGCGGGCTCGCTGCGGCCCTGATGCTGGGTGCGGCAGGTGTCAACCTCGGCACTCGCTTTCTTGCTTCAAAGGAAGCGACGATCGAGAAGGAATGGAAGCACGCCATCACTGGTGCCCAGTCAGAAGATGCGGTGAAGGTCGATTTCATCAACGACATCACGCCGTTGCCCGGCACCGGCGGCTACGGCACGGTGCTTCGCGCCCTCCGAACGCCATTCGTGGACCAGTGGGTGACCAAACGCGAGGAGGCGCGTCAGGCTCGGCAGCGCCTCTCGGCAGAGATCGCGGCAGGCGCACAGGCTGGCCGACGCCATGAGACACTGCTTCCGACCGGCCAGACCGCCGGGGGTATCAAGGAGATTCTGTCGGTTGCCGACATCATGTTCCAGCTTGTTGCCGAGGCTGAAGCAGCCTTGTCGCGAGCGCCGACGAAGTGATAGAGCGAGCGCCTTCGGGGCATGAGTTGGCAATCGGGCGTTGGCGGATGCGCCGCAAATGTACGCTTCCATCAGCTTTCAGGCGACAAGCGCACATCGCAAGATTGCGTGTACACGGGATCGTTTGCGTTCCTGCACGAGAGGCCGGCAGAGCGATTCCAATGAAACAGCATTGGCTCTAACCTCAAGCCCCTCGGATTCAGAGGTCGCGGCATGAACCGAAGGCGTTTTGGCGCGCTTCTTGGCGGCTCGGCTGGCGCAGCTCTACTTGGGTCCCTCAGGTTGCTCCATGCCCAATCCCGCCCGCACCGCGTCGGCGTCCTGTTTCCGGCCGGCGAAGACCCGGGCTTTCGCCGCCTGACCGGCGCGCTTCGGGAACTCGGCCATGTCGAAGACCGCAACATCGCCTTCGATGTGCGCGCAGCAGGTCTGCATGTCGAGCGAATGCCTGAGCTGGCACGCGAACTGGTCGCGGCAAGGCCGGATGTCATCGTGTCGGCCTCTGCCGCAGCGGCCCAGGCGCTGGTCGCCGCGACGCGCGACATCCCGATCGTGCTGGCGCTGGTCGGCGACCCGATCGGGCTTGGGCTCACCACCAGCATGGCGCGGCCTTCCGGCAACGTCACCGGCTTCACCACCGGCCACGATACGGTTGCGGCCAAGCGGCTCGAATTGCTGCTCGAGGTCGTGCCGGCCGCGCGCAAGGTGGCGCTGCTGTGGGTCCCGAGCAACGCGCAGCACAAGCTCGTCGAGGAACGCACCCGGCAGGCGGCGCGAGCGCTGAACGTCGAGATCTTGTCGCTTCCGGTGGCGAATGCCGAGGACATCTCGCGGGCATTGGCGAGCGCCGAGGCCGAGCGGTCCGCGGCGCTGCTGATCGCGCCGGATCCGCTGGTGGTACGCAACCGCCGCACCATCATCGACGAGTGCCTGCTCCGCAACCTGCCGGCGATGCACAGCTATTCGTTCGAGGTGCGCGACGGCGCACTAATGGCCTACGGCAGCGACGTCGGCGAGGACTACCAGCGGACCGCGATATACGTCGATCGCATCCTCAAAGGCGCCAAGATCGCCGAACTGCCGTTCCAGGAGCCAACCCACATCGGGCTCACGATCAATCTGCGCACCGCGCGTGCCATCGGGCTCACCATTCCGGGTTCGCTTTTGGTGCGCGCCGACGAGGTGATCGAGTAGCCCGCCTCAGCTTCCTGTGTGCGGATGCGATGTCTTGGCAACGGGCAGCACGGCCGGCACCGAGAATGGTTTGGTGGCGTCCACCACGAACATGATGAGCGCGGTCAGTTCGGTCGTGCCGGCATTGAACACTTGCATCGCCATCCCGCCGGTATATCCGTTCATCGTGTGGCCGGCCTCGACATAGCTGACGCCGTGCGGCGTCCGCTGGCCCAACTTTCCGGCGACGACGTAGAAGGCCTCGGAGCCATAATGCGAATGGATCGGCGTCTTGGCCTCGGGCGGGCCGCTCCCACGGTTGATACGCAACAGGTACTCGGGCGCGGATAGCGAAGGCACGGGGCCGATCTCAGCCACTTTCGTTCCGCCCGGCGTCGCGCCGCCCTGCGGCCCGAGCGTGAAAAGCCAGGCCCTCCCGGCGACCTCGGCAGTGAGAGAGGGCAATCCGTCGTAGCTCACCGTATCGGGATTCCACCGGTACTCACCTGCAGCCGCCTTCGCGCTCTCCAGCGTCGGAAAATTCTCGATCCGCCAGTACAGCGGCCCTTTCGGAAGCTGCTTGACCTTCATCTCGGCAACCGGCTTGACGTCATATTGCACGTCCGCCGCTGCCGCCGTTGATGGCGACAGCAACAGTCCGTCGACATAGATGACGGGGGGAACAGCCAGGGCAGCAAACAGGAGCCGACTTGCAGTTGCCCAGATAAGAGGCGCACGTGTGGCACAGGATGAATGGCACATCATCTCGCTTCTCCTCTTCGCAGACACTGTATGGATGCGCGTGGGTTCGTCGTGCATGCCTCTTTGGCGATAACGACGTTTTCGCCCGACCGTATAACGCGCGGTCGGGTCGCGAGTTCGAACGCCTGAAGTTGCGGCCGGATTAAATTTTCGTAACCCGCCCCGTGCCGGAGAATGCTGACCGCGTTGCTCGACCGCCGTGATGTGGCCTATTCGATTACCTTGTCGGCGATGGCGAGCACGCCGGGCGGAATGGTCAAGCCGAGCGACTTTGCAGTCTTGAGATTGATGCTGAACTCGAACTTGATCGGCTGCTCGACCGGAAGTTCGGACGCTTTGGCGCCCCCTTAAGATGCGGTCAACGTAGTTCGCGGCGCGCCGGATGACATCGTGATAGCTCACGTCGTAAGCCATCAGGCCATCGGCGTCGACGACATGTGTCGAAAAGCAGTACATCGCCGGCAGTTTGTAGCGGGCCGTAAGCTCGCTCAGTCGCGCACGCTCCGCCACGAATATGCTCTCGGCCGTCGTGACAACCGCTTCGGCGTGCTCTTCGGCGGCGGCACCGAACGCGGCCGGAAGATCATCGGCGGTGCGGATGTCCCGGACCTGCAGAGTAACGCCGAGCGAGCGCGCCGCCTCTCCAAGCCCCTTACTTGCAGCGGCGCGATTGGGTCAGCGAGGTAGGTCAGCACGAGCACGCGCGAGATTGGAGGTACGGCCTCTTTCAACAGGCCGAGACGCTTGGCCGACATCTCGGGAACCATCAGAGACAGGCCGGTGACGTTGCCTCCCGGCTGAGCGAGGCTCGCGACGAGCCCGGTCCGCACCGGGTCGCCAAGCCCGATCATGACGATCGGAATAGTGCGGGTCGCGGCCGTTGCAGCCTGCGCGGCCGGCGTGGTGCTGACCGCGATGACATCGGCTTTCCGGCGCACACATTCCGCGGCGAGCGCGGAAAACCGCTCGCTGTTTCCCTCCGCGGACAGATAGTCGATGGCGATGTTCCGCCCGTTCGCATAGCCGAGATCGCGCAGGCCCTGAAAGAACGCCTCGAACCGGTTCGACTGCAGCGTGCCGGGATCGAACGTCAGAAAGCACAGCCGCGGGATACTCTTGGGCGCCTGGGCGTGGCAGGCGAGCGGCCACGCTGCGGCAGCACCGCCGAGCAGCACGATGAACTCGCGTCGTCGCAAGTCCCGCATCAGGCTTCCTCCCTCCGCCACCGCCAACGCGCGCAAATAATGCCCGCGGTTGGTGGCCGAACGGCCGGATCGCCCCGCGCGGAGCCTACCACGGGACGGGCCAGCCGTGCCCCCGGCGAGGTCCCCGAAGGTTCGGGATCGATGGCCGCCGACAGTGGTGAATTACGTCGCCAGCAACGACCGCTGGTCAGCGCCCCGCAGCCACCGCTTTTGCCGCGATCGCGTCGATTGCGTCGGCTGCGCCCGGAAAGTCGGCCGCGATCCAGGCTTCTTCCGCTGCGCGCATCGCGGCGCCGAGTGCGGGGCCTTTCGCGACGCCGCGGGCGATGAAGTCGGCGGCCTTGAGCGGAAACACCGGCACGCTCCAGCGCTCCGGCAACGCGACGAGCGCGCGCCAAGCGGCATCGAACGCATCTGCGGAGGAGCGCGCGAAGGCGAGCAGCACGCGATCGCGGAAGCGGTCGGGACCGAGCCGGTAGAGCAGCGCGCGCGCCGCCGTTTCCGACTGCGGCGAAACCCGCCACCAGCCGTCGCCCATCGTCACCAGCCGATCATGGTCGGCGTTGCTGAGCCGCAACAGCTGCCACAGCCGGTCGCCGTCCTCGGGGATGCGCACCGCGAGCGCGCCCAGCCGATACACGGGATCGGCCTGTACGCCTGCCGCGATCTCGACCTTCTCCATGTCGGCGAAGCCCGCGAGATCCGGCACGCCGCCAAGCACCGGCACGAGAATGCCGGACTTCGGTCATGACCGCGAGCGTCGCGACCGCGCGGCGGGCGAGCAGAAGTTTGAACAGCTCCATCCGCACCCGCTCGCGCGACAACTGGTCGAGGCCGGCGCGCCCGGCGATGCAGGCGGCAAGCCCGGCCGGGTCCGGCGCGGCATGGCCATACGCCGCATGGAAACGAAAAAAGCGCAAGATGCGCAGATAGTCCTCGGCGATGCGCATCGCGGCGTCGCCGATGAAGCGGACGCGGCGCGCCTCGAGGTCGGGAAGCCCGCCGACATAGTCGAACACCGTGCCGTCGGCGGTCGCCGACAGCGCGTTCATGGTGAAGTCGCGGCGCTCGGCGTCGAGCCGCCAGTCGCGACCGAAGCGAACGGTGGCGTGGCGGCCGAAGGTCTCGACGTCCTGCCGCAGCGTCGTCACCTCGAACGGCTGGCCGTCGATCACGACCGTGACGGTGCCGTGCTCGATCCCGGTCGGCACCGGCTTGAAGCCTGCGGCGGTGATGCGGCGGATCACCTCTTCCGGCGATGCCGTGGTGGCGACGTCGAATTCGGCGATCGGTTCGCCGAGAAGGCGTTGCGCACCGCGCCGCCAACCACGCGCGCCCCTCGCCGTCGCCATCGAGCACGCCGATCAGCCGGACAGCAGCCCCGAGCGCAGCCACGCCGCATCGGCGAGCAGGCGCGTATGCACGCCGTCACCGCGTTCTCCCGGGGATGAACTTGCCGTCTTCGACATGGGCCGGCTCGTAGGTCGAGCCCGGCGGCGCGCCTGAGAAATGTGCCAGCATGACGAAGCTGCCGATCATCAGAACGAGCGCCGCGATCGCGAGCGTCGCCAGCACCTTCGGCGGCCACGACGCGCGCTCCAGCACGTGCGCCCTGCGTCACCCACAGGAACAGCGCATAGACCACGAACGGCGCGACAAACAGCGCAAACTCGGTCAGGACGGGGCGTATCATCCGGCGTAGATCCGCTCGTACAGGTTCCGGAGAATACCCGCGGTCACGCCCCAGATGTAACGCTGTTCGAACGGCATGGCGTAGTACTGGCGCTCGATCCCCTTCCAGTCGCGCTTGAGCCGCTGGTGGTTGCCGGGATGCATCAGGAACGTCGAGCGGCACCTCGAACGCCTCGCTAACCTCCTCCGGATTGATCGTCAGCTGTAGGCGGATCGACGCGGGCGAGCAGCGGCAGGATGCGAAAGCCCGAGAAGGTCAGGTAGAGATCGAGATAGCCGATCGGCTCGACGAAGCGCTCGCATCGAGGCCGATCTCCTCCTTGGCCTCGCGCAATGCCGCGGCCAGCGGGCTTGCGTCGGTCGGATCGATCTTGCCGCCGGGAAACGCGATCTGCCCGGAATGGCTCGGCAGGTGCGGGCGTGCGCTGGGTCAAAAGCACGCCGGGCTCCGGCCGCTCCACGACCGGGATCAGCACGGCCGCGGGCTTGGTCGCCTTGACGCCAGCTTTTTCCCACATGACCGGATCGAGATCGAGATCGCCGCGCACGCCTGCCACCGACAGGTCGGTGAGCGCCGTCGGCACCTCCCGGTTGAGCCGGGCGCGGGCGCGCTCGAAGAACTCGCGCCCGGGCGCCGCTACCTCGTCGATCGGAACGCCGGGCTCCATCAGGCAAGCTCCTTGAGGCTCGTCGGCCGGCGCCATGGCGAAAAATCTACCGCCGAAGCTGACCCCGAACATTTGCTTACCGCCAAGTTCGCGTTCCTCGCCCAGGTCTACGAGGTCGAAGAACAATGTTCTGGTCACCTTCGCCCACAGATCATTGCGCACGATGCAGGTAAGGCTTGAGCCCGCCGGTGGCCGATTCGGGCTCGAATCGTAGCGGATGATCGGCATCGCAGGTGACCCAGTCGTCGACATTGGTGCGGAAATGCAGGATGCGCCGCCGTGCGCTCGTCCTCGACCCGCAGTTCGACCGCCAGAAACGGGGCGTCATCAACGATGATCCCGCACTTCTCCACCGGCGTGACGAGAAAGTACCGGTCGTCCTCGCGCTTGAGCACCGAAGCGAACAGTCTGACGAGGGCCGGACGACCGATCGGCGTCTTGAGGTAGTACCAAGTCCCGTCCGAGCCGATCCGCATATCAAGATCGCCGCAGAACGGCGGGTTCCACAGGTGCACCGGCGGCGCGGCCCTTGCCGCCCTCGCGGCGTGCGATGCGTGCTATGCCGTCGAGCTCGCCTTGCTGCCTTTCGTTCGCCATGGTTGACCCTACGCTATCGCACCGCTTCCGAACCGCCCGGCCAACGCATTCGTGACTTGTCCTGCCCGCACCGAGATCACCAAAAATAGCGGGGCTTTCAGGCGAAAAATGAAAAAGCAGGCCTGGAATCAGGAATAATGGCCGCTGGCATGATTATTGTTTGTGCAAGATATCGTGGCCGAGTAGGTCATTGGACGAGCCCGGATGCTTGCCCGGGCGGTGTGATCACCGACAATTGAGGAGTGGATGATGGCTTCGGCCGGTGGAGATGGAGTGGAAAAGCTCGAAGACATGATCGTGCGGGCCGCGGAAGCCACTGCAGCCCATGTCGCCGCCGCCAAGAGCGCGATTGGCAACGTGATCTTCGGCCAGGAGAAGGTGGTCGAGCAGGCGCTGATCACGGTGCTCTGCGGCGGTCACGGCATGCTGGTCGGTGTTCCCGGCCTCGCCAAGACCAAGCTCGTGGAGGCCCTGGGCGTGGTGCTCGGCCTCGACGCCCGGCGCATCCAGTTCACGCCCGACCTGATGCCCTCCGACATCCTCGGCAGCGAGGTGCTCGAAGAAGCCGCGGGCGGCCGGCGCAGCTTCCGCTTCATCCCCGGCCCGATCTTTGGGCAGTTGCTGATGGCCGACGAGATCAACCGCGCGAGCCCGCGCACCCAGTCGGCGCTGCTGCAGGCGATGCAGGAGCAGCACGTCACCGTCGCCGGCGCCCGCCACGACATGCCGAAGCCGTTCCATGTGCTCGCCACTCAGAACCCGATCGAGCAGGAAGGCACCTATCCCCTCCCCGAAGCCCAGCTCGACCGCTTCCTGATGCAGATCGACGTCGACTACCCGGATCGTGACGCCGAGCGCCGGATCGTGTTCGAGACCACCGGCGTCGAGGAAGCCAAGCCCAAGGCCGCAATGACCTCAGACGAACTGATCTCGGCGCAGCGCCTAGTGCGCCGCCTGCCGGTCGGCGAGTTGGTGGTCGATGCGATCCTCAGCCTGGTTCGCTCGGCGCGTCCGGGACCTGACGCCGGCGATCTCGGCCAGTTGATCGCCTGGGGGCCGAGCCCGCGCGCGAGCCAATCGCTGATGCTGGTCGCGCGTGCACGCGCCCTGCTCGACGGCCGTCTCGCGCCCTCGATCGACGATGTCATTACAATGGCCGAGCCGGTGCTGAAGCACCGCATGGCGCTGACCTTTGCCGCCCGCGCCGACGGCGAGACCATCGGCGGGGTGATCGGCAAACTCGCGGCACGCATCGGATAATAATGATGGCGGCTGAGCGACCAGGGGGGCGTGACGAACTCAGGGCGACCCGGCAGGCAAGCGGTGCCGGCCGTACGCTGGCCGCGAGCATGCCGCGCCTTATCCTCGAGTCGCGCCGCATCGCCGCGACCGTCATCCACGGCCTGCACGGCCGCCGACGCGCAGGCTCGGGCGAGAACTTCTGGCAGTTCCGCCGCTTTGTCTCGGGCGAAGAGGCGCGCCGCATCGATTGGCGGCGCTCGGCGCGCGACGATAACCTTTATGTGCGCGAGCAGGAGTGGGAGGCGGCGCACACCGTCTGGATCTGGCCTGACCGTTCGCCGTCGATGCTGTTCACGTCGAGGCTCGCGCGCGCGAGCAAGCTCGACCGCACGCTGGTCGTCGCGTTTGCGCTCGCCGAGGTGCTGGTCGATGCCGGCGAGCGCGTCGGCATGCCCGGCCTCGTGCGGCCGACCGGCAGCCGCGCCATCATCGATCGCATGGCGGACGCGATTATCCACGATCCGACCGAGCGCACGAGCCTGCCGCTCGGTTTTGCGCCGGCAGCGCTCGCCGAGATCGTGGTCCTGTCCGACCTGTGGAGCCCGGTCGAGGAGATCCGCAGGACGCTCGCCCAATTGTCCGCGTCAGGCTCGCAAGGCCATCTGGTGCAGATCGTCGACCCGGCCGAGGAGACGTTCCCCTACTCCGGCCGCATCGAGTTCACCGAGCCCGAGGGCTTCGGCGAGATCACCGCCGGCCGAGCCGAGAACTGGCGCGCCGACTACGAGGCAAGGCTCGCGCGCCATCGCGATGAAATCCGCGCCGAGACCGATCGGCTCGGCTGGAGTTTCACCATCCACCGCACCGACCGCCCGGCCAACGAACTCTTGCTCGCGCTGCATGCCCGCATCGGCGAAGGCAACGAGGCGGTGGCGATGAACCGCAGGCCCCACGGCATACGGCTTGGGAGGTCGGCATGATGGGGCTGCCGCTCGGGTTCGCGCAGCCGCTGGTGCTGCTCGGCCTGCTCAGCCTGCCGGTGCTTTGGTGGCTATTGAGGCTCATTCCGCCGCGGCCGCGACGCGTCGAATTTCCGCCGACGCGGCTTCTCTTCGACATCAAGCCGAAGGAGGACACGCCGGCTCGCACGCCCTGGTGGCTGACGCTGCTGCGGTTGACGCTCGCGACGCTCGTGATTCTCGCCGCCGCAGGCCCGTTGTGGAATCCGCCAGTGGCGACCTCGACCAGCGCAGCCCCGATCGCGCTGCTGATCGACGACGGCTGGTCGGCGGCCTCGACCTGGGACGCCCGCATGCGCACCGCCGACGACATCGCCGCCCGCGCCGAGGCGGATAGTCGCGCCATCGCACTCGTTCCGCTGGCCGAAGCAACGCACGACATCTCGCTGCAGGCGCCGGCCGCGGCGCGTGTGCGGCTGAAGCAGATCAGGCCCAAGCCGCATGCGATCGAGCGCACCGATGCGCTGCCGGCGATCACGCGGCTGCTCACCGCCACCCCCGGCATGGAGGTGATCTGGCTCTCCGACGGGGTCGACCTCGGCCGTGGCTCGGAATTCGTCACGGGGCTTGCACGCGCCGTGGAAGGTCATCCGGTGGCGGTGGTCACCGGCGGCCTGTCGACCGCGCACGCGCTTGCAGCCGCCGACAACGCCGCCGGCGGGCTCACCGTGAAGGTGCTGCGCGCATTCACCGACGGCGGCGACGACGGCGCGATCCGCGCTCTCGATCTGAAGGGCCTGCCGCTTGGCGAGACCCGCTTTGCCTTCAAGAGCAACGAGCGCGAGACCGACGCCGAGATCACCCTGCCGGTCGAGATCCGCAACGACATCGCAAGGCTCGAAATCCCGGCTGAGCGCTCGGCCGGCGCCGTGCAACTGCTCGACAAGCGCTGGCGCCGCCGCACGGTCGGCGTGGTGTCGGGCTCGACCGCCGACACCGCGCAGCCGCTACTCGCCTCGACTTACTATCTGGCGCGCGCGCTCAACCCATTCGCCGACGTTAGGCTTGCCGACGCCGCCGCTCCCGCCGACGCGGTGCGCCGCTTCATCGAGCAGAGCGTGCCCATGATCCTGCTGGCCGATGTCGGCAATGTCGCTGGCGAAGTGCGCGACCGGCTCACCGCGTGGGTCGAGGACGGCGGGATGCTGGTGCGGTTTGCCGGCCCGCGGCTTGCGGCCTCCAACGACGACCTCGTGCCCGTAAAGCTGCGCCGCGGTGGACGCATCCTCGGCGGGAGCCTGAGCTGGGACCAGCCACAGCCGCTCGCTGCCTTTGCGCGCGAGGGCCCGTTCGCTACCATGGCGGTGCCGGATGACGTGACTGTTAAGCGGCAGGTGCTGGCGGAGCCGGAAGCCGGCCTCGTCGACCGCACATGGGCGACGCTCGCCGACGGCACACCGCTCGTGACCGCGGTGAAGCGGGGCAAGGGGATGATCGTGCTGTTCCACGTCACCGCCGACACACGCTGGTCCGACCTGCCGCTGTCCGGCGCCTTCGTCGACATGCTGCGCCGGCTGGTCGGGCTCGCCGGCTCGACCGCTGCCGCAAGCGACGCCGCGACCGACGGCCGCACCGTGCGCGAGATGGTGGCGCCGACCCGCATTCTCGACGGCTTCGGCGCGTTTGGTCCGCCGACCGCGGCGACGCGGCCGGTGCCGGCGGGCTTTACCGGACGCGCCACCGCCGACCACCCGCCCGGCTTCTACGGCCCGCCGGAAGGGCTGCTTGCGGTCAATACGCTCGCGCCGACTGACAGGCTGGTCGGGCTCGACTTCGCTCCGCTGAACGCGCGGTTCGAGGCGTACCAGGTGGGCGAGCCGCAGGATTTGCGCGGCCCGGTGCTGCTCGGCGCGCTGGTGCTGCTCGCACTTGACGCACTCGTCGTGTTCTTCCTGGCCGGCGGCATCGGACAGATGCTGCGCCAGCGGTCGCGCCGGGCCGCCGCGGCCCTGATCGCGCTCGGCGTGTTCGGCGCCTCGCTCGCTGCACCGTCCGACGGCTTTGCACAAAGCGCCACGAGGCCTACGCCGAATGCGCCCGCCGCCGCCGATCAGGACTTTGCCATGCGGGCCACGGTTGAGACGCGGCTCGCCTATGTCATGACTGGCGACGCCGAAGTCGACAACATCAGCCGGGCCGGCCTGCAGGGATTGACGCTCTTCCTCGCCCAGCGCACCGCGCTCGAAGCCGGCGACCCGGTCGGCCTCGACATCGCGCGCGACGAATTGTCCTTCTTCCCGCTGATCTATTGGCCGATCGCGCCAGGCGCGTCCAAGCCGACGCCGGCCGCCCTGGCCCGCATCGACGCCTACATGAAGCAGGGCGGTACCGTGCTGTTCGACACCCGCGACGCCATCATGGCACCGCCCGGACCGGGCGGCGAGAACCGGACCCCCGGAATGGCTGCGCTGCGCTCGATCCTGTCCGCGCTCGACATTCCCGAGCTCGAGCCGGTCCCGCGCGACCACGTGCTGACCAAGACATTCTTCCTGCTGCGCGACTTCCCGGGCCGCTTCAGCTCCGGCCAGCTTTGGGTCGAGGCGCTGCCGACCGGCAATGAGATCGACGACGAAAACCGCAGGCCGGCGCGCGCTGGCGACGGCGTCTCCTCGATCATCATCACCTCGAACGATCTCGCTGGCGCCTGGGCCACCCGCACCGACGGCCAGCCGATGCTGCCGATGGTCCAGGGCGAGCCGCGCCAGCGCGAGTTCGCGTTCCGCTCGGGCGTCAACATCGTGATGTACACGCTGACCGGCAACTACAAGGCCGACCAGGTGCACATCCCGGCCCTGCTGGAGCGGCTAGGACAGTGATCTTCCTATTACATAGTAAGATCATATGAACTATCTTCGGCGGACGTAGGAGGCCCGCCCATGAGCAAATACGAGCCGCTACCGCAATTCCTTGAAGCCGGAAAGGCGTCAACCCGCCGGATGGGATTTGATCAGATCGAACGCATTCTCGGCTTCAAGCTGCCAAAGAGCGCGTACGCGCATGAGGCCTGGTGGAGCAACAACGAAATGGGGCACTCCCATGCTCGCGCTTGGCTGTCTGCAGGCTGGCGGACGAAGGACGTAGACCTGTCGGAACGGACGGTCACTTTCTATCGAGAAGTCCCCCCGAAATCTTCGGCCAAGGCAGACCCGTGGGGGTGCATGGCCGGCACCGTAACGATCGCGCCCGGCGTCGATCTCACGGCACCGACCGGCGAGCTTTGGAATGCGGAGGAAGGCCGCCTTTTGCATGAGTGACCTCCTTCTCGATACGTGCGCCGTACTTTGGCTCGCCAATGGCGAGGCCATGAGAGACGAAGCTCGATCAGCCATGGCAGATCGCAATATTCACGTTTCGCCGATCAGCGCCTGGGAAATCGCCAACTTGGTTCGCAAGAGTTGCGTTGCGCTGACCTTGCCGACGAGGACTTGGTTTCTTCAGGCTGCGGACAAAATGCAAGCGGCCGTACCGCAGTTGACGGTTGACATATTGACAGGCTCCTGCGAACTGCCCGGCTCTCCACCGAACGATCCAGCGGATCGGATCATTATCGCAACCGCGCGCGACGGCGACATGGTGGTTGTCACGCGCGACACCGCAATCCTGACTTATTCCCGCGCCGGGCATGTCAGGACTCTGGAATGCTGACATGAACCTCGGTATCGCATTCGCGCCGCTTGTTCCGGCCTACGTCCTGTGGGCGGCGGCTAGCGTCGCGGTGTTGCTGACGGCGCTTCTGTTTGCGGTGCGCAGCCGCGGCGCCGCCATCCGCGCGATCGCGCTCGCTCTGATGGTGCTTGCGCTCGCCAACCCATCGTTTACCCGCGAGGATCGCGATCCGCTGAGTTCCGTGGTCGCCGTGGTCATCGACAAGAGCCCGAGCCAGAGCTTCGGCGACCGGCTGGCGCAGACCGAGACGGCGCGCGCGGCGCTGGCCGAGCGGCTCGGCCGCATCGCGGGCCTCGACGTGCGGTTCGTGGAAGCCGGTGAGGCCGACGGCGAGACCGACGGCACGCGGCTGTTCGCGGCGCTGGGCGCAGCGCTTGCCGACGTGCCACCCGACCGTGTCGCCGGCGCAATCCTCGTCACCGACGGGCGCGTGCACGACGTGCCGGCCGAGGTCGCGGCGCTGGGCTTCGCGGCACCGGTGCATGCCCTGATCACTGGCCAGCGCAACGAGCGCGACCGGCGCGTGGTCCTGGTCACCGCGCCGCGCTTCGGCATCGTCGGACAGTCGCAGACCATCGTTTACCGGGTCGAGGATCAGGGCGCGCCCGGGGCGCCGGCCGAGGTGATTGTTCGCCGCGACGGCGAGGTGATCGAGCGTCGCCACGTTACGCCCGGCAACACCATGAATGCGCAGATTCCGATTCCGCACGCCGGGCCGAACATCGTCGAGATCGAGGCCTCTGCGCTCGACGGCGAACTCACCCTGGTGAACAACCGCGCCGTGGTGTCGATCGACGGCGTGCGCGACAAGCTGCGCGTGCTGCTCGTCTCCGGCGAGCCGCACGCCGGCGAGCGGACCTGGCGCAACCTGCTCAAGTCCGACGCCAGCGTCGACCTCGTGCACTTCACCATTCTGCGCCCGCCGGAGAAGCAGGACGGCACGCCGATCAACGAGCTGTCGCTGATCGCGTTTCCGACCCGCGAGTTGTTCCAGCAGAAGATTCACGAGTTCCACCTCATCATCTTCGACCGCTACGCCCGGCAGGGCGTGCTGCCGATCATCTATTTCGATAACATCGCGCGTTACGTGCGCGAGGGCGGCGCAGTGCTGGTGGCGGCCGGCCCCGACTACGCGAGCCCGACCAGCATCTGGCGCACACCGCTCGACCAGATTCTGCCGGCCGAGCCGAACGGCCGCACGGTCGAACTGCCCTACCACGCGCGGCTGACCGATCCGGGCCGCCGCCATCCGGTGACGCGCGGCCTCGACGGCTCGGACAGCAATCCGCCGCACTGGAGCCGCTGGTTCCGGCTGGTCGACACCAAGGTCGGCAACGGCACGACCATCATGGAAGGGCCAGACAACAAGCCGCTGCTGGTGCTCTCGCGCGAGGGCGAGGGCCGGGTCGGCCTGCTCCTGTCCGACCACATCTGGCTGTGGGCGCGCGGGTATGAGGGCGGCGGCCCCCACCTCGACCTGATGCGCAGGCTTTCGCATTGGCTGATGAAACAGCCCGATCTCGAGGAGGAGGCGCTGCGTCTGATCGTGCGCGGCCGCGATCTGCTGATCGAACGCCAGACCATGGCCGACAATGTCAACGAGGTGACGTTGACGCTGCCGTCCGGCGCCAAGCGCACGCTCGTTCTGCAGGCCGGCGAGCCCGGCCTGTGGCGCGGCTCGGTGCGTGCAAACGAGCTCGGCCTCTGGCGCGCGACGGACGGCAAGCTTTCGGCGCTGGTCAATGTCGGGCCGCCCAACCCGCGCGAGTTCGCCGAGGTCACCTCGACCACCCAGGTGCTGGCGCCGCTCACTTCGGCCACCGGTGGCGAGGCCCGCCGTCTCGCGGAGGGAGGCGCGGTTTCGCTGCCGCGGATCGTCGGCATGCGGTCGAGCGACACCTACCGGGGCGAGGACTGGATCGGCTTGCGCATGCGCGAGGCGAGCGTGGTGCGCGGCATCGGCGTCCTGCCGATGTTCGCGGGCCTGCTCGGCCTCTTGCTGCTGGTCGGATCGCTCGCGGCAATGTGGGCGCGCGAGGGGCGTTAGTCAGATCGCCGCGCGGATCGGGCCCGACACGCCGTCGAAGGCGCCTTCGGTCAATTCCGCCAACAGGAGCCGCTCCGGATCGACCGGCCCAGGCATGGTCACGCGGCCCTTCGGAACGCGCTTGAAGCCGATCCTGCCGTAGTAGGGCTCGTCCCCGACCAGCAGCACCAGGCGGTGGCCGCCGCGCTTGGCCTCGTCCAGCGCCCGCTCGATCAGCGCCCGGCCGATGCCGCGATCGCGAAACGGCGGCTCGACCGTGACCGGGCCGAGCAGCAGCGCCGGCGCCTCGCCGATGCGGATCGCCGAGAGCCGCACCGAACCGACCAGCAGCGTGCCGATACGGGCGGTGAACGACAGGGCAAGATCGTGGCTGATGTCCTCACGGATGCGGTAGGCGGTCTTGGCGTACCGACCCGGACCGAAGGTGCGCTCGTGCAGCCGCTCGATCGCCAGCGTATCGTCGGCGGTCTCCGGCAGGATGGTCACTGACAGGTCGCTCATCGCGCTCGCCCCGGCGGCGTTGGCAGGACCGGCGTTCCAGGGCGCGCAATCCGCCGAGGCACACCTGCGGTGCGGCGATTAGCACTTGACCGCCGCAAGGTCCATCGGCTGTCGCTCCGCGGCCCGAACGACTACATTGCCGGAAACCCGACGGGGCATGTGATGGGACTTCTGGTCGACGGCGTATGGCGCGACGACAGTTTCGACGCCAAGCGCATGCAGGACGGCCGCTTCGTACGGCCGACGACGCGATTCCGCAATTGGATCACCCCGGACGGCTCGCCGGGACCCTCGGGCGCCGGTGGATTTCCGGCCGAAGCCGGCCGCTATCACCTTTATGTCTCGCTAGCCTGCCCGTGGGCGCATCGCACCATCATCTTCCGCACGCTGAAGCGGCTTGAGTACCTGATATCGACGTCGGTGGTCGCCTGGTACATGGGCGATCACGGCTGGACCTTCGACCGCGCCACCGGATCGAGCGGCGACGCCGTCAACAGCGCAGACAAGCTCTCGGACATCTACCTGCTGGCGGAGCCGCGCTACACCGGCCGCGTCAGCGTTCCCGTGCTGTGGGACAAGAGCCGCCGCACCATTGTGAGCAACGAATCGTCCGAGATCATCCGGATGTTCAATTCCGCATTCGACGCGCTGACCGGCGACCACACCGATTTCCTATCCCGCCGCGTTCCGCGACGAGATCGATCGCGTCAACGACATGGTCTTCGCCAACGTCAACAACGGCGTCTATCGCGCGGGTTTTGCGACCACGCAGGACGCCTACGAGGAGGCGTTCCGCAGCGTCTTCACCACGCTCGACGAGTTGGAACGGCGGCTGTCGCGCCAGCGCTATGTCGCCGGCGCCCGCCTGACCGAAGCCGACTGGCGGCTGTTTCCGACGCTGATCCGTTTCGACGCCGTCTACTACAGCCACTTCAAGTGCAACCTGCGGCGCATCGTCGACTATCCGAACCTATGGAACTACCTGCGCGACCTCTATCAGGTGCCGGGCGTGGCCGAGACGGTCGAGCATGACGCACATCAAGCGGCACTATTACGGCAGCCAGCGGCGCGTGAACCCGACCGGCATCGTGCCGCTCGGGCCGGAGCTCGACTTCACCGACGCCGCACGACCGCGACCGGTTCGTGAGCTGACGCTTCGCTACTCGCCGGTGATGCCGAGCGTCTTGATCTGCGGCCCCCAATAGGCGACGTCGCGTTCGAGGCTCGCGCGGAAGCCCTTGCTGTCGGTCGTGCCGCGCACGCCGCCGGCCGCGAGCCGCGCGGCGACCGCAGCGACTTTTCATCGTCTCGAGCATCGCCTTCTCGAGCGTGGCCTGCGTCGGCGCGGCAGTGCCGGCGGGCGCCAGCATGCCGTACCAGTTGCTCCATCAGCATGCCCGGATAGCCGAGCTCGGCGCTGGTCGGCAGGTCCGGCAACAGCGGCGAACGCTCGGTCGCGAACAGCGCGAGCGCGCGCACCTTGCCGCTCTTGACCAGCGGCTCCAGCACCGGCAGGTCGGCGCTCAGGAACTGGATGTGCCCGCCGATCAGATCGTTGAGCGCGGGCGCGACGCCGCGATACGGCACGTGCGCGGCCTTGACGCCGGCCTCGGCGTTGAACACCTCGCCGATGATGTGCATGGTCGAGCCGGCACCGGCCGAGCGCGTAGCTCAGCTTCTCGGCCTTGGCCTTGGCGATCAGTTCGGCCAGCGTCTTGGCCGGATAGTCGGCGCTGACGATCACCAGCATCGGCACCGCGCCGACGAAGGCGATCGGCGCGAACGACTTCACCGGATCGTAGCTGAGCTCGCCGCCGCGCAGCGCGGCGCTGATGACGTGCGAGCCCGAGCTTGCGAACAGCAGCGTCTTGCCGTCGGGCGCCGCGCGCGCCACCTGCCTCGGTTGCGAGCACGCCGCCTGCCGCCGCCGCGGTTCTCGACCACCATGTCGGTCTTCAGCCGCGTCTGCATGTCCGCGGAGACGAGCCGCGCCAGCATGTCGACCGGGCCGCCGGCGGCGAACGGCACCACGACCTTGATGGAGTCGGCGCGTTGGCTTGCGACCGCCAAGCGCGAGCGCAAGCGCCGATCAGTGCTCCCAGCAGCGTCGCATGTCATGCGTGTATCCGCTTCCCCGTTCGATGTTCCGATTGATCGGCCGCAAGCCTAACGCCGGCACAGCGTAGCCGGCGTGCAACGCGTGCAACGACGCGGCTCACCAGCGCTCGGCCATCGCCTGGCCGTCGCAGCACCTCGGCGATGCGCGCGCGCGTGCCCGCGGTGGTGTCGGCGCGGCAGCGCGTCGATCGGAAAGAAGCCGTGCGCGACGATCTCGCGGTTCGGGCTGCGGCGGCGCGGTCTGGCGGAACTCGCGCACCACGTAGAGCGCCACGTGGTCGCGGCTGCGAATAGAGCGGGTGGAAGAACACGCCGTGCAGCGCCGGCGGCCCGGTCAGCTCGATGATTGCCCTCCTCCTGCAGTTCGCGCGCCAGCGCCTCGAGCAGCGTCTCGCCGACCTCGACGCCGCCGCCGGGCAGATGCCAGCCGGCGGCGTAGCTGTGCTTGATCAGGAACACCCGGCCGTCGCGGTCGAGCACCACGCCGCGCACGCCGAGCGTCAGCCCGCGCGAGAACCGCCAGTAGACGTGCATCAGCCGGTTGATCAGAGCGCGCGTGCGCAGGCCGTCGAGCATCGATCACTCCGCGCTCCGCGGGTCAGTCAACGCCGACGCTTTCCTCTATTAGAATAATTCTAATATAGAGAATAGCGACCGACGACCGCACGAGGCCATTGTGAAGCGCTTTGCCGATCTTACCGAGCAGGAAATCCTGGCGCTCGCCATTTCCAACGAGGACGAGGACAGCCGCATCTATCGCGGCTTCGCCGAAGGCCTGCGCGAGCCCTTCCCGGCCTCCGCCAAGGTGTTCGACGAGATGGCGGACGAGGAGGTCGCGCCACCGCACCATGCTGTTCGACCTCTATCGCGGGAAGTTCGGCGAATACCTGCCGCTGATCCGCCGCCAGGACGTCAAGGGCTTCATCCACACAGCAAGCCGCTGTGGCTGATGCGGCCGCTTGGCCTCGACGAGGTGCGCAAGTTCGCCGAGAACATGGAATTCGAGGCCGAGCGCTTCTATCGCAAGGCGGCCGAGACCACGCGCGATGCCTCGGTGCGCCAGCTCCTGACCGAGCTCGCCGAGATCGAGGCCCAGCACGAGAACCTCGCCCACAAGCTCGAGCGAGAAGCTCCTCACCCCGGACGCGCGCGCCGAGGAGGACGAAACCGAGCGCCGCATGTTCGTGCTGCAATACGTGCAGCCGGGCCTCGCCGGGCTGATGGACGGCTCGGTCTCGACGCTGGCGCCGCTGTTCGCGGCGGCCTTCGCCACCCACAGCACCTGGGAGACCTTCCTGGTCGGGCTCGCGGCCTCGGTCGGCGCCGGCATCTCGATGGGCTTCGCCGAGGCGCTGTCCGACGACGGCTCGCTGACCGGGCGCGGCACGCCCTGGCTGCGCGGCTCGGTCTGCGGCGCTGATGACCGACGATCGGCGGCATCGGCCACACCCTGCCCTATCTCATTCCGGATTTCTGGATCGCGACCGCGGTTGCGATCGCCGTGGTGGTGGTCGAACTCGCCGTGATTTCCTGGATTCGCTACCGCTACATGGACACGCCCTTCCTCGCCGCGGCGTTTCAGGTCATGGTCGGCGGCGCGCTGGTCTTTCTCGCCGGCATATTGATCGGCAGCTCTTGATGTTCGTGCTGGCCCATCTCTCCGATCCGCATCTCGGGCCGCTGCCGACGCCCGCTCCCCTCGAACTCGCTGAGCAAGCGCGGGCTCGGCTTCCTCAACTGGCTGCGCAAGCGGCGCGCGATCCATCGCCCGGAGGTGCTGGCGCGCGATCGTCGCCGATCTGAAGGCGCAGGCGCCCGACCACATCGCCGTCACCGGCGACCTCGTCAACCTGTCGCTCAGCAACGAATTCGCGCCGGCGCGCGGCCTGGCTCGAACGCGCTCGGCGCGCCCGACGACCGTCACGCTCGTGCCGGGCAACCACGACGCCTATGTGCGCGCGGCCGCGGGCTGCGCGCGGCGCGCACTGGGGCGACTACATGCGCGGCGATGCCGGCGAGAGCGTTTCCGTTCGTGCGCCGGCGCGGGCCGCTGGCGCTGATCGGGCTGTCGACGTCGCTGCCGACGCTGCCGCTGGCGGCGACCGGCCGGCTGCACGGCGATCAGCTCGCCCGGCTCGGCGCGCATGCTCGACGCGCTCGGCGACGAAGGGCTGTTCCGCGTGGTGCTGATTCATCATCCGCCGGTCGCAGGCGCGAACTACTTCCGCCGGCTGCACGGATGCCGCGGCGCTGCGCGAGGTGCTGCGCAAGCACGGCGCCGAGCTGGTGCTGCACGGCCATCATCACGAGGCGCTCGCTGGTCTGGCTGGCCGGACCGCGCGGCGCGATCCCCTGCGTCGGCGTGCCGTCGGCCTCGGGCGCGCCCGGCCACCACGACGATCCGGCCGGCTACAATCTCTACGAGATCGACGGCGAGCCCGGCGCCTGGCGCTGCACCATGATCACGCGCGGCTTGCGCCGCGGCGGCGGCGCATCGGCGAAATCGGCCGGCAGATCGCTGACGGATTAGTGCAGCTAGACGCGCGACGCGACGCATCCAGAGCGCCGCGAACAGCGCGGCGAAGCCGATGACCAGCCCGAACAGGAAGGCGCGCAGCATGCGCCAGCGGCGGCTGCGCAGCACGATTGCGCGCGTCGCTGCGTCGTATCGACATGCAGCGGATCGGCGTCGGCCGCCAGCGCGCGCTCGCGCTCGATCAGGCGGGTCGCGACATAGTGCGTGATCGCCTCGACGATGTCGTCGATGTCGGCGGATTCCGCCAGCACCTTGCGGCCGTAGCGGCGTGTCCTGCACGAAGCGGTACTGCCGCTTGTCGCGGCCCATCGCGACGTGCGCGATCACGTCGATCCACAGCCGCGGCGTGTCGCCCCGGCTGATGCCGCGGTCGAACAGGTCGACCTCGGCGCGGGATTTCCGCGAACAGCGGATCGAGCGCCTCGTTGAGCAGTTCGAGCCGCGCCAGCTCGGCGTCGCGCAGATCGACGACCACGCTCGAGCGCTCGGCGATCTCGATGCGGGCCTGCGCGAACCGCCTCCTTCAGCGCGCCGGGCTGCGGCTCCGCGGTCGCTGCCTCCGCAGCCGGCTTGGCTTTTCTGACCCCACATGCGGGCACGCTAGCAGCGGCCAGCCGTTCGCGCAAAGCCGCGGTAGGGCTTCGTTAACCACGATCGCTTGCAATTCGCGCGTTATCCTTTACGCAGCTTTCGGCACGACGCCGTAGGGCCGCGCCCAGCCGAGCCCATCCTCGGTGCGCGCGCGCGGCCGGTATTCGCAGCCGACCTAGCCCGACCAGCCGAGCCGGTCGAGCGCCGCGAACATCGCCGGATAGTTGATCTCGCCCTCGTCCGGCTCGGCGCGCGACGGCACCGCCGCGATCTGCACGTGGCCGATCAGCGGCAGGTGCTTCTCGAACCGGCGTGATCAGATCGCCGCCGATGATCTGCACGTGATAGAAATCGAACTGGATCTTCACATTCGGCCGGCCGACCTTGGCGATGATGTCGGCGGCCTGCTCGACGCCGGTTGAGGAAATAGTTCGGCCGGTCGCGCGGATTGATCGGCTCGATCAGCAGCGTGATGTTCTTTTCCGCGCGCGAGATCGGCGGCGCGCGTCAGGTTGGCGATGAAGGTGCGCTCCGCCGCCGGCCGCTGCTCGGGCGGCACCTTGCCGGCCATGCAGTGGATCGCGCGGCCGCCGATCGCCACGACGTAGTCGAGCGCCTGCTTGAACGCCACCTCCCAGTCGCGCTCGCGGCCGGGAACCGCGGCGAGCCCGGAATCGCCGTCGCGGCCGCCGACCGCGGTGTTGACGCCCAAGCTGCGTCAGGCCATGCCGCTCGATCTCGGCCCGGATCGCCGACGGCGCGTGGTCGTAGGGGAACTGCAGCTCGACCGCCTTGAAGCCGGCCGCGGCCGCGGCCGCGAAGCGCTCGATCAGCGGGCGCTCGGTGAACAGGTAGGCGAGATTGGCGGCGAAGCGGGGCATGGCATCCGGCAGCCTGGGCGCGGCGATCCGACTTCATTAGCGCACTTCCGCTGCCGCTGACGCACCTGACGCCAAGCGGCTGCATCGGCCCGCAGCGATTTCCGCCGTGATTTCAGCCGAACATCAACGCTCAAGCTCTGGTGGGCAATCGTGGGCAACCAGCCCGACTGCCCGCTCGCGTCACCGAGGCAGTGCGAATATCGCCTGCATCGATGCGATAGCTCAGATTTCCGATACTTGATGTTGTGGGCAATTGCCCATATACTGTCCCATCTGCGATAGTGGGCCAATTTGTGGTTGATTCCGATTGCCCGAATTGGTCCGCTTCGAGCGCTTCGTGCCGAAGTCAGACAGCAGAAGCTGCGCGGCGCGGGGCCGGTGAGGAAACCCCGAGGACGCCCGCCATGAACGCGCAAGAACTGCTGCAGGAAATTTCCGACTATTGCCGACAGACCGGCCTTGCCGAATCGACCTTCGGCCGGCGCGCCGTCAACGACGGCAAGCTCGCGAGCCGCCTGCGTCACGGCGGCCGCATCACCACCGAGACGCTCGATCGCATCCGCGCGTTCATGGCGACCAACCGCAACCACGCCGCGCGGCCCGCGGTGATCGAGCGCCACGACCGCGGCACGGCGCCGCCGATCGTGCCGTCGCCACCGCGGCAGCGCCGATGCCGCCGGCGAGCAGCCGGACGAGCCAGATCCGCAGCGCAACTTCCGCTTCTTCGACAACCGGCAGAAGTATCTGCTGTTCGTCAACACCTGCAGCGAAAAGTGGGTGGTGGCGCACCGCGTCTCGCTCGAGCTTGCCAACATCCATCCGCGGCCGCCGGCGCTGCGCCTGTTCGACGCCGGCGTCGGCGACGGCACCGTGCTGCTGCGCGTGATGCGCGCGATGCACGACCGCTTCCCGCACACGCCGTTCTACATCGTCGGCAAGGAAATCAGCCTCGAAGACGTGCGCCTCGCGATGCAGAAGATGTCGGACCGCTTCTACGAGCATCCGGCGACCGTGCTGGTGCTGACCAACCTCGCCTACGCCGATGCGCCGTGGCTCGCGGTGAAATCGCTGCAGCGCCGCCTCCAGCATGGTCTGGCACGAGGTGCGCGCTGACCGGCTCGTCGGCGCACCAGTTCGAGCAGCAGATCACCGATCTCGTGCCGTTCCTCGACGCAGAACTGGAAGGCCGGCGTCAGCCCGAAGACCGGCAACCCGGTGTACGAGCGCCCGGTGGTGCTGGTGATCTATCGCGAGGACCACAAGTTCCTGCTCGACCCGATCATCCCGCGGCCGGGCGGCACCGTCGCCAACTACGACCTCGTCATCGCCTCGCAGCCCTATCGCGCGCGCGCCTCGCTCGACTTCAAGGCCAAGCGCGTGATCGCGCCGCTCGCGCGCGCGCTCGGGCCGGGCGGGCGGCTGATCGCCATCCATTCGCACGGCAACGATCCCGGCATGGAGATCATCCAGAAGGTCTGGCCGGGCGACAATCCGTTCATCCACGACCGCCATCAGATCATGAAGGCGGTCAAGCAGGAGCTCGGCCCGGCCGGCCGCGATCTCAACTTCAACGCCTATGCCGACAACCGCTCGCTGTTCCGCTACGACATGCACACGCTGCCGAGCGAGATTTCGGAGACGTCCTCGATCGGCACCTCGACGCTGTTCGCGGCCTGGAACGCCGCGATCTATGTCGCGCAGGTCGAGGACGATCGGGTCGCGGAGGCGGCCGTCGACGGCCGCTATCTCGACGCCACGCGCGAAGTGCTGCAGAAGCACGGCGGGCTCTGGTTCTTCGACGAATCCTACGTGATCTCGCGCCGGCGCGAGTGACGGTCGGCGACGGCCGCCTGCGGCCGTATCGGTCACTCGCCGCTGCGCCGCTCTTGGCGCGGCGGGGCAACTCGCCTTGCTTGCCGCGCTGTGCAATGATCGCGACCTGGGAGGAACAACAACATGCCGGCCAGAACGGGAATGCTGCATGCCATCGGCGCACTTGCCGCGCTGCGCTGCTCGGCGCCGCCTCGGCCACCGCGCAGACCTACGGCTTCGCCACGCTGCAGCCGGGCACGCTCAATCACACCACCGCGTCGGCCATCGCCAAGGTGCTGAAGGAAAAGGCCGGCCTGAACGTGCTGGTGCAGCCGACCGCCGGCGACAACGTGATCGTGTCGATGGTCGACCGCGGCGAGGCCGAGATCGGCATCACCAACATCATGGAAGTGCAGGACGGCATACGAGCGCGGTACCAGAAGGACCTGCGCCTCATCGCCGCGGTGCATGCGCTGCGCACGCCGTTCTTCGTGCGCAAGGACACCGGCATGCGCACCATCGCCGACCTCAAGGGCAAGCGCGTGGCGCTGGGCTTCTCGGCGATGCGCAACCTCGACATCGCCGCCCGCGCCATGCTCGCGACCGCCGGACTGACCGAAGCCGACGTCAAGCCGGTGCTGGTGCCGAACGTGATCCGCAGCGCCGACGACTTCGTCTCCGGCGCCGCCGACATGTTCTTCTTCGCCTTCGGCGCGCCGAAGGTGCGCGAGGTCGACGCCACCGTCGGCGGCATCCGCGTGCTCGAGATCGATCGGACGGGCATGCCGGCCGCGCGCAAGATCATGCCCTGGGGCTATCTCACCGACGTGGCGCCGGGCCCGATCTTCATCGGCGTCGAGAAGCCGATGAAGGTCTACAGCTTCGACAACCTGCTGCTGACAAGCGCCAAGGTGCCCGAGGACGATGGTCTACAAGATGCTCGACACCATGGAGAAGAACAAGAGCGACCTGGTCGCCGTGCAGCCGGTGCTGCGCGAGTTCACGCCGGCCTTCGGCTACAAGCAGTACAGCGTGCCCTATCACCCCGGGCGCGCTGAAGTACTTCAAGGAACGCAATCTTTCGCCCAAAGCGCTCGACTAGCGGCCGCCGCCGGAGCGCAGACGAAACTCGACAATCCGCGATGGAGGAACGAATGACGGTCGGCAGTCTCGGAACCAAGACCCGGCGGGGGCTGCTCGCCGCGTCGCTTGCAATGGCGCTCGCCGCGGCTGGCGGCCGCGACGCCTCGGCGCAGACCTACGGTCTTGCCACCATGGCGCCGGGCACGCTTGCGCACACCGCCGCGTCCGCTATCGCCAAGGTGCTCAAGGAGAAGGGCGGCCTCAACACCCTGGTCCAGGCCACCGCCGGCGAGTCGGTGCTGATCCCGATGGTGGCGCGCGGCGAGATCGACCTCGGCATCGCCAACATGCTGGAAGTGGCGGACGGCATCGAGACCGGCCGGCTGCAGAACGACCTGCGCATCATCGGCTCGATCTACATCCTGCGGATCGGGTTCTTCTCGCGCAAGGATTCCGGAATCGTCAACGTGGCCGACCTCAAGGGCAAGCGCGTGCCGGCCGGCTATTCGGCGATGCGCACGCTCGACAAGAATTCGCTCGCGATGCTTGCGACCGCGGGCCTCACGCTCAACGACGTGAAGCCGGTGATGGTGCCGAACGTGCTGCGCGGCGGCGACGATTTCATCGCCGGCGCCAACGACATGTTCATGTTCTCGTTCGGCGGCCCCAAGGTGCGCGAGGCCGACGCCACGGTCGGCGGGGTTCGCGCGCTTGCGATCGGCGAGACGCCGGAAGGGCTCGAAGCCAGCCGCAAGATCTTCCCGTACGGCTATTTCGTCGAGGTGCGTCCGAGCCCGGTATTCGTCGGCGTCGAGAAGCCGATGAAGGCCTACAGCATGGACTACGTGCTGTTCACCAACGCCAAGACCAAGGACGACGTGGTCTACAAGATGATCGACACGATGGCGAAGAACAAACCCGACATGGTCGCGGTCGCGCCGGTGATGAACGACTTCACCGCGGAGGGGCTGCATCGCGCCCACACCATGACCTACCATCCGGGCGCGTTGAAGTACTTTCAGGACCACAACATGCCGGCCAAGACGTATTGATCGTCGGGGCCACGAAGCCGATCTGGGGGCGGCATCGGCGGTGGATTTCCTCTCCGGATCGGGAGAGGGTCGGGGTCGGCAGGCTGCGCTGTTGATGGCGAAAGCGCGGGCTGCATCCTCGCTGTGCCGGGCAACGCTTCCCGCAAGGAACGGCGACCGGCTCCACCGCACCGGAACGCGCAATGTCTGACAAATCCGTCCCAATGAACGAACAGCCCGGCACTCCGAGCATTGCGGAGTCGCGTCCGGTCGCAGCCTCCGAAGAGCGCTTCGTCGCAAGTGCCGACGAGTTCGCGGCGACCTCATCCAGAGCCGTCGTCATCTGGACCAACGTGCTGCAGGCGCTGCTCGTCGCCTCTGTCACGCTCTGGGTGATGGACGTGCCGCGGCGGGTGTTCGGCATCTCGTTCTACACCGAGCAACTCCTGACCATCTGTCTCGGACTCACGCTCGCGCTCGCCTTCGTCACCGAAACGAAGCGCGAATACCGGACGGTCGATCCCGCGGGTGCCATCGCGGTCGTCACCATCCTGGCTTACATCGCCTACCGCTTCCCCAACCCGCTCGACATCCCGCCGCTGCTGTGGGCCGGGCTTGCGCTCGCGCTGATCTGGACGTTCTTTGCAAGCCGCCCCGCATTCGCACGCTGGTTCGACTGGGCAAGCGTCATCGCCTCGCTGCTCCTTTGCGGCTACATCGCCGCTCGCTATGAGGCGCTGACCTACGAACTCGCCATGCTGCCGGTCGAAGGCATCGTCGGCAGCGCGATCCTGGTGTTTCTGGTGCTGGAGGGCAGCCGCCGCACCTCGGGTTTCGGCTTCGTCGGGATCATCCTGGCGATGGCGGTCTACATCTACATCAGCCCGAACCTGCCGGGCGACTTCCAGACCCGCTGGGTCTCGCCGGAGCGGCTCGTCGCCTACCTCGGCCTCGACGTCAACAGCATCATCGGCGCGATCCTGCAGGTCGCCGTGCTGGTGGTAATCCCCTTCACCATTCTCGGCCAGGTGCTGGCGCGCACCGGCGGTGCCGATTTCTTTTCCGACATTGCGATGGCCGCAATGGGCCGCTACCGCGGCGGCTCGGCCAAGATCGCGGTCGTGGGCTCGGCGCTGTTCGGCATGATCTCGGGCAGCGCGGTGTCGAACGTGCTCGCGGTCGGCATCGTCACCATCCCGACCATGATCAAGTCCGGTTTCTCGCGCTACAAGGCAGCCGCGATCGAATCGGTCGGCTCGACCGGCGGACAGCTCATGCCGCCGGTGATGGGGGCCGCCGCCTTCATCATGGCGGAGTTCCTGCAGGTCTCCTACGGCGCGGTCTGCGTTGCCGCCGCCATTCCTGCGATCCTCTACTACGCCTGCCTCTTCATCCACGTCGATCTGGACGCCGCCAAGATGAAGATCGGCTCCGTGGAGGATCCGAACGCGCCAAGTCTTCGAGAAGTCATGAAATCGGGCTGGCACTTCCTGGTGCCGATTGTGTTTCTGGTGGTGGCGTTGATCTATCCGGAGATCTTTCTGCTGACGCCGGAGAAGGCCGCGGTCGTGTCCACCGGCATCCTGATGGTGCTGACCTTCATCTTCGGCTACCGCGGCAAGCGCCCAACATTGCTCACGCTCGCAAAGGCCGTAATCGACACCGGCCGCATCTCGCTCGACATCATCCTGATCGGCGCCGCCGCCGGCATCATGGTCGGCATTCTCGCGATCTCAGGGCTCGCCTTCAGCATGACGCTGCAGCTTGTCACGCTGTCCGGCGACAACGTCTACCTGCTGCTCCTCTTGATCGCGGTGCTGGCCTTCGTGCTCGGCATCGGGCTGCCGACGGTGAGCGTTTATATCCTCACCGCGACGCTGCTTGCGCCCGCGCTGGTCAAGCTCGGTGTCACGCCGATGGCCGCGCACATGTTCGTCATGTACAACGGCATGCTCTCGATGATCACGCCGCCGGTCGCGTTCGCGGCCTATGCTGCTGCGAGCATCGCGCGCACCGACGGCTGGACTACGGGCTGGATCGCCTGCCTGGTCGGCTGGAGCACGTTTCTCCTGCCGTTCCTGTTCGTGCTCACCCCGAGTCTTTTGATGGACGGCCCGGCCCACCTCATCGTGTGGAATTTTGCGCGCGTCCTGTTCGGGTTGTTCGTCGGCACAGCGGCGATCCTCGGATATTCGCTCACGCCGCTGTCGGTGGGCTGGCGCGTGCTCTACGGCCTGCTGAGCCTGCTGATCTGGGTGCCGCCCGATCCGTTCGGCATGACTGGGCACACGATCAATCTCATCGGCATCGCCGGCGCGGTTGCCCTGCTCGTCGTGGAGCACCTGCGGAGAAGAGCCGCGGCAGCACCGAAGGCGGCATAGGTCGCGGTATAGGCCCCATCATTCCGGGGCACGCGCGTGAGCGCGTGAACCCGGAATCCAGGAATGCTTTCTCTGTGCGTACCGCTCTGGATTCCGGGTTCCGGCCTTCGGCCGGCCCCGGAATGACAAGAGCTACGCCGCCTTCTCACGCCAGATGCCGAGCGCTTGCTGCGCGGGCTGGTCGGAGATCGAGAACAGCACCGACTCCTTCTTGGCCTGGTGCGAGTGCTTCATCCAGGACGGCACCACGAACACGTCGCGCGGGCCCCAGTCGAGCACCTGGTCGCCGACCTTGGTCGTGCCCTCGCCCTCGACGCAGACGAAGATCGTCGAGTCGGTCGACTGATAGTCCTTGCCCTTGAAGTTCTTCGGCAGCAGCGCGAGGTGCGCGCCCATGGTCGGCATCACCGGCCCGCCGGTGAGCGGATTGGCGTAGCGGAAGCGCGCGCCGTGCGTCGGGTCGACGTCGCCGGCATCGTAGAGCCGCTCCAGGATCGGACGCATCTTGGAATAAGGATAGTTCACGATCGGGCTGTTGCGGTGCGGCTGACCGTCCGGCAGCACGCCCGAGCCGAAGCGCACCAGCGAGTCGCCGTTGTCGCGCCGGGTGTTCTGCCGCTCGTAGTCGAAGTGCTCGTAGAAGCAGGTCTCGAAGAAGTTCACCGTCGGCACGTCGAGCACATCGAGCCAGATCATCGACTTCTTCGACTCGTTGCCGTGGTCGTGGATGGTGCCGGCCGGGGTGAGTACGAAGTCGCCGGGCGACATGCAGCGTCTTCTCGCCGTCGACCTGGGTGTAGGCGCCCTCGCCGTCGAGGATGAAGCGGATCGCCGCCGGGCTGTGGCGGTGCGGCGGGGCGATCTCGCCCGGCAGGATGAGCTGCAGGCCGGCGTACAGCGACTGCGTGATGCGGGACTGGCCGCGCAGCTTCGGGTTTTCCAGCACCAGCACCCGCCGCGTCGCCTCCTCGGCCGAGATCACCGCGCCGGCTTCGTGCGACCAGCGGCTTCACGTCCTTGAAATGCCAGACCGCAGGCGCGCAGACTGTCTTTGGCTCGTCGGGAATGATGTCTTTGAGCACCACCCATAGCGGCGCCATGTCGAGCTTGGAAATCTTCTCGTAATAGGCCTCGCGGGCTGTCCTTGCCGCCGGTGCCCGCCTTTTTGCCGTTCTTGCCTTTCGCAGCGGTCTGTTCGCCGAGGTCCATGATCTGTTCTCCCAAGGATTCGCGATGCGTATTTGACCCGCAATGTAGCGATGCCCGCAGCGAGTTTACAGGCCTGGCCTCTGACCGGTTCGGCTGGATGCTACCAATGGTAGCGGGAGCCATGCGGCTTGCGTCTGGGCTATGCCGGCTTTCGCCCCCACACTTGCATGACAGTGTAGAGAGTCGAAATTGTATCGGGCCGGCGCAAGTGGTTCCGGCATTCCTGCAGCAGACGCTGGAATTCCTCGTCAGACAGAAGCCCCAGGCGAATCACCGTGCCGCGAACTGACTCCACCGTTGACGGCAGATAGTCGGCCATCGCGTCGGTCGAGCAAAACCCTAGCAGGAACGGACGAAAATTGACGTCATCAAGCCCGATCTGACGCTGCAGCGCGAACAGGTGCGCTGAGTTGCTCAGGGCTGCGCCGGTCCCAGTAAACGCACCGAGCAGCGCCGCCTTGAGTCGCTCATACGCCGGATGCGGCGGGTAACAGTGCAGCGTCTCGGCGTCGGGCTCCTGCATGGCGACCACGCCGCCCGGACGCGCCAAGCGGACGGCCTCCCTAATAAGGCGTTCGGGATTTCCGGCGGTGCTGGCCACAAATCGCATGTGGACGAGATCAAACTGCCCCGCCGGCAGGCCGGTGTCATAGGCATCACCGCGACGAAATTCCACATTCGCAGGAGCATGGGTGCGGCCATGGGCCAGGAACTGCTCATCCATGTCGAGGCCGAGCACACGCCCGGACGGCCCCACCGCCTCGCTCAGCAGATGAGTAATGCCGCGCGGGCCGCAGCCGACATCGAGGCATGACCAGCCCGGCCGCACCCCAATCAGCTTCAGCATCTGCCGAGTCTCGTCGGCCATCAAGTCGCCCTGGATATGCAGGCGTTCGATTTCGCCGACGCGAGTCTCTATGGGATAGCTGCCCCCAAAGGTTTTCGACATGGATCGCCCGCCGAGTGGACAAGAAGCTTGTCGTCACGCGGTGTTGTTCGAGCCGCCGTCGACCGCCAGCACCTGGCCGGTCATGAAATCGCTGTCCGGCGAGCACAGGAAGATCAGCGTTCCCAGCAGGTCCTCCGGGATACTCGTCGCGCTTGAGCGCGCGGCGCTGCACCGCGCCCGCCCGCGACGCCTCGACATGCACTGCGTTGGTGAGCCCGGTGTCGGAGAGCGTGTAGCCCGGCGCCAGCGTGTTGACGCAGATGCCGTGGTCGCCGAGTTCGCGCGACATGCAGCGGGTGAACGCTGTGACCGCGCCCTTCGAGGTGACGTAGTGCGAGAACTCCGGGATGCCGCGCGCGACCGTGCCGGAGCCGATGTTGACGATCTTGCCGTACTTCCTGCGCGATCATGTGCGGGGCGACGTGCTTGACCATCAGGAACGGCCCGCGGATGTTGATCGCCATCACCTTGTCCCACAGCTCGACGTCGATGTCGGTGACGCTCGAGCGTCGGCAGCGGCGCGTAGAGCGCGGCGTTGTTGATCAGGATGTCGATCTTGCCGAAGCGCTCGATGGTCTTGGCGACCAGCGCCTTGCACTGCGCCTCGTCGCTCACGTCGAAGGTCAAGCTCGCGGTCGAGTTGCGGCCGTCTTGGCGGCAATCTCGGCGGCCAGCACCGAGCCGTCGGCGATGTCGGCGATCATCACGTCGGCGCCCTCGGCCGCCAGCGCCTGGGAATAGTGCCGCCCGATGCCCTTGGCGCCGCCGGTCACGATCGCGGTGCGTCCTGCCAATCTCGCCATGTCGCCCTCGCTGCTGGCTTTATCGGGGCGGAACGTTAGTGCAGTGTGCCGCCGCGCGCCAGACGGGCCGCGGGAGGAGCCGATCGTCAATGCCGAAGAACACGTGCGACAAGCTCGCCATCCGCGAGCTGATCGAGAACTGGGCGGTGTGGCGCGACAGCTTTCAATGGGACCGCTTTCGCACCGTCTGGCACCCGGAAGGCCGGATGTGGGCGACCTGGTTCCAGGGCACCTACGAGGAGTTCATCGCGGCCAACCAGGAGGGCTACAAGCGCGGCGTGCGCATCTACCACTTCCTCGGCGGCTCCTCGATCGACATCAAAGGCAAGCGCGCCATCGCCCAGACCAAGATGTCGATCTCGCAGCGCGCGCCGGTCGAAGGCGTCGACTGCGACGTGCTCTGCATCGGCCGGTTCTACGATTTTCTGGAGAAGCGCAAGGGCAAATGGGGCCTGGTGTGGCGCCGCCTGACCTACGAGAAGGACCAGATCGTCCCGGTCGACCCGACGACAGGCGCCGAAGCTCGATCGCAAGCTGCTCAACCGCTTCCCGATCGGCTACCGCCACCTCGCCTATCTGCAGACCAAGGTCGGCTACAAGGTGAAGGAGGACATGCCGGGCGTCGACGGGCCGCAGACCGACGCGCTCTACGCGCTGGGCGCGGGCTGGCTCAAGGGCGGCAAGAACATCGGGTGGTGAGTGGCAGGCTAGCGGAGCGCGCTGCGATGTTGCGCTGAGATGTCACGCCAGCCCATCTGCCGTCATCGCCGAGCTGTGAGCCCGGCGCCTCGCCTGGGAGGAGCGATGCAGGCTCACCTGATCGGATGGTCGGGACATAGGCCCGAGCACAGCGACGCCGTTCTCGAGACGGCGTATGCTCGGCCGAAAGCCGGCCTCAAATGGTGCTTCGCTGATTACTTCCCGGTGAACTTGCGGATGTACTTCTCGAAGCCCGCGAGCTGCTGCTTGATCAGGTCGACGGCGCCCTGATCCTTCAGCTTGCCCTGCTCGTCGAACTTCTGCGCGGCGAACGCGATGATCACCTCCGGCCGGCCGAACAGGTGCACGTCGAGCGGGGTCAGGCTCTGGCGCAGGTGATACTGCATGCGTGAGCCGCCGAGCAGACCGCCGGCCGCCGACTGGATCGCCACCGGCTTGCCGACGAACGGCACCTCCTTGTAGCGCGACAGCCAGTCGATCGCGTTCTTCAATCCGCCCGGAATCGACCAGTTGTATTCCGGCGACACGATCAGAAGGCCGTCGGCGGCGCGGATCGCGTTGCGCCAGCGCGTCGCAGGCCGGCGGGAAAGCCGCTCGACTGCTGGATCGTCGAAATTGTAGATCGGCATACCGCCGTACGGCGGCGCTTCCGTGATCGACATGCCCTCCGGCGCGAGCGCAATCGAATTGTTCATCAGCATGCGATTGAAAGAGCCTTTGCGCAGGCTGCCGCAGATCGCGAGCACGTTGACCTTGTCGGCCATATCGGTCCTCGTTCCTTCCCGTTGTCTCAGGTGATAGTCATGATCGGTGACTGGCAATCATCATTCCGTGCCGGCGCGCGCGCCCGCCTGCAACCGAGGGTCCCGGCGCCACGGCAGGCGCCTGGCGGGCTGCGTCCATAGCATGGCTTCCGCGGACGTGGCGAGCAGGACCGGCGTCCGCAGCCTGTCGCCGACATGCCTCCGGCGCCGCAACGGCGGCGCGGCCTACATTTTCTTGTAAGTGTCGACCACCGCCTGGCCTTCCGGGCCGGCCGCTTGAGCCAGTCGGCGGTGAGCTGTTCGCCGACCTTCTTGAAGCCCGCCTGCCAGCTCCGGGCTGGGCTTCTGCACCTTCATGCCGCGCTTGGCGATCTCCTCGTGGTACCACTCGGTCTTGTTCTCCCAGATCTTCCAGCCGCGCTCCTCGGCGACTGCGGCGGCCTTCAGCACCGCCTCCTGCGTCGGCTTGTCGAGCGAGTCGAACGCCGCCTTGTTGATCGATGGTGACGTTGCTGCGGAATCCAGGCCGGGTGTCGTAGAAATGGGTCAGCGTCTCCCAGACCTTGGAATCGTAGCCGGTCGCGCCCGACGACATGAACGCATTGACCACGCCGGTGGCAAGCGCCTGCGGCAGTTCGGCCGCCTGCACGGTCACCGCCTGCGCGCCGACCAGTTCGCCGATGCGCGCGGTGCCGACGTTGTAGGCCCGCCACTTCAGGCCCTTCATGTCCTCGATGGTGTTGAGGTCCTTCTTGGCGTAGATGCCCTGCGGGCCCCAAGGCACGGTGAACAGCACCATGCATGCCCTGCGCGTCGAGCTTCTGCTCGATAAGCGGCTCGCGAGGCGAGCCAGAGCTTCTTCGCCTCCGGGAACGACTGTCGCAAGGAACGGCACCACGTCGATGCCGAAGATCGGATTTTCGTTCTCCAGGATCGAGATCAGGATTTCGCCGGTCTGCGCCTGGCCGGTCGCGACCGCGCGCTTGATCTCCGGACCCTTGAACAGCGAGGCGCCCGGGTGGACCGTGATCATGCAGCTTGCCGCCGGTCGGCGTCGGAGACGTCCTTGGCGAACGCGTTGATGTTCTCGAGGTGCGGATTGTCGTTCGGGTAGGCGCTCGGCAGGTTCCATTTGGTCTGTGCGGCAGCGGATGTCGCTGCGAGCGCCAGCTGCGCCTGCGGCCAGCGCGGACATCTTCAGTCGGTACATCATGGCTCTTGGCCCCTTCGGTTGAGTGTCAGGTCGGGAAGGCCATCCTTGGGAGCAGCATTACGATATCAGGAAACACGGTGATGATGGCAACCGCGACGACCAGCAGGAAAAAGAACGGCAGCGACGCCCGCGCGACCGTGTTGGAATCCTTGCCGCTCATGGTCTGCAGCACGAACAGGTTGAAGCCGACCGGCGGCGACACCTCGGCCATCTCGACCACCAGCACGACGAAAATGCCGAACCAGACGAGGTCGAAACCGGCCGCCTTGATCATCGGGATGACCACGGCGGTGGTCAGCACGATCATGGAAATGCCATCGAGCGCAGTGCCGAGCACGATGTACATGACGGTCAGCGCCGCGATCAGCGCGTAGGGGCTCAGGCCAAAGCCGCCGACCCAGGCCGCCAGCGCCTGCGGCACGCCCGTATAGGCCATAGAGGTCGACATGTAGGAGGCGCCAGCGAGGATCAGCATGATCATGCAGGTGACGCGCGTCGCGCCCATCACGCTCTGCCAGAACGACTGCCAGCTCAGCATGCCATGCCACCAAGCAATCGCGAGCGAGCCGAGCACGCCCCAGGCGGCGCATTCGGTCGCGGTCGCCCAGCCGAGCAGCAGAGCGACAGAACACGAGCGCGATCAGCAGGAACGTCGGGATGAGCGCCGCCGAGGCGCGAATTTCTCGCGCAGCGACATCGGCGGCTCGGGCGGCGGCTGCTTTTTCGGGTTGGCGAGCGACCAGATTGCGATGTAGCCGGAGTAGAGCACCATCACGAGGAGGCCGGGCAGGAAGCCCGCGAGGAACACCTGGATGATCGAGACATTGGCCTGCACCGCGTAGATCACCATCATGATCGACGGCGGAATGAGGATGCCCAGCGTGCCGGCACCGGCGAGCGAGCCGAGCGACACCATCTCGTCGTAGCCGCGCTTCTTCAGCTCCGGCAACGCGATCTTGGCGACGGTCGCAGTGGTCGCGGCCGACGAGCCCGACACCGACGCCGAAAATGCCGCAGGCCAGCACATTGACGTGCATCAGCCGGCCCGGCAGCCAGTTGAGCCAGGGCGCAAGCCCGCGAAACATCTCCTCCGACAGCCGGGTGCGGAACAGGATTTCGCCCATCCAGATGAACAGCGGCAGCGCCGCGAGCGTCCATGACGCGCTGTTGCCCCAGACCGTGGTCGCGAGCACCGCGCCCGGCGGGATGTTGCCGCCGACGAACAGCATGCCGGCATAGCCGCAGGCCATCAGCGCGATCGCGATCCACACGCCGCCCGCGAGCAGCACCGCGAGCAGGATAAACAGGATCAGCGCGATGGTGATCAGGTCCATGCCGGGTCCAGGGATCTACACACCGCTCTGGATCGCGCGCTCGACCACTTCCTCGGCGGTGACGGGCTTGGGCTTCTCGTAGCGCGGCGGGTTGCCCTGCACGACGTGTACGAACTCGTCGACGAACGCGATCAAGAGGATGACGAGGCCCGCGAAGTAGCCGATCTGCGGAATCCACATCGGCACCGCGATCACGCCCTGCGACATTTCGTGGAAGCGCCACGAATCGTAGATGAGCTGGCCCGCGTAGTAGGCAAAGAAGCCAATGAAGCCGATGCCGATGATCAGGCAGACGATCTCGACGACATGGCGGTTGCGATCCGGCAGCGTGTCGATCAGGAGACCCACGCGGATCATCTCGCCCGAGCGGAAGGTGTGGGCGAGGCCTAAGAACGCCATCGCCGCCATGCACCACGACACGAAATCGTCGGCCGCCGGGATGTTGAGGCCGATCGGCCGGCCGGCCGACAGCGCCATCATCAGCACGAAGATCGCGACCATGAACGCGCCGGCGAGATAGCCCGAGAACAGGTAGAGCCGGTCAAGAAAAAAACGCATGATGCGTCAACCTCTCCGTCATTCCGGGGCGCCGGCGAAGCGGCGAACCCGGAAGCCAGAGCCCTGGATTCCGGGTCCGCGTGCTGCGCACGCGTCCCGGAATGACGGACCATGATGGCTATCGGACGTGGCATGAGGCAAGCGAAAGTGACCCCCAACAAACCGTGGGACTTCTGGATCGACCGCGGCGGCACCTTCACCGACGTGGTGGCGCGTCGCTCCGACGGCACCCTCACCGCCCACAAGCTCCTGTCGGAGAACCCGGAGGCCTATCGCGACGCCGCGGTCCAGGGCATCCGCGACCTGCTCGGTCTGGCAAGAGACGAGCCAATTCCGCCGGGCCGGGTCGGTGCGGTCAAGATGGGCACCACGGTCGCGACCAATGCGCTGCTGGAACGCAAGGGCGAGCGCACCTTGCTGCTTACGACCAGGGGTTTCCGCGACGCACTGCGCATCGGCTACCAGGCGCGGCCGAAGATCTTCGCCAAGCACATCATCAAGCCGGAGATGCTGTTCGAGCGCGTCGCCGAGATCAACGAGCGGGTGCTCGCCGACGGCACGATCGAGCAGGCGCTCGATCTCGAAGGCGTCCGCCCCGAGCTTGAGCGCGCGAAGGCGGACGGCATCGGCGCGGTCGCGATCGTGTTCATGCACGCCTATCGCTATCCTGAGCACGAGCAGGCAGGTCGCAGTGCTCGCCCGTGGCATGGGCTTTCCGCAGGTGTCGGTCAGCCACGAGGTGTCGCCGCTGATCAAGCTTGTGGGCCGCGGCGACACCACCGTGGTCGATGCCTATCTCTCGCCGATCCTGCGCCGCTATGTCGCAACCGTGGCCGCCGAGCTGATGAAGGGCAACGCCGGCGGCGCCACGGGCTCCCCACCTCCCCCTGGAGGGGGGAGGTCGCCGAGCGTAGCGAGGCGGGAGGGGGTGACCTTCTCGCGGCGTTCACCCCACCCCGGCCGCTTCGCGGCCGACCCTCCCCCTCCAGGGGAGGGTGAAGCGGAGCCAGCGGCGTCCGCCGACCGCATCCGCCTGATGTTCATGATGTCGTCCGGCGGGCTCACCGCCGCCGAACTGTTCCAGGGCAAGGACGCGATCCTGTCCGGCCCCGCCGGCGGCGTGGTCGGCATGGCCGAGACCGGCCGCGAGGCTGGCTTCAAGAATCTCATCGGCTTCGACATGGGCGGCACCTCGACCGACGTGAGCCATTACGACGGCGAGTACGAGCGCGCGTTCGAGACCGAGGTGGCAGGCGTGCGCATGCGCGCGCCGATGATGCTGATCCACACGGTCGCGGCCGGTGGCGGCTCGATCCTGCACTTCGACGGTGCGCGCTTTCGGGTGGGCCCCGATTCCGCCGGCGCCAACCCTGGGCCTGCGTGCTACCGCCGCGGCGGACCGCTCGCGGTCACCGACGCCAACGTGATGGTCGGCAAGCTCATCCCCGATTTCTTTCCGAAGATTTTCGGACCCGACCAGAAGCAGCCGCTCGACGCATCCGCCGTGCAGAAAGCGTTCGCCGCTCTCGCCAAAGAGGTCGGCGGCAAATCGCCCGAGGAGATCGCCGACGGCTTCATCAAGATCGCGGTCGAGAACATGGCGAACGCGATCAAGAAGATTTCGGTGCAGCGCGGCTACGACGTGACCCGCTATGCGCTGAACTGCTTCGGAGGCGCCGGCGGCCAGCACGCATGCCTCGTCGCCGACGCGCTCGGCATGACCAAGGTGCTGATCCACCCGTTCTCCTCGCTGCTCTCCGCCTACGGCATGGGGCTTGCCGACATCCGCGCCACGCGCCAGCAGGCGATCGAGGAGGAATTGGGCGGTAAAGCGTTGACCGCGCTCAAGCGCGAGGGCGCTCGCCTCGGCAAGGACGCCAAGGCCGAGGTCGCAGGCCAGGGCGTGCCGGCCGGCAAGATCAAGGTGATCGTGCGCGCCCACATCCGCTATGCCGGCACCGACACCGCGCTGGTGGTGGAGGCCTTCGAGCAGAGCGGTGCCACAACGTTCCCTCCCCCCTTGCGGGGGAGGGACAGGGAGGGGGGTAAGCGGCAGCGCTCAGCGCGAGCATCCACCCCCCTCCCCCAGCCCTCCCCCGCAGGGGGGGAGGGAGCACGCTGCGGCAAGCCGCAAGGTTCAAACCAAGAATACGGCCGATGAGCCACTGCTTGCCAAGATGCGGCGCGCGTTCGAGAAGGCGCACCGGGCGCGCTTCGGGTTCATCGACCGCAGCAAGCAGCTCGTGATCGAAGCGGTGTCGGTCGAGGCGGTCGGCGGCGGCGCGCGGTTTCGCGAGCGCGCCCACGAGACGAAGCGCATCAAGCTCCCGCCACCCGCCCGCACGACGCGCTTCTTCTCGGGCGGCTCCTGGCACGAGGCACACGTCTATACCCGCGACCAGCTTGCACCCGGCTCGAAGGTTCAGGGCCCTGCGATCGTCATCGAGCCGCACCAGACCATCGTCGTCGAGAACGGCTGGCGGGCTTCGATCACCGCGAAGAACCATCTCCTGCTCGATCGGACCGTCCCTCTCGTCCGGACCAAGGCAATCGGGACGCAGGCTGATCCAATCATGCTGGAGGTGTTCAACAATCTTTTCATGTCGATCGCCGAGCAGATGGGCGTGTCGCTGCAGAACACGGCCTATTCGGTGAACATCAAGGAGCGGCTCGACTTCTCGTGCGCGGTGTTCGCGCACGACGGCACGCTCGTCGCCAACGCCCCGCACATGCCGGTGCATCTGGGCTCGATGGACCGCGCGGTGGAAACGATCATCCGTGAGAACAAGGGCAAGATCAGGCCGGGCGATTCCTATCTCATCAACGCGCCCTACAACGGCGGCACCCACATCCCCGACCTCACGGTCTGCACGCCGATCTTTGACAACGCAAAACGCAAGATCCTGTTCTGGGTCGCCTCGCGCGGCCATCACGCCGACATCGGCGGCATCGCGCCGGGCTCGATGTCGCCGATCGCGACCTCGATCGAGGAAGAAGGCATCTACATCGACAACTTCAAGCTGGTCGATCGCGGCAAGTTCCGGGAGGCGGCGCTCTACGAGCTCCTGACCAAGTCGCAATATCCGGCGCGCAATCCTTTGCAGAACGTCAACGACCTGAAGGCGCAGATCGCCGCCAACGAAAAGGGCGTCCGCGAGCTGCACAAGATGGTCGCGCAGTTCGGGCTCAACGTCGTGCACGCCTACATGAAGCACGTGCAGGACAACGCCGACGAAAGCGTCCGCCGCGTCATCGACCGCCTGCACGACAGCGAATTCAGCTACGAGGCCGACCAGGGCAACGTGATCAAGGTCAAGATCACGGTCGACAAGAAGAAGCGCGAGGCGACGGTTGACTTCACCGGCACCTCGCCGCAGCAGGGCACGAACTTCAATGCGCCGGAGCCGGTGACCCGCGCCGCCGTGCTCTATGTGTTCCGCGTCATGGTCGACGACGACATCCCGATGAACGCCGGCTGCCTGCGGCCGATCAACATCGTCATCCCCGACCAGTCGATGCTCAAACCGCACTATCCGGCCGCGGTGGTGGCAGGCAACGTCGAAGTGTCGCAAATGGTGACCGACACGCTGTTCGGCGCGCTCGGCGCAATGGCCGGCGCGCAGGGCTCCATGAACAACGTCAATTTCGGCAACGCCACCTATCAGTACTACGAGACGATCTGCTCGGGCTCGCCGGCCGGTCCGGGCTTTCCCGGCACCGACGCGGTCCACACCCACATGACCAACACGCGACTCACCGATCCGGAAATCTTGGAGTTCCGCTATCCGGTCGTGCTCGAGGACTTCCACATCCGCAAGGGCTCCGGCGGCAAAGGCCAATGGAGCGCGGGCGACGGCGTGCGCCGCACCATCCGCTTCCTCGAGACGATGGAATACACCATCCTCTCCGGCCACCGCCGCATCCGGCCGTTTGGGCTCGCCGGCGGCGAGGACGGCCAGATCGGCGAGAACTACGTGCGAAGGAACGACGGCACGATGGAGCGCCTGAAGGGCGCCGACGCCACCGTCGTCAACGCGGGCGAGGCGATCGTCATCCAGACGCCGACCGCGGGTGGATACGGCAAGCCACGCGATTAGCGCCTTTGCGATGTGCTAGCATTTGAACGTACGGCCGCGGCAACTCGGGGGCATTGATATGAAGCGGCGAGACTTCGTCGCGCTGGCCGGCAGCGCGGCCGTCGCTTGGCCGCACGCCGCCCGCGCGCAGCAATCCGCGCTGCCTTTGATCGGGTTTCTCAATCCCACGTCGCCCGAAACCAACGCGGATCGCCTGCGCGCATTCCGCCAGGGCCTGAAGGAGACCGGCTTCGTCGAGGGCGAGAACGTCGCGGTCGAATACCGCTGGGCGGAGAATCAATCGGATCGGCTGCCGGCGATGGCGGCCGACCTGGTCCGCCGCAAGGTCGCCGTGATCGCCGCTTTCGCAGGTGGCACGCTGGCGGCCAAGGCGGCAACCTCGACGATCCCGATCGTGTTCATCTCCGCTGAGGACCCAGTCAAGCTCGGTCTGGTCGCGAGCCTCGCCCGGCCGGGCGGCAACCTGACCGGCATCAATATTCTTGCGGGCGAGTTGGCGGCGAAGCGGCTGGAGCTTCTGCGCGAGCTGGTGCCCACCGCCACCCGCGTGGCCGCGTTGTTCTCCTCGGCCATGATCGAGTCTGCCACCGGGGCGGCAGACATGGAGGCTGCGGCTCGCGCCATGGGTCTCAAGGTCCAGATTTTCAATGTAGGCGCCAGCGGCGAGATCAATGCAATGTTCGCGACGTTTGGGTCTGAACGGCCTGACGGTCTCACAGTCGGCACCGGGCCGTTTCTGCTCAGCCGGCGCGTTCACATCGCCCACCTGGCGACGCGCCACGCGATCCCCACGATCTTTTCGGGGCGCGACAACGCCGAAGCCGGCGGGCTGATGAGCTACGGCCCCAACATTACGGATGTGTACCGTCAGATCGGCGTCTATGCCGGCCGCGTCCTCAAGGGCGGCAAGCCCGCGGACATGCCGGTCGTGCAGTCGAGCAAGTTCGAGCTGGTCATCAACGCCGAAACCGCGCGGACACTTGGTCTTGCGGTGCCGCCTTCGCTGCTCGCCCGCGCCGACGCAGTGATCGAATAGGAAATCGGAGGATCCATGCACAAGCAAATCATCAAAGCCGACGTGCCGGAGGCGGGCGCGACGTTCAACCTGTGCGTCAAGCACGACAACATGTTCTACGTCTCGGGCCTGCCGCCGTTCGATGCCGAGTTCTCCGCGCAGCTGCGTCACGCGCGCGCCAACAAGCTGCCGATTCCGCCATTTCCCGACATCGCCTTCGAGAAGCAGGTGCATATCGTGATGACGCACTTGAAGAAGCTCGTCGAGGCCGCCGGCTCCAACATGGACTGTCTGCTCAAGGTGAGCGTCTGGCTCAAGGATCAGCGCCAGCAGGAGGAGTTCGACCGCATCTACCGGACCTATTTCACGAGCCAGGAAACCCTGCCGGCGCGCACCCGCCTGCAGGCCGGGCGGATGCCGCTCGATTGCGGCGTCGAGGTCGAGGCCGTCGGCTACGTGCTGTAACGGTGCATCCTCTCCGAATAGCCCCAGGGAAAGGCGTCATGCCCGCGCTTGTCGCGGGCATCCACGTCTTACGGCAATTAAGGCAAGCAAGACGTGAATGGCCGGGACGAGCCCGGCCATGACACGCCTCTCAATCGCCGCAAACAAAATGGCCGGGCTTGCGGCCCGGCCATCGCATTTCTCGCTGCCGCAGGCTCAGTCGGCCTGCTGGATCGCCGACAGCAGCCACTGCCCGCCGCGGGCGCGGCGGAAGGTCCACAGTTCGGTGTTCTCCTGCGCGCCGTCCTCGGTCACGCGGCCGCTCGCGCGGTCGACGGTGCGGCCGTCGAACGAGTAGCGCATCGCGACCGTCGCGTACTCATCGTCGCCCTCGCGCCAGGCCTCCGAAACGTCGCCCTGCTGAAGCTTGACGTTGACGACCTGATCGACGATGCCGCGGCTCGCGTTACGCGAAAGTTCGTCGGAGAAGTACGACAGCATCTCCGGCGTCATCCGCGTGCGCAGCGCCGACAGATCCTCGGCGCTGTAGCCGGCCTCGACCTCCGACAGCATGCGCTCGAAGGTCTCAAGATCGGCTTGGCTGACCTCGATCGAGGGCTGCTGCTCGGCGGCGGGCGGCGCGCTGCCGCCGTAGCCCGGCCGCGGACGCGGGTCGTAGGACGATTGCTGCAGCGGCTCGGCCTGCATCGGTGACTGCTGCAGCGGCAAGGATTGCATTGGAGACCGCTGCATTGGCGGGCCGCCGGCCAGCGCCGGCTGCTGCTGCCGCGACTGCCACCAGCGCCACGCCAGCATGGCGACAAGCGCGACGATGCCGATCTGCAGCAGGAGGCCCAAGAACGACGCGATCCCACCGAGACCGCCGGCAAGGCCGTTGCCGAACAGCAGGCCAAACAGGCCCGCGCCGAGGAAGCCAGCGGCGAGGCCGCCGAGCAGTCCCGGCCGGTTGAACAGGCCGCCCTGGGTCGGCGCGGCCGAGCCCGGCCGTGCCGCGGTGGCGCTGCCGGGTTGGCCCGGCTGGGTCGTCGAGCGCTCGATCGGGCGCGCGGTGTTGGGCGTGGTCGCAGTCGGCGGCGGCGCCGAATAGGTCCGGCTGCCTCGGCTGCCAGCGTTCATCTTGGGTGCGGCACTGGCTTCGACGGCCAGGAACGCGACGGCCACGGCAACGGCCAGGATCGCGGTCAGGGGGCGAAGATTGCGAAGCATAGGGTTTCCTCTCTGGGTCTCGATGCCCATGGCGAAAAAGTGTTGCGTATATCGGTATTGGAAGTCGCCCGTGGTAGTGCGTCGGTTCATCCCGGCCGGCCCAAGGCCGGCCTGACGGCACATACACAAGTAATGTAACACAAATTTCACGCTAAAAGGCTGCATATTCCGCGGCTTCGGGAACCTGCCAAATCGCCGCACCACCCCTCGCCGAGGTTGCAGTGCGAAGCGGCTCACTCCAGGGGAACGCGCGGGCCCGGGTCTTCGATCCAATCGTTGTCATCGTCGGCGGGATTCCGCCCGCCCTTGCGCCGCACAGCGGTCGAGCCGGTGATGTCCCGGTCGCGGCGGGCGTCGCCGCGCCAGGCGAACGGATCGTTGCGCGCGTCGAACGGCGGGTCGTAGCGCCGGCTCGGCGGGACATCGCGCCGGGCGGCGAACGCCGGATTGCGGCGCGCCTGCGCTGCGACCTCTTCGCCGTCGACCGCGCCCGGCTGGCAGATGCGCCGCCCGCTGTCGCGGCGCATCAGGTCGACATGAATGTGGTCGTAATGGAACCGGTTCGAGCCGGGCGCAAGCACTGTGGTGAACTGGTCGCAAGCGGCGCCCTGCACGTCACGCAGAAAGCCCTGCTCCTCCGGCGCGCCGCGCCAGCCGTCCTTCACCGCAACGCGGCGGCCGTCGGCGAGCACGAACGCCGCGATGTCGAGCGCATTGCCGAAGGCGTGCTCCGAGATCGGTGCGCCGGCCTGCCCATTCATGCCGCGGCAGGAGTAGGCCGAGATCTGCTTGATCTCGACCACCAGCTGCTGGAACCAGCGCAGTGCTGCGGGCTGCACGGAACTGACGATCCACTGATCGAGCGCCGACACGATCGGACAGGCGAGCGTCGCAGTCGGCTTGATCTCGACCGGGCTTGCGGCGGCAAACCGCGGATTGCGCTGTGGGCCGAGCGCGGGCACCGGCGCGTATTGCTGCTGGTATTGCTGCGGGCCTGCGTTCTGAATTGGCGGCAGCGGCGTGCTCGCGTATGGCGCGCTCGCGGCCGGCACCGCGCTGAGCGGGGCGGACATGACGGGGACAGCCGAGAGCGGCGCAGACGCGGCCGGCGACGGCCGGCGCGCGGGATCGTAGCGCGGATCGTAGTATTCGGGGACGGCGCCGCCGTTCGGCGGCTCGTTCGAAAGCGGCGTAGCCGCGCGGGGCTGCACGACAGGCTGTGGCGCAGACTGCTGCGTAACCGGCCAGCGCGGTGAACCAGAACCTGCGCCCGGAATCGCAGCCGGCGGCCGGATCGGCTCCTGCGCGAAGCCGAGCGTGCTCGTCTCGCCGAGGCTTGCCACCTTCAGCGGAAAATCAGCACCACAGACGCCGGGCCCCTCGATCGGCTCGATGCGGACGATGCCGACACCCTCCCGCACGGTGCCCGACTTGAGACAGGCCACCTCCGCCTCGCGCCGCCATGGCTCGCGCTCGGCAAACTGCAGGAAGCTGCGGCCGCATCCGGCCAACGTGACAGCGACAAGGAAGCCCGCGAAATACCAACGCACTCCGCGCACCATGGCGCGGACAATGCGAGGGATTGTCTTAAGGACTGCTCAATGCCGCTCAGCGGAATCGATGCCACCACCGCAGACGTCATCGCCGGCCGGCGCCATAAGCGCGGTTACGCGCGTCTTCGACGCGCTATGGCGCCATGACCTGGCGATCCATCCAGTACGAGAGCTCTGCGGCCTGCTCTTGTTAAGGTGATGGATCACCGGGTCTCGCCGCTTCGCGGCGGCCCGGTGATGACGTTGCAATGCTGGGTCCCTTGCGTACTGCAGAGAGCCCCGCCGAAGTTCCCAGAACCGATTGTGCCGGCGGCCAATTTGCGGCCTGCGGTTGAAATTGCATAAATTATGTGCCCTCGCTTGCAGCGCATGACGGTGGAAAAGCTCACCCGGAATCGAAATTTTCCCGTGACAAAACAAAACCTTAACAAAAATTGGCCGCACCCGGAACGGTTTGGCACTGCAATATGTTTGTCACTTCGGCCGAGGGCGCGGCTCTGTTAAGCTTTGTTCATGTCCATTTGAGGAGGCCGACAGGTGGACCTAGCGTTACGTCTGAATGTGCTTGCAGCGCTCGCGGCGATTGCTTTCGTCAGCGCAATCCTGCTTGGCGCATTCTGAGTTGGGGTTGACCTAAGACCGACCAGCCGTAAAACGGCGCGAATGGGACACCGGAGGGTCTGCCCTCCGGTGATTTTTTTTGACTCACTCGGCGGCCTCGCGCACCGGCGACGACGGATCGTAATTGAGAACCGGCGCGAGCCAGCGCTCCGCCTCCGCGAGCGTCCAGCCCTTGCGGGCGGCGTAGTCCTCGACCTGGTCGCGCTCGATCCTGCCGACGCCGAAGTATTGGCTCTCCGGGTGGCTGAAGTAGAGCCCGCAGACCGACGCGCCGGGCCACATGGCGAAGGTCTCGGTGAGCCGCACGCCGGTGCGCTCGCCGTCGACGATCCGGAACAGCGTCGCCTTCTCGGTGTGGTCGGGCTGGGCCGGATAGCCCGGCGCCGGCCGGATGCCGCGGTACTTCTCCGCGATCAGGTCAGTGTTGCTCAGCGTCTCGTCCGCGGCATAGCCCCAGAACTCGGCGCGCACCCGCTGGTGCAGCCGCTCGGCGAAGGCCTCCGCCAGGCGGTCGGCCAGCGCCTTGACCATGATCGCCGAGTAGTCGTCGTTGGCGCCCTTGAAGCGGGCCGCGACCGCGTCCTCGCCGATGCCGGCGGTGACCACGAACGCGCCGATATGGTCCGCGTGCCCGCGCGGTGCGACGAAATCGGCAAGCGCTACATTGGCGCGGCCCTCGCGGCGGGTGAACTGCTGACGCAGCGTTTGCAGCACCGCAAGCGGCTCGCTACGAGCGGCATCGGCGAACACCTGGATGTCGTCGCCATTGGCGTTGGCTGGCCAGAACCCGACTGCGGCCGAGGCCTTGAACCAGCCCTCCTCGACGATCCGCGTGAGCATCGCCTGCGCATCCGCGTAAAGGCTCTTCGCTACCTCCCCCACCTTCCGGTCATCGAGGATCGCGGGGAACTTGCCGGTCAGCTCCCAGGTCGAAAAGAACGGCGACCAGTCGATGGTCGGAACCAGCTCGCGGATCGGATAGTCCCCGAGCAGCCGCGTGCCGAGGAATGTCGGCACGGGCGGCGTGTAGCCAGCCCAGTCGAGCTTCAGCGCGTTGGCACGCGCCTCCACAAGCGTGAGCCGCTGCTTGTTTGTTTCGCCGCGCGCGTGCGCGGCGGCGATCCGGGCATACTCTTCGCGCACCGTGTCGATGTACTTCTGCCGGCTGCCGCGCCCCATCAGCGAAGCGGCGACGCCGACCGCCCGGCTCGCGTCGGTGACATAGACCGTCTGTCCGCGGCGATAGTTCGGGTGGATCTTCACCGCGGTGTGCACGCGGCTCGTGGTGGCGCCGCCGATCAGGAGCGGCACCTCGAAGTTCTGCCGTTCCATCTCGGCCGCGACGTGGCACATCTCGTCGAGCGAGGGCGTGATCAGCCCGGAGAGGCCGACGATGTCGCAGTTTTCCGCCTTCGCCGTCTCCAGAATCTTGGTCGCCGGCACCATGACGCCGAGGTCGATCACCTCGTAGTTGTTGCACTGGAGCACGACGCCGACGATGTTCTTGCCGATGTCATGGACGTCGCCCTTCACGGTCGCGAGCAGCACCTTGCCGGCGGAGTTGCTGCGGCGGCCGGAGCCCTTCTCCTGCTCCATGTACGGCATTAGATGGGCGACCGCCTGCTTCATCACGCGCGCCGACTTCACCACCTGCGGCAGGAACATGCGCCCGGTGCCGAACAGGTCGCCGACCACGTTCATGCCGGCCATCAACGGGCCCTCGATCACCGACAGCGGCCGGTCGGCGGCAAGCCGCGCCTCCTCGGTGTCCTCGACGATGTGGTCGGTGAGGCCATGGACCAGCGCGTGCTCGAGCCGCTTTGCCACCGGCCACTGCCGCCAGGCGAGATCGACTTCCTTAGTCTCCTTGCCCTGGCCGACGAAACGCTGCGCGACCGCGAGCAGCCGTTCGCCGGCGTCGGCGCGGCGGTTGAGCACCACGTCCTCGCAGACTTCGCGAAGCTCCGGATCGAGATCGTCGTAGACCGCGATCTGGCCGGCGTTGACGATGCCCATGTCCATGCCGGCCTTGATGGCGTGACACAGGAACACCGAGTGCATGGCCTCGCGCACGCGCTCGTTGCCGCGGAACGAGAACGACAGGTTCGAGACACCGCCCGAGCAATGCGCGCACGGCAAATCGCTGCGGATTCGGCGCGCCGCCTCGATGAAGGCCACGCCGTAGTTGTTGTGTTCCTCGATGCCGGTCGCGACCGCAAAGATGTTCGGATCGAAGATGATGTCCTGCGGCGGGAAGCCGACCTGGTCGACCAGGATGCGGTAGGCGCGCTTGCAGATCGCGACCTTGCGCTCGACGGTGTCGGCCTGCCCCTGCTCGTCGAACGCCATCACCACCACGGCCGCACCGTGACGCCGCACCACCTTCGCGTGCTTGATGAACTCGGCTTCGCCCTCCTTAAGCGAGATCGAGTTGACCACGGGCTTGCCCTGGACGCATTTCAGGCCGGTCTCGATCACCGAGAACTTCGACGAATCGACCATCACCGGCACGCGCGCGATGTCGGGCTCGGCCGCGATCAGGTTGAGGAACGTCTTCATCGCCTCGGCGGAATCGAGCAGGCCCTCGTCCATGTTGACGTCGATGACCTGCGCGCCGTTCGCAACTTGCTCACGCGCGATCGCAAGCGCAGCCGCATAGTCGCCGGCGGTGATGAGCTTTCGGAACTTGGCCGAGCCCGTGACGTTGGTGCGCTCGCCGACGTTGACGAACGGGATCTCAGGCGTAAGCGTGAACGGCTCGAGCCCGGAGAGCCGCAGGTACGGCTTCGCCTCCGGCACCGGCCGCGGAAGCTTGCCGCGCACCGCCTCCGCGATCGCGGTGATGTGCTCCGGCGTCGTACCGCAGCAGCCGCCGACCATGTTGACGAGGCCGGCCTCGGCGAACTCGCCGAGCTTTTGCGCCATGTCGTCCGGGCCCTCGGGATAGAGGCCGAACTCGTTCGGCAGGCCGGCGTTCGGATAGGCGCAGATGAGCGTGTCGCAGACCCGCGACATCTCGGCGATGTGCGCGCGCATCTCGTCGGCGCCGAGCGCGCAGTTGAGCCCGACCGACAGCGGGGCTATGTGCCGCACCGCGTTCCAGAACGCCTCCGGCGTCTGGCCGGAGAGCAGCCGCCCGGAGCGGTCGGTGATGGTGCCGGAGATCATGACCGGTACGTCGGCGCCGCGCTCCTCGCACTGTTCGAAGATGGCGTAGATCGCGGCCTTGGCGTTGAGCGTGTCGAAGATCGTCTCGATCAGCAGGATGTCGGCGCCGCCGGTGAGGAGCCCGCGCACCTGTTCGCCATAGGCCTTGCGCAGATCGTCGAAGGTGACGGCGCGGAAGCCCGGGTTGGCGACGTCGGGCGAGATCGAGGCGGTGCGGTTGGTCGGCCCGATTGCGCCGGCGACGAAGCGCGGCCGGCCGTCCTCGGCAGCGGCGCGGGTCGCGGCCTCGCGCGCAAGGCGTGCGCCCTCGCAGTTGAGCTCGTAGGCGATGTTCGAAAGGCCGTAATCGGCCTGCGCGATCGCGGTCGAAGAAAACGTGTTGGTCGAGACGATGTCGGCGCCGGCCTTGAAGTAGGCGTAGTGGATTTCGCGGACCGCGTCCGGCCGGCTCAGATTGAGCAGATCGTTGTTGCCGCGCACCTCGCGGTTCCAGGCGTCGAAGCGCGCACCGCGATAGCCGTCCTCGTCGAGCTTCATCGACTGGATCATGGTGCCCATGGCGCCGTCGAGCACCAGGATGCGCTCGGCGGCGAGCTCGCGGAGCAGAGTTCGGGCGCTGATGTGGGACGCGGTGGGCATGGATGATGTTCGGACCTGATGCTTGGACTTGATGCTTGTTCAGGCGCCTCACCCGCCCGCGCTTCGCTCGGGCACCCTCTCCCCATGGGAGAGGGAACCGAGGGGCGGCGTCCCAGGCAAACTCTCGCCTTCGTTTTTGACCGGGCGCAGACCGAGCAGATGGCAGATCGCGTAAACCAGGTCGGCGCGGTTCATGGTGTAGAAGTGGAATTCGCGTGACGCCGCGTTCGACCAGATCGAGCACCTGCTCGGCTGCGACCGCGGCCGCGATCAGCTTGCGGGTCGCGACATCCTCGTCGAGACCGTCGAACCGCTCAGCGAGCCAGCGCGGCACCGAGGCGCCGCAGCGCGCGGCGAAATTCTTCGTCTGCTTGAAGTTCTGCACCGGCAGAATGCCGGGCACGATCGGAATGTCGATGCCGCGCGCCGCGCACCCGGTCGAGATAGCGGAAATAGCAGTCGTTCTCGAAGAAGAACTGCGTCATCGCGCGGCTCGCGCCGGCGTCGACCTTGGCCTTGAGCATGTCGATGTCGGCCTCGACCGACGCACTGTCGGGATGCTTCTCCGGATAGGCCGAGACCGACACCTCGATGTCGGCGATGCGCTTGATGCCGGCGACCAGATCGGCGGCGTTGCCATAGCCGCCCGGATGCGGCGCGTACCTTTCGCCGACGCCGCCGGTCGGATCGCCGCGCAGCGCCACGATGTGGCGGACGCCCGCGTCGCGATAGCCTTCGATCACCGCGTCGACCTCGGCGCGGGTGGCGGCGACGCAGGTCAGATGCGCGGCCGGCATCGAGCGCGGTCTCGTCGAGGATGCGCCGCACGGTTGAGTGCGTGCGCTCGCGCGTCGAGCCGCCGGCGCCGTAGGTCACCGAGACGAAGTCGGGCGCGAGCGGCGCGAGCCGCGCGATCGCCTCCCACAGCGTGCGCTCCATCTCCTCGGTCTTGGGCGGAAAGAACTCGAACGACACACGGATACGCGACGATGCCATCACGCCACCTCCCGCACGTCGTTGGCGATCCGCACGCGCGGATCGCGCCCGAGCCAGAGCGACACTGCGATCTTGCCGTCGGAGCCCGGCTCCGGCGGCAGGCTCCGGTGCATGGTCATGTCGAGACCGGCCGCGCTCATCCATTGCGCCACCGTCTCGGCGGCAAAGCCGAGCCGGCGATGCGCGTGCTCCTCGCGCAGGAATTCGAGATCGTGCGGCGCGAAGTCGACCACCAGCAGGCGGCCGGACGGCGCCAGCACGCGCGCCGCCTCGCGGATCGCGCGCGCGCCGTCGTCGAGGAAGTGCAGCACCTGATGGATCAGCACCACGTCGAACGAACCGGCCGGCACCGCGAGATCGTAGATGTCGCCCTGCCGCACGCTGCAATGGCGCAGACCCGCGCGCTCGATGCGGGCGCGCGCGAGCAGCAGCATGTCGAGCGAGAGATCGATGCCGAGCCCGCGCTCGATGCCCGCCCCGAACAGTTCCAGCATGCGCCCGGTGCCGGTGCCGAGATCGAGCAGCGAGCGGAACGGCCGCTCGGCCAACGCGTCGCCGATCGCGGCTTCCACCGCCTCGTCGGCGACGTGCAGCTTGCGGATGCGGTCCCATTGCGCGGCGTGGGCGCGGAAATAATCCTGCGCCGCGGCGGCGCGCGCGCGCCGCACCGCCGAGAGGCGTTCGCGGTCGCGCACCGCGATCGGATCGGACGGCGTCGAGCCGCGCGATCAGCGCGCGGGCGAGTTCGGCGGTCGCGCCGCGCTCGGCGAGGCGGAAGAACGCCCAGGCGCCCTCGCGGAAGCGCTCGACCAGGCCGGCCTCGACCAGGAGCTTGAGATGGCGCGAGATGCGCGGCTGCGACTGCCGGAGAATTTGCGTGAGGTCGGACACGGTCAGTTCGGCCTCGGCCAGCAGCACCAGCACCCGCAGGCGCGTGTCCTCGCCGGCGGCCTTGAGCGCGGTGTTGAGGGCATCGAATGGCAGGTGGGCAGATTCGGCCATGGGAAATATCCCATCACATAAAGATATGTTTATACGGTTAAGTTGGGCGAAAGCAAGCATCTTGACGCATCGGCTGCGGCGCCGGCTTGGCGGCCGCCGGCGGCTCTGGGACACTCCGCCAATGGCCGCCTCCCCAGGACAATGACCGATCCAAGGACGACGAGGACCGCCGGCCTGCGCGACGGCGACGGTTGCGTCGACCTGCCGAGCACAGTTCGACGCCGCGCTCTATTTCATCGGCCGCATCCGCACGCCCTGGAAGATCGCGCAAGGACTGCCCGAAGAACGCCCGCGAAGCTCGCGAGACCGGGCGCGGTCTGCACCATCGAGGTCGATCCGCGCTGGGCTGCGGCGCTGGCCGGGGTCGAAACCTGCTCCCATCTGATCCTGCTCTATTGGATGGACCAGGTCGCGGCGCGATCTCGCGGTCCAGGTGCCGGCCCAGTACGGGGTCGGCCGAGGCACCTTTTCGCTGCGCTCGCCCGGTGCGGCCGAACCCGATCGCGCTCAGCGTCGTGCGGCTTCTCAAGGTCGAGGGCACGCGCCTGTCGGTCATCGGCCTCGACTGCCTCGACGGCACCGCCGCTGCTCGACATCAAGCCCTATTTCGCCTCGACCGATTCGATCCCCGACGCCGAGGTCGGCTGGCACGCCCGGCGGGCCGACCGCAAAAGCCGCCGAAACAAACGATACAAAGTAGCGTTAACCGGCACTGAACCGGCCCTCCCCCGCTGCCGACCAATGGGCAGATCAAAGGGGGAAGCCATGATCCAGACTCGCGCAATCCGCACCGGCCTCGGCCTCGCCGCGCTCGCCGGCGCGCTCCTGTTCACCTCCGCCGCGGCCGCCGCCCCGCTGACCCTGTTTTCGTTCGTCGAGCCGCCAGGCGCCGCAGGCGACCGCCTACGCGCCGGTCGAACCGCAGGCCACGACCGAGATGCCGTCGCGCTTCAAGCGCCAGGTCGTGAGCTACGCCACCAACGAGGCGCCCGGCACGGTCGTGGTCGACACGCCGAACACCTACCTCTACCTCGTCCTCGGCCAGGGCCGGGCGATCCGCTACGGCATCGGCGTCGGCCGCGAGGGCTTCACCTGGGCCGGCGTCAAGACGGTCGAGAAGAAGGCCGAGTGGCCGGACTGGACGCCGCCCGCCGAAATGCTCGAGCGCCAGCCCTACCTGCCGCGCTTCATGGCCGGCGGCCCCGGCAATCCGCTCGGCGCCCGCGCCATGTATCTCTCGCGGCTCGGTCTATCGCATCCACGGCACCAATGCGCCGGAGACCATCGGCCAGCGCGTGTCGAGCGGCTGCATCCGGCTCGTCAACGAGGACGTGGAAGACCTCTACAGCCGCGTGAAGGTCGGCGCCAAGGTGGTGGTGCTGCCGATGACCGAGCGCCGGCGCCGCGACTGCGTAGCAACAGCCCGCGCATCTACTGACAGTTTTCTCTGGCGACGTGCGTATGACGCCGGCCGAGCCCTTCCGGCCGGCGTCAACTTTTGTTGAAGGCGCATCCCCGACGCGCCCGGCCCCATCCGAGCAGCGGAACCGCTTCGGCCGTCAGCCCGTTGATCGCAGCCGAGGGTGTGCTGTCATGTCGGGAGGGTGTCATGCGCCATCTACGTCATCGCCGTGTCTTTGCCGCTGCCGTCGCCGCAACCGCTGATGCGTCGCCGTGCCGGCACTGGCGCAGCCGCTCGCGATGGCCGAGCCGGATGATCCGGCGTCGATCTTCCAGCAAATTCTTCCGCAGCGCGCCGAGCGGCCGCAGCGACCAGCTGCGCGATCAGCCGGATGGCGCGACCGACGCGCTGCCGGCGCGCCTGCGCCGCCAGATCGTCGACCTATCCGACGCGCGAGGCGCCCGGCACGATCGTGATCGATACGCCGAACACCTATCTCTACTACGTGCTCGGCGGCGGCCGCGCGATCCGCTACGGCATCGGCGTCGGCCGCGAAGGCTTCACCTGGTCCGGCGTGCGCACGGTCGCGCGCAAGCAGGAATGGCCGGACTGGCATCCGCCGGCGGAGATGATCGCGCGCCAGCCGTACCTGCCGCGCTTCATGGCCGGCGGCCCGGGCAATCCGCTCGGCGCGCGCGCCATGTATCTCGGCGGCACGCTCTACCGCATCCACGGCACCAACGAGCCGTCGACGATCGGCCAGCACGTGTCGTCGGGCTGCATCCGCATGCTGAACGAGGACGTGATCGACCTGTTCAACCGCACGCCGGTCGGCACCAAGGTGGTCGTGCTGCCGGACGATCCGCGCCGAGCCGCGGTCCCCGCGCCGCAGCCCGCGCGCCAGCGCATGACCTACGGCGCGTCCGCCTCGCGGCTGTATTAAGCGAAGTGCACAAGTCTATCCACGTCATGGCCGGCCTCGTGCCGGCCATCTCGATTGGGGACGCAGTGCCTTCCCAAACGGGATGCCCGCGACAAGCGCGGGCATGACGGCTCGGGGTTGGTTCGGCGGACAACAGCAAGCTTTGTGCTAGTGGAAGTCATCCGAAGCAACCGGCCCACACACACGATGACTGGACCGCGGCCCGCGGTTTCCGCTAGACCGCCTGCGGCAGCGGAGAACAATCCATGCGAATTGCAGCAATGGCGGCGGGAGCGGTCGGCGGCTATTTCGGCGGACGGCTTGCGGCCGCAGGCCACGACGTGGCGTTCATCGCGCGCCGCGCCCACCTCGACGCGCTGCGCAAGGATGGGCTCAAGATCGAAAGCGTGCACGGCGACCTGCATCTGCCCAAGGTTACGGCCACCGACGACCCGAAAGAGGTCGGTCCGGTCGACGTGGTGTTGTTTGCGGTCAAACTGTGGGACACCGAGACCGCCGCCGAACTGACCCGCCCGCTGGTCGGTCCGGACACGCGCATCATCACCCTGCAGAATGGCGTGGACAGCTACGAGCGCGTCTCGCCGATTCTCGGCAAGGACAAGACCGTCGCCGGCACCGCCTACATCGCGACCGTGCTCGGCGGCCCGGGCGTCGTGCGTCACACCAGCAAGTTTGCGATCATGCGCTGCGGGCGAATGGACGGGGCGACCGACGCAAAGCTTGCCGCCTTCGTCGATGCGGCGAAGGCCGCCAACATCGACATCCAGCCGCAGGACGACATGAACCGCGAGCGCTGGCAGAAGTTCATCTTCCTGTCGTCGATGGCCGGTATCAACTGCGCGACCCGCATGCCGATCGGAAAAGTGCTGGCCGATCCCGACACGCGGGCGTTCTACCGCAAGCTGATGGCGGAATGCCTCGCCGTCGGCCAGGCCACCGGCGCGCGCGTGCCGAGCGACTGGGTCGACGACCGCATGGTGTTCTCCGACAACGCGCCGCCCGGGATGAAGGCCTCGATGTTGCACGATCTCGAAGCCGGCAACCGACTCGAGCTCGACTGGCTCACCGGCAAGGTGGTGTCGCTCGGCCGCGAGCTTGGCGTGCCGACGCCGGCAAGCGAGGCGGTCTATGCAGCGGTCAAGCTGCACCGCATGGGTCAGGGCTGAGGACTCCGCAACTTGAGACTTGCTAGTCCGTCACGACGACGCGCGTGTCGAGCGGCGTGTTGTTGTAGAGCTCGATGATGTCCTCGTTCGAGAGGCGGATGCAGCCCAGCGGCGCAAACCGGCCGATCATCTGCGGCGAGTTGGTGCCGTGCATTCGGTACGCGGTGTCGAGGTAGAGCGCGCGCGCACCAAGCGGATTGTTCGCGCGGTCGTCGGCGCTGGCGCTGGCCTTCAGCCCCGGATACTCCTCCTTGCGCGTGACCTTGTAGAGGCCCGCCGCGGAGTTGCATTCGGCGCCAGTGCCGATGCCGTAGCGGATCGCCACCACGTTGGGACGCACGACGTAGAGGAAGTTCTGCGACTTATCGACGATCATCGTGCCGACCGGATGCGTTGTCCGGTAGTACACCGGCTGGCGCAGGTAGACGTAGTTGACCACCTGGGTCGCTGCCGAGCGCTGGCGCGTAGGCGGCGGCGTGGTCGTGGTTGTCGTCGTGGCCGGCGCCCGCGCGGGCGTGGCGACGGGCCTGGCGGTCTTCGACGGCCACAGGAAATAGGTGGCGAGGCCGGCTGCGACCAGCAGCACGGCGGCAGCGACCCCGATGAGCACGCCGCGCGAAGGCGAAGCCAGCACCCTCCGCGCCGCCGACTCGTCGGACGGCGGCTCGGCCATTTCGTCCATGGGTTCATCGAACCGCGGCGCCTGTTCACGGGAGCCCGGCCGTGCCGGCTCACGCTGTGGCGGCGGTATCCGATCCCGACGGTCATCCGGCGGCTGCGGCCGATCCCGGTAAGCGTCCGGCGGCTGCGGCCGCTCACGAGGGGGCTCCGGCGCCCGTTCGCGGGGGCCTGCCGGCGCCACCCTTTCGTCGGCCGGGCCTCCCGTCAGCACGCGCGCAATGACCGGCGGAACCTCCATGCGCCGGGAGGCGCCCGCTGGCCGGCGCTGCGAGTGCTGGGCCTCGACCCGCTCGATCGCGGCTTCGAGCGAGGCCTGCTCGGCCTCGAACACCGACATCGGCAGACGGGGCTCGGCCGCCTGCAAGCGATCAAGCAGCGCCGTTCGGGCGCGCTCATAGAGCGCACGCCGCGCCTCGCGGGTGTTGGGCTCAAGCGTATCGATGGTGCGCTTGATCACCGAGAAATAATCAGCCATTCGATCTTTCAGCGCCCGGCGCTGCCAGTTTCGCTGGTCTCGCCCGCAATGTCCCCCGTTTGGCGCCCGCAATCAAGCAAGCCCATGCGGCGGCTCCGAGGCGATCCGGGATCATGGCTAAGCGATGAGGTAGATCGGGCTGCTCCAGGCCTGGTGGCCGTCGGCCTGGGTGGCGCGGATATAGACCGGCAGGTCGGCCCCACCGGAATGGGTAGCACGGTGCTCCAGGACGACACGGCGGCTCCAGTCGGTCTCCGGCAGGCGATAGACGCTGAGCCTGCGGCCAAGCCCGCCACCGTCGAATGCAACGACGTTGTCCGTAAGCGCGCCGAGATCGATCTCGCCGGACACCACGTTGGTCTCGATCCGCAGCGTGCCGCGCCCGGGCTCGTCGAGCCACAGGTCAAGCCCTGCGAGATTGCCGGTCGTGACAGAAGTCCAGGCCAGCGCACGGCCCGGCTCAGTCTCCTCGACCCTGCGCTCCGGGTTGAGGAAGTTCACCGCCGCATGGCGTGCGACCCGGTTGCCCGACACGGCGAGCCTGCCCTGCCACAGCGTCTCGCGGCCGCGGCCGCGATATTCGGCGCCCTGCCAGAGCACCCGCACGCGTCGGCCGAGATCGGCCGACCCGAACGGGCGCACCGATTGCACCACCCGCGTGCCGTGCAGCACGTCGAGGCGCTCCAACGGAGCCGTTCCGATCGCCTCGACCGATAACGTCATTTCTGCGGCACCTGGCCGGACGATGTCGCCCATCGCGGCGTCACGCACGGTCTGCTCGGTCGCGGGCCCAAGCGCTGGGTCGTCCGAGAAGCGAACCACATCGCGGTCGAACACGGCGCGCAGGTCGAGGAACAGCCGCGTGCCGGTAGTGCCGTAGTGCCTGCGTTGGCGCAGCGCCGCAAACAAAGCGTCGCGGCTAAGCTCCGGCATGAAGTAGCAGGTGAGCCCGCCGATCGCACCGAAGGTGGACGCGCCTGGCCGGGTGTTGCCAGGGCGGCCCTTGTGGTCGTCGCTGTGGCAGACCACGCCGACGCGATAGCCCTTGGCGAAGGCGTCGTGCAGCAGCCATTCGAAGGTGCCCCAGGTCGAATGCACCTCGACGGCGCGCTCCAGCACGCCATCATGGGCGTAGTTCAGGTCGGCGTAGCGGCCGCCGACATGGGCGATCATCACGGCGTCCTCGCCCTTCAGCGCGCGGAACAGCTCGTCGGCGGTGTAGATCGCATCGGTCGAGGTCTCGCCCTCAACCAGGATGTGCGAGGAGCGCCGGATCGGGCGGCCCTCGCGGCGGAAGAAGATGTTGCGGTCGCCGCCCATGCCGGTGTTGCCGGACCACTCGTAGCCAGGCAAGCAGACAAACTTGCCGGGTTCGTCGAAGGCCGCGGTCAGCTCATTCAGCCTTTTCCAGAATGCGTCGGTGATCTGGAAGTCGTTGCCCTGGTGGCCGGTGATGTCGATGAACGCCTTGTCGCGGGCGTAGCTGAAATAGTCCTCGGCCGAACCCATGCCGATGGTTTCGCCGCTCTGGCCGTGCAGGTCGCCCCAATAGCGCCGCAGCGGCGCGCGCGCCACAACCCGCATCGGATTTCCGCGCGCCACCTCGGCGCCATCCATCGTCACGCGCAGTTCGAGGTCGCCGACAGCCTCCGCAACGAGATTGTCGAGGACGCGCGGTCCTTCGCCAGGTTTGATCGAGACGCTTGCCGGCAAGCCGCGCAGCGGCAGCGATGACGTAAGCGAAAGCGTCGCATCTGCGTCGGCGGTCGGATTGCCCCACACGTCCTCGGCGACGATCGCGAGGCGGAACGGTTCGCCTACGACCGCAAGCGACGGCACGATCGCGTTCCAGCGCGCCGCTGGGCCCGGTACGAGGTCGAATGCGGGCGCCGGCAGCTCGCAGAATTCGTAAGTCGCAAAGGCGTCGACCGAGGTCTTCAACTCGACGTGTTTCTCGACGTTGGTCTGCAGCCGATAGCCGGGCGAGCCCTGGCGGCGGTCGCCGAGCCGCACAGCGATGGTGTCGCCCTGGCGCAGATAGCCGCGCCCGACGCGGATCAGGATGGTGTTGGCATAGGGCCGGATGTTGAGCCGGTCGAACCAGACTTCGAGCTTGGCGCCGTTCGAGGCCTCGACCGTGGTGTAGTTCGCAGCCGCCGGCTTGTCGAACTGCGGCTTGCTCATATCGGAGGTGGTCCGCCACGAGATTTTCAGCATCCCGGTGTCGTCGATGCCGAAAGTGCCGGCGGCGTAGACGAGCGTAAGCTCGGCATGCGAGCCCGCGACAAACGGCCCCGGCGGCTGGAGCGTGATCGCACCCATGTGCTCGGGCAGATAGGTCGAATACGGCATGACGGGCGGATCCGGACAACGGCCGCTGGTGGCGAGGCGGCGGAAGGACCGATACGATAGTCGACGGCCGACACCAAGGGCAGGAGCAATTTCCGATGTCGAGAATGAGCGCCGTCGCGGCGCTGCTCGCGCTGACGGTCGCCGGGTTGGCGCCGGCCGCGGCGCAGGACTGGCCGGGCCGCAGCCCGATCCGCTTCATCGTGCCCTTTCCGCCGGGTGGCTCGACCGACGTTGGCGCCCGCGTCATCGCCGATCACCTGTCCCGCGCGCTCGGCCAGCAGATCGTGGTCGAGAACAAGTCGGGCGCGAGCGGCAACCTCGGCTTCGAGGCCGGCGCCAAGAGCGCGCCCGACGGCTACACCGTGCTGATCGCGCCCGACCAGGTGACGAGCGCGCCGCACGTGTTCAAGGTCAATTTCGATCCGCTGAAGGACCTCGTGCCTGTGATCCAGCTGTCGCGGCAGCCGGTGGTGCTTGCCGTTCATCCCAAGCTCGGCGTTGCGACCCTCGCCGAGTTGATTGCGTACGTGAAGCAGAACCCGGGGCTCAGCTACGCGACCTCGGGCGTGGGCTCGCAGCAGCATATGACGGCGGAGTGGTTCGCCAAGCTCGCCGAGATCAGGATCGAGCACGTGCCCTATCGCGGCGGCGGACAGGCGATCAACGATCTCGTCGCAGGCCACATCACGCTCGCCTCGCTCGGCTCGACGCCGCTCATTCCGCACTACAAGGCCGGCACGCTGAAGCTGCTCGCGCAGAGCACCGCCAAGCGCTCGCCGAGCTTGCCGGACGTGCCGACCTACCAGGAGGCCGGCGTCAGGCTGAAACTCGACCAATGGCTCGGCGTGTTCGTGCCGACCGGCACGGCGCCCGCCATCACCACGCGCCTCAACGCCGAGATGAACAAGGCGCTGACGACGCCCGCAGTGCGCGACGTGTTCGTGCAGTCGGCGCAGGAGCCGATCGGTGGTCCGCCCGAGCTGTTTGCGCGACTCGTGCAGGAGGACTTCGCCCGCTACGAGCAGCTCACGAAAGAGCTGAACATCAAGGCCAATTAGGGCGAATACCGTTCGGTTGGGATCGCCCTCTCCGCCGTTCGCCAGCGCGAAAACGGGGACCCAGGGCACACGCTGCGGGGCTTGCAATCACGCATCCCGGATCACCACGCCTGCCGCCGTGGCCGGCCACCGGGATAGGCGGATCACCGCCCATATACGAAAGGACAATATTCGCTTCCCAAAGGACAATTCACCGGCAGACCCACCCCCTGTAGCAATGGCAACGGCGAGGAAGCATCCGACTTTTCGGACCGGGCCGAGGCTTAAGGGTGAACGTCATGCGTCTCAGATCGGTCGCGCGCGGCTCGCTTCCCTGCCTCCTCGGCGTTGCTGTGCTGGTGTTTGCTGCGCACGCGGCCGTATCCGCGGTCGACAAGTCGCGCGCCGCCGCCGTCCAGGTCGAAACGCCGGAGCTTCAGACCGTCAACCGCTCGCTCAAGGGCGACCGGATTGTGACCGAGCGGCCGCGATCCATCGCGCCGAGCGCGCCTGAGCCGGAGATCAGGGTCGGCTGCGAGCAGCCGTTCAGCGCGATCACCAAGGGCCTGCCCTGGATCGTCGGCCGCTGCCTGACCTAGCCAAACCGGTGGGCTCGCGTCGCTGCCTTCACGCAAGTCGTCCCGTATCCCGTCATGCCCGGCCTTGTGCCGGGCATCCACGTCTTAGAGCGGCAAAGTAAGACGTGGATGCCCGCGACAAGCGCGGGCATGACGTGTGGTGGTTGGTCCGGCCCGAGCGGCGTCGCCCCCCCCCCCTCAACCGCGCCGCAGCAGCGGCCACAGTTCAAGGAGCGACGACCCCTCCCCCAACCGGTCCAGCAGCGCCGCGAGCCGGTCCGCCGAAAGCCGATCAACGCCGGCGTGCGCGGTGCAATCGTAGAATTTTTCGCGGAGCTGCGCGGGCGACATCGAATTCTGCGGAGCACCCGAGGGAAAACGCACCAGCCGCTCGACCGTGCTGCCATCCTTGAGCGTCACGGTCACGCGCGTCGGATAGTCCTCCTGCGCGTCGGCGAATTCCGGATCGATTGCGACTGCAATCATGCGCGTCAGCGCCTTGACGCGGTCGTCCTTGATCGCCGGCGGCTCGAAGGTTTCGAGCTTCGGCACCCCACGCACAAGCGAACTCGCGACCACGTATTGCAGATTGAACTTCGCCGCCTCCATGTCTTCGGGATACTGCTCCTTGGCGCGGTTGGCGGCGTATTTCGAAATGCCGGCCTTGATCGCTGCGATCTCGGCCACGCGCGGGCCAGGCTCGTCGCGGATCGCGAGCGCCGCATCGATGCCGGTGTGGATCACGCCGCCGCACGGGTAGCGCTTTGGTTTGAAGCCGCGCTCGACCAGATCGAAGCGCTTGCCGAGGTCGTCGAACGGTGCGGTATCCCAGGGGATGCCGCGCGCGAACGTCGCAAAGAAGCCGCCGCGGCCTTCGAGTGCCGCCGGATTGGCGGTGAAGCCGCGGCCGCCGAGCATCGCCGCGGCCATGCCGTTGCGCGCGGCCTGTCCGGCGTGCAGCGGTTTCGTCATAGTGCCGTAGTTGGCGTTGACGCCCGCCGCCATCGACACCGCAATCCCGATCACGTCCGGTATCGCCGATGCGGGAAGCTTCATCAGCCGCGCGCAGGCTGCAGCCGTCGTGATCGTGCCGATCGTGCCGGTGCCGTGCCAGGCGCCGGCGCCGTTGTGCGTGGGGTTTGTGCGCGACAGCCGCGAGCAGACCTCGAAGCCCACGATGAACGCCGACACAAGCTCGGACTGCGTCGCGCCGGTCGAATTCGGCGAGCGGCAGCAGCGCCGGGATCACCGGCGCCATCAGCTGGCCCTGCTGGAAGGTGAAATCGAAATCGAGCGCGTGCGCGGCAACGCCGTTGACGAGCGCTGCAAGCTGCGGCGAGGTCCGAAGCTCCGCCCCGATCATCGAGACCGCGGGAGCCGCGCCCTCCGCCTGCGCCATCGCGCGGCTGAGCCCCGCGGCCTGCTCGCGCGCGCCCGCGAGCGCAACGCCGATGGTATCGACGAACGCCGTGCGCGTGCGTTCGATCGCAGCCTTCGGGCATTGGCCGAGATCGAAGCCCGTGACGAATTCGGCGATGCGCTGCGACAGCATGGGTGATTCGTTCCGGATCGTGGGTTGGGCAAAGGCAGAGCCAGGAAGGCCTGCGAGGCCGGCAGCACCTGCGGCCAGAAACCGCCGTCGATCGAGCCCTCTGCTGTGACGTTCCACGCGCATGGCGGACACCTCACCGGCGCGATGCTAGCACGTTGACACCCCCCGGCACGGGCCTACATTAGGTCCGTTCCGAGGGGAGCTCCGGCAGGGAGCTGAGAGACCGCCAAAGCGGTGACCCTTTGAACCTGATCCGGGTCATGCCGGCGAAGGGACAGGACACTTTCATGGCCACCTCGGTTTTTATCGCAAGGCTGATCGGGCCGGTGCTGCTGGCGCTTGGCGCTGGCCTGCTCGTCAATCCGGGCTGCTACCGCGAGATCACCGATGAGGTGCTGCGCAGCAAGGCGCTGATCCTCTACGCCGGCTTGCTCGTGCTGCCGGCGGGCCTTGCGATCATCCTGACCCACAATGTCTGGAGCGCGGACTGGCGCGTGCTCATCACGCTGCTCGGCTGGCTGATGGTCGCCTCCGGCTTCGTCCGGACCGTTGCGCCGCAGCAGGCCGCAGCACTCGGCAAGACCAAGCTCAACACCCCCACCGTCCAGAAGGTCGGCGCCGTGATCTGGCTCCTGGTCGGTGCGGTGCTCTGCTACTTCGGCTATCTTCGCTACTAACGGCCCCACTGGGAGCTAACAGCAATGAACATCCATGACCCGAACTTTGATACGCCCAAGGTCACGACCGGCCCGATCGCAGGCTCGCGCAAGATCTACGCGACGCCGGAGAGCGCATCTGACCTCAAGGTGCCGCTGCGCGAGATCGCGCTCGACGCATCCTCGGGCGATCCGCCGCTGCCGGTCTACGACACGACCGGTGTCTACACCGACCCGGACGCCACGATCGACGTGGAAAAGGGGCTTGCCCGCACCCGCATCGAATGGGTGAAGGAGCGCGGCGGCGTCGAGCAATACGAAGGCCGGCCGATCAAGCCGGTCGACAACGGCAACGTCTCCGGCAAGCACCTCGCCCGCAACTTCCCGAACACGCCGAAGCCCTGGCGCGCGGCCGTTTCGACGGGCGATGCCACTCGCGTTCCCTCCCCCCTTGTGGGGGAGGGACGGGAGGGGGGTGGACGCATGCGCAGGTGCGTGAGGCTACCCCCCTCCCCAACCCTCCCCCACAAGGGGGGAGGGAGCAGGCTGCGGCAAGCGGCAAGCACCCGCTCACCCAGCTTGAGTGGGCGCGCGCCGGCGTCATCACCAAGGAGATGATCTACGTCGCCGAGCGCGAGAACCTCGGCAGGAAGAAGATGCTGGAGTGCGCGCAAGCCGCTCATGACGACGGCGAGAGCTTCGGCGCCTCGGTGCCGCTGTTCATCACGCCGGAGTTTGTGCGCGACGAGGTCGCACGCGGCCGCGCCATCATCCCCTCCAACATCAACCACGCCGAACTCGAGCCGATGGCGATCGGGCGGAATTTTCTGACCAAGATCAATGCCAATATCGGAAATTCGGCAGTGACGTCCTCGGTTGAGGAGGAGGTCGAGAAGATGGTGTGGGCGATCCGCTGGGGCGCCGACACCGTGATGGACCTCTCCACCGGCCGCAACATCCACAACACCCGCGAATGGATCCTGCGCAATTCGCCGGTCCCCATCGGCACCGTTCCGATCTACCAGGCGCTGGAGAAGGTCAACGGCGACCCGATCAAGCTCGACTGGGAGGTCTATAAAGACACACTGATCGAGCAGTGCGAGCAGGGCGTCGACTATTTCACGATCCACGCCGGCGTTCGCCTGGGCTACATCCACCTCACCGCCAACCGCGTCACCGGCATCGTCAGCCGCGGCGGCTCGATCATGGCGAAGTGGTGCCTGTCGCGGCACAAGGAGAGCTTCCTCTACGAGCGCTTCGACGAAATCTGCGACCTGATGCGGAAGTACGACGTGAGCTTCTCGCTCGGCGACGGCTTGCGCCCGGGCTCGATCCGCGACGCCAACGACCGCGCGCAGTTCGCCGAGCTCGAGACGCTGGGCGAACTCACCAAGGTGGCCTGGGACAAGGGCTGCCAGGTGATGATCGAGGGCCCCGGCCACGTGCCGCTGCACAAGATCAAGGTCAACGTCGAGAAGCAATTGAAGGAATGCGGCGAGGCGCCGTTCTACACGCTGGGCCCGCTCGTGACCGACATCGCGCCCGGCTACGACCACATCACGAGCGGCATCGGCGCCGCCATGATCGGCTGGTTCGGCACCGCGATGCTCTGCTATGTCACGCCGAAGGAGCATCTCGGTCTGCCCGACCGCGACGACGTCAAGGAAGGCGTGATCACCTACAAGATCGCGGCGCACGCCGCCGATCTCGCCAAGGGCCATCCGGCGGCGCAGCTTCGCGACGACGCGCTGTCGAAGGCGCGCTTCGAATTCCGCTGGCAGGACCAGTTCAATCTCGGGCTCGATCCCGACACCGCGCGCGAATACCACGACGAGACGCTGCCGAAGGAGGCGCACAAGGTCGCGCACTTCTGCTCGATGTGCGGGCCGAAGTTCTGCTCGATGAAGATCACCGCCGATGTCCGCGAATACGCCGCGGGCCTCACCGACAACGAAAAGGCCGCGCTCTATCCGGACGCGGCGCAGCAGGGCATGGCGGAGATGAGCGAGAAGTTCCGCGCGATGGGGAATGAGGTGTATGTGGATGCGGCGGCGGTGAAGGAGGGCAACGGGGCGTTGTAGGCTGACTGTTTGCCGACGCTGATCATCATTGCCGGCCCGAACGGAGCCGGCAAGACGACGTTTGCGAAGGAATACCTTTCAGCCGAAGATAGGCCCTTCGAATTCGTCAACGCCGACGAAATCGTCCGCAATCTATCCACCCGCTCCGATATACGGGCGGCACGGCTCATGCTCAGCCGGATCGACAGCTTGGCCGCGGAAGGCGCAGACTTCGTGATTGAAACGACGCTCGCCAATCGTGGCTATGCGCGGCGCATTCCAGTATGGCGCGAACGAGGCTATTTGGTTTCGCTGGCCTATCTTCGGCTGGATAGTGTCGAGCAATCGGTCATGAGGGTCCGCAGTCGCGTTGCCGCTGGCGGACACGACATTCCTGAGGATGTCATCCGCCGCCGTTTTGGTAAGAGTATCCAGTGCTTCGAAAGCGTGTACCGCCCTATCGTCGACGAATGGTATGTTTGGCATAGTGGCGATGGCGCATTTTCGCTGGTTGACTCCTGGGACGGACGACATGCAACGAGGACTTGACGTCGAGAAGGCCGTGGCGGCGCTAAAGCGTGCGGCTCACAAGGCCGTTCACGGCACCCGTGAGGAACGGGCCGGACGGTTCGGCCCTGAGCGAGAAGTCCGAAACGCCTCCCGCACAGTTGATCGGACTACGCAACGTCCCACCAGCGGAAAGCGCGGGGCGTGAGAGAGCCGCCAGGCCATTAGCTCGTGGGGTGGGTCAGGCGGGCAGCGCTGTAACCCACCCACTGCGGACCCGGTAGGGTGGGTTACGCGCCTCAGCAAAGAGAGGTGCCCCCAGAGGTAAAATGACAGACGTGGAATTCAAGCTAATAGAGCCCGCTGACGTTGGCGCTTTTAACATCCGGCCGGTCAGTGGCTTCCTCACAAGATCCTTCTATCTGAATGAGGGGCGAAACGCATGGCATTGGACTTACTCAAATCAGTACCATACGGACGGGATGTCTTTTGATGTTGATGTTCTGAAGTAGCTTGCTGAACGGCGCCGCATTCAAGGCAGCACCTTCTTTATAGAAGCGCTACCTATCTACATCCTTGATTGTTCGAATTTCACTGCCGGTATTTGCGCAGTCGACGAACGAATGGGATATGAATACGCATCATTGCGCAGGTGCATAAAACAATGTGAAGCGGGCGACTTTTGGCGATGCTTACCATCGAGTAACAAGAATTGGTTGCTAATCTTTGATCTCTCCGGGTTGAGTATCCCGCACGTTCAATATCGTCGATCATGTATCAAGTCCCGCAGCAATGGCGCTCATTATCCGCTGGATTGGTTGCGCACGCCAACAAGGGACACATTTGCGAGCTTCAGGCGATTTGCTGCAAGCGGGTCGTTGCTATGCGTCACTCGGTTGGCGAAGTCAGCAAGCATAGCCCGAATAAAACGTAGCGAAATCCAGGGCCGTCCTCGCAGCAGGCATCCCGCATTCCGCTCCGCTCCATGCGGGCTACAGGTGCTGAGCAACTTCGCCGCTTTCCCCAGCTTCCTCGCCTTGCCGCGTTCATCTGCGTCTGCCAGCTATCGCCGATCTTGCGACAGGAAGCGAGTACGTCGGCATCAAGTTACATTTACCAATCTCCCAATTCTCGCGCCGCCAAGCTGTTTCTACGGATTCGGCGCGGCGCCGCGTGCGCATTGTCAAGTCAGAGATAGCGTCCGTACTTTGAAATCACAGTTTCGATTTCATTTTCAAGATCCGGATGAGAGGAAGTCACCCGATTGACAATCTCAACGTGAATTGAAGCCACGGCGGTTGCGATCGCGGTGGCATACGTCCGGTACTCGGCCACCCCACAGTGCGCTTTCAACAAGTCAAGCAATGCTTCCAGCTCACGACCGCTTCGGAAAGAAGCTCGAATCACGTGCCGCGCGACATTGATGTCCATTGTTGTGCTCCCTATTGTCCTAAGCGTCCGAGGCACGCGTTGAGGCATTTGCGGAAATCAAATTCGTTTCTATCGCTACCAGGCTTTTGCGGCCGAAGGAGCAATGGAAGACAAAGATCAATGCATTGGCTCATGGATGGGCGCTTTGCAGCGAGCTTCGTTGCTGCAGCAAAGATGCTATCAAGACCGGTCCGAACGTTCTCGTTGGCACCCCCGTTGGTCCATTGCCCACCCTCCGAGTTGCCTGCCGGCACGCGCGGCTGGCTGGGGTCATACTTGCGCACCTGCCGGAGTTTCCATGCCTCGTAGCCAAAGCGCAGCCAGTACTTGTCCGGCCGTACGCTACGGAGTTCGTCAGGCGATAGGCTGTCCAGATAGGCCTTCGAAATCTCCTCCCGCGATTGCCATCGCTGGGGCCGCGGAGCGGGCCTTGGTGTCCAACGGATCATGGATTGTCGTTTCAATCGTGCGGAGTATTTTCCTATTATCGCGCGCCCTCGATTGTCAAGGACAATAATCCTAAGAACCAAATCATTGAAAGCCTGGGGTTATTTAGGCCGCGGCGGCTTGATCATGGCGCGGTGCCCATGTTGTCGAAGGACCGTCGGCAGACCAGGCCGTCCCGCGGAACGATGAGCGCCACATGTCTTACCCGCTGTGAGTGCCTGATCCACTGCAAGCCCCCACTTGCCCAAAACACGCATAAGTTGCAATATTTGCCCCGGGGGTTGTTGTTCATGCGTACCTGGCCTGTCGCGTGCTCCGTTGTGGCACTGGCGTTGCCGCTCGCCGGCTGCGCTGCGCCGCAGCCATCGGAAAATGTCATTCTCTCGCAGCGCCAGTCCGCCTTTGACACGCCGCTCGATGGCCGATGGCGCAAGGCTCATGAGAGCCGGCCGATCGCCATTCTGGTCGGCCGCGCGGAGACGACACGCATTCTCGCGCCGCGGCGGGCCGCACTCGAAGCAAGCTGCTATCGCGGCAAGCCGCGCGTGCGCGTGGCTTACGATGTCGGTCTGCGAACCGGGCCGATTTCGGTGGCGTATCGCTTTGATGACAAGATCGAGCAAAAGGGCGTTGTGCGCGTGCGCGGCCAGCGCCGCAACATCCTGGTGGTCGACTATCAGGCGACCGCCACCGCCTTCCTCGCCGAGCTGCGCACATCCGCCACGCTGAAGGTGAGAGCCTCGCGGCCGCCGTTCGAAATGCACGACGCGCATTTCCGCTGGGACCGCGAGGATAAGACCCTCAAAGATGTGTTGGCAGCGTGTCAGGGCCGCATGCTGGACACCGACCGCCGCAAGCAGCCATCATCCGACCCGGATGACGACGACGGAGCGCTCGACGATGCGATCAAGGACGTCCTGCCCGAGCAGCAAACGTAGGATGGGCCGGTAGGCGTAGCTCGGATGGCGCGCAGCGGAATCCGGGACCGTCCTCGCCGCAGGCATCCCGCATTCCGCTTCGCTCCATGCGGGCTACAGGTCTCACCTCGCAGCGCGTGCAGCGAGCGCCCACACCCCTGTCTTGGCTCACGGCCGGCACTGTTGCTAGTGTCCGACGGATGAATTTTCTCACCACCCAGTCGTCGTTGTGGCTGACCGGCTTTTTGCTGATCGTGCCAGCGACGCTCATCGCCATGGCCGGTCCGCTCCTCGTCCGCCGCCTCGTCTCGTTTGACGACCTGCGCGCCAACAACGAGGTCGGCGGCACGAAGTTTGCGACCGTCAGCGTGTTCTACGCCGTGCTGGTGGGCTTTGCGGTCGTCGTGGTATGGCAGAAGTTCGACGATGCCGAAAGCGCGGTTGCGCGGGAGGCGAGCGCGGCTACGACCGTCTATCGCCTTGCGAATGGCATCGAAGCGGAGCCCGCCGCAGCCCTTCGCCAGGCGATGAACGCCTATCTCGCGGCCGCAATCGACAAGGACTGGCCGGCCATGAACGACGGCCATGCCAGTTCCGAGACGACGCGTGCGCTCGACGAGGTCTACGCGGCCATTCTCAGATACCGTCCGAGCGACGCCCGCGACACGGCGATCATGACGGAGATCCTGCGCCAGCTTGACCTTATGACCCAGGCCCGCCGTACGCGGCTGGTCATGGCCGCCGGCAGCGTGCCGCGCGTGGTGTGGATCGTGCTTTTTGGCGGCGCAGCCCTCACCATCGGCTTCACGTTCTTCTTCGGCGCCAGGAACCTCCGCGCCCAGGTGGTGATGACGGGTATCCTGTCGGTCGTGATCTTCTCCGGGATCACGACGATCGTCGCGATCGACCACCCGTTTGCAGGGGCTGCCAAGGTCAAACCCGAACCGCTCGCCACCGTCCTGAAAGACTTTGGCGGCAAGTAGCAAGCAAGTAGCCCGGACATGGGCGGAGCGAGCGCAGGGCCGGCTGCAGCAGCGCCGAATACAAAGTCGCCGGCGCGCCGGCAGCGATCGAAGCTGCGTTCGCCGGATGCGGCCCGACAGGCGCGCCGCGCCGCAGCGCCCGAGGCAGCCCCACGCTTGCTTCAATGCAATCGCAAGGGCACATGGCTCCGGCCGCGCCTCAATCCCCGAACACCCATCGAACGATCCGCGAGTTCGCGCTGATAGCCGCCGTTCATGGCGAACGGCTCGTTGTTCCAGAACGTGTCCGCCGCGGCGCGGTCGGGCAGTTCGAGCAGCAGTGCGGTGCCAATGTTGTCGGCGCCATCGGCCGAGCGGATCGGCCCGCGGAAAATGAAACTATCGCCGTATGACGCAAAGTACAATTCGTGGGCGTGCAGGTGCTCGCGGAAGAACTCGGGCGCGCCGGTCTTGGGTCCCGTGCACAGGAACTGCTGCAGGCCCTTGCGGCGATAGTCGGCAGCGCGCCTGCCGAAGCTGTTCGACCAGCGGTTCACGTCGACGCGCTGGTAGACGCCGGCCTTGTTTAGCGGCTCGTCGGCGATGAACTTGTCCGCCGCGGCGCGGTCGTCGAGCTGCATGAAGAACGATGTCCCGAGTGTGTCGCGGCCGTCGTCGGACACGAAATGGCCGTAGCCGATGACGCACTCGCCGAAATTTTTGACGTAGCGTTTCTGATCCGCCAGCAAGGCCCGCCGGGTCTCGGACGTCCTCGTCTTGTCCCAGCAATAGATCGCCCACTGGGCGGGCTTGGTGCGGTAATAGTTTTTCAGCGCCTTTCCCTGCAATCCATATCGCGGATCGCCCGGCAGATATCCGGCAGCAGTGTTCGCGTCTGACATGTCGTCTCCAAAATCACGCACGTCGTTGGGGCAGCAAGCGTAGCAACAAGCGTAGGATGGGTTGAGCCATTGCGAAACCCATCATCGCAATTTCTGGATCGATGGGTTTCGCTGAAACGCAACCCATCCTACTGGCTGCTGGCGACGCCCTACGCGGCTAGCATACGGACAAAAGCCGGAAACGGCGGACCGCAAGCCGCGATCCGCCCTTCCGGCGTCAGATTGAAGCTCGCCTGCGCTGCGCGGTGACGCGCCCGCACTCACCGCATCGAAATCGCAAGCCCGCTGAGATCGAGGTTCACCTGCAGCCCGATCTGCTGGCCAACGAGTTCCAGCGTCGCGCCCTTCTCGTTGCGCAGCACGATCGCCTGCGCGCCCACGATAACGGCCGCACCGGCGCCCGCCGCGCCATAGACCCCCGCCACGTTGTAGGGGCTGCCGAAGAAGGTGGCACGGCCGCGGAACCGCGTCTCGGAGGCGCCGAACACGAAGCCCGCGCTCAAGCCCCCGATCGTAAGCGGGAAGCTGCCGCGCGCGCAGCGCATCACGCCGCTGCCGGCCGAGCCGCCGACCACCCAGCCGGCCTTGAATACGGAAAATGCAATGCTGCAGGTCTCGGCCTGCGCCGCCGACGGCAGGCCTGCCACGGCCAGGAGCGTCAACGCGGCCAGGGCGGAACGGGCTTTCAATGAACGGATCATGGGCTGGTCTCCTTGGGTGGATTCGGCATCGCGAATCGCGGCCGAGTGTGCCCTCCCGGCGCGGCCGAATCCATGGGTTTTCGCCGCCCGCACCTGCCGCTTGCCGTGATGCGCCGCGCATCCGATGATCGAACGCGACGCCGCGGACGCCGCGACACTCAACCCCGATCCGTACAGGGAGGCTGAATGCTCACGCTCTATTCCTATCCGACGCTGTTCGGCGTCGCCGACAACAACGGCTACGGCCTGAAGGTGTTCGCATTCCTGCGGCTCGCCGGCCTCGCGTTCCAGCACGAGCACATCTTCGATGCGTCGAAGGCGCCGCGCGGGCAACTCCCCTACATTGTCGACGATGGCGAGACCGTCGGCGACAGCGAGACCATCATCGCGCACGTCATCCGCAAGCACCGGCTTGCGATCGACGCAAGCCTGACGCCCGGGCAGCGCACGACGGACCTCCTCGTCACGCGCATGCTCGACGACCTCTATTGGGTCATGTCCTATTCGCGCTGGAAGGACGAGCGCTACTGGCCGGCGTTCCGCGACGCGCTCAAGCGCGAGCATCCGCACCTCACCGACGAAGGGCTGCTCAAGGCCAAGGAGTTCAATCACCAGCGCTACTACTATCAGGGCATCGGCCGCTACGAGCCGGACGCGGCGATGGCGCGCGGGCTTGCGGACCTTGCGGCGCTCGCCGACCTCGTTCCATCAGGTGCCTATGCGCACGGCGGCAAGCCCACCAGCATCGACGCCGCCATCTACGGCTTCATCGCCAACATCTATTTCTACGACATCGACACGCCGCTGAAGCGCTTCGTGGTCGGCCACGACAACCTCGTGCGCCACTGCCGCGCCATCCACGAGGCTGTCATGACGAGGCCGCAGACCGGCTAAAGCGGGAAAGCGCGGCGCAGCGCTTCGCGCCGCATGGCCGCACTGCTACCATTGCGCATTCCACGGAGGCGACAAGCCATGACATCTGCCACTTCGATCGTCCGGCCGGCGGCCGCACTCGCGGCGCTCGTTCTTGTGACTTCGTTTGCGTCGGCGCAGACCGCCGAGGAGCGCTCGGCCTGCATCGGCGACGCGTTCAGGTTCTGCAGCTCCGACATCCCGAACGTTTCCGCGATCGAAGCGTGCCTGCAGCGCAACCTAGCGAACTTGACGCCGGCGTGCCGCGCGGAATTCACGCCGGCGCCGCAGCGGACGCGGCTGCGCGCCGAGCACCTCCGGCAATAGGGCGAACCCGAGGAACCGATGCACGTCCCGTCATGCCCGGCCTTGTGCCGGGCATCCCGCTTGGGTGGGCACTGCGTCCCTTAACGAGATGGCCGGGACATAGGCGAGCGAAGCGACGCCGTCCTTCGGACGGCTATGCCCGGCCATGACGCCTTTTGACATCCCTCAGCCCCGGCCGATGAAGCTTCGCATGTGGTTCGGCAGGATCGTCGCCTCGTAGAGGTTTACCTCGCCCGGCAGCGCGCACATCAGGACCACAACCTTGGCCACGTCCTCGGCTGCCATCACGTAGTCGTCCGGCGTCTTTCCGGCGCCTGAGGTCATCCGGCCGCGGCGCGTCGAGAACGAGGACAGCGTCGAGCCGGGATGGATGATCGAGGCGACGATGTTGTGCTTGCGCCCATCCATGGTGAGCTGGTGCGTCATGCCCTGGATCGCGAACTTGGTCGTGGTGTAGGGCAGCGAGTCGGGCCGCGGGGTCTTCGCCGAGACGCTGCCCATGTTGATAATGCGCCCGCCCTGCGGCGACTGGTCCTTCATGATGCGGATCGCCTCGCGGCTGCAAAGGAAGGCCGCCGTGATGTTGATGTCGAGCACCTCGCGCCAGTATTGCAGAGTGATGTCCTCGGTGTTGATGTGGGTCGCGACGCCGGCGTTGTTCACCAGGATGTCGAGCCTGCCATGGGCCTCCTTCACCTTGGCGAACAGCGCGATCACCTGATCCTCCCGCGCAAGGTCGGTCGGCACCGGCAACGCCTGCCCTCCCCGCGCCCGGATGCCTGTCGCGACCTCCTCCAGCACGGAAGCGCGGCGCGCCACCAGCACGGTCTTCGCGCCTTCGGCCGCGAACGTCTCGGCGATGCCGCGGCCGATGCCGCTACTCGCGCCGGTGACGATCGCAACCTTGTCCTGAAGCTGTCCGGCCATCGCTGCGCTCCCTGTTCTACGTTGATCTGCTCAAAAAGGTCCCGCGCGGCGCGTTCCATTGCGCGCGCCTAGCAGGGAAAAACGTTGATTGTCTGCGCCTCGTATTCTTTGCTGAAGGTCGCGAAGTCGAACGGCCGCTCGCGCGTCTTGACGAAGCCGAGTGCCGCGAGCCGCGCCTGCAGCAGCGCCCGGCGGTCGCTTCGCACGAACAGCGCCATCGCAAAGTCGCGCACCCGGATGAAGAAGGTGTCGTACTCGGGCATCACCGCGTTCATGTCGCCCAGCCGATGGCCGTGGCCATTGAGATGGTACGATGCAAGGATGCTCGCTTCGAGGTTGTCGTAGTTGAACTGACGGGGCGCATCAGTGAACAGTGGATGCCAGTAGAGATCGGGCCTGGTCCGCAGGAACAGCGCGGGCGCCACGCGCGTAAGGTCGCGGTTGCACAGCCGCGATGTCGCGGTTCGAATAGCCCCAGAAGTCGATCACCTGCCGATCGTGGATGGCAAAGCCGTAGGAGTTCATCTCGGCCGTCGACACGCTCAAGGGCGTCGACGCCACCAGGTCCTGCGTGAGCCAGCCGGCGTAGAATTCCACCATACGGGAGCGAAAGCGCTCGCCGGTGGTGTCGGAGCCCTGCGGCAACGCCACGATCGCGAAGCTGCCGACCGCCAGAAGGCCGAGCGCCGAGGCCTGGAAGCCAAGGCCCTGTCTGCCGGCGAGCGAAACGAGGTAGACGAAAGCGATGAGCACGACGATCGAGAAGTTCATCCCATATCGGTTGCCGAAATTGCCCGTGTAGGCCGAGAACGCCCCCGATCCGAGGTAAAATAGATTGATCAGGGCCGCGACCGCTCCGGCGGCTACCAAAATGAGCGCCGTGCGGTCGCGAAGGGCGCTGGCCCGGCCCGTGGCGAGGAGGCCCAAGACGAGTGCTCCGAGCGCGGCCAGCATGACCAGCGTCCCAAACGGATAGTCGTTGGTCAGCGCCTTCAACAGCGCGCCGCGGACGGCACCGGGATCGTAGTACAGCGCCGAGAGCGTCAGGCTCTTGAACAGCACCGGCGTCGGCACGAAGTAGCCGAACATCAATTTCGTAATGCACAGATAGGCGGCGAGGCCTGCGGCGCCGGCCGCGACCACGGCTGCGGCGCGCAGCAGCGCCAGCCGCCGCTGCGACGGCTCCTCGTCGCGCTGCCACGCGACCGCGGTGGCGGCTGCGATCGCGAACACCCAGACGATGCCGTCGGGACGAACGAGCGGCAGCAGGAACGCAGCAATTGTCGCAAATCGCCACCGCGCATGGATCACCGCGGCAAGTCCCGCCGCAAACAGTGCCGCAACCACCGAGTTTCCGAACCCGGTCGCGACCGCCGCGACCAGCGGCGGAAAGACCGCCGCCATCACCGCCAACAGCACGTTAGTAACCCGGTCGTCGGTAAAGCGTCCGAACGCGAGGACCACCCAGACGACCAACCCAGCGAGCACCGACAGAATGAAGTTTGCGAGCAGCAGCGACTGGATGCTCTTCCCGAACGGCGAATGCAGCAGAAAGAAGAAATACTCGACGGTGCCGCCGACCATCGCGGTGGGCGACATCGAGAACCGTCCAAAGTGGTAGAGGTTGTAGGCGTGTTCGAGGTTGAGCGTCACCTCGTCCGCCATGTAGTAGGACTTCGAGTAGTTCATGACGAAGACCGCCGCCGACAGCAGCAGCACGAACGCGCGCCCGAGACCGCGGTATCGGTTGGGCTCTTCGGTGGCCGACGTCGCTTGCAGCTGCCGTTCGATCACGAGGTACCAGAAGAACACCAGCACAAGCGCAATCGCGCCGGTCGTACCAAGCATTTCGATCAACGGGAGGAATTTGGGAAAAGCGTCCTTGGGAAACTGATAGTGGTCGCCGATGTATTCGAAGATCATGCGCGGGTTCGCCGGTTCAATGCCGGCAGATTAGATCGCGCGCCGCCACCCCGGCAACGCCGCGAACTGGGTGCGCCCGGTCCGTTTGCGTACCGCTCGGCATTTCCGGACGCCCCCAATCCGCGCTAGGCTTGCAGCCCGCGTTGAGTGCGCTGCAGGACGGTCGTTCCATGGCCCCTTATCTCGAATTCGACCCTGAAGTCGTTGACCGCCGCCAAGTCTATCGGCTGCTCACCGGCTCGGCCGTGCCGCGACCGATCGGCTGGGCCTCGACGATCAGCGCCGACGGCGTCACCAACCTCGCGCCGTTCTTCTTCACGGTGGTGTGCGTCATCCCGCCGATGATCTCGCTCACGATCGCGCGCAACCCCGACGGCAGCGAAAAGCACACGCTGAAGAACGTGCGGCAGACCGGCGAGTTCTGCTTCAACGTGGTGACGCAGCCGGTGTGGAAGGAGATGGTGGACTCCGCCAACGCCTTCCCCGAGGAAGACTGCGAGTTCGAGAAAACCGGCCTTACTCCGATCCCGAGCGTCAAGGTCAAGCCGCCGCGGGTCAAGGAGGTGCCGATCCACTTCGAATGCAAGCTGCACCAGGTGATCGAGCTCGGGCCGAACCGGCACCCGCTGGTGATCGGCGAGGTGATCTATTTCCATGTCGATCCGGCCTGCATGACCGGCGGCTATATCGACATGAAAAAGCTCGATCCGATCGGCCGTCTGAACGGCTTCTTCTACGTCACGCTCGGCGAAATCTTCCACCGCAAGTTCGAGGACGGCCAGCCGAGATAGCCAGGGCGTTGCCCGAGGGAGCAAGACGATGACCGCACGCGAGGTGTTCGAACGCTACAGCACGGCGCTCGACCGCGCCGACCTCGCCGCGATGGCAGCGCTGGTGCACGACGATTTCCGCCTCGAAGGCGCCGGTCTCGACGGCATCGGCAAGACGCAATTCCTGGCCGCGATGAAGGCGCAGCTCGATGCCTTCACCGGCTACAGCGAGAACCCTACCGATCTCGCCGAGGATGGCGACACCGTGCGCTTCACAGCCCACGTCACCGGCACTCACACCGGCACGCTCGCCCTGCCCGGCATGGCGCCGATCGCGCCGACCGGCCGGAAGATCGCGCTGCCGCCCGAGCCGGCCTCGGTGCGGGTGCGCGACGGCAAGCTCGTCGCCTATCGCGTCACCGCGGTGCCGGGCGGCGGCATCGACGGCATCCTGGCCCAGATCGGCGCGAGGCGCTGAGCTTTGAAGCGGCCGCGCCACAGCCGCTTCAATGCAACTGAGAGGCCGTTCCCCGTGCTATTGAACTGAGCGAAAGCCGGCGCACCGTTGCGAGGAGAGCGTTCGATGACCGAACCTGAATTGATGCACAATTCAGACGACGCGGCGCGGCGGCCTGACGCGAGCCTCCTGCAGCGCAAGCTTCCGTACATCGTCGTGCTGGTGCTTGCGGTTTCTGGCGTGGCCTACAGCACAATCTCGAACCAGCCGCTCGCCGGCTACTGGGAGTTTCTGGCGCTCGCAGCCGGCGTTCTCTGCGTGATGACGCAGTGGAGCAATGTCGAGGGCAAAGACGCCCGCATACAGCTGATGTGGATGCAGGCGCTGCACTGGGCCGCCATTCTGATTACCATGAACATCGTGCTGTTTTCCGGTGTCCGGCAGATGCTGCCCGGACCCGCAACGAGCCTCGTGCTCCTGACGTTGCTCGCGCTCGGCACGTTTCTCGCCGGCATCCATCTGCTGTCGCTGCCAATCTCGTTTCTCGGCCTCGCGATGGCGCTCACGGTGCCGGCGATCGCTTGGTTCAAGCAGTCCGCGCTCTTCCTGCTGCTGGGTGCCGTGCTCTTGATCGGACTGGCCTTGACCTTCTGGCCGCGAGGCCCGCGACATGAACGCGCGGCCAAGCCAGAAGAAACCTAGCAATCTCGGCTATCCTGGGTGTCCGCGCGGTCGCCGCAGAACCAACGATCGTCCCGTCATCTGAGGTCCCCGCGCCGGTCGCAAGCGTAGGCTTAAATCATTGTCAATGCATGGCGCGGGCTCGAAGAACGGGCGGCTCGAGCAGCGCCGCAGCAGCGCTTGCGGCGCGGTATGGCCTGAACCACCAGCCCGCCTGCTGCGCGACCCAGATCAAGAAGGCGCATGCCACGAAGGTCAGGGCAAGGACGGCGGCGGCGCGCCAAATACCCTGTTCGATCAGCCTATTAGCGGTCGCGATGCAAAACAGCCACGTCGCCAATATCATCGCAACAGCAATCCATAGGGACAACGCCCGCATGACAACCATAGCATGTAATATTTTAATTACTCAACCTGAAAGAACAGATCGTCGCATTCTCTATGCACATCATTTGCAGTGCGCCCAACGCCGCGGCCCGACTCCGCGTCGTGTCCGTCGGAACGCCAACCGGTGATGCCAGTTGAAGGGAACGGTGCGGCGCCCCCGCCTTTCGGCCTCTTTGGCCGGGAGCCCGGACCACGCTCTACGGACACTACGCCCGCGCACGGGAGTCTCTGCTGAAGCGCGACGAAAGGACGGGCGCATGTACGCCGCGGTCTCACGTCGCGCGGCGTTGCGCTGCGACAGCGGCCGCCGTTCGCACTATCATCGCAAGCCGCGCCGCCTGGCGCCGCGACCATCGGAGCAGCAGGCCATGATCCGCAAATTCGATCACGTCACCATCGTCGTGCGCGACGTCGACGGCGCCAAACGCTTCTTCGGACTGCTCGGCTTCAAGGAGGTTACCTCGGTCGTGATCTCGGGACCGGTGATGGACGAATACATGGGCATCCCGGGCATCGAGGCCGACCACGTCACGCTCGCGATCGAGAACCCGCACACCGAGGTGCAGCTCCTGCACTACCGCCGCCCGGAGGCGGTCCCCGACGCTGCGATCGACCGGCTGAACAAGCTCGGCTTCAACCACGTCTGCTTCAGCGTCGACGATCTCGACGCTGAGGTCGCGCGCCTCACCGCCGCGGGCGTCAAGCTCCGCAACAAGGTCATGGATTTCCACAGCCGCAAGCTCGTGTTCCTGCGCGGCCCTGAGGACGTCACGATCGAACTCGCCCAATGGCACTGACCGGCCGCGCGAATCGCGTAAGGCCCGTACGAGGAATTCCCCCGATGCTTCGACGTTTTGCTTTTGCGCTGCTCGTGTTTGCAGGTGGCGCGCTTGCCGGTTTCGCGATCGCGCGCGAGCCTGGGTATCCGGCGGTGCCGCTGCTGTCGACCGGCGAGAACGTGGTCGGCGAAACGCTGCGCTATCCGACCGGCGGGCCGGCCCATGTCACGGCCTCGATCGTGACGCTCGCGCCCGGCGAAAACACCATCCCGCACCGGCACGGCGTGCCGCTGTTCGCCTATATCCTCGACGGCGAGCTCACCGTCGATTACGGCGCCCACGGCCGGCGCGCCTACCGCGCGGGCGAGGCGTTCATGGAGGCGATGGCGGTGACGCACTTCGGCGTCAACACCGGCACGCAGCCGGTGCGGCTGCTTGCGGTCTACATGGGCGCGAAGGGCTCGGACGACGTCATCCCGGAGTAGTAGCTGCTAGCCCAGTTCGAACGAGGTCACGCCGAATACGCGATTGAGCGCGACCGGCCGGACCGGCCCCGAATACATGCGCGCGGTCTCAAACACCGGCGACAGCCCGTGTGCGGAGGCGAGCGCCGCGGCCTCGCGGTTGGGCTGCGGCACATCGAGGAACACCTCGCCCGGCTCGGGTCCGACCAGCGCCGCAAAGATCGCTTCGGCGGCGGCACGGTTGTCGGCGACCAGCGGCCCGATCTTGCGGCCGCGCCGGCAGGGCCGGATCACGCCCCAGGCGGCAAGCCTGCCGCCGCGCACCAGCGCCCGGCCGACGTGCCCCGCAGCCGTCGTCCAGGTGCGCATGAACTCCGGCCGCGACGCCGGGAACACCGACGCATCGTCCTGCGCGATCATGTCGGACGGCACATGCGACAGCGGAATGGTGCCGGACTGCGGGCGCACGCCGACCGCCACGCCGCCGTAGCGGACGTTGTTGTAGGCGAGCGTAAAGCCGGACTTGCGGTAGTTGTCCTGCTGCGCGATCACGCCGTCGAGGCCGATCACGCGGCTTCCGGCATGCGCGATGGCCGCCTGCCAGGTGCGCAAACCCAAGCCGCGCCCGCGCAGATCCGGCCGCACGATGTAGAAGCCGAGGAAGGCGAAGCGCTCATCGTAGTTGACGGCCGAGATGGTCGCGGCCGGCGCGCCGCGGTATTCGCAGATGAGAAAGCCCGCCGGATCGACGCTTGCGAAACACTCCGCGTCCGCGAGGCCGGGATTCCAGCCCTCGGCGGCGGCCCATTCGACGGCGAGCGCGACCTCCTCCGAGGTCATCGCGCGGATGTTGATGGCTTCGCCGCTCATGCCGCCCCGGCCGATCAATTCACGCGGCATCATATCAAAAGCTCTCGGCAGGCCTCGTCTGCCACGATGTCGCTACCGAAGCACGACCTCGATCCGGACCCGGTGGGTGCGCGCCGGCGGAACGCCACGCTCCCACGGCCGCAGATACTCGAACACGGCGATCGCGCTGCCCGGTCGCTGCGCCGTGATGCTGAACCGCTGCTCGCCCGGCGCGCCGATCGGCGGCCCGCCGACCGACCGCATAAAGCCCGCATCGGCGATCCGCACTACACCGAGGTTGGTCGAGGCCGCGCGGTTGAGGCGCCAGCTGTAGCCGGTCGTGGGATTTCCCGGCAGCGCGATCGTGGTCGAACCGCCAGCGGTGAGCCCCACCGTGTCGCCAGTCTCCTGCGCGCGGAGCGGCGCCGCCGACCATGCGAGCAACGCGGCCGCCGCGACGATGGCGGCGAGACACCGCGCTCCGACCAGCCGCTGCCACGATGCGCCGTTCATTGCACCACTCCGAAAAATCGCCTTGTGCGAATGGCGGCGACCCTATCAGGTGCCGCGCGAGAAAGGCAAAGCGATTTGCGCGATGGTAGCGTTGCGGGCCATACCGAGCATCGCGTCGTCATCCTCCGCAACAGCCAGCAACGGGTTCCATCATGCCCAAGCGCATCGTGACTTCGGATCGTGTCTTCAAGGGCTCGCTGCCGTTCGCGCAGGCCACCATCGCCGGCGGCTTCATGTTCGTCTGCTGCGTCGGGCGCGATCGCGAGGGCCGCTTCGCCGTGGGCGACCCGCGCGCCCAGACCCAGGCCTGCCTCGACAACATCCGCGCCCTGATCGAGGAGGCCGGCGGCACGATGAAGGACATCGTCAAGTGCACCGTCTACGTCACCGACCGCGCCTACTGGCAGCCGATGAACGAGGTCTACTTCGCGAACTTCACCGACGATCCACCGCACCGCGTGTCCTGCATCGTCAACGGCCTCGGCGCTCCGGAGTGCCTGGTGGAGATCGACGCCACGGCGTATCTCGGCACGGACTGATTGCGCTACGGCTCGTCGATGCCGCGCACGCGGGCAGCCGAGATGGCGCGCGCGACGGTGCCGTCCGCCCTTGCCTGCGCAGCGAACTCCTCAATCGACATGCGCCATTCGGCATCGCCCTTGCGGACAGCGAGCGCAAGCACGTTGCGCCCGTAGCGGTCGGGCAGCACGCGCGCGCCCGGGAGCGCGTCGGCGTACGCCAGCAGTCCCGGCCGGACACCGGCGAGCACCTCGGCCTTGCCGGCGCCGAACAGATCGAAGGCCGCGTCCGGGGTGTCGGCATAGACCGGCGTCGCGGCCTTGAGCTGGCCGCGCAGGGCGGTGTCCATGGCGTGGTGGCGCACGAGCGCAATCCGCGTTCCGGCGCGGTCGGCGTCGGCGATCGAGCCGAACGGCGAGCGCTCCGGCACGAGATAAGTGAAGTCGGCGGCAAACAGCGGCGGCGAGAAATCGACCTCGGCGGCGCGGGCCGGATCGATGCCAAGGAGCGCCACGTCCGCCGCATCCTTGGCGAGCGCCGCCAGCACCGCCGGCGGCGACGGATACTCGGCTGGCGCAAGGGCGACGCCGCAGCCGCTCCGCCAACGCACGGCCGATCTCGATGCCGACCCCGTGCAGCGATCCGCTCGCGCGGTCCTTGCGATAGAAGAACGACGGGAACAGCGCGAGCCGGAGCACGCCGCGGCCGATCACGTCGGCCAGGATACGATGGCGCAGCTGCGGTTCGTCCGGGCTTGCGTCTGGCGGCAAGATCGGCCTGCGCCAAACGTCAGCGGTGATGCCCGCTGTCGTCGCGGTCCTGCAGCCACGACGACAGCGAGGCGGCCTTCGCGGATTTGGACTTGCCCCGCTTGGCTGCCGCTCGTTTCGCAGGCGCGGGCGGCTTGGGCGGCGGCGGCTTCGGCCGACTCGCGGGCGAGGCGAAGCGCCCGCAGACGCTCGGTCTTGGCGCGCAGCGCTTCAGCCGCGGCCTCGTACTCCGCCATCGCCTTGCCGGCCGTCCTCGACGCGCTGCGCCTTCTTGGCGTCGTCAGCGGGCTTCGATTTCTTGTCCAAGGTGGAACTCCTTCGCTGCAGCGTCGATAGCACGAAGGTCGAGTCGGTCTCAAATTTCGTTTGGCGCGGCGTTGCCGCATTGCCCCCGCCCGGACGCAAAAGGCGCGCATGCGGCTCCATAGCACGGCACGCGGTTCAGGGCCCGCTATTCCGCCCTTCGCAGTTCCCGCCTAGGATGCCGCAAACGCCGCAGTTCCTGAACAATTGGCGGCGGCCGGGAGGATTTTCATGAACGCACGGCTTTTGACGATCGCTGCCGCAGGCCTCATCGTTGCCGGCATTGCCGCGCCGGCGCCTGCGCAGGACTATCCGTCGCAGAACATCAAGATGATCATTTCGTTCGGGCCAGGCGGCGGTTCCGACATCATCGGCCGCATCGTCGCGCAGCGCATGCAGGAGAAGCTCGGCCAGCCGGTCGTGGTCGAGAACCGCGCCGGCGCCGGCGGCACGCTCGGCAACGAGACGGTCGCCAATTCGCCGAAGGACGGCTACACGCTCGGCGTCATGACCGCGGGCCAGATCATCGCCTCGGTCATGACCAAGGCGCCGCGCTACGACACGCTCAAGGTGTTCGACTCGGTCGGTCAGATCGCAACCGCGGGGCTGCTTGATCGTGACCCGGCCGGACTTTCCCGCGAAGGACATCAAAGAGCTGGTCGCCGCCGCCAAGGCGAACCCCGGCAAGATCACTTTGCGAGCCCGGGCTATGGGGCCACGCAGCATCTCGCCGCGGAACTGTTCAAGCAGGTGGCCGACGTGAACACCCTGCAGGTGCAGTACCGCACCTCGCCCGAGGCGCTCGCGGCGCTGCTTGCCAAGAACGTCGACGTGCTGTTCGACACCGTGACGGCGCTGCTGGGCCAGGTCGAGTCCGGCCAGGTCCGGGCGCTCGCAGTCACTGGCCGCGACCGCTTCCCGGCGACGCCAAACGTGCCGGCGGCGATCGAGTCCGGCGCGGTGCCGGGCTACGACGTGACCACCTGGTACGGCGTGTTCGGTCCGAAGGGCATGCCGCCGGCGGCGATCGCGAAGCTCAACAAGACGCTGAACGAAATCCTGCAGGAGCCTGTCATCCGCGAGCGCCTGACCAAGGCCGGCGTGGTGGTCAAGGGCTCGACGCCGCAGGCATTCGACGCGTTCATGGCCGACGAGTTCGCCAAATGGAGCAAGGTGCGCGTCGCAGCCGGCTTGGAACAGCGCTGAGCCGCGCCGCCCGACATCGCTTCGCGTGAGTTTGTCACTGCGGCGTAAGGCCTGCGATCTTTGCGGCCTCACGCGAGCCTTCGAACTCCCGCTTGAGGTATTCCGCAAAACCCTTGGAGGTCTGCAGCGCAGGCGTGGTCAGTTCGGCCCCCGACGCCAGGAACTTGTCCTGCGTGGCCTTGACGGCGAGCGCCTTGCCGAGCGCGCCTTCCAGCACCGCAATGATCTCGGACGGCGTCTTCGCCGGCGCCAATATCCCGACGAAGCTCGCCGCGGTGAAATCCTTCACGCCGCTCTCGATCACGGTGGCGACGTCCGGCACCTGCGGCGAGCGCACGGTCGAGGCGATGACGATGACGCGGACCTTGCCGCCATTGTGCGGCAGCGCGGTCGAGATTTCGGTCATCGCGCCGCTGATCGTGCCCGACAGCATGTCGGGGACGAGCGCACCGCCGCCGCGATAAGGCACCGGCGTGAAGTTCGCGCCGGTCGCCGCCATCAGCCGCGCCAGCGTCATGTGGGTGGCGCTGCCGACACCGGCAAAGCCGATCGTGATCTGCTGCTGCTTGGAGAGCGCGACAAGCTCGGGCAAGGTCTTGGCCGGCACCAACTCGTGCACCGCGATGCAATGCGGCGTCTGGCTCGACAGCCCGATCGGGATGAAGTCGGTCAGCGGATCGTAGCCGAGCTTCGCCTGCACGAACGGGTTCACGGTCAGCGGGCCGTTCGAGCCGGTAAACAGCGTGTAGCCGTCGGGCGCCGCGCGCGCAGCCTCCTGCGCTCCGAGGCTGCCGCCTGCGCCGGTGCGGAACTCGTTGACGATCGGCTGGCCGAGAGCCTGCGACATGCCCTCGCCTGTCAGCCGCGCGACGAAGTCGGCGTTGCCGCCGGGCGCGAACGGCACGATCAGCTTGATCGGACGATCCGGATAGGCGGCGAGCGCCGTGCGTGGCAAGAGTGGCGTGAACGGCGCTGCCGCGAGCGCGGCGATCAAGGTGCGGCGGGTCAGTGTCATGGTGCTACCAGTGTTTCGCGTTCAACGTGTGGCGTCCGGTCTTGCGGCAAAGAAAGCAAGGCCCGTGCCGCACCGCTAGTCGGCATATTGTCCCGGTCCCGCGGCCTTGATGATCGGCGCCCAGCGATCGATCTCGCTCACCAGCGTGCGCTGCGCAATCTCAGGCGTGGCGCGCGCTTCCGGCATCGGATCGGTGCTGATGTCGTTGAAGCGCCTCACGAGATCGGGGTCTTTGAGCGCACCCTTGAGCGCCGCCGAAAGCCTGGCGACGACCGCCGGCGGCGTTCCCTTGGGAGCGAACAGCCCGTGCCAGACCGCAAGCTCGAAGCCCTTCAGCCCGGCCTCGTCGGCGGTCGGCAGATCGGGCAGCGCCTTCAGGCGCGCCTTGGTGGTCACGGCATAGGCCTTCACCTGCTTGCTCAGGATCGGGCTCGTGGTGTTGGTCGCCTGATCGCAGCTTGTGTCGATCTGCTTGCCGAGCAGGTCGTTCATCACCGGTGCGGTGCCGCGATAGGGAACGGTGGTGAACTCGATTTTGGTCTCCGACATGAGCAGCATGCCGCACAGGTGCGACGCCGAGCCCACGCCGGCGTTGCCCATCGTGGTCTTGGCGCTGCGTCCCCTCACGTAGGACAGAAAGTCCCGCAGGTTGTTTGGCTCGAAGTCGCTGCGGGCGATGATCGTCATCGGCGCGTCGGTGATGAGCCCGATGGCGGCAAAGGCCTGCCTCGTGTCGTAGGACAGCTGGCGGTAAAGCGTCGCCGCGGTCGAAAGCCCGACGTGATAGATCAGCAGCGTGTAGCCGTCGGGCGCGGCGCGCACCACGCGAGCGGTGCCGATCGTGCCGCCCGCGCCGCCGACGTTCTCGATCACGATCTGCTGCCCAAGCTGCTTCGACATGGACTGCGCGGTGACGCGCGAGATCGTATCCGTCGGACCGCCGGCCGCGGCCGGCACGACGATGGTGATCGGCTTGGTGGGATAGTCCTGCGCTGCGGCAGGCGCTGCGAGCAACAGGCAGGCGGCAACAAGCGTCGACTGGCGCATCCGGCATTCTCCCATTGCACAATTGGGCGGCGAACCTAGCATGCCCATCAAAGATGCAAAAATTGCGTTGGCGCCGCACCTCACTGGCATGCCGCGACCGGCGTGGGGCGGCGCGTCGGGGCTTCGGCGGGCCGCCCTGGCAGAAAACCATCGCCGCGCGACGCGCCAGGAGATGGATTTTCCCGTTCCGCGCGGCACGAGCCCGCTTCCTAAAAGCGCGGTTGCGCCTATATTTGAACCCTGCAATTGCAGTGCCCGCCCGACGCGCGAGGACTTTGTCCATGCCCACTTCCCGCAAGCTTCACTTCAACGCCTTCATGCGGCCGGCCTCCATACATGCCGGCGCCTGGCGCTACCCCGGGGCCTGGCCCGACATGAATTTCAACTTCGGGCATATCAAGCGCTCAATCCAAAAACTCGAAGCGGCCAAGTTCGACGCCTTCTTCATGGCCGATCACATGGCCGTGCTGAACATGCCGATGGACGCGCTCAAGCGCAGCCACACCTCGACCTCGTTCGAGCCGTTCACGCTCCTGTCCGCGCTGTCGCAGCACACCGAGCGCATCGGCCTCGTCGCCACCGGCTCGACCACCTTCGACGCCCCCTATCACATCGCGCGCCGCTTCGCTTCGCTCGATCACCTGAGCAACGGCCGCGCCGGCTGGAACATCGTCACCACCTCCAACCCGGACGCCGCGCTCAATTTCGGCATGGACGAGCACATGGAGCACGACGAGCGCTACAAGCGCGCCCGCGAGTTCTACGACGTAGTGACCGGCCTGTGGGACAGTTGGGCCGACGACGCCTTCATCCGAGACGTCGAAAGCGGCGTGTTCTTCGACCCCGACAAGATGCATGTGCTCGACCACAAGGGAAAATACCTTTCGGTGCGCGGCCCGCTGAACATCGCCCGCCCGGTGCAGGGCTGGCCGGTGATCGTGCAGGCCGGCGCCTCCGACGCCGGCCGCCAGCTTGCCGCCGAGACCGCCGAAATGGTGTTCACCGCGCTGCCGAACATCAAGGCCGGCCAGGCGTTCTGTGCCGACGTGAAGGGGCGGATGAAGAAGGCCGGCCGCAATCCCGAGCACATGTCGATCTTGCCGGCATGCTTCGTGATGCTCGGCGAAACCAAGGAGGAGGCGCAGAAGAAGCGCAACCTGCTCGACAGCAAGGTGAACTATGCCAACGCCATCGCATCGCTGTCGATCGCGCTCGGCCACGACGCCTCGAAGTTCGATCCCGACAAGCCGTTGCCCGACGACATTCCCGAGAGCAATGCTTCGAAGAGCGGCCGCGAACGCGCGATCGCGCTCGGCAAGCGCGAGAACCTGACGGTGCGCCAGCTTGCGCAGAGGCTCGGCGGCTTCGGCGGCACCGCCATGGTCGGCACCGCCAAGATGGTCGCCGACGAGATGGAGGAATGGCTGATGTCGGAGGCCTCCGACGGCTTCACCCTGCAGTTCCCCTATCTGCCCGGCGGGCTCGACGATTTCTGCGATCAGGTGGTGCCTGAGTTGCAGCGGCGCGGCCTGTTCCGTCGCGAATACGAAGGCCCGACCCTGCGCGACAATCTCGGCCTGCCGCGGCCGGAGAACAAATTCTTCACCGGCAAAGAGACCGCGACCGCGGCGCAATGAACCGAACGCCATGACCGCGATCACCGAATACCACGCGCACGTCTATTACGACGCCGCCACACGCGAGCAGGCGCTGAAACTCTGCGCGGCTGCGGGCGAGACACTCGGCGTCAAGGTCGGACGCATGCACGACAATCCGGTCGGCCCGCATCCGCGCGGAAGCTGCCAGCTCACGGTCAAGATCGAACAGCTCGCCGAGGTGCTGCCGTGGCTCGTGCTCAATCGCCGCGGCCTGACCGTGTTCGCCCACGCGCAGACCGGCAATGCGCTCAAAGACCACACCGATCACGTGATCTGGCTTGGGCCTTCCGAGACGCTCAAGCTGTCGGCGCTGTCCTGACGCCGCTTTAGTTCAGCTTGATGTTCAGCTCGTTGACGAGCCGCGCGTACTTTTCGGAATCCGCGCGGGCGAGCGCGCCGAGTTCCTCGGGTGTGCCACCGACCGGCTCCATCGAGCCCTTGTTGAAGTTCTCCTTCATCGCGGGATCGACCAGCGACTTCTGCATTTCGGCATTGAGCCGGGCGATGATCGAAGGCGGCGTGCCCTGCGGCACGAACGCGGCGTACCAGGCCTCCAGCACCATGCCCTTGAAGCCAGCCTCTTCGAGCGTCGGCACCTCAGCGATGTAGGGCGCCCGCCTGGCCGAGGTCTGCGCCAGCATGCGAACGCTGCCGGCCTTGGCCTGCGGCACCAGCGCCGTCGGCCCGAGGAAGGCGATCTTGACGTGGCCCGCGACCAGATCGTTGATCGCCTGCCCTGCCCCGCGATACGGCACGTGATCGAGCTTGAGGCCAGTCTCCTTCTTGAACCATTCGCCGATGATGTGCTGGTTCGAGCCGACACCGGAGGTCGCATAGCCGAGCCCAGCCGGATTGGCCTTGGCGTAGCTGATCAGCTCCGCGACCGAATTGACACCGAGCGAAGGATGAGCGGCGAGCACCTGCTGCTGCCGCGTCAGATAGATCACCGGCACAAGTTCCTTGGTGTAGTCGTACGACAGGCTCATGATATGAGGCGCGCTCGCGGCGTTGTCGTTGGTGATCAGCACCGTGTAACCATCGGGCGCGCTCTTCATGGCGAGGTCCATGCCGATGGTGCCGCCAGCGCCCGTACGATTCTCCACCACGACCTGCTGTCCGATAAAGCGCGAGATATATTCGCCGACCGCACGCGCGACGAAATCGATGCCGCCGCCGGGCGCGAGCGGAACGATGAACTTGATCGTCCGGTTGGGATAATCCGTCGCCTGCGCGAGCGACGCGCGTAAGCCCGCAACGCCCGCGCCCGACATCGCGCCAAGAGCCGCGATCCCTTTGATGGCTGTCCGCCGCGTCACGTCGCGCATTGCTTTCCTCCGGGCATTTTCTGTCTGGGCGATAGATTTTCGTTATCGCGGTTATGAGCTACGGCCTCCGCGAATTCAAGATTTCGGCAGCCGAACGCGCGTTTTGCCGCGGCGGCAGGAGACGCGGGAATATCTGAGAGCGCAGCGCAGTGCGCGGTACCGGCGCCTGCGGGTCAGGCCGTGCGGCCGAGCACGTTGGCGAGGTCGTGATAGATCGTATGCAGGTGCTGCGCCTCCGGATCCACGGACGCCATCTCGATCACGAAACTGTCGGCAATGATGCGGTACCCGAACGCCTTTTCCGGCGTATTGGGCCCATACCAGGCAAAGTGAACCGCCTCCGCATCACCCGAGCGCACGCGCGTGCGCTGCGATGCAGCAACCGCCGCCGGCAGATGCTCGACGGTGTAGACCTCGATGAGCTTCCAGAGCAGGTCGCGCTGCGCCGCATTCAGTTCGCTCGCCGCGATCCCGACCTTCTTCGTATTGGCGCGCTCGCGGCCCGCGTAGGACAAAATGTTGTAGGGGGTGGTGTCGCCGACGCGCGCCTTGGCCTGCTGGCGCGGCACGAGATCGGCGAGCAGCCTGCGCCCGAGCGTCTCCTCGTCCCTAAGGGTGTTGAGCCCGGCATGCGGGCCCGCCGCGACGCGGTTCGGCAGCGCCGAGAACGAGAATGGCGTAACCGAAACGATGCGGCCGTCGCGCACCGCGACGGATTGCGTGAGGTGATGGCCTTCGCAGCGGAAGCCCCAGGCGCCGGTCGCGGCCGGTGCGCCGAACACCGACAGCGAGAACCGTTCCGAGGAGCGCTGGCCCGCGCCATTGCCGCTCGCGGCCAGGATGTCCTGCAGCAGCATGACGTTCTTCGCCTTGGCGACGCCCACCTGAGACCACACCGCCGCAAGCACCTGCCACGCCGCCTCCTTCTGCGCGGTACTCATCTGCTCAAGCCGCAGTCCGGGCTTGACGTAGCCGGCGACGCCGAAATAGTTCCAGCCGCGCCACTCCGGTCCGTTCCACGTAAACGAAACAGCCTTGCGCTTGTCGGGTTCCAAACCGGCGAGGAGCACTCGCACGCGATCGAGGAGTTCATCTGCTGGAGCAAGCCCCGCTTCGGCAGCGCCGAACGCCAATTGCGGCAGCGCGGTCGCGCCAACCACCGCCGAGCCGGCAAGGATCAGCTTGCGGCGATCGGGATGTTTCGGATCGGGGCTTGAGCGGCGCATGCTGTCCTCCCTGGCTTAAGTACAGAACTCGTGGCGCGATTGCTGGCACGACATTATGGCCGATTGGCGCAGGCACACGAGCGCGGCCGGAACGCCGCTGCGGCGCCTTTGCGCCGGCCATCACCAGCCATAATCGTGTATGGTCGCACGCCCGAACGAGGACGACATCGCCATGAACCGCCTGCTCGATTTGCCCGCCGACAAGCTCACCGCCGAACAGTCCGCCGTCTTCAACCAGCTCGTCGCCGGCCGCGGCCGCATCCTCGGCCCCTACAAGATTTGGATTCATTCGCCGACGGTCGCGAGCGGCATGGAGCACATCGGCACCTACCTGAACAAGCGCGGATCGCTGTCGACGCGCGAGGTGGAGATCGGCATTCTGGTGATCGCCCAGCATTGGGACGCCGACTATGTGCGCCAAGCGCACATCAAGGCGGGCAAGGCCGCGGGTCTCACACAGGACACGATCGATGCGATCCTTGCCGGCCGCGACCCCAAGCTCACCGATCCGCACGAGCGCGCGGTGCACCGGTTCGCCGCGAGCCTGGTCGGCGGCAAGCGGCTGTCGGATGCCGAATTCGCCGAGATCGAGGCGGCCATCGGCCGCAATGGCATCGCCGAGGTGCTGGTGCTGCTCGGCTACTACACGTCGGTATCGCTAGGCATGAAGGTCCATGAAGTGCCGATCCCCGCGCAGGCATAAGCCCGGGCTTTGGCGGTCATCGCCGGGCGCGACCGCGATCCGCATCACCACAAGAAACGCTTGGGAGAAACGTCATGACCTCACGCCGTCATTTCCTGCAGGCTGCCGGCGCCCTGCTCGCCGTTCCAGCATTGTCGCGCAACGCCTGGGCCCAGGCCTGGCCGAGCAAACCGATCCGGGCGATGGTTCCGTTTGCACCCGGAAGCTCGCTCGACATCGTCGGGCGCATCGTGCTCGATCCGCTGTCGAGCCAGCTCGGCCAGCCGATCGTGGTCGAGAACCGCGGCGGCGCCGGCGGATCGATCGGCACCGCGATGGCCGCAAGAGCGGAGCCCGACGGCTACACGCTTCTGGTCAATGCGTCGGCGCATTCCGCGGCACCCGCGGCCTATCCCAACATCAGCTACGATCCGGCGCGCGACTTTGTCGCCGTCATCCCATTCGGTACCATTCCGAACGTGACGGTGATCGCGCCGTCGAAGGGCATCAAGACCATCCAGGAGCTGGTATCAAAGGCCAAGGCCGGCACGTTCACCTATGGGTCGGCGGGCGTTGGCTCCGCGACCCATTGGGCAGCCAAGCGACTGCGGCTCGCCGGCGGCTACACCGCAACGCACGTGCCGTTCCGCGGCGGCCCCGATGCGCTGACCGAAGTCATGGCCGGGCGCGTCGTCTATGCCTGCATGGGCACGTCGGCCGCGCTGCCGCTGATCCTGGACGGCAAGCTCCTGCCGCTTGCGGTGAGCACGGCGAAGCGGTCGTCGGCGTTGCCGGATGTGCCGACCACGCTCGAGGCCGGCCTGCCCGACAGCGACTACACCTACTGGATGGGCCTGTTCGTGCCGGCCAAGACGCCGCCCGCGATCATCGAACGGCTCTATCAGGAGACGCAGAAGGCGCTGGCGCTGCCTGTGGTGCAGGATAAGTTCAAGCCGCAGGGCATCGAGCCGATGCCGCTGACTTCGGCCGAGTTCGACGCGTTGATCAAGAAGGAAATCGCCGCCAACATCGCGCTCGTGAAGGCGGCGGGACTGACATTCAACTGACGGAGCCCACCATGGAACGCCTGCTGCCGATGGCGAAGGAGATCGCTGTGCGCCTGATCGCACGCAAGGAAACCATCGCCGTCGCCGAAGGCTCGGCGGGCGGGCTGATCTCGGCGGCCCTGCTCGCGGTGCCCGGCGCCTCGGCCTACTTCGTCGGCGGCGCCGTGGTCTATACCGGCGCGGCGCGCACCGCTCTCGCCGGCATCGGCGCAGACGACATGAAAGGACTGCGACCCGCGAGCGAGCCTTATGCGGCGTTGCTTGCTGCGCGCTTGCGCGAGCGGCTCGGCACCACCTGGGGGCTTGCCGAAGCAGGCGCTGCGGGGCCTTCAGGCAACCGCTACGGCGATCCCGCGGGCCACACCTGCATCGCGATTTCCGGACCCGTCCAGCGCACCGTCACGCTGCGCACCGGCAGCGCCGACCGCGAGACCAACATGCGCGCGTTTGCAGCGCGCGCGCTCGAACTTCTGGCCGAGCAGGTCGCAGCAAAGTAGCAGCGCGAGGGCGCTTGCGCTGCCGCCATATCGAACGTCAACTGTGACCGCGCATCCGTCGGTGCGCGGTCCATCGCCAAGGAAACAGCATGCCTTCCGACATCGATCCGAAATCGGGATTTCGCCTGCCGCTGCCGCGACGCGAAGACCTCGATGAGGTCGGCCAGAAGACCTATGACCGCGGCACCACGCCCGGCGCCACCATCGCGGGACTGCAAGGCCCGGCCGGCATCCAGCTGTTCAGTCCGCGGACCGCGGCCCATCATACCGCGATCAACCGCTATCTGCGCTTCGAGTTTGGAATCTCGCCGCATGTGCGGGAGGTCGCGATCCTGATCACCGCGCGCGAGATGGACAGCCAGTTCGAATGGGTCGCGCACGAGCCGGAGGCGATCAAGGAAGGCGTACCGCAGGAGGTCATCGACGTCATCAAGCATCGCCGCAGCACCGCCGGCATCGATGAAACCGATGCGACCGTGATCGAACTCGGGCGCCAGATCTGGCGCGATCACAAGGTCAGCTCGGAGACCTTTGCCAAAGCGAAGGCGTTGTTCGGCCCGAACAAGCTGATCGACCTCGTCATGCTGATGGGCAACTACGCCGGCACGGCCGCGCTGCTGACGGCCGTCGACATGCAGTTGCACGCCGGCAAGAAGCCACTTATGCCGATCCCCTGATCCGCCCCCTTCAGCACGTCGGTCGCGCGGCGCGGCCACGCCGCCAACTTTTTAGGCGGGCCGACGCCTGCTTTATCAGACCGGACGGCCCATGGGGTGGCGTCCGGCTGATTGCCCCTCCGGCTGCCAAGTCATGCGGAATCGACAACTTTGAAGGGCGCCATGGTGGGCCGGTCCGCTGGGGCATAATCCCTATCGACCGGCAGCAAAAACCTCCGGGTTTCGGCCTCCCTCGCACTCACACCGATCACAAAGGCTCTGTCGAGCCCGATCAACCTAGGGTTTGCGGCGCTTGGAGAGGCTGAGCGCGAGCGTATGCAGGCCGGGCCCGGAAGTTACTGTTGCGCCACAATTCGCCGGAAACGGCGGCCTACGCGCCCATAGAACGGCACGAGCCTTGCATTCCTTGTTGCCATCGCACCAATTCCGTCACTAGTGTGCGGTCCGCCGGGGCAACGCAATCTGCGGCGGCACTGCCGTGCCGGAAGCGGGATTATTGAGCTGGGGGCGCAGTGATCGTCGTCGTTGGATTGGCATTTGAGGCCCGGATCGCTGCTGGGCCCGGAATGCAGGTAATTTGCAGTGGCAACGGTCACAACCTCGCAGCCAACATCACCCGCGCAATCGAGCACGGCTGTGGCGGGCTGATCAGCTTCGGCGTGGCCGGCGGGCTTGACCCGCGCCTGAAGCCCGGCACCTGCATCATCGGCTCGGCCGTCATCAGCGAAGACCGCCGGCTGCCGACCGATCATCAGTGGTCGCAGCGACTGCTGCAGGCTCTGCCCAACCCAGTGCACGGAACGCTGGTTGGCGTCGGCGCGCCGGTCGCCGATGCGGCCGCCAAGCGTGCGCTGTTTGAGAAGACCGGCGCGGTTGCGGTCGACATGGAGTCGCACGTCGTCGCGGACGTGGCGGATCAGCACAACCTGCCGCTGGCGGCCATCCGCGTGGTGACCGATCCGGCGATGCGCACGATTCCCAACGTCGCGCTCGCCGCGATGCGCCCGAACGGCACGGTCGATGTTCTGACGGTGATCCGCTCGCTGTTGCAGAGGCCGCGCGAGTTGTCGGGGCTGTTGCGCACGGCTCTCGACGCGCGGGCTGCACGCGCCACGTTGCGTCAGGGCCGCCGCCTGCTCGGCCCGCGGCTCGGTCTGCCTGAGCCTCACGCGGTCGAAGTCAACGGCAGTGCGCACAACAACCACCGTCGCGCTGTTGCGGTCACGGCCGGCTTTGCGCCTTACCTGCCGCCCGCCGGTGCGTTTCAAAGCGCCGAGTGATCGTCGACGTTGCGACGCCGGTAACGAATCGTTAACGACATTTGCAATATGCGCGACCTGAACCGGCGTTCAGGCGTACGCGAAAGCGCCCGCATTCCGCCACGACTGCTTCGGTGCTACCACTTGCGTTGGCTAACCCGCGTCCTCGTCATGCCCGGCCTTGTGCCGGGCATCCACGTCTTGGCGGCGAAAAAGGAAGACATGGATGGCCGGGACAAGCCCGGCCACGACGCTGTTCAGAACTCGGCGCCGTGTAGCCGGCTCAGTTCTTCACCTTCGACTGCATGTGTGCGAGCACCGCCGTCGTCGGCCAGCAGTCGAGCTTCAGGCCATTCGCCTTCTGGTAGGCGCCGAGCGCAAGCCGGGTCCGCATGCCGGCCTTGCCGTCGATCTTGTCGCGGTAGAGGTCGAGCTCGCGCGAGCCGCTCCTGCATCTCCTCCAGCGCCGTGGTGTGAAGCTGCACGACCGGGCTCCACGGCGTCTCGAACGGCCGGGCGCTCGCGATGCGCTCGCTGAGATGGCCGACGAACAGCACGTAGAGATCGGAAAAATTGTAGTCCTTGATGACGTAGTAGTTCTTCAGTGATCAGGAATGACGGACCGTAGGTGCCGGCCGGCATCAGGAGCGAGGCGTTGTCGCCGAGGTCGCCTGCCGAAAGCTTGCGTCCGTAGGCCGGCGCATAGCCGCGCCTGAGCCATTCGCCGAGCGGCGACAGGTTGTCGGGGTCGGCGATGGTGCAATCGATACTGCCCGGCACCCGCACCTCGTAGGCCCAGCCCTTGCCGGGCTGCCAGCCCTTGCCCTGCAGCTGCTTCGCCGCCGAGGCGAGCGCATCCGGCACCGAATTCCAGATATCGGCGCGGCCGTCGCCATCGAGGTCGACTGCGTACTTGAAATACTCGGACGGCAGGAACTGCGTCAGCCCCATCGCGCCGCCCCAGGAGCTGCGCATCTGCGCGCGCGGAATGCCCGGTCTGCAAAATCTTGAGCGCGGCGAGGAATTCGCCGCGGAACATGTCCTTGCGCCGCCCGGTGTAGGCCTGCGTCGCGAGCACGCGGATGGCGTCGTGCGGCAGCTTGTAGCCGCCGAAGGCGGTCTCGCGGCCCCAGATCGCAAGCACGATGTTCGGCGGCACGCCGAAGCGCTGCTCGATCGCTTTGAGCGTCGCGGCGTGCTCGACCGCAAGCTTGCCGCCCTGCGCCGCCAAGCGCGCGAAGTTCGCTTCCTTCAGATAATCCGCCGGCGTCTGGACGAACTCCGCCTGTCCCGGCTGCGCGCGCGGCGGCCGGCCCGAAATGACGAGGTCGGGAAGGCTGAGATCGGGCTCAAGCCCGCGGATCGCCGCATCGAACGTTGCGCGCGACACGCCAAGCTGCTGCGCCTCCGGCCACGTCGACTGCAGAAAGCTCTCAAATGCCGCGTCGGCCGCCGGCGCTCGGCCGCGGCCGTCAGCCAAACCGCAAGCGCTCCGATCCATCGGATCGATCGTGTCATAACCCGACCGTTGCGCAGCGATGACGGCAAAAGCTTGGCCTCACTGATGCGCCTTCTGGTGCGCTGTGCTGATAGACCGGCTGGCTCATCCGTTCGACGAGCGCGATGCCGATCGCCGACAGAACGAACATACCGTGGATGATCGCCTGCCACTTCACGCCGGTCTCGGTGTAGAGCGCGTTGTCCTTGCCGAGCTGGCCGGCGTAGAGAAACGTGCGCAGCAGGTGGATCGAAGAAATGCCGATGATCGCCATGGCAAGCTTGATCTTCAGCACACTGGCGTTGACGTGGCTGCAGCCACTCCGGCTGATCGGGATGACTTCTCGAGTTCAAGCCGCGAAACGAACGTCTCGTAGCCGCCGACGATCACCATGATAAGCAGGTTCGAGATCATCACCACGTCGATCAGCCCGAGCACCACCAGCATGATCTCCTGCTCGGTGTAGTTCAGCGTGTGCAGAACGAGATGCCAGAGTTCCTTGAGAAACAGCACCACATAGACGGCCTGCGCGACGATCAGGCCGAGATAGAGCGGAAGCTGCAGCCAGCGCGATGCGAAGATGAACTGCGGCAGCGGACGCAACGCCGGGGCGTCCGGCGGCACTTCCGGCTCGTCAGCGGACATCGACATGGACTTCACCCCCTGGAGTGAGACATCGCGCGCGCCGGCACACGCCCGTCGGGTTGATTTATATGCGATTCGGTGGCGGCAGGATGACCGCCCGAATCAGCCCTGCTGTCGCAGGTGGCCTCGCCGTCGCGGCGGACCTCCGCCGGCAGGTCGCCGGTGCGCGCCAGGATGACGAAAACGCGCCTCGGTGGTGGCGAGGCGGATTTTCAGAAGCGGCGCGTAGCGTTCGGAGGTGTAGAACGCGAGCGCATCGCGCGCGGTCGGAAACTCGATCAGGACCACGCGCTCGGGGACGAAGGCCCCTGCGAGCGGCGTGACCTTCCCGGCGCGAGCCAGAAACCGCCCGCCGAAGCTTCGCACCACGTCGGGCACCGCCGCGGCATACGGCTTGAAGCCTTCCATGTCGCGCATGATATGGCCGCCGAGCACGAAAGCTTGGCCTGCGCCAGGCTCGTCCAGGCCCTCGACCGCAAACGCGTTGCAGCCGGGCCGCTGCAGGCGCACCTTCAAGTCCTGCAGGTCGATCGTGTCGGCGAGGCGCACGATCGCCGGCGCGCCAAAGGTCCACGGCTTCTCAAACGACATCATTGCGCCATTGGCGACGGTCCTCTGGCCGTCGGGAAGCGCGCCCGACAAGTTCCCGCTGACGACGAGATACTGCACGGCGGCTACCGGCTGAACTTCTTGTACTTGATGCGCTTCGGCATGATCGAGTCGGTGCCGAGCCGGCGCATCTTGTCCTTCTCGTAGTCCTGGTAGTTGCCCTCGAACCACTCGACGTGGCTCTCGCCTTCGAACGCGAGGATGTGGGTGGCGATGCGGTCGAGGAACCAGCGGTCGTGGCTGATGATGACGGCGCAGCCGGCGAAATCCTCCAGCGCCTCCTCCAGCGCGCGCAGGGTGTCGACGTCGAGATCGTTGGTCGGCTCGTCGAGCAGCAGCACGTTGGCGCCGGACTTCAGCATCTTGGCGAGGTGCACGCGATTGCGTTCGCCGCCGGAAAGCTGGCCGACCTTCTTCTGCTGATCGGCGCCCTTGAAATTGAACGCCGAAACGTAGGCGCGCTGAATTCACCTCGCGCTTGCCGAGCTGGAGCTGGTCGAGGCCGCCGGAGATTTCCTCCCAGACGTTCTTCTTGCCGTCGAGCGTGTCGCGCGACTGGTCGACATAGCCGAGCTGCACCGACTCGCCGATCTTGATCGTGCCGCTGTCGGGCTTGTCCTGCCCGGTGATCATGCGGAACAGCGTGGTCTTGCCGGCGCCGTTCGGACCGATAATGCCGACGATGCCGCCGGCCGGCAGCTTGAAGCTGAGATCGTCGATCAGCAGGTTGTCGCCGAAGCCCTTCTTGAGGCTGGTGAAATCGATCACGTTCTGACCGAGCCGTTCGGCCACCGGGATGACGATCTGCGCGGCCTGGGTCTGCTTCTCGGCGGCCTTCGCCAGCAAGTCCTCGTAGCGCTCGTAGCGCGCCTTCGATTTGGCCTGCCGCGCCCGCGGGCTCGCCGCGATCCACTCCTGCTCGCGCAAGAGGGTGCGCTGATGCGCCGCCTCCTCGCGGCCCTCCTGCTCGAGCCGCTTCTGCTTCTGCGACAGCCAGGCGGTGTAGTTGCCCTGGTAGGGGATGCCTCGGCCGCGGTCGAGTTCGAGAATCCAGCCGGTGACGTTGTCGAGGAAGTAGCGGTCGTGGGTGACGATCAGGATCGCGCCCGGATAGTCGCGCAGATGGCCTTCCAGCCAGTGCACCGACTCGGCGTCGAGATGGTTGGTCGGCTCGTCGAGCAGGAGCAGGTCGGGCTGATCGAGCAGCAGCCGGCAGAGCGCGACGCGGCGCCGTTCGCCGCCCGAGAGCGTGGTCACGTCGGCGTCGTCGGACGGGCAGCGCAGCGCGTCCATCGCCAGGTCGACCTGCGAGTCGAGCTCCCACAGGTTCTTGGCGTCGATCTCGTCCTGCAGCTGCGCCATCTCGTCGGCGGTCTCGTCGGAATAGTTGGCGGCGATCTCGTTGTAGCGGTCGAGCAGCGCCTTCTTGGCGGCGACGCCCTGCATCACGTTCTCGCGCACGCTGAGCGAGGCATCGAGCTGCGGCTCCTGTTCGAGGTAGCCGACGCGGGCGCCGTCGGCGACCCAGCCCTCGCCGATGAACTCCTTGTCGATGCCGGCCATGATCCGCAACAGCGTCGACTTGCCGGAGCCGTTGACGCCGAGAACGCCGATCTTGGCGTCCGGGTAGAACGACAGATTGATGTTCTCGAGCACCTTGCGGTTGCCCGGATAGGTCTTTGTCAGACCCTGCATGTGATAGACGAATTGGCGGCCGTTCATTGCTCTCGTCGCGTTTTGGGGAGGTTCGGCGCTCATGTAGCGAGCGCTGTTGCGAAGGGCAAGGCGCATCGCCGGGCTGCCGACCATGAACCCGAGTGTCCGGTCGCACGACCAACGCATAGAGCCGCCCGAGCCTCCTGGAACGTGTCATGGAACTGATCGTGCAATTGGGACGAGACCTGGTGAGGGCGTTCATCGACCCTTATCGCCCCGAATTGCACTACATGCGGGGCCCCGGCCCGAAATGGCGCGCCAAGCACGGCAGCCAGGCTTGATCGGGCGGTCGCAACACCCTCGCCAATCGCGAAAAGCCCGCTAGATTGGCCGTCCCCTCAATCGGAGCCGGCCATGACCGAGATCGTCTGCGCCACCGAGACACGTGACGTGCTGGGCGAGTCCTGCATCTGGTGCCCCACGACCCGCAAGGTGTGGTGGCTCGATGTCCTCAAGCCCTGCCTGCAGTCGTTCGACCCCGCGACTGGCGCACACCAAGTCTATCCCCTGCCCGGGCCGAACTGCGGCTGCGTCGCGCTCCGCCGCTCCGGCGGGTTCGTGCTGGCAATGCCTGACGGCCTGCACAGCTTCGACCCGCAGAGCGGCGCCCTCACCTTCCTGGTCGATGCCGAACCGGACCAACCGCACAACCGGTACAACGACGGCCGCTGCGACCGGCGCGGCCGGTTCTGGATCGGCACCATGCACACCGAGATCAAGGAGCCGTCCGGCAACTTCTACCGGGTCGGCGCCGACCATTCGGTGGAGCGGCTGTTCGGTAGCATCTCGGTCCCGAATTCCACGGCGTTCTCCCCCGACGATCGCACGCTCTACTTTGCCGAACTCCTGGCAGCGGGCGATCTGGGCGTTCGATTTCGACATCGACGACGGCGCGATTTCAAATCGCCGGGTGTTCGTCGACTTCAAGGGCCGCCAAGGCGCCCCCGACGGGTCGTGCATCGATGCCGAGGGCTTCCTCTGGAACGCCGAGTTCGGCGGCCAGTGTGTCGCGCGCTACGCGCCGGACGGGCGCGTCGATCGCACGATCAGCCTGCCGGTGAAGAACCCGACCTGCTGCTGTTTCGGCGGGCCCGGCCTCGCCACGCTCTATGTGACAACCTCGACCCATCGGCACAGTCCTGAGCAGCGCGCGGCCGAGCCGTTGAGCGGCGGCCTGCTCGCGCTCCATGTCGGAATGCGCGGCCTGCCGGAAGCGGCCTTCGGCGGCTGACGGTGTCTGCGCCCACTGGCGCGCCGACCGCGGCCTGCCTAGGCTGTCCCCGAATGTTCCACGGGATCGATCCATGAGGGCTCGTCTGTTCGGCCTTGTCGCAACCAGTGTGATCGCGAGTTCCGTCGCCATGCCATCCCAAGCCGCCTCGCTCAAGCTCGCGCTCGTTTCGCGCACCGTGTTTTACGCGCCGCTCTGGGTCGCCGAGCAGAAGGGCTATTTCAAAGAGGAAGGCATCGATCTCACCTGGGAAATCCTCGACAACGCGGAGAAGATCAACGCAGAGCTTCACGCGGGCTCGGCGCAGATCGCGATTGCGAGCATCGAGGCGCTGGTCAGCGACACCTTCAAAGGCGGCAGTTTCCGCATCGTCGCGAGCGTGGCGCAGAAGCCGCCGCACTACATCATCGCCAAGCCTGCCATCAAAATCGCCAGCGACCTGCGGGGGGCGCGTTTCGGCGTGCTGTCGCTGCACGAGGGCACGACCTTCCTGGTGCAGGACCTGGCGAAGGCGGTCGGGCTCAAGCCCGACGAATACACCATCGATGCGGTCGGCGGCGCGCCGACCCGCTGGCGGCTCCTGAAAGAAGGCAAGATCGATGTCGGCCTGCAGCCGTTTCCGCTGAGCTATAAATCGGAGGCGGCCGGCTTCAGCAATCTCGGGCCGATCTCCAAATACGTCCCCGACTACGAATTCACGGCCGTGTTCCTCAACGACGCCTGGGGCAAGGCCAGCCGGCAGACGGTCACGAATTTTCTGCGCGCGCTCAAGCGCGGTCAGGCCGCGATGCTGGCCAACCCAGACGAGGCGGCACCGGTCGTCGCCAAGGAGCTCCGCGCCTCTCCCGCGGACGCGCGCCGCGCGCTGGGCGATGTCATCGCGCTTCGGATCATGCCCGACGGGCTTGCGGCCTCGGAGGCCGGCATGCTGCGGGTGTTCACGACGTTGCAGGGTGCGGGGCTCGTGCCAAAGGGCGAGACCTTTGCCATGAGCCGGTTCGTCGACCCGAGCTATCTCGCGGCCGCGAAGTAAGTGGTGCTTTGTTGCATCCGTGCGTCGGCCGTGGGAAGCAAGCGGCAATGCGGCAACGAGGATTTTCTGAAGGGACCGGCCAACCATGACTCTGCGGATTGCCATTCTTGACGACTATCAGAACGTGGCGCTGAAGCTCGCCGACTGGTCGAAGCTCGGCAGCGACGTCGAGATCAAGGTTTTCAGCGCGGCGGTGCGGCGCACGCCCGAAGACACCATCCGCGATTGCCGCGGCTTCAACGTGATTTCCATGATGCGCGAGCGCACGCCGTTCCCGCGCCAGGTGATCGAGGCGCTGCCCGACCTCAAGCTCCTCATCACCACCGGTGCGCGCAACGCTTCGATCGACATGGCGGCCTGCGCCGAGCGCGGCATCGTCGTGTGCGGAACGTCGAGCTTCGGCAATCCGACCACCGGCATCACCTTCGGGCTGATCCTCGAACTGACCCGTCGGATCGGCTGGGAGAACGCGCGCATGAAAGCCGGCGCGCCCTGGCAGGTGACGCTCGGCATGGACATCGAGGGCAAGACGCTGGGCGTGCTCGGCTTAGGCAAGCTCGGCGGGCGCGCCGCCGGCGTCGGCAAGGCCTTCGGCATGAACGCGATCGCCTGGAGCCAGAACCTCACGCCCGAGAAATGCAAGGAGGCCGGCGTCGGCTACGTCTCGAAGGACGATCTGTTCCGCAACTCCGACTTCGTGACGATCCATCTCCAGCTCAGCCCCCGCACCCGCAGCCTGGTCACGGCCAAGGAGCTGGGGCTGATGAAGCCGACCGCCTACATCGTCAACACGTCGCGCGGGCCGATCATCGACGAGCCGGCTCTCATTGCCGCACTGCGCGAAAAGCAAATCGCGGGCGCGGGCCTCGATGTGTTCGACGTCGAGCCCCTGCCGGTGGACCATCCATTTCGCAGCATGGATAACGTCGTCCTTACGCCCCATCTCGGCTACGTCAGCCAGCAGAATTACGCGGGTTATTTCCCCGACATCGTCGACGACATCCGCGGCTGGCTCGACGGCAAGCCGGTGCGCGTCGTTCCAGCATAGTAAACAGCACCTAACCGAAGGTCGGTGCGGGGCAGCTTCCTACGGCCGCGTCTTGTTATTGCCCGATTCCGCTCAAGTTCGACCGGCATCCATAACGCGAAATAAACCCGCCAGCCGCTATTGGTCGCACGAAACGATCGATTGGCGGCTCGATGTTTCATGCACTCCTGTCCCTGACGGCCGAATACGACTGGCGCCTCGTGGCGCTGGCAAGCGCCGTCTGTTTGCTGGCGAGCCTCGTCGCGGTCGGCCTGTTTCGTCACGCCCACGCGGCGGCGGACCGCAACCGCAGCGCCTGGCTCGCGCTCGCCGGCGTCGTGGCCGGCTGCGGCATCTGGGCGAGCCATTTCATCGCGACGCTGGCCTACCAGCCGGGCGTGACGATCACGCACGGCATCGTGGGCAATGCGCTCGCGGTAACGGCCGCGATTGTTGCAACCGCCGTTGGACTTTGGCTCGCAGCAAAGCCCGCGCCCTGGGCGGCACCGCTCGGCGGCGCGGTCGTTGGCCTCGGCATCGCCGGCATGCACGAACTCGGCATTACCGCGGTGGACCTGCCCGGCCAGGTGGTCCGGAACCTCGATCTCGAGCTTCTGTCGGTCGCGCTCGCGATGGCGTTCGGGGCGTGCGCTCTCGCGATCACCGCAAGGCGGTCCGGCGCGATTGCGACGCTCATCGCCGTCACCCTGCTCGCGCTCGCAATCATGTCGCAACACTTCGCCGCGATGGCCGCCATCGATATCGTCCTGGACGCGAGCATCACGGCGCCACCGCCCTCGTTGACGCCGGCGGCATTCGCGATTGCGATCGCTGCAGTCGCGGGCGCGATCCTCGGCACGAGCCTGATCGGCGCATTCGCCGACAGCTATCTCAGCGCCCGCACCATCGAGCAGAACCAGCGGTTCGACATGGCCGTGAACAACATGTCGCAGGGGCTCTGCATGTTCGATGCGGAGTATCGCCTGGTCGACTGCAATCAGAGCTACCTGGAGATCCACGGCCTGCCGCAGGACATCGTGGCCTCGCGCTGCACCATCCAGGATCTGGTTCGAAAGCATTTCGAGGCGGGCACGTTCAACGGAGACGTCAACAAATACGTCGAGGCCATCACGCGCGAGGTCGAGAACGGCGAGTCGACTAACAAGATCATCGAGACCAGGGACGGTCGGGTCATTTCGATCGTCAATCGGCCGCTGCCGAATGGCGGCCGCATCACCACGCACGAAGACATCACCGAGCGGCATGTGCTCTATCGGTCGCGTGCCGCGGTCGAAGCGCAGTTGCGCGAGCAGAAGGTTCAGCTCGATGCCGCGCTCAACAACATGTCGCAGGGCGTGTGCATGTTCGACGCGAAGGCTCGGGTCGTGGTCTTCAACCGCCGCTTCCTCGACATGTACAACCTGTCGCCGCAGGTGGTGCGGACCGGGTGCACGCTGCAGGAGCTGATCCGCCACCGCAAGGAGGTCGGCCTGCTCGATGGGGACCCCGACCGCTATTGCCAGGAGATTCTCGACGGCATCGCGGCCGGCCGGACCGCGTTCCTGACCGTCCGGGCGACCGACGGCCGGCTGATCCAGTCCTGCAACCAGCCCATGCCAGGCGGCGGCTGGGTCACGGTCCATGAGGATGTCACCGCACGGCACCAGGCCGAGCAGCAGCTAACGGAGCAGAAGCTCAAGCTCGACACCGCGCTCAACAACATGAACCACGGCCTCTTGATGTTCGACGCCGAGGCTCGCCTGGTGCTCTGCAACCAGCGCTATTTGCAGATGTATGACCTGTCGCCGGACATCGTTAAGCCCGGCTGCACGATGTGCGAGCTGCTTGCGCTGCGGAAAGCCCAGGGAACGTTTCCGCGCGACCCTGACAGGCATGTCGCCGAGCTTCGCGTCGCAGCCGCCGAAGGCCGGCCGACGAGCTTCATCGCCGAACTGAGCGACGGGCGGACCATCGCGATTGCCAACATCCCGATGAGCGACGGCCGCTGGGTTTCGACGCACGAGGACGTTACCGAACGCCGGCGCGCCGAGCAGGAGCGCGACCGCAGCCGCGCCTTCGCGGCCACCGTCATCGAAAGCGTGCCGGTGACGATCGTCGTCAAGAACGCCCACGACCGGCGTTACCGCCTGATCAATCGCGCCGGCGAGGAATATTTCGGGGTGCCGCGCGAGAGCATGATCGGCAAGCTCGCCCACGAAATTTTCACGAAGGACATTGCCGACACAATCGAAAAACACGACCAGGAACTGCTCGAGACCATGCAGCCGCGGTTTTATGACGAGCAACCGGTCACCACACCCTCCGGCGACAAACGGATCGTCACCGTCACCCGGATGCCGATCCGCGATACGGAAGGCAAGCCGCAATACCTGCTGACCGTGGTCGACGACCGCACCCATCGCAAGCGGGCGGAGGCGCAGATCGCCCATATGGCGCGTCACGACGCGCTGACCGGCATCCCGAACCGCGCGGCATTCACCGCCTGCATCGAGGCGACCATCGAGCGGCAGGAGGGCCAATCGTTCTGCCTGATGTCGATCGATATCGACCGCTTCAAGGAGGTCAACGACGTCTTCGGCCATGTCACCGGCGACGAGTTGCTCCGGCAGCTGTCGCATCGTCTGCAGTCGGTCATTGGAGGCGCTTTCCTCGCTCGCCTGGGCGGCGACGAATTCGTCGTGATCGCGACCGACGGCGAGCAGCCGGCGGCCGCGGAAGCGTTGGCCGACCGCATCCTGTCCACGCTGTCGGGCGAGTTCACGATCGGCAAAGAGGCGCTGCGCACCGGGGTCAGTATCGGCATCGCCATCTTCCCGGTGGATGGGGAAGATGCCGCAACTCTCGTCGCCAATGCCGACGCCGCGCTCTACCGCGCCAAGGCCGACGGCCGCGGCACCTACCGGTTTTTCGAGGCCAACATGGACAAGCGGCTGCGCGACCGCCGCGTCCTGCACCAGGAACTGACGTCCGCGATCGAGCGCGGTGAGTTCTCGCTGCACTATCAGCCGCAAGCGCGGATTGGCGGCGAGGTCACGGGCTTCGAGGCGCTGGTGCGCTGGGACCATCCGACGCGCGGGGCAGTACCGCCGGGCACGTTCATCCCGATCGCCGAGGAGAGCACCCTGATCGTGCCGCTCGGCGAATGGATCATGCGCGAGGCCTGCCGGCAGGCCGCCTCCTGGCACAAGCCGCTGCAAATCGCCATCAACCTGTCTCCGGTGCAGTTCCGCCATGGCGATCTCGCGGGCCTCGTGCATTCGGTGCTGCTCGAAACCGGGCTTGCGCCGCAGCGCCTCGAGCTTGAAATCACCGAGGGCGTCCTGATCGACGACTTCTCGCGGGCGGTCTCGATCCTGCGCAGGCTCAAGGCGCTCGGCGTGCGCATCGCCATGGACGACTTCGGGACCGGCTATTCGTCGCTGTCTTATTTGCAGTCGTTCCCGTTCGACAAGATCAAGATCGACCAGACCTTTATCTCGAACCTGGAGCGCAACCCGCAATCGGCCACCATCATTCGCGCGGTGATCGGCCTTGCGCGCGGTCTCGAAGTCCCGGTGATCGCGGAAGGCGTCGAGACCAAGGACCAGCTTGCATTCCTGACGAGGGAAGCCTGCGATGAGGTCCAGGGCTACCTCATCGGCCGCCCGCTGCCGATCGGCGAATACGCAGCGGTCACGGGCCGATCGCAGGCCGTGCCTATCGAAGCGGCATCCTAAGACGGGTCAGCCGAACCCTTTCGGCCGCCCTTGCCCGATCGGCGGGCGCAGACACCGCCGGCCCCGTGATATAGAACAGCACAGCCGAGGCGGCCCGGACGCTTGTCCGGGCACCAGCCCATCCAAAAGGGCCTCGACGCGCGATGCAGGGAGCAAACGCAACATGCCAAGCTACAAGTTGGTGACCTACCAGTCCGACAAGGGGCCGCGCGCCGGCGTGGTCGTGGACGAGAAGCTGTTCGACGCCGCCGCACTGACCCGCAAGCCGGCCTATGCAACCATGCTCGGCATCCTGGAAGACTGGCGTTCGGCCAAAGGCGTCCTGGGCAAAGCCGCCGCCGCGGCCGGCAAGAGCAAGCTCAAGAGCCGGCCCGTCAGCCGGACCAAGCTGCTCGCCCCGGTGCTATGGCCATCGGCAATCTATTGCGCCGGCGCCAACTACAAGGACCACATGGAGGAGATGGCCAAGCTGCAGGGCATGCCGCCCTCGCCCGATCCGCACGACATCGGCCTGAAGCCCTGGCACTTCATCAAGGCGTCCCGCACCGTCGCCGGCGACAAGGCAACCATCAAGCTGCCGAAGGCCTCCAAGGCGATCGACTGGGAGGCCGAACTCGGCGCCGTGATCGGCCGCAAGGCCAAGGACGTGCCGCTGGAAAAGGCGCTCGACTACGTCGCAGGCTACACCATCGCCAACGAGCTATCGGCGCGCGACCTCGGCAAGCGCGAACAGGTGCCGGACGCAATCCCGTTCAAGTGGGACTGGGTCGGCCAGAAGTGCTTCGACGACGCCTGCCCGATCGGCCCGTGGATCGTGCCGGCAAGCGACATCAAGGACCCGCAGAAGCTCGGCATCAAGCTTTGGGTCAACGATGTCATCAAGCAGGACTCCAACACCTCCGACATGATCTTCAATCTCGCCGAGCAGCTCTCGCACCTGTCGTCACGCATCACACTCTACCCGGGCGACATCATCCTGACCGGCACGCCCGCCGGCGTCGGCGCGGCGCGCAAGGAATTTCTCAAGCCCGGCGATACCACCAAGGTCTGGATCGAGAACGTCGGCACGCTCGTCAACAAGATGGCCTGACGCGCGCTCTTACGCCGCGACCGCCGGCGGTTGCCGCAGAGGACGCCGCGCCGTTAAACTGGCGCGGCAATGATTTTCCGTTGATCGAAGGGTAACCATGCGTCGACTGCTGCTGACGTTCGGGGTTCTTCTCGTCGCGCTCTCCAGCGAAGGCTGGGCCCAGGCCTGGCCGACCAAGCCGATCAAGGTCGTGGTGCCGCTGACGGCCGGCAGCGCGACCGACGTGATGGCCCGCATCGTGTTCGATCAGGTGTCGCAGCAGGTCGGCCAGCCGATCGTCATCGAGAACCGGCCCGGTGCCGGCAACTCGATCGGCATGAACGCCGTCGCCAAGGCCGATCCCGACGGCTACACGATCCTCGCGAACTCGTCGACGCACACCGTTTCGCCCGCGGTGCGCGCGACCATGCCGCTCGACACGGTCAACGACCTGTCCGCCATCATCCCGCTCGGCAACATGCCGGTGGTGATCCTGTTCAACCCGAAGAAGGGCTACAAGCAGCTCAAGGATTTCGTGGACTACGCCAAGGCCAACCCGGGCAAGATCAACTACTCGTCGGCCGGCGCGGGCAACTCGTCCCATCTCAACGGCGAACTGTTCCGGCTCGCGGCCGGCTTCGAGGCCGTGCACATCCCGTTCAAGGGCGCGCCCGAGGCGATGACCGAAGTGATCGCGGGGCGCGCGGACTACTACTTCTCACCGCTGGTCAATTCGCTGCCCCTGATGAAGGACGGCCAGTTGCAGGCGCTTGCTGTGAGCAATTCGTCGCGCGCTTCCGCCCTGCCCGACCTGCCGACCATCACGCAGGCCGGCTATCCAAACTCGGAATATAACTTTTGGGCCGGCGTGTTCGTGCCGGCAAAGACGCCTCAGGCGATCAAGGACAAGCTTCACCAGGAGATCGCGAAGGCGCTTGACGCTCCCGCCGTGCGCGACAAGCTGAAGGCGCTCGGCGCCGATCCGATGCGGCTCACACCGGCGGAGTTCGACGCGCAGGTGCGAAAGGAAATCGAGATCAATTCGAAGATCGCGCGGGCCGCCAACATCAAGGTGGAATAGGCGCAGCGGCTCCAAAACAGACCGGCCGCAAGCGCCGGCACATCCAGGGAGGTTTCGATGATCCGTTGGTTCGCGGCGTTCGCCGCCGCGCTGCTTGGCTTGAGCGCCGTATCCATCGACGCAGGCGCGCAATCCTATCCGAACAAGCCGATCAAGGTGGTCGTGCCACTGTCCGCCGGCAGCGGCACCGACATCGTCGCGCGCACCGTGATGGACCAGGTGTCCCAGCAAATCGGCCAGCCGATCATCATTGAAAACAGGCTGGGCGCGGGCGGCACGATCGGCATCGCCTCGGTGGCGCGCGCGGAGCCCGACGGCTATACGCTGCTCATTCAATCAACGTCGTTCGTGGTCGCGGCCGCGACCCACACCAATTTGAGCTACGACTCGCGCAAGGACTTCGCGGGCATCTCGGCGCTTGCCAGCCTGCCGAACGTGCTGGTGGTCGCGCCCAACAAGTACAAGACGCTGAAGGACCTGGTCGATGCCGCCAAAGCCAATCCAGGCAAGATGAACTACGCCTCGGTCGGCGCAGGCTCGGCCGCGCATCTCAACGGCGAGCGGTTCCGCATGGCGACCGGCATCGACGTGCAGCACATCCCGTATCGCGGCGGGCCGGAAGGCCTCGCCGCCGTCATGTCCGGCGACTGCGACTTCTATTTCCTGCCGGTCGCGGCGGCGCGCGGGCTCGTCGCGAGCGACAAGCTTGCGATCCTTGCCGTCTCGGGCTCGCAGCGCTCCTCGCAGCTTCCCGACGTCCCAACCACGGTGGAAGCCGGTTTCCCGAACTCCGAGTACGACTTCTGGGTCGGCTTCTGGGCGCCAAAGAACACGCCGCGCGCGATCGTCGAGCGGCTCAATGCGGAGACGGTGAAGGCGCTTCAGAACCCGGCGGTGAAGGCGAAGCTCGCTAACATCGCCGGCGAGCCGATGCCGATGTCGGCCGAGCAGTACGATGCCTTCGTCAGCAAGGAAATCGATCTCAACACCGCGTTGGCAAAGGCCGCCAACGTAAAGATCGAATAGGCCGAGTGCTCACAAATCCTCGATGTGCACCATGGCCCGATAGCCCCCGGAAAGCGCGGCAGGGAAGCCGCGGATAGGGAAGTGAGCAAAGCTAGTCGATCACCTCGTCGGCAATCGCCAATAGCGACGGCGGCGCGTCGAGGCCGAGTTCGTAATTAGGCGACATCAAAGCGACCTACTCGATCAGCTCGTCGGCGCGGGCAAGTAGGGACGGCGGCACGGATAGGCCGAGCGCCCTGGCGGTGCCGAGATTGATGACAAGCTCGAACTTGGTCGCGCGGTCGATGGGTATGTCCGCTGGTTTGGCGCCTTTGAGGAGGCGGCCGGCGAGATTTCCGGCCCGTCGATAGGCGTCGGGCACACTGTTGCCGTAGCTGATCAGGCCACCGGCTACCGATATGTCTCGATTTGCCGACATCAGCGGAACTGCATGCCGGGCCGCCAGCACGGCGAGTTGCCGTGCGCGCGTGCCGTAATATGGACCAGACCCCACAATCACAGCATCCGCGCGCTGCTCCGCGAGCGTCGCGAACGCGGCGTCGATTTCACCCACGGTGCCAGCTTTGAGAAAAAGCACCCGCCGGCCGAGCGCGCGCGCGCCATCTTGGGCGGATTTCTCGTAAAATCCACCTTCTGCGTTATTCGGGTTCACAAGCACCGCAATCAGCGCGGTCCCGGGAATGAGTTCATTCAGGACTTCGATGTGCTTGTGCGCGAGTTCGACCGTGAACCAGCTTATCCCGGTGACATTGGCTTCCGGCCGGTTGAGGCTCGCTACAAGTCCTGCACTGACCGGATCGAGACCGCTGGTGAAGACAATGGGTATCGTCGTCGTTAGTGTTTTGGCCACCAAGGCCGTGTTGTTTCCTCCGATTGCCGCGATGACGCCGACCTTGCGAGCGATCAGGTCGGCCGCCAGCGGCCGCAGCCGGTCCATTTGATTGTCCGCGTAGCGGTATTCGATTGTGACGTTGTGGCCTTCGGCATAGCCAGTCTCGTTCAGGCCTTGCCGAAACGCCTCCGTAAGATTGGGACGATCGCCGGCCGACAGGCTGCTGAGAAAGCCGATCACGGGCGGCGTACCCTGCTGCGCCGGCGCGGCGAGCGGCCATGTTGCCGCAGCGCCACCGACCAGGGTGATGAACTCGCGGCGTTTCATGTTGCCCCCAGAGCGTCGTCAGAGCTTCAGAACATAGCAGATCGGGCTCGCGGTATAGAGTGTTGGGACGGACTTCGGGCAGCAAACTGCCATCAGCTATTGACGACCAACATGCCCGCTTTGGGTCAACTTCGACAAACACTCAAAGTGACCCGTCAGCTTGTAGGTGGATCGCTCTTCAAAAAAATCGGATCGGGACTTGCCAACCGCCTTGCGGTCGTCCGGCTTGCGTCTCACTTCTTCAATCCTGCTGCGGCGGCGACATCACCCCAGCGCTTGAGTTCGCTCGCCAGCAGCTTCGCGAAATCCTCCGGGCCGCCATCGAGTGGATCGACGCCCTGCGGCTGCCAGGCAGCCGCCACTTCGGGCGCCTTCAGCGCCTCCCGCGCTGCGCGGGCGAGCTTGTCGACCGCCTCCTTCGGCGTGCCGGCCGGCGCCGAAAGGCCGAACCAGATCGCCGTGTCGAAATCGGCCATGCCGGATTCGATCATGGTCGGCTTGTCCGGCAGGATGCTCGGCCGCTTGCTGCCGGTCGAGGCCAGCACCTTGAGCTTGCCGTCCCGCACCAGCGCGATCACCGCAGTCGCGGGCGAGAACATGACCTGCACGCGGCCCGCGAGCAGATCGGTCGCCGCCTGGGGGCTGCCTTGATAGGGCACGTGCACGAGCTTCGTGCCGGTCATCTGCATGAAGAGCTCACCGGACAAGTGCGGCGCGCTGCCGATGCCCGTCGATGCATAAGTCAGCTCGCCGGGCTTGGATTTGGCGAGCGCAATCAGCTCCTGCACGTTGTTGGCTTGGACCGACGGGTGGACCACGAGCAGCACCGCGACCGAACTCACCAGCCCGATCGGGGCAAAATCCTTGACGAGGTCGAATGGTAGATTGGGGTTGATGCCGGCGTTTGCGGCGTTGGCCGAGCCGGGCAGGAACAGCGTGTAGCCATCCTTCGGCGACCGCGCGACGAACTCGGCGGCAAGGTTCGATCCGGCGCCGGGCCTGCTCTCGACCACCACCTGCTGGCCGAGAATCTGGCCCATGCGGTTGCCCAGCACGCGCGCGGTGATGTCGGCGACCGAGCCCGGCGTGAAACCGACGATGAGCCGGACCGGACGATTGGGAAAGTCGGCCTGCGCGTGCGCCGCCGGCGCCGCTGCGCCAAGCGCCATGATCGACGCGATCAGAACCGCAATTCGCTGCCAGCCCATACGCCAAGTCCTCCCAGTGGTCTGTGTTTCGTCGATCGGCGCGTGCCGACCTACTTGTTGAGGCCGGCCGCGGCTCCGACCTCGCTCCAGCGCTTGAGCTCGCCCTTGATGTAACGCGCGAACTCGTCCGGACCGCCGGTCAGCGGGTCGACGCCGAGCGGCCGCCAGGCGTTCACCACGTCGGTCGACTGCGTCGCCTCGTCGGCGGCTCGGGCGAGCTTGTCGACGATCTCGCGCGGCGTGCCTGCCGGCGCGAGGAGGCCGGACCAGATCGAGGTGTCGAATTCCGACATGCCGATCTCGGCCATGGTCGGGACATCGGGCAGGATGCCGCTGCGCTTGAGGGTGGCTGACGCCAGCACCGTGAGCCTGCCGGACTGGATCAGCGGCACCACGCTCGCGGCCGGCGCAAACATCATCTGCGTCCGCCCGGCGACCAAATCGTTCACCGCCTGCGGACTGCCCTGATAGGGCACGTGCTGCAGCTTGATGCCGGCGCGCTGGCTCAGCAGTTCCGCCGAAAGATGCAAGGCGCTGCCGATGCCGACCGAGGCATAGTTGATCTCGCCGGGCTTGGATTTGGCGAGCGCCACGAGTTCCTTCACCGAGCTTGCGCCGACCGACGGATGCACCACCAGAACGACGGCTGCGACCGAGACCAGCGCGATCGGGGCAAAGTCCTTTTCCATATCGAAGGGCAGCTTCGCGCCCATCGCCTGGTTTGCGACGTTGGCCGAGGCGCAGAGGTAGAGCGTATAGCCATCCTTCGGCGCGCGGGCTGCGGCTTCGGCTGCGAGGCTCGATCCCGCGCCGGGCTTGTTCTCAATCACGATCTGCTGGCCGAGAGTCTGGCTCATGCGATTGGCCAGTACCCGGGTCGAGACGTCGGCCATTGTGCCTGCCGGATAGCCGACGATCAGGCGGATCGGTCGGTTCGGGTAATCGGCCTGTGCGCGAGCTTCCGGCGCCAGCAGACACAGCGCGAACACCGCTGTGACGATTCCGATCATGGAAAAGATCCGGCGCACTGTTCCCCCACTCAAGCGCTATTTCTTCAGGCCGGCTGTCGCGACGACCGCCGCCCATTTGTTCAGTTCGTCGTCGATGAAGCGGCCGAACTCCGCCGGCGTGCCGCCCTTCAGGTCGACGCCCTGCGTGCGCATCGGCGTCGCCACATCGCCGGAACGAAGCGCATCGTTGGCAGCGCGGGCGAGTTTCTCGACGACCTCAGGCGGCGTCCCGGCCGGCGCCAGAAGCCCCATCCAGATGCCGGCGGAATAGCCCGGCACGCCGGCTTCAACCATGGTCGGCACGTCGGGCGCCATCGCCGCGCGATTCTGCTGGGTCACCGCCAGCGCCTTGAGCTTGCCCGCGGTCACGTTCGGCCAGACGGTCGACGCGGGCCCAAACATCAGCGGCACGCGGCCTGCGAGCACGTCGGTCATGGCCTGCGCGCTGCCGGGATAGGGCACCTGCGTCAGCCGGATGCCGGCCGCGCCGTTGAGCAGCTCCGCGGACAGGTGGCTCAGCGTGCCGACGCCGGACGAGGCGTATTGAACCTCATCGGGCTTCGATTTCGCGCGCACTATCAGCTCCTGCACGCTGCCGACGCCGAGTGAAGGATGCACCACCATCATCTGCGGCACATCGGCCACCAGCATGACCGGCGCGAGGTCGCGGCCGAAATCGAAGGAGAGCTTGTTCAGCGCCGGATTGATGGTGTTCGCCACCGTCGCCATGAACAGCGTGTAGCCGTCCTTCGGCGCACGCGCGACGTATTCGGCGGCGAGGCTTGAGCCCGCGCCGGTGCGGTTCTCGACCACCACCGGCTGGCCCAGGCTCTGGCTCATGTGGGTGGCGAGCACCCGCGCGGCGATGTCGGCGACCGCGCCCGCGCCGAAGCCGACCACGATGCGCACCGGCCGCGTGGGATAGTCTTCCGCCCGCACCGGACCCGCCGCCATCGCGGCGGCGACGAGCGCAACCCATAGCCAGACGGCGCCCCGTCTCCACATCAGCATTTCCTCCCGCCTCCCTCGCCGCCTGTCGAACCGCAGGCGTTGCGCCATCCTAACGCACAATCAGCAGCGGTGCGTAGCGGCAGCGGCGAGCCGATCGCGAGGCAATTTGTCCGTGCCGCGGGGCCGCACCTTCCGCGCGCCGGCCAAGAAATCCACAACGGCCGGCGAATGCAGGCCGGGGCTGGATTTTGCGCCGGAAGCCGGCTTCACTGCGCCCCGACACGATCCCTGGACACTGCGGAGCACGAAGCCATTGCCGAGGAACTTGCCCCTCACGCTCGCCTGCGGCGACTACGAGATCGTCCGCGCACTGAAGGACGGCACCGTCGAGCCGGACGGCATCGAGCTGACCATCCTCACCGACATGGACTCGACCACGCGGCACTGGCGCTTCATCCGCAACCGTGACTTCGATGTCGCGGAGACCTCGGCCTCGTCCTACATCGTTGCCCGCGACCAGGGGGTGCCGTTCAACGCGCTGCCGGTCTTTCTGCATCGGCGCTTCCGCCACGGCTTCGTGTTCATCAACACCGGCAAGGGCATCAAGCAGCCGACCGACCTGATCGGCCGCAAGGTCGGCGTCAAATCCTTTCTGGTCACAGCCGGACACTGGATGCGCGGCATCCTCGAACACGAATACGGCGTGCCGCACAAGTCGATCGAATGGGTTGCCGAACTCGACGAAGACATCGACTTCACCCCGTCGCCAGACCTCAAGCTCACGCGGCTGCTCGCACGACAAGTCGGTCGAGACGATGCTGGCCGAGGGCGAGATCGACGCGCTGATCCACTCCGACATCATCAAGCCGATCATCGACAACGACCCGCGTGTCGGCCGGCTGTGGCCGGACGTCAAGGCCGAGGAGATCGCTACTATCGGAAGACCGGCATCTTCCCGATCATGCACGTGATGGGCATCAAGCAGGAGATCGTCGACCGCCATCCCTGGGTGCCGATCAACCTGTTCCAGGCCTTCGAAAAGGCCAAGGCGATCGCGATGCGGCGGATGAACAACCCGCGCATCGTGCCGCTCGCGTGGTATCGCGAAGCCTGGGAGGAGCAGGAGCGCATTCTCGGACCGGACCCGTGGGAATACGGGCTGACCGACAAGAACCGCCACACGCTGCGAGACGCTCGCCGGCTATTCGCACGAGCAGGGACTGACCCGGCGCAGCTGGGCGCCCGAGGAGCTGTTCGTGAGCGTCTTCCAGGGCCGCAAGCGCGGCGACGAGTTTCGCATTTGACGCCGCGCCGCGGCCGCGCCTATCGAGCAGGAACGACGAACGGATTCGCACATGACCACGGGCCTCGGATTTCCCGACCGCAAGGTGATGGCCGAACTGACGGCCAAGATGCTGCTCGAGGTCGAAGCCATCCGCTTCATGGAGGACAAGCCGTTCATCTTCACCTCCGGCTGGGCGAGCCCGGTCTACACCGACTGCCGCCGGCTGATCTCGTTCCCGCGCGTGCGCCAGACGCTGATCGATTTCGGCGCGGCGACCATGTTCCGCAACGTCGGCTTCGAGCAGTTCGACACCGTGGTCGGCGGCGAGACCGCCGGCATCCCGTTCGCGGCCTGGATGGCCGACCGGCTGATGCTGCCGATGCAATACGTGCGCAAGAAGCCGAAGGGGTTCGGCCGCAACGCGCAGATCGAGGGCCACCTCGAACCGGGCCAGCGCGTGCTGCTGGTCGAGGACCTGACCACCGACGGCCGCAGCAAGGTCAACTTCTGCAACGCGCTGCGCGAGGCCGGCGCCATCGTCGAGCATATCTTCGTGATTTTCTTTTACGACATCTACCCGGAGAGCAAGAAGATCCTGCGCGACCTCGGCATCACGCTGCATCACCTCGCGACCTGGTGGGACGTGCTCGAGTTCGCCAAGACCTGCGGCCAGTTCGATCCGATCAAGCTCGCCGAGATCGAGAAATTCCTGCACGATCCGGCCGGCTGGTCGAAGGCGCACGGCGGCGTCGCCGAGGCCGCCGAGTAGCATGGAATTCGACAACGCATTCGAGGTGCCGCTGCCGCCGGCCGAGGCCTGGCCGGTGCTGATGGACATCCGCGGCATCGCGCCCTGCATGCCGGGCGCGCAGCTCACCGAAGTGGTCGACGACAAGCACCTACAAGGGCAACATCGCGGTGCGGCTCGGGCCGGTGGCGCTGACCTTCGCGGGCACTGGTGAAGTTCGAGGACATCGACGATACGAACCACACCGCGCGCGGTGCGGGCGCAAGGCACCGACGCCAAGGGCCGCGGCTCGGCGCAGGCCGCCGCGACGTTCCGGCTCGAACCGGTCGCGGCCGGCTCCAAGGTGCTGGTGCACACCGATCTCACGCTGTCGGGCGCGGTCGCGCAATACGGCCGCGGCGTCGGCATGATCCAGGCGACCGCGTCGGCGCTGATGAACCAGTTCGCCAACGCCTGAAGGCGCAGCTTGCCGCGCGCGGCACCGCGCCCGCCGCCGCCAGCGCCTGCGCCCGCAGCAGCGCCGCGCCACGCCCGTCGCACCGTCGCCGGCCGCGCCCGTCGCACCTCCGAGTGCCGCGCCTCCGACTACCGCCCATCGCCGCTCCACTGCCGCCGCGGCCAAGCCGATCTCCGGCTTCTCGCTGATGGCTGCAGGTCGCTCTGGAACGCGATCGCCGGCTGTTCGCGAAGGCGCGCGCAGCGATGACGGCCTCGACCGACACACGATCCGGTCATCCTGGTCGATGCCGAGGATGTGCGCGGTCGGCACCGCCGGCAAAGCTCGACGCCCACCGGCGCGGGCTGCGCCATCGCGCCATCTCGGCGCTGGTGCGCAATTCCGACGGCGAGTTCCTGCTGCAGCGCCGGCACCCGGCCAAGTATCATTCCGGCGGGCTGTGGACCAATGCCTGCTGCTCGCATCCGCTGCCGGGCGAAAGCGTCGCCGACGCCGCGCATCGGCGGCTCGCGCAGGAGATGGGCGTCGCCTGCCCGCTCGAACCGCTGTTCGTGCTGCACTACCGCGCGCCGGTGCTCCGACGGGCTGATCGAGAACGAGGTGGTGCACGTGTTCGGCGGCAGCCACGACGGACCGGTGCAGCCCGACCCGACCGAGGTCAGCGAATGGAAATGGATCGCGTTCGACGAGCTTGCGATCCGACATGCGCGCGCGGCCGGAAACCTACACGGTCTGGTTTCGGCAGTATGTCGCCGCGCACGGCGACCTGATCGCCGACTGGATCGGGCGCGAGCGCTAGCGCCGTTGTCGCCCGACCGCGCGCGAAGGATCGCGACATTGACCGCAAGGTTCTCATTCTCGACATGAACGCCGAGCAGTACCGCGACCGTCTGGCGCGGCGCTTTCCCGCGGTCGTCTTCCATGCCGTGCATCACGCCGAGGAGGCCGACGCCGTGGTCGCCGATCTCGAAGTCATCATCGCGCTCGGCCACCACATCCCGAACGCGATGATCGCCGCGCGCCAAACGCTGAAATGGGTGCAGGCGCTCACCACCGGCACCGACTCGCTGACCGCGCCCGGCGTGCTGCCGCCGCATGTGCTGCTGACCTCGACCCGCGGCATCCACGGTCCGCAGATGAGCGAGCTTGCCTTCCTCAACATGATCGCGCTCGCCCGCGACTTCCGCGCATGCAGCGCAACCAGGCCGAGGCGAAGTGGGAGCAATGGGGCCAGCCGATCCTGCGACGGCAAGACCATCGTGATCGTCGGCCTCGGCCTCCTGGCCGAGCATCTCGCGGTGCGCTGCAAGCTGTTCGGCATGCACGTCATCGGCGTGAGCGGCGGTCGCACCGCGGCGCCGCATTTCGACGAGGTGCGTACCGCGCAGCGCGCTCGCCAAGGTCGCAGCGCGCGCCGATTTCCTGATGCTGCTGGTGCCCTATTCGCCGCAGACACGCATCACCTGGTCAACCGCGAGGTGATCGCGGCGATGAAGCCCACCGCGTTCCTGATCAACCTCGCGCGCGGCGGCGTGCTCGACGAGGCGGCGCTGATCGAGGCGCTGCAGAGCCGGCAAGATCGCCGGCGCCGGCCTCGACATGTTCTCCAAGCAGCCGCTGCCGCCGGACAATCCGCTGTGGCGCATGCCGAACGTCATCATCACGCCGAACATCGGCGGCCGCAGCGCCAACTTCGTCGAGCAGACGCTGACCATCGTCGAGCCGAACATGGCGGCGTTCCTCGAAGGCCGGCTCGAGCGACCTGCGCAACGTGATCGCGCATTGATCCTGCGGCTCGATGCGACGCGCGATTGAACTGACTCTGTCGTCCCGGCCAAGCGCCCGCAGGGCGCGCGAGCCGGGACCCATGAACACCGGCAGCACGCTTACGAAGAAACGGTGGTCATGGGTCCCCGCGTTCGCGGGGACGACAGCGGAACCGCTTGCGACTTCCCATGCCACTGGTTGAGGCGGGATTTTTCGCAGCTCGGGCTTGACTTTAGTCCTAGAATATATTCCTATTGCGGTGCCTTGCTCAATCGAGGGCGCCTTCCGGAGGCGTTCGGTTGGCGGAGCAGGGTGCGGCGCCCGCAGTTGCGTCTCGCACGCGCAATCCCGGGAGGCCTCGGGTCACCGTCCGCCCTACTACGAGGGCCGCCCTTCAGTGGGCTGGACGCGGGCCGGACGAAGGGAGGCGAAAGCCTCCCGGATCAGGGCGGACAAAGGTCCCCCGTCCGGCCCCGGAAGCTACGGTCCCGAGGTGAAAAATCGCCGCGGTGGAGCGCCGGAAGGCGAGCGTCCCGCCGAACCGGGACGCGACGCCGCAAGGCGTCGACTTAAAGAAGGTAGCGCCTTTCGGCGCTCCGCCCCCTCGCTTCGGCGAGGACGGGACTGGGACGGAGGGCCCCGCGGCGCCCCAAGGCCGCGGCCGATCACGCATGGCTGTTTGACAATTAAATCTGTGACGACAGCGACGAAGCCTGCGCTCTAACTGGGCAATCGCTGCGCCGTTATCCGTTCAGCGAACAGGGACTGCGCATGTCATCCGTCGAACCGAATTTTTCGGGCTGCACAACATCTCCGCGTCATGGCCGGGCTTGTCCCGGCCATCTCGCTTAGGTTGGCACAGTGCTCACATCATCGAGATCGCCGGGACAAGCCCGCCGATGACAGGGATAGTATCCGGCGCAACACGCACGATCAATCGATCGAGATCTTCGCCGCCTTGACCACCGGCTCCCAGATATCCTGGCTCTGCTTGATCATGTCGCGCATGCCGTCCGGGGTCGAACCGACCGGCGTCGCTTCGAGCTTGCGGATGCGCTCCTGCATGTCGGACTGCCGAAAGCCCTGCCCGATTGCGTCGGAGATTTTCTGGGTGATCTCCTTCGGCGTGCCGGGCGGCGCCGACACCGCCATCCACGTCACTGAGGTGACGCCGGGCAGCGTCTCCGAGACGGTCGGCACGTTGGGATAATCCTTCAGCCGTTCCGGGCCCGCGGTCGCGATGAATTTGAGCTTGCCGGCGTCGATGTTGCCCTTGTTGGCGAGCAGATAGTCCGGAACCATGTCGATGTTGCCGGCGAGCAGGTCGTTGATCGACGGCGCGGAGCCGCGATACATCACGGCCGTCATCTTGAAGTCGGCGCGCATCATCATCAGTTCGGCCGAGAGCTGACCGGTGTTGCCGACGCCGGCGTTGCCGTAGTTGACCTTGCCCGGATTGGCCTTGCGTGTAGTCGATGAACTCCTTGAGGTTCGTCGCCGGGAAGTTCTCGCGCAGCAGGATGATCAGCGGATAGGTCGCGAGCACGCTGATCGGCTCGAGCGGACGCGGGTCGAACGAAGCCTTGGTGAAGACGAGGTGGGTGATCGAGTAGTTGAGCTGGGTCGCGCACAAGAGCGTGTAGCCGTCCGGCGGCGAGCGCATCACCTGCTCGATACCGATCCGTCCGCCGGCGCCGCCGGGCCGGTTCTCGACCACCACGTTCTGGCCGAGCCCTGCGCCGGCCTTCTCGGCGGCAAAGCGGCACAGCACGTCGGCCGCGCCGCCGGCCGGATAGGGCACCACCAGCGTGATCTGGCGCGTCGGGAAATTGGCCTGCGCAGAGCTTTCACCCGGCAGACCCAGGTAAGCGCGGCGGCGAGGACGGAGCCGGCAACGGCGCGATACATCGGCAGTTCTCCTTCGTGAACGTTGCCTGAAAGCATAGCGGTTCTGGCTCTCATTGCCAGCGCACGACGCCGCGAGCGGATGCGACACGCCGCCGTCCCGGCCAGAGCGGCACCGTCACTTCACGCCGAAGATCGCCTGCGCGTTCCGGAAGCCGATCTTCTCGCGCGTCTCCTTCGACATCTCGATCAACTCCAGCACCGCGATGGTCGAGCGGATGTAGCCCGGCCCTTTCTCCTTGTCGAACGGGCAATCGGAGGCGAACAGCACGTGGTCGGCGCCGAAGAAATCGATGCCGCAGATCATCGGCGCACGCACGCCCTCGATCGCGGTGTCGGCATAGAAATCCTTGAAATAGTCGAACGGCCGCTTCTTCAGGCTCTTGCGCAGGCCCTCGTAGTCCTCGTCGGAGGTGCGCGCGCCCATCTGGTCGAACGAATGCGCGACGCGGCCTTCGAGATACGGGATCACGCCGCCGAGATGGTGCGAGACGATCTTCAGCTTCGGATAGGTGTCCATGATCTTGGAGAAGATGAAACGCGACAGCGTCACGCCGGTCTCGTAAGGCCAGCCGAGCACCGAGCAGATCTCGTACTTGGAGCGGTCCTCGCTGACGTAGTCGTGCATGCGCGCGGGTGCGCGCCGGGTGCAGCAGGATCGGCTTGCCGGACTTTTCGATCACCTCGTAGAGCGGCCAGAACTCCTTGCCGTCGATCGGCTTGTCGTTGACGTTGGTGCCCATCTGCACGGCGTTGCGCGCCGTTCTTCAGCGCGCGCTCGGCCTCCTTGGTCGCGGCTTCGGGATTGTTCATCGGCACCACGCAGGAATAGCCGACGAAACGGTCCGGGTGTTTGGCCACGACCTCGGCGAGACCGTCGTTGGCGAGCTTCGCCATCTCCGGCGACTGCTCCGGGCCCCAGAGACCGATCGACCATCGGCATGCCGAGCGACAGCACCTGGGTGTAGTCGGGGAACTGGTCCACCACCTTCAGCCGCGATCGAGGTCCCACAGCGCAGGGATGCCGCGCACGCGCTTGCCGATGTCCTTCTGGCCGGCGGGCGACTGCAGCAGCGCCTCGTGGTAGCGCTTCGGATTGAAGTGATTGAAGGCGTCGATGTAGCGCATGCGACTTGCTCCTTGGACGTTCCCATCCCTCCGCCGTCATGCGCGGGCTCGGCCCGCGCATCCCGATTTCTCGGGCACAGTGCCCTCCCAAGCGGGATGGCCGGGACAAGCCCGGCCATGACGATGGAGAGTTGCCGCCAAATACCGATAAGATCGCTCGGCATTCGAGGACGGTGGGACTGACAGTGATCTACAAGGACTTGCGCGGCTTCATCAAGCAGGTGGACGAACTCGGCGCGCTGCGGCGCGTCAACGGCGCCGATCCGCGCTACGAACTCGGCGGCATCACCGAGGTCGCGGCCGGCATCGCCGGAATGCCCGGCGCTGCTGTTCGACCGCATCAAGGGCTTCCCGGATGGCTTTCGCGTCTTCACCAACGCCACCACCTCGCCGCAGCGCGCCGCGCTCGCGCTCGGCATCGATCCGACGCTGAAGCCGCTCGAAGCGCTGAAGGAGTGGATGCGCAAGCGCCAGACGCTGACGCCGCAGCAAGCCGGTCGAAGTCGCAACGCGCGCCGTTCCTCGCTCATTCGATGCGCGGCCGCAGGCGTCGACATGGCGAAGCTGCCGGCGCCCTACTGGCACACGCAAGGACGGCGGACCGTTCATCGGCTCCGGCTCGATCGTGATCATGCGCGATCCGGACGGCGGCTGGATCAACGCCTCGATCTACCGCGTGCAGGTGCACGGCCGGAACCGGGTGACGATCCAGTTCGACCATCCGGGCCGGCACGGCGCGGTGATCGCGCGGAAATACTGGGACCAGCGGCAAGTCCTGCCCGGTCGCGGTGGTCAACGGCGAGGACCCGGCGCTGTTCATCGCCGGCTTCGAGTACCTGCCCGACGGCCAGTCGGAATACGACTTCGCCGGCGCGATCAAGGGCGCGCCGATCGAGGTGATCGCAGGCCCGCTCACCGGCCTGCCGCTGCCGGCGCAGGCCGAGATCATCCTCGAAGGAGAACTTGCTGCCGCACAGCGACGCTCGACCTTGCCGGAGGGCCCGTTCGGCGAGTTCACCGGCTACTATGCCGACGACGCGCGGCCCTGCCCGGTGATGCAGGTCGAGGCGATCCATCACCGCGACGACCCGGTGCTGCTCGGCTCGCCGCCGATGAAGCCGCCGCGCTTCCACTTCGGCCTGCCGTTCCGCGCCGCCTCGATCTGGAGCCAGCTCGAAATGGCCGGCGTCGGCGACGTGGTCGGGGTCTGGCAGCACGTCGCGCAGCTCATGACCGTGGTCGCGATCCGCCAGCGCTACGCCGGCCACGCCAAGCGCGCCGCGCTGATCGCGGCCGCCAACAGCTACATGGGTCGGCTCGTGGTGGTGGTGGACGACGACGTCGATCCGTCCGACCTCGCCGACGTGATGTGGGCGGTCACCACGCGCTGCGAGCCGGCCGAGCAGATCGACATCGTGCGCAACGCCTGGAGCTCGGCGCTCGACCCGCGGATCGCGGCCGACGCCAAGGCCGCCGGCATCACCTCGCATTCCAAGGCGATCATCGAGGCGGTGCGGCCGTTCGGCTGGAAGGACAAGTATCCGCCGACCTCGGCGCTGACCGCCGACGAGGCGCGCGCAGATCGAGGCGAAATGGGGCGCGGCGATCGCGGGAACGCGCAAGCCCGCGGCCGGTCGCGAGCCGCAGTACAGTCGGGCCGGGTCAGCGCACAAGTCGTAAACCGCGAACACGATCTCGATCGCGATCAGGATCGACAATGATCGACTTCGAGCCGCAGCGAGCGGCGGGTGTCGATGATGTCGGTCAGCACCTTGGCGGTATCGGCGACGACCGTGAGCTTGCGCGAGAGCACCTCGGCGCGCTCCTTCAATTCGTACTCGTCCTCCAGTCGGCCGTAGAGCCGGTCGAGATCGGGCCGGTCCCAGACCACGTCCGGCTTTTCCTCGACTGCGACGCGGCCGGACACGTGATGCTGCACGAGCAGCGCGTGACCGATGTGCTTGAGGATGGCGAGCACGGCCTTCCGGCGTGCGGCCGTGCTCGGCGAGCTGCCGCGCCAGCGGCTCGACCACGTCGAAACGGCGCTGTCACCTGCCGCTCGTCGCGGGCGAGCGACACGCTCTTGGCCATGCGCGTCGGCGATGACGATGAAGTGCTCCGGCGTCGCCAGTCTTCAGCCGGATCGGACCGCCGGGGAGAATCTGGTCGTCCTTTTCCGGGTCGAGCGTGACGTAGGCGATCTCGTCCTCGCGCCAGTCGACCGGACGGATCAGCCGGCCGGTCAGACCGCGCAGGGCGTCCTCCTCTTCCTGCGGCGTAAGCCCGATCAGCACCGCCACGCCGTAGCGGAACAACGTGACAAGGCCGTCTGGCCGACGCGGTAGGCGAGCGGCGTGTTCGACACGATATGGTCGCGCTCGAGGTTGGTCGTGTCGATGCGGTCGCTGAGCAGGAGCGCGTGCACGCGCTTGCGGGCTCCGAATCCAAGTTCGCGCTCATCGGCCGCTCATCGACGCAAGCTCACCCACACTACCGGCGCTCAAAGCGACTGGCCGGGCGCGCTGCGCGCGCCTGCTACTTCCGCCGACTGCGCGATGCCGGCCTTCTTCACCACCTCGCCCCAGCGCACGATCTCCGACTTCACGAAAGTCCTGCATGGCCGGCGATGGCGGGAATGTCCATCGGGATCACGTTCAGCCGCACCAACTGTTCCTTGACCGCGGGCAGCGCCAGAATCGCCTCGATCTCGCCATGCAGCTTCTCGACCACCGGCGCCGGCGTCTTGGCCGGCGCCGCCACCATCAGCCACGCCGCCGCGTCGAAGCCCGGCACGCCGGATTCCGCGATCGGTCGGAAGTCCGGGAAGCCCGGCAGCCGCGTCTTGGTGGTGACGCCGAGCGCGCGCACCTTGCCGCCGCGGATCGCGCCGGCCGCCGACGGCACGTCGCAGAACATCACTCGGACGTGGCCGGCGATCACGTCGTTGAGCGCCGGCAGGCTGCCGCGGTAGCGCACCTGCGGCAGCGTTGACGCCGGTCATGCTCATGAACATCTCGGCGAACAGGTGGTGCGGCGTGCCGATGCCGGCTGAGGCAAACGACAGCTTGTCCGGATTGGCCTTGGCATAGGCGATCAACTCCGCCACCGAGTTGACCGGCACCGCCGGATTGACCAGCAGGATGAACGGGCTCTGCGCCACCGCCGCGAGCGGCACGAAATCGGTCACCGGATCGTAGGGCAGCGCCTTCTGCAGCGTGACGTTGATCGCCAGCGACGACGAGGTCGCCATCAGCAGCGTGTAGCCGTCGGGCGCGGCCTTGGCGACCGCGTTCGAGCCGATGGTGGTGCCGCCGCCGGCGCGGTTCTCCACCAGAAACGAGCCGCCGAGCCGCGTCTGCAGATGCTGGGCGATCAGCCGCGCCAGGATGTCGGGAGCGCCGGCCGCGGTCAGCGGCACCACGATGGTGACCGGCCGGCTCGGATAATCCTGCGCCTGCGCGGCAGGCAGCGGCATGAGCAAGGCCAGCAAGGCAAGCAACGTGCTGCGCTTGAGCATCGGCATGTCGAATTCCTATCGCTCGACTCTCCTTCAAACATACGTGTCAGGGCGCGTGGCCCTCGTCCACCGGCACCGGGCGCAGCGTGCTCGGCACGAACAACTCCTCGATCGTCGGCCGGCGCTCGATCAGCCCCTGCTCCGTCCATGTACTGCAGCAGCGCATCGATCGCCGCCGGGTTCTGCACGCCGTAGGGGAACCAGTCCTTGCCGATGACGGCCTGCTCCTCCTCGATCAGCGAATGCAGCCAGGCGAACGACGCCCGCGGCGCGCCGGCGTGCGACAGCGCCCGCATCGCGCGGTCCTTGGCGGCGCAGAACGCCTTGTAGAGGCTGAGCGCGATCCATGGATGCTGCTCGTACAGCGTCGCTTGACGGATCACGATCAGGTGCATGATCGGGTAAATTTTGGTCCGTTTGTAGTAGTCGATCTCGAGCTCGCGATAGTTCGGAAACAGCCGCGCCACCTTGGGCGAGCCGCGCTGGAACGCCACCGGCGGGCTCGCCGACAGGAGAAAATCGATCTCGCCGCGCTCCAGCAGGTCGCCGGGCTGCGAGCCCGGCGGCGCGGTGGTGATTTTCACGTCGGCCGGCGGCTTCTTGCCGAGCCGGTCGGGCCGCGCCTGCACCCATTCCACGTCGGTCGGCTTGACGCCGTATTCGTGCTGCATCAGGCCGCGCATGTAGACGCCGGCGGTCTGGCGGTATTCGACCACGCCGCCGCGCTTGCCCTTGAGGTCGGCGGGCGCGCGGATGCCGCTTGCCGGTGTTGATGAAGAAGTAGCCGTGGCGAAAGACCCGCGACGGAAACGCCGGGATCGCCGACGAACGGCGAATCGCCGAGGCTGACCAGCGTGCATGTGGTTGGAGATCGACATTTCGGAGACGTCGAACTCCCGGTAGTTGATCATGCGGTAGAAAATCTCGGCCGGCTCCAGCGTCGAGATAGGTGAGCTCGATGCCGTCCGGCTTGACCGAGCCGTCGCGCAGCGCCTGGGTGCGGTCGAACGGCCCGCAGGCCAGCGTCAGATTGAGATCGGCCATGGTTTCTCCTGTGAAGGCGGGCGCGGCGGCGCGTGCGGGGCGCGGGACCCTAGCGCAACATCGGTTGAATCTGAAACCGCCTCGCTGCTGCGAACGGCCGCGGGTTGCCGGTCGCCGCGCGGCGACATAGGATCGGTGTTGCGGGGAACGCAGGCTCCCGTGCAAACCGGCGCACCGTCCAAGCTCTGCGCAACACTCGATCGTCGAGGAGATTGCGCGTGGACGGCACAGCCCCTCCCGACCTCACCGGCTCGGCCGGCACCCTTCGTGCTCTCACGTTCGCTGCTTTATGCGGCGCGCGGCCTGCGCGGCTTCGGCGACGGCTTTGCCATCATCATCCTGCCGGCCTACCTGACCGCGATCGGCTACGATCCGATCCAGATCGGCATCGTCGCCACGGCCTCGCTGCTGGGCACCGCGCTGCTGACGCTCGGCGTCGGCATCATCGCGCCGCGCCACGACCTGCGCACGCTGCTGCTGCTCGGCGCCGGGCTGATGGTGGTGACCGGCCTCGCGTTTCCCGAACTTCGAGCACATCGCCTTCGTCGTGCTGGTGGCCTTTCGTCGGCACCGATCAATCCGTCGACCGGCGATCTCGGCGTCCTGGTGCCGCTCGAGCACGCCATGCTGGCGCGCGGCGTCTCCGACGAGGAGCGGACCAGCGTACGTTCGCCCGCTACAGCCTGATCGGCGCGCTGTGCGACGGCGGCCGGCGCGCTCGCGGCCGCGCTGCCGGACCTTGTTGGCGCTGGCCGGCATCGACCGATCGCGCGCTTCAGGCTGATGTTCTACGCCTATGCCGCGCTTGGCCTTGCGCGCCGCGCTCTACCGGCGGCTGCCGCACGCGCAGATGCCGAGGAGCGGCGCCCGAGCGCGCCGCTCGGGCCGTCGCGCGGCGTGGTCTACAAGCTCGCCGCGCTGTTCAGCCTCGATGCCTTTGCCGGCGGCTTCGTCGTGCAATCGCTGCTCGCGCTCTGGCTGTTCGAGCGCTTCGACCTGTCGCTGTCGGCGGCCGGCGTGTTCTTCTTCTGGTCGAGCACGCTGAGCGCGTTCTCGTATCCGGTTGCGGCCTGGCTCGCGCGCCGGATCGGCCTCGTCAACACCATGGTCTACACCCACATTCCGTCGAGCGTCTTTCTGATCCTCGCGGCGTTCTCGCCCAATCTCTACGTCGCGCTCGGCGCTGCTGCTGTTGCGCTCCGCGCTGTCGCAGATGGACGTGCCGACACGGACCTCCTACGTCATGGCGGTGGTGACGCCGGCCGAACGGGCGGCCGCGGCGAGCGTCACCGCGGTACCGCGCAGCCTCGCCTCCGCGATCAGCCCGGCGTTCGCGGGCGTGCTGTTGTCGTCGGCGTTTCCGGCACTGCCGCTCGTTCTGTGCGGCGTGCTCAAGATCGCCTACGACATCGCGCTGCTGTTCTCGTTCCGACACGTCAAGCCGCCGGAGGAGCTACGGGATCGCTGAACCAAGACAAACGACTTTAGTTGCGCCATGCCGGGGCGAGGCGGTGTCCGAGACCGGCCTTATCCAGGATCGCCCGGCCAACCCGTCCGGCCTGCGCGATCGCGCCCTTCCAGTCCGCCAGCTTCGCGAACTTGCCGTCGCGGTAGACCACCTGCCCGTCGACCAGCACCGCGCGCGCGTCGCTGCCTTTGGCCGCCGTGATGAAACTTGAGAGCGGCCGGTGCAGCACGCCGACGTAGGGCTTCGTCAGATCGAACACCGCGATGTCGGCGCGCTTGCCGGCTTCGAGCGAGCCCAGTTCGGCATCGAGCCCAAGCGCCTTGGCTGCGTTGATCGTCGCCATTTCCAGCGTGCGCTCGACCGGCATCCGCGTCGGATCGAGGTGGCGCACGTGCTGCATCATCGCGCAGACCTTCATCTGCTCGACCATGTCGACCGAATAGTCGACCATCGGTCCGTCGGTGCCGAGCGCGGTGTTGACGCCGGCGTGCTGCGCGTTCGAGAACGGCGAGATGCCGCCGCCGCGCATCGACTCGCTCGACGGCGTGTAGACGAAACTACAGCCGACCCGCGCCATCTGCTCGATGTCGAGCTCGGTGCAATGGATGCCGTGGATCAGCACCCATTGCGGATCGAGGATGCCGAGCTGCATCAGGTAGCGCACGTCGGTACGACCGGTCTCGCGCAGGTACTTCAGGAAGCCCTTTTCCAGCGAGAACGTGCCGCCGGACACGTGCGTGGTGAGCTTCAGCCCCAGCCGCCCGGCAAGCTCGTAGCCCCGCACGATCAGCTCTTCCGTGCTCATGCCGGCGGCGACCCAGTGGGCGTTCGACTCGAGCGCCATGCCGAACCGAACAAGCCCGCCGTGCGCGCCGGTCCAACGCGCCGCTTCCGCTTCGAACGCCGCCAGCGCCTGGTCGAGGCCGAGCGGATGGCGCGGGTTGCCGGGCGTGCGGCAGCGCATCTCCTTGGCATAGACCTGACGGATGCCGAGCGCGGCCTGCGGCTCGATCGAAGCTGCGACCAGCGACGGCGTCGTGGTCGTGACCGAATGGTTGAACGAGCAGGTGGTGCCGGTCGACAGCATCTCCAGGCCCGCGACAGTGCTCGACACACGCATCGCCTCGTCGTCGAGCTTGAGCGATAGCGGCAGCAGGATGTCGGTGACCCAGTCCTCCAGCAGGTAGCCGTCGGCTACGCCTTTGAACAGCGTATACCAATGATGCTGGTGCATGTTGATGAGACCCGGCACCACGATCGCGCCCGCGGCGTCGATCACCGTGTCGAAGCCGTCCGGGCTGGGCGCCTGCTCCGTGGGGCCGACGGTTGCGATGCGCGCGCCGTCGATCGCGACGTAGCCGCCAGGATGGACATTGCGCGCGCCGTCGACCGTGACGACGTAGCCGTTGGCGATCAAGGTCCGGGGCATGGCGACGTCATCCTCAAAGGGCCCGTTATATCAGCGACCGCACGCCACAGCGCAAAAAGCCCGCCGGCCAGCGCCGACGGGCTTTGTCTTGCCGCTGCGACGAGGCTACTGGATCAGGCCTTCCGCCTTCATCGCCTCCTGCACCTTCGGACGCGCGGCGACCCGATTCTGCACCCGGACCCGATCCATGGTGCCGCTGGCCGGGGCGAGGCCTGCGGCGGGCTTCTGGTCGGCCAGGAACTGCACGATCACCGGCCCCTCCGTGATGCGCTCGCCGCTATCCAGCTCAAGCACCGGCACCTGGCCCTTGGCGTTGATGCTCCAGTAGTCCGTGCCGGACTTGGTCTTCTTTTCCTGGTTATTGACCTGTTCGAGATCGAAATTGTAGCCGGCTTCGCGCAGCACGATGTGCGGCGACAGCGAGCAGGCGCCGGGGGCAAAATAGAGCTTCATGGCACTCACTCCATGGTTTGGGCGATGTGGGCCCGGCTGCTATAGACGAGGCACGCACCCGCCGTCGACAAGTCGTTAACGGAACCCTGTCAACCTTGGCGCGTTGGACATAGGTTTCGGCGAGGTGATTCGCATGAATGCTGCCATCCCGAATGCCGCCATCGACGTATCCTCGATGGACGGCCGTTTGCACCGCTCCGAGTTGCAGCGGGCGAGCGCCCTCGTCGAGCGGCTCCGGTCGACCCATCAGTCGACCGCCGAGATGCTTCACGAGTTGCGGCGGGCCTTCCCCGGTTTGCCGCTGTCGACGCGGGTTGCGGCCCTTGGCGGGCGCGCGCTGACGCAAACCTATAGCCCCAGATAGGCCTGCCGGACGCGATCGTCCGCGAGCAGTTCCTCACCCGTACCGGAGAGTGTGATGCGGCCGTTTTCGAGCACGTAGGCGCGGCTCGCAAGCTTGAGCGACAGCGCCACGTTCTGCTCGACCAGCACGCAGGTAAGCCCGTCACGGTTGAGATCGCGGATGGTCTGCAGCACCGACTGCACCACTGCGGGCGCGAGCCCAAGCGACGGCTCGTCGAACATCACAAGCTCGGGCTCGCCCATCAGGCAGCGGCCGATCGCCAGCATCTGCTGCTCGCCGCCCGACAGCGTGCCCGCCGCCTGCGATTTGCGCTCGGCCAACACCGGAAACATCGCCAGCACCCGGTCGAGATTCTTCGCTCGGTGCGCACGTGCCCGCGGCAGCATGGCTCCCATTTCCAGGTTCTCCGCAACCGTCAAGGTCGGGAATACCTGGCGCCCCTCGGCCACCTGGCCGATCCCGAGATTGCAGACCTTGTAAGAGGGCAATCCGGCGATCTCCTGACCGCGCAGCGTGATGCGGCCATGGGCCGGCCGTTGCATGCCGGCGATGGTGCGGATGAGCGAGGTCTTGCCGGCACCGTTGGCGCCGACGATCGCAACAATCGCGCCTTCGGCCACGTCGAGGGTGACGCCGTCGAGGGCGCGGGCATCGCCGTAGGTGACCTCGAGGTTCGCGACCGCAAGCATCACGCCATCTCCGCGCCAAGGTAGGATTGCACCACCGCGGGCTCGCGCACGACCTCCTCCGGCGTTCCCTCGGCGATGGCGGCGCCGTGGTGAAGCACCAGCACCCGCGAAGCGAGCGACATGACGGCCCGCATGACATGTTCGATCAGCAGGATGGTCAGGCCGTCCTTGTTGAGGCGCTTGAGAATCTCCACCATGCGGTCGGTCTCGGTGGGGCGCAGGCCGGCCATCACCTCGTCGAGCAGCAAGAGCTTCGGATCGGTCGCAAGCGCGCGCGCGACTTCGAGCCGCTTGCGGTCGGGCAGGGTCAGCGCGGACGCAAGCTGCGCACGCTTCTCGAAAAGATCGAGTTTCCAGAGCACCTCGTGGGCGCGGCGGAGCGCGGACGTTGCGTCCTTGCGGCGCAGCAGCGCGCCGATCACCACGTTCTGCTCCACGGTGAGCGCCGGAAACGGACGCACCAGCTGGAACGTGCGGCCGATGCCGCGACCGCACACGCGATCCGGCGACTGGCCGTCGATGCGGTGACCGTCGAACACGATGGTGCCGCCATCGGGCGGGAACATGCCGGCGATCATGTTGAACAGCGTGGTCTTGCCGGCGCCATTCGGACCGATGACCGCGAACATCGAGCCGCGCGGCACCGCGAACGTCACCTCGGACACCGCGCGCAAGCCGCTGAAGTTCTTCGAGACGCGGGTCACGTCGAGCAGCGTATCCATGCTACGGCCCCCGCTCGCGGCGGCGATCGAGCCGGAGCGCTCGCGCAACGGGCGGCCAGATGCCGTCCGGCAGCAGCATCACCACCAGCAGCAGACACACGCCGTAGAACACGCGCTTGGCGCCGGGCGGGTCGAAGCCGAACCAGGTCAGCAGCTCCTGCAGCGCCTCCGACAGGCCGGTGATCAGGAAGGCACCGATGATCGGCCCAAACAGCGTGCCGATGCCGCCGATGATCGGTCCCAGGATGATCTCGATGGAGCGCAGGATGAAGAACGTCTGCTCCGGGAACAAGTTATTGTAATAAAAGGCAAAAAAGACGCCGGCCGGCGCTGTCATCGCGGCCGAGATGATGATCGCGTACATCTTGTAGCGGAACACGTTGATGCCGACGGCGCGCGCTGCGGTCTCGTCCTCACGGATCGCGAGCCAGAAGTGACCCATGCGGCTGCGCAGCAGCAGGTGGCATGCGACGAAAGCGAGCGCGGTCAGCGCGAGCATCACGTAATAGAACATGGTCGGAGAGCCGCGCAGCCGCCAAAGATCGTTCTGCGCATAGTTGGCAACCGGCAAGAAGAAGCCGGCCGAGCCGCCGACCCAGCCAAAGTGGTCGAAGCCGATGCGGGCGAATTCGGCAAACGCGATGGTGAGGATCGCGAAATAGACGCCGCCGACGCCGAAGCGGAACGCAAGAAAACCGATGATCGCGCCGCACGCGACCGACACCAGGATCGCAACCGGCAAGCCAAGCCAGGGGCCGACCCCGTAGTGCACGTAGAGCGCCGCCGTGGTGTAGGCGCCAAGACCGACGTAGATCGCATGCCCGAGCGAAAGCTGGCCCGCAAACCCCATCATGACGTTCCAGGCCTGGCCGGTATAGGCGAAATAGAGAATGAGAATGAGCACGGTCAGCAGATAGTCGTTGGCGAACCAGGGGGCGGCAACGAGACCCGCCAGCAGCAGCACCAGCAGAACGAGTGCTGCGCGGGGCACCTGCTCGGTCAGTCTGGCGATCATGCCGCTCTCTTGCCCAGGATGCCCTGCGGCCGGAACAGCAGCACCAGGACGAGGATTGCGAAGGCGAACATGCTCTTGGCCGACGGCGTGAAGAACAGCCCGGCCATCGCCTCGGTCAATCCGATCAGGACGCCGCCGAGCAGCGCACCCGGCATCGAGCCAAGCCCGCCGGTGATCACGATGACGAACGCCAGCAGCGTATAGGCGGGACCAAGCTGCGGCGTCACGTCCACAATCAGCACGATGATCGAGCCGGCGGCGCCGACACAGGCTGCACCCAACCCGAACGACAGCGCATACAGGCGCTTGACATCGAGCCCCACCACCAGCGCGCCGGTGTAGTTGTCGGCGCAGGCGCGGATCGCCTTGCCGGTCGGCGCGTAGCGAAAGAACGCAAACAGCGCGGCCGCCACCAGGATCGCGGCGGCGCCCGCGTAGAGCTTGGTGGCGTCGACGATCAGCGGGCCAATTGCGTAACTGTCGAAGGCATAGCGGGTCTGCACGCTGCGGGCGTCGGGCCCAAACGCGATCAGGAGCGCGTTGACGATGATGATCGCGACCGCCAGCAGCAGCATGAACTGGCTGTATTCCGGCCGCGCGATGAACGGATTGACCAGCGACATCTGCACGAGATAGCCGAACACGAACAGCACCGCTGCGATCGGCACCATCATGACCAGCGGATCAAGGCCATACGCGGCAAACAGAAACACCGCGACATACATCGCGATCGTCATCATCTCGCCGTGAGCGAAATTGACGACACGCACGACCCCGAAGATGACGGACAGCCCGAGCGCCATCAGCCCGTAAACGAGGCCGGTCAAAACTCCGCTGACGGCGACATTGAGGTAGATATCTGCGGGCACCGGGCGAGCCTGTTATCGCGCTATTACCTCTGCCGTAATCGCGGACCGACACAATGCGCGCGGCCGCCAATCCAGCAACAACCCGCTGGACACCGCGGCCGGCACTTCAAAACGTCCCGCCAAACGATAGCGCCGTCTCAGCGCTTGTCGTACGCCACCATCGGGAACTGCACCTTCGCGTCGGTCGCGCCCCTGGGAGCAACTGTCACCAGCTTGCCGCTGCGATTCTGGATCGCCGAATTGCGGAGCTTGTCGTTCTGGCCTTTGGCATCGAACTGAATGCCGGGCCCGGTACTGACGTTGTCGGTGATGTTGGTCGTTCGGATCGCGTCCGCCAGCGCCTTGGGATCGGTCGAGCCCGCGCGCCTGTAGGCATCGGCGGCAACCATCAATGCTTCGAACGTATAGATGTGGTTGGTATTCACGTTGAGGCCCGGATGCGCCTTGTCGACTGCAGCTTCGAGCAGCTTGCTCACCTTCTTGTTGGGATCGTACCAGGGCACGAAACTCAGCGGGCCGTCGGCGAGCTTGCCAAGCGTCTTGAGATACTGATCCTCGTACCATCCCGGCCCCATGCTCAGAATCCCCATGGGCGACCAGCGCTGCTTGACAAGTTCGCGCGTGAGCAGGATCGCATCATTCAAACGGCTGACCGCGAGCACGGCGTCGGCGCCGGCGGCCTTGGCTTTCGACACTTCGACCGAAAGGTCCCGCGCCGTCGGATCATAGGAGATCGTTTCCTTGATCGTGTACGGCATGTTGAACTTCGGCAGAAGATCGGGGAGTGACCTCGCCATCGCGGTACCGAAGGTGTCGTTCACGTGCAGGAACACAACAGTCTTTGGTGCGGCCCCGGATTCCGCAAAAATCTCTTTCTGGTTGTTCAAGGCGTCGCCGACGATCATCGGCGCGGTAGGGAAATTCCGGAACACGAACTTGTAGCCTTGCTCGGTGATCGGCGGCGCCGCCGCAATGTTGATCACCAACGGGATGCCCTTCTGTTCGGCCACCTGGGCAATGGCCGTGGTCTGACCCGAATCGAAGGCCCCGACCAGGAGCTGTGCGCCATCTGCTATCAGCCTCTCGGCTCGGGTACGCGCCACGTCGACGTTGGTCTCGGTGTCGGCGTTCATGAGTTGAAGATCGGGCAGACCGAGCGACTTGAGTATCGGACCTGCAAGTTCGGCACCGCGCTGGCAATCCTGGCCGATGCTGGCCTGCGCGCCCGAGCGCGGCAGCAGTACGCCGACCTTCAGCGCTCCGCCCTGGGCGCGGACCACCGCGGGCGCCGCGAGTACCGCGGCGGCGGCGGCGGCAGAGCCCAACAGGCGGCGGCGATTGAGCGTGACATGCGATGACATGGGCGAAAACATGGGCGAAGCTCCCGGAAGGATTGATTTAAGGTCATGGTAGAGGTGCACCGTGTCCGCGTGCAAGCGGCCACGGTCAGCCGGCCAGCGCCCGCTCGACCGCTGCGGCAATACGCAACAGGCGCGCATCCTGGCCGTTTTGCGCCACCAGCATCAAGCCCGCGGCAAGCCCTTCCTGGCGCGGCAGCGGCAGCGAGATCGCACACAGGTCGAAGAAGTTCACCAACGACGTGTTGCGCAGCAACATCATGTTGCGGCGTCCGAAAGCTTCGGCCGTGGCAACCTCGGCGATCGTCGGCGCCGCGATCGGCGTGGTCGGCAGCACCAGCGCATCGAGAAAGGCGATCCGGTCCGCCATCGCCGCCACGAGGGCAAGCCTGGCCCGCGACATCTCGACGTAGTCGGCCGCGGTCATGGTGTTGGCTCGCTCGATGCGCACGCGCACGTTCGCATCGATGTCGCCGCCGCGCCGCTTGAGCCGGTCGCGGTGGATCGCCAGCGCTTCCGGCGGCGCGAACCCGCCCTTGGCGTTGACCCCGATCATATCTGCGAACAGCGGGATGGTTTCGTCCGTCAGACGCACCCCGGACTTGCCGAGCCGGTGGAGCGCACCGGTCCATGCGGCGCTGACAGTCTCGTCGAGGCCGTCGAGCGGAAAGCCTTGCGCAACGCCAAAGCGCAGGCCTGCGAGCGGAGCGGGACTGAGCGGGCAGGGAAACTCACCCGCCATCACGGCATCGGTCGCCGCGCATTCGGCGACGGTCCTCGCCATCGGCCCTATCGAATCAAGGGTGAACGAGAGCGGGAATGCGCCGTCGGTCGGAATCCTCTGGCGGCTCGGCTTCCATCCAACGATGCCGCAGAGCGCGGCCGGGATCCGTGTCGAACCGCCGGTGTCGCTGCCGATTGCGATCTCGCACATGCCGTCGGCCACGGCGACACCGCCGCCCGAGGTCGAGCCGCCCGGCACGCGCGTGCGGTCGAACGGATTGCCGGGGGTTCCGAAATGCGGGTTGGCGCCGACGCCCGAGAAAGCGTATTCGCTCATGTTGGTCTTGGCGACGATCACCGCGCCTGCCGCACGCAACCGCTGCACCACGGGAGCGTCGGCCGTGGCCGGAGCTGCTTCCTCCGCCAGCACACGCGACCCCGCCCGCGTCACCTCGCCTGCAACGTCGAACAAATCCTTGATGCTGACGATCGCGCCGTCGAGCGGGCCGAGCGGGCCGTCGAGCCTGGCCCGCGCATCGGCCGCGTCGGCTTCGAGGCGCGCTCGTTCGGCATAGATGGAAAGACAAGCGCGTGCGCCCTCCCCGTTCGGGTCGGCGATACGCGCAAGCGACTGTTCGAGCCGGTCGCGGGAGGATGGCTTGGGCATGGGATGTCCGGAGGTTGATGCTAGCCGATGTCGCGCTTGGCCTCGGCCAGCACGGGGGCAAGCTCGCCGACAAGCGCACCTTTTCCCACGACTTCGGGCGCGAATGCCTTGGGTGGCGCGATGTGATTGTGCCGCGAGATGCCGAAGACGATCGCTGCCGCGACCGGAACGGCAACAACAGCCGACATCCACATTTCGGGGGTGAACATTACGACGAACGAGACCGCCGCCAGAAGGCAACGCAACGAAATGTCGATGGTTGCGTTGGCGTGACAACGCCCGAACATCGCAAAAGTGATACCAAGCGTGCTCACGAGCACCAGCATCGTATCGGCGATTTGCCACCAGCCCGGGTTCACCACCATGTTGTAGCGGGTGAAGATCGCGAACGTCATCAGCGTGATCGGCGCGCAGATTTTCAGCGCCTCATACATCGTCCGCAGAAACGAGGCATTGGCGATACGCGCCGACACCGCCGCGGTGAGCGACGTGGGCGGCGACAGTTCGCCCCACACCGACAACAGGAACACGAAAAAATGTGCGATCCAGGGGTTGATGCCAAGCTCCTGCATCGGCCGCACGATCACCACGGCGCCGATGATGTAGGTCGCGGTCGGCGGCAGGCCGGCGCCCGCAAGCCAGCCGAAGATCCACGCCATGATGATCATCGCGATGATGTTCCAGGCGCCGAGATCGATCAGCATGGCGCCCATCCTGTTGATGAAGCCGGTGACCGTGAACAGGCCGATCATGATGCCGAGCGTCGCGAGCAGCAGCGTGAGATAGGACGTCATCTCGGCATGCGTTTCGATCGCGAGCCGGGTGTTGCCGAGCAGCGTTTCGTTCACAAGCGCCGGGTCCTTGACGACGTGCTTGAAATAGAGAAACGCCGCAATCAGCAGTACGTACATGAAGGTCGCAGTGTAGAGCGCCGCGATCAGCTCACCTTTGCCGGCAAACCCCATGAGATAGAGGAGATACAGCACCGACGACAGGAAGATCGTGGTCTTGACCTTGTCGTAGGTCGGCACCACCGGCCGATCGATCGCATCGCGTGGCAGAAGCCGCACGCAAAGGAGGTAAACCGCGACGCCGATTGAGACGTAATAGACGAAGGCGAGCGAAAAACCGCGCAGCACGACATCCCAATAGGGCACGCCGAGGAATTCCGACATCAGGAAGGCGCCGACCCCCATCATCGGCGGCATGATCAGGCCGCCCATCGAGGCCGCGGTCTCGACCGCGGCGGCAAACGTGCCGGGAACGCCATAGCGCATCATCAGCGGAATCGTGATGGTACCGACCACGGCGGCGTTGGCCGAGCCCGAGCCGCTGATCATGCCGATCGCGCTGGATCCGATAACGGCGGTCTGCGGAATGAGCTGGCGCGAGCGGCCGGCGATGAGGCGGACGACGTTGATCATCGCGCGCTGGGCTTCGAAGCCGTTGGCGACACCGGCCAACAGCAGGAAGGCTGCGATCAATGTCAGCGCCAGCTGGCCGTAGAGGCCATAGATGCCGGTCGAGAACTCGACGGTGCTTGACGTGACGACCCGGTAAAATGTCGTGCCGGGATGCCAGAAGAAATCGATCGGGCTGAGATAGCCCCAAAGCGTGTAGGCGATCAGGATGACGTTGGTCCAGAACAGGATCGGGTGCGCGAGCCGCGACAGCTCCATCACCAGGAGAAACATCATCAAACCGACGATGAAATCGTGCTCAGTGTAGGAGCCCTGCGCGTAGATCGCGATGCGTTCGAACTCGAAATAGAAGTAGACGAACGAGTACGCGCAGATGCCGACATAGAGCAGGACGAGAAGGTGGTTTGCGACCGGCGGCAGCCGCGGATAGAGGTAGTCCGCCTGGTACATGAACAGGATCTGCAAGGTGAGCGCGATCGGCAGGACGTGCGCGACCAGCTCCTGCCCGCCACCCCTCCCGGTGTAGAAGAACCAGATCAGCCAAACGGTCTGGATCAGCGCGAAGACAAACGTCAGGTTCTTGAGCGTGGCGTATTTGCCGACCGCTTCCCGTGACATCATGTTCCCCTCAAGGGCCGGCGCCGCCGTCCCCCTTCCGGCAACCGGTCCGCCTCAAACACTAACCTAAAAGCCGGGGGCGGGAACCTGTGCCTGAGCACAGCGTCCCCGCCCCGCGATCAATCCAATGGCTTCAACTCGCGTTGCCGGAGATCTTCCACTTGGGGTCCCAGGCCTTCTGTTCTTTCAGGAACTTGGCGAGGCCGGGATGTACCGCCATGGCCGGATTGGCATTGATGCCCTGCTTCTGCAGGCCGATGAAGTCCTTGGCCATGGTCGCAAAGCCGGAGTCGATCTTCACCAGCTCGTCCTTCTTGTCGTAGAAGGCCTTGACCATCTTGTAGACGGCTTCCTCAGGCATGTCGGCACGGGCGTGATAGGCGAACAGGATCGGCACGCCCTTGAGCATCGTGGGGCCGACATTCTTCGAAAACGCGCCCTTGGGATCGACGTCGACCACCGCAAGTCCCGCCGCCTTGAGCTTGGCGACCTCGTCGTCGCACGGGTTGACCACACGCACGTCCATGCGGATCTCGGTCTCCTTCCAGTATGCCGAAAGCTGCGAGCCGGAGGTGGTATAGGCGACCGAGCCCACGATCGTGCCGGCTTCCAGGGCGTCGCCGTTCGCCTTGACGTCGATCTGGACGTGCTTGAAGTCGTAGTTGAGCGCCTTGAAGATGCGCTGGAAGTTCAACCAGTTCATGAAGCCGGCCGGTGTGAAGAACACCGGCTTGCCGCTGAAGTCCTTCCAGCACTTGAACTTGGCCGCGTCCTTGGCCGTGGTCGCCATCATCGATTCCATCGGATAGGCGTACCAGGTGTGCACGATCTCGGGCTTCGTCGGCTTGTAGTCCTTGAAGCCGCCGACCCGCTGCATGAAATCGGCGATACCGATGTCTGCGGTGTAGGCGATCTCGCCATCGCCGTTCATCACGGCCTTCATGGCGACGGTCGGTGTGGCGTAGGGCTGCACGGTGACGGTGTATTCGCCGCCGAGCGCCTGCTCGACGATCTTCGCCATCGAGGCTGCGACCGTATAGCCGTAGGAGCCGACCTGGGACGTGGTCCAGCGCAGCGACTTGCGCTGCTGGGCGTCCGCCGGTTGCACCGCCGAAACCATCATCGAGGCAACGAAGGCCGCGCCAACCGCGACCGGACCTCTCACTCTCAACATCCTCATCAAGATCATCCTCCGAGCGAAACCTCGGGCCGGCAGCGCGCGCATCTTGCAGCGACGCTTATGCCGACCCATGATTGCTCCGCATAGCCGACATAAACGGCGGCGAAAAGGCCAAACGGCGAAGCGCTTTGGGGGGACCGCGCACAGCATCCCAGCGGCCCTTGCGGAAGAGCGCGCAAGTCTCTGATCTTTATGATATTTCCGACTATGCGGCGGATTGACGCCCGGGAGTTAAGCAATGCAGGAAAATCCCATTCTGATCGACAAGCGCGCGGGCTATCGCGCACTGACGCTGAACCGTCCGCAGCGCCTCAACGCATTCAACGACGCGATGCACGAGGCGCTGGCTGCAGCGATCGCCGATGCCGAACGCGACGAGAGCTGCCGCGCGCTGCTGCTGACCGGCGCGGGCCGCGCCTTCAGCTCCGGGCAGGACTTGAACGACCGAATCGCACCATCCGGCGAGGTGATGGTTCCGGGCGAAGCGCTGGAGAAGCGTTACAACCCGCTGGTACGCAAGCTGCGCTCGCTGCCCTTTCCGGTGGTTGCTGCCGTGAACGGCATCGCGGCGGGCGCCGCATGCAACATCGCGCTCGCCTGCGACATTGTGCTGGCCGCGCGCTCCGCGACCTTCCTGCAGGCGTTCGCTCGCCTCGGCCTCGTGCCGGATGCCGGAGGTACCTGGCTGCTGCCACGACTGGTCGGGCAAGCCCGCGCGCGCGGGCTCGCGCTTCTCGCCGAGCCGCTGCCAGCCGAGAAGGCGGAGGCCTGGGGCCTGATCTGGAAAGCGGTCGACGATGCGATGCTGATGCCGGAAGCCGAAAAGCTCTGCGAACACTTTGCCGCGGCGCCGACCTTCGGCCTTGGCCTGATCAAGCGCGCGCTCGATGCGTCGGAGGACAACGATCTCGCAACGCAGCTCGATCTCGAACGCCAACTGCAGCGCGAGGCCGGCGCGCATCAAAACTATGGTGAAGGCGTTCGCGCTTTTCTGGAGAAGCGCAAACCCGTCTTCACGGGGAAACGCTAGACGCCAAGCCCGCCCTTGTCCTCGATGAAGCGCGCGATCTCGGCGACGCCGTCGCCGGTGCGCAGGTTGCTCAGCACGAACGGGCGCGCCCCGCGCATCTTCCTTGCGTCGCGCTGCATCACCTCGAGCGACGCGCCGACGTAGGGTGCGAGATCGACCTTGTTGATGACGAGGAGGTCGGAGCGCGTGATGCCGGGACCTCCTTTCGACGGAATCTTGTCGCCGGCTGCGACATCGATCACGTAGATCGTGAGGTCAGCGAGTTCGGGTGAGAATGTCGCAGCCAGGTTGTCGCCACCGGATTCGATCAGCACCAGGTCAAGCTCGGGAAACTTGCGGCGCATGTCGGCGACCGCGGCAAGGTTGATCGAGGCATCCTCCCGGATCGCGGTGTGGGGGCAGCCGCCGGTCTCGACACCCGCGATGCGGTCGGCAGCGAGCGCACCGGACCGGACCAGGAACTCCGCGTCCCACTTGGTATAGATGTCGTTGGTGATCGCGGCGATCTCGAAGCGGTCGCGCAGCCGCTTGCATAGCGCGTCCATCAATGCGGTCTTGCCGGAACCGACCGGTCCTCCGACGCCGACCCGCAGCGGACCGTTTGGATGCGAAGCGCTCATGACCGGAACAGTCTCGTGTACTGGGTTTCGTGGTGCAAGCTCGCAAGATCGGCCCGGAACGCCGCGCCGCCGATGCGGTCAAGCGGTGTACCAAGCGCCCGTTGTGCGGTGGTAGCGACCAGCGGCTCGAGCGCCGCCAGCACGCGCTGGCCGTCGGTCTGACCAAGCGGGATCAGCCGCACGCCGGCCGAAATCAGATTGGCGGAAACCGCGTGCAGATAACCGCGTAGCGCCGGCTCGACCGCGATGCCATGGCCGGCGGCCGACACTCCCACCGCTACCGGATAGGCCAGCGGCCCAGGCCACGCCTCGGCGAGGAGGTCGAGCGCAGCACACGGCCAGGCCGACCGGACCGCCGCGATGAACGCGCCACCCTGCGACGTGGTCTCCAAATGGCGCTCTTTGGAGGGCGCTAAGGCTGCGGCCAGTTCGGCCACGGCGCGCAAGGCTGCGACGTCGCCCGCCGCAGCAGCGTGGTGGGCCTGCACAAACAACACGGCGTCGCAAAAACCGCCCCCCTCCGCGACAACGACCGCAAGCCAGCGCTGGAGCGAGGCGGCGTCGATCACATCACCGGCCTCCACCGCCCATTCGAGGCCACCGGAATACGAGAAGGCGCCGACCGGAAAGGCCGGCGACAGCCACGCCAGCAGCCGGTAGAGCGATCCGCCGTCGTCTGCGCTACGGGTCATTGTGTTGATGGCTGTGACCGTGTTGGTGGCTGCCCGCGACCGGTTCAGGCTCGAACGACACCTCAAGCCGTATCAGCTCGGCACCCAGGACACGGGCCATTTCTTCGAGCACATGATCGCGCCGGATGCGGAGCCGCCCGTCGCAGACCTGGACATCGGCATGTCGATTTCCGAGGTGCCAGGCGATCCGCACCAGCGCGAGCGGTGTCGATGCCGTGATCTCGACGACCGGCTCGGACTGGCCCGCGACCCGCACCACCGCGCCGTTATCGAGTTCAAGCCCGTCGCCGTCGCAAAGCGTTACGGGCGACGCGAGATCGAGCAGGAAAGTCGTGCCGCATTCGCCGGTGAGCACGATCCGACGCCGCTGCCGGTCCGCGGCGTCGAGCACGACGCGATCGATCGCCAGCGCCGGATTCCAGTCGCCCTCCCGGTGTACGCGGCTTGACCGTCTCACGATTGCCTCACGCCGCCGCCCGCCGATAATGATGCGACTGACGCCCCCCAATCGCAACGACGGTATCCATGGCCAGCAAATCCAAAGGCAAGCATTCGGCACCCGGCGAGGGCAACGTCTATGCCCGCGCCAATGTCGCCACCTGCAAGATCACCTCCGCCGATAGCGGCGGCATCTTCGAGATCTTCCATGAGGAATGCAGGCCCGGCTTCGAGTCCCGCCTGCACTTCCATTCCAAGTCGTACCAGGTCTGCTACGTGATCGAAGGCAGCGGCGAATTCCTGGTTGGCGACGAGATGTTTCACGCAAAGGCCGGGTCGTGCATCAACATTCCGTCCGGTGTGCCGCATCGCGTCGGCTCCAAGGCCGGCATGCGCATGATCATGATCTACAGCCCGCCCGGGCTCGAGGGCATGATGAAGGCCATGCATGAACTGAGCCGTGAGCAACTTGCCGATGGTGCCCTGACCGCCCGAATTCTCGGCGATCATGACACCATCGTACTTGGCGAGGCGGAGGACAGCCGAGGCAAAGGCTCGGTACTCGGCTGACCTCCGCCAGCCGACATGAAATTGCCTTGTCGTGGCCGTATTTTCCCAGGATCGGAATCCTGGCTGAACACTCGCCTGTCCTTCCGGCAGCCGCAATCCCATCGGTGTCCCATGTTCGCAATGCCTTGCCGCCTTGCAGCCTTGACCATCGCGCTGGTGCTTGCCGGCGCAGCCTCGTCTCACGCCGTGGAGCCGACGGGAACCTGGCTTACCCAGAAGGGCGATGCCCAGATTCGCGTGGCCCGCTGCGGAGCCTACATGTGCGGCACCGTGGTCTGGCTGCGGGACGCAGTCGATCCCCGTACCGGGCAGGCCCCGATCGACAGTCGCAATCCCGACCCCAGCAAGCGCGGGCGCAGGATTATGGGCATGCGCATTTTCGCCATGGCGTCCGACGGACGCGGCGGGTGGGCCGGCGACATCTACAATGCCGACGATGGCCAGACCTACGGCGGCCGGCTCGTTCCGCGCAGCGACAGCCACTTGCAGGTGCAGGGCTGCGCCGGCCCGCTGTGCGGGTCCGAAACCTGGACCAAGAGCGGCCGCTGAGCGCATCGACCGCCGACTCAGAACAGGAAATACCGCTGCGCCATCGGCAGCACCTCGGCCGGCGCACAGGTCAGGAGTTCGCCGTCGGCGGTCACCTCGTAGGTCTCCGGGTCGACCGTAATCTCGGGCGTCGCATCGTTCAGCAGCATGCTTTTCTTCGAGATGTCGCGCGTATGCTCGACCGCGATGAACTCCTTCTTCACGTCGAGCTTCTTTCGGAGGCCGGATCGCAGCGCGGCCTTGGAAACGAACACCAATGAGCTTGCGGTGAGCGCGCGGCCGAACGCGCCGAACATCGGCCGGTAATGCACCGGCTGCGGGGTCGGGATCGAGGCGTTGGGGTCGCCCATTTGCGCCGCGACGATCGAGCCGCCCTTGATGATGATCTCGGGCTTCACCCCGAAGAACGCCGGCGCCCACATCACGAGGTCGGCGAGTTTGCCCTTCTCCACCGAGCCGATGTGCTTCGATACGCCGTGTGCGATCGCGGGATTGATCGTGTATTTGGCGACATAGCGCTTGGCGCGCGCATTGTCGTTGTCGCCTTTCTCCCCCTTCAGGCGCCCGCGCTGCTTCTTCATCTTGTCGGCGGTCTGCCACGTCCGAATGATGACCTCGCCGAGCCGGCCCATCGCCTGGCTGTCCGACGACATCATCGAAAGCGCGCCGATGTCGTGCAGGATGTCCTCGGCCGCGATCGTCTCTTTGCGGATCCGGCTTTCGGCGAACGCAAGGTCCTCGGCGATCGACGGATCGAGATGATGACACACCATCAACATGTCGAGATGTTCGTCGATGGTGTTGCGCGTGAACGGCCGGGTCGGATTGGTCGACGACGGCAGGACGTTCGCAAGCCCCGCGACCTTGATGATGTCGGGGGCGTGACCGCCGCCCGCGCCTTCGGTGTGAAACGCGTGAATCGTGCGGCCCTTGAACGACTTGATCGTGTCCTCGACGAAACCTGAACTCGTTGAGCGTGTCGGTGTGGATCATCACCTGGACGTCGTACTCGTCGGCAACTGAAAGGCAGTTGTCGATGGCCGCAGGCGTCGTACCCCAATCCTCGTGCAGCTTGAGCGAGCAGGCACCGGCCTTGATCATCTCCTCCAGCGCCGCAGGTCGCGACGCGTTGCCCTTGCCGGCGAACCCGAGATTGACCGGAAACGCGTCGGCCGCCTGGATCATGCGGCCGAGGTGCCACGGGCCGGGCGTGCAGGTCGTGGCGTTGGTGCCGGCCGCAGGACCCGTTCCGCCGCCCAGCATCGAGGTGACGCCCGACATCAGCGCCTCCTCGACCTGCTGCGGGCAGATGAAATGGATGTGCGTGTCGAAGCCGCCGGCGGTGATGATCTTGCCCTCGCCCGCGATGACTTCGGTGCCGGGGCCGATGACGATGGTGACGCCCGGCTGAATGTCCGGGTTGCCGGCCTTGCCGATGCCGGCGATGCGACCGTCCTTCAATCCGATGTCGGCTTTGACGATGCCCCAATGATCGAGGATCAGCGCGTTAGTGATGACGGTGTCGACCGCGCCCTGCTTGTTGGTCAATTGCGACTGGCCCATGCCGTCGCGGATCACCTTGCCGCCGCCGAACTTCACCTCCTCGCCGTAAACAGTGAAATCCTTTTCGACTTCAACGATGAGATCGGTATCGGCCAACCGCACACGGTCGCCGACAGTCGGTCCGTACATATCGACGTAGGCGCGGCGCTCGATCTTGAACGACATGATGTCCTCGCGGTGATCTCAATTCGTCCCCAGTATTATCCCCATGGGGTGTGGGAATCGTCGTTTCGATTGCCTTCCATTCGTCGCGCGCTATCCTGACTACAGACCGCTCATGGACGGCTCTGCTGGATCATGAGGGTCGCCAAGACCAGATCGGCCTGGGTTGCGGGTTCCGCTACCGGTGTCGCGCCAAGTGGCTGATTTGATCCTGGTTTTCGGCGACGGGTAGCAGCGCTGAAAACGTGACGGGCGGGCGCAAGCTCGCCCGTCATGATTTTTGCGACTATGCAAGTTCGCGGCGGCCATCGCAGGTCCTCAGATCGCCGCCTTCAGCGCGGTCAGGTCCATTGGCGGGTTCTCCAAAGCCTTGGTCGCGGCGTTGTAGCCCGCTGCGATACGCCGCCTAATGCTGGCATATGAAAAGTCACTCGAACTCGACACCGGTTCCGGCGCGTCGTTGGTGATTGGAATGATGTTGTCGAACACCTTGTACTTGGCGAGATCGGCGAATTCGGCGCGCTGCAGGATCGGGTCCGGACTGTCCTTCTGCAATTCCCCGATCACCGCAACGAGCTTGTTGATCTTGCGCGCGAGCGTCACGTCCTTGGCGGTCTTGTTGGCGAACTGCAGTTCGATCATGCGGTCGAACACGTCCAGCATCGTCGCAGGTACACGCCCCGCGGTAGGGAACAGGTTGATGACGATCACGCGGGTATTTGGAGCGTCTTTCGCCTCAATCAGGCCAAGCAGCGCAGACAGCGGCGTGTTGTCGAACAGCCCGCCGTCCCAGAGCGAGAGCCGCCCGACCTGCTTTGGCGGATAGCTCGGCGGCAGGCTGCCGCTCGCGATCAGGTGCTCCATGCCGATCGGCTCTGCCGGTTTGGTGTTGGAAAACTCCATGACCTTGCCACTCTCGATGTCGGTCGCGGTGACCACAAGCTTCACGTCGCCGCGGGCAATGACCTTGAAGTCGACGTACTGCCGAAGCGTCTTCTCGATCGGCCCGAGCCGGTAGAAACTCGTCCACGACGGCAGAAAGGCGTAGTCGAGCCGCGGCCAGTAGAATGCGCTGTTGCCGAACAGGGCAAGCTGGCTTTCGACCTGTGGCGGCAGCATCGGCGAGTGAAAAACCGTCAGATCGTCCCAGAACGCGGCGAGCTTCGGCACGGGGTCTGCGGGATGGCTTGCGACGATCGCGGCGGTGAACGCACCGATCGAGACGCCGGAGACGCAGGAGGGCCGGAAGCCCGGTTCCATTTCGTAAATGCGCTGCAACGCGCCGAGGGCGAACGCACCGAGCGCGCCACCGCCTTGGAACGCAATCGCAGTCCGTGTGTGCGTCGATGCCATCGCCTGATACCACGCGCCTCAGGTGAGCTTACCCATAATCTCCTGGCGAAAGCCGTAGATCGTTCGCTTGCCGGCGAGCGCAACAAGCGTCACCTCGCGGCTCTGGCCCGGCTCGAAGCGCACCGCCGTGCCGGCCGGGATATTGAGCCGCATGCCGCGCGCCTTCTTGCGATCGAACGCGAGCGCCGGATTGGTCTCGAAGAAGTGGTAGTGCGAGCCGACCTGGATCGGCCGGTCGCCGGTGTTGGCGACCGAAAGCGTCACCGTCTTGCGGCCCGTGTTGATCTCGATGTCCTCGTCGCGGACGAACATCTCACCTGGGATCATGAATGCTGTCCTTGCTCTATGGTCATTCCGGGGCGCGAGCGCAGCGAGCGAACCCGGAATCCAAGGCCGCTTGCTCGGTGAATGCCGCTCTGGATTTCGGGTTCGCGCTGACGCGCGCCCCGGAATGACGGATTGAGTGTCATCGTATCGGCTCATGCACGGTCACAAGCTTGGTACCGTCCGGAAACGTCGCCTCGACCTGGATGTCGTGAATCATCTCCGCAATGCCGTCCATCACCTGGTCGCGGCGAAGCACGCCTGCGCCGGCTTCCATAAGCTCGGCCACAGTGCGGCCATCGCGCGCGCCTTCCAGGATGAAATCGGTGATGAGCGCGACCGCCTCCGGGTGATTGAGCTTGACGCCGCGATCGAGCCTGCGCCGCGCGACGATCGCGGCCATGGCGATCAACAGCTTGTCCTTCTCCCGCGGGGTGAGGTTCATACGCGCCCCTTCAATTAAGCCAAATTCGCGGCGGCGCACCGCCAAACGCGGCAATCACTGCGGCCAAGTCGCGCCGCAGCGCAGCGCCGTCGCGGGCGCAAAATCGCGCCACCGCAAGACCGTTCCAGGCGGAGGCGCCGACCTCGCCGGCAAACGACTGCGCACGGGCACGCTCTACCATCGCTTCGTCGCCCGGGATCGCAAGCGCGGTCGCAACCGCGACACCGCCCGCCGCAACCGCGGACACAGCAAGTCTCTGCGCCAACGCACCCTCGATGCACGCGGCTTCCGCGAACACCAGCGCCCCGTCACGCCGCACCCGCCAGCGGTCGACGAACGCGCCGCTTGTGACGACCTCGCCCATGGCTGAGCGGCCGAACACGACCGCCTCGGCCATCAGCAGCGAGGCTCCGGCGGCAAGGTCGACCTCGACACGGCGGCGCAACTGCGCGCCGTCGAACATGATCGTCTCGTGCGGCAGCCAAGTCAGGCGGCCACCGGCGTCGACGGTAAGCTTGATTTCGATCTCGGCCGGCGGCCCGAGCGAACGATATACCTTTTCGGCTGCGGCCGTTGTCACCGAAAGTCCGGCGTCGCCGCCGACCGCAATGTCGATATCGTGCCGATCGCCGCCGGCAACACCGCCCGCGGTGTTGACGATGACCGCTTCCAGGTCGCCGCCGGCCGTGTTGGGAAACCGAGCGCGCAGCGGACCGTCCTCGTAGGTTCGCCGCCGGCGGGTTCTGCCCGCCGCCACACCGACCGTGAGCGCAATCCGGCCCGCCGCACGGTTGGCGGCAAACACGGCATCGATCACGGCCGGACCGCGCATGCCCTTGTTCCTCCGATCACAACCTCGGGCTCAAATGGCCATCGCCTTCTTGAGCGCGGCCTCGTCCAGGTCATCGCGCCAGGTCGCGAGCACAATCGCGCCGCGGTCCATCACCACGAAGCGGTCGCCGAGGTCGCGTGCAAAATCCAGATACTGCTCCACCAGAACGATGGCGATCTGCTTGAGCGAGCGCAGGTAGGTGATGGCACGGCCGATGTCCTTGATGATCGACGGCTGGATGCCTTCGGTTGGCTCGTCGAGCAGCAGCAGCCGGGGCCGCATGACCAGCGCGCGCCCTATCGCAAGTTGCTGCTGCTGACCGCCGGAAAGGTCGCCGCCACGCCGATGCAGCATGTCCTTCAGCACCGGGAACAGGTTGAACACATCGTCGGGGATGTCGCGATCGCGGCGCCGTAGCGGGGCGAACCCGGTCTTTAGGTTTTCCTCGACCGTCAACAGCGGAAAGATTTCCCGACCCTGCGGCACGTAGGCGATGCCGCGGCGCGCCCGCTGGTACGGCTTGAGCGTGGTGATGTCGCGCTGTTCCCACTCGATCGTCCCGCGGCTGACCGGATGCTGGCCGACAAGGGCACGCAGCAAGCTCGTCTTGCCGACGCCGTTGCGCCCGAGCACGCAGGTAACCTCGCCTGGCTGCGCGTAGAGCGACACGCCGCGCAGCGCCTGGGCCGCGCCGTAGTGCAGGTCGATCGACTTCACATCCAACATGGCTAGCGTCCCAGATAGACCTCGATCACGCGCTCGTTGGCGGAAACCTGGTCGATGGTGCCTTCGGCGATGGCAGTGCCCTCGTGCAGGCAGGTGACCCGCACGCCAAGCTCGCGCACGAAGGTCATGTCGTGCTCGACCACGATCACGGTCTTGTCGCGGTTGATCTCCTTCAGGAGCTCAGCGGTCTGCCGCGTCTCGGCGTCGGTCATGCCGGCGACCGGTTCGTCGACCAGCAGGAGCTTCGGCTCCTGCGCCAGCAGCATGCCGATTTCGAGCCATTGCTTCTGGCCATGGGCAAGGCTGCCGGCCAGACGCTCGCGATCAGGCGTGAGCCGGATGATGTTGAGGATGCGGTCGATGCGGCTGACCTCGTCTTCGGTCTCCCGCCAGCGCATCGTGGCGCGAGGCCTGCGGTCGTTCTTCAGCGCGAGCAGCAGATTGTCATCGACCGTGTGCATTTCGAAGACTGTCGGCTTCTGGAACTTGCGGCCGATGCCGAGCATGGCGATCTCGGTCTCGTCGAGCTTGGAGAGATCGTACGAGCCCTCGAAGTACACGTCGCCTTCGTCGGGGCGGGTCTTGCCGGTGATCACGTCCATCATCGTGGTCTTACCGGCGCCGTTCGGACCGATGATGGCGCGCATCTCGCCGGGCTCGACCATGAGCGCCAGGTTGTTGAGCGCACGGAATCCATCGAATGAGACGGTCACGCCGTCGAGATAAAGTAGCGCTGTGGTGGTGGTCAGGTCCATCGATCACTCCGCCGGCCGCGGCGAGGCTGCGCCGGCGTTGGGCTCCGCTGACGTGCCATCCGCCGATGGACGCCGACGCGACCGCCAATATTGCCAGGTGCCGACGATGCCGCGCGGCAACAGCAGCGTCACCGCGACGAACAGCCCGCCCAGCACGAACAGCCAGTAGGGCGCGAGCAGGCCCGTCGTGAAAGTGGTCTTTGCGTAGTTCACGAGCACGGCGCCGATCGCCGCCCCGATCAGCGTGCCGCGGCCTCCGACCGCAACCCAGATCACCGCCTCGATCGAATTGGCGGGCGAGAACTCGCTCGGATTGATGATGCCGACCTGCGGCACGTACAGCGCACCGGCCACGCCGGCCATGCAGGCCGATAGTACGAACACGAACAGCTTATAGGATTCAGCCCGATAGCCGAGAAAGCGCGTGCGCGGCTCGGCATCGCGGATTGCCACCAGCACCTTGCCGAATTTCGAGGTCACGAGCGCGCGGCAGATCAGAAAGCAGATCGCGAGCGCAGCGCAGGAAATCGCAAACAGCGCGGCGCGCGTTTCCTGCGCCTGCACGTTGAAGCCGAGGATGTCCTTGAAGTCGGTCAGGCCGTTGTTGCCGCCGAACCCGAAGTTGTTGCGGAAGAAGCCGAGCATCAGGGCGAACGTCAGCGCCTGCGTGATGATCGAGAGGTAGACGCCGGTGACACGGCTGCGGAACGCAAACCATCCGAACACGAATGCGAGCGCGCCGGGCACCAGCATGATCATGATCGCGGCGTACCAGAACTTGTCGAAGAAATACCAATAGAGCGGCAGATCCGGCCAGTTCAGGAATACCATGAAGTCCGGCAGGACCGGATGGCCATAGACGCCCCGGGTGCCGATCTGGCGCATCAGGTACATGCCCATGGCGTAGCCGCCGAGCGCGAAGAACGCGCCGTGCCCGAGCGAAAGGATGCCGGCGTAGCCCCAGATCAGGTCGATCGACAGCGCAAGCAGCGCGTAGCAGAGGTACTTGCCGAACAGCGCCACGAGATAGGTCGGCACATGCAACGGCGACGACGGCGGCACCATCAGGTTCAGCAGCGGCACCACGATGGCAACCGCAATAAGCACCAGCAGGAACAGCCAGGAGCCGCCGCCCATGACACGCATGCGATGCTTCTTCATGCCTCGACCGCCCGGCCCTTGAGCGCGAACAGACCGCGCGGGCGCTTCTGGATGAAGAGGATGATCAGAACGAGAATTGCGATCTTGGCAAGCACGGCCCCGGCATACGGCTCGAGGAACTTATTGGCGATGCCGAGCGAGAACGCGCCCACAAGCGTGCCCCAAAGGTTGCCGACGCCGCCGAACACCACGACCATGAAGCTGTCGATGATGTAGCCCTGGCCGAGATTGGGGCTGACGTTGTCGATCTGCGATAGCGCCACGCCCGCGATACCGGCGATGCCGGAGCCGAGCCCGAAGGTCAGCGCGTCGACCCGCGCGGTGCGGATGCCCATCGAAGCGGCCATCGCACGATTCTGCGTGACGGCCCGCATCTCAAGTCCCAGGCGCGTGTAGCGCAGCAACCCAAGCAGCGCGAGAAACACGCCCATCGTGAACACGATGATCCACATCCGGTTGTAGGTGATGGTGATCTGGCCGAGCTCGAACGCGCCACTCATCCACGACGGGTTGCCGACCTCCTTGTTGGTCGGACCGAACACGGTGCGCACCGCCTGCTGCAGGATGAGCGATAGTCCCCAGGTCGCAAGCAGCGTTTCAAGTGGACGGCCATAGAGGAAGCGGATGATCCCCTGCTCGATCAGGATGCCGATGATGGCAGCGATCAGGAACGCGAGCGGCACCGCGATAAAAAGCGAGTAGTCGAACAGCGCGGGGTTGTGGGTGCGGATCGTTTCCTGCACCACAAACGTCACGTAGGCCCCGATCATCACCATCTCGCCGTGGGCCATGTTGATGACGCCCATCACGCCGAACGTGATGGCGAGGCCGATCGCGGCGAGCAGCAGCACGGATCCAAGGGAGAGCCCGTACCAAGTATTCTGCAGCGTCTCCCAGACCGCAAGCCGGCTTTGAATCGCGATCACCGCGTCTCTGGCCGCCCGATTGACCGAATACGGCGTGTCAGCGGGCAGTCCGGCGAGCACGTTGAGCGCCTCCTGGTCGCCGCGGGCGCGCAGGATCGCCACGGCGTCGAGCTTGTCGGCTTCGGAGGTCCCGCTGGAATTGAGCACCAGCACAGCGCGCGCTTCCAGGAGCGCCTGTTTCACGCGCTCGTTTGTCTCTTTCTCCAATGCCGTGTCGACCGCAGGCAACATGCCTTCGTCGCGCGACTTGAACACCGCGCGCGCCGCGTCCAAGCGCACGGCCGCATCGGGCGCAACAAGCCGCAATCCTCCGAGCGTGGCGTCGATGGTACGGCGCAGCCGGTTGTTGATGCGCACGGGCGACATGTCGGCCGGAGGCGCGCCGGTCAGTTCGTCGCCCGTTTCGGCGTCGAACAGTCTGTCCGACTTGTCCTTGTAGTAGACCTTTTTCTCCTGCGCGCTGAACAGCAAGCGACCGTCCTGCAACGCCTCAACGATGGTGGCTGCGCGCGGATCGCCGCTCGCGGCCACTGCGCTTACGCCAGCGTCGGTCTCGCTGAAATCGTCCTCCAGAAAGCGTGCCAGCGCTTCGGCCAAGGTCGGCGGAGGCCCCGGTGGCTCGGGCGGGGACGCGGCCGGCGTGTCCGCAGGTGGAGCGGATGTGGCCTGATCAGCTGCGGGAGCGTCCGGAGCAGCCGTCGCAGCATCGGGCGCAGGCTGTGAGGTGTCGGCGGGAGCCGACGCCGCGTCAGGCGACGGCACAGGAGGCGCGACCGTTGCGGTGTCGGAGGCGACCGGGGCGTCGGCGGGCGCCGTTGCCGCCGCGTCGGGCGCGTCCGCCGGCGGGGCAACAGGCGCAACCGTTGCCGTGTCCGGTGTCGCGGCGGGCAACGATGGCGCGGCGTCGGATGCCGCCGGAGCGGGCGACGCCGGCGCAGGCTCGGTTGCCGCCGCCGCCGCTGGCGGGCTCGCGGGCGCAGCCGGCGGCGGTTCGGGGGCCTGCGCCGTCGCTGCAGGCGAAGGCTCGGGAGGCGGCGCGGCCGGCGCTACCGCCGCGGGTGGCGATGCCGCGGGCGATGCAGCCGGCGCCACCGCCGCGGGCGGCGGCTCAGCAATTGGTGCGACAGGTGCGGACGCAGCTGGCGGCGCTGCGGGAGGTGGCGCTGCCACCACGGGCGGCGGGGCAGGAACCGGCGCGACTGCCTCTGCCGCGGCAGGCGGCGCGGCTGGTGGTGATGTGTCCGGTGCGGTCGCTGCAGGCGGGGCTACGGGAGGTAGTGCTGCCGGCGCTTGCGCCTGGACAGCGGGCGCAGGCGCGGCCGCCGCCGCTGGAGGTGTCGCTGGTGCAGCCTGCGGCGCCGATGCCGGACGCGGCACAGGTAGTGGAACGGGTGCAGCCGCTACCGCGGGGCCATTCGGTATTTGCGGCCGCGGCACCGGCAGCGGCAGTTGCACAACTGCCGTATCGGGGGGGGGCGCCGCGATGGAAGGGGCGGTCGTGGGCGCGACTTCTGGAGGAACGGCAGAGGATGGCGGCACAGGAGCAGCCGGCGGCGCGGTGGGTCGCGGCTGGGGTATCGGGACGGGCACGGGCGCAACCGCAGGGCCACTCGAGGTCTCCGGCCGCGGTGTCGGTTGCGCAACCGATGCATCGGGGACTGGCGCGGCGACAGAAGGCGCCGTCTCACGCGCAAGTGTGGAAGGAGCGGGAATGGACGGTGGCGCAGGGGACGCAGCAGCGGGCGCCGCCACTGGCGGTTGCGGCTGTGCAGCAGGTGCGCGCGGCGGGGCCGCAGTCGCAGGCGGCGGCGTTACCGCAGCAGGCGGCGGCGCAGCGGGCCGCGGCGCGGGTGCTGGAACCGGCGCCGTCGCCACCGCAGGGCCACTCGGCGCCTGCGGCTGCAACCTCGCGAGCGCGGTGTCGATCACATTGCGCAGCCGGTCGTCGAGCCGTACGAATGCAAAATCGATGGCATAAGGGGGAGCCGAAGGCTCGCCGGTCACGGCGTCGATCAGCGCATCGGAACGATCTCGGTAGACGACCTTTTTCTCCCGGACGCTGAAGATGACGCGGCCATCGCGCAGCGCTTGCAGCAGGAGGACCGCGCGCGAATCGCCGCTGGTCGCAAGCGCGCGAATTCCGGCTGCGGTTTCCTCGGGAGTGTCGGCGGTGAAGTGCGCCAGTACAGCTTCGAGATCGGCCGCCCTCGCCGTCGGCGCAGCGACCGCGATCGCCAATGCGAATAACAGCGCGACAAGGCGAGCGGTCAGACGGCACATTGCGAAGATTCCGGCGGCCAAGCGGGAGGCGGCGACGGACGCCGCCTCCCGTGTAGAGCGAAACGTTACAACACCGGATGCGCCGGCGTCATGCTCCGCTGCCGCATTTCTTGGTCTTGACGTTGTAGTTGCCGCACTTGTGGGTGACCCAGTCTCCGACCAGGTCTTTCGACCCTTCCAGTTCCTTCGACCAGGCGTCGCCCGGAACCAGACCCGGCGTCTTCCACACCACGTCGAACTGACCATCCGCCCTCACCTCGCCGATGAACACCGGCTTGGTGATGTGATGGTTCGGCAGCATCTTTGAGACGCCACCGGTGAGGTTCGGCGCCTCGATGCCCGGCAACGCGTCGATCACCTTGTCAGGATCGGTGGACTTCACCTTCTCGACCGCCTTCACCCACATGGCAAAGCCGATCACGTGCGCCTCCATCGGATCGTTGGTGACGCGCTTTGGATTCTTGGTGAAGGCCTTCCACTTCGCGATGAACTCGTCGTTGCTCTTGTTCTTGATCGACTGGAAGTAGTTCCAGGCCGCCATGTGGCCGAGCAACGGCTTGGTGTCGATGCCGGCGAGCTCTTCTTCGCCGACCGAGAACGCCACCGACGGGATGTCCTTGGCCTTGATGCCCTGGTTGCCCATTTCCTTGTAAAACGGCACGTTGGCGTCGCCGTTGATGGTCGAGACGATCGCGGTCTTCTTGCCCGCGGAGCCGAATTTCTTGATGTCGGAGACGATCGTCTGCCAGTCGGAATGCCCGAACGGCGTGTAGTTGATCATGATGTCGCTTTGCGGCACGCCCTTGGACTTGAGGTAGGCCTCAAGGATCTTGTTCGTGGTGCGCGGGTAGACGTAGTCGGTGCCGGCCAGCACCCAGCGCTTCACCTTCTCTTCCTTGGCGAGATAGTCGACCGCGGGGATCGCCTGCTGGTTCGGTGCGGCGCCGGTATAGAACACGTTGCGCTCGCTCTCCTCGCCCTCGTACTGCACCGGATAGAACAGGATCGAGTTGAGTTCCTTGAACACCGGCAGCACCGACTTGCGCGACACCGAGGTCCAGCAGCCGAATACCACGGCCACCTTGTCCTTGGTGATGAGTTCGCGAGCCTTCTCGGCGAACAGCGGCCAGTTCGAAGCCGGATCGACCACGACCGCTTCGAGCTTCTTGCCGAGCACGCCGCCCTTTTTGTTCTGCTCCTCGATGAGCATCAGCATCACATCCTTCAGCGTGGTCTCGCTGATCGCCATCGTCCCCGACAGCGAATGAAGGATGCCGACCTTGATGGTGTCCTGGGCGTTGGCCTGTGGAGCGGCAGCCATGAGCCCAAGGGCCAGCCCCGTGGCCAGAAGCCAGCGGCGGGCAATCGGTCGCCTCGCGACCGGACAGATTGAGTGGAGCATCGAAGTCCCTCTGCGTTGACGCATGCGCTCGACCCCGGCGGGGCCAGTGCGGTATCGAGGGATCGCAAGCGACGTGCCAATATCGGAGATGCGTAGCAATTCACTGAAATCGCTGGCAATTCGTCAAACTGCCTAGAGTTTGCGCAATCCCAACTGCCTAAACAATAGACACGGTCGCTTAGGGGCACAGCAAGAAACGACGCCAAAAGGCGCCAAATTTTCCGTTGCTTCAGCCGGAGCACCGGATTTCACTGCATTCCGATCGAAGCGGCCCCTGACGCCAGGACACAGAACATGGCCCGAAGCAACACCCCCGCCTATGCTTTATCGGCTTTGGCGAGGCCGGTCAGGCCATTGCCAGCGGGCTGCGAGACGCCGGCATCGAGAGCATCGCCGCCTGGGACATTCTGTTTCCCACTGGCGAAGGGGCGCGGCTCAAGGACGCAGGCGACCGGATCGGGGCGCGCGTGGCAACCTCCGCCGCCGACGCCGTGCAAGGTAGCGACATGATCATTTCGGCGGTCACCGCCGCCTCAAGCCTGGAGGCCGCGCAGTCAGTCGAGCCCCACCTCAACGGCACCCCCTATTTCCTCGACATCAACTCGGTCTCGCCTGGCCGGAAAAAGGCGACCGAGCGGCTGCTCGGCACCAAGGCGCGCTACGTCGACGTTGCGATCCTCGCCCCGATCCATCCCGCCCGGCATCAGACGCCGCTCCTGCTTGCGGGTCCTCATGCACAAGCCGTCATGCCGCTCCTGATCGACGAACTGGAGATGCGCGGTGTCATTGCCGGGCCGGAAACCGGCGCCGCCGCGGCTCTGAAGATGGTCCGCAGCGTCATGATCAAGGGCATCGAGGCGCTGACGCTCGAATGTTTCCTCGCCGCCAAGCGGGCCGGCATCGTCGATGAAGTGGCTGCGTCGCTGAAGAACAACTACCCCACGCTCGATTGGGGCAAGGTCATCGAATACAACATCGAACGCATGGCGAGCCACGGCGTGCGCCGCGCCGACGAGATGGACCAGGTGGCCGAGACGCTGCGCGAACTCGGCCTCGATCCGCTGATGGCTACCGCGACTGCGACACGTCAGCGCGAAATGGGACAGATCGGCAAGGAGCCAGCGGTGCGCTCGCAGCTCAAGGCCGGCCGCGGACCAATGCTGGACGCGATCGATACAGCGACCAAAGGCACGGCACTGACCGTTTGTCATACGCGCCTTCTTGCGGAATTTCGCTGCGCCTGAGGGATGACCGCCCCCTACGGTGTTCCTATATGCGGGGCAGCCGCCACAGCACGGGAGCCGCAGCATGAACGAGGACGCTCTCAACGCCAGCGTACGGAAGTTCCTCAAGGTCGTGGGCGTGACCTCGCAGCGCGAAATCGAAAAGGCAGTGCGCGAGGCCGTGGCTGCCGGCCGCCTCAAAGGCAGTGAAATACTGCCTGCCAAGGTGACGCTGACGGTCGGCGGCGTGAACCTGTCTCACACCATCGAAGGCACGGTCGAACTCGCATGACGTTCCGGGCCTGGCGTTTTTCGTGGATCGTCCTGCCGATCCTGCTGGCGCTTGTTGCGCTGTCATCTGCGGTCATCGCGCAAGACCGGCCGTCGCGGTCCGCCACCGGCGACCCGCCTCCCCAAGGCACGCCCGGCGTGCTGCGTCTGCTGCCGGCGGACGCGGTCTCCGAGAAGGAGATCGTCATCGGCGATCGCACCCTCGCCTATACCGCGACTGCGGGCACGTTATCGCTCTACGATCAAAGCGGCGAGCGTAGCGCTGCGATTTTCTACACCGCCTACGTCGCCAAGGGCACCGACCCGGCACGCCGGCCGCTCACTTTCGTATTTAACGGCGGGCCGGGCGCGGCGTCGGTATTTCTCAACCTTGGCCTTGCGGGACCGCGCATCCTCGACTTCGGTCCCGAGGGGCGCGATGGCGCGGCCGCCAAGCTGATCGACAATCCGAACACGTGGCTCGCCTTCACCGACCTCGTCTTCGTCGATCCGGTCGGCACCGGCTGGAGTCGCGCAGCGAAGTCGGACGGCGCCAGTACGTTCTGGGGCGTCCAGCGCGACGCCGATACGCTTGCGAAGGTGGTCGCGCTCTATGTCGCGCGGAACAGCCGCAGCGCATCGCCGAAATATCTGCTCGGCGAAAGCTACGGCGGCTTCCGTGCCGCCAAGGTCGCGCGCGCCTTGCAGCACGACCAGGGCATCGTCACAACCGGCATCCTCATGGTGTCGCCCCTGATGGAGGCGGCGCTGCAATGGGGCGGCTCACGCTTGGCGCTCGGGGCTGCGCTGCACTTCCCGTCGCTGGTCGCAACCGAACTCGAACGGACGAAGACCTTCACGCCGCAGGCGCTCGCCGAGGCCGAGCGCTTTGCGTTGACCGACTATCTCACGGCGCTCGCGGGCCCACCGCTCTCGGGCGACAAGGCGGCCGCGTTCTATCAGCGCGTTGCCCAACTGACCGGACTCTCGCCTGACGTCGTCGCTCGCGCACGCGGCTACGTGCGCGGCGCCTACCTGCAGCATCTGCGTGCCTCGGGTGCGGTCGTCAGCTCCTACGATGGGAGCTTTGCGGTCCCCGATCCATTTCCGGAGTCGGAGTCGCGGCGCGGCGCGGACCCGATGCTGGACGGCTTTGTGCGCGCGCTGTCCGGCGCGTTCGTGGGCTACGCGCGCGACGAACTCGGCTTCAAGACCGATATGACGTACATCCTGCTCGCCAATGACGTGAGCGGACATTGGGATTGGGGCGACCGCCGCGATCCGCCGGGCGTCAGCGACGATCTGCGAACGCTGCTTGCGGTCAATCCGTCGTTCCGGCTGCTGGTGGCGCATGGCCGAACCGACCTCGTCACGCCATACGGCGTCAGTCGGTACGTGCTCGACCGGCTGCCCGACATCGGCCCATCGGGGCGAGCGGAGCTCAAGGTCTATCGCGGCGGACACATGTTCTATTTCGACGCGGATTCGCGGCTCGCCTTCACGGCGGAGGCGCGGAATTTCTATCAACTCGGCCCTTGAGAGAGCCGCTGCGGAGATAGAGCAGGAACCTGGGCTTCCGGCGGGCGTTGATTTATAAGGAAATTTCCTCAGTCCCGTCGAGTGGTCCCATGGCACCGCGTCCCAACTGGAAGGGCTATCTCAAGCTCTCGCTCGTATCCTGCTCGGTTGCACTCTATTCGGCCACCACCACCGCCGATCGCGTGCGCTTCAACATCATCAACCGCAAGACCGGCAACCGCGTCCACAATCTGGTGATCGACGCCGAGACCGAAGAGCCGGTCGAGCAGGAGGACCGGGTCAAGGGCTATCCCGTCCAGAAGGGGCAGTACGTCCTGCTCGATGACGAGGAACTCGACGAGGTCGCGCTCGAAAGCACGCACACGATCGATATCGACTCCTTTGTGCCGCGCAGCGAGGTCGACGAAATCTACCTCGACGAATCCTATTACATCGTGCCGAACGACAAGGTCGCGCACGAGGCGTTCTCGGTAATCCGCAACGCCATGGCCAAGGAGGACCTGGTCGGGCTTGCCCGCGTCGTGCTTTATCGCCGCGAGCGCATCCTGATGCTGCAGCCACGCGACAACGGCCTGATGGCGACGGCGCTGCGCTACCGCACCGAGGTTCGCGACGAGAAGGACTACTTCTCCGATATTCCCGACGTCAAAGTGCCGGCCGACATGCTCGACCTCGCGGTCCACATCCTCAAAAGCAAGCAAGGGCATTTCGATCCCGACAAGTTCGATGACCGCTACGAGTCGGCACTCGCCAAGCTGATCAAGGCGAAGCAGGCGGGTAAGCCGCTGCCGAAGGCACCCGAGGAGAAACCCAGCAACGTGATCAACCTGATGGACGCACTGCGAAAGAGCGTCCAGGCGGAGCGCGGCGGTGAGCCGCGAACAGCGCAGCCTCGCGGCTCGGTGCGCGCCCGGACTGCGCGGTCGGGCTCGCGCAAGCGAGCAGCCAACCACCGCGTCAAGCGAGCCGGGTGATATGGCGACACTGCAGACCTATCGCGACAAGCGCGATTTCGGCAAAACGCCGGAGCCGCGCGGCACCAAAGTCCGCAAGCAAGGACATCGTTATGTCATCCAGAAGCACGATGCGACCCGGCTGCACTACGATCTGCGGCTCGAACTCGACGGTGTGATGCTGAGCTGGGCGGTGACCCGCGGGCCGAGCCTGCTGCCCGGCGAGAAGCGGCTCGCGATCCACGTCGAAGACCACCCGATCGAATACAACACGTTCGAAGGCGTGATCCCCAAAGGCGAGTACGGCGGCGGCACGGTGATGGTGTGGGACCGCGGCCACTGGATGCCGGAGGGCGATCCGCACAAGGGCATGAAGAAAGGCCATCTCGAATTCGCGCTGGATGGCGAAAAACTCAAGGGTCGCTGGCACCTCGTTCGCATGAAGAAGCGCCCGGGCGAACGGCAGGAGCCGTGGCTCTTGATCAAGGCCGAGGACGAGGCCGCCCGCAGCAAATCCGGTCCGGACATTCTCGAAGAAATGCCGAATTCGGCCGCGACCGGCCGGACCATGAAAGAGATCGCAGAGCAGAAGAAGAAGGTCTGGCACTCCAACAAGCCGGCAAGGCAATCCAAGCTCGACCGGCTGGCGGCAAAATTCGCTGAAGCTAAGACCGCGCCGCGCCGCGCGGCTGCAAATCCCTCGCCTCCGCGCGCGGCCGCTCGTTCCCGGAAAAGCCGCAGCAAGGCCGCGGCAGAGGACGCCGGTCTCGCCCGAATACCGGGCGCGGGCAAGGCATCGTTGCCGGATTTCGTCGAACCGAGCCTCGCCACGCTCGGCAGCGCGGCCCCTTCCAGCGCCGATTGGGTGCACGAGATCAAGTTCGACGGGTACCGCATGCAGGCGCGGATCGATGGCGACAAGGTTACGCTGAAGACCCGCACCGGCCTCGACTGGACCAGGCGGTTCACGCCGATCGCCGAAGCCTGCGCCGCGCTTGCGCCGCACCAGGCAGTGCTCGACGGCGAGATCGTTTCGGGCAATGAAAAAGGCGTATCGGACTTCTCGGCGCTGCAGGATGACCTCAAGAGCGGCCGGCTCGACCGTCTCGTCTACTATGTTTTCGATATCCTCCATCTCGACGGCTACGATCTGACCGGAGCCAAGTTCGTCGATCGCAAGCGCGTCCTGCAGGACTTGCTCGCAGAATTGCCGGCGCACGGCATCGTCAAATTCAGCGAGCATTTCGAGCAGGACGGCGCCGTCATGCTCAAGCACGCCTGCCAGATGAAGCTCGAAGGCATCGTTTCGAAGAAGGCCGACGCGCCCTATCGCTCCGGCCGCGTCGGCAACTGGATCAAGGTCAAGTGCTCCAGCAACCAGGAGTTCGTCGTCATAGGCTACGAGCCGTCCGACAAGAATGCGCGCATGATCCGCTCGCTGCTGCTGGGCTACTACGAGGACGGCGAACTGCGATACGCCGGCCGTGTCGGCACCGGCTGGGGCGAGCGGGAGGAGCGCGAGCTGTCGCGCCGGTTGGAGCCGCTGAGGCGAGACAAGACGCCGCTTGCGACGATGCCGGAGGTGGAGCGGCGACGGAAGGTGAAGTGGCTCGAGCCGCGGACCGTGGTCGAGATCGACTTCCGCGGCTGGACCACGGACAAGCTCGTCCGCCAGGCCTCGTACCAAGGTGTACGCGAGGACAAGCCGGCCGCGCAGGTGGTGCGCGAAACCGACCGGGCGCCGGAGGCGATCCGGCCGAAGCAGGCCGCGCTTCGGCAGAAGCCGCAGAAAAAGACTCTCGCGAAGCGGCCTGCCAAATCGCAGGCCGATACCGTTGCGGGTGTGAAGCTGACGCATCCCGAGCGGGTCTATTGGGAGGACGCGGGCGTCACCAAGGCGATGCTCGCCGAATACTACAAGCAGGTCTGGGATCACATGCGCCCGCACGTCACCAGCCGCGTTCTCGCCCTGCTCCGCTGCCCCGACGGCACTGCCGGGCAATGCTTCTTCCAGAAGCACGTCTCGGCCGGCATCGATGAAAAATGGCTCAAGTCCGTGCTGGAGCCGGACGGCGAAAAATCGATCGCCATCGAAGACCTGCCGGGACTGATCTCGCTCGCGCAGGCCGGCGCGCTGGAACTCCACGTTCGCGGCTCCAGTATCGCGCGCCTGGAAGACGCCGATCGGCTCGTGTTCGATCTCGATCCCGGCCCCGGCGTCGCCTGGAGCGACGTGATCGCTGCCGCCCGCGAGGTGCGCGAGCGCCTGCGCGCCTTGAAGCTTGAAAGCTTCGTCAAGACCACCGGCGGCAAGGGTCTGCACGTGGTGCTGCCGATCAATGCCACGCCCTGGGACGAGGCCAAAGAGTTCTGCCGCCTGATGGCCGAAGCGATGGCGGCGGACAGTCCCGCCCGCTACACCGCGACCCTGAAGAAATCCGCCCGCGATCGCCGTATCTTCATCGACTATCTCCGCAACAGCCGCGAAGCCACAGCCGTCGCCGCCTATTCGACGCGGGCGCGGCCGGGCGCGACCGTCTCGGCGCCGCTGTCCTGGACCGAGCTTGGCAGCCAGACGTCGGCCAACGCTTTCACGGTGCTGAACCTGCCCCAACGGCTGAGCCGGATGCGGAAGGACCCCTGGGCAGACATCGGCCGCCTCAAGCAGCGCCTGCCACGGTTCGACCAAAAGAACGCGCCGCGGCGCAGCCGCGGTTAGGCGGCCGTCAGCGATTTGAGAATCCGCTCGAGGTCATCCTTGGCGAACGGCTTCTGCAGGATCGGCCGGCCGCGATATTTTTCGGGCAGGCCGCGCTCGCCGTAACCGGTCGCAAACACAAACGGAATGCCCCGATCGATCAGCGCTTCGGCCACTGGAAATGCGCTCTGCCCGCCGAGATGCACGTCGAGAATGGCGACGTCGAACACCTCCTGCTGCACGGTCGCAAGCGCCTCGTTGACGCGCGGCACCACGGCCACCACCTCGTGTCCCATCTCCGCGAGCATGTCCTCAAGCAACATGCCGATTAGCATTTCGTCCTCGACCACGAGGACGCGCGGACGACGGGGAGGAGCTTCGGGCCCAGGCGGAGTCATCGTGTCGTCCCGTACAACAAGGTTCGCTCAGTCAGGCATTTGTCACGTAGATAGGCATTGCGTCGGATATTGCCGCCCGATCGGCGGCAAGGAGCCCGCCCCGGCCGACATCAATAGCATGGCGTGTGGGAAAAGGCTTCGCTCCGCCCGAAAGATGGCAACAATTCGGCCGGCCCCGACGCACGTAGCAGGCGCACGTATAGCAAATGACACGCGGTTGCGGACGGAACGATCCCGCTCTGCAAACGTTCATCCCTTATCGGTTTACAAGGGAGATCGCAGATGGATTGGAATCGCGTCGAGGGTAACTGGAAGCAGTTCAAGGGCAAGGTGAAGGAGAAGTGGGGCCGCCTCACCGATGACGACCTCGATGTCATCGCGGGGCACCGCGAGCAGTTGGAGGGCAAGATCCAGGAGCGCTACGGCATCGCCAAGGATCAGGTCCGCAAGGACATTGACGACTGGTACACCGCCCAGAAGTGGTAGTCGTCCGGCAGGACGATCCAAGCAAACGGGCTCCCTCGGGAGCCCGTTTTGCTGTATTGGCCTTGGCCGATGGCCGATCCCCAAGACCCGCAGCAAGACCGCCCGCAATCCCACACGCTCGCGGACCACAAGCTCGGCGCGGACCTCGCCCACGTCCATGACGGCGAGGCCGACCACGACCACGACGATTTCGAGGACGGCCCGCCGGAGGATAACCCGCTTTGGATCGCCGACCACGTCACGCTGCGCAGCGTCGGCATCGACATCGGGTCCGCCGGCACGCAAGTTATCTTTTCCAGGGTCGAGCTGCGCCGCATGGGTGAGGAGTTGACCAGCCGCTACTACGTGGTCGGTCGCGAGACCCTGTTTCGGTCACCGGTTGCGCTGACGCCGTATCAGAGCGAGGAGCGGATCGACGACGCGCGGCTCGGCGCGATCATCGCCGAAGCCTATGCGGCGGCCTCGCTCACGCCGGGCGACATCGACACCGGCGTCGTGATCCTGACCGGCGAGGCGCTGCGCCGCGAGAATGCGCAGGCGATTGCCGCACTGCTCGCGGCCCAGGGCGGCGACTTCGTCTGCGCCACCGCAGGCCATCATATGGAGGCGATGCTGGCCGGCTACGGCTCGGGCGCCGCCCGCGTCTCCTCCGATCAGGGCAAACGCATTCTCAACATCGATATCGGCGGCGGCACGACCAAGCTCGCGCTGATCGAAGGCGGCCGGGTGATCGCGACGGCCGCCATCCATATCGGCGGACGGCTGCAGGTCACCGACGAGCACGGCCGCATCGAGCGGCTCGATCCGGCCGGCCGGCACCACGCAGCCCAGGCCGGCTTCGACTGGAACCGGGGCGACACCATCGATCCAACGGCGATGGACAAGGTCGCGGGCTATATGGCCGATGCGCTCCTCGCCGCCATCCGCATGCGGCCCCTGCCGCCGCCGCTCGCGCAGCTCTATCTGACCGAACCGATTGCCGAGCTCGGCCGGATCGACGGCATCATGCTGTCGGGCGGCGTGGCCGAATACGTCTACGGACGCGAGCAGCGCGACTTTGGCGACATGGGCCGCCGGCTCGGCCATGCGCTGCGCGGCAGGATCGATGCCGGCGCCCTGCCCTGGCCGCTGCTGCCCCCCGGCGAATGCATCCGCGCAACGGCGCTCGGCGCCTCCGAGTACAGCGTCCAGCTCTCAGGCAACACCAGCACCATCACAAATCCCGGCGCGCTGCTGCCGCGCCGCAATCTGCAGGTGCTGCAGCCGCCGTTCGTGTGCGAGGAGACGATCGACCCGGAGAAGCTCGCAGCCGCGATCCGCAGCCATTTCACCGCCTTCGACCTCAAGGACGGCGAAAGCGACGTGGCGCTGGCGCTGCGCTGGCGCGGGCCGCCGTCGCACGAGCGCATTTTCGCGTTCGCGCAGGGCATCGTCCGCGGGATGCCGGTGACGGTCGCACAGAACAAGCCGCTCTATGTCATGCTCGACGGCGACGTGGCGCAGACGCTCGGTGCGATCTTGCGCGAGGAACTGGGCGTTCGGGGCGACATTCTCGCCATCGACGGCGTCGTGCTGTGGGACTTCGACTACATCGACCTGGGCCGAATCCGCCTGCCCTCGATGACCGTGCCGGTGACCATCAAGTCTCTGGTGTTCAGCGAAGACCCGCGGCTGCCGCGCGGCACGGCGCACCTGGACCACGATCACGGCCACGGCCACCACCATGGCGATGGCGATCATCATCACCACCATCACGGCCACGACCGCGCATAGCGGGTTCGTCGGGCGGCGCGGCCTCCGGTATACTGCCGCCAATCCGAACCGTCGGGGGCCGCGATGTACCGTGCGACGATCGGGACGCGGCGCTACGCGTTCCGCGATCTGAAGACGCTGCTGGCCAAGGCCACGCCGGCCCGCAGCGGCGACCAGCTCGCGGGCTTGGCGGCGGAGACCCGCGAGGAGCGCGTCGCCGCGCAGTTCGCGCTTGCCGATCTGCCGCTGACGACGTTCCTGCATGAGCCGGTCATCGCCTATGAGACGGACGAGGTCACCCGGCTGATCATCGACACGCATGACAAGGCGGCGTTCGCACCGATCGCGGGCTTCACCGTCGGCGGCTTCCGCGACTGGCTGTTGTCGGACGAGGCCACGACCGAAGCGCTCGCCGCCGTCGCGCTCGGCGTGACGCCGGAGATGGCGGCCGCGGTCAGCAAGATCAGCCGCCTGCAGGACCTGATGGTGATGGCGGCCAAATGCCGGGTGGTGACGCGATTTCGCAATACCATCGGCCTGCCCGGCCGCTTGTCGGTGCGACTGCAACCGAACCATCCGACCGACGACGCCCGCGGCATTGCGGCAAGCGTGCTCGATGGTCTCCTGCTCGGCTCGGGCGACGCCGTCATCGGCATCAACCCGGCGACCGACAGCCCGGACCGCGCACATGCGCTGCTGTCAATGCTGGACGACATCCGCGGCAAGCTCGACATCCCGACGCAGAACTGCGTGCTGGCGCATGTTACGACCACGCTGGAATTGATCCGCAAGGGTTCGCCGGTCGATCTCGTGTTCCAGTCGATCGCAGGAACCGAGGCAGCCAACCGCAGCTTCGGCATCGATCTCGCGCTGCTGAAGGAGGCGCGCGATGCGGCGCTCGCACTTCACCGCGGCAGTGTGGGCGACAACGTGATGTATTTCGAGACCGGCCAGGGCAGCGCGCTCTCGGCCAACGCTCATCACGGCGTCGATCAGCAGACGATCGAGGCACGCGCCTACGCGGTCGCGCGGACATTCAAGCCTCTGTTGGTCAACACCGTCGTGGGATTTATTGGCCCGGAGTATCTCTACGACGGCAAGCAGATCACCCGCGCAGGCCTAGAGGATCATTTCTGCGGCAAGCTTCTCGGCGTGCCGATGGGCGTCGACGTCTGCTACACCAACCACGCCGAGGCCGACCAGGACGATGCCGACGCCCTGCTCGCGCTGCTGGTCGCGGCCGGCGTCAATTTCGTGATGGGCGTACCAGGCGCCGACGACATCATGCTCGGCTACCAGAGCACGTCGTTCCACGATGCGCTGGCGATGCGCGACCTGTTCGGACGACGCCCGGCGCCGGAGTTCGAAGCCTGGCTCGCCCGTCAGGGCCTGATGGACGCGGCGGAGCGCATCCGGCCCCGCACCATGCCGAGCCGGTTCCGCGCGTTGATCGCGCCCAACCCCGTGTCATGAGCGACGAGCCCCAACCGGCGCCACAACGTGCGCCGGAAATCCGCGATCCGTGGGACGACCTGCGGCGGCTGACCGCGGCGCGGATCGGGCTGCCGCGCTCGGGCGCATCGCTTGCGACCAGGCCGCTGCTCGAATTCCAGCTGGCCCATGCGCGCGCCCGTGATGCCGTACTTGCCGAACTCGATGAGGCGCGGCTGGCCGCCGATTGCCGCGAACTCGGATTGCCGATCATCACGGTCGCGAGTGCGGCGCCCGACCGGGAGCGCTACCTGATGCGGCCCGACCTCGGCCGCAGGCTTGCACCAGGTGCCGAGGCCGCGCTTGCGCCTTACGCCGCCGGCCATGATGTTGCGTTCGTCCTCAGCGGCGGCCTGTCGGCACACGCCGTGCAGATGCACGCAGAGCCTGTGCTTGCGAACGCGGTCGCAGACCTTCGCGGCGCGGGCTTTCGCGTCGCGCCCCTTGTCATCGTCCGGCACGGCCGCGTCGCGGTCGGCGATGCGGTTGCCATGGCGCTGCGCGCCGATAGCGTGGCCGTTCTCGTCGGCGAGCGGCCCGGCCTTTCAGCGCCCGACAGCATGGGCACCTACCTCACCTGGCAGCCACGCGCGGACACGACCGACGCCGAGCGCAACTGCATCTCGAACATCCGGCCGGCGGGCATCGGCTATGCCGACGCCGCGTTCAAGATCGCGCACCTCGTCCGCGCCATGCGCAGCCGGCACCTGTCCGGCGTGCAGCTCAAAGACGACACCGAGCGCCCGGCGATCGGCGCATCGTGACGCGCGTCAGCGGTCCTCCTTGGTCCACGGAAACAGCACCGCAGGGAAATCCGCCGCGTAGCGCGGCTTACGCGGCTGCGGCCGATATTCCGGCCGCGGATTCGGATCCGGCTCGACCACTTTGCGATAAAGGTGCCAGGTCGCATGGCCGAGCACCGGTATGACAACCGGAAGGCCGAGGAACGCCGGCAACGAGCCGAGGAACAAAAGCGCGGCGACGATCAGGCCCCACAGCGCCATGGTCCAAGGATTGGCCATCACCGCGCGGACGGACGTGGCGAGCGCGACGGCTGCGCCGACGTCGCGGTCGAGCAGCAGCGGAAACGACACGACGCTGACGATGAGCGCCACGACCGCGAACAAAAAGCCCGATGCCGTTGCCGAGCACGATCAGCTTCCATCCCGCGGGCGTCGTCAGCACGTCGCTGGCGAATTGCCTGATCGACGTCGGGCGCCGCGTAGCCGAAACTCGCCACATAGATCGCATTCGCGGTCGCGATCCAGATCAGGAACATCAGCATCAGCAGAACGCCGATCGCGACGATGGCGCCGATGGAGGGCGAGCGGAAGACGCCGAGCGCGTCGCGTCGCCGAGACTTCGACGCCGGCCTCCCGCCGGCGGCTCAGCTCGTAGAGGCCCATCGCGGCGATCGGCCCGATCAGGGCAAAGCCCGCCGCCAGCGGATAAAGCAGAGGCAGGAACGAATAGCCGAGCGTAAACCCGGCGATCGCAATGCCGATGATCGGATACATCACGCACAGGAACAGCGCGTGACTCGGCATCGCGCAAAAATCGTCCCAGCCTTTGACGAGCGCGTCCTTGAGGTCAGCGGGCCCGATGTGCCGGATCGTAAGATGCGACTGATCGCTCTCGGTCCCGATGAGGATGTGTGCTTGTGCCATGATCGTGCCTCCTGAACCTCTGCAGTTCAGCTCAAGCGGTCACGACAACGAAATGACGCCTCATACCGGAGGCCGGGGTGGTCACATCGTCCTGCGACCGACAGGCACAGCATACCACTTCCGGCGCCAAGCGCGCGTCTCACGATTGCGAAAATTGATGTGGAACTTGTTCGAGGCCGGCGAGTTACGCGCCTCACCATTCGTTCGCACCGCGCGCCGCACCCGCGCCTTGATTGTGGCGCCGTCCTTCTCCGGCAGCACGCGCGGCGGATCGTCGGGCGTGATCGGCACGCGCGCGAACAGCGTGCGGTCGGAGGTCGCGAGCAGCCCCGCGAGTTCCTGCAAGCCCGGCTCGTCCGCGATCTCCAGCACGCGCGGCATGCCGCAGCCGCGGGCGACCTCGACCAGATCGACACCGCTCTGGGTGTGGCTCGCTTGCCGGCCGGTCTCGCCATAGAGCCCGTTGTCGAACACCACGATCGACAGGTTCGGCGGCTGCTGCACTGCAATGGTGGCGAGGCTGCCGAGCCCCATCAGCATGTCGCCGTCGCCGGTGATGACGGCAACGCGCAGCGACGGCTGCGCCAGAGCAAGGCCAAGGCCGATCATCGCCGTGCCGCCCATCGCACCCCAGAGATAGAAGTTCCGGTCGTCGTCGCCGGCCGCCGCCGCATCCCAGGTGCACGAACCGAGGCCCGGCACCACGAACAGGTTCGGCGGCCGGTTCGCCAGCAGGGTCGCCATCGCGGCGCGGCGCTCGAACATCATTTCCACACCTTGCGGCCGATCAGCTTCTGCGACAGCAGGACCGCCGCGGCACGGTCGTCGCCGAACGCAAGCTGCAGCGCGTTCTGCACCGCCGGAACAACCTGATCCGGCATTTCGACCTTGGCGACGTGCGCTGTCGCAGAGCCTCAGCGTCGGCTCGACGATGGAGCCCATCGGCACCTGCCAGGGATTGAACTCCTCCCACTCGCCCCGCATCGTGATCAGCATCAGCATCGGGAACCGGCAGGCGCGGATCAACGACAGCATGTTGACGCAATTGCCGACCCCGCTCGACTGCATCAGCAGCGCCGAGCGCTGGCCGCCGAGCCAAGCGCCGGCCGCGAGCGCCACGCCCTCCTCCTCGGTGGTCAGCACCACGTCGCGAATATCCGGGTCGGACTTGCAGCGCGCGATCAGCCGTGAGTGACCGGCGTCGGGCACGTAGCCGACCTGCCGGATGTCGCCGCGCTTGAGCACGTCGAACAACTGGTCCTGCCAGGCGGGCGGTTCGGGGGACGACTGCGTGGTCAACGGATTTCCTCTTCGCGATCCATAGCGGCCCGTCAGGCGTTGCGCCAGGGCAGGTCCGCGGGATTTTCCGCAAACACCCAGCAGCCGAGACCGAGTTCCGGCGGAAACGGCACCGTCAGCGCGCCGCCGCTGCGGCGGAACGGCAACCCCGCGCGCGAAAGCAGCGCCTCGACCTCCGACAGCGATCCAACCCGGACCGCATAGGCGCCGAGAAACGGCAGCCGCGGCACGCACGATCTCGGGGAACAGGCTTGCGAACGCGGCTGCGGTCATCAGATGCACCTCGCCGCGGTCGAGCCGCAGCGCGCGGCCGAACCGGGTCGCCGCCGACGGCTTCCCGGTGAAGCGCTCGAACCGGCCGGTCGCCTCCGACACATCCGCCGACGCAATGACGAGATCGGTCAATCCGCACGCGCCGTTCGGATGCGACAGCCAGCGCGGCTGCCAGACCGTGTCCTCGGTGCGGTGCGCGAGAATCTGAATGCGGCCCTCGGCCATCGCGCCGCGCTCGAGCCGCACCACGGTGAAGGCGGCGATGCCCGGCCCCGATACGGTGCCGACCGGGCGCTGAAACTGCACCAGCGGGCGCATCGGAAATCCAGCGGCGGTGAGCCTTGCGTGCGCAGCCTCCGCGTCCACGACGGAGAACGCTGCGAGATGCACGCCGGGATGATCCCCAATTGCGGCCTCGAACTCGCGGCCGAGCGGCGTGTCTGCCGTTTTGAACAGCACCTCGACATAGCCGCGCGCAAACATCGCGGTCACGTTGCCGGTGCCGGTCGGCGTGCCGTCAGGATTGGCCTGCACCGACACTGGTGTGGGAGCAAACCCCGCGCGCGCGAGCGCGCGGCTGGCCGCCTCCGGGTCGCGCACGAAATGCCCGACGTGATCGAGGAAAATCTCGTCGCCGACCGGCAACTGACGGTCGGCTTCGCGACCTCGCTTCGCTCACCGGCTGCTCCGCCATGTCGCAGTGGTTCCCACCACCGGTCTGTTAGCATAGGAATGAAGGTTGTTCGTAACTTGGATGAAGTCTCTCGCAATCGACCTGAAGGACGCGGCATGAACCGGCGCAATCTCATCAAATTCGGTCTGTTGACGCTGTCGGCTGCCGCTTGGCCGGCCGCTGCGCCCGCCTATCCCGACCGGCCGGTGCGGCTCGTCGTGCCGTTCTCGCCGGGCGGCGCGACCGATGTGGTCGGCCGGCTGTGGGCGGATCGGATGAAGGCAACGCTTGGCACCGTCGTGGTCGAAAACAAAGGCGGCGGCGGCGGCCTGATCGGCGCGACGGACGTCGCCCGGTCCCAGCCGGACGGCCACACCTTCCTGTTCGGCAACACCAGCACGCAGGTGCTGCTGCCGGCGATCCACGCCAACCCGCCCTACGATCCGATCAAGGATTTCGCGGCGGTCTATATCCTTGCGGTCTCGCCCAACTCGATCGTGGTGCACCACTCGGTTCCGGTGCGGACCCTTCAGGAGCTGATCGCCTACGCCAAGGCCAACCCCGGCAAGCTGTCCTACGGCTCGGCCGGAGCCGGCACCATGACCAATCTCGCCGGCGAACTGTTCAAGCAACTGATCGGCGTGAACGACATCACCCACATTCCCTACAAGGGCGCGGCGCCGGGCGTGACGGATCTCGCGAGCGGCCATATCCCGATGATGACGCCCAACGTCGGCGGGCCGCTGCTGCAACTGCACCGCACCGGCACGGTGCGCATCCTCGCGGTCACCTCCGAGAAGCGGCTGATGGCCGCGCCCGATATCCCGACCGCAGTCGAGGCCGGGCTTCCGGGCATGATCGCGGCGAACTTCAACGGCCTGTTCGCGCCGGCCGGCGTGCCGAAGTCGATCATCGAGCAGATCGCCAAGGCCACGAAAGCCGCGATGACCGACGAGAACCTCCAGAAGACGATGATCGAGTCGGGCTTCGAGCCGGTGCTCGATTCCGGGCCCGAGATCGCGCAACGCGAGGTCGCGAGCGAGCTCAAGCGCTGGACCCCGATCATCCAGGCGACCGGATTCAAGGTGCAGTAAGCGCGGCGCCACAGCGATCCACCGATCCCCACGTCCGACCGGCCGGGACGAGGACCAACCTGGAGCATTCCTCATGAAGCGACGCGACCTCCTGAAACTCGGCCTCGCCGCACCGGCAGCGCTGCTGCCGGCATCGGTCGCCTGGCCGCAGGTCGCTTACCCGAGCCGGCCGATCAAGCTCGTGGTGCCGTTCTCGGCCGGCGGCGTCAACGACATCGTCGGCCGGCAATGGGCCGAGCGCATGAAGGCGCCGCTCGGCTCGGTCTACGTGGAGAACCTCGGCGGCGCCGGCGGCAACCTCGGCGTGCTGGAAGCGCAACGCTCCGAACCCGACGGCTACACGCTCCTCCTCGGCAGCACCAGCACGATGGTGCTCAACGCCATGACGCCGAAGCCGCCCTATGACCCGATCAAGGACTTCGTGCCGATCGCGATCTTTTGCGTCAGCACCACGTCGATCGCGGTCAACGCCTCGGTGCCGGCGAGCAACGTCAAGGAGCTGATCGCCTACGCCAAGGCCAACACCGGCAAGCTGTCCTACGGCTCGGCCGGCACCGGCACCATGAGCCACCTCTCGGGCGAATTGTTCAAGCAGGCCACCGGCCTGACCGACCTGGTGCATGTCCCCTACAAGGGCGCGGGTCCAGGCATCGCCGACCTCGTCAGCGGCCACATCCCGATCATGTCGCCGAACGTGACCGGCCAGCTCTTGAGCTTCCACCAGTCCGGCAAGATCCGCATCGTTTCGGTGAACTCGCCGACGCGGCTCAAGGCCGCGCCCGATATCCCGACCGCCATCGAGCAGGGCGTGCCGAACATGGTCGGGCAATTGTTCCTCGGCATCTACGCGCGCACCGGCACGCCCAAGGCCGCGATCGACAAGGTCAGCGAGGCGACGCAGAAGGCCGTCGCCGACCCGGCCTTCGAGAAGGTGCTGATCGATTCCGGCTTCGAGCCCGCTGTCCTACTTCGGCGACGACGCGCGCCGCTACATGGCCGAGGAGCATGCGCGCTGGAAGCCGGTCGTGGACGCGATCGGGCTGAAGGTGCAGTAGCCGGTCAGGACGTGGCCGCCGCTACGCGCTCGCGCGCGAGCTTGCGCAGCGCCGCGCGGTCGACCTTGTTGCTGGAGGCGAGCGGCAGTTCGTCCATGAACCAGACGAAGCGCGGGTGCTGGAACGCCGGCGCGTTGGCGAGCGCATACTGCTTGAGCGCGTCCTCGCCAACCCTGTGTCCCGGCTTGCGGATCACGAATGCGACCGGCTTCTGGCCCTTGATGTCGTCGTCGATCGGCACGACGGCGGCCTGCGCCACGTCGGGATGGCGCTCCAGCATGCGCTCGACATCCGACGGGTAGATGTTCTCGCCGCCCGATACGAACATGTCGTCGGTGCGCCCGATGAAGTAGTGGAAGCCGTCGTCGTCGCGGCGGAACACGTCGCCCGTGATGTAGAAGCCGTCCGGCGTGATCGGCCGCGGCACATCCGGCCGGTTGTGATAGCCGAGCATGACGGCCGGGCACTTCATCTCCAGCACGCCCTGCCCCGCACTGCGATTGTCGCCGTCGACGAGGCGAAGCTGCACCTGCGGATGCGGGTAGCCGACCGACATTTCCGGCTGCGGCAGGCCTTTCGGGTGCGGCCCGAACACGATCGGGCCGGCCTCGGTCGTGCCATAGGCGTTCGTCACCTTGGCTTGCGGCAGCGTACGATGCAGCGCCTGCATCAGACTTGCGCTCACCGGCGCCGAGCCCATGCGCACGTACTCGACGCTCGAGAGATCGGTGGCCGCCAGCAGATCGCCCTCACGCAGCATCATCGCGATCATCGGCGGCACCGCGGTCAGCCAGGTCGCGCGATAGCGGCCGATCGCATCGATATAGGCGGCCGCGTTGAACTGCGGCAGCAGGACAATCGTGGCATGGGCCGCGCACGCGAGCTTGGCGAGCGCGAGCGCGTTCATGTGGTAGAGCGGCGCCGCGATCAGATAGCGATGGCGATCGAGGTCGGGCGCGAGCCGCGTCTCAACCACCCAGATGTGGCCGCGGTGCGAGAGCACCACGCCCTTGGGCCGTCCGGTCGAGCCCGAGGTGTAGAGGAACATCGCCGGTTCGTCCGGCTCGGGCACCACGGTCGTAAACGTGCCCGGATCGAGGAACGTGTCGAAGCCGTCGCGACCCTCGTCGCCGAACACCACCGCAGGAAGGCCAGGCGTGCAATCCGCGCGGCGCGCGCGATCGCAGAACACGAGCTTCGCGCCGGCATCGCCGATGATGTAGCGGATGGTGTCGCGCGGAAACTTGAAGCTCACCGGCACGGCGACCAGACCGGCACGCATGATGCCGAAGTAGGCGGCAATGTATTCCGCGCGGTTGGCGGCCAGGATTGCGACGCGCTCGCCGCGCTTCAGCCCGCGTTTGACCAGCGCGCGCGCCACGCCCATGGTCATGGCATCGAGCTCTGAGTAGGTGTACTCGCAGGGCACCTCCTCGCCGCCGAGATCGATGATCGCAAGCTTGGACAGATCGCGGTCGCGCACGATCAGATCGCCGAGGTTGACGAAATCGCTCATTTCGCCGCCTCAGGAGACTTGGGCGCAGGATCGCGCGAGCCGAGATAGGCCGCGATGTCGATCATGTCGTCGCGGCTGAGCCGTCCGAACGTGCCAGCCTGCGCGTGCGATCCGCCGCGGTCGCCGCTTCTGTAGTCGTTGAGCTGGCGGAAGATGTAAGTCGGCGGACGGCCGGCGATACCCGGCACTGCGCTCGTGCCGGTCTGCTCGGCACCGTGGCACGGACCGCAGGCTGCGGTCTTACCGCCGCCGTTCCGGACCAGCGTCTCGCCGCGCGCGATGCTGCCGGGCGGCACGAAGTAGGCGAATTCCATCCGCGGATCGCGCATGACGGCGCGCTCCTGGTTCTGCGGCAGCGCGATGATGCGGCTGCCGATCGGCTCGATGCCGCCATCGCCGAGCGCATAGCGCATGCCGTCGGCTCCGACATAACTTCCCACCACCCGCTGCGCTTCGATCACCTTGGTCAGAACGCCGGGCTTCAGCGCAGCATAGTAGTCGGCTGCCGCGCGCGCGTCGGCGTCGGACACAGACTTGGCAACCGCTCCCATGATCGCGGCGCGCACGCCCTTTCGTTCGCCGCTCCTGAACGCAGCAAGCTGGCGCACGAGATAGTCCGCCGGCAGGCCCGCGAGGCTTGCGGATTCGGGCCGGCCGTTGCCGGTCGGCAGATGGCAATACGCACAGGCCTGCACCGACGGACTGCGGCCGCGCGCCACCACCTCCGGCATCGGCGCGTGCTCGTCGGGAAACCAGTCCGGAGGGCCGAACGGATTGTCGATCTGGGTCTGGGTGAAGCGTTTGGCGCTGCCGGGCACCTGCTTCAAGGCGCGGTCATGACTCGGTTCGGGCTTCGGGACCATCGGGTAAGCCCAGTCCAGATTGTCCGCCGCAGATGCCGACGACGACAGCAGCGCGAGCGCCGCGATCGGCGCTCGCGCCAAAGCAAGGCCGGCGCGGATCATGAACGGACTGTGTCCCATCAGGCCTTCGGCGGCGGCGGCGCGGTGAGATAGGTGCCGCGGCCGCTTGCGAGCAGCTTGCCCTTGTCGTCGAAGATCGAGGCCTCGGCGGTCGAGAACTGGCTGCCCATGCGCACGATCTTGCCCTTGATCGTGAGGTCGCCCGGCAGCGCCACCGCGTGATAATCGACGCGCATATCGATCGTCGGCACGCCGCGGCCGAGCTTGCGCACCATCGCCCAGTCGGCGCCGAGGTCGACCAGCGCCGCGAGAATGCCGCCATGCGTGAAGCGACGATCGAGATTGACCACCCATTCCTCGCGCCAGGTGGCCTTGATCTCGATGCCGTCGTCGTGCACCGCGACCACCTTCAGCCCGAGCCACTTGTGGTAGGGCGCGCGGGTGACGAGCGCCTCGATTTGCTCGAGCGTGAGATTGGCTGCGTCAGTCATTCAATGCTCCAAACACGTGCAAACGACGGTCCATCGAAACGCTTGTGACATTGGGCCGACCACAATCCGCAGCGGTCATCGCCGGGCTTGTCCCGGCGATCTCGCTTGGTGACGCAGTGCCTACCTAAGCGGGATGCCCGCGACAAGCGCGGGCATGACGGGTGGTTGTTCGCGCGGCAGCTTGAGCGCGTCACGGCGTCACCACCACCTTGCCGATCACCTCGCGGTCCTGAATGAGCCGCAAGCCTTCGCGCGCGCCCTCGAGCGGCAGCACCTTGTCGATCACCGGCTTGATCCTGCCGTCCTGGATCATGGTCATCAGCCCCGACAGGTCGTCGTCGTAGAAGCTGTTGGAGCCCTTGATCTCGATCTCAAAGCTCCAGACGTAACGCAAATCCTCCTTCGGGTCGTAGCCCGCGGTCGCGCCGCACACCAGAAGCTTGCCGCCGCGCTTGAGACAGCGCAGCGACGGCAGCCACGTGTCGCCGCCGGTGAAGTTGATGACCACATCGACGCCGCCGTCGTAGGAGCGGCGCTGCGGCTTGCCGTATTTCTCGACCGCCCACTTCGACCAGTCGGTCTTGGTGTAGTCGACGACCTCGTCGGCGCCCATCGCCTTAAGCGCGCGCAGCTTCTCGTCGCTGGAGGCGCAGGCGATCACTTCGGCGCCCAGCATCTTGGCGAGCAGCACGCAGCCGGTGCCGACGCCGCCCGACGCGCCCAGCACCAGCACGCGGTCGCCCTTCTTCACCGTCTTGTGGGTAATCAGCATGCGGTGCGCCGTGCCGTAGGCAACCGGCAGCGAGGCCGCGTCTTCGAACGATACGCCGTCCGGCATCGCGACAAGCTGATCGGCCGCGACCAGGCAGTATTCCGCCATGCCGCCGTCGAGCATCTCGCCCATCAGGCCTTTCTTTTTGTTCACCGGATTGACCAGCACGCGGTCGCCGGCTTTCCAGCGCGCGACGCCCGATCCCACCTCGACGATCTCGCCGGCCATGTCGAGGCCGATGATCACCGGCAGCGGCACCTTGATGCCGGGCATGCCCTTCACCGTGAACACATCGTGGTAGTTGAACGACGACGCGCGCACGCGGATCACCACATGGCCTTCCGCCACCTGCGGGACCGGGTAGTCGTCGACGACCTTGAGCTCTTCGAGCGTGCCGTGCTTGCCCAGCACCAGCGCTTTCATTGTTTTACCGGCCACCTGTTCCTCCGCATTTTCTGCCGGTGTTGCTTAGCCCAGATTAGGTTTTCTCTGAAAGGCCACTTGCGCACTCTGAAGGGCCACTTGCGCGCTTCACCCTCCCCTGGAGGGGGAGGGTCGGCGAGCGACGAAGTCGCGAGCCGGGGTGGGGTGAATGGACTCTGCCAATTTCACCCCACCCCGCCGCTCGCTATCGCTCGCGTCGACCCTCCCCCTCCAGGGGAGGGCAAAGCGTGCACGCTGTCAGGCCGCGCGCCCATCGCCGATTCCGTTTTCAAACCGCCGCAAAAAAAAGCCAACGCTCCGCCGCCCCGGCGCTTGGTTCGGGCGGCCAGGGCTTGCCCGTCTCCCTGTTTTCCGTCTCCCTCGAAACGAGGGGATGGAGCGCCGGGGAGGCGCCAGGAGGGGTGCGCGTGACACCGCCCCTTGGCGGACCGCTATCGGGGGTCCGCCGCGCGCTCACGGCGATGGCTCCGTTACCGGAGGTCGCCGCTTACGGGAGCGCGCGGGCCCACTGACGGGGGGCCCAGCGCCTCCCGGCGCTCCACCGCGATGCCGTTGTCGGGCACCGCACCCCCCTCCGTCATCGAACGTCCTCGAGATGACGCCCTCGATGAGCGAGGCTGCCGCAGAAGATAAGTGCGGCTGCGCGGGTGTGCGTAAGTATTTTTCGCATCGGTCGTCATGACGCGGCGCGTGCGCAGCCAATGCGCCCGTCCCCGCCGCACACGCCGTCTCACGATCACGCGCGGGCGTTCATCTTGGCTTGGATACCGCAAGGCTAGCGTCAGGCGCCGCGGCCACCCCCCTATTAACTCCAGGCCGCGACGTCGATGACGGCTTCGGCGAAATCCCGCGGGGCTTCTTGCGGTAAGTTGTGCCCGATGCCGCCTTTGATGAGGCGATGCTCATATTTGCCGGAGAATTTCTTCGCATAGGCACTGGGGTCCGGGCGTGGTGCGCCATCGGCATCGCCTTGAAGAGTGATGGTCGGCACCGCAATGACCGGGAATTCTGCAAGCCGCTTTTCCAGTTCGGCGTATTTCGGCTCGCCGTCGGCCAAGCCGAGCCGCCATCGATAATTATGGATGACAACGGCGACGTGATCCGCATTGTCGAACGACGCCGCGCTGCGGTCGAACGTGGCGTCGTCGAACTCCCACTTGGGTGAAGCGATCTGCCAGATGAGTTTGGAGAATTCGCGACGGTATTTTTCGTAGCCCAAGCGTCCGCGCTCCGTGGCAAAATAGAACTGATACCACCATTCGAGCTCGGCCTTCGGCGGCAGCGGCATCTTGCCGGCCTCCTGGCTGCCGATCAGGTAACCGCTCACGGACACGGTGGCCCTGCACCGCTCCGGCCAAAGCGCGGAGACGATGTTGACGGTTCGCGCTCCCCAGTCGAAGCCAGCAAGAAGCGCTTTCTCGATTTTGAGGGCGTCCATTAAGGCGATCGTGTCCGATGCAATCGCCGACGGCTGCCCGTTTCGGAGCGTGTCGTTCGAACGGAAGCGTGTCGCCCCGTAGCCACGCAGATAGGGGACGATCACGCGGTAGCCCGCCGATGCCAATAAAGGTGCAACATCGACAAAGCTGTAAATGTCGTAGGGCCAGCCGTGCAGAAGAATGACCGGTGGGCCGTCGGCCGGACCCGCCTCAGCGTAGCCGACGTTTAGCACGCCGGTATCGATCTGCTTGAGTGGAGCAAATGACACGTTCGTCCCCGGCTTGATTGCAGGCAGCTTCGCCGTGGCGGGCTGTGCGTCCGCGAACGGCAGCATGCTCAGCTGGGCGGCCGCAGCGGTTATGGCCGCCCCGCCAATAAACCGGCGGCGATTGTGGTCCGTGCCCTGTGCGATCTTGGGGGTGTCCATTGGCAAATCTCCTTGATTCGACGATTCACAGCGGATCAGCCAACGTGAATGCGAACGTTCCACATGGTCTGACGCAACGATCGCGAAAACCAGATGCGCTCAACGTTTCTGGTATTTCGTGAAGACAAAATCGCGAGACTTCACGAGCGTATGACACTCGTGACAGGTGTTCGCGAACGCCGGACTGTCGCCAAACGGCTTCCACGCGTCCGAGGATGCTTCGGGCTTGAACGTGGCGTACCCCCATCCGTCCGTCGCCGGGAATCGTTTCGAGTCCTTCATCATGAACGCGATCTCGGCCAACGCACCGGGCACGATTGCGCCATAGGCCGACGCCGGGTCGCGCGCCTTCTGCCATTCGATCTTGGCCATCATCGCGCCGTCGGGGACGGGCTTACCGCTGGCTGGAATGCCATCCTTGTAGGCCTGGATCATCGTGGGGTTTCCCACGATTGCCTTGATGCACCCGGGAGCCGGCGACGTGCCGCAACCGTCGGCACCATCGGGCGTGCTCGCGGCGATCACATGCCAGGTTTCGTAATCCTTGAATTCGGAAAACGAGATGCCGTTTGGCGACTTCAGACTGAACCGGTCTTGCGCTGCGAGCGTCCCGACGGCGAAGATCGAGAGCGAGACGATCATCGCTGGCGCAAGATGCTTTTGCCTCATTTCAATATCTCCGTTGTCGCTTGCTCAACCAGCGTGAGGAACGATTGCTCATTTCGACTGCATGCGTGGCGATCTGCGGACCTCCGCGCGCCGCGATTGACGCATTCTCACAGATCGTGACGCAACGGCCTGCTTGGGGAAGGACGAACACTTTTTCGCGAGCAAGGCGCTACGGCTTGGGACCATTGCCGCATCGCTCCGGCCTGAGTTAGCTTAGGCTCCGACCCGCCGCCGGAGACCTTTGAAATGAAAGAGAATTTCCGCCAGTTCCTGGACCGGCTGCGGCAGGTGGGCGAGCTTGTCGACCTGCATCAGCCGGTCGACATCCGTCACATCGCGACGCTGGTCGACCAGGCCAAGACCGCGCTCTATTTCCACAACGTCATCGGCTACGACATGCCGGTCGTGTCCGGCATCATCCGCTCGCGCGAGCGCGCGATGATGTCGCTCGGCGCCGAGACCTATCGCGAGATCGAGGACCGGCTGAGCGCCGCGATCGCCAAGCCGATCCCGCCGAAATACGTCAAGACCTCGCCGACCCGCGAGGTGGTGCTCGATGGGCGACGACGTCGATCTCTACAAGCTGCCGATCCCGATGTCGTCGATCTACGACGGCGGACCGATGATCACCGCCGGCGTGGTCATCGCGAAGGATCCGGAGCTCGGCTTCAACTCCGGCATCTACCGCTTCATCGTCAAGGAGAAGGCGCTGACCGGCATCGACATCGTCACGCCGAACAACATGCGGCTGTTCGCGCAGCGCGCCTACGAGGCGGGACGCCCCTGCCCGATCTCGATCTCGATCGGCACCCATCCGATCGAGATCACGGGCTCGGGCTACCGCGCGCCGCTCGGCGTCGACGAGATGGCGATCGCGGGCGGCATCCGCGGCGAGCCGGTCGAACTTGCGCCGTGCGAGACCATCGACGTGCCCTACATCGCCGACGCCGAAATCGTGCTGGAGGCCGAAATCCTGCCGACCGGCTGGACCTGGCCGGAGGGCCGGTTCGGCGAGTTCACGCGCCTGATGGGCGGGCTGCACTGGAACCCGCTCGTTCGCATCAAGGCGATCTCGATGCGCAAGGACGCGATCTACTACAACCTGCACATGCCGTGGGAGAACACCTGGCTCGCGGCGCCGACCCGCTATGCCGCGATCCGCCAGGCGCTGCGGACCGCGAACGTGCAGGTCAAGGACATCAACGTCACGCTCGGCGGCTGCGCCTTCTGGCACGCGGTGATCTCGATCAAGAAAGGCGCCGGCGAAGGCAAGAATGCGCTGCTCGCAGCACTGTCGGTGATGGATCTGAAGCATGTCGTGGTGGTCGACGACGACATCGACATCAACGATCCGACCGACGTGGAATGGGCGATCGCCACCCGCGTGCAGGGCGACAAGGACGTGATCATCGTTCCGGGCGCGCGCGCAAAGCCGCTCGACCCGAGCCTGCCGCAGGGCGCGGGCGTGGTGCCGGTCGGCACCAAGGTCGGCATCGACGCGACCATCCCCGAGGGCATCCCGAAGGAGCACTACGAGCGCATCACCTATGCCTACGCCGACACCGCCAGGATCGACGACTACGTCAACGGCAAGAAGGACACGGCCGGCGAGGCCGGCGACGAGCGGGCGATCGAGGCGCTGGCGAACGAGATTCTGGCCGCGATCGGCAACGAGCCACTCTATTACACCGACGTTGCCGAGCGGTTCGCGGCGTACAACTTCAACACCGTGGCGCGCGCGCTCGGCCATCTGCACGCGACCGAGCGGCTGTGGCAGGACCCGCGCGGCAAGATGTGCGTGCGCGGCAGCAAGTTCGCCGCGGTGCTGCCGGCGAAGAAGTGAGGTCGGTATCGGATTTCGCGCCGGCTCGTTACCGGCTCCCCTGCGGAAGCGGCGTGACGCGCGAGCGTGAGCCCGGTGAGGGGACATGCACTGCCTCTCCACGCCCGGATTGCTCGGGTCACGCCTCGGCCACGAGCGCAGAGGGTGCATAACGCATTACGCCAGTGAACACGGTGCACAATGATCATCGACACCCACACTCCACGTCATCGCGACCGACACCGCGAAATATCCGCTGGCGCCGATCTTCGGGAAGCAGTCGGCGTGGTCGGCGGAGCACCCGCTCGACTATCCCGACCTGGTGAAGGCCCATGTCGAGGCGAAGCTGGACAAGGCCGTGCTGGTGCAGGCGGCCTCGGCCTATGCGTTCGACAACTCGTACGTGGCGGACGCTGTCGCGGCGCACCCGGAGCGCTTCACCGGCGTGTTCTCGGTCGACGTGGTCGCACCCGACGCGGCCGCCACGATGAAGCGCTGGATGGCGAAGGGTCTCACCGGGCTTCGCATCTTCACGTCCGGCTCGACGCACGCCGAGCAGGAGACGTTCTTCGCCGACGAGGCGGCGTTTCCCGCCTGGAGCTTTGCCAGCGACCAGGGATTGTCGGTCTGCATGCAGATGCGGGTCGCAGGCCTGCCGCTGCTCGAGACCGTGCTGAAGCGTTTTCCGAGCGTGCCCGTCATCCTCGACCATTTCGCCCGCGCCGAGGCCGATGACGGCCCGCCATTCGCCAAGGCCGCTCCGCTGTGGGCGCTTTCGAAATACCCGAACGTGTATCTCAAGCTCACCCACCGGCCGATCGAGCAGTCGGTGAAGGGCAAGGCCACGCCGCGAGACGTTCCTCGGCAAGGCGGTGGCCGAGTTCGGCGCACGGCGGATGCTGTGGGGCTCGAACTTTCCCGCCGCAGGCCCGCCGCTGCCCGAATTGATCGCGATGGCGCGCAAGGCGCTTTCCTTCGTTTCGCCCCAGGACCAAGATTGGATCTTCGGCAAGACCGCCCAGTCGCTCTATCCGGCGCTGGCGCACTAAAATGCGCAATATGATGGTTGCAACGAATTCGGCTGTCATCGCCGGGCTTGTCCCGGCGATCCCGCTTAGGAAGGCACAACGCACACCTAAGCGGGATGCGCGGGTCAAGCCCGCGCATGACGGTGGAGCATGAGGCAACTTACGCGCAACACAAGGGAGACTCAGCCGTGCTGACCAGGCCCGACAAGGTGAAGCTGCACACGCTGCTCGGCAATTATTCGAACGTGATGGCGCTGAAGGACGGGCGGGTCAAATCCGACCTCATCGAATTCGACTTCCCGGACTTCCCGGTGCCGAACCGCGGCTTCAAGCCGCTGGTGCGCGAGCACCGGTTCGACTGCGGCGAACTTGCGATCGTCACGTTCCTGCAGGCGCGCGAATTCGGCCTGCCGTACGTGCTGCTGCCCGCGACCGCGCGTCGGCCGCGGCCAGCTTCACACCGTGGCCTACAATTCCGAGCGCAGGACGATGAAGCCGTCGGACCTCAACGGCGGAAAGTTCGGCGTGCGCTCCTACACGCAGACCACCGGCATCTGGGTGCGCGGCATCCTGGCGGAGAGCTTCGGCGTCGACTGGTCCAAGGTGGAGATCACCACCATGGAGGACCCGCATGTCGCGCAATACAAGGACCCGCCGTTCGTCAAGCGCGCGCCGGAGACGCAAGCAACTGCCGCAAATGCTGCTCGACGGCGAGGTGGACGCAGCCCTGTTAGGCGACAAGTTCCCCGACCCGCGCTTCAAGACGCTGGTGCCCGACGCCGAAGCCGCGAGCGCCAAGTGGGCGGCCGAGCACGGCGGCGTGCCGATCAACCACATGGTGGTGGTGCGCGACCGGATCGCCAAGGAACGCCCCGACGTGGTCGAGGAGATTTTCCGCGTGTTCAAGGCGGCGCGCGACCTCGATGCCTCCGCGCCGAAGGGCGCGCAGGACCCGTACCGGTTCGGCGTCGAGGCCAATCGCGCGGCGCTGGAGCGGATCATCGACTATTCGCTGAAGCAGCAGATGATCACCAAGAAGGTCACCGTCGACGACCTGTTCGACGATGTGACGCGGAAGCTGAAGTGAGCGATGCGCGCGCTGTTCACTGCAAGTCATTCCGGGGCGCGGGCCATAAGGCCCGCGAACCCGAAATCCAGAACCCGGATATCAATGCGTACTGCTCTGGATTCCGGCTCCCGCGCTGCGCGCGGTTCCGGAATGACGTGGCTGCTCATTGCGCTTCTATCAATCGGAGCACTCGGAACGGCATCCGCGCAAGACGCCGCCGCGACCTACCCCAACCGGCCGATCCGCATTGTCGTGCCGTTCCCGGCGGGCGGACCAACCGACGTCAACATGCGCATCCTCGGCCAGAAGCTTGCCGAAAACCTCGGCCAGGGCGTCGTGATCGAGAACCGCCCCGGCGCGAACACCGGCATCGCCGCGCAGGCGGTGGCTCGCTCGGCGCCCGACGGCTACACGCTGCTCGCCGCGATGGACACCACGCTGGTGATGAATCCCGCGACCGGCACCAGCATGAGCTACGACCCGTTCAAGGACTTCGCCACCATCACAGTGACGGCGAAGAACACCTCGCTGCTCACGGTGCGCGCCGCCGACGGGCCGAAGACGATCGAGGAGCTGATCGCGCGCGGCAAAAGCAAGCAGCTCACCTACGGCGCCGGCATCATCATCACCCGGCTCGCGGGCTTCACGTTCGCGAAGGCCGCCGGCATCGACGTGGTGCTCGTACCCTACAAGGGCAGCGCCGAGGTGGTGCAGGGGCTGCTGACCGGCAGCGTCGATTTCATCGTCGACGGCATCGCGCCGAGCCTGCCGCTGATCACGAGCGGCCAGTTCCGCGCCGCTCGCCAAGCTCAACAACCGGCAGGTCTCGTCGCTGCCCGACGTGAAGTTCCTCGGCGAGGCCGCGCGCCTGCCGCTGCCGGAGATGTCGAGCTGGATCGGGCTTGTGGCGCCGGCCGGCACGCCGCGCGCGATCGTCGAGCGGCTGCAGCGCGAGGTCGTGCGCGCCTACCAGGACCCGGTGGTGGCCGACCGGCTGGAGAAGGCCGGCATTTTCCCGGTGACGACGACGCCGGAGGAGTTCGATGCCTTCTTCCGCGCCGAGGCCGAGCGCTGGGCCAAGGTGTACAAGGAAAGCGGCATCAAGCTCGATTAGGGCGCGGACTCATATCGCGGGCCGAGATCGCTCGGCCCGCGATACAGGCAAACGCCGAAACGGAACAGCGTAACGGCTTAGTTGTCGTCGTCAGGCTGCAGACGACGCTGCTCCACGGCATCACTCATGTCGTGCAGAACGAAGATCGCAAGGGCGCCCATGCGCCGCTTCTGTTCGGGACTGAGCGTCCCATAGAGCGGCTGCCACGCAGCGGCAAGCTTTTTGAGATCGCCCGATCGCTGAGCCAAGGCATCGGCACGGCGATTCAAGAAGCTCACAGGATCACGGTTGCGCAGGACTTCCATTGGACTGTCGTCGGCCCGCTTGCCCACCGTCTCCGCTATCTTTGCGCCGCGGGCTTGCCTGTCCTTGGCTCTGGTGCGAATTGCGTCCTCGACAGCCGGCCAATATTTCGCCTGGTCGGGCGTCAGCTGCAACGCGCCCTTGACCAGATCGATCCGCATGTCGGTCAAGGTGTTCCAGTCAGACGCGCTCAGGCGCTCACGTGTGTCGGCAGACGATGACTGTGCGTACGCAACTGGAGACGCGGTCACGAAGAGCGCAGTCACTCCGGCCGCTGCTATTTTCCGCCACATCGATAACCTCCCAAGTTGGTAGCCACCCAGGAGCCCGAGCAGATGATAAACGAGGCGTCTTATGGATAGCATTATACCAATGTGTCGTTGGTATCGGCTCAACAGATAGCTTCCTACCGCGAGCGTCGGAGGCGTTGCGCGATAATCGCGAGAGCAGACTGACGGCCCGCAGCAGCGACGGGGGCCGAATGCAAATCTGGTTTTCAAGGAGTGACCGCTGAGGAGGTTTGCCAAGCACCACGCAAGCGACACACGATCACGTCTGGGCCAACTCCATCAGCAGTCCGTCGCGCTGCGCTTCTTGCACACCTTGCGTCGCCAACAGTGAATTCAGGACCTCCAACGCCGCGCTTGTGTCGCGGCCCTGGCATTCGAGCGAGGTGATGATCTCCATCTGACAGGCGATCTCGTGCTCACCCTGAACGATGCGGCTCCGCGCTTCGGCCAATTGCTTTTGCAGGATCGCGCAGTCCATGGTTCGACTATCCGGCAGCCGAGGCAACGTTGCGCAGGCCCGGGAAACAATGCCGTGGCATGGGCGCAATCACCACTGCCGTTCCATTTCACGGATGTTGGCGTTGCTCAGCATCACGCGACCCGGTGCATTGCGGTTATTCCAGCGAGTTTCCTGATCTGCGCAACAGCCACCTGCCCGCCGGTGGTCTTGGTGAGTAGATCAAGCGTTGCATCTTCGTCATCCCGAACCGGCGCGAGCGCCTGGTCCTGATAGAATTGCGCCTTCGGATTTCTGGCGATCAGCATCGCCTGCAGCAGAAGGCGGCCGGTCAGCCATGCGATGACCACGTGCTTGTAGAGCATCCCCCCGACGAACTTCGGCCAGAAGGTCCAGATGCTTTCGCGCGGCAATCCCGGTCGGCGTTCCGAACGACGCTTGAGACGTATCAGGCCGCCTTGAAGCGGATGAACGTTTTCGAGGCTGGTTGTGGTCGCAAAGGCAACCAGGACCTTCACGAGGCTGCGCATCGGCACGCCCGTCGCCGCCGCCCGGCGCAGCAGCGTCTTCAGGTGTCCTGGTGTGTAGTAGAGCGACCACGCCTCCCGATAGATTGACGTCCATTCAATCGAACTCATCTTCGGATGCGCGGTGCAAACATGCTCGACATCGTACAGGTTGAGATCGGGTTCCATCGCGACGCCCTTGGTCCACAGAACCTTGTGGTCCTCCGAACCGGGCAGCGGCGTGAGACAGAAGAATTCAAGCGCATCCAGCGGCAATTCTCGCTGGATGATCGCGATGTCACGGCGGATTGTCTCTGGCGTATCGGCCGGGAACCCCAGGATATAACCGGCGAACGTCATGATGCCCTGCGCCTTCCAGGCCAGCAGCATCGCGCGGTATTCGGTGATCTTGTTCTGACGCTTCTTTGCTGCGACGAGATTGTCGGGATTGATGTTTTCCAATCCGATAAAGACCCGCGTCACGCCGGCCCGTTTGGCCTTTTCCACGAAATTTTCGATCTTGTGGCAGAGCGTATCGACCTGGATCATCAGGCCGAGTGGAATTCCGGCCTTCTCGCGAAGCTCGATCAGGCGGTCAAAGATCGCCTCCCAATCCCTGTTGCGCGCAAAATTGTCGTCGGTAATGAAGAACTTGTGAACTCCTTCCGCCCAGTTGAGGCGCACGAGCGCTTCGATATCGTCTGGCGAACGATGTCGCGACTTCCGACCCTGCACGTTGATGATGGTGCAGAATGAACACTGGTATGGACATCCGCGACCGGCATCGAACGTGGTGCTAAGGCCAAGGGTGCGTTTGAGATGCCGTTTGGGAAGATAGGGTACCGGCGTGCCGCCGATCGCCGGAAGGTCATTGATGAAGTTGTATTCGGCGGCCAACCGGCCCTCGGCCGCGTCGCACAACAGCGCGTCGAGCCGACCCTCCGCTTCGCCTGCGAACATTGCGATACCGAGGTCACGGCAGGCATCGAGTTCTACCGCGCGGCCGTCGAGCATCGACAGGCATCCGGAGACATGGAAGCCACCGATCGCAACGGGAATTGCGGCCTGTCGAAACGGCCGAGCGATATCCAGCGCGCGCGGATACTGGTTTGACTGAACGCCGACGAGCGCAACCAGACCGAAATTGCCGGCGCGCTCGAGCCGGGCGAGAAGAGCCGGTACATCAATGCGCGTGTTGGTCTCGTCGATGGCTTCGATGTCGATCGCGACGTCCGGTCCCAGAATCTGCCGCCTGGCGCAATCGGCCGCAATTCCATAGACCGCAGCCAGCGAATTCGACGGGATCAGCGCCCGCCACCAGCGGATGACATATCCATCGTCGTCATAATGCGACGGCTTTATCAAAATCAGCTGGAAGCGGCGGTTGGTCGCCCCGGTCGGCTGCAAGATGATTCCTATGTGGTTCGAAGGCCACTATCGCGACGGCGGCCTGCCGCTAGCCGATTTGCCCCTCAGTGCGGCACGAAAAGAGGGTAGTCCCAGTCGGGCCAGCCTGACCGCGCGATGTTGGATATCTTTGCGGCACTCTTGCAACCGTGCGCCCTTTCCCCGTTAAAGTCGAGTGAAAATCGCCCCGGAGACGCTCCGAGCTTCTCGCCGTCGTGCCCGCGCTGGTAGCGAGCATCCACGTCTTAAATCCGGAGGACGCAGACAGCCGGGACAAGCCCGGTCGCAGCGGCATATCATGGGCAGGACAGGAGCAATCTGCGAGGAAACGCCATGAACGTCATGCCCGCCATGCAACGGACGCCGCCTGACGCGCCGCCGCGCGCCCGCGTCGGTCTGATCATTCCCTCGGTCAACACCTACAGCGAGCCGCAGTTCAACCACTTCGCGCCGGACGGGCTCGGCATCCACGTCGCGCGCGCCCGCGTCGCCGGCCAATGGAAGCGGCCGCTGCCGGAGATGAAGGACGAGATCGCGACCGCGGCGCAAGCTCCTGTCCGACTGCCATCCCGACGTGATCGTGTTCCACTGCACCGACACCTCGATGACGCAAGGCCCGCAGGGCGAAGGCCGCATCCTCGACATCGTCAAGGACGCAACCGGCATCGACGCCATGGCGACGAGCCGGCTGGTGCTCGACGCGCTGCAGACGCTCGGCATGAAGAAGGTCGTGCTGCTCACGCCCTACAAGAGCAACAAGGCGGTGATCGACTATCTCACCGCCGCCGGCGTGACCGTGCTGCGCGACGTGGCGCATGAAGCTCGAGGCCAAGGACTTCGGCAGCGTGACGCCGGCGCAATGGGCGCAGATGGCGAAGGAGATCGACGGGCCGGACGCCGACGGCGTGTTCCTGTCCTGCACCAACACCACCCAGATCGAGGCCATCGCCGACATCGAGCGCATGCTCGGCAAGCCGGTGGTCAACTCGAACCAGGCGGTGCTGTGGGGCTGCATGCGAAGCGGCTGCGCGGCCCGCTCGCGCCGCTTCCGCCGATGCCGCAGCTCGGCCGGCTGATGCAGAGCTTGAACTGCATGCAAGCACACTCGGCGTCATGCCTGAGGCTCGTCCGCGGGCAGCCTCGAAGGGCGACGGCACGGTGCCGCCTCAGCGAGATCGCCGGGCCAATCCTCAGGCATGACGCCGACGAAAGCTCGGCTCGGAGAGAGCGACATGAGGAATTCGTCATGCGCCTGATCTGCTGCGTCGCTGTCACTGTCTCGCCCTCGCCTCGCCCGCCCTCGCCCAATCCTATCCCACGCGCTCCATCACGCTGATCGTGCCGTTCGCGCCGGGCGGGCCGGCCGACGTGCTCGGCCGGCTGATCGGCCAGAAGCTCAGCGAGGACCTCGGCCAGCAGGTCGTGGTCGACAACCGCTCCGGCGCCAACACCATCATCGGCGCGCAGGCGGTGGCCAAGGCCAAGCCCGACGGCTACACGCTGCTGCTGGCGATCGACGGCACGCTGGTGATGAACCCGTTCCTCTACTCCAAGCTCGCCTACGATCCGTTCAAGGACTTCGAGCCGGTCTCGCTGGTCGCGCTGGTGCCGTCGGCGATCACCGCCAACATCAAGATGCCGGTCAACACGCTGAAGGACGTCATCGACATCGAGAAGGCCAAGCCCGGCACGTTCCAGATCGGCGTCAGCACGCCGACCTCGCAGGTCGCCGTCGGCCTGCTCAACATGCTGGCCGGCATCAACCTCACCATGGTGCCGTACCGCGGCGGCACCACGCAGATCACCGGCATGCTGGCCGGCGACATCCCGCTCGGCCACGAGAGCGTCAACGTCGCGCTGCCGCTCTACCGCGACAAGAAGATCAAGATCCTCGCGCTCACCGGCCAGAAGCGGCTGTCGCTCGCGCCGGAAATCCCGATGATCGCCGAGACCTTGCCGGGCTTCGACCTCGGCATCTGGCAGAGCGTCGTGGCGCCGGCCGGCACGCCGAAGGAGATCGTCGACCGGCTGCACGCCGCGCTCACCAAGGTGATGGCGATGCCGGACGTGCGCGAGAAGCTGCATTGCCGCCGGCATCGAGCCGACCATCAGCGAGAGCCCGGAGGACGTTCGCCGCCTTCATCCGAGTCGCAGGCCGAGACGTGCGCAGCAAGGTCATCAAGGCGGTCGGGAATGAAGATCGAGTGAGCCCGTGTCCCGGAGGCGGCGCGTAGCGCTGCACCGCGCGCGATGACGCGCTGCACGAGCGGCCTTCCGCTTCGCCCGAATGCCCATGCGTTCGAGCCGCGGCAGCACCTCGTCGCAGAAGTACGGCAGTTCCTTGAGGTAATTGACGAACGAGAAGCCGATGCCGCGCAGGCCGGCGCGGCTCAGATCGGCGAGCGTCTGCGCGATCTGGTCCGGATCGCCGACCATCAGCAGGCCGCCCATGCCGTGGGCGTAGTGGTGGCGCTGGCGCTGGAACTCCTCCTCGCCGACCGTCGCGGGCGAGATGTTCTTCTTGCCGAGGATGCCGTCGACCGCCGACCAGTCGGCGTTCTCGATCGTGGCAGTAGTGGTAGTACTCCTCGGCCTCCTTCTGCGTCGGCCTGCAGGTGACGACGCCGACCGTATAGACGTCGAGCTCGCGGCCGTGCGCCTTGCGCGTCGGCCTTGGCCGCCTTCACGCGTCTCGCGCGGTCTCCGCCATCGAGGTGCGCGAGGCCTGGGTGAAGAAGGCGTCGCAGTTGCGGATCGCGAAGGCGCGGCCGGTCGGCGAGGCGCCGGCGTTCATGATCAGCGGGCGCGTGCCGCCGAACGGCTTGGGCTTGGCGCGCACCTTCTTGAGCTTGATGAACTGGCCGTCGAAGTCGAAATCCTCGCTCCGGTCCCCAGGCGCGTCTTGACCGCGTCGATCCAGTCCTGCGCGTAGTCGTAGCGCGCCTCGTGCTCGCGCTGGGTGACGCCGAACATCTGGAACTCGTCCTCGTTCCAGCCGACCACGATGTTGAGGCCGAAGCGGCCCTCGCCGACCTGGTCGGCGGTGACGAACTGCTTGGCCGCGATGATCGGATGGAACAGCGGCGCGTGCACGGTGCCGAACACGATCAGCCGCTTGGTCTTGCGCGAGCAGCCCGGTCGCCCAGGTGATGGTCTCGAGCGTCGTGCCCATGTAGTCGGTGTCGCCGCCGTAGCCCTTCCAGCGGCCGACCGGCAGCATGAACTCGATGCCGGCCTCGTCCGCCATGCGGGCGAGCGCGAGATTGTCCTCCCAGTTGCCGGTCCAGCGCTCCGGCACCATGCGTGACCGCGCGGCCGGACGAGCAGTTCGCGCCGAACAGGCCGATCTTGAGCGCGATGGCGATGTCCATCGCCATGCGGTCACGCATGGAGGGGGCGGCATCACGCTTGGCGGAAGTTTCAAGGACGGTCATCAGGGCCTTCCGGGGTCGAGCGGCAAAACCATAAGGCGCATGATCGGAGTCGGGTTGATCTCTGTCAAAGCCGCAGATGACCAGAGAGAGACCTGGACCATGCCCGGCCTCGGCCTGGTGCCCCGCTTCCGAAGTTCGTCAATGTAATTGCGGCAAGTGGTGCAGGAACTTCAAATCGGCGGCACTAGGGAACGACTTTGGTCCGTGCTTGAAAGACCTCGACAAGCGCCGCTGCGGCAGCCTCCCATGTGAAGGCTTGCGCGCGCTCGCGACCCTTTGCCGACCACTCAGCCCTTGCCTCCGGGTGCAAGACCCAGGAGGTGATCGTCTGCGCCATGGCTTCGTGATCGAAGACATCGACGACCTTTGCTGCATCGCCGACGACCTCCGGGAGCGATCCTGCATTGGAGACGATCACCGGTGATCCACAGACCATCGCCTCCAGCGGAGGCATCCCAAATCCTTCGTAGAGCGACGGATACAGCAAACAGACGGCGCCGGCGAGCAACGGCGGCAGGAGCGCGTCCTGCAGATAACCCGGGACGCGGATGCGGGCCCGCACGTCGCTCGGCAGCGCATCCAGGGGCAGCCTTTGATCGCCGCGGAAACCGGCCAGCACGAGGTGCAGATCGCGCCCCGGAAGCAGCGAGCAGGCCGTCTGAAACGCTTTGAGCGTGGTCGGGAGATTCTTTCGAGGCTCCAGCGTGGAGAGCGCCACGATGTACGGCGAGGCCGGCGGCAGCCTCAGCAAACTCCGCATGCGAGGGATATCGGCCGATGCGCCAGCCGCTCGCAAACGAATGTCATCCCTGATGCCCGGATAGAATACGCTCGACCGCTCCAGCGGAAAATCGAAATACCTTTGCAGGTCGCTGCGCGTGTTGTTGGAGACGCACAGCGCGTGGCCGGTGGCGCCGAGCGACGTGACCACGGATTTTTCGAACTCGGTGTTGCCGCCAAGCGCCGGGCAAGCGTGAAAGGCGAGATCGTGAATGATCTGGTAGACCGTCACGCTGGGAATGCCAAACAACGCGGAACTCGCGGGATAAATCGGCGAGATCAGGGCCGGGTTGTTGCAAATGAGGCTCGGCGACAAGACTACCATGCGATCGAACAGCGGGCCCGACTTCAAGGCCCGCTTCAGCAGCGGGTCATTGCCACCCTGTGCAAAAAGCCGCACCGAAACGTCGGGCCGCCTGCCGAGCGCATCGACAAGGCCCCTCAAAACAAAATAGACCCCAGTGCGGGACGTCTCATAGGTCAAGGCCAGCGCCAACACGGTCCCGTCAACCAGGACATCGATACGATTTGCCGCCTCGTTTGCGCTGGCCGGAGCCGGGGCTGACGGTGGACCGCCGCGCGGATGAGGGGCCGGCTTCGTGTCGGCGGCAGGCCGGTCGTATGCCCCGTGACAGTGCTTGTAGCGCTTGCCCGAGCCGCAGGGACACGGATCGTTGCGGCCGACCTTCCGAACTTTGCCGGCGTCGTGTGCAGCCGAATGTTCGCCCAGGATGGGCTGCAAGTCCAGGATCGGGAACGGACGCGAATCAAACAACCAATTGCGCCAGGCGTCAGCGGGAAAACCGAGATTGCCGGGAACCCGGTGGCTGATCAGATAGGGAAGAATAAAAAGCGTTTCGCCGTTCTCGCGCAGCCCGGCGTTGAACGAAACGTGCTCGCAGCACTGCCAGCCGATCTCGCGCGTTTCGCCGCTGCGCAGGCGGAACGGCTTCCGCTTGTGCCCGACATATCCCCTGGCGTTTCGCAGGATGTTGCGGACTTTATAGATGGCCATGCCGCCGAACGCCGAATCGACCTCGAGCGGCGGCGCGTCGGCGGGCAGCGAAAACATCCGCCGGGCGAAAGTCCGGTCGAAGGCCAACTGATCGATGACGCGATGAGACAGCGCGTAGTCGCAGACCTCCTCCCAGGAGTTCTGAGGGGCAGCGCTCCGGATGCCGGAGCGCCCATATGTCGTAGTAGAGGCCGATCACGTTTGCGAACACGCCGGCGCGGCTCTGGTCCTGCTCCAGGAATTCGATGGCGGCAGCGACCGTCCCGAGATCGATCTCCGCGTCGTACGCATTGTCGCAATCCAGGACGAACAGGTAGTCGAAGGCGGCAAAGCGCTCTCGGACCTCCGCGATGTAGCGATTGCGCGCAGTCGCAATCCGCATGGTGCGCATCGGGCAAGTCGCCACAAGCCCATCCAGGCAGATCAACCGGGCGTTGGGCTTGTCCCTGCACCAGGCCTCGATGTCGGCCTTGGTGGAATCGCGCGAATCATTCTCGACGAAGATGAAGGCGCTGTCCGCGAACAATTGCGACATCCGCAGCATCCGATCGAGCACCGAATGAATCGCCGGCGCGCAGTCTCGGGCACAGCCTGCAAAGACCGCCCGCCTGGTGGAGAGGGGGTTCATGGGGGGATGGGCCGGGGGCGGTCACCTAAACAAGGGGCTGGGTTTTCCCAATTCGCTGCTAACAGGGAAGTTTACAGGGAATGTTGTCGTTTGGGGCCAAAACCGCCCTGCTTGGGGAGCCGATTTGGCCCGAAATCCAATAGCATAGGGGGACAATTCCCTACGACACGGAACAGGGAATTGAGGACGGGGTAACAGGGAATGTTGGTTGGACAACAGGGCATTTGGAAATTTTTGCGCATTTGCGCGGTCGTCGGTCCGTCGGTTAAACGCGCCGGGTTTTTTCCTCCGCACACGTTTGTTTGGCGGCTCGCGGACGCGATCTGTTCTCGCTCTCAAATTTCAGATGAGGAGAGTGTGATAGCGGACGAGCACCGATCCCGGCAGCGTTATGGCGAGGCGTTCTGGCGGGCGCACCATGAGGCCTGGAAGCGTAGCCACTTGAACCAACGCGAGTATTGCGAGGCGCAAGGCATCCCGCTGAAGGCGTGAGGCAACTGGCGGGCGAAGTTCAAGGCCGAGCCGCAACCACCTGAGTGCAAGCTGCTCTATCGGCGCCGAGGCCTAAGTCACACCCTAAGTCACAGCCTTAGTCACCCCCTTGGTCATGTGACTTATCCCTCCTCGTGGTCGGAAGCCACCATCGTTCCGCCGCCGCGCGACGGGTCATCGGCGGCGGTTTAGCGAAGCGGATAAACGGCGGATCCTATCAAGGATACCCGCGGGCCAAGTTATCAACCAACCTGCGTCTTGGCCGCCGCAACCAGCTTGTCGACGCCGGGAACCAGATGCAGCTCAAGCGGCGGACTGAGCGGCACCGGCACAGCTGGGAAATTCAGCCGCCTTGCGGGCCTCTTCAGCAGCCCGAAGCCATCGTCGGCAAAGATACTCATGACCTCCGACGCCACGCTCGCCGCGGGATAGCACTCATCGGCCACCACCAGACGGCCGGTCTTCCCGACCGATTGAAGAATCGTCTCCTTGTCGAAGGGCGCGAGCGTCCGCAGATCGATGACCTCGGCGTCAATGCCGTCCTTGGCGAGCTGTTCCGCAGCCTTTACGCAGCGCACCAGGTCGATCGAGTAGCCGACCAGCGTGACGTCCTTGCCCTTGCGTACGATCGCGGCCTTGCCGAGGGGAACCGCGGGCACGGCCGGTGTGATATCGTGCTCCTCGAACAGAAGCGGATGATCGACCCAAAACGTCGGTCGCTCACTCTCCTTGGCGGCCGTAAGTAGCGGCAGTACATCGGAGGCGCGCGAGGGTGCGATGATCTGCAAGCCCGCAGCCTGCATCAGCATGGCCTGCGGCCGCGCCGAGTGCTGCGCGGCGCCCATCAGGCGAATGCCGACGAGCGCATGGAACATCACCGGCACTTTCACCTGGCCGCCGCTCATGTAGAAGATATTCGGCGCCTCGTTGACGATCTGCGGCCAAGCCTCGAACGCGAAGCTTCCGGTGCCGATGGTCACGATCGGGTAGAGCCCGGCGATCGCCGCCCCAATGCCCAATCCGCAGAAGCCCAGCTCCGCAATCGGCGTGTTCAGGATGCGCGCGTGGAATTCCTCTTGCAGCGGCTTGACGTATTTGCCGTGCAGCAGCCCGCCGAACAACGCGCCACCTACCACCACCACGCGTTGATCGGTGCGCATGAGATGGGCGACCGCATCGATCTTCGCCACCCCAAACATTGTTTCCATGAGGCGATCCACCCTACTGATGCGGCCAGACTTGAGTCAGCGCCGCCTCGGGTGGCGGGAACGGACTGTCATTGGCGAATTTCACGGCGCGGTCCACAGTCTGACGGACATCGGCATCAAGCGAGCCAAGCTCCTGCCGGTCGATCAGGGAGATCTCCAGCAGCTCGCGCGCAACGCTTAAAATCGGATCGTTCTTGCGGAACCAGGCCTCGTGCCTCTTGAATCCCGCCGGCACGTCATTGTTCCAGACATGGCGGATGTCGGTGATGCCGGTCGCAAGCGTCGGCCACTGGCCGCCCGGCCAGGTCACGGTGCGCACCTCGATGAAGGTCGCGCCGCCGCCGCCAATGGCGCGCTCGCGCGCCTCCTTGGCCGCGCTGAAGACCGCGCCCAGGTCGGTGCCGTCGATGCGGGCCGTCGCGAGCGCCATGGTCTTAGCAAGGTCGGTGACCTCGACCACCGACAGGTTCGGCGCGTGATAGCCACCGCCGCCCGGCGTGCGCGCCACCTCGGCGGTGTTATTCTCGCAGACCAGCAGCACAGGAAGCTTCCACAACGAGGCTATGTTGAGAGCCTCGTAGGCGGCGCCCTCTTCCAGCGCGCCTTCGCCGAACATGACGACGCAGACGTTTGGTTTCTTCTGCTGCTTTAACGCGTAGGCGGTGCCGACCGCGATAGGCAGAATGCCGGCGACAATGCCGGATGATAGCGGGAAATTGAGCTCCGGCGCGCAGCCATGAAGCGTGCCGGCCTTGCCGCCGGCATACCCCCCGGACTTGCCCAGGATTTCCGCCAGGGCCTTGTTGGGATCGGCGCCCCGCGCCAGGAGGTGGCCGTGGTTACGGTGCGTCGAGTAGACGTAGTCACCGGCGTCGAGCGTCGCCATGACGCCGACGCCGGTCGCCTCCTGGCCGATGTAGACGTGATAGTGGCCCGGCACCTGGTTCTTGTGCGCGGCCTGGATGCAAGCTTCCTCGAAGCGGCGGATCAGCAGCATCTTGCGCAGGGCTTCGATGCAAGCGTCGCGGCTCAGTGCGGGGATCATCAGGCTCCTTTGTGGTCAACCAAGTTCGCCGTGCGAAAATGAGCCGTCGGCACGCGCGCTATTTGATCGCCAGCGTACTGTCCGCTCCACCAAGGTCAAGGCAACCACGGCATGTAACGCTGTTCTGAGGACATAGTCGGCAAAATGCGAAGACATGCTGCTTGGCGTGATCAGATCGTCGATCAGCATAAAAGTCTTATCGGACTATGCGCGCGCCGAACTTTACTAGCGTTGAACCCTACGAGAAACTCATACCCGGCGGCCACAAACGTGCCCGTCTTGAGAGGGGCCCGAAATGGCAAACACGCCGCTCGCCAACCGTATCGCGCTCGTGACCGGTGCTGCACGCGGCATGGGTTATGCTCTTTCGCTCGCACTCGCGCGCGAAGGCGCCCATGTAGTTGCTGTCGACCGTGCCGCAGACGGTCTTGGCAAGCTCGAGGGCGAGATCGAGGCTGCGGGCCGGACGGCGACGGTCGCGCCATTGGAGATGCGCGACCACCAAGCGATCGCGCGTCTCGCGGCCTCGCTAAACGAGCACCACGGTCGTCTCGACATCATGGTCGGTAACGCGGCGCTCGTCGGCTCCAACCTGCCGCTCACCGACTTCCAGCCCACGGAATGGGAGGAGGTCATGGCCGTCAACGTAACAGCCAACTGGCATCTGATCCGCAATATGCATGCATTGCTGCTGCGTTCCGATGCAGGCCGCGTTGTGTTCATGACATCCGGCGCCGCCTTCAACGTGCCAGCCAACCGCGGACTCTATTCGACCACCAAGACTGCATTGGAGGCTTTGGCACGCACCTACGCCAACGAGACGCTTTCGACACCCATAAAGGTCAATCTCTTTGCCCCGGGGCCGACCCGCACCCCGATGCGGGCGTCGGTCGCGCCCAACGAGGACCCGTTGACACTGCCATCCGCAGAGTCGGTGGTGGAAAAGATCGTGCCGCTGTGCCGCCCGGACTTCAAAGAGACCGGCAAGATCTATGACTCCCGCGCAGGCGAATTGCGATCGTTCCGCCCGCCGGCGTGAAGGTGCTTATTGCGGCTGATAGCCGATCATTTTCACGATCGCGGCGTTGGCTTCCCGCTCCTTGGCGATGAACGCATTGAACTGGTCCAAGGACATATCGTCGACCTCGCCGCCCATGGTGGCGATCTTTGCCCTGATCTCGCCGTTCTGCAAAGCCTTCCGGACCTCGGCATTCAGACGTTCGACGATCGGCCGAGGCGTCTTGGCCGGCAGATACGACCCCATCCAGAAATCGTAGTCCGAATCGGGATAGCCGGACTCGATCGTCGTCGGCACATTGGGAAACAGCGATGTGCGCTTGGCCGAGACAACGGCCACCAAGTTGATCTTGCGCTCCCTGGCAAGCTCCAACGCGTTGGGAAACACGCCCGGATAGAAATCGAGACGCCCGGCAACGAGTTCCGTCACCGCCTCTGGCGCGCCACGGAAGGGTATAACCGTGGCCTCGAATTTGGCCGCCCGCATCAGCCGCTCGGCGGCAAGGTGGGCCGATCCTCCGAGGCCGACCGTGGCCCAGGATAACGGCGACGGCTTGGCCCTGCCGGCGGCGACCAGTTCGGGCAACGACTTGTATTTCGGAGCAGTCGCGACGGCGATCGGAAAGTGCGCAAGCAGCGCGATGCCTGTCATGTCGTGAATAGGGATCGTAGGGCAGCTTGGCGTAGGTCGACGCGACCACCACGTAGGACGTCGAATTGACCAGAAGTGTGTAGCCATCAGGCGCCGACTTCGCCACCGCGGCCATGCCGATCGTCGATCCGCCGCCGCCGCGGTTCTCGACAACGACCGTTTGCCCAAGCTGCCGACCGACCTGCTCAAACACCAGTCGCGCCATGACGTCGGATGTGCTCCCAGCTGTAGCCGGCGAAATGACCTTGATCGCCTGTTTCGTTGGCCAATCCTGGGCAACAGCAACACTTGCCGCACTCACGCATATCAGTGCGGTGAACAAGCCAAAATGCTGTCGAACGACTGGAAAGATGCGACATAGAAGTCCCCTTCTCTTCCCTTTCGGTATCTCCATCGAACTTCGCAAGGCGCAACACTGACGATATGCCAAATCAACTCAATGGTGAAACCTCCGATCATCGCTGCTCGCCATGGGTGATCGTCAGGAGATTCTAAATCGTGCAAGGCTGCACAAGCGAGGGGAGCGGGCCGCGATCAAGTCCAAGTCAACCCTGTCAGTTACAGTCAGCAAAATCGGCTACGTCGATATGCGCTGCGGTCGGATGGTGCGCTCGTTTGCGGCAGAGCGCACCGTCCTCTCCGAGGCGGAGATCGAGCGGCTGCGGCTGATCGTGCAGACACTCCAGCGCAACCAGTTTGGCCGGCACGCTGAGCGGCGCGATGATAACCAACTCCACTCCGGTTTTGAGGACCTCGAAGCCGATCTCGCGCGGGCCTGAAGCCAAGCTCCCGTCAGGCGAGGGCAAGGCGCCCAACTCCAAGTCGCAGGTTGAGCGGCCGAGCCTGCCCGCGCATCAGCCGAGGACCGACGGCTCGATCTCGCGCACCAGGCCTGCGGCGGTTCAACTCCTCCACCAGCGGATAGCTTCGGCACCAATGAGCAGCGCACTGCCAATCAGGAGCGGCACCAGGAAGTAGACCATTCGGAAGGCGATGAGAGCGCCGATCACATTGCTGTGGGTCACGAGCGAAGCGATCACAAATTCGAGTACGCCGAGACCGCCAGGGACATGGCTCAGCCACGCCGTGATGTTTCCAAACACATAGGCTGCAACCGTCTTGGTGTATTCGACCGAGCCGGCCAAGAGCTGATAGAGGGCGGCCGCTACGAAGGCAAAGTTTGCAGTGCCGATGGCGATCTGAGCGGCAGCCATCCGGACATCGGGTACACGGAAGGTGTATCCGCGGATAACGATCGGCGGGCGCCACCAAGCCAGCATCAAGTACGTCCCAACGAGCGCAAGGCAAAGAACGCCAATACCGCGTGCGGCAGCGGGCATCAGGCCGCTCGCGCCAAGAAGAGTCCGGCCGCAGCAGCAGCACCACGCCCCCGAGGCTCATCAGGCCAAGCCCGCCGGTTAGTGCGCAGAACAGGATGATCCCACCCACCTCGCCCGCGCTGAGGCCGAAGCCGGAGTAGAAGCGATAGCGCAAAGCGCCGCTACTAAGGACGGCAACGCCGACATTGTGGCCGATCGAGAGACTGACAAACGATGTCAAAGCGATTTTTCGGTAGGGCAGCGCGTGCCCGACATAGCGAACCGCGAGCGCATCAAACATGGTCAGACACAAATAGCTTGCTGCTGCGCAGGCGAAGGCGAGAGTCAGATTGGCGGATGGGATATTCGTAACCGAGCCTGCGATATCGGCGAGGGTGTGGTCGCGGAACGCCCTGTACCCCAGCCCGATTCCGAGCGGCAACATGACGATGGGGATGAGGACGGAAAGTTTCCTAAGAGTCACCAGCGTCTCGTCTGGTGGCCAGTTGGCTGGCTCGATGAGAGATCAAGGGCGCGTAAGGATTGTCTTTCGTGATCTGGCGCTGATGAGCGCTTCATCGCGGTCCCAGTTGGTGTGGTAAAATCCACCAGGAGTTTGCCAACGATTGGCGCGGACCTCAAGCGAAGGTACGTCGAGCCGTTCGCCTATCTAGTGGTGTGATTCATTCGGTCGATTCCCAAAACGGCCGAAGCAGTTCAAGCTCTCGCCATGAGAGCAGGAATTGTCGTCAAGGTCACGGCCGCGGATCGTCGTCAGCTTGAGGCGATCGTCGCGGACGGCAATGCACCGCAGAAGCATGTTTGGCGCGCCAACATCATTCTCGCCACGGCGGATGACTGCGGCACCGCGGAGATCACGCGGCGCTCTGGCAAATCGAAGCCGGTGGTGTGGCGCTGGCAGGCGCGCTTCATGGCGGAGGGCGTGGCAGGGCTGACGCGCGACAAGACGCGCAAGCCTGGCAAGCCGCCGCTGCCCGCTGCGACCGTGCAGCGGGTGGTCGATCTGGCGCTCGCACCGCCGCCGTGCGAGGCAACACACTGGACCGGCCGGATGCTGGCCAAGGCGGCAGGAATCAGCCTGCGGTCGGTGCAGCGCATCCTTGAGGCCTATCAACTGGCACCGCATCGCATCCGGACGTTCAAACTGTCGAACGACCCTGCGTTTGCCGAGAAACTCGAGGATATCGTCGGTCTCTATGTCGATCCTGCGGACCATGCCGTTGTGCTCTCGGTCGACGAAAAGAGCCAAATCCAGGCGCTCGACCGCACCCAGCCGGGTCTGCCGATGAAGCCGGGCCGTTCCGGCACGATGACCCATGATTACAAGCGCCACGGCACCACCACCTTGTTCGCCGCCCTCAATGTGCTCGACGGCACTGTCATCGGCCGCAACATGCAGCGCCATCGGCACCAGGAGTTCATCCGCTTCCTCAACACCATCGAAGCCCAGGTTCCGGCACGAAAGGCGATCCATGCCATCGTCGACAACTACGCAACCCGCCGTGAACTCGAATATCACCTAGCGAACCGCGGTTTGCGTCGGTACTGCTGACTGCGCGTGGTACGCAGCCCGGCTAAGCCGTGTTGATCAACAGCATCTTGCCAAACGAGGAACTCTTCGGTCGTCAAACGATAGCGACGACAGGCCTCTTCAAGCGAGAGCAGCCCACCGCGTACGGCGGCCACTACTTCCGCCTTGCGACGCATGACCCATCGCTGTGTACCCGGCGCCGGCAAGTCCGCGAGTGTCAGCGGATTCCCGAGAGGGCCAATGACAAATTTTACCGCCGGGCGAGTAGGCTTTGCCATCAACATATCAACCGATGCGCGTTGGAGCCGATTGTCCCAACCTTGGCTGCTGCGCTTGAGTTTGCGGGCACAGAAAAGCACTTGGTGTTGCTGGATTGGCGGTGCTCACTTACCGGATGACGTCTTTGTGCGTCATGGTGTTCCACCGCGCGTTGGGTGACATCCGCGCGCACGTGGGGGGCCGATGCTGAGTCCATGCAGTAAGACGCGAGCCCACTATGAAATGAAAGGAGAGAGCAGCTGCAAAGCATCAGTCGCGAGCACGGGCCACGCGCTGCAAATCTACAGGGCACGGCCGACGCCAAGAGCCAGGTCTGCTGGAACGAATATTCATAGACCAGCAGCGGCGAACTTGGGATATGCCGGTCGCTAACTGCTCAAGCTGTATTTCGTGCCCGCTGTCAGTTTTGCAGCGAGGTCACGCCCGACGACGCGGTCGATAGCTGACGCCAGCAATGTCATCAACTCGAACAAGCTTGCGCAACCCTTCCATGTTGAGAACAAAAGCGCGCGTCGTGCGCTCGACAAGGACTGTCGCCGACGCCGGATTGCCTGACACAAATGCCAGTTCGCCAACCAAGACCCGCCGTGCAAATGAGCAATTGTGCGCCCCTGAGCCTCCACGACCACCTGACCATCGCAAATCAGAACGAGTTCCGTAACCGGCTCGCCTTCGCGCGTAATTTGAGTGCCCTGCTCCAGTGTCCGCCAACTGCCAGCCTTAACAAGCTGCGCTAGTTGCTCACGCGTCAAGTCCGCGAAGGCACCCTGGCTCAGAAGATGTAATTCCTTCATGTACCGCAGGCGACGCTGATCAGCGACCAGGCGGTAGATCTGGAACAGGTTGATGGCAATGAAGACGATGTCCCAACCGATACCGGTGTGCATCGCCCCGCCGGACATTCGGAAGTACAGTATCTCAAATACCAAGCCCACAACGGCAATTACTCGCAACCAAAAAACATTCGTCATCCAATAGGAGATTGCTATCAATACGTACGATACATGTCCCGGGATATCGGCCCAAGGCATCGCAAGGCCCAGTTCATCCATGACGCCCTCCACGGATAAGACTTGACGGCCGTCACCTATGCATAAGTCTTTTCGGCGCTACCGCATGGGTGAAAGCGAGCATTGGCTGCGAAGCCTCGGAAAGAGTCCGCGCTTCTTGGCGTCCGCATGACGCAATCCATCGATCGAGAAGGAATTGTTGGGTGCGAGCTGGACTGCCAAGGTCGTAACGACAGTCAGTATTGTCTGCATGGTTTGAACTCCCACAGTGTCCTCACGGAGCAGACGTGCGACTAATTTCAAATCTTCGGGGCCCTAAATTACTCCAGCGGCATCTTTCCGATTGTGTGCCAGCTCACAGCCGCGCCTTTGAGCCGTCGCAAAGTTTTCAACGGCGCAGCCCTCGAACATAGTTGTTCGGCCGCGCTCGGGAGCAAGCATCCCGGCGCTCTCCCGACAAGCACTGCCAATAGGTGAGGGAGCCCATGACCCATCACACATGCCGGATGTAGTTCCACTCAACATAGTTTCGCGTGAGGATCACAACTGGTGCAGAATCTGCAAAACCCACCAACACGTCGAGGCGGGTTCTTAGCGAGATTTCCGCGGATGTCGGTCAGGGTACTCACTGCACGCTCCTCGCTGAGAGGGCATTTCCCTGCACCGTCAAAATAGCCCAATGTTGGCTGTTCGGCGAAGTGGACCAAAGGCCAATAAGGAATTGGTTGGATCAGAAACTAAAGAGCCCTGACGCCTTCCGCGTTTTCTGGACTGCGGCTCCAAAATTCGCGTTTACCGCCTGGGCCAGAGGAAGGAGTGGACGATGAAGGCTGCGAGGCTGTCGGAGGCGTAGATTACCTTCGTACTGAGGCAGCGAGTCGGCGACCAGCAGCTTGTCGTTCTTATTCTCGAGCCGGGAAATCATCCGCAAAAGCTATGGAGCCTGCCCGACGCTTGCAGTTGGTCGATCACGCGGGGACGGCCTGCCAGGTCTTGGATCCATCGCGCATGTGCTGGGTTGGTGACCGAGCCGTCGACATACACACGCGCTAACGCGCTGGGCAGGCGAAAAGCACGCACCTGCACGGTGTCGTGTCCGACCATCGTACCGCTGGGGTTGCTGACTTGTAGCTTACTAGGCCGAGCCCGCAGGAGTGAGTTCAGGATGACGCAGGTCGATGCGACGATACTCGCGGGCGGGCGCCCCAAACATGTCGAGAATCTCTGTCGATAGAGAGGACCAGACGTGAAGCCCTTTGCCAACAATCTCAGCCACCAACATCTGTAGCGCCAGCGCTGGATTTTCTTCGTGAACAGCGAACAAGACCGCCGACGATTCGTGCTCAGATTTGATTAACCGCCGGCTCATGCGTGCAGCCTGAGAGCCTGATAGAGTCTAGCTGGGGCGCGTATTCAAAGGCAGCGATGCCTGCTTGGCCTCCAAAGGCGCGGAAGCGCATATTGCGCGAGGCCCGAGCAGGGTCAAGAACTAGCCGCATACAGGCACGAGCCAATCACGATTTGCAGGTGAGCGCGCCCTCGGCAACAAGAATGGACTATGTCAGTCTACCCTCGCCCGATAAAGCTGCGGGTTTGGTTTGGCAAAATGGTCGACTCAAACAAGTTCACCTCCGGTGGCAGCGCGGCCATCAGCACCGCGACCTTGGCAACGTCCTCGCCGGCCATCACGTAGTCGTCGGGCGTGGCACCGGCTCCAGACGTCGTGCGTCCCCACCGCGTGGTGAACGAGGACAGCGTCGCGCCCGGATGGATGATCGATGACACGATCCCGTATTTTCTCCCGTCCATCGTCAGCTGATGCGTCATGCCTTGCAGGCCGTGCTTACACACCGCGTAGGGCAGCGAGTCCGGACGTGGCGTCTTCTGCGAGATGCTGCCGATGTTGATAATGCGGCCGCCCTGCGGGGTCTGCGCCTTCATGATGCGGATCGCCTCTCGGCTGCACAGGAATGGCGCGGTTATGTTGATGGCCAGTGCATCGAGCCAGAATTGCAGCGTGATATCCTCGGTGGGCCTTGTCGCCGAAATCCCGGCGTTGTTCACCAGAATGTCGAGGCGGCCGTAAGTCTTGAACGCCCGGCCGAATAGTGCGGTGATCTGCGCCTCGCTGGTGAGATCGGCCGGCACCGGGAGGGCCGTGCCACCCTGACCCTCGATACCGGCCGCGACCTCGTCCAAAAGATCGGCACGCCGCGCCGCCAATACTGTCTTTGCGCCCTCCGCTGCAAACGTCTCGGCGATGGCACGACCGATGCCGTTGCTTGCGCCGGTGACGATCGCCACCTTGTCCTGCAATTGTCCGCTCATCGTGGGACCGTCATTCCGGAGCGATGCCCGCGCCCTTCACCACTCTGGCCCACTTGTCCGTGTTCCGGGCGACCAGCTCGGCCATCTCCGTGGGCGTGGCACGGATCGGGACGCCGCCAATATCGGCGACGCGCTTGAGCAGCGCGGCATCCTGCAGGCCCGCGTTGATCTCGCGGTTCAGGCGCTCGACGATCTCGGGCGGCGTGCCCTTCGGCGCACCGATACCGTTCCATGCGGTGACCTCGTAGCCGGGGATGAATTCGTCCATTGCCGGCACCTCAGGAAGCGCCGCCGTCCGCTCGCGCGACAGGATGGCCAGCGCCCGCACCGCGCCGCTTCTGATATGCGGCAGAGAATTCGGCAACGCATCGACGCCAGCGTGAACCTGACCGGAGATCACGTCGGTCAGCATCGGCGCACCGCCGGTGTAGGGCACGTGAACGAATTCGATGCCTGTCGAGGTCTTGAGCAACTCGATGGACAGGTGGCTGATGGTGCGAGCGCCGAACGAGGCTATGTTGACCTTGCCCGGATTGGCCTTGGCGTAGGCGATGAACTCGGCGACGCTTTTGGCCGGAACGCGCGGATTCATCACGAGCACCAGCGGAAAATCGAACAAACCCCCGACGGCGACGATGTCGCGTTGGAAGTCGAACGGCAAGGATTTGTAGAGCGACGGATTGATGGAGTGGGTGGCAACGGTATAGAGCAGCGTGTAGCCGTCAGCCGGGGCGTTCACGACCAATTGGGTTGCGATGTTGGTGCCGCCGCCGGGCTTGTTTTCGACGACAAATGACTGCCCGAGCCGCTCAGTGAGCCACTGGCACATGATGCGCCCAACGATGTCGGTACTGCCGCCGGCATTGAACGGTATGACCAGCCGCACCGGCCGGACCGGGTAAGCCTGCGCGAGGGCGGCATGCGAAAGGATAGGGCCAGCGGCTGCAAACCCGGTGATGCGAAGGAATTCGCGGCGCGACGTGTTTTTCATTGCCCCTCCGCAGCCAATACTACTCGTTATCTTAGCCATATCCGGTTTGCTTTCTTGAAAGCAGGCATCACGAGAAGACGTCTTCTCAAGCGACGAGCTTTCGTTGCCCCAGAGCGGTCTCATCGTAAGCGGCGGCTATAGCTTGTTCAATTGAGCGCAGCGCCGAACCTCTTGGCAGTCTGGAGAATCCATTCGCGATGGAGCGTCAAGGGCGTAACGCCGGTTAAACCACCGCACCCCTCCGAACCGCGTGGACCGGTCGACCAGGTGACCACGCCGATAACGGCGTGGGCGCCGTTTCGCTCGACAAAGACTGGTGCGCCGGAGTCCCCGGTGCAGGCCCCGAGGCCTTGGCGCTCCCCGCGTGTCGCCGGATCGACTAGACGAACTTGAAGATTGCCCGGCGTCCCGACGCGACGAGGCTACCGAACGCGGCACGTCGCCGGTTGCGCGCTACCTTCCACCGCGACGCCGAAACCGGCGATCATGAAGTGGTCGCCGTGCACGACTGTGCGAGTTTCACCAAGCGCCGCGGAGATGATCTTGTCGGGCAGTGGTGTATCGAGCCTGATCAGTGCGAGGTCGGCGGTAACCCGTCCGCTGGTGTACTGCTTTGGGCTGTAGCGCGGATGCACGGCGACCTGCGGATCCCGATGCCGGGTGGTTTGTCGATCAGCACGCGGTAGGTAGCAGCCGGCGCAACGCAATGGCCGGCCGTCAAAACCAGATCTCGCGAAAGCGCCGTTCCGGTACAAAAATTTCCTCTCGTCGAGATGATCATGACGATATGGCGGCCGACACCGATATCACGCACCCCCGTCGCACCGCCGACGAAAGCTGACACGTGCGAACTCAAGAAAAGCGATGCGGCGAGTGTGAAGATCAGCAGATGCATTCGGAGCTGAAGTCGACCCAATCCGAGATTTTGCCTACCGATGGCTTGTCACCCAAAATCACGTCGAGCCCTTGCCTCAAGGACATTTGGGCCCGATCAAAGGCCACAGCCATAGCGAAACAGTCGTGTTCTGCAAGCGGAGCCGCTCCCGCAATACGCTGACATGGGACCTGGCGGGAGATGGTGGTGATCGTCGGCAGCGATCCTCACGCGCTTCGCAGATGGCGCGCTAAAGGGGAGCCCAAGGCCGCGACTTTTACTCCATATCTCAGTAGAATCGCAGGGGATGTGACCGTGGCGGCGAACGTCAATACAGCAATGAGCTACCCATGAAACCCGGGTCAAAGGCACTGCACCGCAAAAAAAGACCAGGTCCACGTGCGCGGCCTGCTGAGCAGGCCACGTCGAACTCCCGCCAGCCCAAGCGCGGCAAGCTTCGAGGCGTCGAGCAGCTTGCGCGGGGCGGGCTGTCCGCCGGCGCTGTCTCCTTTGGGCGCAACGGGCAGGACCGCTAGGCGAGGAGGAACCTCGATGTGCATGACGATCGACGGTGCGATGGGGCGCCCTTGCAAGCTCCCTTACGTCTTCCTCAGCGGCCAAAGCGTCGATTACGGCCCTGATAGTCCCGAATGGCGCGTAGGAAGTCAATTTTGCGAAACGCCGGCCACAGCACATCAGTAAAGTAAAGTTCGCTATGCACACTTTGCCAAAGCAAAAAGCCGGACGAGCGGATCTCACCGCTCGTTCGAATGATCAGGTCGGGTTCCGGCAAATCAGCCGCGTAGAGATGGCTGGCGATTGCGTCGGGCGTCAAATTTCTTATGACATCAGACAACGAGACGCCAAGCGCTGCTTGCTCTTTGAGGAATTTGCCAACTGCGTCGACGATCTCCTCACGACCTCCGTAGGCGGCCGCAATCGTCAAGGCCATTGAATCGTAGTTTGCAGTAGCTGCCTCCGCTGCACGGATCACGGTCATGAGCGATTCCGGCAGAATATCGAGCCGACCGATCGCCCGAACGCGAATGCGCTTCTCATGCGTGAATGGGTCGTCAGCCAGGGCCGCAATCTTGGATTCGATGGCAGCGAGAATTCCCGCGACCTCACTCTCCATGCGTTTCAGGTTCTCGGTGGAGAACACCCACAGCGTAATTGCGGGAATGGCCAGCTCAGCGCACCAGTCCAGGACATCGTTGAGTTTGTCGGCCCCGCATTGATAAATCTGCCGCGGATCTCCGAGACCCCTATGGCGAGCATAGCGGCGGTTTCCATCCAGGATGATGCCAATGTGGCGCGGCAGCGGTTTTCTCGCCAATTGATGCAGCAGTCGGCGCTCGTAGAGCCAGTACGGGAATCGCAGCAGTCTTGACGAGGCTCCAGGCTTGCTACCCAGCCTTCGCCCCCTCGCCGTCCGATCGATATCGACCAAGGCCGAGCGGGCTGCTGGATCGAAGTCAAGCACAGCGGCGCGTCGTTGGATCGGCTTCGAATCCGAATGCATTGTCATTTCCTTTAAGTCGCCGCCCCGCTCGACGAGCCGTCACTATGCTCGCATTTTGGCGCACAGGGCGGCGCGGATCATCGCGACCGATTTGGCCTGCGTGCCGGTAATGCTTCGTTTAGACCCTCTCACCTAATGTTGTGGCAGGGTCCTTTTTGGGAACGAAAGCTATTCGATCCGCGTTGTTGGCGCAAACCCGAACCCATCAGCGGAATCATTGACCTGCTTCAGTCGAGCGGACCCCTGCAGGAGCCCAAGTTATGACGGCAAAGGTCATTGTTGCTGCTTGCGCTGTTTGTCTGGCTGTCATCGGCGCCGCAAATGCCGAATTAGGAATCGCCTCAGTCTATTCTTATGAGGCTGGAAGTAAGACCGCGAGCGGTGAGAGCCTGCGCCCATCCGAATTGACCGCCGCGCACCGGACATTGCCATTTGGGACCCTGGTGAGTGTGACCAACACGCGCAATGGTCGCACCGTCGTGGTGCGTATCAACGACCGCGGGCCCTTCGTTCGAGGCAGGGTGATCGATGTCACACCGGCTGCCGCGCAGGCTCTGGACTTCTCCGGATTAGCGCCGGTCACTTTACGCTGATTTTGGACGCTCGCTTCCTCTCTCGGCTCCACGACGTTGTCTGATGGCGCGTCGTTACGTTTCGGCCTCGCCAACAGGTCAACCGCCAATCGCCGAAGCATCTGTTTGGCGGCGGCATGCGAGCAGCTGTCCGAGAGCATGATGCACTTGGCCGCGTACCAATGCAGCTGGTGCACGGTTTTCCAGGACGAGGCCGCGGCCGAACTATTGGCAGGCATCTGACGGGCCCCATGCGGCGGGCACGTTCCCTGCGAATTTAGCGTAACGTGAGCCGGTCGCGTCGGCGCCGGCCGCGCGGCAGAGAGCAGCCCAAATTCCCGCGCGACTTCCGGTTCGCCACCCTACCGAACAAATGAACGTGCTTGAACTGCCAAACGACGGCGAACTGCCGAATCGCGTCGGCCTATGAAGGCGAACAACTGGGGCCCAACCGCCGCCATTACCTGCTCCAAGATTGGAACTGAGACACAGGACAGTCCACGAAGTCGGATTTTCCGAGCCACGTCTCCCAGCGTCGGCTGCCCGTTGAACGGATGCGATCCACAATAAGTGGATTCGCCGCCAGCAAGGTGTCCTGTGATCGCGACGATCGTAAGAGTTTGAAAGCCGATCTCGCAGGATTTAGCTCAATTTCGCCGACGTACTTGTGTATATACAGGGATTGACATGCGTGGCGTGGCCGTTATTGTTGAAAAATTCCTTCTGAGTTCCACTTATCGGGAACGGCAAGGATGGTGCCATGTCACGAACCCGCGTCTTCAAATCCGGCAACAGCCAGGCCGTTCGCATCCCGGCGGAGCTGGCCTACTCCGACATGGACATCGATCTGGAAATCACGCGTCTTGGCGAGGTCATTACGATATTTCCCGCCCGCAAGAGCCTGATCGATGCCGTCGCTGCGCTACGCCGCATGCCCAAGCCGTCCGCCGTCGAAAAGAGAGAGCCGATCGAGGTCCCCGTGCGTCAGCGGGATTGAGGGCGTGGTGCGATCGTGGCCTACCTTATCGACACCAATATCGCCATCCACGCCCGTGATGGCACGGATGCCGTTCTCGACAAACTGGTGGAGCATGACGGCGAGGTGCTGCTGTCGGCCTTGAAGCCTTGCGGAGTTGCAGCGCGGTCTCTACCGGGACCTTGCCCTCACGGCCATACGGCAGGTTCGGTTGGAGGTTCTGCTGCGCGGCATCCCTGTCCTGCCGTTCGATGCTTCGGCTGCCCAAGCTTACGGTCAAATTATAGCTCAATGCGGTTGGGCAAGGGGACGGGACTATGATCGGATGATCGCCGCGCATGCCATCAGCAGCGGCTCGGTTCTGGTAACCGACAACGTGACCGATTTTCGCGACATTCCGGGCCTGTCCATGGAAAATTGGGTTATCCAAACTTGAAGGCCCTGCACGAGACCGATATCGGACAGGGTTACATTTCCGACCTAGAAAGCGGACGAAGAGAGGGAATGGAATAACCGCAGCTTTGAAAAAATCGCTGATGCGCTCACCTTCGCGCCCATGTCATGCAGCGCGGTGATCGCTGGTCACTCTACGCTGATTTTGGACGCTCGCTTTCGCTCTCAGTTCCACTGCGTTGTCTGATGGCGCGTCGTTGCTTTTCGGCCTCGTCCAACAGGTCAACCGCCAGTCGTCGAAGCATCTGTTTGGCGGCGGCATGCGAGCAACTGTCCGAAAGCGTCAGATAAATTGCGGCGGTCGGTTTAGGCGCGCGATTGGCGCCATGGTGAAACGTCGGCATAAGAATGCCATGCGATTGTGTCCGGCTCCCCTCTCCGACGCGTCTCCGTCAGAACTCGGCAAGCCGCCATCTGGCGGCCGATGAAAATATTGTCTTGCGACCTTTGTCCCGATAGACCCTCGACCGCCTTGGAGGCCCGGAAACTCGTGGGCTCGTTGTTCCTCTTCGGACCGACCCTGAACGAATGCTGAGCCCGACAATTAGCTTTAGCATCGCATTGCGATGGCGCATCGGCTCAAGCCGAAAATTGATATCAGTCGCTAGCCCAGCGTGCACACAGCTGGTCGTTGCAATTTGCACGCTGCATCGCCTCGTTCATCGGCGTCTGAGGCTCAATATGTAAGCAACGATGTCATCAGCGTCCTCAGAGCTCAACATGAAATTTGGCATGAGTTCGTGATCTGATTGAATATACGCCTTCAGCGCGCCAGCGGATGTGGTCCGCCGCTTTGCGATTGCTGTGAAATTGGGAGCATATGTTCCTGTACGGTCTGTTTCTGGCTCCACCGAGTGGCACAGCGTGCACCGATTCATGGCGTAAAGGCGTCCCTCTTCGGCGTTTCCGCGCGGCCCCTGGGCGAGAGTCGGCTGAAGCGTCGCCAGAAGCGCACCCATTGAGACACTGAGCACAAGTGCCGAGCGCATTGCAGCTGAGTTTCCCGAACCGTGGCCGTCGAGCGAAACCAGGACTTACCGTCACGGCAACAATGACCTGGAATGCATAGTGCTGCAAGAGGTGGAACGCGGCAATGAGCAGGACCATCGTGGACACGATCGAAAGACGGACATGCGTAGCAGCTGGGTTCGCCGAAGAGCAGGTTCTGAAGGAGCACACCGCCGGACTGCTGGCCGGCGGGGTCTGCTGCAAGTACGGCATCAGCGACGCTCGATCACTTCTTGGCCCGAGCGACGCGCTGCTTTACAAGCATGGACGGCTTAAAGACCACCACTCGGTGCGGAGCAATCAATAATCCCTCTCCGGTTTTTGGATTTCTGCCTATCCTTGAGCCCTTATTCCGCACCACAAACGAGCCGAACGAGGACAATTTCACTGTCTCGCCATGCTCCAGACAATCGGTGATTTCCTCAATTACAAGCGCTACCAACGCGGCTGATTGCGCCCGCGACAAGCCGACCTTTTGGTAAACTGCTTCGGACGAATTCGCTCGGGTTACGGATTTTCTCGACATCGGATCAGTCTCTGCCCTATGACTTTTTCAATTTGGATGCTCATTCGATTACCTCGACGGCGCGCGACCAGGTGGGGCGGCATCGTGCGGCCAACTGTGTTGGCGATTTTCAGGTTGATAATCCAGTCGTACTGGGTTGGCGCTTGTACCGGGGGGTCGCCGGCTTCTCACCCTTGAGGATGTGATCGAGATGGCCAGCCACGCGCCAGTCTTGGTCGACGAAATTCGGTCCAGAAGAATTTGGCCACGGCGACATACAAGCGTTCAGGGACGACTGCCGGCAGTTTGTGGCGGATGGCAAGTGTGATGATTAGATCATGATCAACCACCGACAACGCGCTCGCCGTCACGATCTGGCCACGACCGCAGGAGCGCGCGAATGCCGCAATGGCGCGCTCGGTTCGCCGACGCGCAGATTGACCGAGATGACCTCACTCCCGAGTGCCAGCGCTCGGACTTTTTCGCGGTCAAACTGTACTCAAACATCGTAAAGCCGGCCGCGTCGCGCAAGTTCAGTCTCGGTCCAGCCGATGCGGCCACGCGCCGCCCTGCACTGTCCTGCTGGTGCACGGTTTTCCAAGGCGGCCGAACTATTGGCACGCCATCTACGAGCCCCATGCGCGGCACGTTCCCTGCGAATTTAGCGTAAGCGTACTGTGAGCCGGGCGGTCGCGCCCATTCTTTGCGAAGCGTCAGCGCCCGCCGCGCGGCAGAGAGCCGCCTAATGCGACCCAACCCCATCGACAGAAGTCGGGTTTTCCGGGTCGCCGGAGGGTCCGGCGACCCGGATTTTCGTTTCCGTAAGTTTCAATTTATGCGCGCTTCAAAAGAACTCAATCATCAGTCCTCATTAGTCCTGGGGGCGCTGCCATTCGTCTTCTTCTTCGAAGGGGTCATTGTCATCACGGTCAAGCTCGGCCAGGTCCAATCCCTCGCTTGCGTCGGCAGACTCAATCGCTGCCACCGTCGAGATAGTGGTCCGATCGACGTTGCGGTGCGTTTCCTCGACCGATGGATTGTCCGCGATCGGCTGGCGCGGGACATCTTCTCCTTCCTGAGTGCAGCCTCCTGCTCGATCACCAAGCGTGCGCTCAATTTATCGTATTGAGAATCTTGAGCGCATTTTCCACCAAA
>CAWGEM010000013.1:0-118670 GCA_963821555.1 uncultured Alphaproteobacteria bacterium | reverse complement strand
GATGTTGCCGTCGGCGGTCTCCGACAGCTGCACGCCCAGCAGGTTCTTGTCGTGCACCATGTGCCGGTAGATGCCGACATTGTTGATGCCGGTCTCCGGGTCGCGCATCACCGAGAGACCTGCCGTGATATACTTGCCGGCGTCCTTCTCGTGGTATGTGCAGATCGGCATCTCGCTGACGTCGACATCGGCGCCGATGTGCACCACCTCCTGCACCGGGCCCGTCGTCCACCATGACGGGATCGATGGGATGGGCCTGGCGCGCGGCGCATTCCCGCACGAATGCCTTGACATCGCCCTGCTCCATGCCGAGGCCCCAGCGCAGCCGCTCGAAGCTCGCGTGCATGTTGGCGACCAGCGGGATGTTCGAGCCGCTTGACGTTCTCGAAAATGACCAGCGGAAACCGGCCGTCGCGCTCCAGGCGCTCAAGGATACCGGAAACGCCGAATTTCGGATCGACCTGCTTCTCGATGCGCACCACATGTTCGGGGTGCTCGTTTTCCAGATATTCGATGAAGCCGCGCAGGTCCGGCGTGTAGGGCGAATTCGACCGTGTCGTCATTTTTTTCTCTCTCGGGGCGGGCGAGGCTTGGCCGGAGCCGTCCGGCGATATTGCCGGACCGGTCAGCAAAGCGCCACGGCCGAGGCGAAGGCGCAATTCTTGCTTCGGCAATGCGGCAAACCAGAGCGGACATTTGGCGCGTCCGCTGGACCGTGGCATTTTGTGACGATGACCGACGAACTGCCGCTTGCGTGCCGAATTTCCGCCCGCCTCGCGCGAGGACTGGCTCAAGCTCGTGCGCGCGGCGCTGAAGGAGCGTCCGTTCGAGCGGCTGATCGCCAAGACCTACGACGGCATTGCCGATCGAGCCGCTCTATCCGCCTGCGGCGGACGTCGCGGACCGATCGTGGCGCGCCGCGGACCATGGCAGGTGATGGCGCGCGTCGATCATCCCGATCCGGCGGCGGCCAATTCCGAGGCCCTGCATGAGCTTGAGAACGGCGCCACCGGCCTCTGGCTCGTGTTCGCCGGCGCGAATGGCGCCTATGGCTACGGTCTGCCGGCCTGACGCCGGAGGCGGTCGAGCGCGTGCTGGAAGGCGTGCATCTCGACGCCATCGCGATCGAAATCGACATCGCCGAGACCAGCAAGCGAGGCCGCCGATCATGTTGCGGCGCTGGTGCAAGTCGGCGCGGGCTTGCGCCCGGCGCGTCAACATCCGCTTCGGCCACGATCCGATCGGCGCGCATGCGCCTTCGACCGGCACGCTTCCGATTCGCCTGGCGCGACCTGATGCCGCGATTCGCCGAGCCACGTCGGCGAGCTTGCGAAGCAGGGCTTTAGCGGACCGCTGACGGTCGCCGACGGCCGCATCGATCCACAATGCCGGCGGCTCGGAGGCGCAGGAACTCGCCTTTGTGCTCGCGGTCGCGGTCGCCTATCTGCGCGCGCTCGAAGCCGCCGGCGTGCCGCTCGATGCCGCGCGCAGCCTGATCGGCTTCCGGCTCTCGGCCGATGCCGACCAGTTCCTGACCATCGCCAAGTTCCGCGCGCTGCGCAAGCTCTGGGCGCGCGTCGAGCAGGCCTGCGGCCTCGCTCCCAAGGCCCGCCTTCGATCTCGGCCGAGACCGCCTGGCGCATGATGACCCGGCGCGATCCGCTGGGTGAACATGCTGCGCACCACCATCGCGGCCTTCTCCGCCGGCATCGGCGGCGCCGACGCGGTCGGCGTGCTGCCGTTCACCGCGGCGCTCGGCCTTGCCGGACCGCTTTGCGCGGCGGATCGCGCGCAACACCCAACTCATCCTGCTGGAGGAGTCCAACCTGGCGCAGGGTCGCCGACCCGGCCGCCGGCTCGGGCGGCATCGAGGAGCTCACCGACAAAGCTCGGCAGCGCCGCCTGGGCGCTGTTCCAGGAGATCGAGCGCGCCGGCGGCGCGCCTGCAGCGCTGGAAAAGGGTCTGATCCAGGACGCAGGTCGCCAAGGTCCGCGCCTGAGCGCGAGGCCGCGGTCGCGCAGCCGCAAGGACGCGCTGACCGGCACCAGCGACTATCCGAACTCTCGCGGAAGCGCCGGTCGACGGTGCTCGACGTCGAGCCGGTGACGCTCGCCGCTCGTATCCGGCCGCGGTTCGCTATCCGCGCGCTGCCGCCGATGCGTCTTGCGGAGCCGTTCGAGCGGTTGCGCGACTCTGTCCGACCGCATGCTGTCCGCGACCGGCAGCACGGCCGAAGGTCTTCCTCGCCAATCTCGGCACGCTTGCCGAGTTCACCGCGCGCGCGACCTTCGCCAAGAACTTCTTCGAGGCCGGCGGCATCGAGGCGATCACCAGCGACGGCTTCGCCGGACCGCGACGCACATGGTCGAGGCCTTCAAGGCATCGGGAGCAAAGCTCGCCTGCCTGTGCTCGAGCGACAAGGTCTATGACAGCGAGGCCGCCGACGCGGCGACCGCCCTGTCGCGCGGCCGGCGCGCATGTCCTGCTCGCCGGCCGGCCGCAGCAAGCGGACGCGCTGCAGGCGGCCGGCGTCGCGGACTTCATCTATGCCGGCTGCGACGCCGCTCGCAGCCCTGCGGCGGCGCATTCCCGTCATTGCCAGCTGGCCGGCAGATCGGCCTCAGACTGCCCGCGCCACCGCGTCACCTCCAGTGCCCAGGACGGACATCCGACAATGAGCCAAACCCGACCAACCTTTCGGCTGGCGCAAGCGCATCGGCCTGCTCAGCCCGACCGTGATCGAGACCACGGCCTACGACTTCTACAAGGTCGCGCCCGACGGCGTGACGATGTGCGCCATCACCTCCAACGTCGAGCATTGGAGCAAGGACAATTTCCAGAAGGACGTGCTCGATCCGCTGGTGACGGCGGTGAAGTATCTCGCCTCGCGCAACGTCGACTACATCATGCACACCGGCATGCCGGTGGTGACGACCCGCGGCAAGGGCTTCGAGGAGGAGATCGTCAAGATCATCACCGAGGCGACCGGATTGCCGGCCTCGACCAGCATCCGCTCGGCGATCCGCGCGCTGGCGCACCTCGCGCATCAAGAACGTCGCGCTGCTGTCGCCCTATCCGCAGGAACTGCACCAGTCGGCGATCGCGTTCCTGAAGGCGAGCGGCTTCAACGTGGTCGGCGAGCACACCGAGGACGTGGTGTTCAAGCGCCTGCAGGACGTGACGCCCGCGACCATCGCCGCGGCCGCAAAGCGCCTCGCCGCGCGGACTCCGAACGCCGACGGCATCTACCTGCCGTGCAACCAGTGGGACGGCACCGACGCGGTGCCGCTGATCGAGAAGGAAACCGGCCTGCCGGTGGTGGCGGCGCGCACGCCGACTACTGGGAGGCGTTCCGCTCGCTCGGCATCAACGACCGCATCGAGGGTCACGGCCGGCTGATGGCGAGCCTTCGAGCGTCGCACCGCGCGAAGCGGCGGCCGCCGAACGCCTAGTTCAGCTCCTGCCGGAGAAGCGCGATGAAAGCCATCCTGCTGCGAAGTGCATCGCCATTCTCGTCCTTGCCGCTCGCGCACGCTGGCGCGCGCAACAGGCGCAGGACTACCCGATCCAAGCCGGTGCGCTTCGTCGTGCCCTATGCCGCCGGCGGCAGCGGCGACCTGCTGGCGCGCCTGCTCGGCGACAAGCTGTCCAAGATCTGGGGCCAGCAGGTCGTGGTCGACAACAAGCCCGGCGCCGGCGGCCTGATCGGCACCGAGTTCGCCGCGCGCTCCGAGCCCGACGGCTACACGATCTATCTCGCGACCGACGGCCCGGTCACGATCGCGCCGACGCTGCACAAGAAGCCGCTGCCCTACGACTGGAAGCGCGACTTCGCGCCGGTGTCGATGATGGCGGTCGGCTACCAGATCCTGCTGTCGAGCCCGAAGCTGCCCGCCGACCGACCTGCAAGGAATTCATCGCGCTCGCGAAGAAGGAGCCCGGCAAGTACAACTTCGCCTCGATCGGCATCGGCAGCGCGCCGCACCTGAGCGCCGAATTCTTCCTGTCGGAGGCCGGCCTCAAGCTCACCCACGTGCCCTATCGCGGCTCGTCGCGCGCAGGCGATCACCGCGCTGATCGCGGGCGACGTGGCGATGTTCATGGTCGGCACGTCGACCGCGGTGCCGTTCGTCAAGGCCGGCACCGTGCGCGGGCTCGCCGTCACCGCGCCGAAACGGCTCGACAGCCTGCCGGACACGCCGACCTTCGCCGAACTCGGCATGCCCAGCGTCGACTACAGCATCTGGTTCGCGGTGCTGGTGCCGAGCGGCACGCCGCCGGCGATCGTCAAGAAGCTGCAACGCCGACATCGCCAAGGTCGTCGCCGATCCCGACTACAAGAAGACGCTGCACGCCCGCGGCTTCGAGGCAGTCTCGAACACGCCCGAGGAACTGGCGGCGTTCCTGGACAAGGACTATCTGCGGTCCAAGGCGCTGATCGAGAAGCTCGGCCTGAAGGTGGATTGAGGCACGGCGCTTGCATGGCGCGTCGAGATGCCATTCTGCGTGCGCTTGCTAGGATCCGTCGTCAGCGATAGCGGTCGATGAGCCGGCGATTCCGGATTTCGCCAAGAGTCGATTTCGCGCCGCAGCCGCGATGCGCCGCCGCGCCGGCCGCCGCGACCGGCAGCCCTGGCTCACGCCGGAAGGCATCCCGGTGAAGCCGGTCTACGGGCCGGACGACCTGGAGGGCCTCGACTTCCTCGACACCTTCCCCGGCATCCCGCCCTATCTGCGCGGTCCCTACCCGACCATGTACGTCACGCAGCCGTGGACCATCCGGCAATACGCCGGCTTCTCCACCGCCGAGGATTCCAACGCCTTCTACCGGCGCAACCTCGCCGCCGGGCAGAAGGGCCTGTCGATCGCCTTCGATCTCGCCACCCATCGCGGCTACGACTCCGATCATCCGCGCGTTTCGGGCGACGTCGGCATGGCCGGCGTCGCGATCGATTCGATCTACGACATGCGCACGCTGTTCTCCGGCATCCCGCTCGACCAGATGACCGTGTCGATGACCATGAACGGCGCGGTGCTGCCGGTCATGGCGCTCTATATCGTCGCGGCCGAGGAGCAGGGCGTGACGCCGGAGCAGCTCGGCGGCACGATCCAGAACGACATCCTCAAAGAATTCATGGTGCGCAACACCTACATCTATCCGCCGGGACCGAGCCTGCGCATCATCTCCGACATTTTCGCCTACACCTCGGCGCACATGCCGAAGTTCAACTCGATCTCGATCTCCGGCTATCACATGCAGGAGGCCGGCGCGACGCAGGACCTCGAGCTCGCCTATACGCTCGCCGACGGCGTCGAATACGTGCGCGCCGGCCTCACGGCCGGCCTCGACATCGACCGCTTCGCGCCGCGGCTGTCGTTCTTCTGGGCGATCGGCATGAACTTCTTCATGGAGGTGGCCAAGATGCGCGCCGCGCGCCTGCTCTGGGCCAAGCTGATGAAGGAGTTCGATCCGAAGGACCCGCGCTCGCTGTCGCTGCGCGCGCATTGCCAGACCTCCGGCTGGTCGCTCGCCGCGCAGGACGTGTTCAACAACGTGGCGCGCACCTGCATCGAGGCGATGGCGGCGACGCAGGGCCACACCCAGTCGCTGCACACCAACGCGCTCGACGAGGCGCTGGCGCTGCCGACCGACTTCTCCGCCCGCATCGCGCGCAACACCCAGATCGTGCTGCAGCAGGAGAGCGGCACCACCCGCATCGCCGATCCGTGGGGCGGCTCGTTCTACGTCGAGCGGCTGACCGGCGAACTCGCGCGCAAGGCCTGGGGCCACATCCAGGAGGTCGAGGACACTCGGCGGCATGGCGAAGGCCATCGAGGCCGGCATCCCGAAGCTGCGCATCGAGGAGGCGTCGGCCAAGACCCAGGCGCGCATCGACGCCGGCCAGCAGTCGGTGATCGGCGTCAACAAGTACCGGCCGCAGAACGAGGCGCCGATCGACGTGCTCAAGGTCGACAATTCCGCGGTGCGGCAGCTGCAGATCGACAAGCTCGCCCGCCTCAGCGCGAGCGCGACCCGGCGCAGCTGCAGGCCGCGCTCGATGCGCTGACCCGCAGCGCCGACGGCGGCAACGGCAATCTGCTGGCGCTCGCCATCGACGCCGCGCGCGCCAAGGCCACGGTCGGCGAAATTTCGTCGGCGCTGGAGAAGGTGTTCGGGCCGCCACCGCGCCGAGATCAAGTCGATCTCGGGCGTGTTCAAGCGGGAGGTCGGGATGAGCGACGCCGTCGCGCGCGTGCAGCAAGCTGGTCGCGGCGTTCGAGACCGACGAGGGCCGCCGGCCGCGCATCCTGGTCGCCAAGATCGGCCAGGACGGCCACGACCGCGGCCAGAAGGTGATCGCCTCGGCGTTCGCCGATCTCGGCTTCGACGTCGACATCGGGCCGCTGTTCGCGACGCCCGCGCGAGGCCGCGCGCCAGGCGATCGAGAACGACGTGCACATCCTCGGCGTGTCGTCGCTCGCGGCGGCGCATCTGACGCTGGTGCCGGAGCTGAAGGCCGAGCTGGCCAGGCAGGGCCGGCCGGACATCATGATCGTGGTCGGCGGCGTGGTGCCGCCGCAGGACTACGACGCGCTCAAGAAGGCCGGCGCCGAGGCGATCTTCCCGCCCGGCACGGTGATCGCGGACGCCGCCAAGTCGCTGCTCGACACGCTCAACCGCGGCTCGGCCACGCGAGCGAGGCGGCGGAGTAACCGGCCTTCCAATCGCCCGCCGATACGCGTCATATTCTGGTCTAGTCAATCTAGTCTGGTCAGAATCAGACACTAACCATATGAAAACCGTCGGGATTTTCGACGCCAAAACGCACCTGTCCAGCCTCGTCGACGAGGTCGAGCGGGGTGGCGAGGTGGTCATCACGCGCCACGGCAAGCCGGTTGCGAAGCTTGTGCCAGCGGCAGAATGTTTGAGCCCAGGAGCCATCAAGCGGCGGGAGGAGGCTCTGGACCGATTGAGCGAAATCGGGGACCGGTTGCACCTCAACCTGACGCATGACGAAATCAAGCGGCGCATCGAAGAGGGCCGGCGTTGATCGTCATCGACGCGTCAATGATGGTCGAATGGCTGATACGCAAGGATCGGCGCTCCGCCTACCCGATGCGTCTATGAAGCCATGGCGCAGATGCCGGTGCAGGTCCCGGCACACTGGACGCTCGAAATCGGCAATGCCCTGTTGCCCGAACTGCGCGATCGACGACTGTCAGTCTTTGACCTCCACAAGGTCGTGACTCGAGTTCGACCACATCGATATCCGCGATCATGCCGCCACTGGATTTAGACGAGATCGGCCCTCTTGCTCAGTTTGCCATGTCGAATCAGGCTCACAACCTATGACGCCGCCTATGTGCAACTGGCGCTGCAAGGCAAGGCGACGCTGGCAACCCTCGATAGCGCCATGCGCCGCGCGGCGTCCGCATTGAATATTCCGCTGCTTCCCCTCGCCGCCGAATGACCGCCTCTGACATCGCCACTCTCCCGCCGTTCCGCGACGGCGACCGCGCGACGCTGGCGCGCGCCATCACGCTGATCGAGAGCAAGCGCGCCGACCACCAGCAAGACGGCGCACCAGCTGGTGCAGGAGCTGCTGCCGCTGACCGGCAACGCCGATCCGCGTCGGCATCACCGGCGCGCCGGGCGTCGGCAAGTCGCTCACCATCGACACGCTCGGCAGCCATCTCACCGGCGCAGGGCCACAAGGTCGCGGTGCTCGCGGTCGATCCGTCCTCGACCCGCACCGGCGGCTCGATCCTCGGCGACAAGACCCGCATGGCGCGGCTTGCGATCGACCCGAACGCCTTCGTGCGGCCCTCGCCGTCCTCCGGCACGCTCGGCGGCGTCGCGGCGAAGACGCGCGAGACCATGCTGCTGTGCGAGGCCGCGGGCTACGACGTGATCCTGGTCGAGACCGTCGGCATCGGCCAGTCGGAGACCGCGGTCGCCGACATGACCGATTTCTTCCTCGCGCTGATGCTGCCCGGCGCCGGCGACGAACTGCAGGGCATCAAGAAGGGCCTGGTCGAGCTCGCCGACATGATCGCGGTCAACAAGGCCGACGGCGACAACGTCGCGCGCGCCACGCGCCGCGGCCGCGGAATACCGCGCCGCGCTGCACATCCTGACCCCGCGCTCGCCGAACTGGACGCCGCCGGTCGTGACCTATTCGGCGCTCACCGGCGACGGCATCGCCGAACTCTGGGCAGCAGGTGCTGGCGCATCGCGAGCGCCTGACGCAGTCGGGCGAGCTTGCCGCGCGCCGCCGCGAGCAGCAGGTCAAGTGGATGTGGTCGATGCTGGAGGAGCGCATGTTCGCGCGGCTGCGCTCCGACGCCGGCCTGCGCGCGCGGCTGCCGCAGATCGAGGCCGCGGTGGCGGCCGGGCACGCTGTCGCCGATGCTTGCGGTCGACGAGATCGCCGGCGGCTTGGCGCTGTAGCGTGCCGCGCGACCGCGCCCGCCCCTGTGCCAATTGGAGGCGGACCTACGATTCCACTTCGGCACAACTCCATGGTTAACGAGCTCACAGGCGTGCGCAGATGTGCCTCGGCCGGCACAGCTTTCCTGGCCCGGGACTTGAAGCCCGGCTCCCAGCTGCACCGGAGCCGGACCATGGACATCGACCGCCGCCGCCTGATCGCCGTCTCCGCGCTCTCCGGCGTGGCGTCGGCGGCGACGCTTGCCATGCCGGCTGCCGCTGCGCCCCTGAGCCACGTTCGGCGTCGACGCGACCACGCTCGGCGTGCGCGCCGGCGGCGGCGCCGAGCAGACCCGCATGCTGCAGGCGGCGATCGACCAGACCGCGGGCGCGCGCGTGCCGCTGGTGCTCGGTCCCGGCGAATACCGCACCGGCGAACTCAAGCTGCCGACCGGCACGCAGATCATCGGCGTGCGCGGCGCGACCCGGCTCATCTTCGTCGGCGGCGCGGCGATGATCTCGGCGCGCGGCGCCGACCACGTCACGCTCGTCGGGTCTCGTCCTCGATGGCGGCGGCAGGCCGCTGCCCGAGAACGGCGCGCTCGTCGCACATCGCGCAGGCCGCGACATCCGCATCGTCGATTGCGACGGTCGTCAATTCCAGCCGCAACGGCATCGTGCTCGACGCGGTCGACGGCGCTGTCTCCGGCACGACGGTCGACGGATGCCGGCGAGGCCGCGATCTTCTCGCGCGACGCGCACGGGCTCACGATCCAGGGCAACGTCGTTCGCGACGCCGGCAACAACGGCATCCTGGTCTGGCGCTCGAGCAAGGGCGACGACGGCACGCTGGTCATCGACAACCGCATCGAGAACGTCGCGGCGAAGCGCGGCGGCTCGGGCCAGTACGGCAACGCCATCAACGTGTTCCGCGCCGGCAACGTGATCGTGCGCGGCAACCGCATCAGCCGCGCCGCCTTCTCGGCGGTGCGCGGCAACGCCGCCTCCAACCTCCAGATCACCGGCAACACCGCGACCGACGTCGGCGAGGTCGCGATCTACTCCGAATTCGGCTTCGAGGGCGCGGTGATCGCCAACAACACGATCGACGGCGCGGCGCTCGGCGTATCGGTGACCAACTTCAACGAAGGCGGCCGGCTCGCCGTGGTGCAGGGCAACCTGATCCGCAACCTCAAGGACAAGCGCCCCGCCGGCACCGATCCGAGCGACGTCGCCGGCGTCGGCATCGCGGTCGAGGCCGACGCCGCGGTCACCGGCAACGTGGTCGAGAACGCGCCGATCGCCGGCATCAACGTCGGCTGGGGCAAGTATCTGCGCGACGTCTCGGTGGTCGGCAACGTGGTGCGCAACGTCCGGCTTCGGCATCACCGTCTCGGTCGCCAACGGCGCCGGCACCGCCGTGATCGCCGGCAACCTGATCGCGGGCGCGACGCGCGGCGCGATCGTCGGCATGGACTTCGCGCAAGGCCGTCACCGGCGATCTGACCAAGGAGCCGACGCGCTTCGCCAACCTGCAGATCAGCGGCAACCGGGTGCGCTGAACGCCTCGGCTTTCGGCGCCAAGCGCACCATGCGGCGGGCCTTGGCGCGGCGTGAGTCCGCTGTGCTAGCATCCCGGCCGAAATCGGCAGGGGTCGGGAATGGCGTCCAGTGCAGGTGCGGTTGATGCGGCGGCAACGCTGTCGGGCGCGAGCATCATCCGGGAAATCAAGGCCAGCGGCATCGAGTTCGTCGTCTCGGTTCCCGACATCACCACCGCGGCGGGCATCCTCGCGCCGCTCGAGCAGGAAACCAACCCGCGGCTCATCCGGGTCTGCAAGGAGGACGAGGGCGTCGGCATCTGCGCCGGCCTCGCCCACACCGGCAAGCGCGCGCTGCTGCTGATCCAGCAGACCGGCATGCTCGATTCGATCAACGCCATCCGCGGCGTTGCGGTCGAATATTCGCTGCCGGTCGTGCATGATGGTCGGGCCTGCTCGAAAAGGAACCTGACGTGCGCCCGCGCCAGTCCAAGCGCTACGGCGTGCGCATCGTCGAGCCGATCCTCGAAGCCATGGGCATCGCCTATCACGAGATCGAAGAGCGAGGCGGACGTGGCCAAGATCAAGCCCGCGATCGACGAGGCCTACGCCAAGTCGCAGCCGGTCGTGCTGCTGATCGGACGGAGGCCGCCGCGTCATGATGAACCACCGCGACTGCGTCAAGGCGCTGGCGCGCCACGTCACCGACGACGACATCGTGCTGCCGGTCTATTCCAGCGCGTTCGAATGGCTGGACGCGCGGCCGAGCCCGCTCAACTACACGGCGCACGGCGCCATGGGGCTTGCGTCCTCGCACGGTCTCGGGCTTGCGCTCGGGCGGCCGGACAAGCGCGTGATCGTGCTCGACGGCGACGGCAGCCTGCTGATGAACATCGGCACGCTGGTGACGGCGGCCGCGGTCGCGCCGAAGAATTTTTACCATTTCGTCTGCGAGAACGGCACCTACGAGGCCAACGGCGGCCATCCGACCCCGAACCAGGGCAACGTGAGCTTCGCCGGGCTTCGCGCGCGCCGCCGGCTACCGCAGCGTGCACGAATTCTCCGACCTCAAGAATTTCGAGCAGCAGATCGGCGCGGTGCTGGCCGAGCAAGGGCCCGTGTTCGTCCACCTCAAGATCGAGCGCTGCGGACCGCAGGAGCGCGACTACAACCGCATCCACGGCGCCGAGGTCCGGCAAGAATTCAAGGACGCCATCGGCGCGGCTTGAACCTCATGCCCGGCGGCTAGTGTCGCGATTCGGAAGTTCGCCTGAATTCTCAGCTTGCTCGGAAGCGAACTTCCGAATCAACGCGAACTCTAGGGCGTGTACTCATAAATTCCCGATGTCCGCTGTGCCCCCAATAGCGACCAAAGAACCGACATGGATCGAGGTCGGCTAAGTGCCAATTGCGGACATTCGTTAGATGTCGTTTCCGAAATAGAAAGACCGCCACGAGGCGGTCTTCACGTTGACTGACGACTAGGCTGCTTTTCAAATAGGTGTCCCGCCGAGACCCTGTGAATCCGTTGCCAGTGCGAGAGCCAATTCCTCCGGAAGACTGTATATGCCCTTGATTACGTGATCGAGCAGAGCGAGCTGGACCTGAAGCGCAGCGTGACGAGATTCGGGCAAGGTGAGGATCAGGTTTTCAATCATCGCACGCAGCCGCCGTACAACCTGAATGCTATCCGCACCGTAACGTCGTAGTTCAGTGCAGGCTAGAATCACGAAATCCTCCCAGTTGGGTGTACGGACGATGACCCGGAGCTTTCCCGATTCATCGGTTATATTGTCGGTTCGCAGGTCTCGCTTGCCGACGCTCCGGAGCAATCGATGAAGCTGGTCGATTGCTAGGACGGCCGTAGTCGGATCATTAATTGCAGGCGAGAGCGCCTTCAATGCGATATCGAGGATAATCCGGAATGCAAACGTTGGATCCTGATCCAGCGTGCGTTCAATTCCAAAGTCGACAGAAGAAGCCAGGATATTATCGTCGATTCCAGAAACGTTGCCGTATAACGCAAACAGAGGTTCGTCCTTGGCGACGAAGTCGCCGACGACGGGAATGAGCTGGACGACGGCACTCGCTTTCTGCGTTTCCTCCAAAAGCATCTCTATGTTCACCGACAGGATGACCTCGGATCTACCGGTATGATAAACGATCCGGGAAGGCGTCCCCGCAGTCTGAGGCGTGACGTGCGGCAGCGATGGACCTTGGGTCGGCTGAGGATAAACAACTTCGATCACGGTAAGGCCACCTTCGCCTACCCGGGACAGAATGCTGACGGGCCGCAACAGTCGAGCGGCATAATCGATCAAGTATAGGAAGGCCGCCATCGAGAGCAGGCCGAGCAGCGCAGCCACAAAGAGCACCAGCTGGTCACCGGTCCCCTGTATTCGGTTGAGTGCGGAAATCGCAAACAGCAGAGAGAAAACGAACAACCCGACAGTGTATCTAACAACATTGTCGCGCAGCAAAGTGGTGGCAATAATACGCGGTGTTAGTTGGCCGCCGACCACCTGAATTGCAACGAGCAGGGATCCAAATGTGAAGACGATAAACGACAGGGTCATTGTGATGACGGTCTCGAGTAAGGCCTGCGAGCCAGCGGCCGAAAAGCGCTGGAGTTGCCATCCGAGTCTGTCATCAAGCGCATGCAGAGAGTGATATGCTACCAGTTCAAGGATTATTGCGGTGAATGGTACAATCCACAGCGCTTGGCTTCTATATCGCCTGTATCGCTGGAGAAGGTGCCAAAGCCGCATCATTTTTCGTCTCCCCGCTCAAGACCGAGCATCGTATCTGCACAAACCAGCACGCTGAAAGGGGTCGCGGCGCGGCGATCCAGCCCTGAATGTCAGCGTCGGGTCATTAGCGGAAATGCTCAATTTGAGCCCGCGATGTCCGCTTTCCGCCCCATAGCGGGGTCTTGGCTAAATCGCCTCGGTCGGCCGCAAAGCGCCCACGGCGATGCCGTTCCAGTTGCGCAGCGTCGGCCGCGCGAAGCGCTCGAGCGCGGCGCGATCGGCATCGTTCGGAAGGAAGTCGCGAAAGCGTTGCGGCCATGGCGACCGCGGCCGCACGGCCGGCGCCGTCGTCGCATTTCAGCGCAATTCCGAGCCCCTGTTCCGGCAGCGCTCCGCAAAACACGCCCTCGGCACCGGTCTTCACGAACACCCGTGCGCCGAACACCTGCATGAGTTCGGTGCAGAACCGGCCGGTGCCGGAAACATGCCACGGATGGGCCGCGACCGCGGCCCGCAGCCGTGCCGCGGCCTGGGCCCGCACAGGCGAAAGCCCCGCCCCGCTGCCAAAGCGCGCAAACGCTCGCGCCAGGGCCGACAGCGGCAGCGCCCAGGTCGGCACCGAGCAGCCGTCGATCGCGCAGACATCTGGCGTGAGCCTCGCATCCGAAAGGCCTTCCAGGGCGGCCCGCACCTCGCGCTGCACCGGGTGCGCTGGCTCGACATAGCTTGCGCGGTCGGCATCGAGCGCACAGGCGGCGCAAAGAAAACCCGCGTGCTTGCCCGAGCAGTTGTTGTGGATCGCGCTTGCTGTGCCGCCCGCGCGCGCCAGCGCATGAGCCGAAGGCTGATGGTTCGGCCAGTGCGCCCCGCATCGGAGCGCAGACGGATCGAGGCCCGCCTTCGCCAGCATGGCCGTTGCGGTCGCGACATGGCCCGGCTCGCCGGCGTGTGAGGCGCAGGCCAGAGCCAGTTCCTCCGGCGCTAGCCCAAAGCGATCGGCGGCGCCGCTTTCTACCAACGCCAGCGCCTGCAGAGCCTTGATCGCCGATCGGGGATAGATTGGTCGCTCGACGTCACCGAGAGCCAGTACGGTCTTGCCGTCGGCATCGACCACGGCGATCGCCCCTGCATGGTGGCTTTCCACCAGCCGCCCGCGCAGAACCTCGACCAGAATCGGATTACTCATTGTTCATGCGGCGACCCGCCTACTTGCCACAGTTCAGTCCGGAACCACTTATACTCGAACACTATGGAACTCCCCTGCCCCATCGCCCCGTCGTCCACGCCGTAGGCCGTTCTTGCTGGCTTTTCTGGTCTTCTTCATCCTTCCGGTCGCGACTGCCGCTGGCACGATGATGCTTCGCGGCGGACCGACAAACTGGGTGCAGTGGGACCGCTCCGTCGCCAGCCAATTGCCGCCCGCGGCCGAGCACCCGGAGGCCCGCGTACTGGTGATGGCCGGCCGCACCCGTGGCCTGAAGGGAGCGATTGCGCTGCACACCTGGGTCGTGGTGAAGGGCGAGAACGAGCGCCGCTGGCGGCGCTATGATGTGGCCGGCTGGGGCGATCCCGTACGGCTCAACTGGTGGCCGCCGGACCTGTGGTTCGGCGAGCGCGGCACTGCGATCCTCGACGTGAAGGGCGAGCGCGCCCAGGCGCTGATCCCGCGGATCGACGCCGCGATCAAGAGCTATGCCTACGCCAACGCCGGCGACTACCGCATCTGGCCTGGGCCCAACAGCAACACGTTCGTGGCAACGATCCTGCGCGCGATCCCAGAGACTGGCGTCACGCTGCCGCCGGACGCCATCGGCCGCGACTTCCGGCCGTGGCCGTATCTGGGGCCGACCGACAGCGGCACCGGTGTCGAAGCGAGCCTCTGGGGCGTGCTCGGCCTGAAGCTCGGATGGGTCGAGGGCGTGGAGGTCAACGTGCTCGGCTTGGTCGCCGGCCTCGACCTGCGCCAGCCCGGCGTCAAGCTGCCGGGCTTCGGCCGGGTTGGCCTCGACGTTCTGACGGCAACTGCGCAGCCGCAGCCGGCACGCTAGTGTCCCGATTCCGAAGTTCGCATCATTGTGCGGCACCCTCGTTTGCGAACTTCGGAATCGAAGGACACTAGCAACTTGTTGATCTAGTGTGGCTTTGGTTCGGAAGTCCGCATTTCGGACTCGCTGCGAGAATGATGCGGACTTCCGAACCGCCACACTAGCGGGCTCAAGGTCACAGCGAATTGTCTGCGACCGCGGCCCTGCAAGGTGACGGCGGGGCCCGGCTCTGCCAGATTTGGCGCCATGCACGACACGTTGGCGCTTCTGCAGACCATCCCGTTCCCGCCCATCCGCCGCGGCCGGCTCGACACCTTGCAGGTCAATGTCGGCTATCGCTGCAACCAGTCCTGCGTGCACTGCCATGTCGGCGCGAGCCCGCATCGCACCGAGGAGATGCCGAGCGCGGTGGCCGATATGGTGCTGGCGTTCTTGGCACAGCGGCGGGTCGCGACCCTCGACATCACCGGCGGCGCGCCCGAACTCAATCCGCATTTTCGGAGGCTGGTCAGTGCCGCACGCGCCCTCGCCGTGCGCGTAATCGATCGCTGCAACCTCACGATCCTGGAGCAGCCCGGACAGGAGGACCTCGCCGAGTTCCTCGCCGACGAGCAGGTCGAGATCGTGGCCTCGATGCCCTGCTATCTCATCGACAACGTCGACCGGCAGCGCGGCAAGGGCGTGTTCGACGGCTCCATCCGTGGGCTAAGGCAGCTCAACGGGGTGGGCTACGGCCGCGACGGCTCGGGCCTTACGCTCAATCTCGTCTACAATCCGCAGGGTCCCTCGCTGCCGCCGCCGCAAGCCATGCTCGAAGCGGACTACAAGCGCGTGCTGGCCGAGAGCCACGGCATCGTGTTCAACCGGCTCTACACGCTCGCCAACATGCCGATCCAGCGCTTCGGCTCGACGCTGATCTCCAAGGGCGAGTTCGACGGCTACCTCGACACGCTCCAGCATGCTCACCTCGACGCCAACCTCGACGGCGTGATGTGCCGGAACCTCATTTCGGTCGACTGGCGCGGCCACGTCTATGACTGCGACTTCAACCAGATGCTCGATCTGCCGATGGCGCGCGGTGATCGCGAGCGCGTGCATCTGTCAGAGTTGCTTACCGACGATATCGAGGGCAACCCGATCCGCGTCGCCGGCCATTGTTTCGGCTGCACCGCCGGCCAAGGTTCAAGCTGCGGCGGTGCGCTGAAGGAGGCCGCCGAGTGAACCTCGCCGTGACCGCCCCACCCGCCGGGCGCGTTTGCCCGGCCGACTATCTCTATCCGCCTAGCGCGTTCGACCGCGAGCCGGAGATCGCATGCGACGTGCTTTACGTGGTGGGCGGGCTCTACGGCAATCTCGCTGCGTTCAAGGCGATCGAAAGGCTGGCCGCCGCCGAACGCAGTCCTCCGACCATCGTGTTCAACGGCGACTACCACTGGTTCGACGCCGAACCGGAATGGTTCGCGGCGATCGAGCGCGGCGTCGCGCGCCATGATGCGCTGCGCGGCAACGTCGAGACCGAGATCGCGCGCCTTCACGACATCGGCGCCGGGTGCGGCTGTGCCTATCCGCCGAGTGTCAGCGACGACATCGTACGGCGCTCCAACGACATCCTGCGCGAGCTGGGTGCTGTGACCTCGATCGCAGCACGCACCCGGCTCGCGGCGCTGTCGATGCATCGTGTGGTGCAGATCGGGGCGCTCCGCGTCGGCATCGTCCACGGCGACGCCGGCTCGCTCGCCGGCTGGCGGTTCGGCCACGAGGCACTCGACGATCAGCACCAGCGGGCGTGGCTCGGCGAGGTCCGGCGCGCCTCGCGCATCGACGTCTTCGCCTCGACCCACACTTGCCTTGCGGCGCTGCGCGACCTCGCGCTGCCGTCCGGCCGCCTGACCGTGATCAACAACGGCGCGGCCGGCATGCCGAATTTTTCGGCATCGACCTTCGGCGTGATCTCGCGCATCGCAACAAGTCCATCCCCGCATCGCACGCTCTACGGCATCGCCCGCGACGGAGTGCGCATCGACGCCGTGGCTGTGCACTACGACCAGCGCGCTTTTCGGGAACAATTCCTCGCGCGCTGGCCGGAAGGCTCGCCGGCCCATGCTTCCTATTTCGGCCGCATCGCCGAGGGGCCCGACTATCCGATGTCGCGCGCGGTCGTTTGAAACTCGAAGCATGCCGACGCTGTCGATCATCGTCCCCGTGCTCGATGAGGCCAAAGGCATCGCCTCGGCGCTGACGGCACTGGCGCCGTTTCGGGCGCGCGGCGCCGAAGTGATCGTCGTGGACGGAGGCAGCCGGGACCGCACCATGGAGCTTGCCGCCCCTCTCGCCGATCGCGTGATCGGCGCGCCACGCGGACGTGCCGCCCAGATGAACGCCGGCGCCGCGGTCGCGCGCGGCGACGTGCTCGTATTTCTGCACGCCGACACACGGCTGCCGCCCGAGGCCGACAGCCTCGTGCTCGACGGGCTGAGCGGGCCAGCGTGGCGCTGGGGCCGCTTCGACGTCCGCATCGAAGGCCGGAGCCCGTTGCTCATGCTGGTCGGCAGCCTGATGAACTGGCGCTCGCTCGTCACCGGCATCGCCACCGGCGACCAGGCGATGTTCGTCGCCCGCGACGCTTTCGCCGCGGTCAGCGGTTTTCCCGACATCGCGCTGATGGAGGACATCGAGCTATCCAGACGTCTCAAGCGGCTGAGCCGTCCGCTCTGCCTGACCGCGCGCGTCAGCACCTCCGGACGACGCTGGGACGAGCGCGGCACGATCCGGACCATCTTCTTGATGTGGCGGCTTAGGCTTGGCTATTTCCTCGGCGCCAACCCGGCGGCGCTGGCGCGCCGCTACGGCTATGTCCCGCGCGATGGCTGAGGCGGTCGCCATCGCGATCCTGGCCAAGGCGCCGGTGCCGGGCTTTGCCAAGACCCGGCTCATTCCGGCGCTCGGCGCCGACGCCGCAGCGAAACTGCAGGCGCGCATGATTGAGCAGACCGTCGAGGTTGCGTCAGACGCCGCGCTCGGCCCGGTGACGCTGTGGGCGGGACCCGCGGTCAGCCACCCGCTGTTTGCGGACATGCGCGCGCGCTTCGGCGTGGCACTCCGCGCGCAGCGGCGCGGCGACCTCGGCACGCGGATGCTGGCCGCGGCGGTTGCAGCCAGCGGGCTGGTCCTCATCGTCGGCACCGACTGCCCGGCGCTCGGCGCAGATCATCTTCGCGCGGCTGCGACAGCCCTACATGATCACGACGTCGTGGTGATCCCGGCCGAAGACGGCGGCTATGTGCTGATTGGTATGCGCGCCCCACAGCCGGTGCTGTTCTCCGATATCGCCTGGAGCACCGCCGCGGTGATGGACGAGACCCGCCAGCGCATGCGCGGCTACGGCTTGCGATGGCGCGAGTTTGATCCGCTCTGGGACGTGGACACGCCCGACGACCTCGCCCGCCTGCAGCGCGAAGGGCTACTTCGCTGAGCGCGCGCTCAGGCCAAGCGCATCAGCACGAGACCCACGACGATCATCAGCGCAGCGCCGACGCGGGCGGTCCGCAGCGGCTCCTTCAGCAGGACGACGGCGATCAGCGCGCCGAACAGCACACTCGTCTCGCGCAGCGCCGCGACCAGCGCGATCGGCGCAACCGTCATTGCCCAGATCGCGATGGTGTAGGAAATGACCGCAAGCGCGCCGCCTGCGAGCCCGGTCTTCCAGTACGGAACCATCGCCGAAAGCACCTCCGGCCCACGTCGTACGAGCGCGTAGGCCACCACCACCGGCGCGATGCCCACGAACAGCACCGTCGAATAGGCAGCGGCGCGCCCCGGACCCGCGGCGCGGGCGCCGATGCCATCGACCACCGAATAGGCGCAAATCGTCACCGCGGTGAACAGCGCAAAGCCGACCGCCTGGCGGTCGATGCGCGCGAGGTCGCGGCCGCCGCGCAGCGACAGCAGCAGCACCCCGGCCGCGAGCAGGACGATCGCAGTCCAGCCGTAGGCGCCGAGCTGCTCGCCGACCGTGAGCGTGGTCACGGTTGCGGTCATCAGCGGCGCCGCGCCGCGCGCGATCGGGTAGACCTGCCCGAGGTCACCCGCGCGATAGCTCTCGATCAGGCCCGCGAAATAGAACAGGTGGATCACGATCGAGGCGATCAGCCAGGGCCAGGCCGCAGCCTGCGGCAGGCCGGTAAACGGGATGCCCGGCAGCGCTACCAGGCCCGCGCCGATTGCGATCAGGACCGTGGTCGCAAGCGGATCGAGCGTGCGCTTGATGCTGGCATTCCAGCCGGCGTGACAGGCGGCGGCGAACAGCACGGCGACGAAGACGAACGTCGTCATCGGGACAGGCCCAAGCCGACCGCGACACTCATCGCGGCCGGCTTCGTTCGGCGAGTTGGCGGTCGTAGTCGAGCACGGCCTGCAGCAGCACCTGGGCTCCGGCGGCGCACTGCTCCTTGCTTGAAAACTCGGCCTCGTTGTGGCTGATGCCGCCGCGACAAGGCACGAAGATCATCGCGGTTGGCGCGACGCGCGCGATGTAGGCTGCGTCATGACCGGCGCCGGATACGACATCGCGCGCCGAATAGCCCGAGAGCGCAGCGGCACGCCGCACGGCCGAAATGCACGCGGGATCGAAATGCACCTCCGGCTGGTGCCAGATCTTCTGCATCACCACGACAAGGCCGAGCGGATCGCACACGTCCGTCAGCGCAGCCGTCAGCTCCGCCTCCATGGCGTCGAGCACGGCGCCGTCCGGATGGCGCAGGTCGACGCAGAAGAACACCTCGCCCGGGATGACGTTGCGCGAATTGGGCCGGTTCTCGATCAGGCCGACGGTGCCGACCGCCGACGGCGCGTGGCGATGGGCGATGGCGTCCACCGCCTCGATGAGGCGGGCAGCGCCAAGCAACGCATTCTTGCGCAGCGGCATCGGTGTCGTGCCGGTGTGCGCGTCCTGCCCAGTCACCGTCACCTCGTACCAGCGCATCGCCTGCACACCGGTGACGACGCCGATATCACGTTCCTCGGCCTCGAGGATCGGCCCCTGCTCGATGTGCAATTCGAAGAACGCCGACAGCGGATGGTCGCCGCAGCGCTCGGCGCCACGGTAACCGATCGCCTCCAGCGCCGCGCCGAACGTCGTGCCCGCGCGGTCGGTGCGCGTGGCTGCCCAATCGCGGGTGAACACGCCCGCGAACACCCCGGAGGCGACCATGGCGGGTGCGAAGCGCGAGCCTTCCTCGTTGGTCCAGTTCACCACCTCGATCGGCGCGTAGGTCTCGTAGCCGGCTTCGATCAGCGTGCGCAGCGTCTCGATCGCGGCGAGCACGCCCAGCACGCCATCGAACTTGCCGCCGGTCGGCTGGGTGTCGAGATGACTGCCGAATGCGATCGGCGGGACCTTGGCGGTGCCCGGGCGGCGCGCGAACATCGCCCCCATGTCGTCCACCGTCACGCGGCAGCCGAGCGCCTCGGCGCGCGCGCGGAACCAGTCTCGCACCTGGCGATCGAGGTCGGTCAGCGTCAGCCGGCAGATGCCGCCTTTCGGCGTACCACCGATGGCCGCCGTCTCCATCAGCTCGCCCCACAACCGCTCGGCGTCGATCCTGAGGTTGCGCATGACGGGCGGCGGAGCGGGTTCAGGCGCGCATGGCCGCGCCCGGCCAAAGCTTGGGCGCGGCACGTGCATATTGCGGCGCCCGCGTCACCTCGGCGCCCAGCGCCTGCGCGGCATGCCAGCCCCAGCGTGGGTCGTCGAGGATCGCGCGCGCCATCGCCACCATGTCGGCCTTGCCCTCGTCCACGACCGCGGCGGCCTGCTTCGGCGTCACGATCAGACCGACGACGCGCGTGGCGATGCCGGCTTCCCGCTTGATCCGCTCCGCGATCGGCACGTTGTAGCCCGGCCCGGTCGGATTGCGGGTATCGGCGGTGATACCGCCCGATGACACGTCGATATAGTCCAGGCCGTCCGCCTTGAGCGCCGCGGAAAACGCCACTGCATCGTCGATCGAAAGTCCATCGTTGCGCCAGTCGCTGCCGGTGATGCGGGCGCCGAGCGCGATCGTTTTCGGCACCGCCGCGCGCAGCGCCTGCGCCACCTCGCGGCCGAACCGCATCCGATTTTCGAACGAGCCGCCGTAGGCGTCGGTGCGCTTGTTCGAGACCGGCGACAGAAAGGAATGCGCAAGATAGCCATGCGCGTAGTGCAGTTCGATGGCGTCGAAGCCGATGCGCACGGACCGCTTGGCGGAGTTGACGAACGCCTCGCGCACGCGCGCGATGTCGTCCAGCGTCATCTCGCGCGGCACATGCCAGCCGTCGCCGAACGGCAGCGCCGACGGGGCAATCGTCTCCCACGGATCGGAGCCCACTTTCAGCGGGCCGCCGCCTTCCCAGGGGCGCTGCGACGACGCCTTGCGGCCGGCGTGCGCAAGCTGGATACCGAACTTGGCGGTGCCGATGCGCCGACAATGAGCGATGACATGGGCCCATTCGGCCTCGTTGTCGTCGGAATAGAGACCCGCGCAGCCATGGGTGATCCTGCCATGGCGTTCGACATGGGTCGCCTCGATGATGACGAGGCCGGCGCCCGAGTTGGCGAGCATGCCGAGGTGGCTGACGTGCCAGTCGTTGGCGCAGCCGTCATCGGCGCTGTATTGGCACATTGGCGCGACCACGATGCGGTTGGGGAGTTCGACACCGGCAAGCTTGATGGGACTGAACAGGGCAGACATGGGTTTCCTTAAAGGACTGAAGGTCGATCAGCGGACCGGGCGGATCATAGAGACAAGGGTCTTTGCGGCAAGCGTGCGGACTGCACCGGGCATGAATACGGAGCCGGCGGCGCCGTCAAGCCACAGTCACGGCAGGCGAAGGATCGCGAGCGCGAGCGCCTGCGCACGCGGCACCAGCGTCTCAACTTCCAGGTATTCGTCCGGCGAATGCGCCCGCGAGCCGACCGGGCCGACGCCGCAGATGGTCGGCGCGCCGGTCGCCGCGGCAAACCCGGAATTGGCGCAGCCGCCGGTGAAGACCGACTTCGGTTCGTTGCCAAGCTCCTTGAGGCACGCGCCATAGTGCGCGAACAGCGCCCTGCCGTCGGCGACTCGACCAGCGGCAGAAACTCGCCGGTAATCTCAAGCTTGGTGCTGGTGCCCGGCACATAGCTTGTCGCCATGATCGCCTCGACCTTCGCCATGGTGGCGGCGCGGTCCTCGGGCGTGATGAAGCGCAGATCGACCTCGCCGCGCGCCCAGGGCGCGACAGTGTTGACCGTCTGTCCGCCCGAAACAACGCCGACGTTCAAGGTGATCCCCTTCGGCACGTCGCAAAGCGCGCTCAGCGCCAGCGTCTTGTGTGCAAGTTCGTTGATCGCGCTGATGCCCTGCTCGAAATTGGCGCCGGAATGGGCAGCCTTGCCGATAATATCGAAGCGCATGAACACGCCGCCCTTGCGGCCGGTCACCGCCGCCCCTGCGCCGCGGCCGGGTTCCGAGTTGAACACCGCGCGGGCGTCCCTCGCGTGCTGCTCGATGACCGGACGCGAGAACGGCGAACCGATCTCCTCGTCGCCGGTGAATAGGGCGGTCACCGGTGCGGCTGCGCCGCCGAACTTCTTGAGCGCGGCAAGAACAAAGCAGTTCATCGTGAGTCCCGACTTCATGTCGGCCACGCCCGGTCCGTAGGCGCGGTCGCCTTCGATCTTGAACGGCCGTCGCGTTGGCTCACCCCTGGGGAAGACCGTGTCGCGATGGCCCATCAACAGGATCGGCCGATTGCCCGGCCGGGCCGCCCCGGGCGCGATGCCGGCGCTGATGGCGTCGCCAAAGCGATCGTCCGGGATGACGCGACTTGCGATGCCGTGGCTGTCGAGGAAGCGGCGGATGTGCGCCCCGACCGCGTCGACGCCGGGCTTGTCGTAGCTGCCGCTGTCGGTGTTCACGAGCGTTTCAAGCAGCGCAAGCATGGCCTGACGCTGGCCCGCGAGCCATTCGAGAACCGGACCTTCGGTGCCGTTCGACTTGTCCGCCATTGCAACCTCGCCAGCGTCGACACCCCGGGCCGCCGGGATGATCCCGCAATCAATGGCACATGGCGGCAGGCACGGCGAGCACCCCGGCAAGCCTGCGCGGCAGGCCGACCCGGTGCTGGACGTCTCAAATCGCTGCCGTCACGCGGCCGACTTCTGATGGTCGCTGGGCTTGGGCGCGATCTTCGCCCAGCGCTCCGCGGCGGCGATGGCGGCGCGCATCTCGATCAGGAAGTCGACATCGTCGTAGTAGTGCCGCCAGCGGCCGCTTTGGTAGAGGTCGATGAAATGCGCCCGGCGCCGCTCCGCGAGGTCGCGCCATTTGAGCGAGACCTCGGCGAGTGCGTTCGAATATTGCCGCTGCGCCATGAGGTGAAAGCCGGCCGCCATTCAGGCGACGGCGAATGTTTGCTCGCGATTCGCGCAATCGGCAACGTCACGTTGTACAGCGCACAGGGCGCGCACCGCTTATGCACAGCCTTCCCCACAAACAAACGATTGGCGCGGCACATGCGCGCGCGAGCTCGCGATCCGTTGCCATGCGCCACGGCGGATTTCTCGGCTATAGGCGAATCAGTCGCTCAGGGCTTGATCGCAATGACGCCTTCGATCTCGACCGAGATCTGATTCGGCAGTGAGCCCATGCCGACGGCGGAGCGCGCGTGCTTGCCGGCATCGCCGAGCACCTCGACGAACAGATCGGACATGCCGTTGGCGACCTTGGGATGGTCCTTGAAGTCGGGCACTGCATTGACCATCACCAGCATCTTCAGCACGGTGTCGACGCGGTCGAGTGAGCCAAGCGCCATGCGAGTCGCCGAAAGAAGCTGCAGGCCGATCAGGCGGGCGCGCTGATAGCCTTCGTCGACCGAGACCTCGGCCCCGACCTTGCCGGTGAGCATCTTGCCGTCGGCTCCCCGCGGCCCCTGCCCGGCGAGAAACAGAAGGTTGCCCGCGACGCGGTACGGCAGATAGTTCGCGACCGGCGCCGGCACGGCGGGCAGCGTAATGCCAAGCTGTTTCAGGCGGGCTTCTGCACTCATGGTCGTTTCCTCGCTTGGTTGATGACCGGGACTATTCTGTTAAGAGGACTGATATGCAAGCCCGAGCTTGCCTGCTGCGGCATGCAGTCTCCTGTCGGAGGTCCACAAGGCCGCGCCAGCAGACAGGCGAACGGCGGCGAGCAGATGGGCGTCGATGTAGCCGATGCCTCTCCCATACAAGCGATTCTCCGAAATGAAATGCAGCACCTCGTCCTGATTGGCGACGATCGCCTGGGGCAAGTTTTGGAGACCTCGCAAGACGAGCTCGTGCTGCCGAAGATTTCCCAATGCGATTTCGCCGATCACAAAGGGATGGGCGAGTACCATTCCAGTTTCGAGCAGGATCGAAAGCGACCGGACCTCCCGGCGAAAGTGGTCCGCCCAGATGGATGTGTCGACCAGGATCACGCGGATTTGGGCCGGCGCCGACGTCCCGGCGCGAACCGCGGTTCGCTCCCCCCGAGCCGCGCCAATCGCCGTGCGCTTTCTCGTTGGATCAGCGCCTTGAGCGCCTCGCGGAGCAATGCCGATTTTTCGCGCACGCCACTGAATTCCTGAGCTTTGGCGACCAGATCATCGTCGAGTGCAACGGTCGTTCGCATGACAAATCACCTTCGGCATCAATAATGGCATCACATGATGCCGAATTCAATGCCCGAGGCGGACGCCGGAAGGGCACCGGCCTATAGCTTAACCCGCAGCCAGTTCGCCAGTTCGCCGACGATGCCGCGGCGGAACAGCAGCACGCAGAGCACGAAGATCGCGCCCTGGATGACCATGCACCCATTGGCCGACTGCCGGCGAGATAGTTCTGCATCGCGATGACGACGAAGGCGCCGACGACCGGTCCGAACACGGTGCCGAGCCCGCCGACCAGCGTCATCAGCACGACCTCGCCCGACATCGGCCAGTCCACGTCGGTGAGCGAAGCAAGCTGGAACACGATCGCCTTGGTCGCGCCGGCGAGGCCCGCGAAGGTCGCCGACAGCACGAAGGCCATGAGCTTGTAGCGGTCGGTCTTGTAGCCGAGCGAAATCGCGCGCGCCTCGTTCTCGCGGATCGCCTTCAGCACCTCGCCGAACGGCGAATTGATGATGCGATAGATCAGCAGGAAGCCGGCGAGAAAGATCACCAGCACGGTGACGTACATGTTGGTCTGGTCGGCGCAGGTCGATGAGGCCGAACAGCTGGCCGCGCGGCACCGCCTGGATGCCGTCCTCGCCGCCGGTGAACGGCGCCTGCACCGCGAAGAAGTACATCATCTGCGCGAGCGCGAGCGTGATCATGGCGAAATAGATGCCCTGCCGGCGGATCGCGAGCGCGCCGGCGATCAGGCCGAGCACGCCGCCGGTCGCGGCGCCGAGCAGGATCGCAAGCTCCGGCGACAGCCCCAGACCTTGGCGGCATGCGCGCGCACATAGCTCGCCCAGCCGAAGTAGAGCGCATGGCCGAACGACAGCAGCCCGACATAGCCGATCAGCAGATTGAAGGCGCAGGCGAACAGCGCAAAGCACAGCGCCTTCATCAGAAACAGCGGATAGACGAAGAGCGGCGCGATCACGAAGAACGCGACCATGAGCGACGAAGGCGATGATTTCGCTGCGCGACTGCGCTCGGCCCTGGTCGATGTGGTCGCAGTGTCGACCGCCGTCGCCATGTCACGCCCTCCGCCCGAACAGGCCGGCCGGCCGGATCAGCAGCACGATCGCCATGATGATGAAGATCACGGTGTTCGACGCCTCCGGGAAGAACACCTTGGTCAGCCCCTCGATCACGCCGAGCCCGAAGCCGGTGACGATCGCGCCCATGATCGAGCCCATGCCGCCGATCACCACCACCGCGAACACCACGATGATGAGGTGCGAGCCCATCTGCGGGCTGACGCTGTAGATCGGCGCCGCCATCACGCCGGCGAGCGCGGCGAGGCCGACGCCGAAGCCGTAGGTCAGCGTGATCATGCGCGGCACGTTGATGCCGAAGGCGCGCACCAGCGTCGGATTCTCGGTCGCGGCGCGCAGATACGAGCCGAGCTTGGTGCGCTCGATCACGAACCAGGTGGTCAGACAGACCGACAGCGAGAACACCACCACCCAGGCGCGGTAGTTCGGCAGGAACATGAAGCCGAGGTTCTGCCCGCCCTGCAGCGCGTCCGGCACCCGATACGGCAGACCCGGAGGAGCCGAAGTAGTTGCGGAACACCCCCTCGATGATCGAGCGCGAGCCCGAAGGTCAGCAGCAGGCCGTAGAGATGATCGAGCTTGTAGAGCCATTGCAGGAACAGCCGCTCGATCATGATGCCGAACGCGCCGACCACGATCGGCGCGATCACCAGCGCCAACCAATAGTTCAGCCCGAGATATTGCAGCAGGAAGAATGCGACGAACGCGCCCATCATGTACTGGGCGCCGTGCGCGAAGTTGATGATGTTGAGCATGCCGAAGATCACGGCGAGCCCGAGGCTGAGCAGCGCGTAGAACGAGCCGTTGATCAGCCCGATCAGGAGCTGGCCGAACAGCGCCGTCGAGAGGATGCAGCGCGCGCCATGAAACTCGGGAAGGCAGATTTCGAACATGCGAGCACACTCAGTCCACGTCATCGCCGGGCTTGACCGCGGCGAGTCGCCGCTTAGGGAGGCAAGACGCGGAGCCTTCCCTATCGGGATCGCCGGGTCACGCCGCGCTGACGCGCGGCGGCCCGGTGATGACACGGCGGCCTCAGCCGCTCACCAGCGGGCAGCCGCCGTCCTTGAGCGGACGGAACGCCTCGTTCGCCGGGATCGTGGCGCGCAGCTTGTAGAGGTCCCACGGCCCCTTCGATTCGGCGGGCTTCTTCACCTCGAACAGATACATCGGGTGGATCTTGCGGCCGTCGGCGCGGATCGTGCCCTTGCCGAACAGCTTGTCGTCGGTCGGCATCGCCTTCATCTTGGCGACCACCGCCTTGCCGTCGGCGTCGCTCTTGAGCTCGTGCACCGCCTTCAAGTAGTGCGTGACCGCCGAATAGACGCCGGCATGGACCATGCTCGGATAGATGCCCTTGTTGCGCGCGGCGAACCTCTTGCGCGAATTCGCGGTTGGCGTCGTTGAGGTCCCAGTACCAGGCCTCGGTGAAGACCAGGCCCTGGGCGGTCTGCAGGCCGAGCGCCTTCACGTCGGTGATGAAGATCAGCAGACGCGGCGAGGCTCTGTCCGCCGCTGACGATGCCGAACTCCGCCGCCTGCTTGATCGCGTTGGTGGTGTCGGCGCCGGCGTTGGCGAGCCCGATGATCTGCGCCTTCGAGGACTGCGCCTGCAGCAGGAACGAGGAGAAGTCGGTCGCGGGGAACGGATGGCGGACCTTGCCGAGCACCTTGCCGCCGTTCTTCTCGACGACCGCGGCGGTGTCGCGCTCGAGCGCATGGCCGAAGGCATAGTCGGCGGTGAGGAAGAACCAGGTCTTGCCGCCGGTCTTGACGATCGCATTGCCGGTGCCGTTGGCGAGCGCCCAGGTGTCGTAGGTCCAGTGGATCGTGTTGGGCGTGCAGGCCTTGCCGGTGAGATCGGATGCCGCGGCGCCCGAGACCAGGAACACCTTGTTCTTTTCCTTGACGATCTGGTTGACCGCGAGCGCGACCGACGAGGTCGGCACGTCGACGATCACGTCGACCTTGTCGCCGTCGATCCAGGTGCGCACGATGTTGGAGCCGACGTCCGGCTTGTTCTGGTGGTCGGCGCCGACGATCTCGACCTTCATGCCCTTTGGCGGCGGCGCCGAAATCCTCGACCGCCATCTGCGCGGCGACCACCGAGCCCGGGCCGGCAAGGTCGGCGTAGGTGCCCGACATGTCGTTCATGACGCCGATCTTGACGACGCTGTCGCTCGACTGCGCCTGTGCGGGCCGCAGCGGCCAGCGCGACCGCGAGCGCGGTCAAACTCACAAGACTTCGTCATTGCATTCCTCCTTGGTGAGTCGCGCCGGCCTGCCGGCATCATTCGTTCACACTCCGAGATACTCGTGCAGCTTTTCGAGATTGGCGTCCAGTTCGGCGTTGGCGAAGCCTTCGACCACGCGGCCGTGCTCCATCACATAATAGCGGTCGGCGACGCGTCGAGGCGAACCGGAAGTTCTGCTCCACCAGCAGGATCGTGAAGCCCTGCTCCTTCAGCGTGCGGATGGTCTTGCCGATCTGCTGGATGATGACCGGGGCGAGGCCCTCGGTCGGCTCGTCGAGCAGCAGCAAGCCGCGCGCCGGTGCGCAGGATGCGGGCGATCGCCAGCATCTGCTGCTCGCCGCCGGACAGCTTGGTGCCCTGGCTCGAGCCGAGCCGCTCCTTGCAGGTTCGGGAACAACTCGAAGATGCGGTCGAGCGTCAGCCCGCCCGGCTTCACCTGCGGCGGCAGCAGCAGATTCTCCTTCGACGTCGAGGCTCGCGAAAATGCCGCGCTCCTCCGGACAGAAGGCGATGCCGGCGCGCGCGATCTCGTTCGAGGCGCGACCGATCAGCTCACGGCCCTCGAAGCGCACCGAGCCGGTGCGGCGCGCCGACGATGCCCATGATCGACTTCAGCGTCGTGGTCTTGCCGGCGCCGTTGCGGCCGAGCAGCGTCACCACCTCGCCCGGCTGCACGTCGAACGTCACGCCGTGCAGGATGTGCGACTCGCCGTACCAGGCCTGCAGGTCTGCGACCGCGAGCAGCGGCGCGCGCACGTCAAGCATGGCCGACCCCAAGATAGGCCTCGCGCACCTCCGGATTGTTCGGAGACGCGTGCGCGTAATCGCCCTCGGCCAGCACGCGCCCGCGCGTCAGCACCGTGATGCGCTGGCACAGATTCGCGACCACGCTGAGATTGTGCTCGACCATCAGCACGGTGCGGTCGGCCGACACCGACTTGATCAGCGCCGCGATGCGGTCGATGTCCTCGTGCCCCATGCCGGCGGTCGGCTCGTCGAGCAGCAGCATTTCCGGATCGAGCGCGAGCGTGGTCGCGATCTCGAGCGCGCGCTTGCGGCCATAGGGCAGTTCGACCGCCGGCGACCTGCGCGAACGTCCGACAGGCCGACATCGGCGATCAGCTTCAGCGCGCGCTCGTTGAAGCGGTCGAGCACGCGCGTGCGAGCGCCAGAAGTCGAACGAGCCGCCGCGCTCGCGCTGCAGCGCGATGCGGACGTTTTCCAGCACGGTGAGATGCGGAAACACCGCCGAAATCTGGAACGAGCGCACGACGCCGAGCCGCGCCACGTCGGCGGGCGCAAGCCGCGTGATGTCGCTGGCCCTTGTAGACGATGCGGCCGCGCGTCGGCTGCAGGAACTTGGTGAGCAGGTTGAAGCAGGTGGTCTTGCCGGCGCCGTTCGGCCCGATCAGCGCATGGATGGTGCCGCGCTCGACCCGCAGGTTGACGCCGTTGACCGCGACGAAGCCGGCGAATTCCTTGGTCAGATCCTCGGTTTCGAGGATGATCTCGCTCATGCCGCGTCCCCTTGACGCCATTTAGGGGGCGTTCGGGGGAGCCGTCCAGACCCCAAAAGGTCGACCCGCCCGGACGGCGGTCCGGGCGGGTCGTTCAGGCCGGCGCGATGGGGAAGACGATGCATGCGCGCCGGCCCTTGCTTTCGGGGCTCAGTAGTAGTTGCAGACCCTAACCGTGCCCACGTAGTCGCCGTAGACGTCGAACTGGCGGACCCAGCCGCAGCGGCGATAGCCGCCCACATAGACCGGCCCGGCGTAGGCGTTGTAGGTGCCGCCCGCGATCATGGCGCCGGCCACCGCGCCCCCGACCAGACCGTAGGTGAAGCCGTTGCCCCACTTGCCGGCGTGCGCCGGGGTGGTCGCGATGGTAACGCCGGCAACGAGCGCAATCGCTGCAACCGCGGCGGTAAGCTTTGACGTGATGCTCATGACGATCTCCTTCTGGATGGGCTGCGGATCGATGCGATCCTGATGTCCATTCGTCGAGGGCCGACCTGGCGCGGTTCAGGGCGGACCGACGGCGCTGTGCGTTAAGTCACAGAGCGAAGAAGGCCGAGAGAGCAGAGCAAAAAAGGAATGGTGTCGCGGTCTACGTTGGATACACGACAATCCCGGATGCACGAGCGGCAGCGATCATCCGTTCGTCGAAACTGGCGAGTTCGACCCGTTGCCGCTGGCCGCGCACGTATTCGATCGTCGCCAGGTGAAGCGCGTCGAGCGTCCGGACGGGTACAGGAAATGGATCGATCGCGCGCGCCAGCACTTCGGGAGTAAGCTCGATCAAGTCGACACGACCGATCAGCTCGCGCACTTCTTCGGCGTGTGTCCGCGTCAACCCTCGAGCGTGGATGCGATTCCAGAGCTCGTATTCCAGCAGGCGGCTGGAAACGAGGGCCTCATCCCATATCGCCTCTGATGGCTGCCGGTTCTCCGCCAGGAGTTGAGCCAGTGCAACTGAGCTATCGAGGTAGATCAACGATCTTCCCGATCCTGCTTTAGCTCGGCCATCAGTTCTTCAAAGCGCATGACGGGCTTTCGCGGTGGCGGTCCACGACCGCGAAGCGGTGCCGGCGTTACCTCGCCCTTGCGAACAGCCTCGGCCCACAATCGATCTGCGATCGGCCAACTCTTGTCGCGGCGCGGCGGCCCAAGTTCAGCCACTACGCGGTCGCGGTCGGTCACCAGCACCGTCTCGCCGCTCGCAGCCAGGCGGACGTATTCGCTGAGCCTGTTCTTCAGCACCTTGATGCCGACGGAGCGCATGACACAAAGTAGCTACCAGTGGCTACTTTGTCAATTGACCGCGCCGAACTACCGATTTCGGGCGCGGCCTCCCCTCACCGCGTCGAAACCGGCCGCGATGCCTGCGACGGTGCCGCCGCGGTGCTCGCGCCGAGCGCCAGGATCGCCTGGTAGGCATCGACCAGGCCGGCGCCGAACTGGTCGTCCTTGCCGCGCGGACCGAGGTCGCGCGCGGTCGACATCGAGAATCTCGCGCACCGCGTCGGGCGAGAGCTCGGGCTTGCGCTCCAAATCAGCGCCGCGACGCCGCTGACATGGGCGGCCGCAGAACGAGGTCCCGGAGACGATCTGATAGTCGGCGTTGGGCGCCGGCAGCAGGATGTCGACGCCGGGCGCCGTCACCGCGATGTGGCGGCCGCGGTTGGCGGCCGCGAACAACTTGTCGTCGGCGTCGGTCGCGGACACCGCGATCACGTTCGGATCGGCGGCCGGATACTGCGGTGGCGACTTGGCGCCGAGATTGCCGGACGCCGCGACCAGCACGATGCCCTTGCGCATGGGCGGCCGCGAGCGCGCGCGCCAGCGCCGGATCGGCGGGACCGGCGAAGCTCATGTTGATGACGCGCGCCTTGCGCCTTGGCAGCATGGTCGACGCCCTTGAGGATCGCGAAGGTGGTGGCCTCGGCGCTGGTGCCGGCGGGGCCGAACGCGCGGATCGCGAGGATGCGCGCCGCCGGCGCGACGCCCATCAGCCGCGCATGCGCAGCGATCGCGCCGGCGATGGCGGTGCCGTGGCTTGTGCGGCTTCTCGGCGCTGCCGAGCGCGTCGAACGTGCCTGCGATCACGCCGCTGAACTCAGGATGGCCGGTGTCGACGCCGGAATCGATCACCGCGACCAGCACGTTGCTGCCGGTGGCCAGGCCGTGCGCCTCGCTGCAGCCGCAGCTTGGCCGAGCGCGTATTGCGCCGGATCGCCGCCGCCGCGGGCAGCGCCGCCGCCGTCGCCGCGGCCGGCGATCGGCTGCGGCGCAGCGTCCGTCGGCGCGGGCTCTGCGGCGGCCTGCGCCTGCGAGGTCGTGCGATAGAGGAAATTCGGCTGGCCGGCTTCGAGCGGCAGCTTCGCGCCGAGGCTGCGCAGCACGGTGCGTACCGGGCGGCGGTCGCCGATGCGGACGCGCGAAGGATCGTGGTGTTGGTCAGCGCGAACCGCTGCTGCTCGATCGGGACCAGGCGGTGGCGCGCAGCAGCGCGGCGATCGCCTGCGGACCGGGATTGCCGCGGAACTGCAGCACCACCTCGTTCGGCACGAACCGCTGCTCGTCGGTCGGCGGGATGTCGATGGCCGGGGCGCGGGCCGCGCGGCTGCACCTGCTTGCTGCGGCGGCGCGCCGCTCTCGCCGTTGCAGCGCGTTGCCGACGCGGCGGCGCCGATCGCGCTCGTCGTAGGCGGCGGATCGTCGGGATCGGTGGCAGTCGCCGCACGCGGCGGCGGTACGCGGCGGCCGTGCCAAGCACTGGGCCGGTCGTCGACTCGCGCCCCAACCCGATGGGCCGACGGCCGCCGCGATCCAGGGTCCGGGCCTGCCCGCATCCGGACCGGGCCGCATCGCCGATCGGCCCGGCGCTCATGGTGTCGGCCGAGCGGATGCCCATCGCACGGGCTCATGGCGCGGCCCGATGCCGCTCATATCGGGCGATCATGCGCTGCGCCGAAGCACCGCCCCAGGAGGCGATCAGCGACGGTCGCCGCGAGCGCGCGACATCAGCAGAGACTCGTCCCAATGGGCGCGTGCGATCGTCTGGTCAGCGCGCATGGCAATGCCTCCGAGCGCGATCTCAGCCTCAACGCTGATCAGAACAGGATGCCGTTGCGCTTCTGCGGCGCCCGCTTACGGCTGCGACGACGGCACCGTGAAGTCACCACCATCGGTCTGCGCCATTGTCTTGACGATCGCCCGAGCTCGCCCTGCGACAGCGCCCGGTCGGCGACCCGCAGCCGGAACAGGCCGGTGCCGGCGGCCGGGCCGCCGACGACCGTGGCCTTGTTGTCGCTCAGGAACTTGGTGATGTCGGCGGCGCTGGCCTGCGGCTTGAAGCGGATCAGCACGTAGGAGCCGCTCGCCGATCGTGCTGCCCTGCTCGTAGGAGGCAAGCTGCGGTCCGACCGCGCTGCTCCTTGACGACCAGGCCGGCGAGGATGCCGGCCTGCAACACGATCGCGAGCGCGGCCGCGGTCGCGCCATAGGCCAGCGTGCGCGGCGAGAAGCCGGTGACGAAATCGGTGAGCCAGGCGCCGAGGTTGAACGACGCCTTCGGCTGTGCGCGCCGGCTCGGCGTCGATCTTGGCGAACAGCTTCTCCATCGCGCGCGCCGACGGCGCACCGAGCGTCTCGTTGAGGTGGATCGTCTCGCCGAGCTCCTCGCGCACCAGCTCGTAGCGGCGGGCGAGTTCGTTGTCGTTGGCGAGCGCCTGCTCGACGCGCGCGGCGTCGCGGCGACTGAGCGTGCCGGCGGCATGCCACGGCAGGAGCGAGCTCGATGTCCTCTTGCTGTTCTTTCGATTCTTGGTGTTCATGGCCAACCTCTTTCAATTCCTTGAGCCTTCAGCAGCTCTGCCAGTTTCTTCCGCGCGTAGAACATGCGCGTCTTCACGGTCGTTCTCCGGGATGCCAACGATCTCGGCCACTTCCTCGACCGACTTCTCGTGGTAGTAGACGAGATCGATGATCTCCCGGTGTTCGGCCGAAAGCGCCGTCAGGCACTTCCGGATGAACTGCGCTCTTGTCCTTCTTCTCCAGCGTGACGTCGGGGGTGTCCGACGTATCCTCGATCGCCTCCGCCGTCTCCTCGTCCAGTTCCTGCTCCGGCTTGCGCCGCAGCGCCGACAAGGCCTTGAAGCGGGCGATCGCGAGCAGCCAGGTCGAAACCGCAGCCCTGCCCTCGAACCGCCCGGCTTGCCGCCAGACGTCGAGGAACACCTCGCTGATCAGGTCCTCCGCCGCGGCTTCATCACGCACCAGCCGCAGCACGAACCGGAACACCCGCACATGATGCCGTGCGAACAGCACCTGCATCGCGAGCCGGTCGCCGTTTGCGATCCGTCCAATCAGGACATCGTCCGAAGTGGCTGGGTTCGCAGACAATGATCGGCTCTCGTGAAGTTAGTCGGCGGGAAGGGCGGTTTTGGTTCAAATGCCAGACGTGATCAATTTCCTCCTAAACCCCTTGATCCGCAAGCAGAAAATTGTCGTTTCCCCAGCGCCGATGCGGTTACCATGGGGCCATGGCAGCACGCTCCGCTGACCCTGGCCGCCCTCAACGCGCTGCCTCCCGACGCCTTTGTCGCGGCGCTCGGCGAGGTGTTCGAACACGCCCCCTGGGTGGCCGAGGCAGCCGCCGCGGGCCGGCCCTACCCGACCGTGACCGCCCTGCACGACGCCATGATGGCAGGCGGTGCGGCAGGCGCCGCCCGAGCGGCAGCTCGCCTTCATCGGCGGCCATCCGGAACTCGGCAGCCGGGTCGCGCGCGCCGACCTCACCGCAGCCATTCCCAGGCCGAACAGGGCAGCCTCGGCCTCGACCGGCTGAGCGCGGAGGAATTCGACCGCTTCAGCCGGCTCAATGCCGCCTACCGGGAGAAATTCGGCTTTCCCTTCATCATCTGCGTGCGCCGGCACACCCGCGATTCGATCCTGCGCCAGTTCGAGCGGCGGCTCGGCAACGACGTCGAGGCCGAGCGGCGAGCGCGCGCTCGAGGAAATCGGCCTGATCACGCGGCTGCGCCTGGTCGCCAAGGTCGACGGCCCGGGCATGCCCGCGACCACCGGGCGGCTCTCGACCCATGTGCTCGACGTGGCCACCGGCCGGCCGGCCGCCGGCATCCGGATCGCGCTGCACGAAATCGGCGCCAGCGCCCGCGGCCTGCTGCGCGAGACCGTCACCAATGCCGACGGCCGCACCGACCGGCCGCTGATCGCGGGCGAGCCGCTGCGGATCGGGACCTACGAGCTGACGTTCCAGGTCGGCGGCTATTTCGCGCAAGCGGCGGCAGCCGGCCCGCCGTTCCTCGACGTCGTGCCGATCCGCTTTTCGCATCGCCGAGCCGGAGGGGCACTATCATGTGCCATTGCTCGTGACGCCCTGGAGCTATACGACCTACCGCGGAAGTCTGACGAGCATGCTCGGCCAACGGACGCCAGATCAGCACAAGGACCGACACCGTGATCGATCTCTACACCTGGACCACGCCGAACGGCCGCAAGATTTCCATCGCGCTCGAGGAGATGGGCCTGCCCTACACCGTGCACGCGGTGGACATTTCCAAGGACGAGCAGTTCAAGCCGGAATTCCTCAAGATCAGCCCGAACAACCGCATCCCGGCGATCGTCGATCGCGACAACGGCATGTCGCTGATGGAGTCGGGCGCGATCCTGATCTACCTCGCCGACAAGTGCGGCAAGCTGCTGCCGAAGTCGGGCGAGGCAGCGCTACCGCGTCATCGAATGGCTGATGTGGCAGATGGGCGGCCCGGGCCCGATGCTCGGCCAGGTGCATCACTTCGCCAAGTACAATCCCGGCAAGGCGCCCTACGCCGAGGAGCGCTACCTGAAGGAGGCGCACCGGCTCTACGGCGTGCTGAACACGCGCCTCGACGATCACGAATACGTCGCCGACGAGTATTCGATCGCCGACATCGCGATCTGGCCGTGGATGTCGCGCTACGAGTGGCAGACGGTCGACCTGAAGCAATATCCCAACGTGCTGCGCTGGTATCTCGCCATCGCCAACAAGCCCGCGACGCAGAAGGGCTACAAGGTGCCGAAGGACGTCGGCGAGGTGCCGATCCCGAAGTAGCGCGCCGATGGCGAGCGGTCGACATCGCGGCGATCGCCGCCGAAGCGCTGGCGGCGCATCGACAGCGGCCGCCAGATCGCCTCGTTCTCGGCGCGCCATCCGGACTTCTCGCTCGCCGACGCCTACCGCGTCACCGCGGCGATGCGGCAGGCGCGGCTCGCGCGCGGCGAGCGGTCGCTCGGCCGCAAGATCGGCTTCACCAACCGCACCATCTGGGCCGAGTACAACGTCTACGCGCCCAACTGGGGCACGATGTACGACCGCACGGTGCGCAATCTCGCCGACGTCGGCGGCACGTTCCCGCTCGGCAGGCTCGCCGAGCCGCGCATCGAGCCGGAGATCGTGTTCGGGCTTGGCGCGCGCGCCGCGAGCCCGGCATGGACGACGCGACGCCTGCTCGGCTGCCATCGACTGGGTGGCGCACGGCTTCGAGATCGTGCAGTCGATCTTTCCGCAGCTGGAAATTCTCGCCGGCCGACACGATGGCGGCGAACGGCTTGCACGGCGCGCTGCTGATCGGCCCGCGCGTTGCCGGTCGCCGCCGATGCCGAGCGCTGGCGGCGAGCGCTTGCCGAGCTTCGAGATCGATCTCAAGCGCAACGGCGCGGTCGATGGATCACGGCCACGCCCGCAACGTGCTCGACGGCCCGCTCAACGCGCTGCGCCATCTGGTCGATCTGCTGGCGGCCGATCCGCGACAACCCGCCGCTCGCCGCCGGGCGAGATCGTCACCACCGGCACGCTGACGCGCGCGCTGCCGGTCGCAGCCGGCGAGACCTGGACGACGGCGCTGCACGGCATCGCGCTGCCGGGCCTGTCGGTCCGGCTCGCTTGACGGCTGCGGCCGGTTCGCGGCGACACACTCGGCCGTGACACGTCATGCCGAATTCCAACAAAATCTTCTACGGCTGGATCGTCATCGGCGTCACCTGCGTGGTGCTGCTGACCGGCGCCGGCGTGCGCTCGACGCCCGGCATCCTGATGGTGCCGCTGGAGCAGGAATTCCACTGGTCGCGCGCGACGATCGCGTTCGCGATCTCGATCAACCTCATCCTGTACGGCTGCATCGGGCCGTTCGCCGCCGCCATCATGGAGCGCTTCGGCGTCCGCCGCTCGGTGCTTGTGCGCGCTCGCGCTGATCGCCGTCGGCGTCGCCTCGACCGCGCTGATGCGCGAGTCCTGGCAGCTCATCCTGCTGTGGGGCTTCGTGGTCGGCTCCGGCACCGGCTTCCTCGCCACCGTGCTGGCCGCAACCGTCGCCACGCGCTGGTTCACCGCGCGGCGCGGGCTCGTGGTCGGCATGCTGAGCGGCGGCTCGGCGACCGGCCAGCTGCTGTTCCTGCCGGTGCTCGCCGCCATCGCCTCGGTCTACGGCTGGCGCGCCACCGTGCTGACGGTCGCGTGCGTCGCGCTCGGCATCATGCCGTTCGTCGCCTGGCTGATGCGCGACCGGCCCTCCGACATGGGGCTCGATGCCCTACGGCGAGCACGGCGAGCCCAAGCCCGCCCCGCCGCCGCAGGGCAATCCGGTGCAGATCGCGTTCCGCGCGCTCGGCGAGGCGGCGCGGGTGCGCGACTTCTGGCTGCTCGCCGGCACGTTCTTCGTCTGCGGCGCCTCGACCAACGGGCTGATCGGCACCGCACCTGATCCCGGCCTGCATGGACACCGGCATTTCCGAGGTCGCCGGCCGCGGGCGTGCTCGCCACCATCGGCGTGTTCAACTTCATCGGCACCACCGGCTCGGGCTGGCTCAGCGACCGCTACGACAACCGCGTGCTGCTCTGCATCTACTACACGCTGCGCGGCGTCTCGCTGCTGTTCCTGCCGTTCTCGTTCGTGACGCTTCTACGGCCTGTCGCTGTTTGCGGTGTTCTACGGGCTCGACTGGTTCGCCACCGTGTCGCCGACGGTGCGGCTGATCGGCAACACGTTCGGGCGCGAGAAGGCCGGCATCGTCTACGGCTGGGTGTTCGCCGCCCACCAGCTCGGCGGCGCTTCGGCGGCCTTCTTCGGCGGCCTGCTGCGGGTCAACTTCGGCAGCTACACCGAGGCGTTCATGCTGTCGGGCCTGCTCTGCTTTGCTGGCCGCCATCATGGTGCTGTTCATCGGCGGCGGCCGGCAGGCCATGCGGCCGGCCGCCGCCACCGCGTAGCGAGAGGAATAAAAGGGGACTGTCGAGACAGCGCGATTTCCACCAAGATGGCGTCTCGCCGCCTCGGCGAGCGGGCCTAATCCGCGACGGTGGCGAGACATTGCTGCGACGGAGCCACCATGCCCGCCTTCATCTGCAACACCTGCGGCACCCAATACGAGCCGAGCGACAAGCCGCCGGCGGCCTGTCCGATCTGCGACGACGAGCGCCAGTACGTCACGCCTGCCGGCCAGAGCTGGACCACGCTACCGGCGCTGCAGGGGCGCTGCAGCAACGGCTGGCGCGAGCTTGAGCCGAACCTGATCGCGCTCGTCACATTTCCGGCGTTCGGCATCGGCCAGCGCGCGCAGCTCCTGCGCACACCGCACGGCAACATCCTGTGGGACTGCATCTCGCTGATCGATCGCGCGACCGTCGACCTTGATCAAGGCCATGGGCGGCATCAAGGGCATCGCGATCTCGCACCCGCACTACTACTCCTGCATGGTCGAGTGGAGCCAGGCGTTCGGCGGCATCCCGGTCCACCTGCACGCCGCCGACCGCAAGTGGATCATGCGCAACGATCCGGCGATCACGCTCTGGCAGGGCGAGACCAAGGAGCTGCTGCCGGGCGTCACGCTGATCTGCGCCGGCGGCCATTATCCGGGCGGCACGGTGCTGCACTGGGCCGCGGGCGCCGGCGGCAAGGGCGCGCTTCTGTCAGGCGACATCGTGCAGGTGGTGCAGGACAACAAGTCGGTGAGCTTCATGTGGAGTTTCCCGAACTTCATCCCGCTGTCGGGACCGCGCGTCGAGGGCGTGGTCGAAGTCGCTCAAGCCGTTCGAGTTCGATCGCGTCCACGGCGCTTTCAACGACCGCACCATCTGGTCGAATGGCAAGGCAGTGGTCGAGCGCTCGGCCGAGCGCTACCTCAAGATCATCCGCGGCGACGGCAGCTACGAGCTGCAGTACTGATTTGGCCGCTGCGCCGGCAACGATGCGGGCGTGCGGCCGGGCATTGGGTACTGCGATCGCCAAGTGAGGAACGTCCACCCGCGGGCTTGACCCGCGGGTCCATCCCTTTCGCAAGATGATCGATCGCCGGATCACGGCGCCATAGCGCGTCGAAGACGCGCGTAAACGCGCTTATGGCGCCGGCCCGGCGATGACGGACGGACTACAAGTGACGCGAAAAATGATCGGGCGCGCGGTCGGACCCACCGCACGCCCGGCTCTTGCCGAACAGCGAGCTCAGTATCGAGGAACGCAAACGCCCCGCGCGCTGAGGAAATAGCCGCGCGGACAAACCCGCGGCGCGACGACCACCGGCGGCCGGTTGGGACGGCACACGCCGTAGGCGTTGCGGTGCCAGCCGGGGCCGCAGCCCTGCGCCACCAGCGTGATGTCAGACGCATCCACGTCAGTGAACGGATTCGACGCCGGAGCTGCATGCGAGCTCACGGACGCAAACGACATCACGACTGCACCGACTGCGGCGAAAGCCAAGGTTTTCAGCATCGCGTTGACCTCTGAGGTTGTTGAATCGCAAATCGAGTATTCTATTGCGTCAGTTCAAACGCAACGGATGCCATTTTGGTTGCACGGGATTTTCGTCAACGCGAAGCCACAGCCGTTAACGCATTGCAGCGCCGCGAATCAGTTGTGTGCGCGTAGCACGACATTCAGACGCAGCGGCAAGAAAGTGTCCGCATTCAGCGTGTCGCGTGGCGAATGACGGCGCACGGTCCGTTCTCGCGCGCTATCAGACACCGAAATGACGCGGCACACAGCGCCGAAATGACTTTTGACTCAGACCTCATTGCCGGCCCGAGGCCAAAGCCGCGCCTTGACGCGTCAGCGCCGATTTGGTGGCCCGTTCATCCCTATGGCATGATGTCGCACGCATCGGTCGTGCGAACCGGACGTCGCCTGAGATCGCTGCACGATGGCGTTGTCACATCGTGCCGCGGGCGGCACCAGACCGGACTGGGCGCGTCAGCGCGTGCAAGCGGCCGAAGTCATGTTCATCGCGACGATCACCCGACCGTCGGCACCGTGGAGGTTGCTATGAGAATCGCAATCCACGCATTTGCTTTCGTGATGGCGTGCAGCCTGAGCGGTGCCCGGGCACAGATGCCCGGGAAGGGCTGCACCGACTTTAGGGAGGGCGCACGACCGCGTGCCTGGTGGAAGGCTGTCTGGTTTGCAGCGGCGGCGTATGGACCACGCAGCCGCACTTTGTCGGGCCCACGCTGCGCGTCTGCGATACCAGCAACGCGGGCCTCATTCGCTACAACGCCGGCGCGATCGAATATTGTAACGGAGCCGCTTGGCGGGCCCTTGGCGGTCCGGAGACCGATCCCAAGGTCGGCCCGCTCACCGCCGGCCGTTGGTGCACCAGCGACGGCACACGGGTGAACTGTGCTTCGACGCCGCCGGTAGGACCGGGATTTGAGACCGACCCGAAGGTCGGGACGCTCACCGCGAACAGATGGTGCCGCAGCGACGGCACCAGGATCAACTGCACCGAGAACACGCCGGAGGGTGGCGGCTACAACTGCCTGCCGATGTTCGGTCCCAGTACGACCTTGTCCGATTTTTACGGCGTGAACGACCTCTGGGGCGACACGAGCTACCTCTACGTCATCAGCGCTGTCGGCCTGCATGCGTTCACCTTCGACGGCACAGGTCTGACGGAGCGCGGCCGCTACGCCATGACGAATGCCCGGACGCTGACCGGTGACGACACCTATCTTTACGTCGCCGACAACCAGGGCCGCATTTTTGCGCTGACGAAATTCGTCGGCGGCGGGTTTACGCTTGCCGCCACCATGACGCCGGCGACGCCAGGTTCCACCTATGCCTTTGCTCGTCTGCACAAGATGGGCGCTAATCTGCTCGGTCTCGACGGCAATCGGCGGGTGACGGCGTACCGCTTTTCCGGCACCGCCTTTTCCACCGTGGCGATCACAGAAGGCGCGGACGACTTCACGGTTGACGATCCCTACGTATACGCCCTGCGTGGCACCTCGCTGAGCGCCCTGCGATTGGACGCCACCGCCTTCGCCACGATCACCACCGTCGTATTGCCGGGCTTCGGGCAAAAAATAGCGACAAGCTACGTGCCGTCGGGTCGGGGCCTTGCCATCGTGCGTGCCGATCCTCTATTGCCCGATGCCGGCTTCGTGCCCTCGGTGGTCGAGACGCGCACATTCAGCGGTACCGAATTCAGCGCCCCAACCCGGGCCGGCATCATATTCGATCAGCCCACGAAATTGCGCAGGCAGGACAGCAATTCGTATCTGGGCCGGCCCTATCAGCGCTATCTCTACGCGTGGGACCAGTCCGGCATCCACGTTCTCTACGAGAGCGGCCAATTCCAATTCAAGAGCTTCGGCCCACTCAACGTCGGCGGTGCCTGGGCGTTCGGCGAAACGCACTACGCCGTAGGCGGCGGCACATTGCAGATTCTGCGGGACGGCTGCCTGCGGTTCTACTAATCGAGACGACAAGCGGATACGTGCGCGAGGCAACGGCCCGCGGTTCACCGCGCATGCAGCGAGGTAAGCGCGGCCTTGACCGCCGCGTCGAAAAAATCCGCGACGTACGACGCCTGATCGTGCGCCGCGACGATCTTGTGCGCGGGCGCAAGCGCCGCCAGGAACTGATACGTGTGCCAATGGCCCATCGCCGGCAACAGCGGCAGCCGGGGGATCGGCGGCTCCGGATAGATCGTGGTGTAGAAGTGCGGCTCGTCGCAATAATGGTCGCCGGGCGAGAAGCCGATCCCCATGCTGCGCCCGCGGCCGAGTTCGACCAGGCAATCGAGATCGAAGTGATGCGGCCACGCGCGCACCGGCGGCGGCTTCGGGCGGTGCGTCACAAGCTTGGCGCGGACCCGTTCGAGGGCGTCGTTGGCGTTGGCAAACCAGGCCGCGAGCGCCGCGAACGGCTCGGCCAGTTCGTCGAGCGAATAGCGGGCGCCGAGCGCGATCACATGCCAAGGCATGGCGTAGGGTGCCGGCGCATCGAGTGCGCCGGCGTCGAGACCACGCGCGGCGAGCCGGTCGCCGAGCCACCGGCGCGCCTCGACGTCGGCACGGCCGTCGAGCGGCAGCGATTCGAGGAACCCGTCGCCGCGGACCTCCAGCGCAAGGTCGACGACGCGAAGCGAAAGTCTGATGCCGCCCGAAAGCGTGGGCGTCGCCAAGGCGCCGAGCGCGTCGTCCCAGGAAAGGCTCGCGTGCTCGCCGGTTTGCCCCGCCGGCCCGTAGGCGCGCGTCGCGCGCGCCAGCCATTGCGCGGCGTAGTGCGCCTGCAGCCGCGCGTCGTGCAGCTTGCGGAAGTCGGTTCGCGGAGCAGTGCGCCACTTGAAGCTCATGCGCGGCGTCTTACGACGGCTTGAAGCGTTTCGCCAGAGCGTCCGCGTTCTTGGCGAGCAGCCCCACGTCGGCGCCGACCGCAACGAAGGTGTAGCCCCAGCCGATGAACCTCTTCGCCTCCTCCTCGTTCGGCGTGAGGATGCCGGCGGGCTTGCCGATCGCCTTGAGGCGGCGGACCGCGTCTTCGAGCGCGGTCTGAACCTCCGGGTGACCCCAGTTGCCGATATGGCCGAAGGAGGCCGACAGATCGTTCGGCCCGATGAACACGCCGTCGACACCCTCGACCGAAGCGATCTCCTCGATGCGGCCGAGCGCCTCGCGGGTCTCGACCTGCACCAGCACGCAGACCTCGCTGTCGGCGTTCTTGAGGTAATCCTTGACCCGGCCGTAGCGGCTCGCGCGCCCGGAGCCGGTGATGCCGCGCACGCCGTGTGGCGGGTAGCGCGTCGAGGCCACGGCGCGGCGGGCCTCCTCGGCGGTCTGTACGAACGGCAGCAGCAGGGTCTGCGCGCCGATGTCGAGATAGCGCTTGATCAGCACCATGTCGTTCCACGCCGGCCGGACGATCGCCGAGCAGCGGTTGCCCAGGCTCGCTTGCAGCTGAGCAAGGATGCTCGGCACCTCGTTCGGGGAGTGTTCGGTGTCGAACAAGAGCCAGTCGTAGCCGGAATCGGACACGATCTCGGCCGCGATCGCGCTGCACAGGCTGCACCACAGGCCGATCTGCAGCTCGCCCTTCGCGATGGCGTGCTTGAAGGCGTTGCGCGGCATGTTCATGGCCGAGCACCTACACGTACTGGACCGAGATGCCGCCGAGCTGGCCGAAGTCGGCGTGCAAGGTATCGCCCTTCTTCGGAAAAACCACGCGCGTGAACGAGCCCGCCAGCACGATATGGCCGGGCTCCATCGGGGTGCCGAGCGAGCCGAGCTTGTTTGCTAGCCACGCCACGCCCATCGCCGGGTGGCCGAGGACACCCGCGGCAACGCCGGTCTCCTCGATCTCGGCGTTCACATACATGATGCCGCCGACCCAGCGCAGATCGACGTCCATCGGCCGCACCGCCCGCCCGCCGACGACGATGCCGGCGGCGGCGGCGTTGTCGGCGACCGTATCGAAGATCTTGCGCGGGTCCTGCAGCCGCGCATCGACCAGTTCGAGCGCCGGCACCACGTATTCGGTTGCAGCCAGCACATCGGTCAGGCCCACGCCCGGCCCCATCAGCCGCTTGCCGAGCACGAAAGCAAGCTCGATCTCGACGCGAGGACGGCAGTAATTCGCATGCTCGACCTTGCCCCCGTCGGGCACCATCATATCGTCGAACAGATAGCCGAAGTCGGGCTCGCTGATGTTCGAAGACCGCTGCATCGCCTTCGAGGTCAGTCCGACCTTGTGCCCGATCAGCTTGGCGCCAGCCGCCATCCGCCGCTTGGCCCAGATCGTCGAGATGCCGTAGGCGTCCTCGATCGTGATATCGGGCCAAGTCGTCGATAGCTGCGTCGCCTGTTTATGCTCCTTGAAGGCCTGTTGCAGGATATCGACAGCCTTATTGCGGTCAGCCTCGGACAACATCGGTATTCCTCCCGGTTGATGGGCCGATCCTGCAACGGACAAAGCTTGGAATGCAAATGATTGCTGCCGCCGCTCGGGCGTCGCATGCAAGCCGCTATTTCACGTCCAGCGGTTCGGCGCCCGAAGGCTTGCCGGCGGCGTCGAGCGTGATCTTCTCCACCCGCGCCTCGGCCTGCCGCAGCAACTCCTCGCAGCGGCGCTTGAGCGCCTCGCCGCGCTCGTAGATCGCGACCGATTCTTCAAGCGGCACCTTGCCGTCCTCGAGACGTTTGACGATCGATTCCAGTTCCTCGATCGCGCGTTCGAAGGACAGTTTGCTTACGTCCGCATTGATGTTTTCGGCCATAGTCGGAACCGTTCGTCCTGCCTGAGCCGCGAAGCCAGTCGCGGCCTGATCCTAACATCATCCGCGCATCAACGCGGTCACGTGCGCGCCCGCCGATTGCGACAGCCCTTCCAGGTCATAGCCGCCCTCCAGCACCGAAACCACGCGGCCCTGTGCGGTCTTGTCCGCCACCTCCATAATCTTGCGGGTGGCCCAGCCGAAATCGGCGTCCGCGAGCTGCAGATTGGCGAGCGGATCGCGCATATGGGCATCGAAGCCCGCCGAAATGATGATCAACTCCGGCCCGAACGACACCATGCGGGGCAGGATGCGCGTCTCCATTGCGGCTTTGAACTTGTCGCCTCCGTCGCCGGCCCGCAGCGGCGCGTTGACGATGTTGTCATGCTCGCCGCGCTCTGAGACCGCCCCCGTCCCAGGATAGAGCGGCATTTCGTGAGTCGAGCAGTACATCACCGTCGGATCGGACCAGAAAATCTCCTGCGTCCCGTTACCGTGGTGCACGTCGAAATCGATGACCGCGACCCGTCCGATGCCGTACCGCCGCTGAGCGTGACGCGCGGCGATCGCGGCCTGGTTGAAGATGCAGAAGCCCATCGGCCGCGCCGTCTCGGTGTGATGGCCGGGAGGCCGCAGCGCGCAGAACGCATTGGCGGCTTTGCCCGTCACGACTTCATCGACCGCATGGACCGCACCGCCGACCGCGCGCACGGCGGCCTCGAAACTGCCCGGCGACATCGTGGTGTCGGCATCGAGCCGGACCCAGCCCTGCTTCGGCACTGCGTCGCGGACATGCTCGACGTATTCCATGGGATGGCAGAGCGCGATGGTTTCGAGCGGGACGCTCGGCGCCTGCACGCGCACCAGCGATTGAAAACGCTCCTGCTCCAGAACGCTGTCGATCGCCCGCAACCGATCCGGCCGCTCCGGGTGACCCGGCGGATTGACGTGATCGAAGGACGACGGATGCGTGATGTAAAGCGTCGGCATTTTCCAGTCCGCAGGCCCCGACAACACTTAGGCCTTTAGTCCGCGAGGCGAAAGATCATTCCCATCGTTTTCCGGCGACGACAACGCCGGCCGGGGCGGCCGGTTGGTCAGGCACGAAAAACGTGCCGGCAAGCGGTTCGCCGGGCGCTGCCCGATAGCGCTCAAAATCGGTGACGCCCTCCCCAGCCAGGAATGTATCGTCGATCAGAAAATGGCCGGTGAAGCTCTTCGCAGGCTTCTGAAAGATCGAATAGGCGGCGTCCGCCATGATTTCCGGCGTGCGCGACATCTGCATCACTCGTTCGCCGCCAAGCAGGTTCTTGATCGCCGCAGTTGCGATCGTAACACGCGGCCAAAGCGCGTTCACCGCGATGCCTTGGGTGCGCAATTCGCCGGCAAGCCCGAGCACTACGAGGCTCATGCCGAACTTGGCGATCGAATAGGCCGTCGAGCCCGCAAACCACTTCTCCTGCATGTCGAGCGGAGGCGAGTTCATCAGAATGTGCGGATTCGAAGATTTCGCCAGATGCGGGATCGCGTATTTCGACACCATGAAGGTGCCGCGCGTGTTGATGTTCTGCATCAGGTCGTAGCGCTTCATGTCGGTGTCGACGACCGGCGTGCGCGACACCGCACTCGCGTTGTTGACCACGATATCGATGCCGCCGAAGGTCTGCACCGTGCGATCGATTGCCGCTTGCACAGCAGCCTCGTCGCGAACGTCGACGACCAGCGGCAGGGCACGGCCGCCGGCGCGCTCGATCTCGGCAGCGGCGGTGTAGATCGTGCCCTCAAGCTTGGGATGCGGCGCCTCGGTCTTTGCGGCAATTGCAATATTGCGCGCCATCGCGAGCGGCCCGCAGTGCAATCGCAAGACCGATACCGCGCGAAGCCCCAGTGATGAACAGCGTCTTGCCCTTGAGCGACATCGTCCTGCCCTCGCATTCGGTGCGCTAATTCCTAAATGACCGGCCTGCGATCGAGCCCGGCTCAAGCCGGGCATAGATCATGGACGGTCGAGTATCGTTTCAGGTTGAGAGTACCGCGTCTGCATTGAGGACGGCCTCGGCGCCTTCGGTGACGGCGCGCTCGAGACCGGACGCCGGCACGGCGATGTTCTCCGCAAAGAAGCGCGCGATCGCGATGCGCGCAGCGGGCTCGCCGTTGCCGAGCCGCGAGGCCGCGAGCGCCTCGTCCGCCAGCATGCAGCCGCCGGCGGCGTTGCCGAACAGCCGCAGATAAGGCGTGGCGCCGGCGAGCGCCGCCTGCGGCTCGCTGTCGAGCTTGCCCAGCAGCCATGTCGGTCGCGCGCTCGAGGCTGTCGACCGCCTCGGCAAGCCGCGCGCCGGTCGCAGCCGAAGGCCGGATCGTTGGTCGCCTGCACCGCCTCCACGGTGCGGCGCAATTCGTCGAGATAGGCGCGCACCACCGCGCCGCCGCCGAGCGGCAGCTTGCGGCTGACGAGGTCGATCGCCTGGATGCCGTTGGTGCCCTCGTAGATCGCCGCGATCCGCGCGTCGCGCAGGTGCTGCGCGGCGCCGGTCTCCTCGATGTAGCCCATGCCGCCGTGCACCTGCACGCCGAGCGAGGCGACCTCGATGCCGATGTCGGTCGAGAACGCCTTGGCGACCGGCGTCAGCAGCGCCGCGCGGTCGTCGGCGGCTTTGCGCGCGTCGTCCTTCGCCGTGGCTGCGGTCGATCGCGCCGGCGGTGGCGTAGCAGATGCAGCGCGCCGCGCGCGGTCAGCGCCCGCATGGTCATCAGCATGCGCTTGACGTCCGGGTGCGCGATGATCGCGCTCGATCCGTCGCCGCGGCGCCGACCGCGCGGCCCTGCTTGCGTTCGCGCGCGTAGTGCAGCGCCTGCTGCGTGGCGCGCTCGGCGATGCCGACGCCCTGCAGGCCGACCGCGAGCCGCGCCAGGTTCATCATCGTGAACATGCAGGCGAGGCCGCGATTCTCCTCGCCGACCAGATAGCCGATCGCGCCGCCGTGGTCGCCATAGACCATGGTGCAGGTCGGCGAGGCGTGGATGCCGAGCTTGTGCTCGATCGAATGGGCGCGCAGGTCGTTGCGCGCGCCCGAGCGAGCCGTCCGCGTTCACCAGGAACTTCGGCACCAGGAACAGCGAAATGCCCCGGTTGCCGGCCGGCGCGTCGGGCAGCCGCGCCAGCACGAAATGGATGATGTTGTCGGTGAGATCGTGCTCGCCGTAGGTGATGAAGATCTTCTGCCCGGTGATGCGGTAGCTGCCGTCGCCGGCGCGCTCGGCCTTGGTGCGCAGCGCGCCGACGTCGGAGCCGGCCTGCGGCTCGGTGAGCTGCATCGTGCCCATCCATTCGCCGGACACGAGCTTGGGCAGATAGGTGCGCTTGAGCTCGTCGGAGCCGTAGGCGGCCAGCGCCTCGGCCGCGCCCATGGTCAGCACCGGCCCGATGCCGAATGCCATCGAGGCCGAATTCCACATCTCGATGCAGGCGGCGTTGAGCGCGTGCGGCAGCGCCTGGCCGCCCCATTCGGCCGGCAGCCGACACCGCGTTCCAGCCGGCTGCGGCCCAGGCCGCGATAGGCCTCCTTCCAGCCCGGCGGCATGGTGACGGCGCCGTCCTTGAACGGCGTGCCGTGGCGGTCGCCGACCGCGTTGAGCGGAGCCAGCACGTCGGTCGCGAAGCGGCCGGCCTCCGCCAGCACGGCATCGACATCGTCGGCGGTCAATTCGCCGTCCCCGGCCAGCGTCGGCGCAAGCCCCGCGCCGTGCTTGAGCGTAAACGCGATGTCGGCAACCGGCGCGCGATAGGTCATGCATTCGATCCCTGCAGCGATCCTAGTCGCGTCGCCTCCTGCGTCAACGTTCCGATATACAGTTTCGACCGCCGCGATACGCTCGTCGCACAACAGCGCAGTCGGACGGCCGACGCGCGCGACATGCCTGACGGAGGAGGACATCGCGATGAAGTTCAAAAGCGGCATTCTGATTCTGGCGCTTGGCCTTGCCGCAGCTTCGACCGGCGCAGGCGGAAGACCTGCTGGTCACGCAATACAAGAACGATCCATCCGGCGCGCCCTACGCGCATCGCGCTGGAGAAGGGCTTCTTCAAGAAGCACGGCGTCGACATCACCGGCATCATCTGCGGGCGCCGGCGGCGGCAACTCGGTGCGCAACGCGATGGCGACCGACGCTCGGCTACGGCGATGTCACCGCCGCGCCGGTGATCGCGGCCGCCGACCAGGGCCAGGACGTCAAGATCGTCGAGCTTCACCTCGCGGTCGCTCGCCGACCTGGTGGTGATCGTCATGCCCAATTCGCCGCTCAAGACCGCGGCCGACATGAAGGGCAAGAAGTTCGGCATCAGCAATCCGAAATCGCTCGGCGAGATGATGGGCGTGCTGGTGATGGAGAAGGCCGGGCTCAAGCAGGGCGACGTGCAGATGACGGCGCTCGGCAGCCTCGGCGGCGCGCTCACCGCGCTGGAGAACGGCGTGGTCGACGTCACCGCCATCCCGGTCATCCTGTTCCGGACGCGCGGCGGCGAGAGCAAGTACCGCGTGCTGGTCGGCCCGAAGGACCTGCCGCTCATTCCGTCGCAGCTCGGCATGGCCACCGGCAAGGCGATCAAGGAGCATCCGCACGAAGCTGCGCGCGATCCAGGCGGCGCGCCGCGAAGGCACCAAGTTCATCTACGAGCACACCGACGAGGCCATCCAGATCCTCAGCAAGGTCTACGAGCCGCTGCCGGCGAAGGACGTGGGCATCATGGTCAAGGAACTGGTGGACGCGAAGTTCTGGACCGAGGGCCGGATCGAGATGCCGCTGCTCGAGAACACCGTGCGCGCGATGAAGTACGTCGGCATGCTGGAGAAGGACGTCGACCTCAAGAAGATGGTCGACAGCTCCTTCCTGCCGCCCGACCTGCAAAAATGACGAGCGATGACCGAGGCCCCGGATCAGCGCGATCCACGCCTCGCTGACGGGTGTGACGCGGGTCTATCCGGGCGGCGGCCGGCACGCAGCCGGTCCATGCGCTCGGCCCGGTCGATCTCGACCTGCGGCGCGGCGAATTCTTCGCCGTGGTCGGCCCGTCCGGCTGCGGCAAGTCCACGCTGCTGGAGGTGCTGGCCGGCCTGCAGCCGCCGACCGCCGGCACGGTGACGTTCGAGGGCCGGCCGGTCGCGGGCGAGGTCCCGGACGGCATCGGCGTCGTGTTCCAGGAGGACGCGAGCTTTCCCTGGCTCACGGTCTGGGACAACACCGCCTTCGGCCTGCGCCGCAACGGCGTCGCCGATGCCGAGGTGCGCCGCCGCGTCGACGACGCGCTCGCCTTCATGGGCCTGAAGGATTTCGCCCGCGCCTATCCGGCGCAGCTTTCCGGCGGCATGCGCCAGCGCGTCTGCATCGCGCGCACGCTGGTGCTGCAGCCGCGCCTGATCCTGCTCGACGAGCCGTTCGGCGCGCTCGACGCGCAGACGCGGCTGCTGATGGGCGACGAGGTGCTGCGGCTGTGGCGGCGCACCGGCGCGACCGTGCTGCTGATCACGCACGCGCTCGACGAGGCCGCGATGCTGTCGGACCGCATCGGCGCGATGTCGGCGCGCCCTGGCCGCTTTCTCGACATCGTGGAGACCGGCTGGCCGCGCGAGCGCGACAGCACGATCGTGAGCGAGACGCGGTTCGGCGAGATCACCGGCCGGCTGTGGGACAACCTGCGCGGCGAGTCGCTGAAGTCGCTCGGCTACGCCGGGATGGCGGCGGAATGAGCCGGGTCGGCTGGATCAGGCTCGCGGTCATCGCTGATCGCGGTCGGCGCTGCTCGAACTCGCCTGCCGGACCGGTCTGATCGACCATCGCGTCGTGATCCCGCCGTCGGAGATGGCGACCGCGCTGGTCCGCCTGCTGATCTCCGGCCAGGCCAACGACGCAGATCGCGCGCACCTTCGGCATCGTCATCGTCGCCGTCGTGATCGCCGTGGTGCTGGGCTTTGCGCTCGGCCTCGTCATTCACGCGCTGCCGCGCGTGCGGCAGGCGCTCGATCCGTTCTTCGCCACCTATTACGCGGTGCCGATCTTCATCTTCTATCCGGTGATGATCGCGATCTTCGGCCTGTCGGTCATGCCGATCGTGCTGATGGGCGTCGCGACCGCCATCGTCGCCATGATCATCGCGACCCTGAACGGACTCGACCGCATCCCGCGCGTGCTGACCAAGGTGGCGCGCGTGCATCGCATGGGGCCGCTCGCCACCGCGCTGCGCCTGAAGCTGCCGGCGGCGGCGCCGCATCTCTTCACCGGCGTCAAGCTCGCCGTCAGCTACGGTTTCATCGGCGTGATCGCGAGCGAATTCATCCTCGCGCCGGCGGGCCTCGGGCGCGTCATCTCCGACGCCTATTCCGATTTCAACAATCCGCGGATGTACGCGCTGATGCTGCTGCTGATCATCGTCGCGACCGTGGTCAACATGGTGCTGCACGTCTTCGATCAGCGCTGGGCGGAGCGGCGCGGGATCGGCAAGCCATGACCGCGACCCAAGCGCGCCGCCGACACGCTGATCATCCTGATCGTCGATGCTGGCGGCGTGGCAGGCGCTGCACCAGCTCGTCGGCACGACCGCGCTGCCGGGCCCGGTGCCGACGCTGTCGTATCTCGCCAAGTTCGTGCCGTCCGCGCGCTTTGCGGAGAACGCCTGGGCGACGCTGGTCTGCTTCTTCTATGCGCTGATCGCTGTCCTATGCGCTCGGGCTCGCGATCGGCGTCTGGATGGGCATCCATCGCCTGTCCGGCGCGGTCGGCGAGCCGATCCTGATCTCGCTCTACACGCTGCCGAAGATCACGCTCTATCCGGTGGTGCTGCTGATCTTCGGCCTGAGCCTGTCGGGCCGGGTCACCTTCGGCGCGATGCACGGCGTCCTGCCGGTGGCGCTGCTGACCATGAACGCGATCCGCAACATCCCGCCGGTCTATCTGAAGGTCGGCGCGCACCCTGCACCTGTCGAAATGGCAGACCATTCTGACCGTGCTGTTGCCGGCCACGCTGCCGGAGGTGGTCGCGGGCCTGCGCATCGGCTTCACGCTGACGCTGCTCGGCGTGCTGCTCGCCGAAATGTTCGCGGCCAAGCACGGCCTGGGCTTCCTGATCATCAACGCCATGCAGCTCCTGCAGACCGAGGAGATGATCACGGTCGCGGTCGTGCTGTTCGCCTTTGCCGCGGTCGCCAACGCCCTGCTGCTGTGGATGGAGCACCCGCTGCACCGCCGGGCGTGAGCGAAAACTGCCTGCCTTTGACACCGCCTTGGCTTCCCCATTTCGCCCCCGGCGCCGCGGATGCAAGGTGGTCAATCCGAGCCCAGCGCGGGGTGCGCCGCGGCCACGGCAAGATGTAGCGGCCGCGCAGGGCCGTTGATCGGAGCCGATGCCGCCGCTATATCGGCGCATCCCAATCGGAAATGGGGCGTAGCCAAGTGGTAAGGCAGCGGATTTTGATTCCGCCATTCCCAGGTTCGAATCCTGGCGCCCCAGCCACCTGTTACCCATATAACGGGGTACGAAACGTCACCTATGGCCCGCTTGGCCTTCGTCGTCAGAGGGCACCGATCGGCGCCACGGTCTCACCGCGTTTCCCGTTGACGGCGACACGTCCGTGGCGCCCATCGGCACGCGGGTGTAAGGTCAATTCACCCTGAAGGGCGACGGTCCGGGCGTCGGGCGTCCACGCGAAGGACGGCCGATGGCCCGCACAGGATTTGAGAAGCATGTCCGATTGTCTGCACTGCGACATCAATGAACTCGTGGAAAAGCGCCTGGAGCGCGAGGGCGCCGACTTGGCCGAACTTGCCGCTCGCGTCACCGAAAGCCTTGCCGACCTGATCCTGCTCGCTCCCCCCGAAGATCAATCGAAGCTGATGGCCGACGTGCTCGCAAATCTCGGACAGGCGTTCCTGGAAAAGAGCGGCGCGATCGAGGCCGACGAATCGAGCCTGCGCCACTGACGACCCGCCCCGCGCACCGCGGTGGCGCGAATGAGATGCCCCCATGCCCGACGACCGAATACGACGACCCATGAGTTCACGCGAGGCGGCCGAGAAGGCTTTCAAGGCCGCCACGACCAAGCCCCTTGAGGCACCGCCCAAGCAGCCGTCGATCCCCGGCGTCAAGGAGCAGGTGACGCTGCGGATTGATCGCGACGTCCTCGACTTTTTCCAGGCGGGCGGCCCGGGCTGGCAGGATCGGATCAACGAAGCCTTACGAAAGGCCGCCGGGAAGTAATCCGGGCGGCGCACGGCAGCGCGATCATCCGATGAGCAGAACGGGTGCACGTTGGCTTCCGCTGGTCGCCGCACTGGCGCTCGGCGCCTGCAGCAGCGAATACATGGCGGCGCGCGACACCGAGGAAGCCGCCCTCACCACCATGCCGCAGAACTACCGAGCCGATATCCTGGCGTTCATGCGCACGTACCTGAACGACCCAACCCAAGTGCGCAGCGCTTATATCTCGGAGCCGGTGTTGCGCACGCTCGACGGCACAAGCCGCTATACCGTGTGCCTACGCTACAACGCCAAGAAGAGCGGCGGACAATACGCCGGCAGCAAGGACAGCCTGGTGCTGTTCCGCTCTGGCCGCCTCGACCACTTCCTCGACAATGCGCGCGAGCTATGCCGCGACGCAAGCCTGCAGCCGTTTCCGGAGCTGGAGCGCCTGTCGCGATAGCGCGCCGGTGCCGGTCGTGCTCAGCCGAACAGCGAGCGCACCGCGGCCGAGACCGAGGCGAACGCGGCGCCAAGCCGGTTGATGGTGCGTTGCAGCCATGACGGCGCTTCGACCTCCGGTTGGCGCTGCGCCATCGCGGGCAATTGCGTCGCCATCCCGAGCGAAGCGGTGCGGATAGTGTCGGCCCTGCGGTCGAGGTCGTTCACCTCGACGGGGTCGACCACCTGCACGCTGCGAATACCAACCCCCGTCGTTTCCGTCACGGATGTTTCCGGCGGCGCCGCAAGATCGATTTCGTTGAGGTCGTCGGCCGAAACGACGCGAACGAACGCCGCGGCATCGAATGCATAGGCAGGCTGCTGCATAGCATCGCTTTGCACGACTGCGGGCTTGGGTGGCTCGGCCTCGGCCGGCTTCGGTTGGGGAGCGGCGAGCTGTTTCTTGCGGGGCTTGGGCTTTTCGGCTGTCCTTTCGCCGACTGGTCCGGTGTCCTGCTTCTTGACCACACGGGGCGCAGGCTTCGAGGGCACCTCACGCAAGTATGTTTCAAGCTCAACCGGCTGCAGCTCCGGCTCCGCGGATGCCGGCTCCGGCGTGTCGCTGTTGTATCCGAACAGCGCACAGATCGGCGGCGGCGCAAGGCAGGCGCCCGCAGGCCCTGCTGTGAAGACCACGCCGCCGATGGCCGCGGCGAGCGCGAAGCTGCGAGTGTTCATCCGGTCCTCCCCCATTCTGGGCCCAGGAACGGTCGCATTCGGCGCCCCTCGCGTGACCTCAGCTTGACGCAAATGGGGAAATCCCGGCGCGGAGACGGGGCCGCATGGTGGCCAAAACGCGGCGACCCTTTCCGCAACGGCGGGCACGCGTCACCGGGCTGTAACCGCGCACCACTATAGTGTGCGGGTTTATTCACGCGGTCCCCCATTCCAAGTCCCGCGTAGCAAGTCCCGCGTCCCGTGTTCAAAAGAGTGCGTTCCAGTCGAGTTGCATCCTTGCAGCGGTCCCAACCGGGCGGGCGCTCGGTTGGGACCGTTTTCTATTGAAATTGCTGATTGATTCATGCGTTTGCGGACGCGTATTGGTAATGGTTCCTGGGTCGGCGACGGGCGTGCCGCCACGTCCCCAAGCGCATGGGGTTCTGCCAGCAATGCCGGCGATCATCGGATTGTGGTGTGTCGCCGGCTTTCTCGCCGTTTCGGTTCTGGCCGCGGCAAGCGAAAGCTCGCGGACGGTCTATACCGCGTGCCTGACGGTGTGCCTTGCCGGCCTCGCGGCGGCATTGGGCTACCTGATTTTTGGGACCTCCCCGGAGACGGTCTCACTTCCGCTCGGTCTGCCCGGCACCGGTGCGCAGTTTCGCCTCGATGCGCTTGGCGGCGTTCTTTCTCCTCGTCGCCAATCTCGGCGGAGCCGGTGCAAGCCTGTACGGCATCGGCTACGGCGACCACGAGCCCGAGCCCTATCGCGTTCTGCCGTTCTTTCCGGCCTATCTCGCCGCCATGAACCTCGTCATTCTCGCCGATGACGCGTTCAGTTTTCTGGTCGCCTGGGAGTTCATGTCGCTCACCTCCTGGGCGATGGTGATGGCCAACCACCGCGCCGCCGAGAACGCCCGCGCGGGCTACATCTACCTCGTGATGGCGAGCTTCGGCACGCTCACGCTCCTGCTCGCGTTCGGGCTCCTGGCCGGCGCCACGGGCGATTACTCCTTTGCCTCGATGCGCGCCAACCACCCCGACGCATTCTCGGCGGGCCTCGTCCTGCTGCTGGTGCTGGCCGGCGCCGGCTCCAAGGCCGGGCTCGTGCCGCTGCACGTCTGGCTGCCGCTCGCGCACCCGGCCGCGCCGAGTCACGTCTCAGCGCTGATGAGCGGCGTGATGACCAAGGTCGCGGTCTACGGCTTCGTGCGCATCATGTTCGACCTCGTCGCGAGCCGGCCTGGTGGTCAAGCCTGCTCGTGCTCGCAGTCGCCGGCATCACGACGGTTCTCGGCGTGCTCTACGCGCTGATGCAGCACGATCTGAAGCGGCTGCTCGCCTACCACACGGTCGAGAACATCGGCATCATCTTCATCGGCCTCGGCCTGGCACTTGCCTTCCGCGCAAATGGCATGGGACTGCCGGCGGCGCTGGCGCTCACCGCGGCGCTGTTCCACGTGCTCAATCATTCGATCTTCAAGAGCCTGCTGTTCTTCGGCTCGGGCGCGGTGCTGGTCGCGACCGGCGAGCGCAACATGGAGCACCTCGGCGGCCTGATCCATCGCATGCCGCGGACCGCGGTGGCGTTCCTGATCGGCTGCGCCGCGATCTCGGCGCTGCCGCCGCTCAACGGCTTCGTCTCCGAATGGCTGACGTTCCAGGCCATCCTGGTCAGCCCGCAGCTGCCGCAATGGGGACTGCGGTTCCTTATCCCGACGGTCGGTGCGCTGCTCGCGCTGTCGGCGGCGCTCGCCGCGGCCTGCTTCGTCAAGGCCTATGGCGTCACCTTCCTCGGCCGGCCGCGCACGGCCGCCGCCGAAGCAGCGAAGGAGGTCGACTACTTCTCGCTTGCCGCGATGTTTATGCTCGCTGGCCTCTGCTTCATTGCGGGCGTTCTGCCTGGACCGATCATCGATCTGCTGGCCCCGGCGGTGCAGAGCCTGGTCGGCGAACGCATGCCGGTGCAGACCTTCCTGCCGTGGGCTTCGATCGTGCCGATCGCCGAAAGTCGGAGCTCGTACAACGGGCTCATCATCCTGTTGTTCCTGCTCGCCTCCGGCATCGCTCACCGCCATGTTCATCCACCGCTACGCCACGCGCGCCACAAGGCGCAGCGCGATCTGGGATTGCGGCTATCCTGATCCCTCGACGGCGACGCAGTACACGAGCTCGAGCTTCGCAATGCCGATCCGCCGCGTCTTCGGCACGACCGTGTTCGACGTGCGCGAAAAACTCGACATGCCGCAGCCCGGCGAAATCCGGGCCGGCGCAGCTATCACGTCAAGGTGTTCGATCCAGCCTGGCGGTTCATCTACGGCCCGATCGCGCGCGCGATCGGGCGAGCCGCGACGACGTTCAACCAGCTGCAGTTCCTGACCATCCGGCGCTATCTCACGCTGGTCTTCGGGACGCTGGTGCTGCTGCTTCTGATGGTCGCGGCATGGCGCTGATTCTTCGATCTTGCCGCGCAGGCGGTGCAGATGTTCCTGGTGCTGGCGGTGGCGCCACTTGCTGCTTGGCGTCACGCGCATGGTGAAGGCCCGCATCCTGCGGCGGATCGGGCCGCCGGTCTGGCAGCCCTATCTCGACCTGTGGAAGCTCCTGCACAAGGAAGCGGTGCTGGCGCACAACGCCTCGTGGCTCTACCGGGCGCACCCTATCTCGTGTTCGCCACCACCTGGGTCGCAGCCGCCCTGGTACCGACCTACGCCACGCACCTCATGTTCTCCTGGGCGGCCGATCTGATCGCGATCGTCGCGCTGCTTGCGACCGGCCGCTTTGCGCTGGCGCTCGCCGGCATGGACGTCGGCACCGCCTTCGGCGGCATCGGCTCGTCGCGCGAGATGATGATCGCGTCGCTCGCCGAGCCTGCCATGCTACTGGTCGTGTTCAGCGTGGCGCTGATCGCCGGCACCACCCAGCTTTCGAGCATCGCCGAGACCTTCATCGACCGCATCGATCGGCCTGCGCGTGTCGCTCGGCCTTGCGCTATTCGCCTTCGTCCTGCTGGCGATCGCCGAGAATGCCCGCATTCCGATCGACAACCCGGCGACCCACCTCGAACTGACCATGGTCCACGAGGCCATGGTGCTGGAATATTCCGGCCGGCACCTTGCCATGGTCGAAGCCGCGGCGGCGCTCAAGCTTGTGCTTCTACTGCTCGCTGCTGGCTTGCCTGTTCGTGCCGTTCGGCATCGCGACCACCGACAAGAGCGTCTCGGCGCTGACCGTCGGCCTCGGCGCCTATCTCGGCAAGCTTCTGGTGCTCGGCGATCCTGCTGCCGATCGGCGAAAGCGCCGTCGCCAAGATGCGGGTGTTCCGCTACCCGATCTTCCTCGGCAGCGCGTTCGCCGCCGCCGCGCTCGCGGTCTTCCTGCTGTTCGTGTCGCGGAGCTTCTGATGGGCACGATGGCCTTCGACGTCGCACACATGCTGGCCGGCGGAATGCTGGTGCTGAGCTTCGTGCTGCTCTATCAGGACCGCATCACCGCGACGTTGAACGTGTTCGCGCTGCAGTCGATCGTGCTGTCCCTGTCGGTCGCCTGGCAGGCCGATCATACAGGACGCGCCCCACCTTCTGGTGACCGCCGCGATCGCGCTCGTGGTCAAGGGCATCGTCATTCCGACCGCGTTGCACCGGATCGTGCGGAGGCTCGGGATTCACCGCGAAATCGAGGAGGTGATCGGCGGCGGGTCCGACCATGCTGACCGGGCTTTGCCTCGTGGCGCTGTCGATCCTGCTGGTGCTGCCGGTCGGCGAGAACGTCAGCATCTTCGCCCGCGAAGACCTGGCGTTTGCGCTCGCGGTCATCCTGCTTGGTCTGCTGATGATGATCACCCGCCGCAACGCGGTGACACAGATCGTGGGCTTCATGTCGCTCGAGAACGGCCTGGTGCTCGCGGCGAGCGGCGCCAAGGGCATGCCGCTGGTCGTGGAGTTTTCGGTCGCGTTCTCGATCCTGATCGCGTTCATCGTCTTCGGCGTGTTCGTGTTTCGCATTCGCGAGCGTTTCGACACGGTTGACGTTTCCGCCCTTGACAGGTTCCGCGGCGAGCGGAGGGATCAGTCTTGATCGATCCGGTCGTCGCCATCCTGGTCATTCCGGCGGTCGCGGTCATTGGGCTCGCGTTCGTCTCGAACTATCGCCTGGGCGCTTCGCTCAACGTGCTGGCGTGCGGTCTCACCTTCGCCGGCGGCGTTCTGCTCCTGTTCAGCCGCACGCATGCGCAGCGAAATCCTCATCGTCGACGACTTCAACATCTACCTCGTCACGCTGACCACGTTCGTCGCCTTCACCACCAGCATCTTCAGCGCCACCTATATTGGCCACGAGATCGAGACCGGCCGGCTCACACCGACGTTCCTTCGATTCTACCATGCGCTCTACCAGGCGATGCTCGGGGCGATGAACGTCGCGCTGGTTGCCAACAACGTCGGCCTGCTGTGGGTCGGCGTCGAGGTTGCGACGCTGTCGACCGTCATGATGGTCGGGATCTATCGGACGCCGGAGGCGGTCGAGGCGGCGTGGAAGTACTTTATTCTCGGCTCGGTCGGCATCGCGCTCGCGTTCTTCGGGACCATTCTTGTCTATCTTGTTGCGCAGGAAGTATTGGGCGAAGGGCTGCAGGCGATGGCATGGGACCGCATGCTGGCGAACGCCAACAAATTCGATCCGAGGCTGCTTTCGCTCGCGTTCGTGTTTCTGCTGGTCGGATACGGCACCAAGATCGGCCTTGCGCCATTCCATGCCTGGCTGCCGGATGCGCACGCCGAAGGCCCGACGCCGATCTCGGCGGTTCTGTCGGGACTGCTCCTTAACGTTGCGCTCTACGCCCTGCTGCGCTTCAAGATGGTGATGGCCGCAAATCCCGCGACGCTGAACGTGGGGATGATCATGGCTGGCCTTGGCCTGGTCAGCCTGCTGTTCGCGGCATTCATGCTGTATCGCCGCCGCGACATCAAAAGGCTGTTCGCCTATTCGTCGATCGAACACATGGGCATCATGACCTTTGCCTTCGGCATGGGCGGACCACTCGCGAACTTCGCGGGTCTCCTGCACATGACGATGCATTCGCTCACCAAGTCGGCGATCTTCTTTGCCGTGGGTCACATCTCGCAGGTCAAAGGCACCCAGCGCATCGCGGATATACGGGGCCTGTCGGTCAGCAACCCGGTGCTGGCGGTCGGCCTCGCGCTCGGCGTGATTGCGATCGCGGGTCTGCCGCCGTTCGGTGTCTTCACCTCTGAGTTCATGCTGGTCTCGTCGAGCTTCGCCCGTGAGCCGCTGCTGGCGGTCGTGCTCGTGATCGGCCTGATCATAGGCTTCGGCGCGCTGATCCTGCGGCTGCAGGAGGTGCTGTTTGGCGAACCGACCGGGCCGTTCGGACGGGTCAAGGCCTCCTATGTCCCGCTGTTCTTGCATCTTGCGATCGTCCTGATCGCGGGCCTGTGGCTACCCGAGCCGGTCGTGCGATGGTTCCGGGTCGTTGCGGCGCAGTTGGGATGACGACCATGAGCGACGCCCTGGCTGCGCTGATCCAACGTCATGCACCGGTGCCGAACCATCGGCCCTGGCCGCGCTGCGAGGTCGACGAAGACGTCTGGACCGCCGTCGGTCAGGGATTAGGCGAAGGTCGCGGCGATCTGCTCGGGCTGTGGGCCGACAGGGAGTTGATCCATCTCGCGCTGCGTGTCGCAGGTGCGGACGCGCCCTGCATCGTCTCCGTCCGCGTCAAGAACGAAGGCTTTCCCTCGATCGGCCGGCACCATCCCGCCGCGATCCGGCTCGAGCGTGCGGCGCGCGACCTCTACGGGTTTGCGCCGCTCGGAACACCAGACCGGCGTCCGTGGCTCGATCATGGCGCCTGGGGCATGCGCGCGCCGCTCGGCAGCCGGCCGCCGGCGGCGCGGCGCGACCCTGCCGCTTATGAATTCCTGCCGGTGCACGGCGAAGGTCTGCATCAAATCCCCGTCGGCCCGGTGCACGCCGGGATCATCGAACCCGGCCACTTCCGCTTCACCGCCAACGGCGAAACGGTGGCGCGGCTGGAGGAGCGCCTGGGATACGTCCACAAGGGCATCGACGGCCAGATGACCGGCGTGCCGATCGACCAGGCCGGCCGCGTCGTCGCGCGCATCTCCGGTGATTCCACCGTGGCCTACAGCTTCGCCTACGCGCGCGCGGTCGAAGCGGCCCTGGATGTCGAGCTGCCGGCGCGCGCCACCGTGCTGCGCGGCGTGATGGCCGAGCTCGAGCGGATCGCCAACCACTTCGGCGACATCGGGGCGATCTGCAACGACGCCTCGTTCGCTCTGATCCACGCCCATTGCGGCATCTTCCGCGAGCGCGTCCTGGCCGCAGCCGACCGCGCGTTCGGGCATCGTCTGATGATGGACCGGGTCGTTCCGGGCGGCGTCGAGGACATGGGACCGGGCGCTGCGCGCGGCCTCACACACCTGCTCGATGAGATCGAGAAGCCCTTCGCCGAGATCGTCCGGCTCTACGACGACACGCCTTCACTGCAGGACCGCACCTGCACCACCGGGCGGGTATCGCAGGCGTTGGTCGAACGCTGGGCCGCCGGCGGCTTTGTCGGCCGCGGCTCCGGCCGCAGCTTCGATGCCCGTCGTGCATTCCCCTACCCGCCGTACGATAGCGCCTCCTTCGAAGTGCCGGTCCTGACCGAGGGCGATGTCAACGCCCGCGTCTGGGTGCGCATCCGCGAAATCGAGCAGAGCGTTCGGCTGCTGCGGGGCTGGCTCGCCGAGCTGCCGTCCGGCTCCTCGCGGATCGAGCTGCCGCGCAACGACGGTGTATGCGAAGGCGTCGCGATGACGGAAGCGTTTCGCGGCGACGTGCTGGTCTGGGTCCGCCTCACGGGCGACCGCGTCGAGCGCTGCCATGCGCGGGACGCGTCGTGGTTCCAGTGGCCGCTGCTGGAGGGGGCGATCGAAGGCAACATCGTCGCCGACTTCCCGCTCTGCAACAAGTCGTTCAACTGTTCGTATTCAGGGCACGATCTCTGATGCGCACGCTGCTCCTCAAATCGCTGTTCTTGTCGCCGGTTACGATCGACGGACCGCGGGCGGCCGCGCGGACTAGCGAAGACGTGATGATGGCCGAGCTGGGCCGCGCGCTTGAGACGCGCGCCCGCCACCTGTTCGGCCGTTCGATCGTGATCCGCGAGGTCGATGCCGGCTCGTGCAACGGCTGCGAGCTCGAGGTCCATGCGCTCAACAACTCGGTCTATGACATTGAACGGTTCGGGATGCGATTTGCCGCGTCGCCGCGCCACGCCGACGTGCTGCTGGTGACGGGTCCGGTGTCGCTCAACATGAAGGTCGCGCTGGAGCGCACCTACGCCGCGACGCCCGATCCGAAGTGGGTGGTGGCGGTCGGCGACTGCGCCTGCGGCTGCGGCGTGTTCGAGGGCAGCTACGCGGTGGTTGGCGGCGGTGTCGAGCAGGTGGTGCCGGTCGATCTGCACATCAAGGGCTGCCCGCCGCGGCCGATCGAGCTGCTGCGCGGCCTGATCACGCTGATGGACCGCGCGACCCGCAACACCGGCACCTGAGCCGCGATGGAGACGACGATGGTGAACTCGGCGTGGGCCCCTTTGCGCATGCTCTGCGCGGCCATCGTGGCCGCGGCGATCCCGTGCGAGAGCGCGCCCGCGGCGGAGTACGAGCTTGTCTCGACGGTCGATATTCAGCCGCCATGGCGTGCGCTCGCCGATCGGCAGCGGCACGCGGATCGAGGAGGTCGCGGCCGATCCCTGGCCGTCATGGCCGACCGAGCATCCCGGCGATCTGACCGAGCGCGGCGCTGAACTCGTCAAGCTCATGGGCGTCTACTACCGCGAAGATTACGCCGCCAAGGGGCTGTTCCCAGCCGAGGGCTGCCCGCAACCGGGCGCGGTTTCGGTCTGGGCCGACGTCGATCAGCGCACCCGCCTCACCGCGCAGGCGCTGGTCGAGGGCATGTTCCCGGGCTGTAGCGTCGCGGTCGGCCATCTCGTGGGGGCCAAGGTCGACCCGCTATTCCACCCGGGGCGCGCCGGCGTCTGCCTGCTCGACCCGGCGCGGGCGCGCACCAGCATGCTGCGGCGCGCGGGCGGCAGTCTCGGCAATCTGCAGAAGAAGTTCAAAACGGAGATCGCGGCGCTGCAGTCCGTGCTGAAATGCTGCGCGCCGGCGATGTGCCGGCCGGCCGGCGCGGCGGCGTGCACGCTTGCGGACCTGCCGTCCGAACTGACCGTGGGCGACGAAGGCTCGCGCATCCGCCTGTCGGGCCCGATCGGGATCGGCTCGATGGCGTCCGAGGTGTTTCTGCTGCAATACGCGCAGGGCTTTCCGGCAACCGAGGTGGGATGGGGACGCGCCGCAACCCCGCAGGCGATCCAGCCGCTGATGCGCCTGCATGTGCTGCGCTTCGACCTCATCGACCGCGCGCCCTATCTCGCTGCGCGCCAGGGCTCGCCCGTGGTCGACCGGATCGTCGCGGCGCTGCGCCGCGCGGCCGAAGCGCCCGCCTCGGCGCCGAAGATGACGCTGATCGTCGGGCACGACGACAACATCGCCAACATCGGCGGCATGCTGGGCCTGCACTGGCTGCTGCCGTCCTATCTCATGGATCAGACGCCACCCGCCGGCGCGCTGCATTTCGAATTGCTGCGCGAGAAGGGCCGCGGTGCGCTCGCCGTGCGCGTCTCCTACGTCGCGCAATCGCTCGATCAGATGCGAAATGCCACACCGCTCAGCCGCGCCAACCCGCCGGAGAGCGCGGTGGCCGCATTCGAGCGCTGCCGGATGGGGCGCGACCGCGCCTGCCCGTGGCCCCGCTTTGCGCGACTCGCGAACCGGCGATCGACCGCGCCTGCGTGCCGGCAACGCCGCAGTAGCAGGCGCTCTCGCCTGAGGCACTCACGCGCCGCCGGCCGGCACCGCCAGCGGCGACTTCTCGCGCGCAACGTACTGGCCTGCGCCCTCGGCTCCGACCAACGCGCCGTCGCGCACGACAAAGCGGCCGCGCACCATGGTGGACACCGGCCAGCCCTTCACGCGGATACCTTCATAGGGCGTGTAATCGGTGCCGCCGTGCATCAGCGCCTGCGTGATCGTCACGTCACGCTCCGGATCCCAGATCGCGATATCGGCATCGCTGCCGACCGCGATCGTGCCTTTGCTTCGGATAGAGCCCGTAGGTCCGCGCGTGGTTCGTGGCCGTCAGCGCCACAAACTCGTTGAGCGTGATGCGGCCCTTGCCGACGCCTTCGGAAAACAGAATCGGCAGCCGCGTCTCGACGCCGGGGATTCCGTTCGGCACCCAGCGGAAGCTGGTGCGGCCTTTGGGCGCAAGCTTGCCCTGCGGGTCGTCGTAGCGGAACGGGCAATGATCGGACGAGAACAGCGAGAACACGCCCTGCTGCAGACCTTCCCAGCAGGCCAGCTGGCTCGCCTTGTCGCGCGGCGGCGGTGAGCAGACGTATTTCGCCCCCTCCATGTTCAGACCTTCGAGGTCCTTCGCGGTCAGCACGAGATATTGCGGGCAGGTCTCGCCGTAGACCTTCAGGCCGCGCTGGCGAGCGCGCCGGATTTCCTCCATCGCCTCGCGGTTCGACACGTGCACGATCATGATCGGCACGTCGACGATCTCCGAAAGCGAAATGGCGCGATGCGTGGCCTCGCGCTCGACCGGGATCGGCCGCGACGCCGCATGGTGATGCGGCGCCGTCGTTGCCGGCGCGCTCGAGCCGGTCGGTAAGGAAGCGGATCGCGTCGTAGTTCTCGGCGTGCACCATGACGAGCGCGCCGGTCTCGCGCGCCACGCTCATGACGTTGAGCATTTCGAGATCGGACAGCGCGAGCCCCTCGTAGGTCATGAACACCTTGAACGAGGTGTAGCCGTCGTTCACGAGCGCCGGCAGCTCCTGTCCGAGCACGCGTTCGGTGGCATCCGCGATGATGAGATGGAACGAGACGTCGACGTAGCAACGGCCGTCGGCCTTGGCGTGATACTGCTTGACCACCTCGCGCAGCGACTTGCCCTTCTGCTGCATGGCGAACGGCAGCACCATGGTGTTGCCGCCGAACGCCGCCGCGCGCGTACCGGAGGCGAAATCGTCGGCCATGACGATGCCGGGACCCGACGGCTGCGCGAGATGCACATGGCTGTCGATGCCGCCCGGCAGCACCAGCCTGTCGCGTGCATCGACGATGTCGGCGGCCTCACCGAGATGGTCGCCCAGCGCCACGATCCGTCCTCCGCTGATGCCGATATCGCAGCGGAACGTGTCGGAGGCGGTCGCAACCGTGCCGCCGCGAATGATCGTGTCGAAGCTCATGGGCCGACGTGCCGTTTCACTCCGCCGCCTTCACATGCGCCGTTCAGCGCTTCTGGTAGACCAGCAGGGTCTTGAACTCGCCGACCCGCGTCACGTGCCCTTGCTTCTCCCATTTGGCGATGATGGGCTTGGCCTTGATCGAAGCCGATCGAGCCCGTGTAGAACAGGATGTGGCCGCCCTTGCGGGTCTTGGCCGTGAACAGGTCGAGCAGCTTGATGTCGGTCCAGTCCGCCGTATTCCTTGCTGGCCGTGTTGGGAAAGAAGAATTCGCACAGGTGGAACAGCGTCACCACGTCGAAGTCCGGCAGCAGCTGCGGATTGGTCAGATAGATGTCGCCGAAATAGGCGACATAGTTCTTGGCGACGCCGGAGTTCTCGGTCACGAGCGTGACGTAGGCTTCGTACTCTTCCTTCGAGGCCGTGATCGCCGAACACCCGGTTCTTGCGCTCGGCCTGCTTGATGCCGACGACGTGATGGGTGCCGGTGCCGAAATGGTAGATCGTCTTGTTCTTGAGCTTCTGCTTCGCGACCCAGTCGTTGAAATGCACGTCGCAAGGGCAGACTGTCGACGATGCAGGTCCCACTTGTCGGTCCAGTAGTTCATCTTGAGCATCAGCTTCTCCCGGGTCGTGACTTTCTATGAGCGCGTCCTGCCGATCGCGATCACGCCGGCAGCGGAGCAAGGCCGCTCGCGCTGCCGATCCGACAATCTTCGGGACTGCCTGCATATCGATGCGTGCGCGGGTGGAAGTCGCGCTGCGACACGCCGCGCCGGTCGATCGACAGAATGATGGTCTGCGGCAGCCGCTCGATCAGCATGCGATAGAGCGCGTCGCCGGCCGCGTCGTCAAGCGTGGCGACCGGCTCGTCGAGCAGCAGCACCGCCGGCCGCCGCAGCAGCGCGCGCGCAAACCCGACCCGCTGCTGCTCGCCGCCGGACAGTTCGATGCTCCAGTCGGCCTCCTCGTCGAGCCGAGGCGCGAAGTGGCCGAGACCGGCCGCCGCCAGCGCGTCGCGCAGATCGTCGTCGGCGATCGTGCTCGGCGGGCATCGGATAGGTGATGGCCTGGCGCAAGCGTGCCGAGCGGGAAATAGGGCCGCTGCGGCACCACCAGCACGTCGGCCGCCTGCGGCAGCGCGACCTGCCCCTCGCCCGGCGGCCACAGCCCGACCAGCGCGCGGAACAGGCTCGACTTGCCGGTGCCGGACGGCCCGGTGATCAGCACCCGCTCGCCGGGCTTGACCGTCAGCGCCGGCAGCCGCGCGATCTCGCCGCCCGACGGCAGCCGCACCACCAGATCGTCGATCTCGAGGTCCGGCCCGTTGCCCGGCCGTCGACCGCGATCGCCCCTTGGCGTCCGTCGACGGCGCATCGTCCACTGCGGCCATGGCGCCCTGCATCTGCGACAGGCGGTCCATGATCGCCTTCCATTCGGCGAGCTTGGCGTAGGCGCTGATGAAGAAGGCGAAACCCGCCTCGACGCGCTGGAACGCGAGCGCCGACTGCATCAGCACGCCGAGCGGGATGGCGCCGACGAGATAGGCCGGGCTCACGATCAGGGTCGGGACCAGCGTGGAAACGTGACCATAGCCCGCCGTGAACCCGACGAGTCGGGTCTGGCGCGCGACAAGCGCCGTCCAGTTGCGCACCAGATTGCCGAACCGATGGCCGAGTTCGGCACGCTCGACCGCTTCCCCGCGCATCAACGCCACCTGCTCGGAATGGTCGGCCGACGCGCACGATGGCGAACCGAAAATCGGATTCGTAGCGCTGCTGGTTGAAATTGAGCGTGATCAGCCGCCAGCCGATCCAGTGCGCGACCAGAGTGCCGATTCCGGCATAGGTCAGCGCCGCCCAGATCAGATAGCCGGGAAACGCCAGGTCGACGCCGAACAGCGGCAGCGGCGTGGTCGGCGGACAGGCCCCACAGGATGTAGGCGAACGAAAACAGCGCGACGAGGCTGCCGAGCAGGCCGGTGCCGAGCTCGTGGGTGCGCTGGATGAAGAGATAGACGTCGTTGGCGATCCGCAGGTGGATGTTGTCGATCGTGCTGTCCACGAACCGCACCCGGTAGTGGCGCCCGTCCGCCATCCAGACCGACGCGTAGTTCTCAGTCAGCCAGCGCCGCCAACGGATCTGAAGGGTCTGACCGAAGAAGTATTGCGACATTCCGACCGCGATGGCGGCGCAGGCGATGAAGCAGAACATGATCAGTTCATCGCCGAAAGCGGCCCAGTTGCGCGCTTCGAGCGCGTTGAAGAAGCGCGCGTTCCACTGCGTCACCAGCACTGCGACGTAGACCAGCCCGAGTTCGGCGGCCGACGACCGCCGCGAGCAGCAGCCTGGCGCGCAACCGTTCCTCCGAATGGAAGTACGGCAGCGACACCGCCAGGAACATGCGCAAGGTCTCTGTCACGCGGCTCATGAAGATTCCCCTGGCCTTGAGCTCGGGTTGGAACCAGAGCGTGCGCCCCCGGCTCCGTCGATCCGACAATCGGTCACATCGGGGGTCGAGTATACGAAATCCGCGAGGGTGCAATTTCCGCCGGCCAAACCCTCGCGACGCCGGGAACACTTAAGCGGCAAAATGGTTACTACAGACCGGAATTTTACGCAGTTTCAGGGAGTTCGGGCGGGAAAAGGGACAGGAAGGTTGAATTGCACGGCCTGTCCCCTCTAATGTAGGCGACTTGAATCAAGCCGGTCCCCGAGCCGCCGGGCTGTCCGTAAAGCCATTTGGTGTGGAGATTTTTGGTGTCCCAGCCGTCCAAGACGCCCCTGCTCGACCAGGTCATGCATCCCGATGATCTGAGGCGGCTCGAAGAGAGCCAGTTGCGGCAACTCGCCGATGAGTTGCGGACGGAGACCATCGATGCCGTGGCCGTCACCGGCGGCCATCTGGGCGCCGGGCTGGGCGTCATCGAACTGACGGTCGCCCTGCATTATGTCTTCGATACCCCGCGTGACCGGCTGGTCTGGGACGTCGGCCATCAGGCCTATCCGCATAAGATCCTGACCGGGCGCCGCGACCGCATCCGCACGCTGCGCCAGGGCAACGGTCTGTCCGGCTTCACCAAGCGCGCCGAAAGCGAGTACGACCCGTTCGGCGCCGCGCACTCCTCGACCTCGATTTCGTCCGCCCTCGGCATGGCGGTGGCGCGCGATCTCTCGGGCGGCAAGAACAACGTCGTCGCCGTGATCGGCGACGGCGCACTGTCGGCGGGCATGGCCTATGAGGCCATGAACAACGCCGGCGCGATGGATTCCCGGCTGATCGTCATCCTCAACGACAACGACATGTCGATTGCGCCGCCGGTCGGCGCGATGTCGGCCTATCTGTCGCGGCTCCTTTCCGGCCGGACCTACATGAAGCTGCGCGACTTCGGCAAGCAGCTCGCGCACAAGCTGCCGAAGTTCATGGAGGAGCGTGCGATCCGCGTCGAGGAATATGCGCGCGGCTTCCTCACGGGCGGCACTCTGTTCGAGGAGCTCGGCTTCTACTACGTCGGACCGATCGACGGCCACAACCTCGACCACCTGCTGCCCGTGCTCAAGAACGTCCGCGACGCGGACGAAGGACCGATCCTGGTCCATGTCGTCACACAGAAGGGCAAGGGCTACGGACCGGCGGAGAATTCGGCCGACAAGTATCACGGCGTCGTCAAGTTCGACGTGGCGACCGGTGCGCAGGCCAAGGCCAAGTCAAACGCGCCGGCCTACCAGAAGGTGTTCGGCGAGAGCCTGATCAAGGAAGCCCAAAAGGACGATCGCATCATCGGGATCACCGCCGCGATGCCGTCCGGCACCGGCATTGATCTGTTCGGCAAGGCGTTCCCCGAACGCACGTTCGACGTGGGCATCGCCGAGCAGCATGCGGTGACCTTCGCGGCAGGGCTTGCGACGCAGGGTTACAAGCCGTTCTGCGCGATCTATTCGACCTTCCTGCAGCGCGCCTACGACCAGGTCGTGCACGACGTCGCGATTCAGCAGTTGCCGGTGCGCTTTGCCATCGACCGCGCCGGACTGGTGGGCGCAGATGGACCGACCCACGCCGGATCGTTCGATCTCGCCTATCTCGGATGTCTGCCGAACTTCGTCATCATGGCAGCAGCCGACGAGGCCGATCTGGTCCACATGGTTGCGACCCAGGTCGCGATCAACGATCGGCCTTCGGCGCTGCGCTACCCGCGTGGCGAAGGCGTCGGCATCGAGATGCCGGCCGAGGGCAAGCCGCTGGAGATCGGCAAGGGCCGGATCATGCGCGAGGGCACCAAGATCGCGCTATTGTCGCTCGGGACGAGGCTTGCCGAGTGCTACAAGGCCGCCGACGAGCTCGCCGCCTACGGCCTTTCGACCACCGTTGCCGATGCGCGTTTTGCCAAGCCGATCGACACCGATCTGGTGCTACGGCTCGCGAACGAGCATGAGGTGCTGATCACCATCGAGGAAGGCGCAATCGGCGGCTTCGGCGCGCAGGTGTTCCAGACGCTTGGCCGAAAACGGCGTGCTTGATCGCGGACTGCGAAGTCCGCTCGATGATCTTGCCTGATGTCTTCCTTGACCAGGACTCGCCGGCGGCGATGTACGCGCGCGCAGGCCTCGACGCGAAGGGGATTGTGCGCAAGGCATTCGAGGCGCTCGGCAAGGACGTGGCTGTGGAAACCGTCAAGCTCGCCTAGGTTCGCGCGGGCTTTGCTGCAACATCGAACGCAAACCATCATCGCCGTTGATTGCAGCATCAATGCAATCGATATGAGCGCATCGCTGAGGCAGCGACACACGGGTGCTCGGCGAAGTCGCGCTTGACCTTTTCGTTGTTCTTCCCAATTCCTCCACACTCCGCGATTACACGCCCCCGCTCGTTGGCGGGTGTCGCGCGCCAGTGATCGACCATGACGATGTCGGAACGAACCCTCCCGGGGGTCGCCATACCCGCGGGCCAGACCATTTGGCGCAGCGAGCTTCTCGCCACGGTGAAGCTCGCGCTGCCGATGGCGCTGACCCAGCTCGGCCAGATCGCGATGATGACGACGGATCTGGCGCTGCTCGGCCGGCTCGGCGACCGCGTGGTCGCAGCGACCGCGCTCGCGCATACCGTCCTATTCGGAGCGTTCGTGATCGGCATGGGCCTGGTGTCGGCGGTGGCCCCGCTCGCCGCGCAGGCGTTCGGGGCACGCGAGCCGCGGCTCGTGCGGCGTGCGGCGGGTCGGGCTGTGGGCTGCGACCCTGCTCGGGGTTCCTCTGAGCTTTGCCCAGCTTTACGCCGAAGAGCTTCTGGTCGCGCTCGGGCAGGATCCGGAGACGGCTGGCCTCGCCGCAATCTACTTGCGGAGCCTCGGCTGGAGCCTCGTTCCCGCCTGGTGGTTCATCGCGCTGCGCGGCTTCATGGGCGCGGTCAACCGGCCGGAGCCGGGCTCTGGATCACGGTCGCCGCGATCCCGGCCAATCTGGTGCTGGCCTACGCGTTGATCTATGGCGCGTTCGGGGCGCCCCGTCTCGAACTGTTCGGGGCCGGCCTTGCGACGACGATCGTCGACATCGGCATGTGCGCAGCCAGCATCTGGGTCGCCTACGCCTGCCCGCCGTTCAAGAAATACCGAATCCTCGGCCGCTTCTGGCGCGCCGACTGGCCGTTGTTCGGGCGGTTGTTGGTGCTGGGCACGCCGATCTCGGGCCTGTTCATGCTCGAGTACGGGGTGTTCGCGGCGGCGGCCCTGCTGATGGGCCACATCGGCACCGTCGAATTGGCGGCGCATCAGATCGCGATGACCGCGGCTTCCATCATGTTCATGATTCCGTTCGGCATTTCGCAGGCCGCCACCGTCCGCGTCGGCCATGCCGTGGGCCGCCGTGACGCGCCTGCGACGCGGCGGGCGGGCTTCGCTGCGCTCGCGCTGAGCGCAGCATTCATGGCGATCATGACGCTTGCCGTGATGCTCGCGCGCGAGTTCGTGCCGCTCGTGTTCCTCGGAGGGTCCACAGCCAACGCGGCGGCGACCGCGGCGCTCGCCGCGACCCTGCTCGTGGTCGGCGCAAGCTTCTTCATCGCCGACGGGGTGCAGACCGTCGCCGGCGGCGCCTTGCGCGGCCTGAACGACACCCGTATGCCGATGCTGTTTGCCGCGATCTGCTTCTGGGGCATCGGCTTTACCGCCTGCTACGCCTTGGGATTTTGGCTCGGATGGGGCGCGGTCGGCATCTGGATCGCGCTATCCTTCGCCCTGATGATCTACGCGTTCCTGCTGGTCTGGCGGTTCGACGCGTTGACCCGAAAGGGCCATCTGCCGGAGATCGCGGGCGCAGGCTGAGGCATCGCCCAGGACATGACCGAGCGGCTCGTCATCAATCGGCTTGCGCATCGCGGCGATGGCGCAGCCGACACGCCGGCGGGGCCGGTTTACGTGCCCTACACGCTGCCGGGCGAGATAGTCGAGGTCGAACAGGTGCCGGGTCGACCCGAGCAGCGCCGGCTCGTGCACGTCATCGCCCCTAGTTCGGAACGCTCGACGCCGGCTTGCCCGCACTTCGGCATCTGCGGCGGCTGCGCGGTGCAGCACTGGATCTCCGAGCGCTACCGCGAGTGGAAGCGCGACCTGGTCGCCACCGCGCTGCAGCAGGCGGGCCTTGCGTGCCCGGTCGACGAGCTGATCGACGCCCACGGCGAAGGCCGCCGCCGCGCCACCTTCCACGCCCGTCGCGGCAACCGCGACGTGCTCGAAGTCGGCTTTGCGGCGCTGCGCGCTCACCGCATTGTCGGCATCGACCGTTGCCCGGTGCTGGCGCCCTCGCTCGACGGTGCGATCAACGCGGCCTGGGCGATCGCGGAAACGCTCAAGACCCGCGGCAAGCCGCTCGACATCCAGGTCACCGCAACCGACGCCGGACTCGACGTCGACGTGCGCGGCTCGGGACCGGTCGATGTCGCAGGGACGACCGCGCTGGCCCGTCTTGCCGAAACGCATCGGCTCGCCCGCATCACCCGCCATGGCGAGCTCGTTGCGCAGCGCTCGACGCCAACCATACGATTCGGCCGTGCGTCAGTGACGTTGCCGCCGGGCGCGTTCCTGCAGTCGACCGCGGCCGGCGAGGCTGCACTTTCGGCGCTGGTCGAACGCCATGTCGGACGCGCCAAGGCGGTGGCGGACCTGTTCTGCGGGCTCGGTCCGTTCGCACTGCGGCTCGCCGAGCACACGCGTGTTACCGCTGTCGACAGCGACGCCGCTGCGATCGCCGCAATCAAACAGGCGGCGGCGATGACCGCAGGCCTCAAGCCTGTCGAAGCTGAGGCGCGCGATCTGTTCCGCAGACCGCTGGTCGCCGCCGAGACCAGGCGCTTCGCTGCGGTGGTTTTCGATCCGCCGAGACAGGGCGCGGAGGCACAGGCGCGCGAACTCGCCGGCAGCGCCGTGCCCGTGGTGGTCGCGGTGTCGTGCAATCCGGCCACGTTTGCGCGCGACGCCCGCTTGCTGGTGGACTGCGGCTACCGGCTCACCGCGGTCACGCCGGTCGATCAGTTCCGCTACTCCGCCCACGTCGAGATCGTGGCGCGGCTGGAGCGCAGCTAGAACTATAGCGCACGGCAGCAATGACGACGGGCGGATCAGCCGATGAGGCCGCCGGGGGTCGGGTCGATGGGCCGCCCTCGCTCGCCGATGGCGATGACCAATAGGATCAGCGCGAGTGCGGCGGGCAGGAACAGGGCCACGCCGTCAGTCAAAGAGTCGATCAGGAAGCCAATCGCACCGCCCATGGCAAAGCCGAGGAGAACCAGGAAAAACAGGCCGGACCACATCAGGTTCGGCTCGCCGTTGATGCCCTTGCGGCTGAATACCGACTGGATCAGGAAGTTGAACGCCATCTGCACCACGAAGGTCACCGCGACGTTGCCGTACAGCATGCCGTGGCTCTTGTGGAAGGCGTTGCCTTGGGCGCCGGCGACGAAGCTGACCGCATAGGCGATATAGTGTGGATTGGCGTCGCCGCGGAGCGCGAGCGCGCCTAGCACCGTCAGGATCGTCGTCTGCGCGAACAGCACCTGTGGCGTATAAATCCGCTTGTGCCGCAGCATGATCGTCATGAGGACGCCGCAGACCAACGAGCCGATTCCGAAGGCGATCACGGAGAAAAAGGCAAAGCAGAACTTCGACCAGTCACCTTGCACCAGCCAGTAGCCGCTCGAGACGACGTTGCCTGACTGCACGGTCGCGAAGGTCTGGGCATTGCCCAGTGTCCATGCATCCATCGTGCCTGCCATGAAGGCGAGCAGAAAGCCGATGAGCGGCTTCTCCATCAAGGGAAACCGGATGGTCTCGGGATGAGCGTCGATGACAGCGGCAGCCATTGCGAAAAGCTCCTCAATCAACATAACACGCGCGAGGAACGAATCCTCGAGCGCCCAGATCGGACGACCGCTCGATGCTTTTCTTTGGAGGGACCCCACCGCAAGCGATGCAAGCGGCATGCTGAAGAACGCGCACAATCGATGTATCGATCATTTGGACGGCGGCGTTGCGAGCAGCGGCCAGCGAATCACGTCTCGCCAGCCGGTCTCAACATCCGCTATCGCGGCATTGTTTTGATCGCTACAAGCCGAAAAAGCAACTCAGTCTCTAGCGGTGCGGTTTGTCGGTCCTGAGCCAACGCGCACATGCTATCGTTGTACTTTGGCCGGGCTGCGTCGCCGCTCACTTGCTGCTATCTAGACGCTTAGAGGCAGTTCCGAAATTGCCTAACTGATAGGCAGCGATCCCCTTGGCGCCGAAGGTGAAAGTGCTGAAGGGTTGCTTCTCGATATCCTCGAGCCACCCGATTGGTGCGATCCCAATGGTCACGTGCGGATTGAACTTTTTGCCTGTCTGGTCCGGGACAAACGTGTCTACATATTTGAACAGGAATGGATCGAAAGGCGTTCCCGTACGGTCGGGGACGAAGGCGGATGCGTCGCCGCCCGTCCGTGCGAAGCGGTTCACGGCTTCTATCACCGCATGCTGCAATGCCCGCAGTTCGTCAGACGGCTCGATGACGATGCCTGCAAGCCCGATTTTGCCGGAGGGTATGTGGTAAAGACCGGTTGCCGTCATCCGCATCCTGGCAATGTCGAATGTCGATTTGACCCGATCTACTGCGGCGAGAACTGAGTCCAAATCGCTCTCTGCGATGAAACGCTGTATGAGCGTGACATGAGGCGCGTGCTCTGCATCGAGCTCAAATCCCTCGGGACTCTGCTTGCGCATCCGTGCATTCCAATTGGCCGCCTCCTCCAGCATCTTCGCCTCTGGCTGCAGCAGCACGTCGATAGCGATGAGGCGGCCCTGGGCGTGTATCGGCGTGGCCAAAAGGAAAAGGCCGGCGGCTAAAGCGATAGATCGAATCATAGTCATCGGCGGGTGCTCCCGAATTGGTTCCCCCGTAAGCTCGATCAATCAAGGATAGCACGACGGCTCATCGTTCGCTCCCGTGCATCGGCCCTGAGCGGACCTTCTCTGGATGTCGGCGGAGCCCTTAGGGGAAAGAGGACGTCGGACCGGGGCGACCCAGCCGATTTATGAGTACCACAGCCTAAATCGGCTCGTTCAACACTTCCATCGTGGCGCGTGCCAATTCCGCCTGCTGCTCGGTCGGGGCAGAGCGCATCTCCAACTCGCCGAGCCTCGCGGAATTTTCCACCACCAGGCGGCAACGGTCATAACGTCGCTGCATGAAGGCCTCGTACGCGCGATCGAGCGAGGCCTCCGCTTGCAGCGTCTCGCAGAGCACGAGCCCATCCTCAACCGCGAGTCCCGCGCCCGACGCAAGGTGCGGCGTGGTGGCGTGCGCGGCATCCCCGATCAGGATGGCGCGGCCGCAATGCCAAGGCGACGACAGCAGGAGCTTCTCCAACGGGCGATAGTTGATCCGGGACGACGCGTTAAGGCCGTCGCGGATCGCACCGAGAACGCCGCCAAAGCCGCGCATCTGCTCGGCCAGAAGCTGCGGCCAGCGCTCCTCGGGCATGCGCGGATTGCCTGGCACGTGTTGCAGCAGGAACAGGTACATCTCCGTCTGCGAGACCGGCGTGACGCCGGCCTTGACGGGTCCGCCAATGTAGACATGCGCGCGATCGATCGCGGCCGGGCGCGCCACCACCGCACGCCAGCAGCCCTGCCCAGTGAAGACTGGCTCCGGCGCATTCGGAAACAGCATACGCCGCATCGGCGAATGCACGCCCTCTGCGCCAACCACGAGGTCGTAGCAGCCCGCGCTGCCGTCGTCGAACGTCACCGCGACCGTTTCCGCAGATTGCTCGATGGCGCGGACGCCGATGCCAAGGCGAACCGTAACACCGCATCCCCGCACGGTTTCGGAAAGAATCCGGTGCAGCACCGGCCGCAGAATGCCGCCGGCATTCGGGATGCGCGGCCCAAGCGGCCGGCCGCTGACGCGTGACGCCAGGATCACATTGCCGTCGATATCGCAGATGCGGGCGCCGTCGGAGCAGTAACCTTCCGCTGCGATGCGTTCGAGCAGGCCAAGCTTGTCGAAGGCCCGAAGCGTCGGCCCGGTGATCGTGATACCCGCACCGTAGATCCGCCAGCCCGGATCGATCTCGACGATCTCGGCGTCGATTCCCGCGCGCCGCAAGCCGATCGCGAGCGTCATGCCGGCGATCCCGCCGCCCGCGATCAACACCCGCTCAAGAACCGTCATCCGAAGAACGCAACCCGGCTAGTGTCCCGAACCCGAAGTTCGCACGATTGTGCAGCAGGCTCTTTTGCGAACTTCGGGCTCTAGGGACACTAGAAAACTTAAAGTTGCTAGTGTCGCTTTGATTCGGAAGTTCGCTTCCGAGCAAGCTGAGAATTCGAGCGAACTTCCGAATCGCGACACTAGTTGCCCCAGCGCTGCTGCCACAGCAGCTCGCCGATGGTGCAGGAGACGCGGGGCTGGGCCGCCGCGACCGGCACCACCCTCCGCTCCGGCGTACGGCCGGCGATCTCCAGCACGAGCTTGGTGCGGATCGCCTCCTTGAACTGGTTGCGCTCGCGGATCGGGATGACGAACGCGCCGGGCCCGCCGATCACGCAGTCCTCGTAGTAGATGTCGAGCTGGTCGATATCCATCGTGCTCGAATTGGGTCGCTTGAGCAGGATCGGCAGACCGTTGATCGTGATACCCTGCGCCACCACCTCGTCGCGCGTCGCCGTCACCGGCGGCCCGTTGTTGTTGACGCCGTCGCCGGAGACATCGATCACGCGCCGGAGCCCGCGGTAGCCGCTGGCGGCGAACAACGGCGCGGCGAACAGCAGCGCGCCCGAGATCGAGGTGCGCGAGGCGCGCGTGTAGCTGCGCGCGGCGAACCTCGGCGACGAAGCGCATCGGCCGATTCCGGCCCTTCGATCAGCCGCCATGGCACGATGATCTGGCGATGGTGCATGCCGGCCCATTCGAAATAGGTCATCGCGACCCTGGCCGTGCATGCCCTGCTTGAGCGCCTGCATGAAATCGCGCGACGTGATGGCCGCGATATAGCCTTCGCGCTGCAGCTCCTGCTCCTCGGGATCCATCGAATAGGAGACATCGACTGCGAGCACGAGCTCGACGTCGACCGGCATCGCCTGCGTGCTGCGGTCGGCACGCAGCATTCGCCGGCCGGTCGGCGCAGCAAGGCCAAGTCCGCCAAGCGCCGCGATGGCCGAGACCGCGAGCAGGGCAAACAGCGAATGTCGCGCGCGCATGGGGAATCTCCGCCCCGACGGATGGTGGCACGACGCGGGCGGCAGGAAAAGCCGGCCCAGCCAGGGTCTCTACAGAAGTCAGCGCGGACCTAACCTTCCACCGTCTCGGTGTCGACGATCTCGATTCCAAACCCGCCCAGCCCGACGTAAGTAAAGCGCGCAGAGGTCAACAGGCGAATCGAGGTGATGCCGAGGTCCTTCAGGATTTGCGCCCCAAGCCCGACCTCGCGCCATTGGCGCGTGCGCGCGGCTTCCGAGCCCGATCGGCTGAAGGGATGGCGTGGGTCGGCACGCCGGCCGCGCCGTCGCGCAGAAACACGATGACGCCCCTGCCGTCCTGCTTGAAGCGCTGCGAGCGCCGCATGCACAGGATTGGCGCCTCCGAACACGTCGCGGATGATGTCGGCGCGATGCAGCCGCGCCAGCACGTTGCGGCCATCGCCGACCTTGCCGTGAACAAACGCCATGTGCTGCACGGCATCGAACGGCGTGACATAGGCATAGCCGGTCAGCGTGCCGATCTCGCTCTTGACCGGAAACTCGCCGACGCGCTTGACGAGCTTGTCGCGCACCTGACGATAAGCGATCAGGTCCGCTATCGAAAGTTGCTTCAACCTGTGGCGTTCGGCAAACGCCGCCACACCGCGGCCCGCGCATCACGGTGCCGTCGTCGTTCATCAGTTCGGACAGCACGCCGACCGGCGGCAGACCGGCGAGCCGGCACAGGTCGATGCAGGCTTCGGTATGGCCGGAGCGCATCAGCACCCCGCCGTCCTTCGCGATCAACGGGAAGACGTGGCCAGGCCGCACGAAGTCGGCCGCCCCGCTGTTGCCGTTGGCGAGCGCCCGCACGGTGTTGGTGCGCTCCTCCGCCGAAATGCCCGTGGTCAGCCCATGGCGGACATCGACCGAGATGGTGAAGGCGGTGCCGAGCGGAGCATCGTTGGCCGCCACCATCGGATCGAGATGCAGCCGGCGCGCCTCCAGCGCCGACAGCGGCGCGCACACGATCCCGGAGGTGTGGCGGATGATGAACGCCATCTTTTCCGGCGTGCACAGCGAGGCCGCCACGAACAGATCGCCCTCGTTCTCGCGGTCGTCATCGTCGGTGACCACGACGATTTCGCCGCGGGCAAAGGCTGCGACGGCGGCATCGACGCGTTGCTGGGACTTCGACCACTGGCAATCCTCAAACGGACGGTTTTCGGAACGGCCAGGACGCCGATACGCCCATCTGACCGCGATGACGCAGATAATGATCGGCGACGACGCAAGCCACCATGGCTTCGCCGATCGGCACGGCCCGGATGCCGACGCAAGGGTCGTGCCTGCCCTTGGTCGCAACCTCGGTCTCGTTGCCGTAGCGATCGACCGTGCGCCGCGGCGTCAGGATCGACGACGTGGGCTTGACGGCAAACCGCGCCACCAGCGGCTGTCCGGTGGAAATGCCGCCGAGAATGCCGCCGGCATTGTTGGACAGAAAGCGCGGTCGGCCGTCGTTGCCCATACGCATCTCGTCGGCGTTGTCCTCGCCCGAGAGTTCGGCCGCAGCAAAGCCCGCGCCGATCTCGACGCCCTTGACGGCGTTGATGCCCATCAGCGCCGCGGCGAGATCGCCGTCGAGCTTGCCGTAAACCGGTGCACCGAGGCCTGCGGGCACGCCCTCGGCCACCACCTCGATGACTGCGCCTGCGGATGAACCTCGCTTGCGCACGGCGTCGAGATATTCGGCAAAGGTCGCTGCGGCCTGGGCGTCCGGACAAAAGAACGGATTGTTGTCGATCTCGGCCGAGTCCCATCGCGACCGGTCGATCTTGTGCGGCCCGATCTGAATCAGCGCACCGCGGACGACAAGCCCCGGCACGATCTTGCGGGCGATCGCGCCGGCGGCGACCCGCATGGCGGTCTCGCGCGCCGAGGCGCGGCCGCCGCCGCGATAGTCGTGCATGCCGTACTTGACGTCGTAGGTGTAGCCGGCGTGGCCCGGCCGGTAGACGTCCTTGATCGCCGAGTAGTCCTTGGAGCGCTGGTCGACGTTGTCGATCAGAAGCCCGATCGGCGTCCCGGTCGTGACCTGGCGGCCGGTTGCCTCGTCGGCGAAGACCCCGGACAGGATGCGGACCGTGTCCGGTTCCTGGCGCTGGGTGGTGAAGCGGGACTGACCTGGCCGCCTCTTGTCGAGGTACGGCTGGATATCCGCTTCGGTGAGGAGGATGCCTGGCGGGCAGCCGTCCACCACGCAGCCGATCGCCGGCCCATGGCTTTCGCCAAAGGTCGTAACCCGAAAGAGCTGGCCGAAGGTATTGAACGACATGGCAGTTCCGCGCGTGCCGTGTGGTAGCCCGCGTCCGCTGCGCGGTCAAAGCCAACGACGGCGAAATGAACGGCCATTCAGGTGCCTGAACGCCGGTTAATGACAACCTGAATGGCCGTTAAGCTACGGAAATATAACAACTTTTTCTATTTTTCAGTTGCAAAGCAAGTGCCGCTGTGCGAGGGTTGTTCACGGTTAGGGGGCGAGGCGCCCAAGAGGACCGAGTTTAAAGAAAGTCCGCAAAAGTCCGCATCCGACCCGAACCGCCAGTTCAACCCACAGACAAAGGATGGCTGCCATGGCTATGAAGAAGAAGAAGAAGGCGAAGAAGGCTGCGAAGAAGTAAGCAGCTTCAGTCGCGAGCATTCGCGACACGATGACTTCACGGGACGTCAAGTCCCACCGGAGCGGCTGGATGAAAATCCAGCCGTTCTGTTTGTTGCGGTTCGCCTTGGGCGTTCGCCCGCCGCGCTATTCATGGCGGGCCATGCCGTCCGCACCGAACACGTAGACCACGCCCTGCCCGATCTCGTCGAGCGGAGCGCTGGCCTCAGGCTTGATGCCGAGATGCGCGATCAGCGCGCGCGCAACGCCACCGTGGGCCGATACCACCGTGTCGCGCTCCATCGCCTGGTACCAGGCGCGGACCCGCACGACGAGCTGGGCATAGCTTTCGCCGCCCGGCAGCACGAACCCCCACTTGTCGCGCTCGCGCGCCGCCAGCGCCTCGGCCTCGCTCGCCTGCAGTTCGGCGAAGGTGAAGCCCTCCCATCGGCCGAACGACATTTCCATCAGGCGGGCGTCGGTACTGTAGAGGCCGGGCGCGAGGCCGAGCCCCGTGCGCAGCAATTCCATGGTCTCGCGCGCCCGGCCGAGCGGGCTCGAGACGTAGTCGAAATCGCCCGCGGTTCGGCCGTTCTGTCCAAGCAGCCGGCCGAGGATCAGGCCGCAGCGTGACGCCTGCGTGCGGCCGAGCGCGTTGAGCGGAATGTCCTTTTGGCCCTGCAGACGCCGCTCGGCGTTCCAGTCGGTCTCGCCGTGGCGGACAAAGTAAAGGGTCGGGGGCGGCATGGCAGGCGGACCGGCGCTTGCGTTCAGTCAGTCTTTGTCGACTCAGTCTTTGTCGACAATAATATCCGTTGCATCGGGATGCTTCATCCCGACAATATGGTAGCCGGCATCGACGTGATGAATCTCGCCTGTGACGGCGCGCGACCAGTCGCTCAAGAGATAGATCGCGGTATCCCCCACCTCCTCGATCGTGACGTTTCGGCGCAGCGGCGCGTTCTGTTCGTTCCATTTCAGGATGTACCGGAAGTCGCCGACGCCGGCCGCGGCCAGCGTCTTGATCGGGCCTGACGAGATCGCGTTGACCCGGATGTTCTTGGTGCCGAGGTCGGCCGCGAGATAGCAGACCGACGCTTCGAGCGCGGCCTTGGCGACGCCCATCACATTGTAATGCGGGATCCATTTCTCGGCACCGTAATAGGTGAGCGTGAGCAGCGAGCCGCCGTGCGGCATCATCTTCTCGGCGCGCTGCGCGACGGCCGTGAACGAGTAGCAGGAGACCAGCAGCGTCCTTGCGAAGTTCTCCTGCGTCGTATCGACGTAGCGGCCGTCGAGCTGCTCGCGATCCGAAAAAGCGATGGCGTGCACCACGAAGTCGAGATGGCCCCAGGCCGTCCGCAGGGCGTCGAACACGGCGTCGATGGTGGCGGGCTCGGCCACGTCGCAGTGGCCGACAAGCAGCGCACCGATCTCGGCCGCAAGCGGCTGCACGCGCTTTTTCATCGCGTCGCCCTGGTAGCTCAGCGCAACCTCGGCGCCCTGCTCGCGGCAGCTCCGCGCGATGCCCCACGCGAGCGAACGATTGTTGGCGACGCCCATGACCAGGCCGCGCTTGCCGCGCATGAGACCCGAGGCTTGCGCCATGACTATCCCCACCCGCCGGGCTCCGGCCTATGGCATCCTATGGCACAGGCCGATCGGGCCTTTCAAGCGAACGCCCGGATGCAACCGACGTCACGGCGGCCCGCCGCCCACGTCTCGTCTGCGGCGCTCCAACCTGCGACTCGCCGCCCGCCGTCGAAGCACCCGCGATGTTGCGGTCGATTGACGCTGTGGCGGACGAACTCGAGCGCGGAATATGCGATACTGATCGGTGTTGTTCGTGCTGGAGATGCTGCCGCGCACGGCAATCGCAACGTGCGGCACCCGCTTCGCGACGCTCTCGGAGAACGACGTGAGTTCGTTTCGGCAAGGCATCGAAGCCTCGATTCCGGCGCTTCGCCGCTACGCCCGCGCGCTCACGCGCGACGTCGAGACGGCCGACGATCTGGTGCAGGACACTCTGGTGCGCGCGTTGCGCTCCGAACATCTTTTTCACGGCGGCGACGTGCGAAGCTGGTTGTACACGATCCTCACCAATCTCAACCGCAACCGGCTGCGCTCGCTCGCACGCCGGCCGACGCTGACGCCGATCGAGGACGACGACGCGCCCGATGCGGCCGGACCCGAGGCCGGCGGCCGCGACATCGAGCGCGCGCTGGCGCTCCTCGTCGACGAGCAGCGCACCGCGCTGCTGCTGGTCGTGCTGGAGGGCCTGACCTATCGCGAAGTGGCCGAGGTGCAGGGCGTGCCGATCGGCACCGTCATGTCGAGGCTCGCGCGCGCGCGCGTCCAGATCAAAGCCTATCTTGACGGCGAGCGCCCGGCGCTCCGCCGCGTCAAATAAGAAGACAGGGGTCAACAGTATGGTCGACAACAACAACACACCCGTCACCGAAGACGAGCTTCACGTCTATGTCGACGGCGAGCTCCCGGCGGATCGCCGGGAGCGCCGTCGAATCGTGGCTCGCAGCCCATCCCGAGGACGCAGCCCGCGTTGCCGCCTGGCGCGCCCAGGCCGAAGCGATCCGGGCCCGCTACGGCAGCGTCGTCAACGAGCCGGTGCCGAACCGCCTGACGCTTGACCGCATCACCCGCAGCCGCCGGTCGTGGGCGGCGCTCGCGACCGCGGCCGCGGTCGCGGCATTCGCGATCGGCGGGGTCGCTGGCTGGATGGCTCGCGGCGCGTCGGCCGCAGCGCCGAACAACTTCGAGCTGATGAGCAGCGAGGCGATGGGCGCCCACCGGCTCTACATCGGCGAGGTCCGTCATCCGATCGAGGTCAAGGCTGAGGAAAACCACCTGCTGCCGTGGCTGTCGCGGCGCGTCGGTACGACGCTGCGCGCTCCGGATCTTGCGGCGTTCGACCTCAAGCTGCTGGGTGGGCGGCTGCTGCCCGGCATCAGCGGCCCGGCGGCGATGTTCATGTACGAAAGCGGGAGCGGCGAGCGCGTCACGCTCTATTGCTCGCGGCTCGGCGAACCGCGCACTGCGTTCCGCTACACCTCCAACGACAAGTTCGGCTCGGTGCAGTGGATCGAGAGCGGCTTTGGCTGGGTGGTCAGCGGTCCGATGGACAAGACCAAGCTCAAGGGCATCGCCAGCGCTGCCTACGACCAGCTTGAGAGCCGTCCAGCTCCCTCCCGCAGCGGCTCGGCCGATCAGCTCATGTCGCGGCGCGGATCGTAGGGCATGTCATCGCGCCACTTCCGCATCAGTTCCTCAAGTTCGGCGTCGCTTCGATCCGGCAGCATGATCCGCACGGTCGCAAAGAGGTCGCCCGGGCCGTCCTTTGCCGGCATCCCCTTGCCCTTGATGCGGAACGTGCGCCCGCCGTTGGTATTGGCCGGGATCGCCAGCTCAACCGCGCCGTCGAGCGTCGGCACCCGCACCTTCCCGCCAAGCAGCGCCTCATAGAGCGTGATCGGCAGGTTGAGCCGAAGGTCTGTGCCGTCGCGCTCGAAGGTCGGGTGCGGCGCGATCGTGACCGTAATCAGCGCGTCGCCCGCGGCCCCAGCCGGTCCTGGCAGCCCCTGCCCTTTCAGACGGATGGTCTGGCCGTCGGCGAGCCCGACCGGGATTTTGACCTCGACCTCCTTGCCGGTCGGCAGGGACACCCGCCGTGACGTGCCCTTGGCGGCTTCCGCGAGCGTGATCGTGACCTCGCCGGTGACATCGCGGCCTGCGCCCCGCGCCGAAGTCCTCCGGCTCAAATTGAGCCCGGCGGCCACCGCGCCGAACACATCCTTGAGCAGGTCGTCGATGCCGCCGAAGCCGCGCGAGCCAGCAGCGCCGCGCTAGAACGCTGAGGGCCGTCCGGCCCCCAGGTGAAGGTCTCGAAGTGGCATCCTGGTCCGGCCCGGTCCGCGCGCCCGGCGCCGTGGCCCGCTCCAAAACCCTCGAAGCCCTGGAAGCGCGGCTTGCCCTCGGCATCGATCTCGCCGCGGTCGAACGCCTTGCGCTTGTCCTCGTCGCCGAGGATTTCATAGGCCGCGTTGAGCTCGGCGAACTTGGTCGCCGCCTTCTTGTCCTGCTTGTTGGCGTCGGGATGCAGCTTCTTGGCGAGCCGCCGGTAGGCGCTCTTGATCGCGTCGGGGCTCGCATTCTTCGGCACCCCCAGGACGTCGTAGGGGTCGCGCATCCGTTCCAACTCCGATAGAATTGTCCTCGACCGCACGGTCCGCGCGGCCTGCCACCCGTCGTTTGCCCGATATGTGGTGATATTGGAAGCCGGCTGCAACGCGCCCGCCGCCGTCGGCCGTACGGCCGTCTTAAGATCGCTTCCAGGGCCGCAGGTTCTTGACCTCCCAACGGCCCCTGTTGATCCGGCAGGCCTCGCCCTGCATCCAGGCCTCGGAGCTGCCGTTCACGTAGCTCGCGAGAAAGTCGTGGCACATCGTGCCGTCCTGGTTGTAGGCCGAAGCGACCGGCGTCACGGTTCCGCGGGCGCCCGTGCTCGGGTTCTCCCATGGAGCGCTGAGCCCCTTGCCGCCGCGCGCCAACACTTCGGCGATGGCAAGCTTGGCGTAGGCGAGGTCACCTTCGGGCGGCAACGCTGCGATCGACTCGTCCGTCGATTTGACGGCGGTGATCGAGCCGGTGGTGTCGGCGTCCGCGTAGGCCTTCGGGTTGTCGCGATCGGAGCCGAACATCGAGCCAAGATGGCCCGACACGCTGCAGCCGCCGCTCGCGAGCGCGAGCGCCATCAACACCGGAGCCGCTGGGCTGAAGTAGGCGTGCCAAGACCATTCCACTATAAGGGGGCAGCCGGGACGCGCGATGTGCCATCCGGGCCGGCCATCTGAGTACTCCACGCCATGTCCGATACGGCCCCGATTGAACACCAGAGCCGGTTAACGAGCGGTGATTTCACCGCCGCCGACGAACCATTGCGCCTGTTCGCCGCGTGGCTTGAGGACGCAACTCAACGCGAGCCCGCCAATCCGAATGCCATGGCGCTGGCAACCGTCGACGCCGACGGCATGCCCGACGTTCGAATGGTGCTGCTGAAGGGCTTTGACGAGCAGGGCCTGGTTTTCTACACCAACCTGGACAGCCAGAAGGGGCGCCAATTGGACTCAACACCCAAGGCAGCGCTGCTCTTCCACTGGAAATCCAGCAATCGCCAAATCCGGCTGCGAGGCCGCGTCGAACGGGTGTCCGACGACGAGGCCGACACCTATTTCGCGACGCGCCCCCGGCTCGCCCAGATCGGGGCCTGGGCCAGCAAGCAATCGGCGCCGCTCGAAAGCCGCCTGGCGTTCGAAAAAGCGATCGCACTCTACACCGCAAAGTTCGCGGTCGGCCGCGTGCCGCGGCCGCCGTACTGGTCCGGGTTTCGGATTGTTCCATTGAGCATCGAATTCTGGGAGGACCGGCCGTTTCGCCTGCACGACCGCGTCGAATTCCGCCGCGCTGCTCCCGGCGAGCCTTGGACCAAGACGCGCCTCTATCCGTGAGTTAGTGTCGCAGAGGTCCGCCGAGTTCATTGTCCATGCCGACCACACAACAAACCAACCAACCGCGGCGCACGCTGCTCCTGACTGGGGCAAGCCGCGGCATCGGGCACGCCACGGTGAAGCGTTTCTCGGCGGCCGGCTGGCGCGTCATCACCTGTTCGCGCCATCCGTTCCCGGAAAACTGCCCGTGGGAGGCAGGTCCTGAGGACCATATCCAGGTCGACCTGGCCAACCCCGAGAACACCACGCACGCCATCGCCGAAATCAAGCAGCGGCTGATCGGCGGCGAACTTCACGCACTGGTCAACAATGCGGCGATCTCGCCCAAGGCCGCGGTCGGCGCGCGACTGTCCTCGATCGAGACCACGCTCGACGTCTGGCAGCAGGTGTTCCAGGTCAACTTCTTTGCGCCGATCATGCTGGCGCGCGGCCTGGTCCAGGAACTCGCCGCGGCCAAGGGATCGGTGGTGAACGTCACCTCGATCGCCGGCTCGCGCGTGCATCCGTTCGCCGGGTCTGCCTACGGCACGTCGAAGGCCGCGCTCGCGGCACTGACCCGCGAGATGGCGGCCGACTTCGGCCCGCTCGGCATCCGCGTCAACGCGATCGCGCCGGGCGAAATCGACACGGCGATGCTTTCACCGGGCACCGAGACCATCATCCCGCATATCCCGCTGCACCGGCTCGGCACCACCGACGAGGTGGCGAAGATCATCTACGTGCTGTGCACGGACACGAGTTCCTACGTCAACGGCGCCGAAATCCACATCAACGGCGGACAGCACGTTTGATCCGCGCTCTGGTTCTCGTCGCAGCCGCCATAAGCTTTGCGCCCGCCGCCGCCGCGCAGTGGCAATTGCAAGCGGTGCCGACGGTCGGCCCGGTCAAGGCCATCGAGATGGCCGACGGCGAGCCGGCGATTGGGATCGGCCACGGCTGGTTCCGGATCATCGCCGACGGCAATCGCATCCGGCTGGTCGCGACCGCAGGGCCCCATCGCGCGGCCGCCGCCAGCCGGCGCACTCCCAGACGGCCGCATGGCGGAGGGCAGCCGCGAGGTCGCGCGGGCCTGGCTCGCTGAGCCGACCGACCGCTACGGTCACGGCGTCCTGGGCGATACCATCGAGGCGGCAAGTCTCGTCGTCGAGCGGAAGCGACCGCCGGCGCGACACCATCCGGCTTGCCGGCGGACGCCGTGTTCGAGGACCGCGAGCCGCGCATCGCCGACCTGGGCGGCGGAGACGGCGACAAGATCGTCGTGGTGAAATCCTATCTCGATCGCGGGTCGGCGCTGGCCGTGGTGGGGGAGCGCGACGGGCGCTTCGACGTTATCGCGGAGACGCCACCGGCAGGTGCGCCGCACCGCTGGCTGAACCCGGCCGGCATCGTCGACTTCGACGGCGACGGCACCATCGACATCGCGCTGGTACGGATGCCGCATGTGCTCGGCCGGCTCGAGCTTTGGAGCTGGCGAGGCGAGACGCTTAAGAAATCACATGAACTGGCCGACATCGCCAATCACGTCGACCGGCTCGCGAGCGCTGCGGCTGAGTGCGGTCGCCGATTTCGACGGCGACGGCCGGGCGGACCTTGCCATCCCGTCTTTCGACCGCCGGACGCTTCGGATCATCGGCTTCACGCCGGCGCCGCACGAGATCGTCCGCATCGCCTTGCCTGCGCGTGCGGCGACCGATTTTGCGGTGATCAATGACGCCGCAGGCCACCCCGCGATCCTGCTCGGGCTCGACAATGGCGCGCTGGTGGTCGCGCGCCGGGCCGGCTCCCGTTAGGCGCGGCGTCCATCCAAAACATCAAACGCGGGAAAAATGCCCTTCGGTAAGTCCCGTTACAGCCACTTCTTCCACTTGAAAATGAAATACGGCACGACCGCCGCCACGACCATCAGCAACAGCGCCAGCGGATAGCCGTACTGCCAATCCAGCTCCGGCATGTTCTTGAAGTTCATGCCGTAGACGGTGGCGACCAGCGTCGGCGGCAGCAGCACCACCGCTGCGATCGAGAAAATCTTGATGACGTTGTTCTGCTCCAGCGTGACGACGCCGAGCAGCGCGTCGAGCAGGAAGGTGATCTTGTTGGTCAGGTAGGTGGCGTGGTCGGACAGCGACTGCACGTCGCGCTGCATCGAGACCAGTTGCAGCCGCACGTCCTTGAGCCAGCGCATGCCCTCGGCCTCGTTGGCGAGGAACAGCAGCAGCCGGCCGAGCGAGACCAGGCTCTCGCGCACCTTCGAGGTGAGATCGCCCTTGCTGCCGATCATCTTGAGCGTGTCGATGTAGGACTGGCCCTGCTCGGGACCGCGGCCGTGCGGATCGAAAATGTCGTGCGACACCTGGTCGACGTCGATGCCGATGCGCTCCAGCAGATCGGCTTCGCGGTCGATCACGGCGTCGAGCAACTCCATCAGCACGGTCTCGCCGGTGACGTTGTTGGGGCAGGTCCGCGTGAGCTTGTTGCCGACGATCATGAACGGCCGCGGCTCGTCGTAGCGCACCGTCACCAGGCAGTGCTTGGCGAGGATGAACGTGACGGCCGTGGTCTTCGGCACGGCAGTGTCGGAGTTGCACATCAGCGTCGCGGTCATGAAGCGCGCGTGATGCTCGGTGTAGAGCCGGCTCGAAACCTCGATTTCCTGCATCTCCTCGCGCGTCGGCACCGCGATGCCGAGCCTGCGCTCGATCAGCTTGTCCTCGCCCGGCGCCGGGTTGACGAGATCGAACCAGACCGCGTGCTCGGGCACCTCTCCGTCGGGCGGGATCGATCTGCCGTTCAAGCGACGAGCCGTTCGGGACGTAGGCGGCGAGCATGCAGCACTCTGACGGCCGGCTGTGCTCGGCTGCGGGACGCCGAGGCAGCGATCGGATGACGCTGTCGTCACTCATGGCCCGATCGCGGCGATCCCGCAAGAAGAATTGAGCGGAATTGAAGCGCGATCCGTCCCGCAGCGCGAACGCGGCCGACTGCCGGGCGGCAGCGGCCGCGCTCACGCGGTCGTCGTAATTGTGAACCGGATTGATGTCGAGCGTGCGACAGCGCGCGGCGCTGCCCTGGCGGACCCAGGCCTAAACCGCGACCTCGGTGAAGCGCTCGTCGATCTGCGGCGCCACTGCGCGGCCGGGTTCTTGGTCGCGCCGCAATAGAGCAGTGCCGCCGCGACCGCCGAAATTCCGATCTTGCCGTAACGGACTTCGAGGTTGGTCTGCTCGCGCGCTCGGCCGTCGCGTTCGATACCGTCTGAGATTGCCGGGGCTCGTGAGCCCGTCGTCGCCGTCATCAAAGCCTCCACTCGTCGTCGTCCATGAGGGCCTCCGGGATGCGCGCCGATCGCGGCGGAAATGGGCAGCAAATCGTGTCCTATCGGGGCACTGTTTCGTGCACACGTTCGCGATTTTGGCCATATTTGGCGCTTATCGTCGGAACGAGCATCGGTCGGGCGCATTATCTGTCAGCGTGGTAAACTCATTGTTAACGGCTTGGCCGCAAGGTCTTCGCTGGGCGAAATGCAGGGGGCGACCGCCAGGTTTGCGACATTCCTGCAACAGTTTCACAGCAGGATGGGTTGAGCGGCACGTCTATCCTGGTATGGTCGGCCCGAGATCGTTTATTGGTGGAATTCACCGTATGAATCAGACGGACCCGGTGGAGCGGCATGGGAATTCGCGAGCAGCGGGCCAGCCGAATGGGCCTCACGATCCTCCTGCTTGGCTTGGGCGTGCTGGTTTCGGGCTGCATGCAGCAGACCATCGAGCCGGCCTCGGAGGCGAACTTCACTGCCGCGCGACCGCAAGCTGCTGGCCAACGTGCCCTACGCCAAGGCGCAGATCCCCGAGCCGTATCTGCGCCACATCGTCGACTTTCACCGCAAGGAAGGGCCCGGCACGATCGTGGTCGATCCGGATGCGCGCTATCTCTACTACGTGCTGCCCAACGGCAAGGCGATCCGCTACGGCGTGACCGTCGGCGAAGAGGCGCTGGTGTTCTCCGGCGTCGCCAAGGTCGGCCGCAAGGAAGAATGGCCGTCCTGGACGCCGACCGCCGACATCAAGAAGCGGCTCGGCAACATCCCGGATTTCGTCGGCCCCGGCCCGCACAATCCGCTCGGCGCGCGCGGCCTCTATCTCTTCACCGGCAACCGCGACACGCTCTATCGCATCCACGGCACCAACCAGCCGGAATACATCGGCTCGGCGATCTCCTCGGGCTGCATCCGCATGACCAACGAGGACGTCATCGACCTCTACAACCGCGTCAAGATCGGCACGCCGGTCGTGGTGCTGGCGCCGACGCAGGGCGACTCGCCGTTCAATCCGCGCATGGCGCTGGGCGGCTTCTCCGAGCTGATCAACGGCTTACCGGTTTGCCAAGCGGCGACCGGCGCGAAACGCAGTCGGCGCCGTTTTGCTTTCGGGCGCGCCGCGGCTTCGCGCCCGGCAATACCAGTCGCCGGCGGCGGCTTCGGCTGCGGCAGCGGCACCAGCATGCGACGCAGGCCGCCTGCGCGGTCGACAGCCGCCTCCGACCACCGCAACCGGTTGCGGATCGCGCACGTCCCATTGGCACAGCCGATAGCCGCGGCTGCGCTCGGCGAGATCGACGATGGACGTGGTCCTCGTGATAGCCGTCCGAGCCCGGGCCCGAGCACGGTGGTGAACCGCGCGGCAGGCGCCGCCCGCACGCTGCTCGCGGAACTCCCTGCGACACCGTCGCGGATCGGTCAGGTCGATGACCGCTGCCGTTGGCGAGCTTGAGGCCCGGATGTCGAGCGCATTGGCGCGGCCGTGCTCGGAGAGTTTGCCGCCCGATCGCCGGTTGCGGCCGCGGCAATCGTAGGAATCGAAGTTGGCGATCGCCTTGAGCGGCGACGCCGAGCGTCGTGCGCGGCCGAGGCCAGATCGTCGCGCACCCATGCCGGCCACAGCCTCCGCCATCGGGCAGCGCAGCGTCGCCGGCGGATCCAACGGCACCCGCGAGCGGTCCGGCATCGTTGACCGCCTCGAAGCCGCACGCACGTCGACTCGCGCCGCAGTCGTTCGGTCCCGCGCGATCGGCGGCAGCGGGGTGAATGTCGCGATCTCGCGCAAGTCGCTTGACGCAGGCCGACGGCCCGGCTGGCATCTCGACCGTTGCAGGTGGCGTCGCGGAGCGATCTCACGCGTCGGCCGGCCGCATGCTGCGGCAACGGCACGTTCTGCGCGGCCGCGGGCAGCCGGCCGCAACATGCCGCCGCGGACAAGAGCACCGCAGCGTTGCAATGCGGCTGAGACCGGCCGCCATCTCAGCGCCCCGCCGCCGGCGCGGCCGAGCCGTCCGCCGGACATTGACCGCGCCGCGTCGCGCTCCCGGCACATAGCCCTGAGCGCGCGCGCTGCTGCGCCAGATCGCAGCCCTCGCAATAGCGGTGATCCTTGTAGTCGATCCAGTTGTGCGCATAGACGCGCTCGACCGGAATGCCGTAGCGCTCCTGCAGGAAGCGCACCAGCACCAGCCAGGCCGCGGCCTGCTCGCGCGGTCGGCGGCTTGCGCACGTCGGGATAATTGCCGACGAATTCCACGCCGATCGAATTCTGCCTGGTCACCTGGCGATAGGTCTTCGAATTGTCGATGTACTTGTTGTCGTTGCGGTTGGCGCCGTCGCCGTGGGTCGTGATCGCGGTCTCGGGCGTCGCCCAATAGACCGTGCCGTCGGTCTCGACCCACAGCGTCACGCCGCGCCGCGCCGGATTCTTCGCCTGCCGCTCCGCCATGCGCGCGCGCCGAGCCCGGCGGGCCTTCGGTCTGGTGCACGATGATGTTGCGTCCAGGGCGCGTCGCGCCGGATTGCCGAGCGGCGCGAGGTAGACGATGCGCAGCCCCGGCACCTGCGGCGTGCCGGCGCTGCGCGCAAGCGCGGCGAACTCGGCGCCGTCCTGCGCGAGCGCGGCGGCCGCGGCCAGCAGCACAGCGCAAGCGCACCGACCATGCGGCCAACGATACGTCGACGCCGGCATTGACAACGTCCCGCTGCCGTCATTGAACGCGGCCGCCCGCCAACCTAAACAAGGCCGGGCGTGGCGCTCAATCGGGCGCGGGCGCGATGGCGAAATACGACGTGGTGGTGATCGGGCTCGGCGCCATCGGCAGCGCCGCGCTCTAGCAGCTGGCGCGCCGCGGCCTGCGCGTCGTCGGCATCGAGCGCTTTGCCCCGGCGCACGACCGCGGCTCCTCGCACGGCGAGACCCGCATCATCCGGCTCGGCTATTTCGAGCATCCGTCCTACGTGCCGCTGCTGCGCCGGACCTATGCGCTGTGGCGCGAGATTGAGGCCGCCGCCGGGCGCACGCTGGTCCACATCACCGGCATCGCCGAGATCGGCCCGCCCGACGGCGCAGCTGGTCGCCGGCACGCTTGCGGCCTCGCGCATGCACGGCCTGCCGCACGAGGTGCTCGACGCCGCCGAAATGATGCGGCGGTTCCCGGCATTTCAGCATCCCGCCGCACTTCGTCGGCGTGGTGCAGCCGGACGGCGGCTTCGTCGCGGTCGAGCCCGCGATCGAGGCGCATGCTCGCGCTGGCGCAGGCCGCGGGCGCCGAGGTGCGCACCGGCGTCGACCGTGCAGCGCGTCACGCCGCACGGACGCGGCGTGCCGCATCGAGACCAGACCGCGGCGACGATCGAGGCCGGCCAGGCGATCGTCGCCGCCGGCCCCTGGGTCAAGCGCGCTGCTGCCCGATCTGCCGGCGCCGCTGCGCGTCACGCGCCAGGTCGATGGCGTGGTTTGCGCCGCGCGAGCCGGCGGCGTTCGCGCCGGCCGCTTCCCGGTGTTCCTGCTCGAAAGCCGGCACGGCATGCACTACGGCTTTCCGCCGTTCGGCAGCGCCGCGCGTCAAGATCGCCAAGCACCACCACCGCGACGAGACCGTCGATCCCGACCGCTTCGACCGCACCGTCTCCGCCGCCGACGAGGCGCTGATCCGCGCCGGCGCTCGCCGACCACATCCCGGCCGCGAACGGCGCGCTGCGTCGCCGCCAAGACCTGCCTCTACACCGTGACGCCCGACGGCGACTTCATCATCGACCGGCTGCCGCAGGCGCCGAACATCATCGTCGCCTCGCCCTGCTCCGGCCACGGCTTCAAGTTCGCGCCGGTGATCGGCGAAATCCTCGCCGACCTCGCGATCGAGCGGCGCGACACGGCACGACATTTCCCGCTTCCGGCTCGCGCGTTTCGGCTGAATATCTTCCTCCGCCCGCCCCGTCTTTGAAATGGACAAGCCCCGAGCGCGGGACCATCACTGCTGCGCCATAGGAAATCGATGTCGCTAGGGGAGGTCACATGACCGAGTCTCAAGCGGCGTGAATTTCTCAAGGCGTCGGCGGCGTTCGCGGCGGCTTCGGCGGCCGGCGGCTTCGGCTGCGTCGAGATCGCAAGCGCCGCGCCGATCCAGGCGCCGGTGGTCGATCGGCTCTCGGTGCGCGTGCTGATCGACGGCTCGTACAATCTGTTCCTGCGGCCCGGCGACGGTGAAGGGCGTCAAGATCGAGCCGGCGCCGCGGATCGCCGACTACCGCCGCGCGCTGCACAACCAATGGGGCCTGTCGCTGCTGCTCGAATCGCAGCGCGCCGCCGAGCAGCGCACCGTCATGCTCGACTTCGGCTACACGCCGGAAGCGCTGCTCAACAACATCGAGCTGGTCGGCGTCGATCCGAGCAAGATCGAGGCGCTGATCGTCAGCCACGGCCACTTCGATCACTTCGGCGGCCTGCTCGGCTTCCTCGACAAGTACCGCAGCGTGCTGCCGGCCGATCTCACGCTCTACGCCGGCGGCGAGGACAATTTCTGCAAGCGCTTCCAGGGCGCGCCCGGCCAGCTTGCCGAATTCGGCGCGCTCGACCGCCGCGAGCTTGCCTCGCGCAAGGTCAAGACCGTGCTGGCGGAGAACCCGATCGTGGTCGGCCACGCCTTCACCACCGGCAAGATCAAGCGCGCCAGCGCCGAGAAGGTGCTGCCCAACACCCGCGTCGAGTTCGCCATGAAGGACGGGCTTGGCTGCAACGCCAGCCACTACGCGCCGGCCGAGCTGCTGGGCAAGATCGTGCCCGACGAGCACATCCACGAGCACGCGACCTGCTTCAACGTCAAGGATCGCGGCCTCGTGGTGATCAGCTCCTGCGGCCATGTCGGCATCGTCAATTCGGCGCGGCAGGCGCAGGAGGTGTCCGGCGTGCAGAAGGTGCACGCGCTGGTCGGCGGCTTCCATCTCGGGCCGGCGCCGGCCGACTACCTCAAGCAGGTGATCGGCGAGATCAAGGAGCTCGATCCGGACGTGATCGTCCCGATGCATTGCAGCGGCGACAACTTCGTCCGCGCGGTCCGCGAGCAGATGCCGGACAAGCTGCTGGTGGCCGACGACCGGCGCCGCCTGACGTTCGGCGCGTGCGCCGACGGGACGAGCGGTGAGCAAGTGGCGCTCGCTGAGCTTCGCCGGCGGCGTCGTCGCCGCCGCCGGCTGGCTCTTGCTGCGAGCGCGAGCCGCCGCAGCGCTCGCCGCCGAGTTGATGGACGTGGTGATGTGGAACAGGAGCCGATCGGCGGCCCGTTCGCGCTCGTCGACCACAACGGCCAGCCGCGCACCGACGCCGACTTCCGCGGCAAGCTGCTGCTGATCTACTTCGGCTTCACCTTCTGCTCCGACGTCTGCCCGATCGACCTGCAGTCGATCGCCGCCGCGCTCGACCGGCTCGGCCCGGCAGGCGAGGCGGTGCAGCCGCTGTTCATCACGGTCGATCCGGAGAAGGACACGCCCGGGCAGCTCAAGGGCTACGTCGCGCTGTTCCATCCGCGGCTGATCGGCCTCACCGGCGACTGCGCAGCAGATCCGCAGGGTCGCGCGCGACTACAAGGTCTATTACGCCAGACCGAGCCGGCGAAGCGGACGGCCCCGCATCGACCACACCGGGTTCATCTTCCTGGTCGGCCGCGACGGCAAGTATCTCGGCTTCTGCCGCCCGGCACCTCGGCCGACCGCATGGTCGAGGCCATCCGGCCGCACCTGCCGGCTTGCCGCCGCATTCGCTGACGACACGACCCGGCTCTGCGCGATCCGCCGGTATACCCAGCATTGCAAGCCGTTGCGCCGCGGCTCCGGTCGGTAACCTTGGCAGCCGGCCGGCGCAAGCCGGTCCAAAACGCAGCCTCGGGAGGAGCATGCCATGCTTGGCCTGATGCAGGATTGGCCGCTGCTGTGCCATCGCATCATCGACCACGCCGCGCTCTAGCACGGCGACCGCGCGGTCGTGACGCGCTCGGTCGAAGGCCCGATCCACACCACGAACTATGCCGAAATCCGCAAGCGCGCGCTCAAGGTGGCGCAGCGGCTCGACCGCGACGGCATCAGGCTCGGCGACCGCGTCGCGACGCTCGCCTGGAACACCTGGCGGCACCTGGAGGCCTGGTACGGCATCATCGGCATCGGCGCGATCTACCACACCGTCAACCCGCGGCTGTTCCCCGAGCAGATCGCCTGGATCATCAATCACGCCGAAGACCGCGTGATGATCACCGATCTGACGTTCGTGCCGCTGCTGGAGAAGATCGCCGACAAGCTGACGACCGTCGAGCGCTACGTCATCCTGACCGACGCGGCGCACATGCCGGCGACCACGCTGCAAGAACGCCGTGCGCCTACGAGGAATGGATCGCCGAGGCCGACGGCGATTTCGCCTGGAAGAGCTTCGACGAGAACACCGCCGCCGGCATGTGCTACACCTCCGGCACCACCGGCAATCCCAAGGGCGTGCTCTACTCGCACCGCTCCAACGTGCTGCACGCCTTCATGGCGGCGCTGCCGGACGCCATGGGCATCGTCGTCGCGCGACGTGGTGCTGCCGGTGGTGCCGATGTTCCACGCCAACGGCTGGTCGCTCGCGTTCTCGACGCCGATGATCGGCGCGACCCTGGTGATGCCGGGCGCCAAGCTCGACGGCGCCTCGATCTACGAACTGCTCGACACGCTACAAGGTGACCTTCACCGCCGCGGTGCCGACCGTCTGGCTGATGCTGCTGCAGCACCTCGAGAAGCCACCGGCGCCAAGCTGCCCCATCTCAAGCGCGTCGTGATCGGCGGCTCGGCCTGCCCGCGCGCCATGACCCAGACCTTCCAGGACAAGTACGGCGTCGAGGTCATCCACGCCTGGGGCATGACCGAGATGAGCCCGCTCGGCACGCTCTGCACCATGAAGCCGGAATACGCCGAGCTTGCGCGGCGAGGCGCGGCTCGACGTCCAGATGAAGCAGGGCCATCCGCCGTTCGGCGTCGAGATGAAAATCACCGACGACGCCGGCACGGCCGCTGCCGTGGGACGGCAAGACCTTCGGCCGCCTGAAGGTGCGCGGGCCCGCGGTGGCGCGCGCGCTATTTCAAGGACGACAGCGACATCCTCGATCGCCGACGGCTTCTTCGACACCGGCGACGTCGCCACCATCGACCAGCTACGGCTACATGCAGATCACCGACCGCTCCAAGGACGTGATCAAGTCCGGCGGCGAATGGATTTCCTCGATCGACCTGGAGAACCTCGCGGTCGGCCATCCCAAGGTCGCGGAGGCCGCGGTGATCGGCGTGCGGCATCCGAAATGGGACGAGCGGCCGCTGCTGGTGATCGTGCTCAAGAAGGACCAGCAGCGCCAGCAAGGACGAAATCCTGGACTTCATGCAGGGCAAGATCGCCAAATGGTGGATGCCCGACGACGTGGCCTTCGTCGAGGAAATCCCGCACACCGCGACCGGCAAGATCCAGAAGACCGTGCTGCGCGAGCGCTTCAAGGACTACCGGCTGCCGACCGCGCGTTGCCACGCGCCGTGAACGCGCGCGCCCTCGCCGGCGCGACCAAGCGAATGCGCTAAGGTGGCGCGCCAGCCGTCCCCTGCCCGCAGGACTTCGATGACGCCTGCCTGAAGCGACCGCCACCGCGGCGCCGGCGCGATCTGTTCCGCAGCGCCGGCGCGGTCCGCTTCGTCGGCGACCGCCGCGCCTTCTGGCGATTGCTGATGCGCGGCGCGGTGCTGCTCGCGCTGACGCTCGGCATCTACCGCTTCTGGTTTGCGACCGACATCCGGCGCTTCCTGTGGTCGAACACCGAGATCGCGGGCGACAGCCTGGAATACACCGGCACCGCCCTCGAGCTGCTGATCGGCTTCCTGATCGCGATTGCGCTGCTGGTCCCGCTCTACGTGATGCTGTTCATCGTGGCGCTGAGCCTGGGCGCGATCGGCGAACTCGTCGGCCTGCTGGCGTTCCCGCTGCTCGCCTTTCTCGGCCATTTCGCGGTCTATCGCGCCCGCCGCTATCGGCTCACCCGCACCATCTATCGCGGCGTGCGCTGCCATCAGGACGGCTCGGCCGCTCGCTACGCGGTCGTGCGCGCTGTTCTGGTGGACGCTGATCATTCTCACGCTCGGGCTTGCCTATCCGTTCGCGCAGGCAAGCCTGGAGCGCTTCAAGATGCGGCGCACCCATTACGGCAACCTCACCGGCCGTTTCGACGCTCCGGCTTCCGCCTGTTCCTGCGCGGCCTGCCGATGTGGCTCCTGGTGATCGGGCCGCTCGCCTTCGCGCTGGCTTTGCGCTTGCGCACGGTGGAATGGGACAAGGTGCTGGCCGCGGCCGCGGCCGCGCCAGCAGCGTCGCAGAGCTTCATCAACCAGCTCGAAGGCGGCTTTCCGGCGGTCTATGCCGCGGTCGTGCGGCGATCGCCGCCGTCTGCGGTCAGCGTGGTGATGGCGGCGGTCCTGTTTCCGGTCTTCCAGGCGATGATGCTGCGCTGGTGGCTGTCGGGCCTGCGGCTCGACGGGCTGACCGTCACGCTCGCATCTGCGCACCGGCCAAATCTACGGCGCCTATCTGCGCTTCCTGTGGTACGCCGTTGCTGTTCACGCTGGCCGCGGTTGTCATCGGAGCCGTCGCATTCCTGGCACTTCAGTGCCCTCGTCGAGCAGCTTGGCAGGGCCGAGCTTGGCGAACTGCTCGGGGCCGCGGCCGCGCGTCGCCTACTATGTCGCAATCATGCTCGGTTTCTCGGCCATCTATCAGGGCACCGTGCGGCTCGCGCTGTGGCGCTGCGGTGTCGAATCGGTCGAGCTCGCCGGGTCTTGCCGACGCTCGACCACGTCAAGGCGGGCGGCGCACCGAGTTCGGCGGTCGGCGAAGGGCTTGCCGACGCACTCAACGTGGGCGGATTCTAGTGGACCGACTCTAACGCTTGGTTCCCGCGTTTGACAGCGGCGAGGACGCGGTTTGGGTCTGCGGTCCAAATGAAGGGTTTGGGGTCGGAGTTGGTCTCGTCGAGGAAGCGGTTGATGGCGGTCTGCAAGTCGGCGAGCGATCGGAACACGCCTCGCTTGAGGCGTCGGCGGGTGAGTTTGGCGAAGAAGCTCTCCACTGCGTTGAGCCAAGACGCCGAGGTCGGCGTGAAGTGGAAGGTCCAGCGGGGATGACGCGCCAGCCAGCGTTGAACCTTGGGATGTTTGTGGGTTGCGTAGTTGTCGACGATGGCATGGATCGCCTTTCGTGCCGGAACCTGGGCTTCGATGGTGTTGAGGAAGCGGATGAACTCCTGGTGCCGATGGCGCTGCATGGTGCGTCGCGTCGCCTCGCGCAGTGGTGCCGTGGCGCTTGTAATCATGGGTCATCGTGCCGGAACGGCCCGGCTTCATCGGCAGACCCGGCTGGGTGCGGTCGAGCGCCTGGATTTGGCTCTTTTCGTCGACCGAGAGCACAACGGCATGGTCCGGAGGATCGACATAGAGACCGACGATATCCTTGAGCTTCTCGGCAAACGCAGGGTCGTTCGACAGTTTGAACGTCCGGATGCGATGCGGTGCCAGTTGATAGGCCTCAAGGATGCGCTGCACCGACCGCAGGCTGATTCCTGCCGCCTTGGCCAGCATCCGGCCGGTCCAGTGTGTTGCCTCGCACGGCGGCGGTGCGAGCGCCAGATCGACCACCCGCTGCACGGTCGCAGCGGGCAGCGGCGGCTTGCCAGGCTTGCGCGTCTTGTCGCGCGTCAGCCCTGCCACGCCCTCCGCCATGAAGCGCGCCTGCCAGCGCCACACCACCGGCTTCGATTTGCCAGAGCGCCGCATGATCTCCGCGGTGCCGCAGTCATCCGCCGTGGCGAGAATGATGTTGGCGCGCCAAACATGCTTCTGCGGTGCATTGCCGTCCGCGACGATCGCCTCAAGCTGACGACGATCCGCGGCCGTGACCTTGACGACAATTCCTGCTCTCATGCCGAGAGCTTGAACTGCTTCGGCCGATTTGGGAATCGACCGAATAAATCACACCCTAGGATGACGTCCGGCCCGGGCTTCTTTTACGACGGCTTGACCAGCGCGCGACACGCGGTGACGGTCGAGGCCGTGGCCGACGGCGTGCGCGTGCACGGCGCCGACGGCGCTCTGCTAGCGGAATGGCCCTACGGCGAGCTGCAGCGCGATGTCGGCGCCCGAGTCCGTGCTCCGGCTCGGGCGCGCCAACAGCCCGGGGCTGGCGCGGCTCGAAATCCGCGATCCGGCGCTGGCGGCTGCGATCGACGACCGCACTGCCACGGTCGACCGCAGCGGCGCGACCGAACGGCGCAACCGCAAGCGCGTGGTGGTCTGGACCATCGCCGCGACCGTCTCGCTGGTGCTGGTCGCGCTGTTCGGCCTGCCGGCGCTGGTCGAACGCCTGGCCCCGCTGATCCCGATGTCGGTCGAGCAGAAGCTCGGCGACGCCATCGACGGCAGGTGCGCGCATGCTCGACACCGGCAGAGTCGGCGCAAGCCGTTCGAATGTGGCCCGGCCGAAACCGAAAAGGCCGGCCGCGCCGCGCTCGACAAGGTCATGGACCGCCTGCAACGTGCGGCCGGCTCTGCCGATCCCGCTCAAGACCGCGGTCGTGCGCCGCAGCGAGGCCAACGCCATTGCGCTGCCGGGCGGACACATCTACGTGTTTCGTCGGGCTGATCAACAAGGCGAACAGCCCCGACGAATTGGCCGGCGTCGTTGCGCACGAGATCGGGCACGTCGCCCATCGCGACGGCACGCGCTCGATGCTGCAGTCCGCGGGCATGTCGTTTCTGTTCGGCATGCTGCTCGGCGACTTCACCGGCGGCGGCGTGGTGGTGATCGCGGCGCGGACGGTCGTGCAGTCGGCCTATTCGCGCGAGGTCGAGGCGGCGGCCGACCGCTACGGAGTGGAGTTGATGACCAAGAGCCAGCGCCGACGCACGCGCGCTGGGCCGCATCCTCGATCGCATCGATGGCGCGATCGAGCCGGGCATCACGATCCTGCTCGACCATCCGCAGACCAAGGACCGGGTCGCCGCCATCAATGCCATGGCCGCGGCCGAGCCCCAGCCGACGCGAACCGCTGCTGTCGGCGGCCGAATGGACCGCGCTCAAGCGCATTTGCGGATAGACCATGGCCCGACGCCGCATCGCCGACGATCCTGTTTCGCGGCTCGCCATCTGGGCGCGCCGCTTCGCGTTCTTTTCGTTGGCCGCGACCGTGCTCGCGGTCCTGATCGTGCGCTCGGGCCTGCTCGAAGTGATGCCGGCGCTCGCCACCTTCGCCGGCGCGCTGCTGTGCGCCGTGTTCGCGATCGTGCTGGCGCTCGGCGCCTTTGTGGTGATCTGGAAGGACGGGCTCGACGGCGCCGGCCACGCCTTCGCGGCGATCGCGATCGGTGGTGCCGCTGCTCGCCTACCCGGCCTATCTCGGCGTGCGCGCCTATCAGCTGCCGATGATCAACGACATCACCACAGACCCGATCGATCCGCCGCGCTTTGACGTGGTGGCGCGACTGCGGCCGCGCGGCACGGTCGAATATGCCGGCCTCTACGCCGCCGACCTGCAGCGCGGGCCTATCCCGACATCGAGCCGCTGCGACCTTACGGTCGCCCCGCAGGTCGCCTACGACGCGACCATGGCGATCATCACCAAGCGCAAGTGGCGCGTCGTGGTCGACCGCCCGCCGCAGGCCGCGGCCGGCGCGACGGCCAGATCGAGGCGGTGGCGCGCACCGCCGATCATGGGCTTCCGCGACGACGTGGCGCGTGCGCATTCGCGCGACCCCGGACGGCACCCGCATCGACGCGCGCTCGGCGTCGCGCTACGGTCGCCACGATTTCGGCACCAACGCCGCGCGCATCCGCAGCCTGCTCGAAGACATCGACGACCTGATCAGCGCGCGACGAGGACCGGCAGGAGCGCCCCCAGAAGCCGCGGCCGGCGCCCGCCAAGCGCCGGTCAGCCGACCGCCAGGCGGTAGTGGCCAGCGATCGAGGCCGGGCCGTCGGTCGCGACCGCGCCGCGCGCCACCAGATCCTCCAGATGTGCCAGCACCGACATTCCGGCGGCCTTGGTCAGGCGCGGATCGAGCCCGATGTAGATCGAACTCACCAGCGTCGGAATATCGCGCGTCGCCCTTCTGCAGCCGGTTGACGATCGAGGCCTCGCGCGCCTTGCGGTGCAGGATATAGGCCGCGACGAAGCGCGGCGCGTTCGACACCGCAGGCCCGTGACCTGGGAAATAGACCGGCTCGCTCGCGCTTTGAGAGCTTCTGCAGCGAGGCCATGTAGTCGCCCATCGAGCCGTCGGGCGGGCGCCACCACCGGGGTCGACCAGGCCATCACGTGATCGCCCGAGAACAGCACGTTGGCCTCGCGGAAGGCGTAGGCCATGTGGTTGGCGGTATGACCAGGCGTTGCCACCGCCTCGAGCGTCCAGCCGTCGCCCTGCACGATCTCGCCGTCGGCGAGCGCGCGATCGGGCCGGAAGTCGGTGTCGTTGGAGGCATCGAGCCGCGGCCCCTCGCCGACATGCAGCGCGCGCGACGGCGCGGTGCGGCCCTTCCGCCAGCACCAGCGCGCCGGTCGCCGCCTTGATCGCCGGCACGCCGGCGAATGATCGCGATGGGTGTGGGTGACAAAAATGTGCGTGACGGTCTCGCCGCGCACGGCATCAAGCAGCGCCTTGAATGTGCGGCCTCGTCGGCGGACCGGGATCGACGATCGCGACGCGGCCGCGGCCGACGATGTAGCTCACCGTGCCCTTGAAGGTGAACGGGCTCGGATTGTTGCAAAGGACGCGTCGCACGCCGGGCATCGGTTCGTCGACGCGGCCGGGCGCCAGATCGAAGGTCTTGTCGTAGGGAATGTCTTCAGCCATGGCTCTCCTTAGCGTCGGCTCGCAGCGGGCGCAACCGGCGTCGATCGTCGCGGTTTGCGGTTTGTGTAACAGACGTAGCGATCCGTTCTCGCGGCGCGCTTGCGCCCGAGGCTTGGGGCAGTCTGCGCCTTCGAGAAGGGTCCGAGGGCGCGCGGGACGCCGGGGTTCCGAGGAACCCGCGGACCTCGACATCTCGCGATATCGAGGCAGTCCGGATAGTCAAACCGCAGGTTCGTCTTCGCTCCAACGTCCCGCGCGCGGTGTTTGTAGGCTTGCTCCGCGCGGCCCCCGGTGGCGTGCCTGTTGTTGACCACCGCTCGGGCCTCTACGACCCCTGACCGTTAGAACGGCGGTACGGGATCGCATCTAAGGGTCCCCTACGAAGTCTTCGCATAGGACCGCACGGCTTGGGCCGCCGAACGTTGGGTGTGCGTTTTGCACCCTTGCCCGGCCACCGCATCCCGCCCCGCATCGAACGCTGCAGACGCCCCTCGGATGGGACAGGATGTTCAGAATATAATCCTATTTATACCTGAAAGCAAGCGCTATCATTGAGAAAATTCCAATTTCTATCTTGGACTGTATTCCTTTATCGGCAAATGCCAGCGAGCGCCCAACCTAAGCGAGCAGGTTTGTCACATTGCTATTTCAAGCGCTCCCTGCCCTTATTGATAAGGGAGCGACGTCTGCCGAATCGCCCGACGGGCGACGCGGCACCTGCCGGCCGCCGACAGTGATTCCGCGTGCGGCCAACGATGGCCTCTTTCTGGGGGAAGCTTGGCCGGTTCCAGATACTATCGCGTGGGCGCAGCCCTGCTCGGCTGCACACTTGGGCTGTTGCTCGCCGCGCTGCTGCAGCTTATCGGCCATCCGGCCTGGATGCTGCTGCCGCTGCTTGTCTGCGCGGTCGGCCCGAGCATTGCGTTGACGCTGCGCGAATACCCACAGGTGGAGGCGCTGCGCCGACGCAGCCGCACGCTGGCCCCGCCGGTTCGGCCGCTTGTGGTGGTCGCGCTGATCGCACTCAATCTCGCAATTCTCGCAGCTTTCGGCATCAACCCCCGGCTGTTCGGCTACCTGCCGCTGCTCCTGCCGGTGATCGCCAGCGCGGTGATGTTCGGCTTCGGATCGGGACTGCTCGCGGTCGTGCTTTCGACCATCGCCGCAGACTACTTCTTCGCGCGACCGGAGTTCGCATTCGTGCTGTCGGAATGGGAGGACGCCGCGGGCCTGGCCGTGTTTGCGATCCTCGGCGCGCTGGTCGCCATGATGCTGGAGGACGTATTCGGCTTCCGCGACAGCAGGCGCTGACAGGCGGCAGGCCGCCGCCAGGGTCGCCGCGCTTTTACGCCTCCGGAACTCGCGTTTGTTCGGGTTCCGCCACCACTTTGGCACGAAGCCGCCGCACTCCCGCTCCACGAAATCGTCGAAGCCTGCTGGTCCTCTTCCTCCCGGCTGGGCGGACGACATCGGGAGGGGATCATGCGACGTGCATGCGCCGCGCTCGCCGCCGCTTTCATCGCACTCGCGCCGGGTGCAGCCGTTTGCGGCCAAGCCGTCCGCGGCCAAGCCGCCCAAGGTCGAGTTCAACTCGCGCGCCGACGGTGATCGAATGGATCGACAGCTATCGCCTCAAGCCCGAGCCCGAGCACGCTGCCGGCGGCGGTGCAGGCGCTGAGCAAGGCCGGCGCACTGCGCGATCCCGAAACGCGCGGGCTTCTTCGTCGGCTTCGTCGCCGGCGTGCTCGGCGCCAATCCGGCGCGCGCCGAGGCGCTGGTCGAGCAGATGCTGCCGCTGCCGGCCGCCGACCAATGGTTCGTGGTGCGCGCCATCGCCTATTCCGGACTGCCGGCCTGGAAGAGCTTGCTGGCGCAGACTCGCGGACCGCATGCCGGCGCGGCGACGCCATGATCGAGGACTATCTCTCCGGCAAGCTGCCGCCGCTCGACGCGATCGAACTCGACAAGAGCCCGAGCGTTCTTCGAGAAGATGCGACTGCAGCTTCCGGCGCAAGCCGGTGGCACGCGAAGCTCTCGTTCGGCAACAACCCCGAGCTGCTCGACACGCTGTGGGGCATCTATTTCGCCACCGGCGACTACCGGCCGATCTGGCGCATCATCACCATGCTGCCGTGGTCGAAGGACCACGACAGCGTCGAGCGGCTGAACGTCGGCAGCGCGCGCCAAGTACACGCTCGCCAACAACGCCGCGCGCTACCCCGACCTGCTGGCGCTGCTCAAGGAAATGGCGCCCTACCAGCCGGCCGAGGTCGCCCGATCCTCGACCGAGGTGATCCGCGCGGCCGAGACCATGCAGACCGCGCAGATCCGCAAGCAGCAGCTTGCCGCGATCGACGAGCTCAAGCGCAAGGGACCGGGCTACCAGCGCGACATGAAGCTCTGGGGCTAGGTCGGCCAGGGCGCGATCGCGATCGGCTGCATCGCGGCTGGCGACCGCTGTCGCTGACGGTCGCGGGCCTGCCGTGCGTGATCGGCGGCGCGGCGACCTCGGCCGCGATGAACTACTGCGGCGAGCCAGTAGCGGGCGGTGGCTGTCAGCGCGCGGACTCGCCCTCCTCCAGCGCCGCGTACGGCCCGGCGGCATAGACGATGCGGCCGCCGACCATGGTGAGCAGCGAGCGGATCGTGCCGATCTCCTCGACCGGCACGGTCAGATAGTCCTTGCTCAGCACCGCGAGGTCGGCGAGCTTGCCGACCGCGAGCGTGCCGCGCTTGTCGTCGTCGAACGCGAACCAGGCGCTGCCCTCGGTGTAGAGCCGCAGCGCCTGCATCGCGCGTCGGCAGCTCCTCCGGCGCGCGCATCGCGATGCCGCCGACGGTCTTGCCGTCCAGCATCCATTGCAGCGACACGAACGGATTGTACGACATCACGCGGTGCGCGTCGGTGCCGCCGCCGACCGTGCAGCCCCATCCGCAGCGCGCTGACGATCGGCGGCGCGAGCCGCGCCGCCTCCGGCGCCGCGCTGGCCGAGGAACGCCTCGCCGCGGAAGTAGAACGCGTTCTGCATCAGCCAGCCGACGCCCATCGCCTTCATGCGCTGCGAGGCTGTCGAGCGAGGCGTCGTTGAGATGCGCGATCGACCAGCGCAGCGCGCGCGATCGGCGTCTCGGCGTTGACGCGCTCCAGCACCTCGAGCAGGTGATGCACCGAGCGGTCGTTGTGCCAGTGGAAGGTCGCGGTGAGCCCGCGCGACACCGCCCAGCGCAGCACCTGATAGAGCTGCTCCTTCTGCGCCTCGGTCGGGCTGTCGTTGTTGTACATGCCCCAGGTGACGTTCTCGCCGATGCCGTTGAAGCGCAGCCAGTCGTCGCCGAAGCCCATCGGCAGGACCTGCGTCAGCTCCTGCAAGTCCTCGAGCTCGTGGCCGCGGCGCGGCGCGCACAGGCTGTAGCGCACGCGCAGCGTCAGCGCGCGCTCGCGCCAGACCTGGAACAGCGGCTGGTAATCCGGGATCGAGAGATTGTAGCCGCCGGGATCGATCACGCCGGTGAGGCCGAGCGCGTTGAGCGCGCGGAAGAACGCGCGGGTGCCCGCGACCTTCTGCGCGAAGGTCGGCCGCGGCAGCCGGTTGAACAGATTGCTGATGGTGCGGTTGTCGCCGGTGAGCCAGCCGGTCGGGCGGCCCTCCGGCGTCGCGCTCGATCGTGAGCCGCGCCGGCAAGCTCGGCGTCGCCCGCGATGCCGAGCGCCTCGTAGCCGCCGGGGCTGAGCAGCACGCGCGCTGTAGAGCACCTGCACGTAGACGTGATGGTCGGGCGCGGCCGCTGCGACCTCGGCCTGGGTCGGGCGGCGATCCTCGGCGAACTGCCGCTCGCGTCCAGCCGCCGGCCACCACCAGCCACGAGCCCTTCGGCGCGGCTTTCGCGGCCTCGCGCGAACGCGGTCGAGCGCCTCGGCGAGCGTGCGGACGCCGATCCAGTGCACCTCGGTCTGCCAGGTCAGGCCGGCGCGGATGGCGTGGATGTGGGAATCGATCAGGCCCGGAATGACGGTGCGGCCACCGAGATCGATGACGCGCGTGGCGGGTCCCGCGAGCGCGCCGATCTCCGACGAGCGCCCGATCGCCGCGATCCGGCCGTCGCGCACCGCCAGCGCCTGCGCGGGCTCGGCGTCGTAGCGCACGACCTTGCCGTTGACGAGATCGTGTCGGCGATTGCGCGTGTGCCCTAGCGCACGCTGTACCAGACGCATATTGAACAGGCACGCGGCAAATGCCCGCCGTGTTGAAATTCGCCCCGCCTGGGCCGCTTGCTCCGTCCACCCTCCCCTGGAGGGGGAGGTCGCCTGCGTCCGTCGAGCGCAGCGGATCGGGGGACCGCAGGCGTGGTGAGGGTCGCGGATTTCACCCCACCCCGCTCGCTCCGCTCGCGACCCTCCCCTCCAGGGGAGGTCGGATGTGCCGCTGCGCGCTGCGCTGCGCCCGGGACACGAGCCGCGCATCCGCGACTACAGCCGCTGCAGCGTGCAGTTGGTCTCGATGTGCAGGTCGTGCTCCTGGCCCGGCCGGCGCATCACGCCGGTCTGCCGGTAGCCGTTCTTGCCGCAGAACACCTCGACGTCGTCGGGCGCGACCTCCTTGGTGACGTGGCTGCGGTAGAGCCCGAGCACGTTGCGACTTGAGCATCACCGGCTCGCCCATCTTGGGACGCAGGATGACCTCGGCGTCGGACACCGGCGAGCCGCGGTGGTCGCGCACGAAGCCGAAATAGGCCGGGCCCTTGCGCTCTCGGTGTCGTTCGTCGCGTCGTAATCGTCGCCGCCGGCGAACGCGGGCGCAGCAATCGCAAGCGCGAGCGCAGCCGCGCCGGCAATCGTTCGGATCAGGACTGCCATGTCTGCCTCCGAGTCACGTCGGACAATTCTAGCCCAGCAGACGCCGTGGCGCCAGAAACGCCCAAGTGCCCGATCGTCGCAGCGCCGCCCGCGCGGTTCCGGCTACCAGCGCCAGAAGAACCGCAGCGCGTAGATCAGCACCGGAATCGCGGCGAGCGGCGCGATCCAGGTCAGCGACAGCGGGATTTTCCGGGTCAGCGTGCTGCGGCAACATCGTGGCGAGCAGGCCGAGGATCGCCGAGCCGATCAGCGTGGTCGCGGTCCAGCCGTACCAGTACATCGCCGGGCCCTCGTCGCGCACGGCCGCCGCCCAGCCGAGATCGACCCGGTTGGTTCCCGGATGATAGGTGAACAGCGGCCAGTTCTGCATCTCGCAGATCGTGTAGATGATCGGCGTCGCGATCGCGAACACGGTCGCGAAGGTGCGAAACGTCGCCGAGACGCCGGCGACGGAGCCGGTCGCGGCGGCCGGCCGGTCGGTGGTCGTGCTCATGATCCGAACCCCCGCACGTTGTTGACGATGTGACCGATGAGGAAGATGAACCAGCAGAACGCCGCGAGCGTCACGCGTGAGCCCTTGCGCGCGCCGTCGTACTCGGGATCGCGGGCGTTCTTCCAGAAGTACCAGTAGATCGGCAGCAGCCCGAGCCCGATCGAGGCAAGGTGCTCCTTCATCTCGAAGACGCCCTGCGTCTTCCAGTATCCCGCCTGCTCGATCGGGATGCGCACGTACATGCGGTACTTGGTGTAGATCCAGGCGCCGAAGAAGAACGTCACGATCCACAGCACGCAGACCGCGACCGCGTAGCCCGCGCCGTGCACGGCGCGAAAGCGCGTGACGAAGCCGCCCGCGCCCGCGCCTTGCCGCACCGGCATCAGCACCGACGCCGCCTGGTGCGTCAGCGCGCCGAGCAGCGCCACCGCCAGCAGCGCGTGGAACGTGAACAGGATCGATCCAGAACGTGTTGACCGTGATGTAGTCCAACACGAAGTCAGGCATCAGCCCATGTCTCCCCCTCAGCCGCTCAGGCTGCGGGCGCAATCGTGCGCCTGCGGCCTTGATGCGTCGATGCACCCGTTACCGCGCCAGCGGATCGGGCCGAAGCTGGAACTTCACCACCTTCGGCCGCGTGCCCTTGCCGGTCTCCAGATGGAACGGCGTGCGCGTGCCGTAGGTCGCCCACACGCCGCGGCCCTTCCAGCCGCCGTTCGGATCGTCGATGCGGCCGTCCATCCACTTGGCGTAGAAGCCGAGCGGATAGGGCACGACGAAGTTCAGCCACTGGCCGTCGACCAGCGCCATCAGCGACTCGTTGGCGTTGCCGGTCGCCCACGGCACGTTGCGGCCGAGCCCGAACGTGTCGAACTGATCGACCCAGGTGTAGTAGCTCGCCTCCGCGCTGCCGGTGTCCGGCACGTTCGCATCTGCGGGCCGGGGAACGGATAGAGCGTCCAGCCCTCCGGACAATGCCGGCCGGTCGCGGTCTCCGGGCCCGCGCAGCACCTTGCACTTGCTGCGGTCGAAGCTCGCCCATGTGGCCGCTCGACAGCGGCACCCAGGCGATGCCGTTGCGGTCGATGTCGAAGCCGCGCGGGCCATAGCCCGGCATCGGCGGCTCGTAGATTTCGGCGAGCGCCGTCTCGCGACGGATTGGCGCCCGGATCGACCCGGACGACGTAGCCCGGGAACGTCAGGATCGAGCCCCAGATCGTGCCGTCCTGCGGATTGACGCCGATGCCGTAGAGCGCGCCGACGATGCGCTTGTCCTTGGTCGGATCGAGCGGCTGGTTCGGCTCGACCCATTCGTCGCGCTTGCCGTTGCCGTTGGTGTCGATGACGATCGGCGTCCAGCCTTGCGACTTCGCCTCGTCGCCGGTCTCCTCGAACTTCTTGGTGTCGAGCCAGCCCAGCACGCCGCTGCCCGGTCCGCCGGCGCTCAGCCACAGCGTGTTGTTGGCGTCCTCGGCGAAGACCAGATGGTGCGTCTGGATAGCAGGTGCGGATCAGCGTGATCTTGCCGGTCTTGGGATCGAGCATCGACAGGTGCCGGGTCGAGGTCGCGAGCGGAAACACCTTGGCCGACGGATGATCGGAGCCCTGCTTGCAGAAATCCGGATTGGGCGGCGGACCGACGCGCGAGGTCCACCAGACCCGGCCCTTCTCGTCGTACATCGGATTGTGCGTGCTGGTCTGGCCGTCCCAGATCGCCTCGTCGCCCCAATACGGCGACGGCGACATCGGATCGTCCTTGTGCGAAGGCGTCTTCGGATCGCGCACCGGCATCTTGAACGACGAGGCCTTGTGATTGACCGGATCGAGCACCGGAATGAGGTCGGTCGAGTTCTCGACCGAGCCGTAGATCAGGCCGTTGGCGTTGAGCGTCGGCTTGCGCTTGTCGGTCGCGGTGATGTCGTGCAGGTAGTGCTTGGGATCGGAGAAATCCCACTGCGTGATGACGACGTTGCGCTCGCGGCCCTGCGGCCGTGGCGGCGTGGCGGCCGGCAGCTCGCCTGCGGCGACGCGGTCGGTCCAGTCGGCGAAGTGCTTGATCGCGCGCGCGGTGTCGATGCGGCCGATCGTGCGTCGCCATGTTGTTCATGGCCTGGCCGGACAGGATGCGCCGCGCCCAGGCGTCCTCCGGCTTCATGTCGGAGAACATCGGCGGGATGTTGCGCGTCGCCTTGTTGCCGAGCGCGTGGCAGCGCGTAGCAGCCGTTGGTCTTGACCACGTTGAGCCATTCGCGCCTGGCTCTTGACGTTGCCGAGCGGGAACTCGTGCTTCTCCGGCACCTTCAGCATCGAGTACCAGTAGATCGCGGGATAGATTTCGGCGGCGGTCTTGGCGGTCGGCGCGGGCGTCGCCGTGAAGTTGACGACCCGGCCGGGCGCGCTGCGCACCTTGGCCGAGTCGACGAGGCCGTAGCCGCGCACGAAAATCTCGTAGTTGGCCTGCGGCAGATCGGGGATGACGTAGCGGCCCTGGTCGTCGGTCACCACGCTCTTGATCAGCCGGGTCGGCAGGTCGGTGGTCTCGGCGATCACCCAGACGCCGGCCTCCGGCCCGTTCGGACCGGTGACCACGCCGCCGATGTCGTCGCTGTCGATCGCGACCGCGGTGGCCTGCGCGTGGGCCGGAATATCCGCAGCGGACAACAGCGCAAGACCGATCGCCGCCGCACTGGTGAAAAGCATCTGCCGCAAGGTCACGTTGCCATCCTCATTTTGGCGCGTCCGGGGCAGAGCCTTGCCTGATCCCTCCCCCGAACGGGGGAGGGTGGACGCGAGCCGAAAGCGCGTTCACGCGCGTCTTCGACGCGCTATGGCGAGCGGCCGGGTGGGGTGCTGTCGCAGCAACCCAAACTCGCCCGACCAGCTTTGATGGGTCACCCCACCCGGCTCGCGCTACGCGCGAGCCACCCTCCCCTGCGGGGAGGGAAAACGCGCGAAGCTGCGTGTCGTGCTCCTACTTCGCGAGCGGATCGGGCCGCACCTGGATGTGCACCGCCATCGGATACGCACCCTTGCCGCGCTCGTTCAGCCATGGCGTGCGGTCGCCGGTCGCGCTCCACAGGCCGCGGCCCTTCCAGCCGGCGTTCGGATCGTCGATGCGGGCGTCGAGACCCTTGGCGTAGAAGCCCATCGGGTACGGCACGCGCATCAGGATCATCCGACCGTCCTTGACGAGCCCGACGAAGCCATCCTGGAGGTTCGCGGTCGAGATCGGAACGTTCGGGCCGAGGCCGACCGCATTGTGATGATCGACCCAGGTGTAGTAGCTCGCCTCGGCGCTCGTGTTGCCGGCACTCGTCAAAGCCCGGGCCCGGATACTTGTGCAGTGTGAAGCCTTCCGGGCAGTGATTGCCGGTGGCGTTCGGCCCGTTGAGCGGAGCCTTGCACTTGCGCCGGTCGAACGCGACCAGATGCCCGCCGGAGCCTGAGCCGTAGAGCACGCCGTCGGCGCCGATGTCGCCGCCGCGCAGCCCGATCGCTTCCTTCGGCACCGCATAGAATTCCGACGAGCTTGGTCTTCGGATCGAAGCGCAGGAAGCCCGGCGTGCCGCCGAACACGCCCGACGTGTACCAGACCGAGCCGTCGGTCGGATGCGGCATCACCGCGTAGGGGCCGGAGCCCGGATTGAAGCCGCATGTCCTTGCCGGCTTCCGGCTTGCCCGGCTCGGCGATCTCGTCGAGCTTGCCGTTGCCGTTGGTGTCGAGCACGAACGGGAACCAGCCCTGCCGCCTTCTGCGGCGTCTGCCGGTCTCGTCCCACACCTTGGTGTTGACCCAGCCGGCCACCGGACCGGAGCCGGAGAGCCACAGCGTGTCGTCGGCGTCATAGCCGAACTGCGGATGATGCGTGCCGAAGCAGGTGTCGACGAACTTGTACTTCATCGTCTTGGGATCGAGCACCGCAGCCTGCCGGCCGGCGACTGCTCGAGCGGGAACACCTTGGCGGACGGATGCTCCGAGCCCTTCTTGCACCAAGCCGGGTTGTCGATGCCGCGCACGCCGGCCGCAAGCCACACCCGGCCCTTCTTGTCGAACATGGCGTTGTGCTGGTTCGCCTTGGTGTCCCACAGCTTCCTGTCGCCCCAATAGGCCGACGGCTGCGTCGGCTTGACGGCGGCAGCCGTGCGCCCGGGCCGAGCGATATCGGCATGTTCGGGTCCGCCACCGGCATCTTGAAGAACGAGACCTTGTGGGTCTTGGGATCGAGGATCGGCATGTTGTCGGTCGAATATTCCGGCGCGCCGTAGAGCGGGCCGTTGGCGTTGACCGTCGGCTTGCGCCGATCGGACGAGATCAGGTCGTGCAGATACTTGTCGGGCGTCGACCAGTCCCATGTGGTGACGACGAGGTTGCGCTCGATGCCCGACGGACGCGACGGCTTGTGCTTGGGCAGTTCGCCCTTGGCGACGCGGTCGGTCCAATCGCCGAAATATTTGTAGGGCACGCCGCCGAGCTGGCCGGCGATGCGGTTGGTCATCATCTCGCCAGCCTGTCCCGCCGAGATGCGGCGCATCCACGCGTCGTCGCCGGACTTGAACGGCCCAAATTGCGCCGGAATGGTGCGCGTCGCCTCCTGGCCGAGCTGATGGCAGCCGACGCAGTCGACGTTGTTCATGCGCTGACGCCAGGTGTCGCGCGTGATGTTCTTCGGGATGTCGGTCGAGCCGCCGAAGTCCTTCTCCGGCGGCAGCTTCATCATCGTGTACCAGTAGATCGCCGGATAGTAGTGCGCGGCAGCGCCGGTCGTTCGGCGCCTCGCACCGCGGTGTGGTCGAGATGCTGGCCGGGCTTGGCGCGCAGCTTCGGCGAGTCGACGAGGCCGTAGCCGCGCACCCAGACCTGGTAGTTGGCGATCGGCAGATCGGGAATGACGTAGCGGCCCTGGTCGTCGGTGACGACGCTCTTGCGTGTAGCGGGTCGGCAGATCGGTGGTCTCGGCGATCACCCAAACGCCGGCCTCCGGCCCGTTCGGGCCGCTGACGACGCCGCCGATGTCGTCAGCATCGATCGCAACCGTCCTGCCTGCTGGGCACTGCGCGGGCCCCGGGGCAGCCACTGCAAACGCCGCAAGCGCCGATCGGCGGCCACCGTCGAATAGAGAGCCTGTCTCGAGGTTCATGAATTCGCCTCCCTGATCGCTCCGGGCGTTCGCGGCCCGTTGTCGAACCGATCTTATACCAAATAGGATTGGGCGAAAGGCGGGCCGAAAAACACCGCCAACGTCTGCACGATCGGGAGGTTGCCATGCGAGTGCGCCTGCGAACGATCCTCGCCTTTCTTTGCGCCGGCATTGATCGCGGCGCTCTGCGGCACCGGAGCCGCATCGGCCGAGGGCTACCCAACGCGGACCATCACCATCATCGTGCCCTACCCGGCCGGCGGCCCGACCGACACGATCGCGCGCGTCATGGCGGAGCGCATGAAGACGAGCCTCGGCCAGTCGGTGGTCGTCGAGAACGTCACCGGCGCCGGCGGCAGCATCGGCACCGGTCGCGTCGCGCGCTCGGCGCCCGACGGCTACACCATCAGCATCGGCCACAACCAGACCCACGTCATCAACGGCGCGACGCTGAACCTCGACTACGACGTGGTCAAGGATTTCGAGCCGGTGTCGCTGATCGCCGACACGCCGATCTGGATCATCTCCGAAGAAGACGCTGCCGGCGAACGACTTCAAGGAATTCATCGCCTGGCTGAAGGCGAACGACGGCAAGGCGACCGCGGGCCAGGTCGGCATCGGCGGGCCCGGCCGACATTGCCGCCGCCGCATTCCAGAAACAGACCGGCACGAAATTCCAGACGCGCGGTCTATCGCGGCGGCGCGCCGCTGCTGCAGGACCTGCTCGCCGGGCCACATCGACTTCACGTTCGGGCAGGCTGCGACCTACCTGAACCCGGTCCGCAACGGGCAGATCAAGGCCTACGCGGTGCTGACGGACAAGCGCTGGTGGGCGGCGCCCGACGTGCCGACGCTCGACGAACTCGGCGTGCCGAGCCTTCACGCCTCGTTCTGGCACGGCATGTGGGTGCCCAAGGGCACGCCGCCCGACGATCGTCGCCAAGCTCAACGCCGCGATTGTCGAGACGCTCGACGATGCGACGGTCAAGCAGCGGCTGAAGGACATCGGCCAGGACATCTTCCCGCGCGAGCAGCAGACCGCGGCTGCGCTCGGCGCGAAGCAGAAGGCCGAGATCGAGAAATGGTGGCCGATCATCAAGGCTGCCGGCATCAAGGGGGAATAGCCGGTGCTAGAACGGACCGCGGTCGCTGGCGTAAAGCCATGATGGTCTGGCTCTGGGCGGCGGCGCTCGTGCTGGCTGCGACCGGCGCGGCGCCGGCGCAGACCGAGCGGACGATCAAGATCGTCGCACCGTTCACGCCGGGCTCGCCGAACGACGTGGTCGCGCGGCTGATCGCGCCTCCATCTCACCTCGCAGCTCGGGCAACCGGTGGTGATCGACAACCGGCCGGGCGGCGGCACCTCGATCGGGGTGAAGGCGGTGCTGGCCGCCGAGCCCGACGGCACCACGCTGATGGTCTCCAACAGCCCGACGCATTTCATCGCGCCGCTGGTCAACAAGACGGTCGGCTACGACCCGCTGAAGGATTTCGTCACCATCGCCACCGATCGCAAGCGGCGGGCTGATGCTGGTGATCGCGCCCGAGGTGCCGGCAAAGACCGTGCAGGAGTTCGTCGCCTACGCCCGCGCCAACCCCGGCAAGCTCAACTTCGGCTTCGGCCAGGGCACGCTGCCGCAGCTTGTCGGCGAGATGTTCAAGCATGCGACCGGCACCGAGATCGCCAACATTCCCTACCGGGGCGGCATCCAGGCGGTCACCGACATGCTGGGCGGCCGTGTCCAGATGAACATCGGCACGATCTCGACGCTCGCGCCGCTGGTGCGCGAAGGCAAGCTGCGCGCGCTCGCCGTGACCAGCGCCGCACGCAACCCCGAACTGCCGGACGTGCCGACCATGGCGGAAAGCGGGCTGCCCGAGGTCGCCTCGGTGACCTACTATGGCCTGTTCGGCCCGGCCGGCGTGCCCGCCGACGCGGTGCAGCGCATCAACGGCGCGATCAACGAGAGCCTGAAGTCGCCGGAGCTTCGCGCCGCGATCGCGCGCCTCGGCTTCGAGCCGCACGGCGGCACATCCGCCGAATTCACGGCCTGCTTGCGAACGAAATGAAAATCTGGGTACCGATCGTGCAGAAGACCAGTTTCCAGATGAACTGACCGCTCTCCCCAACAATGGACCAATCCCTTGGCTGACACTTCCATCCCCTCCGGTGGGCCGGTCGATCCCGCGCTCATCGACGACCTCGTCGCCGCAAGCCGCATCCTCGCCCACCACGGCGTGCTCGACGCCTGGGGCCACGTCAGCATCCGGCATCCGAACAATCCGCAGCGCTACCTCCTGTCGCGCGCGCGCGCGCCCGCGCTGGTCACGGCCGAGGACATCATGGAGTTCGACCTCGACTCCAATCCGGTCGACCAGCGCGGCCGCCGCATGTTCCTGGAGCGCTTCATCCATGGCCCGGCCTATCAAGGCGCGGCCGGACGTCAACGCCGTGGTGCACAGCCATTCGCCGACCGTGATCCCGTTCACCGTCACCGGCGAGCCGCTGAAGGCGATCTCGCACATCGCCTCGTTCCTGGCGAACGGCTGCCCGTGCTTCGAAATCCGCGACGTCGGCCTCACCCAGGGACTGCTCGTCACCAACAACAAGCAGGGCGATGCGCTAGCGAAGACGCTGGGCAACAATCCGGTCGCGCTGATGCGCGGCCACGGCAACCTCGTGGTCGCGCAGGACATCCCGCGCGTGGTGCACCGCGCGCTCTACACCGAGGTCAACGCCCAGCAGCTCGCGATCGCGCTGTCGTTCAACCGGCCGATCACCTTCGTTGCGCCGGACGAGGAGCAGGACCCGGCGCGGCTCGGCGATTCGTGGGAGCGTGTGGAAGCACGAGGCGCTGAAGGGAAAGTGAGAGCGATCATTCCGGAGCGGCGCTCGTTGTTGTGCCCTCTCCCCTTGCGGGAGAGGGCCAACGTGCATTCGACACCCGATCAGTTGGGTGAGGGGTCACGGACTATCGAGAGTCCGTAACCCCTCACCCAGTTCTTGCTCTGTCTACTGACTGAATTGCCCTCTCCCGCAAGGGGACTGTTGCGAAACGGGGCCAGGCGCGCGGTTTTGTCGAAGGGATGGGCGCGGGGCGCGGTGTTTTGGCGCCGGTCTGACGATGTGTCGCGGGATCGGCATCATGGATCAGGCGGTGGACGCAGTACGGGCGTGCGTGGTCAACACCAGCATGCGCCGCAGGTTGAAGCAGATCGAAAGCAGCGTGAGTTGCAGCTGATTGCGGATCAGGCCGACGTAGCGCGTGCGCCGGTAGTTGTAGACTCGCTTGAGGACCGCAAACACCGTCTCCACCTGGCAACGGATTTTGGACAGGGCGCCGTTGCGCCTGCTCTGCTGCTCGGTCAGCCGATGATGCTTGTTGGGCCGCTGCATGATCCCGTCGGCGAGGCCGAGCCGACCCAGCAGCGCCCGTCGCGCGTGCGTGTCGTAGGCCTTGTCGGCATAGATCGCGCCGCTGTCCTGGTTGGTCAGGATCAGTTCGTCCGCCACAACCGTTTCCGCAACGTTGGCCGGCGTCAGCTTGGCGGTGCGGATCAGGATCGAGCCTTGGTCCACCGCCACGTGAGCCTTGTAGCCGTAGCTCGAACCCGCTTTGCCTTCTCGCTTCAGGAACGCCGCATCCGGGTCGGTGCTCGTCTGCTGCCGCTGCGGCCGCGCTGCTGCCGTCTCCACCACCGTCGCATCGATCAGCGTGCCGCGCTTGAGCATAAGCCCCCTGGCCTCGATCTGGCTGTTGACCAGTGCCAGAAGCTTCGTTGTCAGTCCGGCCTCGTTCAGCCGCTCGCGGAACCGGCACAACGTCGTGTGGTCGGGCGTGGCCTGCTCCATCCCAAGCCCGACGAACCTTCGAAACGACAGCCGGTCGCACAGCGCCTCTTCGAGATCGCGATCGGACAGGTCGTACCATTGCGCCAGCAGCAACGCGCGGAACATCACTATCGGCGGAAATGGCGGACGCCCGTCCAGCTTGCGACAGTGCTTCTCCAGCCGATACTGAAGCGGCCCCCAATTCAGAAGCACCGCCAGCCGGTCGAGCTCGGTCTCCCGACGCAACCGCTCCGCAGCCAAGTCCCCAAACCCCGGTCCGCCCATCGTCCACCTCGAATTTGCAATGGGCTATCGACTCACAAAACACCCCTCTTCTGCAACAGTTCCGCAAGGGGAGAGGGCGCAATAATTCCCGCCCGCGACGCGACGCCACGGAATGGCAGTACCTACATTTTCTCCACGGTCGGCATCACCTCGGACACGAACAGCTTGAGCGAGCGCATGGCGTCGTTCATCGACATGGTGCCGAGGAAAAGATACGCCAGCAGGTAGTTGAAGCCGATCTCCTTGCGGTGCTTTTCGATCTCGGCCAGCACCGTCTTGGGGGAGCCCGCGATCACGGTGCCCTCCTCTATGCACTCCTCGAAGTTCTGGCCGCGTACGTTCTTCATCCGCGCGGCGGTCGCGGTGAGGCCGTGCTTGGCGCGCAGCCAGTTGATGTGCTTCAGGTGCACCTCCATCGCGGGCTTGGCCCAGACCTTGGCCTTCTCGTCGGTTTCGTCGACGAAGATGTGGCGCTGCACGCCGATCGCAACCCCGCCGGGGAACTCGGACTTCGGGCTCGCGGGCTTGCCGTGCTTGGCGAACGCGGCCCGGTAGCTGTCGATGTTGTCCTTGGCGAAGCCGTTCGGCCCGAGCGTCACGAAATGCAGGCCGTGCTCGCCGGCCCAGGTCGAGCCTTCCGGCCCGGACGAGCCGTACCAGAACGCGGGATACGGCTGTTGCAGCGGGCGCAGCGCGATCGGAACGTTCTCGAACTGATAGTGCTTGCCTTTGTAGGTGAGCTGGTCGTGGGTCAGCCCGACTTTGAGACACTCGTAGGCATCGATAAAAATCTCGCGCGACTGGTCATGCTCGACGTTGTGATACTTCAGCTCGAACGGCGATACGCCGCGGCCGACGCCCACCTCCATGCGGCCGTTGCTCAGATGGTCGAGCATGCAGATTTCGTCGATCAGGCGCAGCGGCGAGATGGTCGGCAGGAGATAGACCAGCGGGCCCATCTTGATCCGCTTGGTCGCGCGCGCGACCGCGCCGAGGAACACGCCCGGGATCGGCACCATATTGAGCGGGGTCTGGTGGTGCTCGGCAAGCTGCAGGCAGTAGAAGCCGGCCTCGTCGCAGGCCTGGATGAACTTCAGCCGCTCGTCGAACAGCTGCGCGAGCGGCCGCTCGCCGTTTTCGATGTGATCGAACAGTCCAATTTTCATTTCTCGTCAAGCCTTCCAATCTTGCGGATCACCGGGATGAGACGTGCGGCATCGGCCCTCACGAACGCGTCGAACTCCGGCTGATCCATGTAGGCCGGCGGGCTCGACGCTTTCACGAACACGTCGGTCACCTGCGGGTTCTTCATGATGTCGCGCATGGCGTCGCGCAACCGGTTGATCACCGCCTCGGGCGTGCCGCGCGGCGTGAACAGCCCCGCCCAGATGTAGTACTCAACGTCCTTGTAGCCGAGCTCGATGAAGGTCGGCACGTCGGGATATTCGGCCGACCGCTTGGGACCCCAGTTCGCCAGCAGCCGGACGGTGCCGGCCTGCACATGCGGCGTGATCGGGCCGGGCGCCTGCGCCGTGATGTCGACTTGCTTGCCGAGGAACGCGGTCTGCGCCGGTCCGCCGCCGCGATACGGCACGTGCAGGAGCTTGATGCCGGCCGCCTGCTGGAACATCTCGAACGGCACGTGGGCCGCGCCGTAGTTGCCGGACGAGCTGAACGAAATCTCGCCGGGGCGCTTCCTGGCGTCCTCGACGAGATCGGAGACCGACTTCCAGGGCGCGTCGACGCGGACGCACAGCACGCCAGGATCGGCGAGCACGCGCGCGATCGGCACAAGCTGGTCGAGTTCGTAGGACGGCTTCCTGTCGTAAAGCCGCTCGGCTTCCGGCAGGAACGTCATCGAGGACAGCGCCATCAGCAGCGTGTGCCCGTCGGGCTCCGAGCGCGCCGCCGCCGCATTGCCGAGCATGCCGCCCGCACCGGAGCGGTTATCGACCACGACCGAGCGGCCAAGCATTTTCTCCAGCGCCGCCGCAACCGGACGCGCCGCCAAGTCGGCCTGCCCGTTGGGCGGAAACGGCACGATCATGATGATGTTGCGGGTAGGCCAGGCTTGGCCCTGCGCCCGCGCGGCGGACACGGCGACGAACGGCGCGGCAAGCGCGCCCGACACGAACCTTCGGCGATCCATGGAAAACTCCCTGAGCTTAACTCCCCTCCCGAACCCAACGGCCGTTGACCGGCCTTGTCATTCGGCGGCGATGCCCGCCACCGCAGCGTGCGCCTCCGCGACCGGATTGCGCAGCACGCCGATACCCTCGACCTCGCATTCGACCACATCGCCGGGAAGGCAATATCGGGTGGCTGGCACCAGCCCCGGCTGGGTCACGCCCTTGCCGCCAAGCTCCTTGTCAACCGACCACGCGGTGCCGGCCGGCGTGCCGGTGATGATCGCCATGCCGGGCTTGAGCGTGAAGTTGCGAGAGAAGAAGTGGATCAGCTCGGCGCAGCTCCAGATCATGTTGGCGGTGGTGCTCGACTGCCGCAGTTCGCCGTTGACGCGCGACATGACCTTCAGATTCTGCGGATCGCGGATCTCATCGGCGGTGACGATGCAGGGGCCGAGCGGCGCGCTCGAATTCGAACGCCTTGCCGCTGCCAAGCTCGTACCAAGTAAGGCCTTCCGGCGTGCGCCGCACCTGGCGATCGCGCGCTGTGACGTCGTTGACGATGGTGTAGCCAAACACGTGGCTGAGCGCCTGCGAGACCGGGATGTGCCGGCCGGCCTTGCCGATTACGACCGCAAGCTCGACCTCGCAGTCGAGCTTCTTCGAGAGCCGCGTGTCGAACACGATCGGCTCGTCGGGACCGACCACGCAATCGGCGGTCTTGACGAAGAACTCGGGCTCCTTGCCGCTGATCGGCGTGTTGGCCTTTTCGGCGTTGTGGTCGCGGTAATTCGAGCCGCTGCACAGGATGGTCGCGGGACGGATCGGCGCCAGCAGCTCGACATCGCGCAGTCGGTGGCAGGCGAGCGGCGGCGGATTGGCAAGGATGGCGCGCGCGGCCTTGAGCGCGGCGTCGCCCGACCGGATGAACGTCAGCACATCGGTGAACAGCGCCTGCTCTTTGGAGGCGTGCCGCGGATCGATCACCGTGTCGCCGACGAGAAAGCCGAGCCGCTCCTCGTGCATGCGCCGGAACCAGACAAGCTTCATTCGGCTACTCCGTAAGCGCCGCGCAGACGGCTGCCATGGTCTTTCCCTGGCACGCGACCTCCGGCGTGATCGGGCGCGTTACTCTGCCCGCTTGGAACGGGTGAGGCAACCAACTAGCTTGACGCAGGACCGCGGCGGGAGGACGAACCATGACGCGATGGGCACGGACCGGGATTGCGGCCGCGCTGCTGGCCTTTGCAACGCAAGCTTCGGCGCAGACCTACCCCAGCGGCCCCATCAGGATGCTGGTCGGGTTCCCGCCGGGAGGAACCGCCGACATCATCGCGCGCGATCTCGGCAACGAACTCGAGAAAGCCTGGCGGCAGCCCGTGATCGTGGAGAACCGTGCCGGCGCCAACGGCGCGCTTGCCGCGGCGCAACTCGCCAAGATGCCGGCCGACGGTCTGTCGCTCATGACCATCGTATCCGGCCACATCACCAACCCGCTGGTGTCGCCGAACGCGGGCTACGACGCGATCAAAGATTTCACCGCGATCAGCCTCGTCGCCTCGTCGCCGCTCATGATCTTCGCCCACCCGAGCTTCCCGCCGAACAACATGGCCGAAACGCTCGCGCTTGCGAGGGCGAAGCCCGGCACGATCTCGTACGCCACGCCGGGCGTCGGCTCCATCCAGCAGCTTTCCATGGAGCTGATGGCCTATTTGTCCGGCACGAAATTCATCCACGTGCCCTACCGCGGCGGAGCGCCCGCGCTGAACGACACCATCGCGGGCCATGTTCCGATCAGCGTGCTGAGCGTGTTCCAGGCGCTGCCGTACATCCAGAACAAGACGCTCAAGCCGCTGGCGGTAACCGCGCTCAAGCGCACCGAGGTGCTGCCGGACGTGCAGACCGTGGCCGAGGCCGGCGTCGCCAACTACGAAGCATCGCTGCTGTTCGGCGTGATCGGGCCTGCGGGACTGCCGCCCGCGGTAACCGCGAAACTCAATGCCGAGATCACGCGCATCGTGCGCGCGCCGGCGATGCTCGACAAGCTTGCGAAGCAGGGCGTGCTGCCGATCGCCAGCACGCCTGCGGAGTTCACCGCCTACATGCAGGCCGAGCAGGCGAAATGGGCCGAGGTCATCAAGGCGTCGAACATCAAGGAATAGGTAGTAGGTCGCTGTGCAAAAGCCCCTCACCCATTCTTTGCGTTGCATCACCGCGCAGCCCTCTCCCGCAAGGGGCACAACAACAGACGCCGCGGCCGCGAGAACAACATGAATGCAGCGGCCATAAATTTGCCCTCTCCC
>CAWGEM010000012.1:0-367035 GCA_963821555.1 uncultured Alphaproteobacteria bacterium | reverse complement strand
GGGCAGTTCGAGCAGCTCGAATCCGCCAGTCGACGCTTGCAGATCGTGGCCGCGGGTAACCGCAGGCGTCGCGCGTCGGCGACGTGGAAAGTCGGCCTACGGTAGAGTGTCGCCGATGCTTGCTTGGACCCGCGCCATCGTCGTCATCGCAATGTCGGCATGCGCACTGCGTGCGGAAGCCGGGACGGGTACCCTCGACGAGGCCGCGGCCGCGCGCTTCGCGAATCTCGCGCTTGCCTGCCTGCACCAGGAGTACCCGAACAAGATTTCACACGTCCTTGGCGCCGAGTCCGACGTGCGGCCACCGCGCCTGCTGACTCCCGTGTTCTTCGGCTGCTACGACTGGCACTCCTCGGTTCACGGTCACTGGCTGCTGGTGCGCTTGCTGCGCCAGCTTCCCGACGTCGCGTTCGCGGAGTCAGCGCGAGCGGCGCTCGCGGCGAGCTTCACTGCGGAGAAAGTGGCGGGCGAAGTCGCCTACCTTCAGGGTCCGGGGCGCGTGTCCTTCGAGCGGCCGTATGGGCTTGCATGGCTCCTGCAGCTCACGGGCGAATTGCGCAGCTGGGACGATCCGGATGCCCGCCGATGGGTCGACGTGCTGAGGCCGCTGGAATCGCAGGCGGCGGCGAGAATCCGCGACTGGCTGCCGAAGCTGCGCTATCCGATCCGGGTCGGGGAGCATTCGCAGACGGCATTCGCATTTGGTCTGATCCGCGACTGGGCGCTCGTCGCCGGCGACGACGCGATGCGCGCGCTGATCGATGAACGCAGCCGCGGCTACTACCTGTCAGATGTCAGCTGCGCGCTCGCCTACGAGCCCTCGGGCGAGGACTTTCTCTCGCCCTGCCTCGCCGAAGCGGACCTGATGCGGCGCGTGCTGTCGCACGAGGAATTCGCTTCCTGGCTCGCGCGCTTCCTGCCCGCCATCCCTGCCGACGGGTCGGCGGACTGGCTCGAACCCGGCATCGTGACCGACCGTGCGGATCCGAAGCTCGCCCACATCGACGGGCTCAACCTGAGCCGTGCCTGGATGCTCGAGGGCATCGCCACTGGCCTGCCCGCCGGCGATCCCCGCCGCGCGGCACTTCGTGCCGCCGCCGTGCGCCACGCGCAGGAGGCCCTGCCGGCGGTGACCGGCGAGCACTACGAAGGCGGGCACTGGCTCGGCAGCTTCGCCGTCTACCTGCTGGGCGGCACGGGCCGCCCAGCAGGTTGAGCGTCGGCTCGTTACTTGAATTCGATCCGCCGGAAGTTCTGCTCGCCGAAGAACGTCCGCAGTTCCTCGTAGCCCTCGACCAGCTTGTCCTGCTTGTCTTCCGCGAGCTGGGCGCGCATCGCCGCCATGAACGCCTTGTATTGCTCGGCATTCGGATCCGCGACGGCGGCGCTCGGGACCTTGGTCACGAGCAGCATGTTGAAGTCGCGGTTGGAGGCCGTCTCGCTCAGGTAGACGAAGCAGTCGAGCACGGTTGCCCTGCTTCTTGCCGATCTCGCAGCCCGAGATCCAGGTCTGCTTGAGGCCTTCGAGATAGTCGTCGATGCGATTCGGATTCACCTTCACCATGCGTGACGTTCCAGACTTCTTTCGACGGCGTGTAGTCGGTAAAGACCTCGAAAGCCTGGCATCCGGACGCGAACGCCAGGCCGGCAGCCGAAGCTGCAATCAATAGTCGCTTCATGTCTATCCCCCTGTTGGACGCCGCTCGTGCGGCGAGTGATTATTGGCCGCGTGCCGAGCCGGAGTGCACCTCACCGCGCGGCTGCGAACACGCTATGCCTCGATTCGTTGCATGTCAAAGCGATGATCGCGGGGGGCGCCCCGCAGTACTACGTGGGACGTTTCGCCCTGCAGGAAGTCGACCGCGACGTGCAGGAGGCTGCGCAGCGCCGACCTGGATGCCGGCCTCGTCGACGTAGAAATGTTCGGAATGATTGTCCGGCGCCGCGGCAGGGTCCGTCCCGGCCGGCGTGATGCCGACCCACCAGTACACGCTCGGCACGGCGCGCGCGATGTACGCGAAGTCCTCGCCGACGGTCAACATCCGGCTCGTCGTCACCGCATCATCCCCGAGCGCGCGCTTCAGCGAACGTGTCACGCGCTCGGTCAGCGCGGGGTCGTTGACGACCGGCGGGTTCGGCGCCGGCATGAGTTCGAGTGTCGCGGTCGCGCCGCTCGCTTCGGCGACGTTGGTCGCGATCCGGCGCATGCGATCGATCACGTCCTGGCGCGACGCTTCGCTGAACGTGCGGATCGTGCCGAGCAGTCTCGACCGTGTCCGGGATGATGTTGTGCCGCACGCCGCCGTTGATCGCGCCGACCGTGACGACCGCCGGCAGGTCGGTGATGTCGGTCTGCCGGCTGACGATCGTCTGCAGCGCGCTGACGATCTCGGCCGAGACGACGATCGGGTCGATGCCTTTCCAGGGGCGCGAGCCGTGGCTCTGGCGGCCGGTCACGAGGATGCGGAAGAAGTCGGAGCCGGCCATCAGCGGGCCGGGCCGCAGCATGACCTGGCCCGTGTTCAGCATCGAGCCGACGTGCAGCGCGAACGCCGCGTCCGGCTTCGCAGATCGCGAGCAACCCTTCGTCCAGCATGAGCGGCGCGCCGCCGCGCTCGCCTTCCGGCACGCCTTCCTCCGCCGGCTGGAACACGAGCAGCACCCGGCCGGGCAGCCGGTCGCGGAACTGGACCAGCACTTCGGCGACGCCCATCAGGATCGCCGTGTGGGCGTCGTGACCGCAGGCGTGCATGACGCCGACGGTGCGGCCGCGAAATTCTCCGGTCACCGTCGAGCGAAACGGCAGGTCGGTCTTCTCCGTGACCGGCAACGCGTCCATGTCGGCGCGCAGCAGGATCGTCGGCCCGGGCAACGGCCCCTCGACGACGGCGACGACGCCGGTGTGCGCGATGCCGGTGCGCACGTCGAGACCCAGAGACCGCAGGTGGTCGGCGACCTGCCGCGGACGTGCGAATCTCGCGATTCGCGAGCTCGGGGTGCCGATGGAAGTCGCGGCGCCACTCGATGACCCGGCTCTCGATCGCCGCGGCCGCGGAGTCGAGTTCGGCGCCGGTCACGTTGGCCCAGAGACGCCTGGGACACGGCCAGGAGCAGCGCGGCCGGCAGCAAACGTGCTCTGCACCGGCACCTCCGGGCGTTCGCTGGAGTCTATCGCAGGCGCAAGCGACGGATTTGCAAGCCAATCCCCGGTTGAGCGGATGCGCGCGGCTGCGGTATCATGCGCGCCGGTCGGGGGCTCGGGCAGAGCCACCGTGTTCCGGGCAGCGAGGCCCGATAGCGGTCCCCCGGAACCGGATGGTCGTCCAGAAGGCCCCCTCGCGGGGCCTTTTTGTTGCGGCCAGGTCGCCGGGAAATGGGCCTCGTGCCCATTTTTTGTTTCCGGGGCGGATGGAGGCCGAGTGAAGGACAGGCTGTTCGGCCTGCTGGAGCCGGTTGTCGCGGGGCTCGGTTACGAGTTCCTCGACATCGAGTGGAGTTCGGCCGGGCGGCAGTCGGTCGTGCGTGTCGTACATCGACCGCACCGACGGCGGCGCGCATCGGGCTCGACGACTGCGAGCGGGTGAGCCGCTCGATCGGGGCGGTGCTGGATGCGGACGACCCGATCGGGCACGAGTATTCGCTCGAGGTCTCGTCGCCCGGATTCGACCGGCCGCTGCGGACCGCGGCGCATTTCGCGCGGTACGCCGGGAGCGAGGCGCGAATCGAGCTGGCGAAGCCGCTCGAGGGCCGGCGCAGGTTTCGCGGCCGGCTCGGTCGCTGTCGAGGATGGCCGGGTGACGATCGAAGTGGACCGGAAGGAGTGGAAGCTGCCGCTCGCCGGAATCAGCAAGGCACGATTGGTGGGTTGAACATGAACAAGCAGATCCTGGAAGTCGTCGAGGCCGTCTCCAACGAGAAGGGCGTCGCGCGCGAGATCATCTTCGAGGCGCTCGAGGCGGCGCTCGCGTCGGCGACGCGGCGCAAGCACGGCGACGACATCGAAGTGCGCGTCGAGATCGACCGCAAGTCCGGCGAGTACAAGACGTTCCGCCGCTGGAAGGTATTCGCCGACGATTCCACCGAGCTCGAGTTCCCTGAGCGCGAACTCAGGCTCGACGACGCGGTGGACGTCGAGGCGAAGGCCGAGATCGGCGGTTTCGTCGAGGTGCCGATGGAGTCCGTCGACTTCGGGCGCATCGCCGCCCAGACCGCGAAGCAGGTCATCGTGCAGAAGGTGCGCGAAGCCGAGCGCGCCCAGGTCGTCGACGAATACAAGGACCGCGTCGGGACGCTGGTGTCCGGCATCGTCAAGCGCGTGGACCGGCACGGCGTCTACGTGGACCTCGGCGGCAACGCGGAGGGCTTCGTGCCGCGCGAGCACATGATCCCGCGCGAACTGGTGCGCCCGCAGGATCGCCTCAAGGCGCTGCTGCGCGAGGTGCGTTCCGAGGCGCGCGGCCCGCAGCTCTTCCTGTCGCGGACCTCGCCGGATTTCCTGATCGAGCTGTTCAAGCTCGAGGTGCCCGAGGTCGGCCAGGGCCTGATCCAGATCCTCGGCGCCGCCCGCGACCCGGGCGCGCGCGCGAAGATCGCGGTCAAGAGCCTCGACGCGCGCATCGACCCGGTCGGCGCCTGCGTCGGCATGCGCGGCTCGCGCGTGCAGGCGGTCTCCAACGAGATCGCCGGCGAGCGCGTGGACATCATCCCGTGGGTGGAGAACCCGGCGCAGTTCGTGATCAACGCGATGCAGCCGGCCGAGGTGACCTCGATCGTCATGGACGAGGACGCCCACTCGATGGACATCGCCGTGACCGAGGACCGCCTGTCGCAGGCGATCGGCCGCGGCGGCCAGAACGTGCGGCTCGCGAGCGAACTGACGGGCTGGCGACTCAATGTCATGTCCGAGCAGCAGGCGACAGAGCGCAGCGACGAGGAAGCGATCCAGCTGCGGGAGGTGTTCAAGACGCAGCTCGACGTCGACGAGGACGTCGCCAACGTGCTCGTGCAGGAAGGCTTCTCGACGATCGAGGAAGTCGCCTACGTGCCGACCGGCGAGCTGCTCGGCATCGAGGAATTCGACGAGGCCATGGTCGAGGAGCTGCGCAACCGCGCCCGCGACGTGCTGCTGACGCAGGCGATCGCCAGCGAGGAGAAGATCGACGAGTCCGGCCCCGCCGAGGACCTGCTCCAGGTCGAAGGCATGGACAAGGAACTCGCTTACGAGCTCGCCGCGCGCGGCATCCGCACGCGCGACGAGCTGGCGGACCAGTCGCTCGACGAACTGGAGTCGGTCCCGGGTCTCGATCCGGAGCGCGCCGGCCAGATCATCATGGCTGCGCGTGCGCACTTGTTCGAGAACGCGGGCCAGGCCTGAGGCCCGGCGGAGGGTGGCATAGATGTCCGAAGTCACGGTCGAGCAGTTCGCTGAAGTCCTGAAGGTCACGGTGGACAAGCTGCTGGCGCAGCTGGAGGAGGCCGGCATCAGGTCGCTCGGTCCCAAGGACCGGATCAGCGAAGACGCCAAGCATGAACTCCTGACCCACCTGCGCAAGGCCCATGGCAAGGCCGAGGACGGCGGGGCGCCGCGCAAGATCACGCTTCGCCGCAAGGCGCAGAGCGAGATCAGGGTCGCGGCACCGCTCGGCAAGGCGCGCACCGTCAACGTCGAGGTCCGCAGCAAGCGCACCTACATCAAGCGTGACGTGCTCGAGGAACAGGCGCGCGTCGCCCAGGAAGCCATCGACCAGCAGCGCGAGGCCGAGGACGCCGAGCGCGTCGCCGCCGAGACCCTGTTGCGGCGTGAAGTCGAGGAGCGCGAACAGCAGAAACGCGAACGCGAGGAGAGTGAGCGGCGCACGACCGAGGAAGCGTCGAAGCGCCAGGCCGAGGAGCAGGCGCGCCGCGAAGCGGAACAGAAGGCGCGTGAGCAGGCCGAGAAGGAGCGCCGCGCACGCGAGGAGAAGGCGCGCAAGCCCGCCGAGGACGACAAGGGCACCGCGCTACGGCGCGGCAGGAACTGCACATTGCCGGCGGCCTGTCGGCCCGCCACAAGAAGGGCCGTGCCAGGCCGGAGACGCGGCGACGTGCCGCGGCCGTCGGCACCGACCGCAAGCATGGATTCGAGTTGCCGACCCAGCCGGTGCAGCACGAAGTCGCGGTGGGCGAGACGATCACCGTGGCCGAGCTCGCGCAGAAGATGTCGGTCAAGTCGAGCGAAGTCATGAAGACCATGATGAACATGGGCGTCATGGCGACCATCAACCAGCCCGTCGACCAGGACACCGCCGTGCTCGTGGTCGAGGAAATGGGCCACGTCGCCAAGGTCCTGAAGGCCGACCAGGTCGAGGAAGCGTTGCAGTCCGGCATGGAGGCGTCCGGACGAAGCGCTGCCGCGCCCGCCGGTCGTCACGATCCTGGGCCACGTCGATCACGGCAAGACGTCGCTGCTCGACTACGATCCGCGGCACCAACGTCGCCGCGGGCGAGGCGGGCGGCATCACGCAGCACATCGGCGCCTACCAGGTCGAGACGCCGCGCGGCGTCATCACGTTCGTCGACACGCCGGGCCACGAGGCGTTCACCGAGATGCGCGCGCGCGGCGCCAACGTCACCGACATCGTCGTGCTGGTGGTGGCGGCCGACGACGGCGTCATGCCGCAGACCGAAGAGGCGATCAGCCACGCCCAGGCGGCCGAACGTGCCGATCGTCGTCGCGCTCAACAAGATCGACAAGCACGACGCCGATCCGGAGAAGGTGCGCAACGAGCTCTCGCAGGAAGGCGTGATCGCGGAAGCAGTGGGGCGGCGAGAACATCTTCGTGCCCGTTTCCGCCAAGACCGGCGACGGCGTCGACAAGCTGCTCGAGTCGATCCTGCTGCAGGCCGAGGTGCTCGAGCTCACGGCGGTCCAGGACGCCCCGGCAGTCGGCGTCGGTCCTCGAGGCGAGCGTCGAGCGCGGGCGCGGCGCAGTCGCGACGGTGCTGGTCAAGCGCGGCACGCTCAAGGTCGGCGACTCGGTCGTGGCCGGCGAGCAGTTCGGCCGCGTGCGCGCGCTGTTCGACGAGCGCGGCGAGGAGATCGAGTCCGCGGGCCCGTCGATTCCCGCGCAGATGCTGGGCCTGTCGAGCCCGCCGAATGCGGGCGACGAGCTGCTCGTGGTCGACAGCGAGCGCAAGGCACGCGAAGTCGCGCTCGTATCGCCAGGGCAAGTTCCGCGACGTGCAGCCTCGCGCGGCAGGCGGGCGCGAAGTCCGATGACGCCTTCGCGCAGCTGGGCGAGGACTCGAAGGGCACGGTCAACCTGCTCATCAAGGCCGACGTGCAGGGCTCGGCCGAGGCGTTGCGCGAGGCCCTCATCAAGCTCTCGACCGGCGAAGTCTCGGTCAAGATCATTTCGAGCGGCGTCGGCGGCCTGACGGAGTCCGACGTGATGCTGGCTGCCGGCGTCCAGGGCGCGGATCATCGCCTTCAACATCCGCGCCGACGCCGCGGCGCGCGAGGCGATGCGCGACCAGAACGTCGAGGTCCGGTACTACAGCGTGATCTACGAGGCGATCGACGACGATCCGCGCGGCGCTCACCGGCATGCTCGCGCCGGAGGTCAAGGAACAGATCGTGGGCCTCGCGGAGGTGCGCGACGTGTTCCGCTCGAGCAAGTTCGGCACCGTTGCGGGCTGCCTGGTGGTGGACGGCTACGTGCGCCGCAACAACCCGATCCGCGTCCTGCGCGACAACGTCGTGATCTTCCAGGGCGAGCTCGAGTCGCTGCAAGCGCTTCAAGGACGACGCCGCGCGAAGTGCGCGCCGGCACCGAGTGCGGCATCGGCGTCAAGGGCTACAACGACGTGCGGGTGAAGGACCAGATCGAGTGCTTCGAACGCATCGAGGTCGCCCGCCAGCTCGGCGCGATGAGGCCAAGCCGATGCCGCGCGAGTATCCGAGGGCGAGGCGCATCGAAGAGCAGCTCAAGCGGCTGCTCGCGGAGCTGGTGCGTCGCGAGGTCAAGGACCCGCGCGTCGGGCTGATCACGATCACGTCCGCCGAGGTCTCGAAGGACCTGTCGCACGCCACGTCTACTTCACGCCGTTCGCAGGGAGCGGCGATGCGCGGCGGCGCTCTGAGGCGCTGCGGCACGCGGCCGGTTACCTGCGCCACCAGGTGCGCAACCAGATGCGCCTGCGCGTGGCGCCGGAGCTGCGTCTTCCACATCGACGACTCGCTGGAAAGGGGCGCGCGCTCTCCGCGCTGATCCACGACGCCGTCGAGAGCGACCGGCAACGGCACGTCGAGACCGAACCGGATCCTGAATGAGCGCCGCGCCGGCGCCCGAGGCCGTGGCGTGACGTCGACGGCGTCGTCCTGCTCGACAAGCCCGAGGGGCTCACTTCGAACGCCGCCCTGCAGCGCGTGCGACGCGCCTTCCGCGCCCGCAAGGCCGGCCACACGGGCAGCCTCGATCCGCTCGCGAGCGGGCTCCTGCCGATTTGCCTGGGGCAGGCCACCAAAGCGAGCGGCCAGCTGCTCGACGCCGACAAGACCTACCGGTTTCGCCTGGTGCTCGGCACCCGGACGAGCACCGGCGACCGGGCCGGAGAGGTCGTCGAGTCGGCGCCGGTGCCCGGGCGCGAGCGGCGTCGCGCGCCGTCTGGCGTCCTTTCATGGCGATTCGACCCAGGTCCCGCCGATGTATTCGGCCCTCAAGCATGAAGGGCAGAGGCTCTACCGGCTCGCGCGTGCGGGACTCGAGGTCGAGCGCGCTCCACGCAACGTCCGGATCGATCGCCTGGAACTGCTCGACATCCGGCAGCGGCTGGCTGGAATTCGAGGTCACCTGCAGCAAGGGGACCTATGTCCGCAGCCTCGCCGAGGACCTGGCGCGCGCCCTCGGAACGGTGGGTCACGTCGGCAGCCTCGCGGCGTACCGGGTTCGGCCCGTTCTCGGGCGCCGCGTGCACACCCTCGGCGAGATCGAGCATGCGGCAGGCGGTCCCGACCTCGAAGCCCTGCTGCTGGCGGTGGATGCCGCCCTGCCTGGTCTGCCGGCCATCCAGCTCGGGGAAAGCGAGCAGGTCCTCGATCCTTCACGGGCAGACCGTCCCGGTCGCGCCCGGGCGGCACGCGTACGCATGTACGGGGTCGGAGGCCGCTTCCTGGGCGTCGGGCGCATGGCGCCGATGGGCCCGGCTCGCCCCGGAAGGATCATCGTCGAGCTGCCGGAAGTTCCGATTTTGCGTGCTTGAGGCGACCCTGCCCGGCGGGTACAATGCGCGCCTTTTTAAGGGGTTAAGTGAACGAGATGCCACTCACGAATGCACGCAAGGCAGAAGTCGTCGGCAAGTTCCGGCGCGCCCCGGCGGACACGGGATCGCCGGAAGTGCAGATTGCATTGCTGCTCCGAACGAATCAATGGGCTGACCGACGCACTTCACCACGCACAAGAGCGACCACGCCTCGCGGCGCGGCTTGCTGAAGATGGTGGCTCAACGCCGGCGGCTCCTGGATTACCTCAAGGAAAATGCCCCCGAGCGGTACACCAAGGTCGTCAGCCGAACTTGGCCTGCGCCGTTAAGGCGCTGCGGGCGCCTGGCGCCCGTTTTCGCGTACCAGTCAATCAAAGGGACCCGCATTGACCGTTTCCAGGCAGACTTTTTCTTATGGCGCGCACACGGTCACGATCGAGACCGGGCGCCTCGCCCGCCAGGCGGACGGCGCGGCCGTCGTCACGATGGGCGACACGGTGGTCCTTGTCACCGCAGTCGGGCGCCGCGAAGCGGTTGCCGGCCGTGACTTCTTCCCGCTGACCGTCAACTACGTCGAGAAGACGTACGCCGCGGGCAAGATCCCGGGCGGATTCTTCAAGCGTGAAGGCCGGCCCTCCGAGAAGGAGACGCTGACCTCCCGCCTGATCGACCGGCCGCTGCGGCCGCTTTTTCCCGAAGGCTTCTACAACGAAGTCCAGATCGTCGCGACGGTTCTGTCGCTCGACCCGGAGATCGACTCCGACATACCGTCGCTGATCGGCGCGTCCGCCGCCGTCGCGTTGTCGGGCATTCCGTTCACCTCGCCGATCGGCGCTGCGCGCGTCGGCTACAAGGACGGCAAGTACCTTCTCAATCCGACCGCCAGCCAGGTCAAGAGCGAGTCTGAACTCGACCTCGTCGGTCGCGGGCACGCAGGACGCGGTGCTGATGGTCGAGTCCGAGGCGATGGGCCTGTCCGAGGAAGTCATGCTCGGTGCGGTGCTCTTCGGTCACAAGGAAATGCAGACCGCGATCGCCGCCATCAACAAGCTCGCTGCCGAGGCGGGCAAGCCGCGCTGGGACTGGAAGCCGGCCGACGAGAATGCGGCGCTCAAGCAGGCGGTCGCCAAGCTGACCGAGGCCGACTACACCAAGGCCTACGGCCTCGTGGTGAAGCAGGCTCGCGTCGCGCGTCTTGCGGAAATCCGCCAAGCCGCGCAGGCAGCCTTGTCAGGCGGCGAGAAGCCGCAGTTCACCAAGGACCAGGTCACGACCGAGTTGCACGATCTCGAGTACCGCCTGGTCCGCGACATGATCCTCTCGGGCAAGCCGCGCATCGACGGGCGCGACCTGAAGACCGTTCGCCCGATCAGCGTCGAAGTCGGTGCGCTGCCGCGCACCCACGGCTCGGCGATCTTCACCCGCGGCGAAACGCAGGCGCTGGTCACGACGACGCTCGGCACCGGCCGCGACGCGCAGATCGTCGACGCGCTCGCCGGACGAACGCCGCGAGCCGTTCATGCTGCACTACAACTTCCCGCCGTTCTCGGTGGGCGAGACCGGCTTCATGGGCTCGCCGAAGCGCCGCGAGATCGGCCACGGCAACCTCGCTCGCCGCGGCATCATGGCCGTCATGCCGGACCTCGAGAGCTTCCCGTACGTGCTGCGCATCGTGTCCGAAGTGCTCGAGTCGAACGGTTCGAGCTCGATGGCGACCGTCTGCGGAACCAGCCTGTCGCTCATGGATGCGGGCGTGCCGATCAAGGCGCCCGTTGCGGGTGTCGCGATGGGCCTGGTCAAGGAAGGCGAGACAGCTTCGCCGTGCTGACCGACATCCTCGGCGACGAGGATCACCTCGGCGACATGGACTTCAAGGTCGCCGGCACCGCGTCCGGGCGTCACGGCATTGCAGATGGACATCAAGATCAACGGCATCACGCCCGAGATCATGAAAGTGGCGCTCGAGCAGGCGAAGGCGGGCCGGCTGCACATCCTCGGCGAAATGAACAAGGTGCTCGACAAGCCGCGCGCGGAAATGTCCGCATGGGCGCCGACGATCGTCACCATCAAGATTGACCCCGAGAAGATCCGCGACGTGATCGGCAAGGGCGGCTCCGTGATTCGCCAGATCACCGAGGAAACCGGTGCGACGATCGACATCGAGAACGACGGCACGGTCAAGATCGCCTCGGTCGACGGCGCATCCGGCCGCGACGCCCTGCGCCGGATCGAGATGATCACGGCGGACGTCGAGGTCGGGCACGTCTACGAGGGCAAGGTCGTACGCCTGATGGACTTCGGCGCCTTCGTCGCGATCCTCCCGGGCCGCGACGGACTCGTGCACATCTCGCAGATCTCCGACGAGCGCGTCGAGCGCGTCAGCGACAAGCTGAAGGAAGGCGACGTCGTGAAGGTGAAGGTGCTCGAAGTCGACCGGCAGGGCCGCGTGCGCCTGTCGATGCGCGGCATCGAGTGAGACCCTAAACCCGAACCGCGGGCGGCAGGCGCCGCTCGCGGATTCCTGCCAGCCCTTCCGGCCTCCAGTTCGGGATCGCCCACGCCCAGATCTCGCGCACGGGCGCGCGCGCCAGCTCCTGCGGCGGCGATTGTTCCAGCCACGACAACACCTGCCAGAGCTGCGATGGCGCCGCCTCGGCCGCAAGCGGCAGCGCGCGCCGCGACTTAGCGAGTTTCTGCCCGTCGGGCTCGACGAGCACCGGCAAATGGCCGTAGCGCGGCGTCGGCAGGCCGAGCGACCGCTGCAGCAGGATCTGGCGCGGCGTCGAGGAGAGGAGGTCGGCGCCGCGCACGACCTCGGTGACGCCCTGCCGTGCGTCGTCCACGACGACGGCCAGGTGATAGGCAATGCAGCCGTCGCGGCGCTTCACGACGAAGTCGCCGGACTCCCGGCGGCAGTCCTGTCGGTAGTGGCCCTGGAACGCATCTTCGAACTCGACGGGCGGCTCGCAGCCGTCGATCGCATAGCGCAGCGCATGCGACCCGCGACCCGCCTCAGGATCGCTCCGGCAGGTTCCCGGGTAGACGGGCTCCGACGCGGGATCCGCGGCATACGCGGCCGCCAGCGCTGCACGGCTGCAGCGGCACGCGTAGCACCGACCAGAGGCGTGCAGCTGGCTCAAGGCCTCTTCATAATCGTCAGTTCGATCAGATTGGAATTGAACGCTTCCATCCCACTCGAAACCGAACGCGGCGAGCGTCCTCGGAAAGGAATCGGCAAGGCCGGGTTGGCAGCGCGCGCGGTCGAGGTCGTCGATCCGGAGCAGCCAGCGGCCGCCCTGGCTGCGCGCGCTCAGGTAGCTGCCGGCGGCTGCCAGCAGCGAGCCCAGGTGCAGGGGTCCGGAAGGGGTCGGCGCAAAGCGGCCGCAGGGCGCCGGCTGAAGCGCGTCAGCGGTACCAGTCGTCGCGGTCGCCGTACTGCTTCTCGCGGCGTTCGCGCCGCTCCTGCGCCTCGATGCTCAGCGTCGCGACTGGGCGTGCTTCCAGCCGCTTGACGCCGATCGGTTCGCCGGTCTCGATGCAGTAGCCGTAGCTTCCGTCCTCGATCCGGCTGATGGCTTCCTCGATCTTGCGGATCAGCTTGCGCTCGCGGTCGCGGGTGCGCAGCTCGAGGGCGAACTCCGACTCGAGCGTTGCGCGGTCGTTCGGATCGGGCGGATTCGCCGCCTCGTCTTTCATATGCAGCATCGTACGGTCGACCTCTTCCATGAGGTCTCGCTTCCAGCTGCTCAGGATCACGCGGAAATGGTCGAGCTGTTCGCGGCCCATGTACTGCTCGCCCTTGCGCTCGCGGTACGGGCGGACGTTTCGCGGTCCGAGCAGCAGGTTGTGCGCGCCCGTGCCGTCCTCGTCATCGTCGCCGGCGTTCAGCCGGCGGTTTGCCCGCGCCTGGAGCGACGCGAAAGTGGCGCGTGCCTCGGCGATCTGGGCCGGCGGGATCACAGGCTTCGGCTTTGTCATCACGACGTCGCGGGCCGCCGGCGCGTGGTTGCCGGACTTCACGGGACGAGGGGTGATGGCGGCGGGGCGGGACTTGACCTTGATGGGCTTTGCGGCCTTCACGCGAGCCGGCACCGGCTTCGCCTTGCGGGGCGCCGGCTTGGCGGCCTTGCGGGGCGCGGGCGCCTTGCGCGGCGCAGCTTTCGCAGCAGGTTTCCTGGGACGGGCAGCCTTCTTGGCAGGCATCAAGTTCTCCGCAGCCTATGCAATCGAGCGCCGGATTATAGCCCCCGTTTTTGCGGGGTCCAGTGCTGAAAATTTCTGCCTGCCAGGCCGCGAAACCGTCAGGGCAGGCTGACGGGCGGCGGGGCGACCCACCCCGGGTGTCGGTGTTCTGCGACGACCGTCGTGTAGATACCGCCGCGCACGTTGAAGTGCGCCGCGAGGCGCAGGAACCGCGGCTTTAGCGTCGTAGCCAGGAGGTCCGCGATCTCGTTGGTGACCGCCTCGTGGAAGGCGCCGCGGTCGCGGAACGACCAGACGTAGAGCTTGAGCGACTTCAGCTCGACGCACAGCTGGTCGGGCACGTACTCGAGTTCGAGCGTCGCGAAATCCGGCTGGCCGGTGCGCGGACACAGGCAGGTGAATTCCGGGATCCGCATCCGGATCGTGTAGTCGCGGTCTGGCTGCGGATTCGGAAACAACTCGATCTCGCGGGACGGCGCAGTCGGGCTCATGGCGGATCGGATTCGGTCGTCGTCAAGTGCGGGCGGTTAATCTACACTAGCCGGAATGCGCCTTGCCAGGATAAAACTCGCCGGTTTCAAGTCTTTCGTCGATCCCACCACCGTTTCCTTTCCGTCCAACCTGACCGGCGTCGTCGGCCCGAACGGCTGCGGCAAGTCGAACATCATCGACGCGGTGCGCTGGGTCATGGGCGAGATCTCCGCCAAGCACCTGCGCGGCGACTCGATGACCGACGTGATCTTCAACGGCTCGCGCACGCGCAAGCCGATCGGCAGCGGCTCGGTGGAGCTCGTGTTCGACAACAGCGACGGCAAGCTGGCCGGTCCGTACGCCGGCTACGCGGAAGTTTCGCTCAAGCGGCTCGTGTCGCGCGACGGCAATTCGACCTACTTCATCAACGGCGCCAAGTGCCGCCGCAAGGACATCACGCACCTGTTCCTCGGCACCGGCCTCGGGTCGCGCAGCTACGCGATCATCGAGCAGGGCATGATCTCGCGCCTGATCGAGGCGCGCGCCGAGGACATGCGCTCCTTCGTCGAGGAGGCCGCCGGGATCTCGCGCTACAAGGACCGCCGCCGCGAGACCGAGAGCCGGATCGCGCACACGCGCGAGAACCTCGAGCGACTGAATGACCTGCGCGAGGAGGTCGACAAGCAGATCCGCCACCTGCAGCGGCAGGCCGGCATTGCGCGCCGCTACCAGGAAAGCATGCAGCAGAAGCGCCAGCTGCAGGCGGAGCTGCTCGCGCTCAGGATCCGCGACCTGGACACGGACATCGCGGGCCGGCATGCGCTGGCGAGCCAGCGCGAGAACGAGACCCAGGCTGCGATCGCGGCGTTGCGAGCGGCCGAGGCTGCCGTCGAGCGCGCGCGGTCGGCGCACATGGAATGCTCGGATGCGCTGGCGGCAGTGCAGGGCCGTTACTACCAGGCCGGCGCTGACGCGACGCGCACCGAGCAGTCGCTCCAGCACGCACGCGAACTGAAGCAGCGCCAGCGCACCGACCTCGAGCGTGTCAAGGCGGAGCACGCGGAGTCCTCGGCGCTGGTGGCGCGCGACGGCGAGCAGCTGGCCGAGCTCGCGCGCTTCCTCGAGCAGGCCGATCCGGAGCTTGACGCGGCGCGAGCCAGGGAAGCGGCTGCGCGTGAGGCGCTGGCTGCGGCCGATCGCCGCCGCGGGTGGCGACGGTGGAGGCGGCTGAAGCGCGAAATAGATGCGGGCCTGATCTCGACACCCACGGTCGCGAGGGTGGTCGCTTTGATAACGCCTCCGACCTGTACGTAGCTCATGGGCGCGCCGTCAGTTGCGGAGAGCCATAGGGCTGAAGGCGGGTTATCTGTCCGCGCCAGCACCGGTCTGTGTTGGCTGAGGTAGCGGTCAATGACAGGCGTGAGCAGTTCGTCGATGGGCCGCTCGTCCGGGCGGTTCTCCTTGGTCTCTGCTGCCGAGAGCACGATCCACCACGTGTCGTGGATTTGGACAAAGCTGCGGCCGATCTCCAAGGCTACGAAGTTCTTCCGTCGGATGGGGCATAGCGCAAGCAGGGCTACCATCAGCCCATTGCGAACCTCACACGCTCGTGGAAGGTCGGTTAAATTTGGCGAACTTTCAGCTTGCTGGATCAATGTTAGCCCAGCCTCTACCAAGACCTCGGTCATCACGATCCCGGTCGAACTTTGAGCGCGGCCGCATCATGAGTGCGAGGTCCCTCTCAATGTCAGCGAGCCAGGTGAAATCGCGGCCTGGGGCAATGAATTGGGCGGCACCCCGCAGCTTGTGGATCGAGCCGAAGACCGTCACAGAGCTGACTCGAGTCGTTCAGTTCGGTGACATAGGCGTCGACATTCTCAGCCGTTACGTGCACCGCAGCTTCTGCGTCTGATCGCAATAATCCCCGCCGGTCAAGAAAATCCAGAAAGTAGCCATAACGCCGAGCAAGGTCGTCGCGCGTGATTGGCTTTCGATGGCCAGCCACACCTCCGCGCCTCAGGCGCGTCGCAGGTTGGCACGCTGTGTTCCAGGCATTGCGATCGACCTCAGGCCAGCAAGCCAGCGGCAGCGAGCGGACCTTGGAGTTTGTTGGCCGGTGGTTCTCTGATGCGATCGTCACGTATATCCCCGCATGTCTACTCGACGGGGTCGAATATCATGTGCTTACGAATGATCTTTCCGAACTCCTCAGTCGCCTGCGTGGTTTGCAGGCCGCAGTAAAAGTGGGTCGTCGTTTGGATACTGCGGTGTCCAAGCAACCGCCGTACCGTCTCGTAATCCCCGGGGTGGTGCTTGAGATAGATCGCTGCTGCAGCATGTCGGAATTGATGGACCGTGAGCCGAAGTCCCACTGCCTTTTAAATCCGCTGCGTAATCTGCGTGCCTGATGTATTCGACGTCTTCGGCCCACTTTCGCCAGGGAAGAGCCGCGAGGTGTTGGATTCCCGAAGCAAGACCGGCCGATACTCATGGACATATTCGTCGATCAGGTCGGTCAGGAACTCATCAAACTTGAAGTCCAGATCGACACGGTTCTTCACGTCATAGTGCGGGAAGACCAACCAACAGGCCGTGTTTGGTCCACCCGGCTTGATCAGGTTGTTGTCCAATTCGATGCTGATGAGATTGGAAAGTCGAACCGGCGCGAAGGTGAGGATCGCAATCGCGACGGCAAGCTGCGCAGTGACAGCAGCCTTGATCGGAGCATGGTCTTTCGCCGCGCGCGCTTGCTGCATCAGGACGTTCGGCAACTGCACCACCCCGCTCCAGATTCCTTCTGTCAGAACCTGCCGGACCAGCTGCAGATTCTTCGGGGTCAATCCCGATCGCCGGAGTCCTCGAGCGTCGCCCTGATCTCGTCGAGACGATCAATTGCCGCCTTGTCCAGACCACCCATCTCGCGAGCGATCATGAGCAGCCTCCAGCCGAGGTCGATTGTGTACACTCGGGGCTCATCTCCATCCTTCCGCCAGTACGCCTCGATCACCGGTTCGACAACGTCGGGGTGGAGCAGCGCAGCGAGCGAGCTCAAGCTCTCGATCGGCACGCCGAGCCGAATCGCCATGCGCGCCACCGCCACCAGTTGGGCCCGGCGGGTTCGGATCGTCGCCGGCTGACAAGGACGGATGCGTTTGCCGCTGAGACCGCGGCGGGGTTTGGTGAGCCGACCGAGGTAGGCATCCACGTCGCCTCGCAGGCCTCCGGGGAAGTCCTCCCAAGCCGGCCCAGCATTTGCCTTGACAGGTGGCTCCGTGAGCCGCTGCAGCGGCCCTCCGTCGATTGCACCCGCGCAGGCATTCCACATCCGCGCCATCCGGCGCCGGACGCTATTGTTAGACTCCAGCGAGGTGATCTCGGCGCGGTAGCGCCAATACTCGTCGAAGACCTTGTCGTTGACCGAGGCCGGCCCGATGCCGCGGGCCGCGCAGTAGCGCATTAAGCTCGAGAGCCGAGCCGCCATGCGGCGGTCATCAATCCTGTTGCGGAACGCCTCCCATTCCGCCGGGAGCCGCATGCCGTGCCGCGGAATGTCGTACTGCTTGGCGATCCAGCGCAGCGCCGCCCTGATATTGCTCCTGTGGTTCGCCAGCGTCTTCGCGGTGCAACCAAGTCGGGCATGATGAAGCTGCCTCACGGGCATCGCCACCGCATTGAGGCGGGCAGGGATCACTGCGGCTGGGCGATCCAGCCATCGGGCGATCCGGCGCGCCGAGCAGACCCAGTGCCGACGCGTCTGCTCCGACAGCTCGGCCGCCTGCCCGATGGCGGCGATGAGTTCGACAAAGGATGGCTCAAGAAGAGCGGCTGTGGCGGTCATGGGGATCAGGGCTCATTGGACACAGATAGATGGGGATAGCCGATCATGTATATCAACGTAAATTGGGAAGTTGTCAACAGTATAATCACGTATGATACTTGGATAATTGTTCCTAATCTTAGTACTGTTTGGTTCTTTACAATGTATACTGATGTATTGAGATGGACTATTATTCGCCCAGTTCAACTCGAAAACTTGGAGCACTCTCGCCATTGCTGCTACCGTTCGCTCGTCGACAGTCGCGCACGTGATTTCATCCACTGAAGTAGAGCTCCCTCGCCATAACGGATGGAGCGACCCAGCTTCGCATACGGTGGGCCGTCGCCCCGCATCCGCGCCTTGGCCAACCACGAGGGGCTGAGGCGCAGAAAATTCGCGGCTTCCTTGGGAGTGAGCAGCCGTTCGACCCGAGCCGATTGGCTGCCGCTGGAGAACTGAGTTCGAGAGGTCATCCCCGCCCCTCATCACGTCCAAATCAACATTTATTGTTCTCCGATACGTTGATCGCGAGACGATTTCTCAGCAGCCGTTGCGATCGAGACGGCAAGGCTGAGTGGTCAAGGAGTGGTTGGCAGCGACGCAAGCCACGTTCTTGCCCCGCCGTGACAGGTGGGCTCAGTTAGATTGTGGAAAAAGAGCGCACCTACAACTTGACGCGGCGATTTCAGCGCAGTGATTTTTTGTGGCGATGCGGCAATGGTTTAAAGCTGAAATAGCGTTTGCTCAGAGCCTATCTGGGAAGTTTGGATTTCATGACGAAGCGTTTGCAGCAATGCGCTTGAGCATGATGCGGGATCGCAAGGCGGGCCAATGCGGCAACGGTATGCTTGTCACTGCGGCTGAACTTTCAATGAATTCGCCCGGGAGCGGTGAGTCGGGATCGATGTAGGCGGACACCTTGGGCGGTGTTTCTGTCATCCGAGAAAGCGTCTTCGCCCACTCGATGTAGTACGTAGTACGGACAATCAAAGCAGCGTAGGCTGATCATAATTTGGGATGCGCCAAGGCCGCCCATGACCACACCCATTGTAGGGAACGCGTGTTTGACATTCTGAGCGGGAACGATGTTCGGTGCGACGTTAATGTTAGCGAGCGTCATTTTCGCTGCTTACGCGGGCTTTGGGCGATTTGTTTGGTATATCATTCCAGTGCTCGGCGCCGTTGGCGCAGTCGGTTATGTGCTGTTCAAACCCGCGACCATCCACGTCGACAAACGAACCGCAGTCCTATCCATACTCGGACAATGGATCACCTCTAGCGTCGTCATCGCAATCTTCTACGGTGCAGGCCGCCTGTTTGCTTTTTGGACATAGCGGCTAGGCGGTGGCCTGCGCCCTTGCCGCATCTTCGACGCTGAGGAGGTCAAGTATTTCGGGATCATTGGGTACAGACCGCCAGTTGCGCTTTTTATTAGCTTGCCAATCGCAACGTTCCTCGTCGCGCTTGCGGGTTTTTTGGTGCCGCACGGGGTGTAGGTAGAATCCAGATTGAAGTCAGCACAGGCCCGCTTCATTGCAGCGACTGCGGAACCAGTTGCCAAAGCCGTTTGCGGTGAAGGGTTTTCCGAGCTCCGTCACAAGGAAGGTCATATGCCCGGAGGCCGTCGCATAGATGATCGCTTTCAATTCCGGTGCGTCCGGAATTGAAAGCGTGACGGGTTTGCGCTTGCGGTTCTTTGCCTGTGTGAATGTTAGCCAGCAGTCTTTCATATGCTGGCGGCCGAACGCGACATCGGAGCGGCGCTGCCCGGCATAAAGAAGAAGCGCCATCGCAAGCTGGGCCTTTGTGCCGGCAGGATCCCGTTGCCGTTCTCACGATGCAGTATGTCAAACAGCTAGGAGGGGTTCATCTGCCGTGCGCCCGGCGACGCACGGAAGGCCAAACTGTTGACCTGAACGAGACTCGTCGCAGCCCGGTCACAGCCAGCCGTTGCGGCGCAGTCGCCAAAACACGGTGCCGCAGATACCTGCGATCAATCCGAGTACAAGAAAGTACCCGTAACGCCACTTCAGCTCCGGCATATGTTCGAAATTCATCCCATAAATTCCCGCAATAGCGGTGGGCACGGCGAGTATCGCGGCCCACGCGGCCAACCGGCGTGTTATTGCGGTTTGTTGGGCCTGCCCCACCATCAGGCTTGCCTCGAAAGCGAAAGCCAGAACCTCGCGAAGGACGTCGACCTCCTCTTTGACTCGGCTCGCATGATCGCTCACATCGCGGAAGAGTGGTTGCATCTCGGAGTCGATCGGCTTGACCTCGGCGTGCTCCAACCGCCGGCAGACTTCGACAAGCGGCGCCACGGCATTACGAAGTTGAAGCAATTCGCGCCGCAAGGTGTAGAGGCGGTGGACCTCGGCGGTACGGAGCGGCGCCGCAAAAACCTGATCTTCAATCGAACTCGATTTCGCGCTGTATCGTCTTGAGCACTGGCGTATAGTTATCGACGATGAAATCGAGGATGGCGTAGAGAATGTAGTCTTCGCCGTGCGATAGCGTTGTCGGACAGGCCTCGGCTCGTTTGCGAACCGGGGTATATGATGTGGATGCCCCGTGCCGGACCGAGACCACGTAGCCGCGCCCGACAAACAAGTGGGTCTCGCCGAAGATAACTTTTTCCTCGATGATCTGCGCGGTTCGCGCGACGATGAAGAGGGCATCGCCATATTGCTCGATCTTGGGATGTTGATGCGCCTTGGCGGCATCTTCGATGGCCAGGTAGTGAAGCCCGAGCTGCGCTTCGACGCGCGCCAGCAAATCGTGACCCGGCTCGAACAAACCGATCCAGACGACATGACCGGGCTTCTTGACCCATTGGGCGGCCTCATCGATTGAAATGTCAGCAATGCGCTGTCCACCAGCGTAGACAGTGGCAGCAACAACGCCCTGCTCCGATGCCGAGCCACCGCGCACCGATGGTTCAACGAGTGCGTCCATAGCCTCTCTTCGCCATTGCCTCTCGCCCGATCTATAGCACACTCGGTTAGCCGATGTGACACTTGGGACATAGATGATCTGGCGGCACCGCACGGTGGCCGAAGTGCGCGGCAGGCGGCGAACATTGCGCGGACTGTTTGAGCCTGAAAGCCGGCGATGCGCTATCTCAGAGCCGAGCCGCTATCGCGATCCTGCTTCTCGCGCCATTTCGGGCCAGGGCCGCACGATAGTATTTTTCAGGCCGATAGGGTCTCACATCGATGGCGAGCCGCGTACGCAACATATTTATAAAAAACGTCCAGGCTCCTGTGGCCGCGGAAACCAGAACTGAAGCGAGGGCGGAAAGTCGCTGGTCCATCTGAACTCTCCCTGGCTCAAGCAATGTAGGGAGGCGGAATATAGGAATTCGAGGTGGCGGATCGTCGTTGTTATAAGTGCGGCATAAGTACCGCACGCGCGGTGGCGGCGCGGGCTTCGGCCCGACAGTTCGTGATCGGGGGATCCGACGACTGCGATCCGCTGGGTGAAGTAATGGAAGAGAACCTCAGCCGAGAGTTTCAAACAGCGCGAAGTAGAGGGCGATCAGAAAACCGGAGACAGTCGGCAACACGATAATGGAGCCGCCCTCATGAATGGCTTCTGGAATCATGGCATGCGCTACGAGCGCCAAAACGGCACCACCGGCGACCGCCTGAGAAAATACAGCCGCCAGGGAGTCCGAGCTGCCGCGACGACCAAGTCGGTGCTCCGCAGCCGTAGGTCCGCTGTTTCTAGGCTTTCAGACGAACATTGAGCCACTCGGTGATCTTTATGCGGCACTTATGAAGTTGGCCCTGGCCCTCTCTCGAATTCATATGCGCCGAAGAGCACATTGGCGGCATGGGCGAAAGACTGCGGGGAACGAGCGGCTTCAACGGCTCGACGATCCCACGGAGAAGAAGGAACTTCGATGCTCATTCTCAGCCATCACATCACTGCGCTTGCTGCGAATGCCACTGCAAAGATCAAGACACTGTTCGAGCGTTGGCTTGACCGAGCCGCCGAACGGCAAATGAGTCGGGCCCGCTTCGAAATCGAGATGTATCGCGGCATTTACAGACATTCCTCCAACAATGACGACGACTTTCTGGCGGTTCGCTGAGTTCGTCAGAAGGAACGGCGCGATCTGAAATTCGCATTCCAGCTCGTACGCAACAGCTCTGCTGGCTGCCAGCCAGCAGCGCACCAAACCCGCACCGATAGGAGATGTGTCATGAAAAAGGGCGAACCTCCCTCGTCGAACGGTTCAAATTCAATTTTCCTGGTCGGCAGAGATAGCCACGGCCACTGGGTCGTCCAGGACAAGAGCGGCCGGCGCGGCGGCCTCTTTATCGATCGCGCCGCCGCACTGAAATACGCGATGTTCGAGAATGGCCATCACCCGCAGGCCGCGATCATGGTGCCCGGCATTTTCGAATTGGACATGGGCGCGCAACCACACGCAGGCAAGCGCTTGGCCAACGCGCAGGAACCTCTTCAGCGGGTCGCGTAGCGGAGCGCACTCTTCTACCAATCCGATTAGACCACATATGCCGGTGATGAACCATGGACCAGCGTGCACCCGCGGCGTCGAGCGAGACAATAATAGCGATGATGACCGAGCTCGCCCGTTGTTCCAAGCAGCATCGAATTATTGTGGCCGGATCGAGAGTGCATTTCACATGTTCGAGCTGCATCGCCGCGGGTTCAATCGCGTCGCGACCGCAGCGACGTGCTGCCTCCCGCGAGGTCGGTACGACGTCGGTTTCGTTGACTGGCGGATGCAGCAGATCAAGGCCCTCGAATCCCAATTGGACTGGCTCGTGCCTTTACTAGCTCCTGCAAGCGTTCTGGTCATATGGCTGGATATAAGCGAACGCTTGGACCAGCGGAAACCTGGTTCGATGCTTGCGAAGTTGGGGTTCCACATCGAGGCTGAAACCGTTTGTGAGCACGGTGTTGCCATTTCGGCGCGGCGGCGAGACGATAACCAACAAGCCATGGCTGCGTGAGCACGCCGTCATGTCCATCCCAGGCCGCCACGTTTCGAGATTGTCGGGATTCTCACCTGCGGTGCCGATGCCGTTGGACGAGCATGAAGCGATTGACCGCGCTGCCTTTGAACAATCTGCGACAAGCAAATTGGTATCCGCCCACGGGCGACGCCGACTGCAATACGGATGAGCTTGGGCGGACCTCGGCGAGCTCAGCCAGCTGCACCCGGACGTACATCTCCAAGTCCTTCTGCATAGCGTGCGCCTCGACGCCGAGATCGGTCGCCATCAAAGCTGCCACCCGCGCCGGCCAGTTGATGCAGACGTCTCGTTCCTCGCGCGCGAGCCGGAACACCAGTGCGGCAGCACTGGCGCGGTCGACCAACTCGCCTCTGCGCTCCCGCAGCGTCAAGCGAGTGAGGTGCGCCTGGGCGATCTCGTGCGCGGTGCGCGCCTGCACGAACGTGAGGTTACCGCTGAAGGGAAGGCTTGTTCTTTCAGCGTCTCACGGACTGAGCCGACCGCTGCCTCAGCAACGGGGCGCAGTTTTTCCTACTCTGATGGCGACGACCAGAATCACTGGATTGATCCCAGGACGCATCGGTCTTGGCTGCATCAACTGTACCGTCACGCTCCAGGGTGACGCGGCCTTGAATAACCGCGTGCAAAACTGGGACGTTGCTCACGCCCCGCTGCCGCGCATAGCGAAGGCCACTGCGGTCGGCAACTCGGCGATGTTCGGGTGTCCACATCGGGCGCTCCTTCGCGAATTAAGCGCCCATCAACGAATCACATCTGATTTAGCGGACTCAAGAACTTCTCGGATCGGCTCTCAGCTAATGCGATGATTTCCGGCGCCGCCCGGCTTTACCCCAGCCAACCGCACCGGTCTGTTTGATTGCATTGACCCAAGCCCGCTCGAAGCCGCGCTTGCTGATACCTGGGAAGCGCGTTTGGCAATCTGCAAGGAGATCAGACTTGGAGTTCGGTGAACGATCCGGGGAGCGCTTCATTTCAGTGAGGAGATATTTTTGGCATCGCGTTTCAGCGGCTGCAGTTGGCTTAGCCGCCGGCCACACTTTCCTGACTTTGGCGGCCGGCACTGTGGCGCTTAGCAACCAGGTTTGCGGATGGCCCATCCTTTGCGCGATCACAACAGCTATGCCCGCAGTCGGAAGAGACATGTGGCCGGCAAACTTCATCCATTTGACGACGATCTCAATACTGGACCATACGGCCGTCTCGATTGGGTGGGGTATCCGCTCGCATTCCAACATGCCATGAGCAATCAGTTTGCCGGATCGCAGAGCAGAGAGCAGATCGCTGATTGCCGCCTTGGTAGGTGCCCATCTTCCGTGCTTGATGTTGATGACAGCCTGCTCGGTCCGGTAGGTGATCCACGCGAGAACCATCCCAAGCGACCAGTGCGCGTCAGTGAGTCGCTGTTGCACCATATCGGCCATTTTATGCCGGCTTCCGGCCCCCGGCCCGACCTAAAGGCGTAACGTCTGAGCTGCTGCCCGGACCACCCAATATGTCTGCTCCCGACAATCGTGCTGCTGACGATCTCCGGCATTCCCGACGCGATGATCACGGCGTTGCCGAAGGTCCAATTGGCCACACCAAAATCAACTGTCGTCTCTTCTCGGTACCCTCCGGTCCGGATGGTCATTCTGGATCCCACAATCAAGAACCGTTTGCACGACGTATGTCATGGTCTATCGATCGCTGAGATAATTCGCGCCACTCGGAAGTGCCGGTGCTTGCTTATGTCCGCATCGAGGGCATTCCGCAAAATACGCGATTTGGCCAGTCAAGCATCATGCGACTATCCTCAGTTCCGTTCGGGCGTCCTCGCATTTGAAAAGTTTGCCCACGTGCGCACCCCAAATGTCCAACGCCTTTTCACGTTCCGCGAGGAACTCGTGCCGCTGATATACGGCCGCGACCCCTGAGATTGTCCCGGCCTGATGATTGAGGATCTTGTCGGCCACATGGGGTGCAACGCCCAGCCGGGCCATCCCGGACACGCAGGTCCGGCGCAGGTCATGGAGCCGCCACCCGCTCACTCCAGAGATCTGATCGAGCAAGGATTTTGCTCTGCTGAATTCCTGGAACGGCTTCGTTCCCAGCAGCGAAAAGACGAGCGGTCCCCGCTGGTCTACGCATTTCAGCACGGCGAGTGCCTGATCAGAAAGGTGCACGACATGAGCCTTGCCATTCTTTGTTCGTGATTTGGGGATCGTCCAGATTCGCTGTTTGACATCCAGCTCCTGCCAGTTCAACCGTGCGACTTCCTCGCGGCGCTGGCCGGTAAGCGCCAGGAGTTCAACAATGCCACCGTAGAGCCCACCAATCTTTCGCGCGGCGAGGATGACCTGGGCGAGTTCCTGATCGTCAAGCACGCGGTCGCGAGCTACTTCCTTCGAAGGCAATGGCACGCCCTCGGCCGGGGATTGCTCGATGATGGCTCGGCCCTCGCACCAGCGCAGGAACGTCTTGATCGACTTCAAGGTCTTGTTGGCGGCGACGGGAGCCCCGCGCTGCTCGATCGCTGAGATGACCTCAACCACATCGCGCTTGCTGATCTCGTGAATGCTCTTGCCGCTCCAGGCCTTTCCCACTTCCCGACGAAGAAGCCTTGCAATTTCCCCGCCCGAGCGGTTCTGGGACAGACGTTGCACAATGAACGCCTCCAGCAGATCCTCGACGCGATCTGCCACTACTCGTCGCTTCGCCTCCCGTTTCTCGGCCGCGGGATCGCGGCCTTCCAGCTTCGCTGCGAATACCCTCTGCGCCGCCAAGCGCGCCTGATGAAGCGTCACGCGGCCATATGGCCCGATGGTGTATTTGCGGACCTTTGAGCCCGCACCACCGTTGCGGTAGAGCACGATGAACACCTTGCGACCTTTCGGCGTGACCTTCACCCCAAAGCCGGGATAGCCAGCGTCCCAGTAGACGGTGTCTGATTTTGGAATCGGCAGCGCGTCGATCGCGCTCTTGGTCAGTCTGATGCGCGGCATGCAGGCACCTGTCCCCGCGGTGCTACCTTGACCTCACATAGGTAGCAGCGCAAATGAAACGACAGGAGCGAACGTGCTATGCTGTCCGCATCGACGCAAGCGAAATCAATGTCTTATGAACTATGGGCAATCAACGTCTATCAAGGGGAAACGTCACCCCGAGAACGCAAGGGGAGAGGGCACAATAATGAGCGGCGCGGTCACAGCTACGATCGCTTCTGAACCGTCGACGCGAACGCTCGCTCCGCAGCGAGACTCGTCGCTACTTCACTTCGAGGTTGGCGGCCTTCACGATCCTGCGGACGATCTCGGTTTCTTTCGCGATCTCCGCGTCGAACGCCTCCGGCGTCATCGACATGGGCTCGACCCCGATCCCGGCAAGCTTGCCTTGCGTCGCCGGCTGGTTCAGCGCTTTGGCGATCTCGTCGTGCAGCTTGTTGACGATCTCGCGCGGCGTCTTCTTCGGCATGAAGGCGCCGACCCAGAATTCGAATTCCGAATCCGGCACGCCGGCCTCGATCGTGGTCGGCACATCCGGCAGCGCGGACGCCCGCTTGGTGCCCGACACCGCGAGCGCGAGAATCTTGCCGTCCTTGATCAGCGACATCGCCGCGGTGATCGGGCAGAAATAGATGTCGACCCGGCCCGTCATCACCTCGGTCAGCGCCTCAGGCGCGCCGCGGAACGGCACGAGCTGACCTTCGAAGCCCGCGGCCAGGCGGAAGCGCTCCATCGTCAGATGCACGGGCGTGCCGATGCCGGCGGCCGCATAGTTGATCGTGCCCGGGTTGGCCTTGGCCTTGGCCACCAGCTCTTTCACCGTCCGCAAGTCCTTGTTCGGCGATATCACCAGCACCATCGGCAGCTTGCCCATCAGCGAGACCGCCGACAGCTCCTTCGACGGATCGAGCGCGACGCTCGGCTGCACCACCGGCACTGTCACAAGCGCGTTGGAATGCACGAGCATGGTGTAGCCGTCGGGATCGGCCTTGGAGACGGCGATCGCGCCCGTCGACGTGCTGCCGCCGGGCCGGTTTTCGATCACCATGGCCTGGCCGAGCTGCGCCGCGACCGGCTCGAACACGATGCGCGGCACCACGTCGATCGCGCTGCCGGCGGCGGAGGGCACGATGACCTTGATCGTCTTGTCGGGCCAACCGGCGGCGTGCGCTGCGCCGGACAATGTTCCGCCGAATGAAACCGCCGCGAGGGAGGCAGCGCCGGCCTTCAGAATGTCGCGACGATTTTTCATTGATTGTTCCTCCCTGTTGGCCGGCTATTGCTACTCGTCCGGAGGGACCCTGGCGAGCGTGATCATGTCGCGGCTGGCGTGCCGCGGAACACGCAAACCTTCGACGCCTTCCGCGCGGAACCGTTCGGCCTGACCCGCGCGTCCATCCGTTTCGCAAGGCGATGACAGCTCCGGATTGCAGCGCCACTTTCGCGACGCGGCGCGGGGCACTATTGCGTCGTTGCGGGAGCCGGCACAGCGAGCTTGCAGTTGTCGAGGACCGCGAAATAGCCCTTGTCGCCCTGCCGGAAGCTGACCGTGGCCGTGAACACGTACGATCCAAGCTTCGGCTCGGTGAGTTCGTGCACCCACCAGTTGGACAGTTTGCCGGGCTGATGGGAAAACTTGGCGCAGGTGCCGTCCGCGCCCTCGACGATCGGCACGCTCTCCATCGCGTAGCGATAATTCTTGGGGTTCGGCCAAGCCACGCCGATCCCGATCTTCGGCCGGTCGTAGCTCAAGGGAAAGGCCTGCGACATGTTGTTCGGATCGCCGCAGTTTGGAAACGTTGTGGCGTACTCGCCGTTGCCGGTGCAGATCATGACCGGCTTGGCGTTGCTCCAGTCGATGCCGCCCGGCACTGTGCCCCAATCGGTCCGGCAGCACGGCGTGATCTCGACGTTGGGCCATTGGGCCGGCGTCTGGAACGACACGCTCTGGCTCTTGATGCAGTAATTGGTCGGGCAGTCGGACTGCGCGGACGCCGGCGGCGTGAAGGTTACCGCCAGCAGCCCGCCGACCGACCACAGCACGAAGCGCGCCGTCCCGCTCGCCGCCTCAGCAATCGACATCGTCTCGTTCTCCGTGATTCCATTCGCCTGGCCGGTGCGCCGCCACTGCCTTGATCGCAAAGGATTGACGGTCGCCATCTCCGATAGTTTAATGAGCGCAATCAAGAACCTAGCCAATTTTCGGGTAGCGCGGAAGTATCCAAAGGCGATGCGAGCCCTGCACCGGCGTCGTCTTCGGAAAAACTGGCAAGCTCTTGCTGTTGCCAGGACAACGGCGTCTGCCCGCGCGGTCTCCGAGGCATGTCCATGAAATCTGCCGCGCACCATCCAAGCACGATCACAGTTCGGCCCGGTGCGGCCTGGACCAGGCTCGCGCTGCTGTCCGGCTGCGCGGCGGCGCTCGCGGTCCTTGCGGGATGCGGCGAGCAGAACAAGTTCATCGCGCCGCCGCCGCCGAAGGTCACCGTCCAACTCCCCGTGCAGCAGACGGTCACCAGCTACCTCGAAGCGACTGGCAACGTCGCGTCCGAGAACAGCGTCAACCTGATCGCGCGCGTGCAGGGCTACGTGCAGGAGATCAAGTACCAGGACGGGACGCCGGCCCGAAAAGGCACGCCACTGTTCGTGATCGAGCCGCAGCCCTATCAGGTGAAGCTCGAACAGGCGCAGGCCGCCGAGACCGGCGCGAAGGCGACGCTGGTCGAGACCGAAGCCGAATTCAACCGCCAGCAGGACCTGCAGTCGCGGCAGGTCTCGACCCAGGCCAACCTCGACAAGGCGCGCGCCAACCGCGACAACGCGCGCGCCAACGTATTGCAGGCGCAGGCCAACCGCGAGACCGCCGAAATCAACCTCGGCTACACCAACGTGACGGCGCCCTTCGACGGGGTCGTGACCGCGCGCAAGGTCTCCGTCGGTGAACTGGTCGGCGGCGACCAGCCGAGCCAGCTCGCGTCGATCGTCCAGCTCGATCCGATCTGGGTGTGGTTCAACATCAGCGAGCGCGACGTGCAGCGTGTGCGCGCGATGCTTGCCGAGCGCGGCGAGACCGCGCTGCAACTCGTCGGCAAGCTGCCGGTCGAGGTCGGCCTGCAGACCGAGACCGGCTACTCCCACAAGGGCGTGCTCGACTATGTCGATCCCAACGTCAACCCGTCGACCGGCACGCTGCAGGCACGAGCCGCCTTCCAGAACACCAAATATGCGCTGCTGCCGGGATACTTCGTGCGGGTGCGCGTGCCGATGCGCTCGGCGCCGGCGCTGCTGGTGCCGGAGGTCGCGGTCGGCACCGACCAGGCCGGCCGATACGTGCTGACCGTCAACAAGGACAATATCGTCGAACAGCGCCGGGTGCAGCTTGGCCAGTCGATCGGCACGATGCGCGTGGTCGAAAGCGGCCTGCAGCCGGACGACCGCGTCGTGGTCGCCGGCATCCTCGAGGCCACGCCGGGCGAGAAGGTCGAACCCGTGCTGCAGACGCCGCAAGCCGCGGCGGCTAGCGCGGCCGGGCCGAAATAGCGCCACGCCATGATCTCGAAGTTCTTCATCGAGCGTCCCGTCCTCGCCAATGTGCTCGCGATCCTGATGGTCGTGATCGGCGGCGTCGCGCTGTTCCAGCTGCCGGTGGCGCAATATCCCAACGTCGTGCCGCCAACCATCCAGGTGACGACGCGCTATCCGGGCGCGAGCGCCCGAACCGTGATCGACACCGTGGCGCTGCCGATCGAGCAGCAGGTCAACGGCGTCGACGGCATGATCTACATGCAGTCGTTCAGCGCGTCGGACGGCAGCTATACGCTGACGGTGACGTTCCGGATCGGGATGGACATCAACTTTGCGCAGATTCTGGTTCAGAACCGGGTGTCGAGCGCCCTCGCGTCGCTGCCGCAGGAGGTTCAGGCCCAGGGCGTGACCGTTCAGCAGAAGTCGACGGCCATCCTGCAGTTCGTCACGCTCACGTCGTCCGATCCGCGCCACGACAGCCTGTTCCTCGCCAACTACGCGACCATCAACCTGAAGGATCAACTCGCGCGTCTGCCTGGCGTCGGCAACGTCCTCGTGTTCGGCGCCGGCCAATATTCGATGCGGGTATGGCTCGATCCCAATAAGCTCCAGGCGCGCTCGCTCACCACCCAGGACGTGGTGCAGGCGCTCAAGGGACAGAACCAGCAGGTCGCCGCCGGTCAGCTCGGCATGCCGCCCGCCCCCAACGCGCAACCCTTTCAATACACGCTCAACGTCGCAGGCCGCCTCGACGAGGTCAGCCAGTTCGAAAACATCGTCGTAAAGACCGCGGATCAGGGGCGGGTCACCTATCTGCGCGACGTGGCGCGCATCGAACTCGGCGCCCAGACCTACAGCCAGATCTTTACCCTCAACGGCCAGCAGGCGGCGGGCATCGGCATCTACCAGTCGCTCGAAGCCAACGCCCTCGACGTGGCCGAAGAGGTGCGCAAGCTGATGACGACGGTGTCGAAGACCTTCCCGCAGGGGCTGATCTACAGCGTGCCATTCGACACGACCATCTTCGTCCGCGCCTCGATCAACGAGGTCTACAAGACGCTGTTCGAGGCCGGGATCCTGGTGCTGATCGTGATCCTGGTCTTCCTCCAGGATTGGCGCGCCATGCTGGTGCCAACCACCACGGTGCCCGTCACTATTATCGGCGCCTTCGCCGCCATGGCCGCCCTCGGCTTCACGGTCAACCTCTCGACGCTGTTTGCGATCGTGCTCGCGATCGGCATCGTGGTCGACGACGCCATCGTCGTCGCCGAAGGCGCCGCACACCACATGGAGCAGGGAATGCCGCGGAAGGAAGCGGCAATCCAGGCGATGAACGAGCTGTTTGGCCCGATCATCGGCATCACGCTCGTGCTCATGTCCGTGTTCATACCGGCCGCATTCATTCCCGGCCTGACCGGCCGGATGTACGCGCAGTTTGCGCTGGTGATCGCGGCGACGGCGCTGATCAGCGCGATCAACGCCGCCACCCTGAAACCGACGCAGTGCGCGCTGTGGCTGCGCGCTCCGGTCCCGCCCGAAAAGCGCAATTTCTTCTATCGAGGGTTCAACGCGGTCTACGGCCGCCTCGAACGCGGGTATTCCCGGCTGATCGGCCGGATGGTGACGCAAAGCGGCCTGATGTGCGTGATCGCGCTCGCCATGATGGCTGTTGCGATCTACGGCCTGGCCCGCGTCCCGACCGGCTTCCTGCCGATCGAGGACCAGGGCTATGTCCTGGTGAGCGTGCAATTGCCCGACGGCGCCTCGCTCACCCGCACCAAAGGCGTTCTGGATCAGGTCACGAGCCTTGCCCGCAAGGTTCCTGGCGTAGAGCGGGTCATCGCGATCTCCGGCGTTTCGCCGCTCGACAGCAATGCGTCGCTGGCCAATGCCGGCGTCGCCTATGTCATGCTCAAGGACTGGGACGCGCGCGGCAAGGGCGAAGACCTTCGTTCGATCTTCGCGAACCTCAATCGCGAGTTTGAACAGGTTAAGGACGCACGCATCATCGTGCTGCCGCCGCCGCCGATCCAGGGCATCGGCAACGCCGGCGGGTTCACCATGCAGATCCAGCTGCGCGACGGCAGCTTCGATCTGGCGAAACTTCAATCCGTCACCAACGCCGTGGTGCGACAAGCGCAGACCCAAAGCGCGCTGTCGCGGGTGACAACCACGTTCCGTTCGACCGTGCCGCAGATCAAGGTGGATGTCGACCGCGCCAAGGTGGAGAACCTGCAGGTGGCGATCGACGACGTGTTCTCGACGCTGTCGTCCTACCTCGGCTCAAGCTACGTCGACCAGTTCAACAAGTTCGGCCGCACCTTCCAGGTCTACGTGCAGGCCGACTTCGAGTATCGCCTGCGGCCACAGGACATCGAGCTTCTGGCGGTTCGCAACAAGCAGGGAGCGATGATTCCGCTCGGCACGATGGTGAGCATCACACCGGTGTCCGGCCCGTCTCTGCTCAGCCTCTACAATCTTTATCCGTCCTCGACCATCCAGGGCATCCCGGCACCCGGCTTCAGCTCCGGCGAGGCGATCGACGTGATGGAGCAGATCGCCGCGAAGACCTTGCCGCCTGGCACTGCCTACGAGTGGACGGCGATGTCGTATCAGGAAAAGCTCGTCGGCAGTCAGACCTACTACGTCTTCGCGATGGCGATGCTGCTGATGTATCTGGTTCTCGCCGGCCAGTACGAGAGCTGGTTCATGCCGATCGCGGTCCTGCTGGCGGTCCCGCTCTCGCTGCTCGGTCCGGTCGCGGCGCTGCACGGACTCGGCATCGCCAACAATCTCTATACGCAGATCGGCCTTGTGCTGCTGTTCGCACTATCGGCCAAGAACGCGATTCTGATCGTGGAGGTGGCGCGCGAGCGGCGCATCTTCGACGGCAAGCCCATTCTCGATGCCGCCCTCGAAGCGGCCCGGGCGCGGTTTCGCCCGATCCTGATGACATCGTTTGCCTTCATCCTTGGCGTCCTGCCGCTGGTGCTGGCGACCGGCGCAGGCGCGAGCGCACGCAAGTCGATCGGCATCGCGGTGTTCAGCGGAATGCTCGCCTCGACCTGCCTCGCGGTCCTGTTCGTGCCGTCGTTCTTCGTGGTGATCCGCCGCTTCGAGGAGTGGCGCGCATCACGCAAGGCCGTACAGGCGCCCCAGCCGGGATAGCGGTCGGCTTAAGGTCGCACTGCGGATCGATGTCCTCAGTCAAACGAAAGCCCACGATCGCATGGATCGTGGGCTCGAATTTCGCTAGCGGGCGTCTCGTGAGCCGACGCGCGGCCAACGGCATCACGTCATCACGGGCAGACCAGCACCCAGCGACCGGACGGGCGTAGCACGTAGTGGCAATAGGGCCGGGGCGGCGGCACCCACGCGCGCATGTACGGACGGACCACGACGGGTCCGACGTAACCCGGCAGATAGGCGCAGCGGTAGGGCCCGCAAACCCAGCGGACCTGCTCGACGGCCGCGAGTTCGTCGGCTGCGGCCGCAAGCGAAGGATTTACCGCGGCGGCATCCGCCTTGGGCACCGCCAGGAGAGCGATGGCGGCCGCACCACACAAGATCAAGCGTTTCAGCATTCGATACCTCCAAAGGAAGAAACGGCCGGGGGGATGCTCGCAAGACGCGACGGTGCCCTGCCAGTCTAGACAGATTCAAATTCGGCAGTGACGTCGAGTTTTGCGATCCCCGGCCGGACGACGGATCGTCGCTGTAAACGGCGCAGGGTTCAAGGGTTCATTGGCGGGTCGGCGCTCGCGTTCGACGAACTGTAGCGCCGCCGGCTCAGTCTGCGAACCCGCAAGAGTGGCGACGCCGCTCACTTCAGATAATCGTACACCACCTCGCCCAGCCCGAGCGTGAGATCCGCGATGTAGTGACTGGCCGACACCACCTCACGCACCGGCAGGCGGGCCACGTCGCACATCGCGTGATGGAACAGCTGCAGCGCTGCGGGGCTCGACCACGCGCCCTTCAACTGGACATCTTCGAGATAGTAGCGCACCAACTCACAGATGCGCGGCGTGCAATCGACGTGCGGGATGATCTTGATCATGAACGCCGGCTTCGCCATCGCCTTGGCGATCGGCTCGAGATCGGCCTCGCGGTGCTTGTAGCCCATGGTCGCCATGACGCAGAGCACTGATCCGTAGTGCAGCGTTCCGACCAGCGTCTCTTGCTCGTGCACGAGCTTTGGTGTCGCGAGCTTCTTCGGGAAGCCCCAGATCTCGCGCCCGCCGGCGATCGGCGAGTTGTCGTCGAGATACATGGCATGCACGAAGCCGCCTTCCTGAACCTCGCCCGACGGTGTCTTGAAGCGCACCGGGATGACCTGACCGGTCTCGGTGTAGTCGCCGAAGCCGGTGGAGTCCGGCATGCGGATGAACTCATAGGCCACCGTGTCGCCCGCAACCTGCAACGGCTCGGGCACGACCGCCGCAAGCTTCTCTGGGTCGGTCCGATAGGTGATGACGACGAATTCACGGCTGTAGAACCGGTACGGCGGCCGCGGATAGGCCGGATCGTTCAGCGGCATGGCGAAGGCTTTGGCGCGGACATCGGCGATCTTCATGGACGTGCTCACTCTCGGGTTGCGGAGGTGGGAGTGTTCGGCATCGAACGCGTGCTGACTGCCCGGCCCGACAAGTAGAGTGGAGGCCGCCGCGATGATCAAGCAGCCGCGCGCCTCCTCAAGACCTGTTTCGTCGCCAGGCCAAACCGTGGCTGCAACGTGCTTTGCCGTCGAGGCTTTGCGCCGGCTGCGCAATGCCGGCAAGCAGATCGCCGCCGAGCTCGGCATCTCACCGGCAACCGTCAGCCGTATCCTGCGGCGGATGGGGTTGAACCGGCTGGCCGGTCTGGAACCGGCCGAGCCGGTGCGCCGCTATGAGCGAGAGAGCCCTGGCGAACTGATCCACATCGATATCAAGAAGCTCGGCAAGATCGGCGTTGTCGGGCACGCACTACCGGCGATCGTTTCTTGAAAGCTAGAACGCCAATCAGCGCGCTCGGCCTAACCGAGAACAACGTCTTGAGGCTCCACAGCCAGGGCACGGCCTAGTTGAACGTCTCGTTGCCGGTCGGCTCGATGCGCGGGACCCCGTTGAGCCGGTGCCGAAGCGCCGAAATGGCGTCATAGACCACCTTGCGAATGCGATTGATCCCGCCGGCCGGCCGATGCACCGCCAGCGCGTGCCACGGCTCGTAGGAGAGGTTCTCACAGAATGTCCGCTGCGCGTCGGAATTGAACTGCTGCCTGGGAATGCGGATGGTGGCGACGTCGACGAACGGCGCCTTGGCCTCGTCCCACAGGATGGTCGGATCCTCCACCGGCATGGTGGACGGATCGGTCTGCGGCTGCACGCCGAACACGAAGCAGGCATCCTTGGCGGAAAGCCATTCGACCATGCGGTCGCGTAGGAAATTCGGGCCGCCCGGCGGCACCCCCTGCGGCGCCGACAGTGCCGCGCCGCTTCCGCAGTCGACCGGTCGCGCGCTGAACTTGATGTACTGCTCGCCGAGCACGTACGGCGTCATGCTGAAATAGCGCTCTTCGAGGACCTGGCTGGTCTTCTGCTCGGTTGCGCGCAGGATGTGCAGCTCGTGCAGGTGGGTCAGCATGTACGCCAGCGCCAGGTGATATTTCCCTGCCTCGGTGAGGAGGGCGTACTGCTCGGCATCGCGGACGAAGAACACCGGATAGTTGATCATGACGAAGTCCTGCGTGTTGACTTCGTCGGCGAGCTTCGGCCCGGCCACGCCCACGAGCTTGATCGCCATGCCGCGCCCGTCGTCGGCATGGTCGTCCTGCGGCTTCGGGCTGCCGTTGGAAAAGCGAATCCAGGCGGTGTAGGAGCGCGGCTCGGCAAACACGCCCCGGCGCAGGCTCGCGGGGATGTCGGACTTGACGGCGAAATCGGCCTTCACGCAGCCGTGCGCCTTGGCGTGCGCGTCGCGGCGGGCAGGGCGGACGCCGTCCGCAAAGGTGCCGTTCACGAGCTGCTCGATCCTGGCGAGAATCGTTTTGATCGAATCCGCCTCGCTGGCCGGCACGATCTCCTGGTTCGGCGTGGGCCCGCCGCTCTGCGCGCGCGCCGCATCGGGGCAAGACGCGATTGCAAATGCGACCGCGAGCGCAGCCGCGGCGCTCACGACGGCCGAAGACCAGCGCGGCTTTTCCTGCCGGCTTCCGCAGTTATGCATTGGATTGACCCCCAGGGCGTGCGGCTCGCGCGATATGCTTGGAATGGCGACCGTTGCGGTCGCTGCGACAGCATCGCCAATTCTGTGCGTTGCGCCGCCCCGCCGCAAGCGGGGTCGCTGCGCGCCGGCGTCTTGCGTGCATCGGCAAAAAAGAATTTCGCCGGCGCCGGCTACTTCTTCTGTCGTGCGCCTTTGAGCTCGATCTTTTGGATGGCGGCGGCGTCGCGAGCCATTTGCAGACACACAGCAGATCGACATAGCTGTCGATGCCGCCGGTGGAGGCTTCGCCGATGCAGCGGGTCCGCTCCGATGCCGAGAACGATTGCCACGATTTGACAAGCTCGTCGCGCGCGGAGTTCTCGTCTCTCATGCAGGCGTCATAGTTCTGGCTGTCGGCGAGCTGGATCGCGGCGACGGCCCGGCAGCTCGCGGCCACGTTCAGCGTCGGCACGTTATCCGAGACCAGAATGAGCTGGGTGCCCAGCGCGAGGAGCGAGGGAACGAGGTTCATGGGAAACTCCCGGGAGTTGGCGATGCGGCGCTCGCGTCATCGGTGCCACCTTGCCTGAGCCGGCCGCAAGAGGCGAGACCCGCGGCGCGATCCCCAAAGCTTATACGCGCGTGTTTGTCGCTCCTGTGGAAGGCGGCTAAATCCTTGAAAATACGGGTATTCTATCGTAGTCATCCGGTCGATGACCGCGCCCCTGCCGAATTCGCCAACGTCTTCCACCGCGTCGCCCGCACCACTCATCGAATTCGAGGGCGTGGATCTGTCGCTTGGTGGGCTCAGCATCCTGCAAGACATCAACATGACCGTCGGCAAGGGCGAGTTCGTCTGCGTCGTAGGCCCGTCCGGCTGCGGCAAGACCACCATGCTGCGTCTGGTCGCGGGCCTGCTGTCGCCGAGCAAAGGGCAGGTGCGCTACGCGGGCCGGCCGGTGACCGGACCGCGCCCCGACATCGCGATCGTGTTCCAGGACTACGGCAAGGCGCTGCTGCCGTGGCGGACTGCGGCCGGCAACATTTCGCTCGCGCTCGAAGCGATGAGCGTTCCCGCGGCGCAGCGCGCCGAAAAGATCGAGCGTCTGCTGACATTCGTCGGCCTCGCAAAAGACGCTGACAAGTTTCCGATGCAGCTGTCGGGCGGCATGCAGCAGCGCCTGCAGATCGCGCGCTCGCTCGCGCAGGAGCCGGTGGCGCTGCTGATGGACGAGCCGTTCGGCGCGCTCGATGCCATGACGCGGCAGGGCTTGCAGGACGAGCTCCTCGGGATCGCGGCCGCGAGCGGCGTGACGGTGTTCTTCGTCACGCACGATCTCGAGGAGGCGATCTATCTCGGCGACCGGGTGTTCGGCATGCGGCCGCACCCAGGCCGGATTGTCAAGGCGTTCAATGTCGACATTCCCCGGCCGCGCGATCAGCTCTCGACGCGCGAGCATCCCGAGTTCCTGCGCCTGCGCCGGGCGCTGTTCGACTTCATCAAGGAAGCCGAGTCATGAACGCGGCGGGCGACGCCGCGGCGCAGACAAGCAAGCGCCGGCTCGACTGGCGGGGCGCGGTCGTGCCGTTCGGCCTCGTCGCGATCGCGCAGATCGCGGCGATGCTGTTCGGCATCAAGAGCGACAGCCTCGCCGCGCCGAGCGACATTGCTGCGGCGCTCGGCGCCGCGCTGTTCGACGGAACGCTGCTGCTCGCGACCGCGCAGACGCTCGGCGCCGCGCTCGGGGGCCTCGCCATCGGCGGCGCCATCGGCCTCCTCATCGGAATCCTGCTGGGTCTCTCCAGGACGTTCGATCGCCTGATGCAGATTTCGATCGAGGCGATCCGCCCGATTCCGGCTGCGGCCATCATCCCGGTCGCGATCCTGATCTTCGGCTTCGGCTTTCGGATGGAGATCGCGATCGTTGCGTTCAGTTCGACGTGGCCGATGCTGATCTTCACGCGCGCCGCGGTCGGAGGCGTCGAGCCGCGGCTGATCGAGGTCGCGCGCGCGCTCGGCTTTGGCCTGCCGGCGCGCATCATCAAGATCGTGCTGCCTGCCGCGCTGCCGCGCATCTTCGTGGCGTTTCGGCTCGCGGCCGGCATCGCGCTGATCGTGGCGGTGACCGTGGAGATCGCGGCCAATCCGCTCGGCCTCGGCTACGGCATCATGGTCGCGCAGCAATCGCTCGACCCGGCGCTGATGTTCGCCTTCCTGGTCTGGATCGGCGTGATCGGATGGGCCTTCAACGGCGCGCTGCTGTGGGCGCAGCGGGCGCTGTTCGGCCCGGCCGCGATGGTGGATGTGCGCCGATGAAGGCTGCCAAGGTCCTCTGGTTTCTCGGAAGCCTCGCGGTGGCCGCCGGCATCGTGCTGGGCTGGCAGTTGATCGCCGATGCGCGCCTGGTGTCGCCGGTCTTCCTGCCGGGACCGGATCGGGCCTGGAACGCGCTGGTCGCCGGGATGGCCACGGGCGATCTGGCGGAAAAGCTTCTCGGCACCGTCGAGCGCATGGTCTACGGCTGGCTGCTCGCGTCGCTGCTCGGCATCGCCATCGGCGCGCTGATCGGAATGTCGAGCGCCGCGCGTGCTTATCTCGGGCCGACGCTGGAATTGATCCGCCCGCTTCCGGCGTCCGCGATGATTCCGGTTGCGATCGCGTTCTTCGGTCTGTCCGAGACGATGGTGCTTGCCGTCATCGGCTTTGGTGCGCTGTGGCCGATGCTGCTTGCGACGGTGCACGGTTTTGCCAGCGTCGAGCCGCGGCTTTACGAAGTGAGCCGCGCGCTCAACCTCAGTCGCTGGGACGTCATCCGCAAGATCGCGTTGCCAAGCGCCATGCCGGACATCCTTGCCGGCATGCGGATCGGCCTGACGATTGCGCTGATTCTGGCGGTGGTCGGCGAGATGCTCACCAGCAGCGACGGGCTCGGGCAGTGGATCCTGCACGCCGGCCGGTCGTTTCGGTCGGCTGATCTGTTCGCTGGCGTGATCCTGCTTGGACTCGTCGGCCTCGTCAGCGGCAGCCTGCTCGCGGCGCTGGAGCGGCATCTGCTGCGCTGGCGTGCGCCGCATTAGTGCCGCCGATTTGAAGTTCCTGCACCGCTTGCCGCAATCACATTCAGGAACTTCAAATCGGAAGCGGGGCACTAGGCGCGCGGCTGTTGCCATTCATGCGCCGAGACAGCAGAATGGTTTGTGCGACTGGGTCAGTTTTGTTTCGTGGCTTCGGTAGCGGCCTACCAAAGATTTGCGTTGTCACAAAAGTTCCGCAACTTGGATGCGAACTAGCGCGGCCCGGCGAGATGCCGGGCCTGCTTCATCATGGAGGGCTTGATCGTGGCTATCATCAAGAAGATCCCGCTGAAGGGTGGGACCAAAGACATAACGCTGCCGGTCTTTTCCTACGGCCCCAATGATGGCCTGGCGCGAATGATTGTCGATGCGTGGGCCGACAAGGACTTCCGGGAAAAGCTGTTGGAGCGGGACAGTCACGGCAAGGTGACGCCAGCGGCTGCGCAACTCGCCACATGGTCTGTCAATGCGCGGGGCGGCTTCAACCTTCAGCGCGCCGTCGTGATCAGCGAACAGGAGCACGACCAGGACTACACCATGCAGGCGGACAACGAAGTCGTCTTCGTGCTGCCGAACCGAGACCGGGCCGCCCCCGGCAGTGGGCTTCTCGAAACGGCACGCTTGCTGATGGCCTGTACGCCGAACGGCATCTAGCCCGTTAGGCTGTAACCGGCGCGTGGGGTGGGTTTGGCGCACCCGGATCGGCGCTTCGCGCCGTCCGGGCACAGGCTCCGCACCGTAACCCACCATTCGGACTCGCGGCACATTCGGCCGGTGGGTTTTTCGGCGCTAACCCACCCCTCCGCGCATCGATTCCATTCCTTCGAAATGCGCTCTGATGTCCGCGCCGGCCGAAACCGTCGGATTGTGATGCGTTTCACAATCGCGATAGCTTAGGGTTGATAGAACGCTCACCGACGGAGGCGAAGATGCCGATACTCGCCGAACTGTACGTGGCAGCCCGTACCCGCAACACCGAGGACGCCGAAACGGAGGACCTCCCGGTCCTTGTCGTCAAGCGCGGCCCGGACGTCGTGTTCTCGAAGCCCTTGTACGGCGGCGCTTTCCGGACCGCGCGTGGCGCGGGTGCGGTGTGGCGCTTCGACGTCCGCGACGTCAACCTCAACTCGGCGGGCCTCACCATCGAGCTGTGGGCCAGCGGCAACGATGCGTGGTCGCCCGAGCATGTGATCGCCTGGGGCGTCTCCGGCCGCGTGGGCGACGAACGGGTGATCCCGCTGGCGGCGTTCCTCGACCTCGCGAGCCCCGTGACCCCGGCCGACCGCGGGGTGTGGATCAGCGGCGATCTGACTGAAGGCGAGAAGATTCTATTCGTGCCTTCGGTCGATCGCGGGCGGGACGCGACGCGCGCCCGGCGGCTGATCGTGATCAGCGCCACGGAGGCATACGGCGGGATGTTCGACGCCGCCGCCGGGCCGGGCGGCAGTCTGGAGGAGGCCGGAACGGCGGGGCCGCTGACGCTCCAGGGCGGTGGTGCCGGGCGGTTGTTCCTGAGCTACACGCTGCCTGCGTCCCCGCAGGGCGATCTCGCCCAAAGCGAAGGCGCGTTCTACGTGGTCCATCTGGCGGCGCCGTTCAGCCGTGCCGATCTCGAGGGCGGGGCGTTCACGCTCACCATCGAATCCGACGACTGGTGGCGGCCCAACTACTTCGCCGTGTTCGGCGTCGATACGGTCGAAGCGGGGCCGCGCGTCCTTATCCCGTTCGTCGCCGCGTCCTCGTTCGAGCTGCGCCAGATGAGCAGCGATCCGAGCGAGGGTTGGCACAGCGTCCTGCTGCCGACCGCGAAGGTGCTCCCGCAGCGCCCGATCCGGCCAGATGTCGACTTCGATAACGTGGACGGCGTGTTCGTCGCCATGGGGGTTCCCCACCCTGATGATCAGGCGCCGATCCCTAAGGCGCCGCCGCGCGAGGTGAACTCCTAGTGTCGCGATTCGGAAGTTCGCAAGAATTCTCAGCTTGCTCGGAAGCGAACTTCCGAATCAAAGCGACACTAGCAACCTTAGGTTTTCTAGTGTCCTTCGAACCCGAAGTTCGCAAATGAGCCTGCTGCACAATCGGGCGAACTTCGGGTTCGGGACACTAGACCTAAATCGCCCCCAGTCAGGGATCGAACTCATTTGGGCAAGCTGTCTTTGTAGATCGCGCCATCCTTCATGATGACGAGAAAGTTCTTGGCGGGATTGGCGACGAGGTCGATGTTCTCCAGCGGGTTGCCGTCGACCAGCAAGAGATCGGCGAACGCGCCTTCCTCCACCACGCCGAGCTTGCCGGGATAGGGGTTGCGCGGGCCGGACAGAGCGAGAAGTTCGCCGTTGGTTGACGTCGCCATGATCAGGGCCTCGGCCGGCGTGTACCAGCGCGTCATGTTGACGAGATTGCTTCCGTGGCGATCCGCCAACGCCTTCGAGAACAGGATATCGGTTCCGAACGCGGTCTTGATCTTGTACTTCTTCGCCAGCGCATAGACCGCATCGGTCCCGTTCACGACCTGTCGCATCCGCTCCTGCTGCGCAGGAGGCAGGGCGGCGGCACCCGCGAGGTCGAGAAAAGGCTGCGTGCTGAGCCAGATGCCCTTTTCGGCGATCAGGCGAGCCGAGGCCTCGTCCATCAAATGACCATGCTCGATGCACTTCACACCGGCGGCGATGGAGCGCTGGATCGAGACGGGCGTATAAGCGTGCGTGGCGACGTAGGTTCCCCAGTTCTCAGCCGCCTCGACCGCGACGCGAAGCTCGGCTTCGGTGAACGTCGACACGTCCAGCGGACTGAACGGCGACGCCACGCCGCCACCCGCCGTGAGCTTGATCTGCGAAGCGCCCTGCATGAGCTGTTCGCGCGCACGCAGGCGAACCTCGTCGGGGCTGTCGGCGATCATGCTGCCGCCCAGCCGCTCCATGCGGGTCAGCATCCCGCCAATGGTTCTCGGCAAATCCGAAAGCTGACGGAAGTCACCGTGGCCGCTGGTTACGGTGATCACCGCACCCGAGGGATAGATGCGCGGTCCGGGCAGAATACCGTCATCGATCGCTCGCTTCAGGCCGAAGGTCGGTCCGCCAAGATCGCGGACCGTGGTGAACCCGCGCATCAGCGTGGCCGTGGCTTCGGCTCCGGCCAGCAGGTTGGTGTAGCCGACGTCGCTTGAAAGAACCTGCGCGGCCGTCGGCCGAACCATCATCGCGTGCCAGTGCGCGTCGCTCAGGCCCGGCATCAGCGTGCGCCCGCCTCCTTCAACGATGCGCGCGTCAGCCCGACGATCCGCGGGAAAGGGCTGCGCCGAGATCGCTTCGATCTTGTTGCCGCGAACCAGCACGTGCGATGGAGCCGATAACGTGGCGCTCTTGCCGTCGAACACACGGACATTCTGGAACAGCGTGACGTTGCTGCCGGCAACAGGCGCCTGTTGCGCCATCGCGGGATGGCACACTGCGATCAATATCCCAGCGACCGCCGCAAGCGATGAGCGCCGCCGGCCAGTCGCCACCTGAACGGCCTGATTGCGAAATAACGCGCAACTCCTGCGACGGTTGTCCATGATCAAGCCTCCAGGTTTGTGCGGCGCGCGCCGGGCGCGATCAACTGCAGAACATCGCAGCCGCCTTGTAGCCTGCACGGAGCGCAGCCATCAACGCGCGTCTTTGCATTTCAGCCGCGGGAAGACCATCGGGGTTTGTCCGCGGATACGCGCAGGACTTCCCCGTTCGTGGAACGCCGCGCGGTTGTTCGGCAGCATCGGCTTGCAAGCGCCCCCTAAGCCGACATCAGCTTCCTATTCGATCACCTCGTCAGCTCGGGCGAGCAGCGCTGGCGAGATTGTCAGCCCCAGCGCCTTGGCGGTCTTCAGGTTGACGATCATTTCGAACTTGCTCGCCTGCTCGATCGGCAGGTCGGCTGGCTTGGCGCCCTTGAGGATCTTATCCAAGTACGAGGCCGCGCGCCGGTACAAATCCGGGTAGCTCGGCCCGAGTGCCATGAAGCCGCCGATGTCCACGAACTCCCGGAACCCGTACGAGCCCGGAATGCGATACTTGGTGGCAAGATCGACGAGCTTTTGCCGGTGCGCGGTGAACATGGCGTCGTCGATCTGGATCAACGCGCCAACGTTTCCGGCGCCGCGGAACGCGGCATCGAAATCGTCGGGGTTGCTCAGCGGCATCAACACCAGTTCCACGCCCAATATCCGCGCCGCCAATCGGGTCTGCTGGACATACTGATCGTGGCCGGGATTTTCCGGGCGCGAGACCAGCGCGGCGCGCTGGAGCGCCGGCAGCATCTCCTTGAGAAGCTCCAGCCGCTTGCCGGTGAGGTCGGCAAACACCGCGGTCAATCCGGTGACGTTGCCGCCGGGCCGCGCCAAGCTTGTGACCACCGCCGCCGCGACGGGGTCGACGGCGGCCACGAGGACGATGGGGATCGTGTTCGTGGCATTGCGCGCCGGCAACACCGCAGGCGTCCCCGAGGCAACGAGAACGTTGACATGGCGGCCGACCAGAGCGGCCGCGATGGCCGGAAGCTGATCGACGCTTTCGGCGATGCCGAAGTCGAAGACGTAGTTTTTTCCTTCGACGCGACCCATCTGCCCGAGCGCGCGGCGAAGCGGTTCGATGAAACTGGGCGGTGGCTGGCCGACGCGCAAAAAACCGATGCGATCGATCTTGCCGCGCGGTTCCGCGCGCGCCGCGAGCGGCCACGCCGCAGCGCCACCAAGAATGCCAAGAAACTCCCGCCGCTTCATGCCAGCCTCTGGTCTGGGAGACCGCATGGTATCGGTTCAAACGAGTGCTTTGATAGGGCTGAAACTGGCTTCGCGACTGCTGAGCGGACGTAGTTTTCTCGTCGGCTTGGTGTCAAAGGCGGACAAAACTTCAGGTCACGATCCAGCTGGGAGCCATAGGGGGCACACCCGAGTTTTTGAAGGCCGCTTGTTGAAGCACCGCAAGGAACCGCGTAATTTAGCCGGACGTGCGTAGCCGGGAGAGGCGTGTGTGGGCGATAACGTCGTACTTCAATCCTGTTGGATACAAGCGGCGGCTGTCAAACTATAGAACATTTCGAGCCAATCTCTCAGCTCCACTCGTGACGGTGGAGCTTTCGTTTGACGGCCGCTTTGAACTCACCCGCCACGATGCCGACATTCTGATACAGCTTTGTGGTGGTGCCGTACTCTGGCAAAAAGAGCGGCTCCTTAATCTTGCACTCAAAGCAGTGCCGTCGGACGTCGAAGAAATCGCGTGGCTTGACTGTGACGTAATACTGGAGCGAACAGATTGGGTTGATGAAGCGAAGAGCCAACTCAAGCAATTCAAGGTGGTCCAGCTCTTCTCTGAAGCAGTGCATGTCAATTCGGAAGATTACGAAAAACACTCCGATCACTGTATTGGCCACGCGTCCGTGCCAGGCATCGTAAGCTTGTCCAATGCCCGCGAAATGATGTCGTTAGGAAGGCAAGAGCAGGAACGCATTAAATTCAATTTGAACAAGGAAGAGATATACAAGTTGGGATTGGCTTGGGCGGCCAATAGAAGCCTTCTTGAAGATCATGGCTTTTATGATGCATCGATTGTGGGGAGCGGCGACCGTTTGATGGTATCTGCCATGTACGGGCGGTTCGAAGATTCAACAAAACTGTTTTTGTTCAAGGGAACACGTCAACAGCACTATCTGAGGTGGGCTGTGCCGTTCCATGAATCCGTAGCCGAGCGCATTGGCCATCTTTCCGGAACAATTTACCATCTCAAGCACGGCGAACTAAAGAATCGCCGGTATCTTGCTCGGCACGAACAGCTTGCAGATTTCGGCTTCGACCCAGACTTTGACATCAGGGTAGGCAGCAACGGCGCCTGGCAATGGGCCAGACCTCGGCCCGATCTCGAAGAGTTTCTGAGTAGCTATTTTATTGGTCGGGCTGAAGACGAATGAATCGTGGGATGCAGGCTATTGGTGCTGATGACTGATGATGCCCGCTAGGGTCAAAAGCGGACGTGACGTGATTTCATCGATTTTGGATGTCTGCTTTGCCGGCGCCGAAAGCGGCCAAATAGCAGACATCTCGACATGTCCGTTTCGTGCCAACAGGCGACATGCGAAGGCTACTCGATCACCTCATCGGCGCGGGCGAGCAGCGATGGCGGCACGGTGAGGCCGAGCGCCTTGGCGGTCCTGAGATTGATCACCAGCTCGTACTTGGTCGGCGCCTGCACCGGCAGGTCCGCGGGCTTCTCGCCCTTGAGGATGCGATCGACGTAGCCGGCTGCACGCCGGTACTGGTCGGCAAAATCGGCGCCATACGACATCAGGCCGCCGGCGGCGACGTTAACGCGATCGATATAGATCGCGGGCAGCCGGTGCCGGGCCGCCAGCGTGACAAGCAAATCGCGATGAGTCACAGACAGCGCGCTTGCCGTCACGATCATGCCGCCATGGCCGGAGCGCGCAAAGTCGGCGACATCGCGCTCAATCTCGCCGGCGTCGCGTATGTCGACCGGGTTCAGCTCCACGCCGAGCGATGGCGCCACTGATTGAATGACAGCGAACTGGCCGATCCCGGCGGGTACGGCGGGATCCCAAAGCACCACCGCCCGCGTGACGGATGGCGCGATCTCCTTGAGCAGCTCCAGCCATTTCGCGCTCAAGCCGTATTCGAACTGCAGGAATCCGGTGGCGTTGCCGCGCGGCCGCGCCAGGCTCCGGACGAAGCCCGATGCGACCGGATCGGGGACGATCACGAACACCATCGGCACGGTACGGCTGGCCTGCAGCAGGGGCCCCAAATGAGCGCCGCCAATCGCGAGGATGACATCCGGCGCGAGCGTGACCAATTCGGCTGAGTATTTGCGGGCGAGTGCGGCATCGCCCTGGGACCAGCGGGCATCGATCCGCGCGTTGCGGCCGTCGTTCCAGCCCAACTGTGCCAGCCCCTGCCGGAATGCCTCCATGCGGCCCTGCGTCTCCAAACTATTGACGCCGCCGAGCACGCCGATGCGCCGCACGCGCTCGACCTGCTGCGCGCGGGCGGCGAGTGGAAGAGCTGCCGCGCCGGCCAGTCCCGCGATGAACACGCGCCGCCTCATGCATCCCCCAAAGGCTCAGGGAGGATCAGCGTATCGGGTCAGATTGGCCTATTGAAGCGGCGCGATGTCGCTTATGGGTCACAAGCGGGAATGCTCACTGCGAGCAGATGTTGTCCGCTTTACCCCGCAAGCGGACAATCCTGCACGTTGATGCGTACGCGCCCGCAGCCTACTGCTGGATAATGTCTTTCGGATCGAGGTCCTTCCTCAGCGCGCCGATCTCGCGGCCGATGCGGTGGAAGAAGGCGAGGTCCGCAAGCGTCAGCTCGGTGCTGAAGGTCGGCCAGGTCTGGTTGTTGAACTTGACGTACTTCATCTCGATCTCGCGGGCGCCTGCGGGGTCGTCCTTGATCGACTTGATGCCCTCGGCGATCGCCGAACGGAACGCGCGCGGCACCGCAGGGTTCTTCGCCACCCAATCCATGCTGGCGATCCAGAACAGGTTGACGTTGTCGGGGCTCACCTCGTTCACAACGGGCAGCGAGAAATCGCCGGCGCCAATCGCGACCACGCGCGCGCGATGCGGGTCGGGCGCCATGATTGCGTCGGCGCTGCCGGTGCGCAGAAGGTCGCCCATGCGCGGCATCGGGATTTCCAGGAACGTGACCTCGTTGAGCGCGACGCCGTTGTCGATCAGCCACTTCGCCATCAGCACGTAGCCGCTGCTGAGCAGGCCCGGCACCGCCACCTTCTTGCCCTTCAAATCCTGCGCGCGGCTGATGGTGAAGCCCTTGCGGGTGACGAGCCCCATGGTGACGTTCTGCGTGTCGTTGCGGGTCTGGCCGGAAATCACGGTGAACGGCAGACCGGCCTCGCGCGCCAGCAGGAACGACACCGCCGAGCCCGCGCCGACCTGGATGTCGCCGGAGGCGAGCGCCGGCCCGATGTTCGCGGGGATTGGGATGTTCTTCAATTCGACATCGAGGTTGTTCTTGGCGAAGAAGCCCTTGTCCTGCGCGACCAGCAGCGGCAGGTGATCGACTGCAAACCCCAGTCCGACCGCGACCTTGGTCTGCTGCGCGTGCGCGGGCGATGTCAGCACGCAGGCGAGCACGAGCCATGAAAGGGCCGGCGACCCGCGCCGGCGCGACGGCCTCGATTGCTTGGTGACCATGATCGTCCTCTCCGATTCTACGGCAGCATGATCTCGGACGGCTTCATGTCCTGCTTCAGCATGCCGAGCTCGCGGCCCATGTCGATCAGGAACTTCACGTCGGCGTCGGTCACCTTGACGCTCCAGGTCGGCCAGTCAGGCGTCACCATCGGCAGCTGCTTCTTCTCGATCTCGCGGGCCTCCTGGTTGTTCTTGTTGACGTAGTCGACGGCCTCCGCAAACGCCGCGCGGAACTTCTTGATCGTCTCGGGATTCTTCTTGGCCCATTCTTCCATCGCCGCCCAGAAGATGTTGGGGCTGTCGGGATTGACCTCGGTCGGCACCGGCACCGAGAGTTCGCCGACGCCGCTCTGTACGATCCGCATCCGCAGCGGGTCGGGAAGGATGACCGCGTCGACGTTGCCGGTCTTGAGCATGTCGCCCATGCGCGGTGTCGGCATTTCGATGAAGGTCACGTCCTTCAGCGGCACCTTGCCGTCGAGCAGCCACTTGGCGAGGAAGATGTAGTTGCCGCTCTGCAGGCCGGCGATGCCGACCTTCATGCCTTTCATGTCGTCCGGCTTCTTGATCGCGGGGCCGCCCTTGCGGGTGACGAGGCCGGTCGTGACGTTGTTCCTGTCGTTGCGGGTCTCCCCGGTGACGACAACGAAGTTGAGGCCGGCCTCGCGGCCCTGGAAGATCGAGATGCCGGAGGCCGCGCCGATGTCGAGATCGCCCGAGGCGAGCGCCGAGTAGATGTTCGCGGGCACCGGGATTTTCTTCAGCTCCACGTCGAGGCCGTGCTTCTTGAAGATGCCCTTCTCCTGCGCGACGTAGACCGGCAGGTGATCGATCGCAAAGCCGACCCCGAGGTTGAGCTTGTCGGCGGCCGCCGCCGGCGAGGCGCCGGCCAGGACGGCGAGAACCGCGGCGCTGCGCAGCGCCCTCGCTACGGAATTCGACATGCATCCTCCCTGGTGCATCGGACCGATCGCCGACGCTGTTTGTTGTTGTTCTTGCCGGGCACGCCCGGAACCATGGTCGCCCTTAAGGCTACGGTCGCGCGCCCGATAAGCAAAATCGAATGTTGTTATACGCATTATGCGGCGAATGAATGCGCAGCCGCGTCACTGTGCCGCTTTGAGCCCGAGGCGGGCGGCCGCGGCCTTCATCTCCCCGGTCTCGCGCTCGGTCATGCGGTCGAGTTCCGCCCCCGACATGAGCCAGGGCTCGCCGCCGGCCGCGGCGAGCCTGCTTTTCACGTCAGGCTCCTGCAGCGCGGACCGCACCTCGCGGTTCAGCCGTTCAATCACGTCGGCTGGCGTGGCCTTCGGCGCCCACAGCCCGATGCCGGTTTCCGACGCGGCGTCGGGCACGCCGGCCTCGGCCGTGGTTGGGATGTCGAGCGGAAACGACGGCCGCTTGGCGGAGGTGATCGCGAGCGGCACGACGCGGTCCTCGCGGATCAGCGGCAGGGCGGTCGCGAGGCTGATGGCGAAGAAATGCACGCGCCCCGCGACCAGATCGGAAATCGCCTCGGCGACGCCGCGATAGGCGACGTTCGTGGCCTCGAAGCCCGCGGCGACCTTCAGCTTCTCTGCGTAGAGATGGCTCGGCGAGCCTTGCCCGGTCGAGGCGTAGTTGAGAAAGCCGGGCTGCGCCTTGCCGAGCGCGATCATCTCCCGCAGCGTGTCGAAGCCCTTGCCCTTCGCGCCGACGATGACAGTCGTGAGGTTTGCGAGCGGCGCAACGCCTGCGAAATCGGCAAGCGGATCGGTGCCGCCGCCGACCACGCCGAACGCGAGCCCCGAGAGCGTGTGCGCGAGCAGGGTGTGCCCGTCGGCCGGCGAACGCGCGACCGCGGTTGCCGCAAGCGCGCCGCCCGCGCCACCGCGGTTCTCGACCAGGATCGGCTGGCCGAGGGCGGGCGTCATCTTCTCGCCAATGAGCCGCACCAGCACGTCGGTCACGGTGCCCGGCCCGAACGCGATCATCACCCGCACCGGCTTGCTCGGAAACGGCTGCGCCGCCGCCGGCGCGCCAATCGCGCAGACAAGCGCCAACGCCGCGCCGACGAGCCGTGCGATGGAAGAGCCGCGCATAGCCGCGATCCTTAAAGCGATGTCAGCGCGGGAAGTTGAACAGTTCGGCGGGGTTGTCGGTGAAAATCCGCCTGCGGATCGCTTCATCGGGCACCCAGTCGAGCATCAGGTCGATGAGATCGCCGTCGTTCGGCATCGGCTTGAAGTAATGCGGATGCGGCCAGTCGGAGCCCCACAGCAGCCGGTCCGGATAGCGTTCGACCACGTGTTTGATGAACGGCACCGTGTCGGCGAACGGCAGCGTCTGCTCGTCGGAATAGCGCGGCGAAAGCTTGGTCCAGCAGCGGCCGGTGTCGAGGCACTCCAGCAGGAACTTGAACTCCGGGCTGTCGAGGCCCTTCTTCACCGGCGGATTGGCCATGTGATCCAGCACGAACTTGCCGGGCGACTTGAGGATGTGCTCGCGCCAGCCCGAAATCGCCTTCTCGCCGCCGACCATGTAGTGGGCCTGCCAGCCGAACTCGGCGAGCCGGTGGATCATCTTCACGTCGAGGTCGGGCGACACGTAATAGGCATAGCGGGCGCCGACCACGCCGGCTTTGGTGAGGATTTCGAGCTCCCGGTCGGTGATGTCCGGCGCCGGTCCCGCGATCCCGCGCCAGCGGTTCGGGTCGCGCGACAGCGCGTGGAGCATGTATTCGTAGCTGCCACCGTGCTGGAACGACTGCACGATCAGCCCGCGCGAGAGGCCGAGCGCATCCTGCATCGCGACCAGATCGTCGTAGGTGCAGTCCTCGAACGAAAGCTCCGGGTTGTGCTTGAGCGGGAACCGCGTCTGCGGACCCAAGATGTGAAAGTGGCAGTCGCAGGCGCCGGGCGGCAGCTTGATCTTCGGCCTCTTGGGATTGCGGTCGGGTGGCGGCGATTTCTTCTTGCCTTCCATTTTCTTCCTCGTGAGTTCAGGTGAGATAGCCGCGCTCGCGCCAGTAGCGCTCGGCTGCGGGGTGGAGCGGGACATCCTGTGGCGTGTCGGCGGCTTCGCGGCACATGCGTTCGATCGGCAGCGGCCCGGTCCCGTCCCAGGGAATGCGGTCGCGGCGCGCGTCGAGGCCGGCGCAAAACTGCGTGACGAGCGCATCGGGCGCTTCCGCGTGCACGAAGATCGGCCAGCCGCTGAAATCGACCGTCAGCACGTCAGCCGCGAGCTTCGGGAAACGCACGCGGCGGATGAACGCGCGGCGATAGCCCATGGCTTCGAGCTTTTTCACGGTTGCTTCCGACAGCGCGAGCAGTTCGATGCCGGCTGCGAGCGCCTCGTTGACCCACACGTCGGAGGCCTCGTCGAAGATTGCATCGATCTCGTCGCGCGCCAGCGCCTGGAACTTCGGGCTGTTCGGGAACGGCAGCGCGCCCTCGCGTTTGCCCAAGCCGCCCCAGCGCCTGATGTCGTCGAGCGAGAATCCGGCTGCCGCCAGCACGTCGTCGAGCATCATGTGCAGGCAATGGTCCGGCTGGCCGCGCAGGCTCACGCGCAGCGGAAAGCGCTTGGCGGCGATGTCCTCGACCGAGGTAAGGCCGGTTCCCGCGCGCACCGCGAACACGAATTGATCCTCGGAGGGAATCACCGCGATGGTGCGCACCGGCTGCGGCGCGCTCCACCGGCCGACGCCGCGATGCGCCACGGTCAGCGCCGTGGCCGGGTTCACGACCCCGAGATCGACCTTGCGGCTCACCACCGCCTCGATGCTTGCAAGCGAGCTCTGGCTCGACAGCCGGGCCGGCGTTCCCTTGCCCTGCGGCAGCAGCGTCACGTCGGCTTGCGCGAAGCCTTGCGCGGGATTGCCGACGAGCTCGGAGGCAAGCTCCAGCATCACGCGCGAACGCGTCGTGTTGGGATGAACCGAAGGAATCGGCATGGGCTGTCACTCTTGCGGCGCCTGAAAGCACGTTTGTCTTGAACGGGAGCGGATACCACACGTGCGGCGCGCTCCCTCTCCCATTGGGAGAGGGTCGGGGTGAGGGGTTACAAACCATCGAAAGTCCCAGTCCCCCTCACCCCAACCCTCTCCCCGCAGGGGAGAGGGAGTCCTGCAGAATGTGTTGCAAGGCCGCCGGCTCAAGCCCATGGCAGTGGCTCCCGCTTCAGCGATAGTGAGCTCTAAACCGGAAGCCGCTGGAAGTCGGTGGAGAACGAGTGCATCCGCTTCGCGCCCGTGTCGGTGATGACGATCGTTTCCGCGAACACGCAGCCGGTCTTGCCGCCGTGCCACTTCGGGTCGAACAGGTCGATGTTGAAGGCGAACACGTTGCCCGGCTTGAACTCGTCGCCGATCACCTTGATCGCCTCGCGGTCGGCGGCGATGGCGTGATGGCGGTAGCGCGGATATTCCAGCGAGGCGAGGCCGTGGCCGTGGATGCCGGCCTCGCAGATGCCGAGCCCGAGCGAATCGATCTCGTCTTTCACGGCATCGAGCGCGGTTGAAATCTTGCGGCCGGGGCCGAAGCCTTCGAGACCGCGCTTGTAGGCTGCGACGCAGCCCTCATAGATGCGGACCTGCTCGGGCTCCGGCTCGCCCAGGCAGAAGGTGCGCTCGACGTGCGTGAAGTAGCCGCCGAACTTCGGATGCATCTCGCAGATGATCACGTCGCCGCGCTCCATCGGCCGCATGGTCGGGACGCGGAACGGGTGCGGGTAGGGATGCTTGTCGCAGGCCCACAGGAACAGCGTCGGCTCCTCGCCGCCGTTCGCCATCATGGCCTGCATCATGCCGGCGTAGACCTCGCACTCCTTGACGCCGGGCCGCGCCAGGTCGCGGCAGGTCGCGAGCATGCGGTCGCCGAGCGCCGCAGCCTTGTAAAGCACCTCCATCTCCTCGGCGCTTTTGACCGAGCGCACCTTTTCCAGCATGTCGTCGAGCGGCGCGATGTTGACGTCTCGGGCAGGAGCTCTATCAGCCGGGTGTGCACGTTGTGCGGAAGCCAGCCGTCCGGATCGAGCGGCCCGGCGTAGCCGTCCATGCCGATCTTGCTGCCGTCGAGCTTCAGCTCCTTGATCCGCGATGCGACCGAGTCGGCCCAGGTCTTGCTGCGCGGGCGAATGTCGGAAACCCAGTCCTGCGCGCTCCGCCAGCCCTCGAGGAAGGTCGGCATCTGCACGATCGCCGTCGGCTCGCCGGTCGCCGGGAAGATCAGCACGTTGAACTCGGCGTTGCCGCCGATCGGGCAGAGATAGCGGGCGTTGGCGGTGTAGAAGTCCCACATCATCGGCCAGCCCCACAGCACGATGGCGTCGAGGCCGCGCGCGGCCATTTCCTTGCGCACGGCGCTCCAGCGCCGGTCGCGCTCCTTCAACGAGAGGCGGGGCAGTTCGAGAATGGGGCGCATGGGTGTCCTCTGTTTTCAGTCGCTGTGTCCCGGACGCGGTGCAGTGCTGACCCGGGACCGTACCAAGCTCCGAATTTGTAACGGTCCCGGGTCTGCACCGCATCGCTGACGCGCTGCGGTGCGCCCGGGACAAGCATTCTACGCCGCGGTCTTCAATGTCTTCAGGCTCGCCAGATAGTCCGCGATGCCCTTCTCCAGATCGTATTCGGGCTTGTAGCCGAGTTCCTCGCGCGCACGCGAGATGTCGTAGACGCCGGTCGCAGGGTAGGGAAAGCCGTAGAAGTTCAGTCCGCCGCCGATTTCCATCTGCGCGTTCGGGATGTGCTTCTTGATGACGCGTTCGAAGTCACGCAGCGTCACGCCGACACCGGTGCCGATGTTGTAGACCCGGCTCTTCACCGTGTCGGCCACCGTCGCGAGATAGATGCCGAGCGCGGAGTCCTTGTTGTAGATGAAGTCGTCCTTGTCCTCGCCGCCCTTCTCGAGCTTGAACGGCAGGCCGTGCGCCGGGTTCTCGACGATGCGGCTCATCACCGCCATCGGCCCGTGCCGCGCGGTCTTGCCGGGACCGTAGGTCGAGGCGAACCGCAGCGACACCGTCTCGATCCCCATGTTGTCGTTGTAGTAGGTGCATACGTTCTCGCCCATGAACTTGGCCGAGTCGTAGATGCGCTTGGGCTTCGCCGGCAGGTCCTCGGACATCGGCTTCCATGTCGGCGCGCCGTATTCGCCGGTGACCGGACCGTAGACGCCCTTGGCGCTGGTGAACACCACGCGCTTGACGCCGAGCGCGCGCGCCGCCTCCAGCACGTTGACGAGCCCCATCACGTTGACCTGGATGCTGAGCGCGGGATTGCCCGCCGACACCGCGCCGACGAAGGCTGCGGCGTGAACCACGTGCGTGACCTGGTGCTTCTTGATGGCCTGCAGGATGCGCGGCATGTCGAGCACGTCGCCCTGCTCGAAGTCGAACTTGTCGACGATGTCGCCAATGAGGCTGTCGTCGCGATGCCGCGCGAACACCACTGGCCGGTGGCCTTCCCTGACGAACTTGCGGCTGGTTTCGGCGCCGATGACGCCCATGCCCCCGGTAATCAGGACTTTCACCCGCGTCCTCCTGGTCAGTTGATCCGGTGCGAGGCGATGAACGCCTCGTCGAGCGCAAGTCCCCAACCCGGCTCCCGCGACACCGCGCAGCGGCCGTTTCGGAATGCCGGCCGGTTGGTCACCATCTCGAAGAAGTATGGATCGGCCGCCGGCTCGTAGATTTCAAGATGGGCCCCGTCGCGAACCGACGCGGTGAGCTGCATTCCGATCTGCGGCTGCAGGTGTTGGACCATGGTCACGCCGTGCTCCGCGGCGGTTTCGGCGACCCGGCGCCACGGGGTTGGCCCACCGCCGAAGGTGGCGTCGAAGTTGCAGACGTCGACCGACCGGCTGAGGATCAGGTCGCGGCAGGCCTGCAAGGTGATCTCCATCTGGCCGGCGCAGACCGGCACGCGTGTCCGCCTGCGCAGTTCCGCGAGCAGCGCGCGATCGTCCTCCCAGTGGCAGGGCTCCTCGATCCAGTCGAGGTCGAGCGGCTCGACCAGCGCGGCGAACCGGGTCGCCTCGTCGAGCGACCAGCCCTGGTTGGCGTCGGCGAGGATGATGAAGTCCGGCCCGCCGACCTCGCGCGCGAGCTTCATGCGCGCGGCGTCGCCTTCGACGCCGAGCGGCGACTGCGGCCCGACCTTGAACTTGCAGCCGCCGATCCCGTTGGCGCGCAGCCGCTCGATTGCCTGGGCGAACTCGGTGTCCGGCGCATCGCCGCGCCAACTCATGGCGAGCACCACCACCGGCATGTCCTTGCGGTCGCCGCCCCACACCTGATGCAGCGGCTGCTGCCGGCTCTTGCCGACCAGGTCCCAGATCGCGCCGTCGACGCAGGCGATCGCGCGCGTGAACGTGCCGCGCGCAAAGAACGCGCGCCGCGTGTGCTCGAACATCTCGGCCCAGCGCGCCTCCGGCTCCGACGCCGAGCGGCCGACGAGGGGCTGGGCGACCTTGTCGATGGCATCGACCAGCGCCTTGGTCTCGACGCCCAGCGCAAGCGTGTAGCATTCGCCGGTAAGGCCCGACGCGGTCCGCAGCCGCACCAGCGTTGCGATGCGGCCGCCGCGGGTCTCCGCGCGCAGCACCGGGTTCTGCATGTTGCGGTCGGCGACGGAAGCCTGCAGCACGATGGTCTCCGCCGCCTCGATGGCGAGCGGATCGTCGCTGCGGGCCGGTGCGCGCCGCTGCTCAGTCGAACTGGGCATACATCTTCCTGCCGGGGACCGGCATCTCGGCCACGAGGATTTCGCCGGTGTCGGAGTTGGTCATGTAGAGCGTGCGGCGGTCCGGGCCGCCGTAGGCGATGTTGGTGAGAAAGCCGCCGCGCTCGGCCTTGATAGTCCAGAGCGGTTCGCCGAGCGGGCTCACCACCCAGACCCGTCCCATGCCGGCGTGCGCGATCGCGAGGTTGCCATCCTCGTCGATCGCAAGCCCGTCGGGGCCGACGCCGCCGGACAGCCGCACGAACGCGCCGACTTTGCCGACGCTGCCGTTCTCGTTCAGCGGGCAGCGCCAGATCGAATTGTCGAAGGTCGCCGCGACCAGGATGCCGGTGCCGGTCGGGTTCAGCACGATGCCATTCGGTCCGGGGATGTTGTCGATCAGGCGCTCGAACTTGCCACTGGCCGAGAGGCGGCAGACCGCGCCGTTCGGGGTCTGCAGGCTCGAGCCTTCGAAGTCGGTGAAATAGCAGTCGCCGTTGTCGGCGAAGAACACGTCGTTAAGGCCCTTGAGTGAACTTGTTTGGGCCTCGTTCAGGAGCGAGGAGACCTTGCTCGTGGCCGGGTCGAACGCGAGCAACCCGCGTTTTCGGTCCGCGATCACGAGGCGACCGTCCTTGTGCACCTTCATGCCGTTGGGGTGGCCCGGGTATTCGACCACGACTTCGAACGTGTTCGTGTCCGAAAGCCGCAGGATTCGGCCGCTGTACATGTCCACGCAGTGAAAGCACCCCTGCCGGTCGAAGCACGGGCCTTCCAAAAAGCAGTCCTGCAAGGTGTGGAAACCGCGCGCATCGAAGCGCTTGTGCCGGTCGTCGCCCTTCTTCCGAAGAGATTCCGGCACCGTCGCGATCACTCGGTTCGGAATCTCCTGAGGCTGCGCAAAAAAGCTCATCGTCCTCCCTTCCATTTTTTCAACGGCCGCTGTGCCGCGGCCTTTTGCAAACAACGCCCGACTACACCTTCTCGCCCGCGAGCTTGGCAAGCTCGGCGAGAATCTCGTCGGTATGCTGGCCGAGGTCGGGCGGATTCCGGAAACGCTCGGCCGCCACCGCGCGCCAGGGCATGCCGGCAGTCCTGATCCGATTGCCCGAATTCGGCGGATATTCGATTTCCTGCAGCATGCCGCGGAAGGCCACCTGCGGGTGCTCCATCATCTCGACCAGCGTGTTGATCGGTTCCGACGGAATACCGATGCGGTCGAAGGTTGCGAGCCAGTGTTCGGCGGGCTTCGTCATCATCACCGCCTCGACCGCGGGAACCAGCGCCTCGCGGTTCTCGCTGCGCAGAGGAGGTGTGACGAACCGCTCGTCGCGGCCGAGCACGGCGAATTCGGGCAGTTCGGTGAGCGTCGTCCAGGCCTTCTGGTTGGTGACCGCGATCACGATCTCGCGGTCGGCGCAGCGGAAGCTCTCATACGGCGACATCAGCGGATGGCCGTTGCCCCAGCGCCGCGGATTGCGGCCGGACATACCCCACGCGGCGATCGCCTGGCCCATCAGCATGAACATGCCGTCCAGCATGCTGATGTCGAGATAGCGGCCTTCTCCGCTGCGGCTGCGGTCGGTCAACGCCGCCATGATCGAGATTGCGGCCGAAAGCCCGCCCATCACGTCGGCGATCGGCGCCGCAGCCTTCACCGGGCGGCCTTTCGGCTCGCCGGTCTGCGCCATCAGCCCGCTCACCGCCTGGACCATCAGGTCGAGCGCCGGGCGCGAGGCGAGCGGGCCGGTCTGGCCGTAGCCGCTGATCGAGCAATAGATAATGTCCGGCCGAACTCTCCGCATCGCTTCATAGTCGAGGCCGAAGCGCTTCACGGTGCCGGGACGAAAGTTCTCGACGAACACGTCGCAGGTCCGTGCCAACGCAAGACAGGTCTCCTGGCCCTCGCGGGTGTGCAGATCGAGCGCGACCGAGCGCTTGTTGCGGTTGTAGCCAATCAGGGTAGGGCCGGCATTGCCGGCAAACGGCGGCCCCCAGTACCGTGTCTCGTCGCCAACCTTGGGCAACTCGACCTTGATGACATCGGCCCCAAGGTCGGCCAGCACCATCGTGCAGAGCGGGCCAGCGAGCGCGCGCGTGGTATCGAGCACGCGAATATTGTGCAGAGCGCCCTTGTTCATGATCCACCCACGACGAACACGGGCAGGAGATGGCCGAGTTCAAGCACGCGGAAATCGACGCGCACCGGCGCGTCGATCGCGACCGGGCCGCCCTCGGGGATCAGCCGCGCAAACAGATGTACGCCCTCTTCGAGCGCCACGAGGCCGACGGCGTACGGAACGGACTTGGCGAAAGCCTCGCTCGGGGCGTGGTGCACCTCGCTGAAGCTGTAAACCTTGCCGCGGCCGGAAGCCTGTTTCCAGGTGAGCTCCGTGGTGCCGCAGTCGGTGCAGACGATGCGCTTCGGATGGAACGCCTTGGCGCACCGCGGACACCATTTCAGCATCAACTCGCGACGCTTCACGCCCTCCCAGTAGCCGATGGTTTCCGGCGACGGCTGATAGATGCCGATGAAGTAGTCGCCGGCGGTGAGCGGAAGCCCTTGCGACCAGTCCAGCGGCTCGAAGTGATCGTTCACGACAGTCTCTCCTTGGAGACAATGACGACCGAGTGGCTGGCGAGCGGGCCACCGTGACCATGCACTGCGCCAATGCTCACGTCCGGTACCTGGCGGCCTTCGGCGCGTCCCCACATCTGGTCGATCGTCTCGTGCATGTTGTAGAGGCCCTGCGAGACCTGACCGAACGACAGATAGCCCCCCATGGTATTGAACGGCAGCCCACCGTCGTAGTCGATGCCTCCGGATTCCACGAATGCCCCGCCTTCGCCGATGCCGCAGAAGCCGAGTTCTTCGAGGATTAAGAGATTGGCAAACGTGAACGGCACCGAGGTCTGCACGATGTCGATGTCCTCAGGCGTCATGCCCGCCATGGCGTAGGCCTGCCGCGCCGCCTCGGCGGCGCCGGTGCGCACCATGTTCGGCCCGTCCTCCAGCGGCCGATACCCCCAACCGCCCATGCGCTCGCTGACCCATTCGTGGGTGCTGCACTGTCCGAAGCCCGCGATCCAGGCCTCGGGCTTGTGCTTGGCCAAGGCGATGTCAGCGCGCGTCACGACCATAGCGGTAGCGATGCCGCCGGGATACCAGACCGCGCAATCGAGCAGCCGCAGCGGCGAGGCGATCATTCGCGAGTTGAGGACGTCCTCGACTGTGATCGGTCCCTTGTTGCGCATCGCGGCGTGGGGATGGTCCAGCGCCCAGCGGCGGTTCTCGACCGCGACGCGGGCGGCCTGGGCCGGCGTCACGCCGTACTCGTGCATGTAGCGGCAGGCAAACTGCGCGTAGAGCGACGGTGTCGTCACGCCGTAGGGAACCTCGAACTGCAAGTCGCCCTCGGTCGCGGCATTGGCGCGGATCTGGTTCAGCCAGACGCCGGCGGCGTCGTTCGTGACACACAGCGCGTAGTCGATCGCGCCTGAGTGCACTGCCATCGCTCCGAATTGCAGCGTGCCGAGCGCGCCCGCGCCGTGCGAGGTCACCTCCGAGGAAAACGTCGGGCCAATCTTCAGCTCGTTGAGCAACGCCTGATTGTATTGCAGGACCATGTAGGGCGTCGGCATGCGGCCCGTGAACAGCGCGCCGACGTCGGTCCGCTTGATGCCGGCGTTGCGCAAAGCCTCGACCGCGGCGGTAGCCCCGAGCTGCAGCGGCGTCTTGGGGGTATCGCTCTTATGGATCAGCGCGCGCCCGACGCCGATGATCGCCGTGTTGCCACCCACGCCTTGCGCCATGACTCCGCCCGACTGAACTCAACGCTCGCGCTGGTTTTGATAGCGCGGCGGTTTGCCACGCGCGAGGCAAATAACCACGGGGAGCGTTATAGTTGAAATCGAATGTTCTTATATGCAATATTCATTGTGTGCATTCTCTCGGCATCGACATCAAGCTGCTCGTGATCTTTCGCGCGCTGCTGGATCGGCGCAACGTCACCGAGGCGGCCAAGGAGGTCGGCCGCAGCCAGCCGGCGGTCAGCCATGCGCTCGGCCGGCTGCGGCAGTACTATCGCGACCCGTTATTCCGCCGCTCCGGGAGCCGGATGGAACCGACACCGCGCGCACTCGAGCTTGCCGGCCCGATCTCGCAGGCGCTCGACCTGATTTCGTCCACGCGTCAGCGCAAGTTCGAACCGCAGGAGCTGTCGCGGACGTTTCGCATCGGCCTCGTCGACTACGGCGGCATCTTTCTCGTACCGGCACTGGTCAAGCGCCTCGGCGCTGAGGCCCCCGATGTCCGCCTGATCTGCGAGCATATGGACGAGGACACCGCGCACAAGCTTCTGCAGCGCGCGGAGCTCGACGCGGCAATCGGCATGATCCTGGAAGACCGGCCGACGTGGCGGCGGACCAACCTGTTCAAGGACCGCTTCTCCGTGATCGCTCGCAAGGGACACCCCAGCGTCAGGAGTGCGCCGTCAATCGATCTGCTGAACGGGCAGCGCCAGATCCGCATTCCTGTGCTCGACAAGATCGAGAAAATGTCGAGCGGGAACGAGTGGACGCGCGCCTACTCGATCGTTTCGCAAAACATTCTGCAGGTGCCGTTCATCGTGGAGCAGTCGGACCTGGTCGCGATCCTGCCGCGCAGCTTCGCGCTCCTGTTCCACAAGCACTGCCGGATCGCGGTTTACGACACGCCGGTGCGCCTGCCGCTCTACACCATCGATCTGGTCTATCCGAGTTCGAACGACATCGATCCGGCGCACGCCTGGTTCATCCGCTCGATCATCGCCGCGGGCGAGCAGGTGCGACGCCAGGACGCCGAACTCAAATCCGCGCACGCAAACGCCCGGCAGACCCGCTCGCGAAGAGTGGCCGGGTCGCGGCGGCCGTGAACGGCTGCGGCACGCGACTCGGTGGTCGCGTGCGCCGCGGGCACGCAGGTCAGTCTGCGAATTTCACAGTCGCCTTGGTGCTCTCCACGCCGCGTTCGAAATCTTTCCGACTAAGCCCCTTGGCGCCGTAGAAATTGGCCCCGCTGAGGTCGGCTCCGGTCAGGTTCGTGCCGGTGAGGTCCGCCCAATAGAGGTCGGTCCAGTTCAACAGCGACTCGCTGAGGTCCGCCCCGCTGAGGTCGCTCCACGCCAAGTCGGCGCCGCGGACGTCGGCATCCTTGAGGTTGGCGCCGCGCAGATTGGCGCCGACGAGCTTGGCGCCGCTGAGATCGATCAGCAGTAGCGGGTCGGCCTTGCGGGTCTCGTTGAATTCCTTCACGGACCGCAGCAGCAGGCCCACGATGAGCAAATCGGGCATGGTCGTCTCCCTTAGTGCATGAGCCCTTGTTTGTGGCCGAACTTACCGACGCCGGGCAGGCCCTGCGCGATCCGGCTCCAGGTGTCGCCTTCGTCGCTGCTGGCATAGACATCGCCGTCGGTGTTGGCGGCGAACAGCGTGCTGGCATTCCCGCAGACTTCGATCGCCATTGCCTCGAGGTTGGGGCGCATGTGCTCGGGCAGGCCGCCATGGAGCCGCGTCCAGGTCTTGCCGCCGTCGCGGCTGCGCAGGATGCGCGAGTCGGCCGAATGGGTCTTGCCCCACGTGCCGGGTGTGCTGATCGAGCCCGCGATGAAGATGAGCTTTTCGTTGTTGGGATGAACGATCAGCGGATCGGGATAGCCGATGCCGGTGGTGTTCTTGATCTGCCGGTTCCAAGTCTCGCCGCCGTCGGTGCTGTGATAAACGCCGGCGCTGGTCGAGATGTAGATCGAATTCGGATCGCCGCGTCCCACTACGATGCGATGCACATCCTTGTAGAAGCCCTCCAGGTCCTTCCAGGTCGCGCCGCCATCAGTGCTCTTGAGGAGAGCACCCTGCTCGACGCTGATGTAGAGGGTGCGCGCGTTGCCTGGGTCGAAGGCGATGTCCTTGACGTGCCCCAGATGCGGCGGCCAGGGGAAGTTCCACTTCGGCACGCTCGCGACGTTGCGGATGGTTGCCAAGTCCCGCCAGGTCTCGCCGAGGTCCGCGCTTTCGTAGAGATGCGCCGGCTCGGTCCCGCAATAGAGCTTCGGCGTCGTCCCGTTCGGCATCATATTCAGCGAATAGACATCGGCCTCTCCGAGGCCGTTGCTTCTGGCGCTCCAGGTCTTGCCGCCGTCGCGGCTCGCCTGCACGCCGCCGCGGGAAAGGCCTGCGAACAGCGTCTTGCTGCCGGGCTCCAGCACGAGCGAGCTGACGTGCTTGCCCTCAAGCGCTTTGCCGGCTTGCTGCCATCGCGCGCCGTCGCGCCGCAGTGTTACGACACCCTCGCTGGTGCCGACCAGGATCTCGGACGAAGGCGTTGCCGACAGGTAGACCATCGGACCGCCGGGTGACAGGCAGATCATTGCAACCTCCCTTTCGTGTTTCTCAAACCCAAGTCCACATTTCTCAGCGCGGCCGTGGCTCGTTCCCTGCCGAGCGGGTGCGGATCGCTAAAGCTTCGTGATGAGTTCCGTTGCGATGATTTCCATCTGCTCGCGCTGCTCATAGATCGGATTGAAAATCAGCTCGTCGCAGCCGGCCTCGATCACACCGGCGACGCGATCGACGCATTCGGCCGTGCCGCCATAGATCACCGAGCGCTTGGCTGCTTCCGCGTCGGCATAGGTGTCGCCGAACCACTTCATCAGGCGCTCCTCAATGTGCGGCTTGTTGTCGTCGATAGCGATATAGACGCGCTTCGCGATCGGAAACTTGGCCGGATCGCGTCCCTGCTCAGCGACAAGCTTCTTCACCTCTTCGACGTGGCGCTTGAAATCCGGCGTCGGCGTGCGACCGCCGATCCAGCCGTCGCCCAGCCGCGCGGCGCGCGCGAGCGCGACCGAAGCGCTGCCGCCGAAATAAATCGGCGGATGCGGCTGCTGCTTCGGTCTCGGCTGCATGCGCTCGCCGTTGAACTTGAAATACTCGCCGTCGAACACGATCGCCTCTCCGGTCCAGAGCTTCTTCATCACGTTGATGCCTTCGGTGAAGCGCGCAGCGCGCTTCTCGACCGGAATGCCGAAGGCCGGATAGCTCGTGGTGTGGGTGCCGAGCCCGACGCCGATGATCACGCGGCCGTTGCTGAGATGATCGAGCGTGAGGATCGCCTTCGCAAGGTGCAGCGGGTTGCGGACCGGCGTGATCAGGACGGCGGTGCCGAGCACCATCTTCTCCGTCCGCGCCGCGGCGTACTGCAGGAGCCCGAGTGCATCGAGTGCGGGCGAGCGCAGGATTTCCTCCTGCACCCACCCGCTATGGAAACCGAAGCGCTCGGCGGTCTGAAGATATTCGTCGAGCACGGCAAGGTCGACGACGTGATCCGGATAGAACTGCGGAATGGAAATCCCGTATTTCGCGCGCATGATCGCTTTTCCGCTTTGCCTATCTCCGAGCCAGCCGGGAGCCGGCTTCCTCGACCATCAACTCGTCGCTGTGGGCCTCAACCTTGATGGCGCGCGGCAAAATACCGAACTGCGTCATCATGTCGATGTTCGACTGCAGCGCCTTCAGGTCGAGCTTGCCCTTGGGATCGTGATACCAGTCCTTGCCCTCGAGGAACGCCCAGTCCTGCAGGGTTTCGATCTTGTGCTTAGTGACTACCGCTGTTCGCAGCAGAACCGCGCTGCGGTTGGCGGGGTCGAACAGCCAGTTCATGCCGCTGACGTAGTCTTCGAGCCAGTCGATGAGGACGGCGCGGTTCTTTTTCGCGAAGTCGGCCTTCACCGCATAGAGCAGGAACTGCTCGGTGCCAAGCGCATCGCGCTGATAGAACAGCGGCCGGATGCCACCGCTGGCCTGTGCCTGGGCCCAGAACGAAGGATCGAACACCGAGACGTCGGCGCGCTTCTCGCGCAGCACCGCCTCCTTGGCGCCGAAGCCCACCTCGACGATGGTGACGTCGAAGTCCGGCTTCAGGCCGTTGCGGATCAGCATATGCCGCACCGCCATGTCGACCGAGCCGCCGCGGGCGTTGATGGCGACGACCTTGCCCTTGAGGTCGGCAACGGAGCGGATCGGCGAGCTGTCGAGCACGGCAAAGACGTTGGAGAACCACGGACCGTCGCGGGCGAGGTCGGCGATCGCGACGATGTCCTGGCGGCCGTTGACGATGCCGGTTGCGAACGTGGAATAGGCGAGCGCCGCGATATCGAGGTCGCCGGAGGCGAGCGCCGAAAGCTGCGCCGCCGAGCCGCGGAACGAGATCAGTTCGGTGGCATAGCTCTTGTCCTTGTGCTTCGTGAGCCGATTGTCGTTGAAGATCACGGGCGTCACGTGCGGCGGGGTCAGTCCGACACCGACCCGGAGCTTCTGTTGCGCCAGCGCTTCGGATGATGCCGTCGCAGCGATCGCGCAAAGAAGCACAGCGCGCACCAGTGTGCGCAGCGTTCGCGCAAGATCGGTCATCGTCGTCATCCAAGCCTCCCGGTCACGGCGTAATCGAGCTGGTTTCGGCGTGCCAAACCAGCAGGCGCCGGCGCAAAAGTGCAAAGCTGTAAATCAGGGCGGATCCGATCGCCGCTGCGCAAATGAGGCCGGCAAACACCTTGTCCGATTGCGCCACGCGCACCGCCGCGATCATGTAGCCACCGAGTCCCAACCCGCCGCTCAGCATCTCGGTCACCAGCGCTACGATCAGGCAGATCGGTACAGCGATCTGCAGTCCGGTCAGAATTTGCGGCAACGCGGCCGGAATGGCGATGCGCCAGAACAGCTTGCGGTCGCGCACGCCGAGCGAACGCGCCGACCAGATCAGATGCCGGTCGATGTTGCGGGTGCCGAAGTGGGTTGCGGTGATGATCGGGAACACGGCCGAGAACGCGGTCATCGCGATCTTCGACGTGTCGAAGAAGCCGAACCAGAGGATGAAGATCGGCATCAGCGCGATCTTCGGGATCGGAAAGCCGAAGGAGACCACGGGTTCCCAGAACCAGCGGGCGCGGGGCGACATCGACATCCACACGCCGATCAGCACGCCTGCTACCGCCGCGATGACGAACGACAGGACCGCGCGATAAGCGGTGATCAGCGTCAGCAGCGCGAGATCGCCACGCCAGAGCTCGGAGGCCAGCCGCGCCAGCACGTCGCTGAGCGACGGCAGGAGAAAGTGGTCGACCCATTCCAGGCGGCAGACGGTCTCCCAGGTGATAAGCAGGACCGCGATCGAGGCCCATCGCCGCGCGATGTCGAGCGGTTCGATGCGCCACGTCCGCGGCATGCGCGCCGCTGCTATGCTGCCGTCTGCCATCGCAGAAGCCGGTTCATCAGAGCCACGAATAGCCGGTCGGCCGCGAAACCGATCAGCGCGACGATCAGCACGGCGGCGAACATCGCCGGATATTGTCCGGTCTCGCCCAGGCGCTGGATCAGGAAGCCTAGTCCGGAGCTGGCGATCAGGAATTCCGCGCTCACCAGCAATGTGAAGGAGAGCGCGAGCGCAATCCGCAGCCCGCTCAGAATCTCGGGCAGCGCGGCGGCGAAATGCACCTTCCAAAGCAGCGCCAGCGGCCCGGTGCCGAGGCTGCGCGCCGACCAGGCAAGCTGCGGGTGGACGCCGCGTGCGCCGCTGTAGGCGCTCATCAGCACCGGCAGCAGGCAGCCGAGAAAAACCGCGAATATCTTGGAGTTGTTGCCGATCCCGAACCACAGCACGAGCAGCGGCAGCAGTGCGGACTTCGGCAACGGGTAGGTAATGCGCGCCAGCGGCTCGAAAGTCGCGCGCACCCACTCGTAGCGCGCCATGGCGATGCCGAGCGCAGTGCCCAGGATGGCCGCGAGCAGGAAACCGGTCATCTGCCGATAGATGGAAATGCCGGTATGAAAGACCAGGTCGCGGTCGGCGATATCGCGCAGCGCCTCCGCGATGGCGAACGGGGAGGGCAGGATGCGCGTGTTGATGAGGCCTGTCAGCGCAGCGGCCTGCCAGGCGAGGGCGATCAGCACGAGCGGTGCGTAGAATTTCAATATCCTCATGACAGAGACTTTCGGGGCGGCGTCGGCAGCGCCGTTCGCATGACTTCGTCGCGCAGGTCGTTCCAGATTTCGCTCGCGCGCGCCTCGCCGTCGCCGTCGATGTCGACGATGCTCTTGATGCGGCCTGGACGCGCGGTCATCGTCACGACGCGACGGGCGAGGAACACGGCCTCGCGCACGTCATGGGTGACGAAGACGACGGTCTTGTTGGCGCTGCGGCAGATTTCCTTCAGTTCTTCCTGCAGGATCAGCCGGGTCTGTGCGTCAAGCGCGCCGAACGGCTCGTCCATCAGCAGGATTTCGGGATCGCATGCGAGCATGCGCGCGATCGCCACCCGCTGCTGCATGCCCCCCGAGAGCCGGTTGGGATAGACATCCTCGAATCCGGTGAGCTTGACCATGTCGATGTAGCGGCCGGCGATGGCGCGCCGCTCGTCGCGGCCGATGCCCTTCTCCACCAAGCCGTATTCGACGTTGCCCCGCACCGTCTTCCATGGAAACAGCGCAAAATGCTGGAACACCACGCCGCGGTCTGGGCCGGGCCCGCTGATCGGTCGGCCGTTCAGCCTGATCTCGCCTTCGGTCGCTGCGACAAAGCCGCCGATCATGTGAAGCAACGTGCTCTTGCCGCATCCGCTCGGCCCGACGATCGCGACGAACTCATTTTTCTCGATCGCGAGATCGACGTGCTCGATCGCGACGAGCGGCGACTGCGCGTGCTCCTGATAAATCTTGCGGACGCCGGCGACTTCGATCGCGCTCATGGCCAAAGCCTGTGTCAGGGGCCGGCGCCGGCCACGAACGCGGGCATGACTTCCTTGGCGAAGAGTTGGACCGAGCGCAGCACGCGGTTGAGCGGGATATCGCCAAAGGCGTAACGTCCCATCAGGTAGTTCGCTCGGGTGCCTTCGATGTTTTGCTGTACGCTCGTGCGCACCTCGTCGGGCGTGCCGACGATCAGCGTGCCGAGCGCAATGGCCTCGTCGTAGGTCTTGGGAAAGACCAGGCTCTCGGTCGCGAATGCGCGCCAGAGTTCGGCGTTGCTGCGGTACCAGTTGTCGTAGGCGCGGCGGCCCGTGTCCTCGGCCTCCTGGGTCGTCTCGCCGACATAGATGTGGCGCGACACCGCGAGCCGCGGCAGCGGCACGTTGTTGCCGTGCTGGGTTTGCCACTCTGTGCAGTATCGGTCCATCAGCGGGCGAATGCGAGCGATCGCGCCGTTGGTGACGACATTGATGGATTCGCGCGCGGCCCATGCCGCCCCGTCCGGCCGCGTAAGTCCATACCACAACGGCGGATGCGGGCGCTGAACAGGCTTCAGCACCATAGGTACGTTGATGTAATTGAAGTGGCGGCCCTCGAAATTGAGGACGTCCTGCGCGAGGCCTGCCAGCACGATCTCGCGGGCCTCGGCGTATCGCTTCTGCGATTCCAGATGGCCGACGCCGAAATAGGCAAGCTCGAACGGCGACGACCCGCGCCCAAGCCCGAGTTCCAGTCGGCCTCCGCTCAACTGGTCCAGCATGCAGATTTCTTCGATCAGCCGCAGGGGTTCGTGCAGCGGGAGCACGTACACCATCGGGCCGAGCCGCAACCGTTCGGTGCGCTGCGCGACAGCCGAGAGCATGATGCCTGGCGACGGCGCAAGCCCGAGCGACGTCGCGTGATGCTCGGCCAGATGATAGGCGTAGAAGCCGCACGCGTCGTAGGCCTCGACGATGCGAAGTCGGTTTGAATAGAGCTCGCCGAGCGGGAATCCGCCGCGATCAAGATGGTCGAAGACGCCGAATTCGATCCTCACCTGGCGTGCCTCCCGGACTTTGCAGGACGAAATCACAGCGCCAAACATGACGCAATTCGAATGTCCTTATAGTGACTATTCATTCGTTGAATTCCGCGCGCGGCATGCAGCGCTCGGCGGCCACGTTATCGGCGCGCAATGCAACGTCGCGCGCCCTGCGAAAAGGAGCGCGGGCGTTCTCGGTTCAGGGAACCGTTGCCTTGCCAGTCGCGGTGTTGATCTCGTTGATCAACGTCGAGCCGTCGAGCGGCTTGAGCAGCAGGTTGGCAGCGCCCGCCGACTGGCAGCGCTCCCGCAGGCCGGGCTCGTTGTAGCCCGTGATGACAATGGTCGGGATTTTGATGCCGGCGCGCACCAGGTGGCGCTGCAGGTCGAGGCCGCTGATCTCCGGCATATGCAGATCGACGACGATGCAATCCGGCGTAGCAACCCCGAGCGAGGTCAGGAACTCCTTGGCGGAAGCGAATGTCGTGGCGTCAAAGGACGATGCCGACAGCAACCGCGCCAGTGCCTTGCGCACGGAAGCGTCGTCGTCCACGACCGCCACCCGGGTCGACGGTATCGTCATGCTGCCAATGGTTCGACAATTGCGACGGCCCGTCGAGTTGGCCGAAAGGCCTACATCCAGGTTCGGACGGCGTTAGGCGGATGGCGCAATCCCGGCCTGCTGCGCCAGGCGTACAAGCTCGGCCACGTTGCGGACCTGCAACTTTGCCATCATGCGCGCGCGGTGGACCTTGATGGTCTTTTCGACGGTGCCGAGCGCGACGGCGATCTGCTTGTTGAGACGCCCGGCGATGACGTGCTCCAGCACCTGACGCTCGCGCGGCGTTAGCTTCGATAGCTTCGCCTCGATCGAATTGCGTTCCGCGCACGACTGCCGGAGCATCGCGTCCTGCGCGACTGCACGCGCCATTGCGTCGAGCAGTTCGCTCCGCTTGACCGGCTTGGTGAGGAAGTCGACGGCCCCGGCCTTCATGGCGCGCACGCTCGTCGGAATGTCGCCGTTGCCGGTGAGGAAAATGATCGGACGGATCGATGCCTTCCTTGCCCAGGTGGCGCTGGAGCTCGAGGCCGTCGAGATCGGGCATCGCGAGATCGACGATGGCGCAGCCCGGCGTCGAGGGATCATGCTCGGTCAGAGAACTCCCGCGGCGACGAATAGCAGCGGGTTTCGTATCCGGCCGTCCGTACGATCCGGGACAGCGCCTTCAGCACGCCGGGATCGTCGTCGACGAGAAACGCGGTAACACCCATCGCACTTCCCCTTCAGTTCGCCGTCGCAGCCGTGTCTGGGACCGGCAGCCGGAATGTCGCCGTGGCGCCGCCGTCGGATTGTTGGCGAGACGCAGCTCTCCACCGTGCAGCTTGATGATCGACGAGCAGAGCGACAATCCGAGCCCGAGCCCGCGCTCCTTGGTCGTGTAAGAACGGATCGAACACCTGCTCGCGGTCGTCGCCGTCGAGGCCGACACCGCGGTCGGAGACGCTGACTTGCACGCCCGCCTTCGGCGGTGGTCTGTGTCCTGATCGTCACCTTGCGCTCTGGGTGGGCGACGTCGTTCATCGCGTCCATCGCGTTCATCGCCAGGTTGAGCAGAACCTGCTGCAGCTGAATCGGGTCGCCTGACACCGGCGGCAGGTCTCGGGCGAAGTCAAGCACAGTCTTCACCCGCCGCGCGATCAATTCGTTGTGCAGAAGCCGCAGCGTCGACGCGGCGAGATCGTTCATGTCGATGAGCTCGAACTGGGCTTCGCTCTTCTTCAGCATGCCGCGGATGCGATGGATGACCTGCGCCTGCGCGGTTGCCCTCCTCGATGATGTCGTCGAGGATCAGCGCGACCTCTTCCAACTCGGGCGAGACCGGCACGATCGAGGCCCGAGCGGCATGAATCCGGGCCGCCTCGGCATTGGAGAGGATCGCCGACAGCGGCTGGGTCAGTTCGTGCGCGATGCCGCCCGCAGCTCGCCGAGCAGCGAGACCCGCATCAGATGGGTCAGCTCCTGGCGTTGCCGGGCGATTTCGAGCTCGGCTTCGCGTTGTCTCGGTGATGTCGGAAAAGGTCCCGGTGACGTGTGCGGTGCGGCCTTCGAAGTCGCCGTGGGAGCGCGCGCGGCAGCGCAGCCAGCGCAACTCGCCGTCCGGCCGCACGACACGGAATTCGCCAATCGGCAAGGGTGTCCGCCTGCACGGTGGCCCGCATCGTTTCGACCGCGGCCTGCCTGTCCTCAGGATGGATGGCGTCGAGAATTGTTTGGCGGGTCAGCGGCACGTGCGGCGGAATCCGAGCATCTGCTCGGCCATGGTCGGTGATCCAGAAGCGGTCGGTCTTGCGATCGAAGCTCCACATGCAGACGTTCGCCGATGCCGCGGCGAAGCTCATCCGCTCCTCGCTCTCGCGCACCGCTTGCTCGGCATGCCTTGTTTCGTCGATCGACGCGCCGAGCAGCAGCACCGGAACGGTAAGCCCGATGAGAAACGCCTGGATGGCCAACACGGTCGTCTCGGGGTCGGCCGCGACGAAGACGCTGGTGCCGTTCAGCGCGCGCCAGATCAGAACGATCGTGACGACCAGGATGGCGCTGCCGGCGCCCTTGACGCCAAAGCGGAGCGCGGCCCACAGCACGAGCGGCAGCGGCGAATAGAGCAGCGCTGGAAGAAAGCTCGTCGTGATCTGGGTCAGTCCGATCTCGAAGGCGACCGCGCACACCGACACCAAGGCTGCGAACAAGAAGCCCGCTTCCACCAGCGTTCGCGTCGGGATCGCAAACGATTGCGGGCGCTGCGTCAGCCAGACGAGCGCGACCGGGCCGAGCGTCAGGCTTGTGATCGCGTTCGCCATGAACCACTGTGCCCAGAACTGCCAGTAATGTTCGATCGCCCCGCCGCCCATGATCGGGACAAATGCGCCCGCCAGCGCAGTCACGGCCGGGCTTGCGATCGCGGTAATGAAGATAAAGAGGCAGGCGTTGCGGAGATTGCCGAACCAGTCGGATTCGCCCCAAGCCTTGACTGCGGCCGCACTGCCGATAGCGACCATGCAGTTGGTCACGAATGCCACCAAAAGCTGCCACACAGGCATGCCGACGCGAAGCTCGGCTATGACATGGGCGGGAAATGCCGCGAGCAGATAAATCCACCATTGTCGCGGCGGGGTCAGCAGCAGCGCACACAGCAGCACGATGTTGGGCGGCCAGAACGGCGCAAACATCTTGTCCGACAGCGTACCGATCAGAAATGCCGCCTCGGCGCCGAGATAGTAAGTAACGGCAACAACGACGGGCGTGTGGAGATCGAGCCTGAACCGGCCGATCCGCGAGGGGGCGAACCGCGCTGCGACGATGCTCATCGGCGCCCACCCTGGGAGCCGGCGCTGCTGTCGTGGGGCGTCCGCGACTGGGCGGAACGTGCAGGGAGACCGCACCACGCATCCGCTGGATCAAGAAATAGCACACCCGTTCGCGCTTTTTTTTCGCGCGGCAAGAGGCCGGATTGCTTCCGTTGCCTCAATCGCCTCATCACACCAGCACTCAGCGACAACAACGCTAAGCCTTTGATGAACGGCAATTTTTGAACCACATCCCAGCATAGCAGGCGCCACAATCGCTGAACAGTTACCGCGGTTGGGCAGCGGGCGACTTGACGGTAGCCTGATGTGGGACGACCTATGCAATTTCGGGGGCCCCGGGGTCGTTCGCATTGGGGACCGCACTTGCATCGGCACGCCCTTCATCTCCGGGCACAACGGTCAGCAGCGGCCAATTCGAACGGGCTGCCATCATGCTTTGCGCGCGTCACGTTGGACCACGGTCCAACTCGATTTCGACCTCCTATGATGGGTAGCCTGGAAGTCATGACGATGCAGGCGTTGACCGGAGCAAGGCCCGATCTCGAGCCTCCATATCCGGATATGAAATCGATTCCCGGCGGCACCTTCCGCATGGGATCCGATCGGCACTATCCCGAAGAAGCGCCGGTCCATCGCGTCACGGTCGACGGCTTCTGGATCGACCGCACGCCGGTGACCAACCGGCAGTTCGCAAGTTCGTCAACGCGACCGGTCACGTCACTTTCGCCGAGATTGCGCCCGACCCGAAGGACTATCCCGGCGCGCTGCCGCACATGCTCAAGGCCGGGTCGCTCGTCTTCACGCCGCCCCGACACGCGCGGTCGATCTGCGCAACTGGGGCGAATGGTGGACCTTCAAGATTCGGCGCCAACTGGCGCCAGCCCTTACGGTCCGCGGAGCTCGATCAACGGGACTGGACGATCATCCCGTCGTGCACGTCGCGTATGCGGATGCGCTGGCCTACGCCGAATGGGCTGGCAAGAGCTTGCCGACCGAGGCCGAGTGGGAATTCGCCGCGCGCGGCGGTCTCGATGGCGCTGAATTCGCCTGGGGCGAAGAGTTCACGCCCGGCGGACGCCAGATGGCGAACACCTGGCAAGGCGATTTCCCGCACGAGAACCTGGCGCTCGACGGCTATGAGCGCACCTCGCCGGTCACGGCGTTCCCGCCGAACGGCTACGGCGTCCACGACATGATCGGCAATGTCTGGGAATGGACCACCGACTGGTACTCGTCCAAGCACGAGGCCGACGCCGCCGAAGGCGTGCTGCATTCCGGAAAATCCGCGCGGCGGGCCAGAGGACGGCAGCTACGACCCGTGCCAGCCCGAAGATCAGGATTCCGCGCAAGGTCCTGAAGGGCGGCTCGCATCTGTGCGCGCCGAATTATTGCCGCCGCTACCGGCCGGCCGCGCGTCATCCGCAGCCGGTCGATACGTCGACGAGCCATGTCGGATTTCGCTGCGTGCGTTCGCGAGCGGGCAGCGCCGACATAGACCCGACGGAGACCTCCATCGGCGCGGTCAGTGCGGGTGGCGGCGGGCATCGAAGACCCAGCTCGTCCTCGCCTGGATCGTCGTCGTGGCGTGCTTGCTCTGTCGTGCTTGGATTTGCCTGGTACGGCTGTCACGCGGGAGGTTCATCAGCGCATATGGAAGCGACATTGTCGACCGATGCCGGCGGTCCGATGACCTTCCGCTTCGTCCTGCAGCCGATCATGGCGGCGATCGCGGCGCTGCACGACGGCATCGAGACGCTCGACTCGGGCGCACATCCTATTTCTGGACACGTGCTGGCCGATCCTGCGACACGCGCGAGGACCGCCTGCGCGAAGGAGCTTGATCTCGACGGCGCGCATCATCCTGCTCGGCCTCGTGATGGACGTGATCTACCAGTATCGCAGTGCTGGGTACATTCTATCCGGGCGAAGCGGCTGCTCATCGCTCTTCTGCTCGCCGTCGTTCCCTACTTCCTGCTGCGCGGACCGTTTGACGCGATCGCGCGCTGGTGGCGGCGCGCGGGCGTCAGCAGATTCATGGCTAACACGGGCAACTAGTCGTGCTGGAGAAAGTGACCGTAAACTCAAAGCCGGACCAGATCTCGGTCGAGCTGTCGTCGCGCCGCACCGGCATGTCGTTCCAGCGCACGCGCATGAGCGCGGACCGCACGCTGATGTCGGTGATCCGCACCTCGCTGTCGCTGATCTGCGTTCGGCTTCACGATCTTCCAGGTGTTCGAGAAGCTGAAGGACGCCGGCACGCTCGCGCATGCCGCCGCGCCGCGCAATTTCGGCGTCACGCTGGTTGCGCTCGGCATTCTGATGCTGATCGGCGGCATCATCTATCACGTGCAATTCATGCTGCATCTGCGCCATCAGCGCGAAGCCATGATCGCGGAAGGTCTCGTTCATGGCGAAAGCAGATTCCCGGTCTCGCTGACGCTGATCACCGCCGTCATCCTGCTGCTGATCGGCGTCGCAGCGATCGTGAGCATGCTGTTTCCAGGTCGGGCCGTTCGGGTGACGGCGATCGGAACAAGCGCAAGCGAGGAACGGCGATAAGTGATTCGTCACAAGGGATGACGGCAATGCAAGACCGCAGCAAGAAGAGAAGACTCAGTGAGCGCAATGGCACCAAAGTCCGACAAGCCGAATATCCTCGTCATCTGGGGCGACGATATCGGCATCTCGAACCTGAGTTGCTATTCGCACGGGCTGATGGGCTACAAGACGCCCAACATCGACCGCATCGCCAAGGAAGGCATGATGTTCATCGATTCCTACGGTGAACAGTCCTGCACCGCCGGCCGCTCGTCCTTCATCACCGGGCAGAGCGTGCTGCGCACCGGCCTGTCAAAGGTCGGCATTCCGGCGGCGCCGATCGGCATGAACGAGAAGATCATCACGATCGCCGGCGCGCTGAAGAACCAGGGCTACGCCACCGGGCAGTTCGGCAAGAACCATCTCGGCGATCTCAACCACATGCTGCCGACCAATCACGGCTTCGACGAGTTCTTCGGCAACCTCTACCACCTCAATGCCGAGGAAGAGCCGGAGATGTACGACTACTATCCGGAGAAGGACTTCCCGAACTCGTCAAGAACATCAAGCCGCGCGGCGTCATCCATTCCTGGGCGACCGACAAGGACGATCCGACCGAAATGCCGCGCTGGGGCAAGGTCGGCAAGCAGAAGATCGAGGACACCGGTCCGCTGAACACCAAGCGCATGGAGACCGTCGACGACGAGTTCATCGCTGCGGCGAAGGACTTCATCAAGCGCGCCGAGGCCGACGGCAAGCCGTGGTTCGTGTGGCTCAACACCACCCACATGCACTTCGTCACGCACACCAAGAAGGAGAGCCTGCGTCAGGCCGGCCGCTGGCAGTCGCCCTATCACGACACCATGATCGACCACGACAAGAACGTCGGCCAGATGCTCGATTTCCTCGACGAGCTCGGCATCGCCGACGACACGTTCGTGCAGTACTCGACCGACAACGGACCGCACCGCAACTCATGGCCGGACGGCGGCATGACGCCGTTCCGCTCGCGAAAAGAACACGAACTGGGAAGGCGCGTTCCGCATTCCGCTGCTGGTGCGCTGGCCCGGCAAGATCAAACCCGGCCAGATCTCGACCGAGATCGTCCAGCACCACGACTGGTTCCCGACCTTCCTCGCGATGGCCGGCGAGCCCGACATCGTCGAGAAGTGCAAGAAGGGCTACCAGGCCATCGGCCGCACCTACAAGAACCACATCGATGGCTTCAACCTGCTGCCCTACCTGACGGGCAAGGAAGAGGAGAGCCCGCGCAAGCTGTTCATGTATATCAGCGACGACGGCGACATCCTCGGCGTGCGCTACGACAACTGGAAGATCGTGCTTCATGGAGCAGCGCCTGCAAGGGCACGATGGGCGTGTGGGCGGAGCCGTTCGTCCGGCTGCGCCTGGCCAAGTTCTTCAATCTGCGCACCGACCCGTATGAGTTCGCGGACATCACGTCGAACGAATACTACAAGTGGATGCTCTATCACGCCTACATCCTGTACGGCGCGATGGCGATCGCGCAGAAGTTCGCGGAGACGTTCAAGGACTTCCCGATCATCCAGAAGCCGAACACCTTCACCATCGATGATGCGATCAAGACGATGGAAGACACGGTGGGCGGCGCGGGTCACTGAGGCCGTGACGTCTCGGGCGGCGAGCAATTCGCCGCCCGTCCCTGCTTCGACAGAGCGCCAACGATGGCGGACGGCGAGCTTCCCTCCTGGAACGACGGCGCGGCGAAGTCCGCGATCCTCGACTTCGTCGCGCGCGTGACGAGGGAGGGCGGCCCCGATTATGTGCGGCCCGCGGAGCGCATCGCCACCTTCGACAACGACGGCACGCTCTGGTGCGAGCAGCCTTTCCAGGTACAGGTGTTCTTCCTGATCGACCGGGTGAAGGAGCTTGCGGCCAACGACCCGTCGATGAAGGACCGCCAGCCGTTCAAGGCGCTGCTCGAGCATGATACGAAGACGCTGTGGACACTCGGCAAGCCGGCGCTGATCGAGCTTGCCTTCGCCACCCACGCCGGCATGAGCGAGGACGAGTTCGACGAAATCGCGCGCGCGTGGTTCGCGACGGCGAAGCATCCGAAATTCGGCCGGCTGTTTGTGCAACTGACTTACCGGCCGCAGGTCGAACTGCTCGGTTATCTGCGCGAGAATGGTTTCAAGACTTACATCGTCTCGGGCGGCGGCATCGATCTTGATTCGCGCTTTCGCCGAGGAGGCGTACGGCATTCCGCGCGAGCAGGTGGTCGGCTCCAGCGTCAAGACTGCACTTCGAGTTGCAGGGAGATCGCGCCGTCTTGATGAAGGCCGCCGAACTCAACAGCTTCGACGACCGCGAGGTGAAGCCCGCAAACATCGGCCTGCACATCGGCCGCCGCCCGCTGCTGGCCTTCGGCAACTCCGACGGCGATCTCGCCATGCTGCGCTATGCCAAATCCGGCCCCGGCTCGCGGCTCGCCTTGCTGATTCACCATGACGACGCCGAGCGCGAAGTCGCCTATGATCGCGACTTCCGCCTGAGCCCGCTCGCCGAGGCGCTCGACAGGGCTGCGGAATACGGCATCACAGTTGTCAGCATGAAACGGGACTGGAAGACGGTGTTCGATCCGAACGTCTAGCGGTGCCGGCCGGGCCGGCGGGGAGCCCATGATCCGATGCTGAAGCAATGGCTGGTTGCCGTCACGGAACCGACTGTCGTCATTATCGACGCGCTGGCACTGGTGGTCATCGTCATCGGAACCGTAGAGACCTTCATCAATGGCGTGCGGTTGATGTACTCCTCGCCGTCCGGCCACGAGAAGCGCGATGTCTGGCTGCGCTACGGGCGCTGGCTCGTCGCTGGCCTCACCTTTCAACTGGCGGCCGACATTATCGAGACCTCGATCACGACAAGCTGGGACGCGGTCGGACGGATTGCGGCCATCGCGGTGATCCGGACGTTCCTCAACTACTTCCTTGAGCGCGACCTTGCCGAGGTGCGCGAGAGGCAGGTGGAAGCGGGATCGTCCGTCAAGGTTCCATAGGGTGACGTTCCGAGGACGTCGTTCATTATTCACTCGAATAGGAGATCGGTACCATGGCCAACACGCAGACTGCCCAACCTCCTCTCGTCCCGCCTCTGATGCTGCATGCGCTCGCCAAGAACTGGTGGCTCGTCATGCTGCGCGGCGTGTGCGCCGTCCTGTTCGGCATCCTGACCTTCATCTGGCCCGGCATCACGCTGGCGACGCTGGTGCTGCTCTACGGCGCCTTCGCACTGGTTGACGGTGTGCTGGCGCTCATTTCGGCGATCACAGGCGGGTCGCCGGCGCCGCGCTGGTGGCTCGTGCTGATCGGCCTGCTCGGCATCGCCGCCGGCCTCGTGACCTTGGTGCTGCCCGGCATGACAGCGTTCATCCTGCTCCTGTTCATCGCCGGCTGGGCGATCGCGACCGGCGTGATGGAAATCTTTGGCGCGATCAAGCTCCGCAAGGAGATCGATAACGAATGGTGGCTGATTGCGAACGGCGTGGTGTCCGTGCTGTTCGGCCTGATCCTGATCGTGCAGCCGGCCACCGGTGCGCTGGCGCTGCTGTTCGTTATCGGCACCTTCGCCATCATCTACGGGGTGACCCTCATTTCGCTGTCGCTGCGGCTGCGCAAGCACAGCCACCCGGCAGGCTGACGCCGTGCTCGACGTGTTCGCCTGGATCGTGCTGATCGTGCTGATCGCGAGCACGGTCGCAGTGGTAATCTTCCTTGCGATGCTGCCCGGGATGATTGCCAAGAGGCGCAATCATCCCTGGGCGCATGCCGTGACCGTCGCGGGCTGGATCACGCTGTTCCTGGGCTTTGCGCTCTGGCCGATCGCGCTGATCTGGGCGTACGTCGATGTCCCGCAACCGCCCCGCGGGGAGGCGTCGAGATGATCGTCGTCCTGCTCAATGTCTATCTCGTCATCCTCTTCATCCTGGTGAAGCTGAAGATCGTCCCCTTCAACTTGTTCTGGAAGATCTCGCCGGTCATTGTGCTGCTGCTGCTGCTGGTCGGCCTGTTCATCCCGATGAACTGGGGCGCGCCGCAGGGGGTGGCGATCGTGGGGCGCCATTCGGTCGCCATCGTGCCGGACGTGGCGGGCGAGGTGACTGGAGGTGCCGGTCGAACCCAACAGGCCGCTGAAGGAAGGCGACGTGCTATTCCGGATTGATCCGATTCCCTTCCAGGCGCAGCTTGGCGCGCTCGAAGCCCAGCTCAAATTCCAGGAGACGCGGCTGTCGCAGATGCAGCAGTTGCAGAGCGCTGGGACCGGCCGCACCTTCGACGTCGAGCAGCGTCAGGCCGAAGTCGATCAGCTCAAGGCGCAGCTCGACAGCGCGAAGTGGAATCTGGACAAGACGGTGGTGCGGGCTCCGGCGGACGGATACGTCACCAATTTGGCGCTGCGCAAGGGCGCGCGCGTCGCCAACCTGCCGCTGTCGCCGGTGATGGCGTTCATCGATACGTCGGAAACGTTTGTCGGCATCCAAATTCCACCAGATCGATGCGCGCTACATCAAGGCGGGGCAGCCGGTCGAACTGACCTTCAAGATTTTCCCGGGCCGGGTCTACACGGGAAAGGTCGATACCGTGCTGCAGGCGCTCGCGACGGGTCAGGTGCAGCCCTCGGGGGCAGCGGTGACGCCGAGGGCGATCCAGTCTGTCGCCATTCGTGGTGCGGGTCGTGCTGGACGACGCGGCCGTGGCGCGGAGCCTGCCGGCCGGAAGCGTCGGCGATGCCGCGATCTTCACCGACCGCGTCAAGGCCGCGCATGTCATCCGCAAGGTGCTGCTGCGGCAGATTGCGATCCTGAACTACATCAATCCGTTCTGATGCGGGTCATCGCTCATCGGATGCTGGAATGGACCGCGGCCGGCTCGGGTGTGCGTTTCATGGGCCTGGTGCCCACACCGATGCCGAACGAGAATGGGCCTATGACCGCAAATCCAGCATCGGGCGGCTCGACAAGACGCTCGATGAGGCGCTCAAGCGAGGCTGGCTGGTGGTCGACATGAAACGGGACTGGAAGCAGGTCTTTGCCTTCCAATGACGCTCGTAGACCATCGTGAGGGAACAGAACGAACCGGCCGTGCCCTGGGGCCGACCGCCGCAACCCTCCAGTTTACGGGTGCCCTGCCACGGGTCGGGTGCACCGCCTATTGGCCTTCGGGCCAACTCGATTTGTACTTTGGTCCAAGTCGATCATCCCAGGATTGTTTTCTAGGCTTTTGCGATAACCGGAGGCATGGCGTCGGCTGGGCGAGTTCGCTCCGGCATGCCCGGCGTCGGAACGGGATAAAACACGAGGGGAGGCGGCCATGGCGGCCCTGCTCAGAAGTCTGATTGCAATCGGCCTGCTTGTCGGACTGGTTGGTGGGGTGCGGGCACAGGACCAGTCGGCGGCTCCGGCCGCGGCGGCTCCGGCAGCCGTGCCGTCGCAGCCGTTGCTGAAGCCCGAGGAAATCGACCAGCTGGTCGCGCCGATCGCGCTTTATCCCGACACGCTGTTGGCTCAGGTCCTGATGGCCTCGACTTATCCGCTCGAGGTCGTGCAGGCGGACCGCTGGGTCAAGACCAACCAGGGCCTTAAGGGCGACGCGCTCAAGGCTGCGGTCGACAAGCAGACCTGGGACGCCAGCCTGAAGTCACTGACGGCGACGCCGTCGGTGCTCGACATGATGAGCAACAAGCTCGACTGGACGCAGAAGCTCGGCGATGCAGTGCTGGCACAGCAGCCCGACGTAATGGACGGCGTGCAGCGGTTGCGCGCCCGGGCGCAGGCGCAGAACAAGCTGCAGTCAACCAAGGAGCAGAAGGTCTCGGTCAAGACCGAGCAAAGCAAGCAGATCATCGTGATCGAGCCCACGCAGCCGAACACGGTGTACGTGCCCTACTACAATCCGGCGGTGGTGTACGGAGCGTGGCCCTATGCCGCCTACCCGCCCTACTACTTCCCGCCGGCGCCCGGCTACTACGCGGGTGCTGCAATCGCCACCGGCATTGCGTTCGGGGCCGGCGTTGCAATCGGCGCCTGGGCGGCCGGCGGCTATTGGGGCGGCAACGTGAACTGGGGCAACAACAACATCAACGTCAACCGCAACATCAACAACATCAACGTCAACAACAACTGGCGGCACGACGTCAATCATCGCCACGGCGTGCGCTACAACAACGCCAACGTGGCGCAGCAATTCGGCAAGGGCAACCGCCCCGGCGCCGACAACCGCATGGACTTCCGCGGCCGCGGCGGCGAGCAGGTGCTCCGTCCGGGCGGCGACCGTCCGGGGCCGGGCGGTGATCGTCCGGGGGCGGGCGGCGACCGCGGCGGGCTTGGCGGCGGCGATCGTCCGGGGGCCGGCAACCGACCGGGCGCCGGTGGTGGCGGTCAGCAGCTCGGCGGCCGCGGCGATCGTCCCGGCGCCGGCGGTGGCGGACGACCACAGCAGAATCTCGGCCAGCGCGGCGGCGGTCGCGACAACGCGTTTTCCAACGTCGGGAACGGCCGCAACGCTATGGCGCACGCCAACCGCGGCCATGCGAGCCTCGGCGGGATGGGCGGCGGCGGCTTCCGCGGCGGCATGGGCGGCGGCGGAGGCGGTGGCTTCCGTGGCGGCGGTGGTGGTGGCTTCCGTGGTGGCGGCGGAGGCGGCGGCGGTGGCGGCCGGGGTAGGCGTTGAGCGAGGGGAGGTCATCATGAGCATCATTCGCGCTTTGAAACTCGCAGCCTTCGCAAGCCTCGCCGTCATCTCGGCGGCACAAGCGCAGCAGCGCTTCCCGACGCCGGAAGCCGCGGCCGACGCGCTCGTCGCGGCTGCCCGCGTGGGCGACCGCAAGGCCACGGCCGCGTTGCTAGGGCCGGGCGCCGACGACATCCTGTCGTCCGGCGATGCCACCCAGGACGCGGCCACGCGGCAGCTTTTTCTTGCTGCCTACGACGCCAATCACCGCGTCGTCACCGAAGCGGGCAAGCCGGCGTTTCTGGTGATCGGACGCGAGGATTGGCCGCTGCCGATCCCGATCGTGCAGAAGGACGGCCAGTGGCAGTTCGACGCGGCGGCGGGGAGGGAGGAAATCCTCGCCCGGCGCGTCGGCCGCAACGAGCTCGCCGCCATCCAGGTCGCCCTCGCTTATGTCGACGCGCAGAACGACTACGCTGACCTCAACCGCGATGGCGGCCGGTCGGTCTACGCGCAGAAGTTCTTCAGCAGCCCAGGCAAGAAGGACGGCCTGTACTGGCCAGCCGCGCAGGGTGAACCCGACAGCCCGCTTGGCGAAGCGGTCGCGGCTGCCACCGCGGTCGGCTACCGGGTTGGCGGCGCCCGCACGCCCTTCCACGGCTACTACTACAAGATTCTGACGCGGCAGGGCCCTGCCGCACCGGGCGGCGCCGTCGATTATTTGGTCAACGGCAAGATGATCGGCGGCTTTGCCATGGTCGCCTATCCGGCGCAGTACGGCAATTCCGGCGTGATGACATTCATCGTCGACCACGACGGCGTCGTGTACGAAAAGGACCTCGGCTCGAACACGGCTAAGATCGCTTCCGCCATTACGGCGTACGATCCGGACAGCTCCTGGAAGAAGGTGGAAACCGAAGTGCGGCGTTGACAACGGTTGCCGGAGGGCGATCCGACGCGTAATTGAAGGCCCGGACGGTGAGAATCTCGGTGCGCCAGCCGGGCCGACGCCTCGCTGGCGCGTCCTGCAACGGAACGAACCCATGATTGCCAAGCGGGTCGGTGGTGCGTGCGCCCTGGTGCTTGCGGCGATGCTCAGCTTTGCGACGTTGGCGCAGGCTCAGCCCGCACGCTTGATGGACCGGGATATTACCGAGGCTTACCAGTACGTGCTGGGCCGCCTGCTGGTGCTGCGGCAGGAGGCGCTCGACCTCAAGGAAGGCTTCAAGTGGAACGAGCTGGTCCATCGCGAGCCGGGTGGTGTGGCGTGGGCCAACCCCAACCTCGATGTGGTCTATAGCGAGGCCTGGATCGGCATCGACGAAGCGAGCTGCGTCCTGCTCGAGCTTCCGGACATCAAGGGCCGTTACTACACCGTTCAGGTGCTCAACGGCTGGGGCGAAGTCACCGCCAACATCAACGAGCGCAAATATCCCAAGCATCCGTTCGGCAAATTTGCGCTGTGTCTGAAGGGCGCCAAGTTCCCTGCAGGGCCGCGAATGCCCGCGTTGCCGAAAGGAACGCTGCGCGTCGATCTTCCCGACAAGAAGTCGCACGTCCTGATCCGGATCGAGCTCGGCGCCAACCCGGCTGACGCGGTGGCGCTGCAGAAGCGCATCACCATGAAGCCGTTCGGCTCGCCGGTGATCGACAAAGCGGTGATGGAGCCGACGTTCACGAACGACAAGCTGCCCGGCGTCGAGATTTTTGACAAGGTCGACCAACTCTTTGCAAGCGAGCCCGACCAGAACCCCGGCGCGTTCGGCGTTCAGGAGAGGGTGCGCGCGATCACCAAGGCGTTGGCTGATCCAAAGGAGCGTGTCCGCATCGACGAGGTGATCCGCAAGCAGTCGATCCCGACCTTCCTCTCCGCGGTGCAGAAGCCGGGAACGCCGAAGAACAACTGGTATTTGCCGCGGGCGCTCGGCAACTACGGCACCGACTATCAGGCCCGCACCATCGCGAACTTCGCCGGCATCTGGGCCAACAACACCGCCGAGGCCGTCTATTTCACCAGCACCAACAACGAAGGCAATCAGACACTCTACATGACGTTCCCGGCCGACGCGCTGCCGAAGTCGAAGGCGCGCTATTTCTGGTCCATCACGGCGGTCGACGGCGAGCGCTTCCGAGTCGTCCCCAATGCGCTCAAGCGATATTCGCTCGGGAGCCAGTCGCCGCTGAAGTTCAACGACGACGGCTCGTTGACGATGGCGTTTGCGCCGCGACTGCCGACCGGGTTCCCGAAGTCCAATTGGCTGCCGACCCCCGAAGGCAAGAAGTACAATCTGACGCTGCGCTTCTACGGACCGCCGAAGGACCTCGCGAACGGTAAGTATTATCCGCCGGGGCTGGGACGGAAGCCCTAGTTAGTCGATTGCGGCTCTCGCTCGCGTGGTGGAAACGTTGAGCTGGTCAACCGGTGTTGGGCGTTTCCTTCAATTGAAGCATTTCGCCGTGGACTTCGACCGTCATTATCCTCGGTAGGTCGCCGTTTGCAGTGGTCGCCAGGTGGGTTTCGGCCGATGTTCCGAAGCCCCCCTCGCGCGCCGCCGTCAATCAAATGGCCATCGTGCGCACTCGATTTCGGTGTAGACTTCAACGATGCAATCCGGATTGACGGGTCGAGTCGCAGCCCCAAACATTGATCGGACGAGCGAAACCGGCCGTGCCGCGGCCGTGACAGCCGAGTTTCGTCCCGGCCGGGCCGCCACCATCGTTCAGCCGCTTGTGCTCGATGATGCACGCGCCGCCGATGGCGAAGGCTTTGGCGACAGTAATTATTTGATTGGCAATCCGGTCCATGAGCCTGGCGACTTTGATCTCGTCGGGGCGGGCGATCATGTCTTTGTTGCGGCAGGCTGGACTGACGCGGTCCGTCATGTCGCGCCGGTCAGTGCCATCGGTGACGAGCCGATTGCAGACGTGATCGACTGCGCGGGGATCATATTTCGACCCGCTGCGCCCGATATCCGCGGCCATTCGAACGGGGGGATTCCGCTGGCGCTTGACGCGGACGTCTTGACGACGGTGAAGACGTTCGTCGCCGGCCCGCAAGACGACGCGCCGTTTGGTTTTGCCGATTGGTCCGGCACGTCCGGGGGCTGGGCATCGGCGATGAGTGCCGGCCAAAATACGCCAGGTTGGGTCGCTGCAGCCAGTCTCGGGCTGAGTGAACCCCGGGACGCGGCAGAAGCACGGTCCGCACCCAAAGACGATGCGGCGGCGGACGCAATGCACAAGGCAGGGGCGATCGCGTCCAATGAGACCGAGGCAAATACTCCGGCGACCAACGACGAAAGATCTGCAACGGAACGCCCGGCAGGCGCTACCGAAGGCGCCACGGTCGACCGATCAATATTGGCCGGCTTGGCCAACTCGGCCGCGAATGCCATGCATCTGGTGCCCGGCCTTGTGCACACCTGGGACGTGATCGATGTGCCGGCCGTCGAGCAGTGGAAGGGCTCGACAAGCGGCAATCACGGCCTTCTGTTCGGCGATCGAAGCGACGGCGAGACCGCCCGGAACATCTCGTGGCTGGAAGTGAACGGAAACACGGTTGTTCAGGCCGATGTGTCCGGACACGCGACGCCAGATTTGCAGATCACCTTGCCGGGAACACATTTGAATCTGCCACGCCAAGGATTTCCTGCTGTAGCGGCGCGCACCCGACCCGTTCAGATTTTGCGCGTTTGGCGCAATCGTTGAAGCGGTAGCGACTCACCGGCCCAAACCGACGGTTGAAGGCGGCATGGTCGAGAGCGCGCCAAAACTCTTTTCTTTGGAGGAAGAATCAGTTCTACGTGAAAAGCAACTCGCTTGCGTTCATGATTCGTATGAACGGCAGACAGCGACCCAGCCTCGGATCGCTGGTGCGAGCAAGAGACCGGAGACGGCTGGAATTGCGGCGGCATGATGATTGTCGCTGATTTCCGAAAACAGGGGTCGACAAAGCAATGGCCGTAACGTCCGCCGCTCGGCCTCAGCAGTCCACCCGGTTCATCTTCCGCTCCTACTTGGCTTTTGTGCTTGCGCCGGAGCCGCCGATTGTCGAATGGCTCGCGGACATCGACCGGCAAGTGCGCGATGCCGGAAGCTTTTTTGCCGGCCGGCCGGTCGTTCTCGATCTCGCCGCGGTGTCGCTCAGTGCGTTTGCCGTTGCACATTTGATCGGCGAATTGGAGAAGCGCGGTATTCGTGTAATGGGCATCGAGAACGCCGAGCAGGAGCAAATCGGTTCGAACTTGCCGCCATTGTTGCGCTCCAGTCGTGCCGCAAGTGTCGAGGCCGATGTTGCCGCGCCGCCGCCGCAAAACGGACGTGATCCCGATGCACCGGCAACACTTCTTCTCGAAGAGCCGATTCGCTCCGGACAATCGGTCATTTTTCCGCATGGCGATGTGACCGTGCTGGGCTCGGTCGGGTCCGGCGCGGAGCTGGTGGCCGGCGGCTCGATCCACATTTACGGAACGCTGCGCGGCCGCGCCATGGCCGGCGCGAACGGAAATTCACGTGCCCGAATTTTCTGCAGCAGGATCGAAGCGGAATTGATGGCGATCAACGGCTTCTACTGGACGGCCGACTCGATCGATCCGGGCGTTGCTCAATCGTCCTGTCCAGGCATGGCTCGAAGGCAATGCGCTGAGAATCGCGGCGCTTGATTGACCGATTACCCCTAGGAGGTGGAATCCAATGGCTAAGGTCGTTGTTGTCACGTCTGGCAAGGGCGGCGTTGGAAAAACCACATCCACCGCAGCACTGGGAGCGGCTCTTGCTCAAACCGGCCAGAAGGTCGTCGTCGTCGACTTTGACGTCGGCCTTCGCAATCTCGATCTGGTGATGGGTGCGGAGCGGCGGGTCGTTTACGACCTGATCAACGTGACGCAGGGCGTTGCGAGGCTTTCCCAAGCCCTGATCCGCGACAAGCGGATCGAGGGGCTCGCGCTGCTTCCCGCGTCGCAGACCCGCGACAAGGATGCGCTGACAGAGGATGGGGTGGCGCGCGTTATCACTGCCCTTCGGGCTGACTTCGACTGGGTGATCTGCGACAGCCCGGCCGGCATCGAGCGCGGGGCGACCTTGGCGATGCGCTTCGCCGACGAGGCCGTGATCGTGACCAATCCCGAAGTGTCGTCGGTGCGCGATTCCGACCGCATCATCGGGCTTGCTCGATGCCAAGACCCTGAAGGCCGAGCGCGGCGAGCGGATCAAGAAGCACCTGCTGATCACCCGCTACGATCAAGGTCGCGCGACGCGCGGCGAGATGCTCAAGATTGAGGATGTGCTCGACATTCTCTCCACGCCGCTGATGGGCATCATTCCGGAGAGCGAGGAAGTATTGCGGGCCTCCAACCTTGGCTCGCCCGTGACGCTGAATAACCCGCGCAGCGCGCCCGCCCGCGCCTATCTCGATGCGGCCCGGCGGCTCAAGGGCGAGGACATCGCGATGTCCATTCCAACCGAAAGGCAGGGCCTGTTCGGCAAGCTGTTCGGACGGAGGGCAGCATGAACCTGCTTAGCCTGTTCAAGCGGCAGAGCTCCGCCCCCGTGGCGCGGGATCGGCTGCAGATACTGCTGGCCTATGAACGGACCTCCAAGAGCACCACCGACATTCTCGTTATTCTGCGGGAGGAAATCCTGTCGGCGGTCCGTCGGCACGTCGCGATCGATCCCGACCGGATCAGCGTCAAGATGGACCCGGGCGACAACGTCTCGATCTTGGAGGTCGATATCGAAATTCCGAATGTCCTGGCCACCAGGCGAGCGAGCGTGGCCTAGAACATCTGGCGGCAGTGACTTCGCGCCTGCTACCGAGGCGCATTGGGCGTGGGCTTCCACTCCCGGGTAATCTTGTCGGCCGCGGCCAGCTGCGCCAAGGTGGCTTGGCTCGCGACCGTCTCGCGGTCTTTCGAAGCCTTTGCATCGCCTCGCGCGGCGGCTAGGCCAAGCCACGCCAGGGCCTGGACCAAATCCTTCGGCACGCCGCGTCCGCTAAAATACTGCAAGCCAAGACTGGACTGGGCTAGAGCATAGCCCTGGTCGGCGGCCCGCCGATACCACTTCGCCGCTTCCTCGTCGCTCTGCGGAACGCCCCTGCCATTGGCGTAGAGGATACCGAGATTGTATTGCGCCAATACGTGCCCCTGGTCCGCCGCCAGACGCGCCCAGCGCGCCGCCTCGGCATCGTTCGGCGGTAGACCTTGTCCCTTCGAGTACCACATCGCGAGATTGAACTGCGCGGCGGCGTGACCGTTCGCCGCCGCCCCGCGAAGCAATGTCACGGCCTCGGTCTCGCTCTGCGGCAGGCCGCGACCCTCGCTGTACATCATTCCGAGATTGTATTGCGCGCCGGCATGGTTCTGATCGGCGGCCTTGCGGTACCACTTGACGGCTTCCGCGTAATCCCGCGGTACGCCCTGACCGTTGTAATACATCGTCGCCAGATTGAATTGGGCGCGCGCGTTGCCTTGATCCGCGGCCTTGCGGAACCAGTTGGCCGCCTCGCTGTAGTTCCGCGGGACGCCAGCCCCATCCGCGTATATTGCGCCAATCCTGATCTGGGCTTGAGCGTCACCTTGTTCAGCCAGTGCCCGCCACTGGGCAATGGCGGTTTCATAGTCGCCCCGGTCGTACGCGGCAGCGGCATCTTCGAATGGGCCTGCAGCAGCAGGCCCATGGAAGCCAATGACGATAGCTACAACGACCAATGCGAGCTTGAGCGACATGGTGGCCAACCCGCAGCAAAAGCGAGCGTCGAAACAGCATCATAGAAACAGCATCATAGATGAAGGCAGCGCGGAAAGACACGCCATGGTTCCAGCGCTGGCGTGGCCTATTGCACCCCGTACCGTGCATAGACTTGAGCTATGTCCCGCCGGATCGCCCGTGCCGCCGAGATGTCGGCGTTGCCGCCGGATTGATCGCCGGCCTTGAGCTTTGCAAGTCCTCGCCCGTACAGCGCACTGGCGAGCATGGGATCCAGGCGCAATGCTGAATTGAAGTCGCCGACCGCAGCCTGCCATCGCCCCAATTTGAGATTGGTCAATCCTCGCGAATCAATCTCGCGGCAACATTCGGCCCCAGTTTGATCGCCTCGTTGCAATCATTCAGCGCGGCATCCAGCGCACCGGTCTGCGCACGAATCCAGCAACGCTCGTTCCACAGGCTGGCCATGGCAGGCTCGCGCTTGATTGCCTCGTCAAAATCCCGCAGGGCGCGGCTGTAGTCGAGCTTCTTCGCGTACGCGTCACCCCGGTTTGCAAACGCAACGGTGAAATCCGGGTCGATGCCGAGGGCGGAATCGAAATCCTTTATCGAGCGGTCGAGATCGCCCTTTTTCTTGAAGGCCACGCCGCGATTGTTGAATGCCGTGGCATAGCGTGGGTTGAGCTTGATCGATTTGTCGAAGTCGCCGATCGCCAGGTCGTACTTGCCCTGACTGGCCTGTGCATTTCCGCGATTGTTGTGGGCGATCGCGATGGTGCGCGCGTTCTCGACATTGCCTTCGATAATGGCTGTACAGGCCGCGATCTGCGCCAGAACCGGCGTGCCATCGGCGCCGTTGCAGCCATCAAGGTTCTTGAGCGTTGTGCTTTGAGCCACCGCCCAGGTGGCAGACGATAGCACGCACAACACCGGGGCCATGCTCCGAAACAATCTCACCGGAAGCGCCTGAGGTTTGGCCATGGCGAACCGCCTGTCTTAAATCGATGGCATTAGTGCCGCCGATTTGAAGTTCCTGCACCACCTGCCGCAATCACATTCAGGAACTTCGAAAGCGGCACTAAATTCATAGACTTGCTAGTGCTCTTTGCTTCCAAAGTTCGTGTCAGAGAGTGCTGAGATGTATCACGAACTTCGGAAGCGGGGCACTAGTGGACCGACTCTAACGCTTGGTTCCCGCGTTTGACAGCGGCGAGGACGCGGTTTGGGTCTGCGGTCCAAATGAAGGGTTTGGGGTCGGAGTTGGTCTCGTCGAGGAAGCGGTTGATGGCGGTCTGCAAGTCGGCGAGCGATCGGAACACGCCTCGCTTGAGGCGTCGGCGGGTGAGTTTGGCGAAGAAGCTCTCCACTGCGTTGAGCCAAGACGCCGAGGTCGGCGTGAAGTGGAAGGTCCAGCGGGGATGACGCGCCAGCCAGCGTTGAACCTTGGGATGTTTGTGGGTTGCGTAGTTGTCGACGATGGCATGGATCGCCTTTCGTGCCGGAACCTGGGCTTCGATGGTGTTGAGGAAGCGGATGAACTCCTGGTGCCGATGGCGCTGCATGTTGCGGCCGATGACAGTGCCGTCGAGCACATTGAGGGCGGCGAACAAGGTGGTGGTGCCGTGGCGCTTGTAATCATGGGTCATCGTGCCGGAACGGCCCGGCTTCATCGGCAGACCCGGCTGGGTGCGGTCGAGCGCCTGGATTTGGCTCTTTTCGTCGACCGAGAGCACAACGGCATGGTCCGGAGGATCGACATAGAGACCGACGATATCCTTGAGCTTCTCGGCAAACGCAGGGTCGTTCGACAGTTTGAACGTCCGGATGCGATGCGGTGCCAGTTGATAGGCCTCAAGGATGCGCTGCACCGACCGCAGGCTGATTCCTGCCGCCTTGGCCAGCATCCGGCCGGTCCAGTGTGTTGCCTCGCACGGCGGCGGTGCGAGCGCCAGATCGACCACCCGCTGCACGGTCGCAGCGGGCAGCGGCGGCTTGCCAGGCTTGCGCGTCTTGTCGCGCGTCAGCCCTGCCACGCCCTCCGCCATGAAGCGCGCCTGCCAGCGCCACACCACCGGCTTCGATTTGCCAGAGCGCCGCATGATCTCCGCGGTGCCGCAGTCATCCGCCGTGGCGAGAATGATGTTGGCGCGCCAAACATGCTTCTGCGGTGCATTGCCGTCCGCGACGATCGCCTCAAGCTGACGACGATCCGCGGCCGTGACCTTGACGACAATTCCTGCTCTCATGCCGAGAGCTTGAACTGCTTCGGCCGATTTGGGAATCGACCGAATGAATCACACCACTAGGTTGGCCGGCTAGGTAGACTGACCCGGGCGACCTGTTTCATTTTGGGGACGAGCAACGTGTTTCGCGGTGCAAACGACACCCTAGGGGATCACGGCGCCGGCGGCTCTGAACAGGGGCCGCCTACGCGCGCCTTGGTTGGCAAGGTCTATACGGCCGTCGGCCCGGTCATCATTGCACGGGCCGGGGTGCAGGTTCGGCCCGCGGGCGGCAGCCCGCTTTTCGAAGGTGACGTGATCGAGACCGGCCCCGGCGGCCAGGCCAGCCTTGGCTTTATCGACGGCACGACATTCGAACTCTATGCCAACGCGCGCGCGGTGCTCGATCGGTTTGTCTGCGATGGCATTCCATCTGCGCGCTCGGCTCTAGTTCGCGTCGAGCGGGGCAAATTCGGGTTCATCCCCGGCGGGTTCGCGATCACAGGTCGACTGGTCGTCGAGACGCCTTCGGCCCGGATTCAGAACACGGCGCCGCTGGCCGGAATCGGCAGCTTGGCGTCACTTTTCGTATTTTGCCTCATCGAGGACATCCATGCCGAGACCGAAGACATCGCGATCTTCGCGCCCGGGCTGATCACCAATGACGAGATCCATGCCGGGAGCGAAAACATCGCGATCTTCGTTCCTGGGCTGATCACCTATAAGGACCTGGACCACGGCATTTTTGAAATCGTTACCAGGGGGCCGAATCCGGAGGTCCATGTCATCGACGATCCCGGAAAGACCTTCGTCGTTTCGCCACGGGGCTCGGGCTTCGGCGTTAGTTCGGTGCCGAACACCGCGATGCAGATGGCGGAAGCGCAACTCGCCTATCGGGACGTGCTTTCGACCTATAACCTTGGACAGAACGATTCATTCCTTCAGGACTGGCAGCGCAGCCAGCGCGCCGGCACGCAGTTGCTCCCGTCGACCGGTCTTCCGGAGTTTGCCGGGCTGCTCAACGTGGAGGGTCCGACCACTGCCGTCCCGCCGACGATCTCGGTTGCCAACATTCCGAGCGGTTCCAACACGGGGGGCGTGAACCAGGTTACGACGCCGGCAACGATCATCGCGCTGCCCATCAGCAACGACCAACACGAGCCGCTGTATCTCGGCCCGCCGTCCGCAGAGCACCCGTTAGTCGCGCTCACCGTCATCGTTCCGTCCGGCGAACGATTGGTGTCCGTGAGCATCAGCGGGCTGCCGGCGGGGCAGTGGATCATTGATGGCTTCGGCAATAGGTACGAAGGCGACAACATCAGGATTTCCGGAGACAACTTCCTTTCCGGGCTGACCATTTTCGGGACTCCGGATGATCCCCTCGAGCCGGCCGCGCTCAGGATTTCCACAATCGTTCAAGGCGCGGGCGGCCTGGCGCAATCGCCGACCGCGACGCTGCCGCTGACACGCGACCTCTCCGGTCCGGTGCACTGGACCAACTCCAGCGGCGGCGACTGGAACGATCCGAACAATTGGAGCACGCACGCGGTCCCGATCCCGTTCCAGGACGTCCTCATCGATGCGCCGGGCACCTACGAGGTCACGAGCGCGCTCGATGTCTCGATCGACAGCGTGCTGGTCAACGCGGGTGTAGCGCTCCGCATCACCGGCGGCACCTTTATAGTCGCATCGGCCAACGCAACCCCGCTTTCAAATGCCGGCGTCGTTTCGGTCGGTGCAGGAGCGCATTTTCAGGTCGGTCGACCGGACTTTTCAGGGTTTGCGATCAACACCGGGACTCTTCAGTCTCTCGGTGGCGTGCTGGACATAATCAATATTGCCGTCAACAACACCGACGGTACGGTGGATGTCAGCGCCTCCGGTACGGTGAATCTGCGGAACACCAGTATCGACAACGGCACGGTGACCAACGCCGGGCTGCTGGAGGCGGTCAGCGGCAGCAATACGATCAGCGACGTCGATAGCTTCATCAACAGCGGCACGCTGCGGGTGAGCGGCACCGCAGTGCTGTTGCTGTCGAACGAGACGGTCGACAACACCGGCGGCACGGTTCATGTCAGTACGACAGGCGCGGTGCTGAATCTGCAAGGCGTGACGATCGACGACGGCACGGTGACCAACGCAGGCCTGCTGGCGGCGATCGGCGGCAGCAATACGATCAGCAACGTCGACCTCTTCACCAACACCGGCACGCTGCGTGTGAGCGGCACCGCGACGCTGCTGCTGCAGAACGAGACGGTCGACAACACCGGCGGCACGGTCCAGGTCAGTACGACAGGCGCGACGCTGAACCTGCAGGCCGTGACGATCGACGACGGCACGGTGACCAACGCCGGCGCGCTTCAGGCGATCGGCGGCAGCAACACGATCAGCAACGTCGACCTCTTCACCAACACGGGCACGCTGCGGGTGAATGGCGCGAGCACGGTGCTGTTGCTGTTGAACGAGGCTATCAACAACACCGGCGGTACGGTCCACGTCAACAATGCAAGCGCGACGCTAGACCTACAGGATGTGACGATCACCGACGGTACGGTGACCAATATTGGCCTGTTGGAGGCAATCAGCGGCAGCAACACGATCAGCGGCGTCGATAGCTTCACCAACAGCGGGACGCTGCGGGTGAGCGGCACCGCGGTGCTGCTGCTGTCGAGCGAGACGGTCGACAACACCGGCGGCACGGTTCATGTCAGTACGACAGGCGCGGTGTTGAATCTGCAAGGCGCGACGATCGACGACGGCACGGTGACCAACGCCGGGCTGCTGGAGGCGGTCAGCGGCAGCAATACGATCAGCGGCGTCGATAGCTTCACCAACAGCGGGACGCTGCGGGTGAGCGGCACCGCGGTGCTGTTGCTGTCGAACGAGACACCGGCACGCTGCGGGTGAGCGGCACCGCGACGCTGCTGCTGCAGAACGAGACGGTCGACAACACCGGCGGCACGGTCCAGGTCAGTACGACAGGCGCGACGCTGAACCTGCAGGACGTGACGATCGACGACGGCACGGTGACCAACGCCGGCGCGCTTCAGGCGATCGGCGGCAGCAACACGATCAGCAACGTCGACCTCTTCACCAACACGGGCACGCTGCGGGTGAATGGCGCGAGCACGGTGCTGTTGCTGTTGAACGAGGCTATCAACAACACCGGCGGTACGGTCCACGTCAACAATGCAAGCGCGACGCTAGACCTACAGGATGTGACGATCACCGACGGTACGGTGACCAATATTGGCCTGTTGGAGGCAATCAGCGGCAGCAACACGATCAGCGGCGTCGATAGCTTCACCAACAGCGGGACGCTGCGGGTGAGCGGCACCGCGGTGCTGCTGCTGTCGAGCGAGACGGTCGACAACACCGGCGGCACGGTTCATGTCAGTACGACAGGCGCGGTGCTGAATCTGCAAGGCGCGACGATCGACGACGGCACGGTGACCAACGCCGGGCTGCTGGAGGCGGTCAGCGGCAGCAATACGATCAGCGGCGTCGATAGCTTCACCAACAGCGGGACGCTGCGGGTGAGCGGCACCGCGGTGCTGTTGCTGTCGAACGAGACGGTCGACAACACCGGCGGCACGGTTCATGTCAGTACGACAGGCGCGGTGCTGAATCTGCAAGGCGCGACGATCGACGACGGCACGGTGACCAACGCCGGCCTGCTGGCGGCGATCGGCGGCAGCAATACGATCAGCAACGTCGACCTCTTCACCAACACCGGCACGCTGCGGGTGAGCGGCACCGCGACGCTGCTGCTGCAGAACGAGACGGTCGACAACACCGGCGGCACGGTCCAGGTCAGTACGACAGGCGCGACGCTGAACCTGCAGGACGTGACGATCGACGACGGCACGGTGACCAACGCCGGCGCGCTTCAGGCGATCGGCGGCAGCAACACGATCAGCAACGTCGACCTCTTCACCAACACGGGCACGCTGCTGGTGACCGGGGCGACCACGTCGCTGCTGCTGCAGAACGAGACGCTCGACAACAGTAACGGTGTGGTCGAGGTCGTCACCGGAGCCGTGATTAATCTGAATGGCGTCGTTATTGCAGGCGGTCTGCTCACGGGGCAGGGCACGTTCGCCACGGTTGTCGCAACTGTCAATACACTCGACGGGAGCGCTCAGACCCTCACGATCGATACAAACACCGCGGTGACGGTCAATACGGGTGTTACGCTTAACCTAATCGGAACGATCAATGGGGGTGGCAAGATTCTGGTGGCTGGCGCTTCCACGATCAATGCCACTGGAATCATTTTAGTCCCAATTGATGCCTCGGGATTGGCAGACGACACTCTACTGACCTTGACCGGCGATGCCGATCTGACCGTGATCAATCTCGTCGGCGACCTCAATGCCGGTCTGCTGACCGGTGTGCTGACGGTGACCACCGGCGACAATCTGGTCGACAACGGCATCGCCATCACCACCGGCAGCAACAACACCACGATTACCGGGATCGGGGCGAACGACCTGGTCACGGTGGATGCTTTGGCGCTGTTGGAAACCAGCTTGCTGAAGCTGTCCGGCGCCTCGGCCTTCACGGTCAGCAACCTGGTCGGCGACCTCAACGCCGCCGCAGCACCGCTTGCCACGCTGACCGGCGTTCTGACGGTGACCACCGGTAACGCGGTCGACAACGCCATCACCATCACCACCGGCACGAACACGACGACGATCACGGCGAACGGGGCCGGCGATACGGCGACGGTGCATGCGGCGGCGCTGGCCAACAACACGCTGCTGACGCTGATCGGGTCGGCGGCGTTTGTGGTCGACGGGCTCAAGGGCGACCTCGACGCCAGCCTGTTGACTGGCGTTCTGACGGTGACCACCGGCGACAATCTGGCCGACAACGGCATAGCGATCGCTACCGGCAGCAACAACACCACGATCACCGGGACCGGGGCGAACGACCTGGTTACGGTGAATGCTCTGGCGCTGCTGGAATCCAGCACGCTGAAGCTGTCCGGCGCCTCGGCCTTCACGGTCAGCAACCTGGTCGGCGACCTCGACGCCTCCGGGCTGCTGCTCGGCACGCTCGACGTCACCACCGGCGACGCCGCCGACAACGGCATCGCCATCACCACCGGCACCGGCGCCACCACGATCACGCGCGGGACCACGGCCGGCCGACACCGTGACGGTGCGCGGCGGCGCTGCTCGCCGGACAACACGCTGCTGACGGTCGACGGCGCGTCGAACTTCGTGGTCAGCGGGCTGCAAGGCGACCTCGACGCCTCCGGGCTGCTGCTCGGCACGCTCGACGTCACCACCGGCGACGCCGCCGACAACGCGCATCGCCATCACCACCGGCACCGGCGCGACCACCATCACGCCGGCGACGCACGGCCCGGCCGACACCGTCGACGGTGGCGCCGCGGCGCTGCTCGCCGGACAACACGCTGCTGACGGTCGACGGCGCCGTCGAACTTCGTCGGTCAGCGAGCTGCAAGGCGACCTCGACGCCGGCTCCGGGCTGCTGCCCAACTCGGCACGCTCGACGTCACCACCGCCGACGCCGCCGACAACGGCATCGCCATCACCACCGGCACCGGCGCGACCACGATCAGCGGGACCACGGCCGGCGACACCGTGACGGTGGCGGCGGCGCTGCTGCCGGACAACACGCTGCTGACGGTCGACGGCGCGTCGAACTTCGTGGTCAGCGGGCTGCAAGGCGACCTCGACGCCTCCGGGCTGCTGCTCGGCACGCTCGACGTCACCACCGGCGACGCCGCCGACAACGGCATCGCCATCACCACCGGCACCGGCGCGACCACGATCAGCGGGACCACGGCCGGCGACACCGTGACGGTGGCGGCGGCGCTGCTGCCGGACAACACGCTGCTGACGGTCGACGGCGCGTCGAACTTCGTGGTCAGCGGGCTGCAAGGCGACCTCGACGCCTCCGGGCTGCTGCTCGGCACGCTCGACGTCACCACCGGCGACGCCGCCGACAACGGCATCGCCATCACCACCGGCACCGGCGCGACCACGATCAGCGGGACCACGGCCGGCGACACCGTGACGGTGGCGGCGGCGCTGCTGCCGGACAACACGCTGCTGACGGTCGACGGCGCGTCGAACTTCGTGGTCAGCGGGCTGCAAGGCGACCTCGACGCCTCCGGGCTGCTGCTCGGCACGCTCGACGTCACCACCGGCGACGCCGCCGACAACGGCATCGCCATCACCACCGGCACCGGCGCGACCACGATCAGCGGGACCACGGCCGGCGACACCGTGACGGTGGCGGCGGCGCTGCTGCCGGACAACACGCTGCTGACGGTCGACGGCGCGTCGAACTTCGTGGTCAGCGGGCTGCAAGGCGACCTCGACGCCAGTGCCGTGATGGGTTCGTTGGATGTGACGACCGCGGACGTTTCGGGGCTGTCGATTGCGACGGGCGGTGGAACAAACACCATCGATGCGACGGCGCTGGCGGCAGGCAACACCTTAACTCTGACCGGCAGCGACTCGGTGGAGGTTACGCTGGATGCCGGCAATCTGTCGGCGGACACCTACACTGGGAACGTCATTGTGACCGGCGGAATTGCGGCCAACACAATCGAAACCGGGAGCGGGGCGGATCAGATCACCGGCGGCGCGGGCGCGGACATCCTTGATGGCGGCGCGGATATGGTAAGTGATACCTTCCTCTTCAATACTGGGGATTCCTTGGGTAGCGTCGCTGGCACTGGCGATTCTGGAACCATCTCCGGTTACGACGTCATCAGCAACTTTGATTCTACGCTAGTTACTTACGACGTATTGAATCTCCCAGGCACACCCGCAGTAGCCGTTGACACTAGCGGCGGGGTTGATGGCACCGACTCCACTTTGACCATCGGCGGTGAATACGTGAAATCGCATTCAATATCGAACGGAATGATTACGTTCGATATTAATGACTGGTATTCAACTCCGCTGAATTTGACGTCGTTAGCAGAAGTCGCAGCGGTTGTAGATTATTTACAACAGAATGACCTTGGAGATGCCGGCACAACGGTGGCATTCACTGCGAACGTCGGCGGAATAGACCACACATTCGTTTATGAGCAGGTCGGCGACGATCCAGGCACAGGCACAAACACTATTCTGGTCGACCTTTCACACGTAGCGTTGTCGAACTTGTCCGGGACATTGCTTGCATGACTTGCCGATCGTCACTTCGCGTTGCGTACTTCACATTGGCGACGGCGGGGGCTCTGGATGTTGATGCCAGACGACGTCACTACATGCTCACCCGCGTCCATACACCGGTTCATGCGGCGGACAACCATCACTCGGACCTCGCCTAGCACCACGGTCGACGGCCACCGGCAGTTCAGCCATCACGTGGGCGGTGTGGCACACATCTGACGGCTAATGCGCTGCTTGATCGGTGGGCGGCGGCCGGAGGGAACTCCCATCGGTCATCAGCGGGGCTTCCGAGGAACCTTCCTGCCCTTCTGCCTGGCCTTCGAAAGACCGATCGCAATGGCCTGCTCGGCTTTTCACCCTGCCCGCCTTGCCGGCGCGGCCGCTGTGCGCCGTGCCCCGCTTGTAGCGGTGCATTTCCCGCTCGACCTCTTCAGCCGTACCGCGCGAGTACCGCTTTCGCCGTTTCGCCATGGATCACCTCCCGGTCTTCGCGGATAGACGTGACTTGCGTTTGGCCTTCCGCGGTGCCCGAGCGAATGGGCTGATCGTCGCGTCCGCCCAACCGGTTCTCAGTTTCATGTGCCGCTCCAGCGCGAGCAGCCACGACGCGGACCGATCCGATATTCCGGGGCCAGACGGCTCTGCATGAGTTGAAATTGCCATGGATTGATCCTTGTTCCGGCCAATCAATCCCGATCCTGGGAACTTGGTTCCCGGCAGCCTCCGTGACGCGTGGGGAAGTGCCAAACGTCATGCGCCCGGGACTGCAAATCGGGCCCGCGATCGTGCGCGGGCCTTTATCGCCTCGACCTCGCGGTCGCGCGCCGGCTGAGCGGTTTCGAGTTCATGGAGCAAGCGGTGGGCCACCTCGGTCACCTCGTTAACCGCTCGATTGAATGCGATTTCGTTCGCTCTCGAGGGCTTGTTGAAGCCGCTCAGCTTGCGAACGAACTGCAGCGCGGACGCGCGGATCTCGTCATGCGTTGCCGGCGGCTCGAAGTTGAACAGGGTCCGGATGTTTCGGCACATGGGCGGCTCCGTCGGTTTTGTGCGAGGACCTATTGGCATCTAAGATAGGCGAGATTCGCATGGCGCAACGGCCTCAGCAATCCGCGACTTTGCAGAGCGCGGACGCCGCGCCACATGGATGACCGACGACCACCTCAGAGGCTTCGATGGCGTCTTCGAGCAGTAAAGCGGTCACGATCGAGGTCGATGCTGTCGCCCGCGTCTCGGGGCTTCTGCTCGCGCCGCCGCGGTCGCTCGCCTGCTATGTGCTAGCTCATGGCGCAGGCGCCGGCATGAACCATCCATTCATGGAGGCGGTTGCGGCCGGGCTCGGCGAGCGCAGCATCGCGACCCTGCGCTATCAGTTCCTCTACATGGAGCGTCGCAGCAAGCGGCCCGATCCGCCGAAGCTCGCGCACGCCGTGGTCCGTGCTGCCGTGGCCGAAGCCGCAAGCCTCGTGCCCCGAGTTCCCCTGATCGCCGGTGGGAAGTCGTTCGGGGGCCGAATGACATCGCAGGCTCAGGCCGAGGCGCCGCTTCCGGGGGTCCAAGGACTGGCCTTCCTGGGATTTCCGTTGCACCAGCCCGCGCGTCCCTCGCAGGATCGCGCCAAGCACCTGTTCGACGTACAGGTGCCCATGCTGTTCCTGCAGGGAACGCGCGATGCACTCGCCGAACTCGACCAGATCGAGCCGCTGTGCAAAGCGCTGGGCCAACGCGCGACACTGAAGCTGTTCGAGGATGCCGACCACTCGTTTCACGTGCGAAGGAGCAGCGGTCGCACCGACGCGCAAGTGGTGGGTGAAATCCTGGATGCGTTTGCAGCCTGGGTTGAAAATCTGCTGAACCGCTCCCGTCCGGTCGGTTGAGACCTGGAGCTGGCGCGAACAAAAAAAGAACTCTTAGTAAAGTTAATGCTTTGGCCTGGACTCCGTTCACGTTCGCCGAAACTATCGCGGCCTGCGAATGCGGTTGAGTGGAGTTCCCATGGCGCCCCGTCCCTATTGGAAGGGCTACCTCAAGCTGTCGCTTGTGGCCTGCCCGATCGCGGTGTTCACCGCGACGACGAGTTCGGAACGACTCTCGTTTCGACAGATCAACAAGAAAACCGGCAACCGTCTGAGGCAGCAGCTCGTCGACGATGTGACGCGCGAGGTGGTCGACGCCGCAGACCGGGGGCGTGGCTACGAGGTCGACAAGAACGTCTACCTCCAGGTCGAGGACGACGAGATCGAAGCACTGCAGATCGAAAGCAACCATACGATCGAGATCGACAGCTTCGTGCCGCGCGCCGACATCGACGAACGCTATCACGACGGCGCGTATTACATCGCGCCGAACGATCAGGTCGGGCAGGAGGCCTTCGCAGTGATCCGCGAGGCGATGCGCGGCAAGGACATGGTCGCGCTTGGCAGGATCGTGCTGGCCAAGCGCGAGCGCGTGATCGCGCTGCAGCCTTGGGAGAACGGTCTGCTCGGCACGACATTGCGCTATCCCTATGAGGTGCGCAGCGCCGGCGAATACTTTGGCGAGATTGCGGACCTCAAGATCCCGAAGGAGATGCTGCAACTCGCCGAGCACATCCTTGCAAGCAAGGCCGGCAAGTTCGATCCAACCGCCTTCGTCGACCATTACGAAGAGGCCGTGGTCGAGATGTTGAAGCAGAAGCAGGCCGGTGTTCCGACTTCGAAGAAGCGCGCACCCGAACCGACCTCCAACGTGGTCAGTCTGATGGATGCGCTCCGCCGCAGTATCGCTGCCGAAGACAAGCCTTCAGAACCCGCAGCGGCTCCTCGGGCAAAGGGAAAGTCCAAGAAGCCAGACGATCTGCGCAAGCAGCCGCAGTTCAAGTTCCCAATCGAGGGCGGCAGGAGCAAGCCCTCGAAGGAGGCGACGCAAACGGTGGCCGCTGGCAAGTCAAAGCCCAAGCGAAAGTCCGCGTAGAGATTCTGCGTAAATCGCCGCTTGCCATGGCGGTGTCAGGCTTCCGCAGCCGGCAAGGCATGAACCTCGGCCGTGCCAAGATAGGCGCGCTGCACCGCCGGGTCGCCCTTCAGTTCGGCCGCCGTCCCTGGCCGACGATCCGGCCGGTCTCGATCAGATAGCCGCGGTCGGCGATGTCGAGGCTCCGCCTCGCGTTCTGCTCGACCAGCAGCAGGCCGACGCCGGCCTCGCGCACGTGCCGGAGCGCGCGGAACAGTTCGCCGCACATCAACGGCGACAGCCCAAGCGAAGGCTCGTCCAGCAGCAGGATGTTCGGGTGCCGACATCAGCGCGCGTCCGATCGCTACCATCTGGCGCTCGCCGCCCGACATTGTGCGCACCACCTGGCTGTAGCGTTCCTTGCAGACGCGGGAACAGCGCCAGCACGCGCTCGAGGTTCTCGCCCTCGGTCGGCGCGAGCGCGCTTGGCGTAGGCGCCGAGCTGAAGGTTCTCGCGCACGGTCAACTCGGCGAAAATGCCGTGGCCCTCGGGCACCAGCGCGATCCCCGCCTCGACGATGCGGTGCGGCGGTAGCGCCGTGCAGATCGTGGCGTTCCAAAGGTAATGCGGGCGCCGGGCTAGCGGCCGCACCAGCCCCGCAATCGCCTTCAGCAGCGTGGTCTTGCCGGCGCCGTTGGCGCCGAGGATCGACGACGATCTCGCCCGGCGTGACCCAGCAAGCGCCACGTCCGACCAGCGCCGCGTGTTTGCCGTAGAGCACCGACAGCCCGGCGACCTCAAGCATCGGCTTCCCCAAGATAGGCGCGCAACACCTCGCGGTCGGCGAGCACGGCCGCCGGCGGTCCGTCGGCGATCTTGATGCCGGCGTTCATCACGATGCAGCGATCGCACAGCGAGCGGATCGCGTCCATGACGTGCTCTACCAGAATGATGGTCAGGCCACCGCCGCGCAGCGATCGGATCAGCGCGATGCCCTGCATCCAGTTCGGCACGGGTAAGCCCGGCGAGCCACTCGTCGAGCAGCAGCACGCGCGGCTCGAGCGCGAGCGCTCGGGCCAGCTCGAGCCGCTTCTGATCGATGTAGGTGAACTGCGCACCGGTCTGATCGGCCTTGTCGGCAAGCCCGACCCGGGCGAGCAGACCGCGCGCTACCGCCTCCGCCTCCGCGCCGCACAGCGACTCGCGGCGGAAGGCCAGCGCCCACCGTCACGTTGTCGACCGCGGTCATGGATTCGAGCACGCGCACGAGCTGGAAGGTGCGCGCGACGCCGAGACGTGCGATGCGGTGCGCGCCCAACCTGGTGATGCGCCTGGCCGTCGCAGCGTACCGATTCCGTGATCGTCAGGGCAGCGCGCCGGAGATCAGGTTGAGCACCGTGGTCTTGCCGGAGCCGTTGGGCCCGATCAGCCCGACGATCTCGCCGGGAGCGACGGCGAAGCCGAGATTGTCGACTGCGACCAGTCCGCCGAACGTCTTGCGCAGCGACTGCCACTTCGAGCCGCGCGCCGGCGGCCCTCGACGGCACGCGGAACGGCCACTGCCGGCGTCGCTTCGCGGGAGGGCAGATGCGTGTCTGGATGAGCCCGATCACGCCCTGCGGCAAGCGCATAGACGATCGGCGAGAAACACAAGACCGAGCAGAATGCTGAAATAGGTCGGGAAGTTCGCCGACAAGCAACTCGAACAGCAGCACGAACGGCACAACACCGAGAATCGGCCCGAACAGCGCGCCGGCGCCGCCGAACAGCGCCATGATGACGACCTCGAACGACAGCATCGGGTTGAACGCGATCGCCGGGTCGATGTAGGTCCAGCGCGGCGCCATCACCGCGCCCGTGAGCGTCATGAACAGCGCGCTGACCGCGAACATGACGCAAGCTTGACCTTGGTCGTGTCGATCCCGGCGTGGCGAGCCACCACCTCGTCCTCGCCGATCACGCGCAAGCGCCAGGCCGAGTCGTGAGCGGCCGATGAGATAGCCGGTGAGCAATGCCGACACGACGAGCGCCAGGAGCTGCCAGTAGATTTGGGCTTGCGTGATATCGATGAAGATGTAGCGACCGACGCTCTTGTGGATATTCACCTCGTACCAGGTCACGAGCTGGCGGATCAGCTCTGAGAGGCCGAAGCTGAAGATGACGAAATAGATGCCGGAGAGCCGCAGGGTGGAGAGCCCGACGATGAATGCGAGCGCAGACGCCGATCGCGGCGGCGGTCAGCAGCACCAGCGGCCAGGGCAAGACTTCGCCGAGCACGCCGACGGTGTAGGCGCCGACGCCGAAGAACGCGACGGTGGCGAGCGAGATGTAGCGCGTGGGGCCCGAGAACAGTGCCCAGGCTGTGGCTAGCACGGCGAAATAAGCAGGCTGATGCCAAGTGCAAGGTGATAGGTGCCTGCGAACAGCGGTACCAGCGCGAGCGCAGCCACGATCACGGCGCAGCCGCCGACGCCGAGCAGATGCCGTCGGTTCAACGCGCCGACCTCCCGAACAGTCCGGTCGGCCGGATCAGCAGCACCGCGAGGAACAGCGCGTAGGTCGCTGCGAGCGTCAGCCCGGGGTCGACGAGCCGCGCGACCGCGGTCTCGCCGATGCCGAGCAGGAGGCCGGCGACCAGAGCGCCGAGCATGTTGCCGACGCCGCCCATGATCACCACGATCAGCGCCTTCATGGTGAACTCGACACCCATTGAGGCATTGAACGTGAGAAACATGCTGATCAGCACGCCGCCGGCGGCCACCAGCGCGCCGCCGAGCGCGAACGCAAACGTGGAAGCGCGCGATTACGTCGATCGCGACGAGCTGGGCGGACAGCGGGTCGACCGCGACCGCCCGGATCGCGGTGCCGGCGCGCGTGCGCGTCAATGCGAGATAGATCAGGATTCCAATGATGGTGGCAAAGCCGAGAGCGATCAGGCGATTGACGGCAAGTGCGCTGCCGAGCACCTGGACCGGGATCGACAGATAGGAGTAGCTGCAGATAGTTGCCGCCGAAGGTGACTGTGCGCGATGCCGGCATGACGAAAAGCAGGCCGAACGTTGCCAGAATGCTGTCGACCTCCAGCATGCCTTCGTTGCGCGCCCGTCGCACCAGAGGCGTCAGAAGCAAGCGGAAGATCAGCCAGTTGAGCGCGAAGGCGATCGGCACGATGACGATGAGCCCGACGAGCGGGCTCACCGCCTGCGTTGTGTAGAGCCAGTAGGCGGAGAGGGCGGCGCCGACGAGAATCTCGCCGTACGACAGGTTCATGATGCGCGCCACACCGTACTGGAGCGTGAGCCCCAGCGCGGAGAATGCGTACATCCCGCCGATAATGAGCCCGGTCAGGACAATGTCGACCGCGAGCATGCCGAGTACGGCGCCGAACTTAAGCTCACTGCTTCCAGGCGGGCTTCGCGACCGGCGCCCGCGCGCCGGCGAGCCGCGACGGACCGATGCCGTAATACTCGCCGTCCTGCCATTGTCCGGTCTGGAACACGTCTAAGAACCGGTTGTCCACGAGCTTGACCTTGCCGTACACGGTGTCGAACGTGCCGCTCGAAAGCTCCTTGATGACGGCTGCTCGGTCGACCTTGCCGACCCGCTCGATCGCCTGCTGGAGCATCTGCAGGCTGGAATAGGTCACCGGGCTCGCCCACCGATCGGGATCGGAGCCGTTGACCTGCTGGTGGCGCTTCAGGAACTCCTTGAGCGAGGGCGAGTCCGCGTTCCAGCCGCCGGTCCCCATGATGCCCTCGGCATTGGCGCCGAACCGCTGCTTGATCACCGGAAACGCGGTACCGACCGACGTAAAGAACACCTTCGGATTGTAGTTCAGCACCTTGGCCTGATCGATGATGGCGAACGTGTCGGGCGGATAGCTCGCCGCCATGAACACGTCGGCGTTGCTGCGCATCGCCTCGGTCAGGATCGGCTGCATATCCTGGGTGCCGAGCGGATAGGACTTGTCGTAGACGATCTTGAAGTTGGCCTTGCCGAGGGCGGCGCGCGCCGCGGTCGACAGTTCGATGCCGAACTGGTCGGCCACGCCGATCAGCGCGATGGTGTCGCCGATCTTGCCCTCGGAGCGAAGCTTGGTGAAGGTCGCGACCGCCGAATCCGCCATCTCGGTCGCGGTCCCGAGCAGCCAGAAGCTGTTCGGCCAGCGCTTGGCGAATTCCGGCGAGCGGTCGGTCGTCGCCGTGACCAGAAGCTGCGGATAGCCGGCGCGTGCGAAGATCGGCGCCGAGGCAAGGCTGAAGCCCGTGCCCCACGGCGGGAACAGGAAATCCACCTTGTCCTGATTGATCAGCCGCTCCAGCGCCTTGATCATCTCGTCGGAATTGCTGCGGTCGTCGTACTCGATCACCTCGATAGGCACTTTCTTGCCGCCGAGCGTGATGCCGCCGGCCGCGTTCACGTCGTGCACCCAAAGTTTATAGGGGTTGAGCAGCGTCATGGTCGCGCCGCCGACGTAGGGCCCGGTCTTGGAGATCGCCCAGCCGATCTTGATCGATTGCTGGGCCTCGACCGCCCCTGCTGAAAGTCCGAGCCCGATGGCACCCGCCAATGCGGCCGCCATCCAGGCGCTGCCACGTGTCTGCACCGTCGCCTCCCTGTCGTCGCCCTGTTCGTCGAGCGACCCTGCCGCCCGCGTTCCCTGTTGGGAAACCGCCCATCTTCTAGCACGGCGTGGAACCCGGCTACAGGCCCGAGCTTGCGCCGGCCGGATGGAATCCTGACGCATCCTCCTGTAGGTCAGACCCCGGTCAGCGAGACGACATTTTGACGCACGCTCCTGCGCTACGTAGCTCGGATGAAGCGGAAAGCGAAATCCGGGGCAGCATCCCCGCGCACCAGGCCCCGGATTGCGCTGCACTCCATCCTGGCTACAAGCTGCGCTCCATCCGGGCAACGCTCACTTCGGTTACCGGGATTGCCGTCATTGCTACGGATGGGAAGCAAAAAATGAACCGACAACGAGGCTCGTCGTCGGCGGTGCTCACGGCCGCCGCGATCGTGCTTCTTTCAGTGGCTGCGTGGGGCGATGACTCGTCGTCGAAGAAGACGTCGTCGACCGCCGCGGCTGCGTCCGTTCCGTTGCTGCCGCGCGACACCGTCGTGCCCGTGAATGTGGTGACCCGGTATTTCCCGGACGTCATCAAGGAGGCCGGCACCGGGCCGAACGAAACCAGCGTCGGCAAGCCGATCGCGTCACGATCGGTGGTCTTCGCCAGCGCCGACGGAAAGAAGAAGGTGACGCTCTCCGTCGACCAGTACGCCACGGCCGGCGAAGCCGCGGCCGCTTACCAGGCGGCCGTGCAGGGGAGCAAGGCCGCGCCTGGGTTCAAGCCTGCGGCTACGCCGCGTCTTGGGCAGGAGGCGTTCGCGGGCACCTCGCAGCTTGGCGCCGAGATGCACTTCGGTCTCGGGGCACGCGACGGCAGGCTGATCATGTCCGCCACGCACGCGGGCGATATTCCCGTCACGCCCGACAACTCGAACAACCTCGTCAGTCTCGGCAGCGCGGTGCTCACCACCGCGAAGCAGGTCCTCGGCCCGCGGGGGAGCAGTTAGCACCGCCGCTCGCCCGCGAAGGCGGCGGGTCCCGCCGGCGCGCGGCTTTCAGCCGCCCGCGGCCTGCAAGGCGTGTGATCGCGCCGCCGCCCCGGCGGCCGCGTCCTGCAGGATCATGTCGGCGCCCTTTTCCGCGATCATCACCACTGCGGCGTTGGTGTTGCCGGACACGACCGTCGGCATGATCGAGGCATCGACCACGCGCAAGTTTCCGATGCCGCGCACGCGCAGCCGGTCGTCGACCACCGCGGTCGCGTCCGAACCCATGCGGCAGGTGCTGGTCGGGTGAAACACGGTGGTCGCCGTGCCGCGCGCGAACGCCAGCAGATCGGCGTCGCTCGTGACCTGCGGTCCGGGCGCGCGCTCCTGCGCGATGTAGCGGCGCATTGCCGGTTGGCCCATGATGCCGCGCAGGAGCTTCATGCCGGCGACGACGGTGTCGCGATCGAACTCGCTCGAAAGATAACGCGGCTGGATCGCCGGCGGCTGCATTTGGGTCGGCTGATTTGATGCGCACGAAGCCGCGGCTCTCTGGCCGCAGTTGGCAGACCGACGCGATGAAACCGGGGAACGGATGGAGTGCTGCGCCCGCGGTCTCGCCGCTGAAGATGATGAAATGAACCTGCACGTCCGGGGTCGCGACCGACGGATTGGTGCGAAAGAAGCCGCCGGCGTATCCGGCGCCGATCGCGAGCAGGCCCTTTCGAAACAGCAGGTAGCGCAATCCGGCGACGATGCTGCGACCGCCGGCTGTTCACCACGTCGTTCATCGTGATCGGCTCGGTGCAGCGATACTGCATGCGGATCTGCAGATGGTCCTGCAGATCGGCGCCGACACCCGGCATGTCGGCGACCATCTCGATCCCGAGCGGCTTCAGCAGCGACGCCGGCCCGATGCCGGACAGGTGCATGAGCTGCGGCGAGTTGAAGGCGCCGCCTGCGAGGATCACCTCGCCGCTTGCATGCGCGACATGGGTCGCGCCGCCGCGCCGGTATTCGACGCCGACCGCGCGCCGGCCGGCGAACAGGATGCGACTTGCCAGCGCATCGGTAACGACCGTGAGGTTCGGCCGGCTGCGCGCTTGTCGCAGATAGCCGACCGCGGTCGACCAGCGGCGGCCGTTCTTGGCGGTGAGCTGGAAGTAGCCGGCGCCCTCCTGGGTCGGCCCGTTGAAATCATCGTTGCGCGGGAAGCCGGCCTGCTCGGCAGACGCGATGAACGCCTCGCACAGCGGATGCGGCTCGCAGACGTTGGAGACGGCGAGCGGGCCGCCGACGCCGTGCAGCGTGTCCTCGCCGCGTTCCTGATCCTCGGCGCGCCGGAAGTACGGCAGCACGTCGTCGAAGCTCCAGCCGGAGTTGCCGAGCTGCCGCCAGTGATCGAAGTCCTCCGGCTGACCGCGCAGGTAGAGAAGGCCATTGATCGAGCTTGAGCCGCCCAACACCTTGCCGCGCGGCTGGATGATGTTGCGGTTGTTGAGCTCGGGCTCCGGCTCCGAGGCGTAGAGCCAGTTGACGCGGCGGTCGGAGAACAGCTTGCCGTAGCCGAGCGGGATGTGAATCCAAAGATGCCGGTCGTGCCCGCCTGCCTCGATCAGCAGCACGCGGTGGCGGCCCGAAGCGGTCAGGCGATTGGCAAGCACGCAGCCGGCCGAGCCCGCCCCGACGATGATGTAGTCGAAAGTGTCTGCGCCGGTTGAGGTGGCCATTGGTCTGCGCCCGGTGCTGTCGCGCCGTGTCACACCCGCTCGACGATGTGGAAGCCGCGGATGCGGTCGATGACGTAGACCAGCCCGCGATGGTCGCGGAACACGTCGTTGCTGCACACCCGGTCCGCGCCCGGCGCCACGTCCGGCATGTAGCTTGCCACCTCGCGTGGAGCGTGCGGATTGGAAATGTCGACGAAGCGGAGCCCTTGCGCGAACCAGGCGAACGGCACCTCGGTGCCGGTCAGCTCCTCGACCGGCTGATGGCAGCCGGTCATCCAGAGGTTCTGCTTGCCGTCGACGCCTTCGACCTGGAAGCTGCCGACCGGCGTCGGCCGCGTCTCGTCGGTAATGTCCATCATCCACATGAAGGCCGGCATCTCGGACGTGAGCCTGGGATCGAGCGGCAGTACGTCCTCGTCCGCCACCAGCATCCAGCGCCGGCCGGCGATCGGGAACGGCACCGGCACGCAGGAATGCGTCGGCCAGGGAAACGGCGGGCTGGTGTCGATCGCGCCGACGCATTTCGGCTTCGACATGTCGGAGATGTCGAGGATGACGGCGCCGCCGTGCCAGTAGCTGGTGTAGAGCCGGTCGCCGAGCCGGATCGGATGGTGACAGCGGTGCGCGCGTCCCTTCCAGGTCGGTGTTTCGCCGCCCGCTGTCCATTGCCCCGGCATCCACCACCGCCCGACCTCCTGCGGCCGCGCCGGGTCCTTGAGGTCGAGGATCATCACGATGTTGCCGAGGTAGCCTTCGACCTCCGGCGAGATGTAGGCGTGGCGGCCATCGAACGTGAAACGGTGCACGCCGTTGCCGGTGCAGCGCCACAGGCCGATTTCCTTCGGCTTGGTCGGATCGGACACATCGTAAATGCCGAGCCCGACCGGCTGCGCCATCTCCTCTGCGGTGAGCGGCGGGCCTTTCGGCCGCGGCGGGTGCTCGCGGTTCATCAGCATCACCCCGTTGGCGACGCGGACCTTGTGAGCGTGGATGCCGGGCGCGGTCGGCACGTTGGCGACCTGGCGCGGGTGCTTCGGATCGCTGACGTCGACGATCGTGGTGCCTGTCGTTTTGTCGACGTGGCCGATATAGGCGTAGTTGCCGTCCACCACGATTTGCCCGCCGCCCTCGCAATCGAAATACCCAACCTCACGCACGCCAATTGCCTTGCCCATGCCTCTACGCTCCTCCGCGTTTTGATTGAATTGTGGCCGGTCGCCCCTGGACCGGGTGTGTCACTGCGATTTGATGCCGGCGAATCTCACGACTTTGGCCCATTTGTCCACGTCGTCTTGGACATACCTGCCGAAATCGGCCGGCGTGCCGGCGAAGGCAACGCTGCCGTTGCCGGCGAGTTGCGCGCGGGACGCCGGGTCGGCCAGGATGGCGTTGACCTCCCGGTTCAGCCGGTCGATGACCTCAGGCGGCGTGTTCTTCGGCGCGCCAAGCCCCAGCACGCCCATGACTTCGTAGCCCGGCAGAATCTCGGCGACCATGGGCACGTCGGGCAACGCCTCCATCCGCCTCGCGCTGGTCACGGCGAGCGCCCGCAGCCGGCCGGACTGGACGTGCGGCAGCGCCGAGGTCGAGGCATCGAACATGACGTGCACCTCGCCTGCGACCACGCCGGTCAGCGCCGCGACCGTGCCCTTGTAGGGAACGTGCACGACGTCGATGTCGGCCATCATCCGGAAAAGTTCGCCCGCGAGATGGCTCAGATTGCCGCTCCCGCTCGAAGTTATGTTGATCTTGCCGGGATTGGCCTTGGCGTAGTCGATGAACTCGCGGACCGTCTTCGCCGGGAACGACGGATTGACGACCATGATGAACGGGTCGCCGGTGATGCCGGCGACCGGAGCGATGTCCCGCACGACATTGACCTGCTCGTGCAGCGATGCGTTGACCGCATGCGGAGTGGCGACAAGAAGGAGCGTGTAGCCATCCGCCGGCGCGCGCGCCACGGCCTGCAGCGCGAGATTGCCGCCGGCGCCGGGCCGGTTGTCGATGACGATCGGCTGGCCAAGCCGTTGCGACAGTGCCTGCCCGAGCACGCGCGCCTTGATATCGGGCGAGCCGCCCGCCCCGACGAATACGACAAGCGTCACCGGCCGCGTCGGATAGGCCTGCGCCACAGCCCCGCACGACAGGGCCGGCAGTGCGGCAGCGCCTGTCGTCAACTGCAGGAACTTGCGGCGGGAAAGATTGTTCATGGGATGCCCCCAACAGGTGGACACGCGCGAAGGTGCCAAAGCGGCGGACAGCGAATTGATTCGCCCGCCAAGAATCTCAGGTGAACGGATCGGACGGCGGTCCGCCCAGCATGACCTGGCCGTAGCTGTAGGCCGGCATGTCCCAGCCGCCGACGATGTGTCCCTGCAGCGCCTGAATATCGGCGAAGGCGCGCTGGACGCGGTTGCCCTCATAGATGCCGCGCCCCGCCTGCGCGGTGAACAATTTTTCGGCCGCCTGCCTTGCCATCATCACCGAAAAGCCCTGGTCGCGCCGGCTGCGCGCACGGTGTTCGAGCGTCAGCGGCTCGCTCGCCATGATCTTGTCGATCGTCTCGTTGAACGAGCGCCAGTAGAGCAGTTCGGCGGCATCGATCATGGCGCCCGCCTCCGCCACAACAAGGTGCATGCCGGGCTTCTTCGACAGCGGCGAATGATCGTATGAGCCTTCCCGCACCTTCATGTCCTCGATGAAGGCGTCGAGGCCGCCGCGTGCCATGCCGTTGGCTGGAGACGAGATGGTGAACGGGATAATCCCCCAGACCGAGGCCTTGTAGAGCGGAGAGGCGTGCACCCGGGAGCCAGGCGCAGTGCCCTGGATCATTTCGGCGAGCCCGCAGATGCGGTGGTTCGGCACGAACGCGTCGTCGACCACGATGCCCTTGCTGCCGGTGCCGCGCAGGCCGAACACGTACCAGTCGTCGATCACCTTGTAGTCGCCCTTCGGCAGCATCACGTAACGGATATCCGGGATTGGCGAGCCGCCGCTCGGCGGCCCGAAGAACACGCCGAGCAAGAGCCAGTCGGCGTTGTCGATGCCGCTGCTGAACGTCCACTTGCCGGAGACGCGGTAACCGCCATTCGCGGGTGTCGCCTTGCCGGTCGGCGCGAAGCTCGAAGCGCTGAGCGTGTTCTTGGCCCAGTATTCGTGTTGAAACTCCTCCGGCCAGAGCGCCACCAGCAGGTCGTGGATGGTCATCACCGCCCACACCCAGCCGGCCGATCCGTCGGCGCGGGAGAGTTCGTTCGCCACCGAAAGGGCCACGTCGGGCCGGTGTTCGGGGCCGCCGAACTTCTTCGGCTTCAGCAGGTACCAGAGCCCGGCATCCCAGAAATCCTGGATGGTCTCTTCCGGAATGCGCCGCGCCTTGCCGGTCGCCTCGGCGCGCTCGCGCAGCTTGGGCGCCAGCGCCCGCGCCTTCTGACGTAGCGGCTCGGCACTAACCAAGCCGTCAGGTCGGCCCTCGCGCGGCTGTTGCATGGACTCCTCCCCTTGGTCGTTGCATTTTGTCGTTAATCCTCCAGGCCGGCGTTGCGCAGCCCGAGCAGGAACCGTGCGCGATCGGAGGGATCGGCATAGACGGTGTTCATCGCGACATGGGCGCTGGAGAGATCGGGCTGAAGCGTCAGCGTGTGGGCGAGCGCGGCACGCGCTTCGTCGATCCGGCCGAGCAGCCCGAGCGACACCGTCATCAGCCGCCAGGCGCCGGCGTGATGTGGATAACGCGCCGCGGTGGAGCGACAGACCGCGATCGTCTCCTCGTACTGGCCGAGCGCGAACAGCGCCATGTATCGCGCCGTGGGCGCGTAGATCGCAAGGAACGGGTCGCGTGGGCTCAGCCGCTCGGCAACCTCCAGCGACTGCAATCCGCGTTCGGGCTGGCCGCCGCAGGCCAGCGCATAGCCGAGGCCGGCGTGGCCGAGCGCGAAATTGGGATTGAGTTCAATCGACTTTGTGATGTGGGAGGCGGCGTGCTCGGGCCTCCGGCGGCGGGCGTGGCCCAAGCCGAGCACGAGGTGGCCCCAGTGTTCCTGGTCGTCGAGCAGGACGGCCGTGGCGCCGGCGTCGAGAGCCTTGTCGGTGAATTCGCCGATCGGAATGCGCGAATCCAGGTTGAACATGCTGACGTAGGTCCAGCCCAGCAGTGCGTGCGCGTGCGCGTAGTCGGGATCGAGTGCGATTGCCTGGCGCAGCAGGTCCTGCGCGCGATGCTGTTCCTCGGTGCTCATGCGCCACATGTGGGGCATTGCCTGCATCACGTGATCCCAGGCGTCGATGCTCTGCGGCGGCTTGCTGCGCAGCCGCGCCACCTCGGCCACGATGATCTGCGGCGCGACCGAATCGATGACGCGGTTGGTAATGCTGTCCTGCAGTTCGAAGATGTTGGACAGCTCGCGATCGTATTTGTCGGCCCACAGGTGGACCCCGAGCGTGGCGTCGATCAGCTGCGCCGTGACACGGACACGGCCGGCCGATTTGCGCACGCTGCCTTCCAGCACGTAGCGTACGCCGAGCTGGCTCGCCACCTTGCGCACGTCGACGGGCTCGCCCTTGTAGGCAAAGCTGGAATTGCGGGCGATCACGAAGAACCAGCGCTGCCGCGACAGCCCGGTGATGATGTCCTCGGCGAGTCCGTCGGCGAAATACTCCTGGTCCGGGTCGTCGCCCATGTTCTGAAACGGCAGCACCGCGATCGACGGCTTGTCCGGAAGGACGAGCGGCGCGGCCGGCGCTGACTCGGTCGTGGGGGCGGCGCCGGGCGCTGAAGGCTGCGGTTCCGGAGCGGTCGCCATGTCTGTCTGCGCGTCGTTCAGCTGGCCCACGAAGCGAAAGCCGCGCTTATGAATGGTGCGGATCAGCAGTTGATCGTCGCCGCTGTCGCCGATGGCGCGCCGGGCCGCGCTGATTTGCGAGCTGAGTGCGGCCTCCGACACGATCCGTCCCTGCCAGACCGCGTCGATCAGCTCGTCCTTGCTGATGATGCGGTCATGGTTGCGGACCAGATGGACCAGCAGGTCGAACACCTGCGGCTCGACCGCCACGAGCTCTTTGCCCCGGCGCAGCTCCTGCCGCCCGAGATCGATTTCGTATCCTGCAAAGCGGAATTCCAAGCTCGCCCCTTTTGCCCTTGCCAAGGCGCCGCTCCGGCCCCCGGGAGACAAATACACACCGGCGGCCGTTACAAGACCTGTGAAAAGTATCACATTTAGGAAATCTCCAGAAAATCTCAAAGGAAACTCACGGCTGGCTCGCGCCCGCCTGCAAGTCTGTCATCCGGCTCGCGATTACACACACCGTACGCGAATTGCCTGCGCGGAAATCCGCGCGGACGCAGTTCGGACACAATCGCAACGCGGCAACGCTTTCAGGAGGCCGATTATGACCGAGAATATCGAATTCACCCGATGGCCCTCGTCCTACGAGATCGATCGGCTTGCGCGCCGTGAACGCAACCGCGCGCTGCGGGCGTTCGGACGAGAGGCGCTGCACAAGCTTTCGGCAATGCTGCGATCCGCAATCTTTGCCATCGCCCGGACGGTCCGCAAGCTCGCTGCTGCGGAACGCCGACGCGGCGCCGTTCGTGCGCTCCAGGAACTCGACGACCGCACGCTCGCCGACATCGGCGTGCCGCGAAGCGAAATCGAGTACGCGGTGCGCGGCATGCGCCTGCGGCTGGTCCATCGCGAGCCTGCGCGCTCCGCCAAACCCGGCCGGACTCTGCCCGGTCAGCAGGCGGCCTGATCGCAGCATCCCCGACATCGCAGTCCCGGCTGGTGCAGCCGGGACACCCCAAATCCTTCGCCGACGTCGCGAATGGTGGTGGACGTCTCTCTCACAAGTGGCGGAAGCGCGAATTGCGACGTTCGGTCGGCGCACTCCCGAAACCTCAGCACGATCTTCTGCGGCGCGTCAGGGCCCGGAACAGGTCGTGCCAAACCAAGGCTGCGAGACCTGATTCTTGACTGGATCAGGTCTCGCACGGGCCGATCGGGTTCGATCGGTTGGGGGCTGATGATCGTCTGTCCAGACACATCGGAGGTCACAGAATGAAGACCACGGCATACGCAATGCAACGCAAGCGGACGACAATCGGAGCGGCGGCGCAGATCATCGCAGCGTTGACGGGAGGTGGCCGCGGCGCCACGACGCCCGAATGGAGCAAGCCGGAACGGAACAAGGAGGCGGTCCGCCGCTTGATCGAAGAGGTCTGGAATTGCGGGGAATTGTCGGTTGCCGACGAGATCGTGGCCACGGACTATGTTCGTCACGACACCGGAGACGCCTTGCCGGCGAACGGCCCCGAGGGCATCAAGCACATCGTGGCCATGATGCGCGCCATGGTGCCCAACCTCAAAATCGAATTGGAGGCCCTGGTCGCGGAGGGCGACATCGTAGTCGGGCGCTATGTCACTGTCGGAACCGACACGCGCGGCTATTTGGGAATGGCTCCCACCGGGCGGACGCTGCGGACGCTCGCGATCCAGATGTTCCGCTTTGCCAACGGCAAGATCGTCGAAAGCTGGACAGTCCGCGACGATCTCGGGATGCTGCGCCGGTTGGGTCATCTGTCGCGCCTGATGCGCAACCAGTAGCGAGCCGTTGCGCTCGGGGCCGGCAGGCCTGCCGTGTATCCCACCAAGTCGGGTCGGCCCGGCGGGCCGGCCCAACACCCCTTCGATGCCGAAGGCTGTCCCGGAGCGCTTTTGAGGTTGTGCCGCCGGCCTGTCCGGGCCGTAGCGGCGTATCAGGCACCCGGCTGTCCCCATTCGCCGGACTTTTCTGCGCCATGTGGCAGCACGAACGGCGCCGATCCCTCCGGGACGCGGCCGACGGCGGAAGCGACCCCGAAAACCTGGCGCAGCACGGTTTCAGTGATGGTCTCGCGAGGGGGGCCGTCGGCTGCGATGCGGCCGCCGCCGAGCACGACGATGCGTTGCGCCAGCAGCGCGGCGAGGTTCAGATCGTGCAAGATCGCGACCACCGTGACTCCGCGTTCGAGGCAGCGTCGCGTCGCCGCCACCATGTCGAGCTGGTGCCGCAGGTCGAGGTTCGAGGTGGGCTCGTCGAGCAGCAGGAGGCCCGGCCCGCGCGCAGCCTCGCCGCAAGCAAGCTGAACCAGCACGCGCGCGAAATGCGCACGCTGCTGCTCGCCGCCCGACAGCGTGCCGATGACGCGGTCGCGGAAGCCGCCGAGGTCGACCTCGGCGAGCGCGCCATCGACCAGCGCTTCGACGGCCGCGCCGCGCCGTTCGCCGGCGCCCATCCGGACGATCTCGGCGACCGAGAATGGGAAGATCACGGCAATGCTCTGCGACAACACCGCCCGGTGCAGGGCAAGCTCGCGCGACGGGTAGGAGCGCGGATTGCGGCCGCGCAGAGCGACGCTCCCGGCGGACGCGGCGATGTCGCCCGCGAGCACCCGCAGCAGTGTCGACTTGCCGGCGCCGTTTGGACCGACCAGGGCGACCGACTCGCCGGGTTCGACCGCAATCGATACCCCATCGAGCAGCGCCTTGCGGCCGATGCGCACCGAGAGCGCCTCAGTCTGTATGACCGCGCTCATGGTCCGATCAGCGATCGCTGGCGCAGCAGCACGGCGAGGAAGAACGGCGCCCCGACCAGTGCGGTCAGGATGCCGATCGGGACCTCCGCCGGTGCCGCGACGGTGCGTGCACAGCTGTCGGCTGCGAGCAGCAGGATGGCGCCAAGACACGCCGACGCCGGCAGCAGCAGGCGATGGCCGGGGCCGATCACCAGCCGCAACAGGTGCGGCACGACGATGCCGACGAAACCGATGACGCCGGCAAACGCGACAGCCGCCCCGGTTATCGCCGATACCAGCACGATCGCTATCCGCTTCAGCCGCTCGACCTGCACTCCCATGTAGAAGGCTTCGGCCTCTCCCAACACCAAAAGATCGAGGCCGCGCGCCACCAGAGGAATGGCGAGCAGCATTGCTATCAGGAACGGTGCCAGGATGGCGACCTTGGTCCAGGTGGCGCCGCTGAGCGATCCGAGCAGCCAGAACGTCACGTCGCGCAACTGTCGGTCGTCGGCCAGGAAAATCAGCATGCCGATGCCGGCGTTGGCGAGGGCCGCGATCGCAAGCCCGCCCAGCAGGAAAATCACAATCGAGGTGCGGTTCTCGCGGGTCGCTATTCGATAGAGGATCGACGTCGTCGATCAGCGATCCGACGAAGGCCGCAAGCGGTAGGACTTCGAACGGCAGCGTGGTCTGGTGTTCTGCCAGGATGCGATCGCCGATCGACAATGGTCACCGCCGCGGCGAGCGCGCCACCGCTCGAGACGCCGACCAGCGCGGGATCGGCGAGCGGGTTGCGGAACAGCCCCTGCATGATGGCACCGCTCGCCGCCAGCAGGCCGCCGACGATGGCCGCGATCGCGATCCGCGGCAGTCGCACCGACCAGAGCACGAGCTGATCGCGGGCGAGCGTGGTCGGATCGCCGTCGCCGGCCGCAAGCCCGAGCGCGGCGGGCAGACGTGCGATCGGGATACCGGCGGCGCCGATCGCGGTCGCGACGACGGCAACTGCAAGCACGATGAGCAGACAGCAGGCCGATGACGGTGGCCGGTCGCAGGCCGCGTCGCCAGATGCCGATACGCTCGGACCACGCCGATTGAAGCGCGGTCATTGCCGCGTGCAGGCGTCGGCCGCTGCTGCGGTTCGCTCCGAGGGCAGCGACTCCGGCTTCAGGCCGGGATAAAGCGCCACCGCCAGATCGCGCGCCGCTCGCGCGCTGCGCGGCCCGAATCCGAGCAGGTAGAGGCCTTCCATCGAGACGAACGACCGCGTTGCAGCTGCCGGCGTCGCGCCGAACGCAGGGCGCGCGAACACGGTATCGGCGGTCAGATCGCTGCTGCCGGGGCGCTCCATCACCAGCACCACGTCGGGCCTCGCAGCCACCAGCGCCTCGTCGCTGATCGGCTTGTAGCCTTCGTACTCGGTGATGGCGTTTTCAGCGCCGGCCAGTTCGATGATGCCGTCCGCCGCAGTCTTGCGTCCGCTGACCATGGCGCGACCGTTCACGAACGAAAGCACGAACAGCACGCGCTTGCGCTTGCCGATGCCGACTTCGAAATCGCGCAGCGCGGCGAGGTCGGCCTGGACCTGCTTCACCAGACATTGGCCCCGGCCGGACGCGTCGACCGCCTCCGCCACCAGGCGAACCTTCTCGACGATGCCTGGGCCGGTGTGGTGGTCCGGACACCACCACGAGCGGCACCTTGGCCGAGGCGAGCACCGTCATCGTCTCCTTCGGGCCGGCGCCTTCGATCGCGAGCATCAGCGTTGGCGCAAGCCCGAGCACGCCCTCAGGCGAAAGCTGGCGCATGTAGCCGACGTTCTTCTTTTCCTTGGCGGCGCGCGTCGGATAGAGGCTCGTGGTGTCGATGGCCACGATCCTGTCGTCCATCCCGAGCGCGTAGAGGATTTCGGTCACCGCGCCACCGATCGAAACGATCCGGCTCGCGTCGTTGATCGCCACGGTGCGGCCGGTGGCGTCAGTGAGCGTTGCAGCGTTCGCGATCGTGGCGGCGGCGATCGCGAGACTGACGCATGCGGCGGGTGCGATCCACCAACGCTGCGCGCGCATACCGACGGCATGTTCCGGTCGATGGCTCATTTCGTCAGGATCAGCTTGTTCTGTGCAGTCAGGCGCAGGCGATAAAGCTCGCTGCCGTGGGTGATGATGATCTCTCGGGTGCCAACGAAGAGATCACGGCTGTCGATACGATCCTCGGTTAGCGGAATTCTGCGCTCGGGCGCCGGTGCACTCCGATGCCCACTGGCATTGCTGGGATCATCTTCAGCAGCCGAAGTATTCATTGAGGGCACCGATACAGTATTCATTTCGTTTCTTCGTTTTGACTTCTTAGTTTTGATTGATTTTAAACTAGAAACGTTCGCAGTTTAGAGTAGTTAGGCTTGTGAATTCATGTCTTGACGTCAGTAATACATGTTAACTACAAAGGCAACACAGGTGCTGCGCGACCGCAATACCGGTCGCTAGCCAGCCAGCAAGCCGCGGCCACCCGTCGCGGCAGCCCGCCAGCCCGCCGCAGCTGCTTTCGAGACACTGCTTGGGGCTTGGGGGTTGTGATGGGGCCTGTTCGCCGGAGCGCTCGCGCGCTCCTCTTCGGAGTTTCGTCGGTCGCGTTGTTTGCAGGCGGGGCGCTGTCGCCCGCTCATGCGCAAAACACCCTGGTGCTCGACGCCATCACGGTGCTCGCCACCAAGACCCCGGAAAAGACCACCGATGCGCTTGCGGCGGTGACCTCGATCGGCCCGCAGCAGATCGAACAGCTGATGCCAGGCAAGGTGTCCGACGTGCTGAGCGGCGTTCCCGGCGTGTGGTTCCAGGAGCGCGCCGACGATCCGGGCTCGGCGATCAACATTCGCGGCTTGCAGGATTTCGGGCGCGTCGCCGTTCTGATCGACGGCGCGCGACAGAACTTCCAGCGCACCGGCCATAACGCCGATGGCGTGTTCTACCTCGATCCGGAAATGATCAGCACCGCCGACGTGGTGCGCGGCCCGGTCGCCAACATCTACGGCTCAGGCGCCATCGGCGGCGTGGTGTCATTCCGCACCAAGGATGTCGAGGACGTGCTGCGGCCGGGGAAGACCTGGGGCATCCTCACCCGCGGCGAGATCGGCACCAATCTGTCGCAGGGCCTTGGATCGACGTTCCTGGCCTTTCGTCCCAATCCGAACTTCGACTTCATGTTCGGCGGTGTGTTCCGGTCGCGCGGCAACTATCGCGATGGCGACGGTCAGGTAATTCAGAACACTCGAGTACGACGATTGGAGCGGCACCGTTAAGGCGAATTTCCGCCCGGCGGAGGGCCATCAGATCAAGTTCGGCTATCTCGGCTACGACACACGCTATGACACGGGGCAAATCCCGGGCTCGATCTACGGCAGCGAGGTGCAAAATCGAATTGCGAACGCGCGCTATATCTATTCGCGGCCAGACGATCGCTGGTTCGACTTTGACGGCAACGTCTATTGGACGGAAACCATCACCGATCAAACCAAGATCGAGGGGCCTAACAGCGCAGTGTCCGGTAACCTCGGCGACACCCGCAACTTCAGGATCCAAACCACCGGCTTCGACGTCCGCAACACGTCGCGGTTCGACACCGGCCCGGTTCGTCACGCGCTGACCTACGGAGGCGACGGATTCCGCGACGAGGTCGACACCAGCGGCTTTGGCACGGTGTTCACACCCTCCGGCGAGCGCACGGTGTCGGGCGCGTTCGTGCAACTCAAGTCGAATTACTCGACTTGGCTCGAAGTAATCGGCGCTGTCCGCTACGACCAGTATGAGTTGCAGGGCGGCGGCGTACAATTCCGATGGATCGCGGGTCTCGCCGAAGATCACCGTCGGCGTCACGCCGGTGCCGTGGATCACGCCCTACGTCACCTACGCGGAGGGCTATCGTGCCCCCGCCATCACGGAGACGCTGGTGGCCGGCGTCCACCCGGTGTTCCCGCAGTTCGAACTGTTGCCGAACCCGGGGCTGAAACCGGAGGTCGGCAAGACCAAGGAAGCGGGCGTCAACCTGCGGTTCAACGACATCTTGAAGACCGGCGATGCGTTCCGAGCGAAGGCCAACGTCTATCGCAACGACGTCGACGACTTCATCGAGTTCACGCTGGTGGGCTTCGGCGAAACCGCGGTCGGCGGCAAGGTCTGCCTCAATACCCAGACCCTGCCCTTCCCGCCCTTCGCCGTGATCCCAGGGTTCTGCGAGCAGTACCAGAACATTCCGCACGCTCGCCTGGAGGGCGTCGAGGTGGAAAGCAGCTACGATGCGGGAGACTGGTTTGCCGGGCTGAACTACAGCCATGTGAAAGGTCGTAACGCCGACACCGGCGAACCGCTCGCCAAGATCCCGCCCGACTTCGTCATGAGCACGCTCGGTGCGCGCTTCCTGGACCGCAAGGTCACCGTTGCATTGCGCTGGCAATGGGTCGCCGCCAAGAACGCCGACGAGATTCCGCTGTCGGACGGCCGGTTTCCCACGCCGGTGTTCCCGCCGACCGGCTCCTACAATCTGGTCAATTTCTACGCCGGCTACCAGCCGAACCCGGATGTGTTGGCGTCGATGTCGGTCGAGAATCTGCTCAACGAACAGTACTCGCGGTACATGACCTACTATCCCAATCCAAACGGAACGGGTTCGCCGATCGCGTTCCCGCAGCCTGGGATCACGTTCAAGGGCTCGCTCAAGGTTCGCTTCAGCGACGATCTGCTGAAATCTCTGGAAGAAGGGGTAATCGCGATCGAGGGCCACACTGCCATCGTCCAATCTGCTATCCGCGCCGGCCGCCGTTGCATCGATGCCCCGATGTGATGGGCGGTCGCGCGGCGTTGTCGTTTGAGCTAATCATCACCGCATGAGCCACAGGAGCCGCCGATGTTCATCGCCATGAATCGCTTTCGCGTGAAGAAGGGTTCGGAAGAGGCCTTCGAGGAGGTCTGGTTCAGCCGGGATTCGTATCTCGACCGCATGCCGGGTTTCGTCGAGTTCCATCTGCTGAAGGGCCCGGAGGCTGAGGATCACACCCTCTACGCCTCGCACACGGTCTGGCAGAGCAAGGCTGCGTTCGAAGCCTGGACCAAGTCCGAGGAGTTTCGCCGCGCCCACGCGCGGGCCGGCAACGAGACCACCGGTCCGCTCTATCTGGAGCACCCCCAGTTCGAGGGCTTCGAGGTGCGGCAGACCGTGCCTGGCAAGCAGGCCGCCGTCGCTTAGCCGGCAGCGTACACCCGCCGCTTGTCTTGTTGAGCGAGCCGCGGATCGCGTGCGCCCGCATGGTGGAGACGACGATGAACGAAATGGTGGCTCCCCTTGATCTCAAGAGTCGGCTCGCAGCCGAACCAGGCGTGATCCTCGAGACGGCGGCCAGGGAGCATGGCGCTTCGCTCGCAAGCGTGGTTGAAGCATTGCCGGACGCGATGCGCCGCTTCGCCCCGGGTTCGTCCTTTGTCGATGTGATGGGCGAGGTCGCCAAGTGGGGCGAGGTGACGCTGATCATCCACTCCGACGACGGCGTGATGGAGTTCACCGGCCCGGTGCCCGAAGGCAAGGTCGCCCAGGGTTACTACAATCTCGCCGGGCGCACCGGATTCCATGGCCACCTGCGTCACGAGCGATGTGCCAGCATCGCCTTCGTGGAGCGGCCGTTCTTCGGCCGGCCGTCGGCGGCGATCCTGTTCTTCAACCACGACGGCGGGGCGATGTTTAAGATTTTCGTCGGCCGCGATGAAAAGCGCGAGTTGCTTGCGCCACAGCTGGCGGCGTTCCGCGCGCTGGCCGACCGCCTTTGCGGTTGAGCCGTCACGGAGCACGTCGCTCCGCGGATTGCGGATTGACCCAGGCGCGTTGAGCGCACGCGGCTTCGCGCAGGTCAGCCACGGATGACCGGGAATTCCGATGCCGGTGCGGCCTTGCCACCGGCATTTGCGCCGAGCTCGGGCAGTCGCTTGGTCCATGCTTCGGTCTGGTTGACGAAGCGCTCAAGCTCCGTGGTGAAACGCTCGCCATCCAGGCCGTGCATCGGTAGCCATTGCGACAGCACGACACCCTTGCCGTCGGGATGCAGCCCGAGCGAAGCAGCGCCGGTTTCGCGGCCGAGGTAGTTTGCGCGCAGAAGCTGATCGTATGCCGCGGTCCGCTCGCCGTTCGGCTCGCCGATCAGGCTGTAGAGCACGAGCTTTTTCCCAGCCTCGTCGAACTCCATGTTGACAACGAGCGAATCGTCGATCAGCAGCGCGCAGTAATCGTCTTCGTCGAGCTCAAGACCATCCAAGCCGATGGTGCGCCCAAACTCCCCGAGCAACCCCTGAACCGTGTGGCGATCGCTCACCCCTTCACCGCCTTTCCTGCAGCCGACGCGTTCAGTGTTTGCCGTGTCCGGCGGCTTCAGATGCCAGCTCACACGGGCGGCGGTGCTTCGCCGGCGCCGCTGTCGCAATTTGATGCGGCATGCCGGCTCAAGAGACCCAACCGCAGTGCCCTCAAACGGAAAAGCTATAGATTTGACGCACAATTGCAATGCGGCTTGCGCTTTCTGCAAGGTGGCGCAGTGCGATTGCGGGAATTCCCGCCGCATGCCATCATTGCGCTGCAACGACGAGCCATCGGGACTCAGTCCCAAGGCCGATTTGATTGTTCTATAATTGGTGTGCAGTGCCAGACCCGGAACCTCCCGGGGAGCGGTAAACACAAGGAGCGTGAGGATGTCCCTCGACATCATGCGGGGTCTGTTGCGCGATCTCGGAGCCAGCATCGGCCTGCCGGATCTTGCGCCCGATGATGACGGCTATTGCTGCCTGCGGATCGGGGAGCACGTGACCGTCTCCCTGCAATACGAGCCCGAGGGGCAGGACATCGCGCTGTTCGCCAAGCTTTGCCAGGTTCCCCAGCCATTCCGTCGCGAAGCCTACGAAATGATGCTCGCCGGCAATCTGTTCTGGGCCCAGACCCGAGGCGGTACGCTTGCCGTCGAGCCCTCCGAGGGCGTGGTTTTCCTGCTCATGAAGGAGAAGGCGCAGGCGCTGGAATTTTCCCGCTTCAATGCGATGCTGGAGAACTTCGTCGAAGCGGCCGAGGATTGGCAGCGCAGGCTCGAACACCTGAGCGACGAGTTGGAAGAAGATACCGGCGCTCCGCCGCCGAATAGCGACTACATCAGGCTCGTCTGATCGCGGACATCCCGGGAAGTGGCAGGGCCAATCCGCCCCGCTTGGCAGTAGGCCTGCCGTCATTCGTCCGGACGGCGCGGCAAGCGGCGTCAAACGCGAATTCTGTTCAGGCCGCCACTGTCCCCGATCAGCGTGGTTTGTGAGCCGGCTGCGCCCGCCTCGTCGAGCAAGCCGCGACAGCGTTCGAGGTGGTTCAGGAACGCTTCCAGATTTCGCTCAAACACCGCATAGCCCAGGCCTTCGAGCGGCAGTTGACGGTGCAGCACGATCTCGTCGCGGTTGAGATCGAGCGCAAGCGCAGCGCCGCCATTGTCCCGGATCATCAAGTTCGCCGCCAGCAGGCTGCGCAACAGACCCGCGCTTGCGTCGAGACTGAGCGGACCCACGGTTGCCGAGATGTGCAGGTCGGGGGCTCGGTCCTGCGCCTCGATGTCCACGATCAGCCCGCCGTTGAACACGAGGCGGCAGACGCCCTCCCGATTGCGCGCTAGCGCGCCAAGGCCCGACCGGCTGCCAAACTCGCGTAGCAGTTCATCGACGGACATCCTCGCCTCCAGGTTCAACTGCCGTAAAAGCCGGCAATTCCCCTGAAATACTTGTAGTGCGAACTATTCTCGTCGACCTTAAGCTCGTCCTTGAGCGCGGATACGCCGCCCAGCTTGAACCCCGGCGCCGCGGTATTGTACTGCTGCAACTCGAAGTTCCCGCCACCAACGACCATCTTGAAAAAGTTTCGCTTGTCCTGCTGCGTCCGAGACTGGTCGGGTTCGGGAACCTGGCCGGTCAGCCAGATCTGCATGGCCAGATATTTCGCCTCGACGTCGCATTCACCGGTGCGGTCCTTGCCGCTCTTGCAGTTCCAGCAGATGTCGTTGCCGATCATGGAAGACAGCACAGCGAGGCGAGCGACCATCTTGTAGGGCTCGGCGCCCATTTTGCGGTGGCTGCGGATGAAATAGGGGCCTTCGTTGCCGCAATCCTTCAGCGCGAAATTATGCGGCCGCTTCAGATCGCCCGCGGCGTCATTGAAGGGCTTATCCAGGGTCTGAACCGGCAGCCACTGGGGCAGCGGCTGGGATTGTTGGGCTGCAGCCACCGACGGGGCGGCGCTGGCCAGGGCAACGCACAACAAGACTGCAGACCACAGACGCATGTGAGCCTTGACCCTTGGTCTCACAACTCGAGAGCCTTGCGACCAAGCACAGCACATCTCATCGGGTAAAGAGGGTGGCCGAACTTGTGCCCGCGATCCCCATCATTTCTGCTCTTGCACGAATGGGCAAGTCTTCTGATAGGGCCTCGAAGATCGGCGATGCCGCGCGTGACGTGGCGACGACAGTTTGATGAGTACGACGTGGCGAACGGAGTCCTGGGCCGGTTTCACATTGCACTCAGCGGCCGCACGCCGAGCGCCGGCGTTGCAGCAACTCCGCCGGCCTTGGCCGGCACGAACCGCTCAGCATGCGCAATTCGGATGGCGACAACGCGGTCACCAAAGCACATCGTGCCGCGGCACCATGTTGTAGGACTGCGACTGCTGCGACTGCTCCGTGTCGCGTACGTTGTTCTCCGGCAAGGCCGGCTTGCCCCAGAACAGCAGGGGCCACACCAGCACGACAATGCATGCGGCGGTCAACGTGGCCTTGATGATCGTTTGCATGTTGCGTCTCCAATTCACCTGCTTCGGCTGGTGCGCACCAACAGCGACGCCCCGCCGTTGCATAGCCGGGTTCATTATCGAGCCCGGGGAGCGCGGCCGTTGTGACCCAATTCACACCGGTATCCGGATAAGTTTCTTGTTATTTCAATTGCTTACCGGGGCTTCGGAAGCACGCCCCGGCTCCGGCCAAGGCGTCTCCCCGGCCGAGGTGAAAATCCTGCGGGGCTGCTGCGGCGGCGATCGATCTTGCGCCGCACGCGCTCTCCAAATACAGGTGCGACGAGGCCGCAAAACGCGACCGGATCAGGGGCGCCTCCTTGGATGCCGACACCAGGAGTTCGATCGAGAACGCGCGCCGGCTGATCGGCGCGTGCGTTCTGTTTCGCGGCATGAATGCCGACGAGCGCAGTGCGATCGCCCGCGCTGCCCACGTCCGGTCGTTTGCCGTCGGCGATACGATCTTTCTGATGGGCGATCCGGGCGACAGCCTGATGGCGGTCCTGACCGGGACCGTGCGGATCAGTTCGCCATCGCAGGACGGCAAGGAGATCATCCTTGGCATGATGCAGCCGGGGGAGTTCTTCGGCGAACTGGCGCTGCTCGATGGCAAGGAACGCAGCGCCGACGCCAAGGCGATGACGGCGGTCACACTCGCGATTCTCCACCGCCGGGATGTGCTGCGGTTCCTGGAGCAGAACCCCGGCGCCTGGCAAAGCATGGTCGAGGTGCTGTGCGAGCGCCTGCGCCGCACCACCGTGCAGATCACCGAGGTGGCCCTGCTGGAGCTGCCCGTGCGACTCGCCAAGGCGTTGCTGCGGCTTGCCGGCGCCGGCGACGATGCCGAGGTGGCCGATGTCAATCGGACCGTCACGCTGTCGCAGCGGGAACTCGGCAATATCGTTGGCGCAACGCGCGAGAGCGTAAACAAGTGCATGCGCGAGTGGCACCGCAGCGGCGCGCTCCGGATCGACGGTATGTCGATCACGATCGTCGACCCGGTCATCCTGAGGGCGGTCGCGGACTCCGCCGAGGATTAGCTCGGAACGAGGCCGGCCTGGACGGCGCATAGGCCCCAGCGCTCCCGCCGCGTTCAATGTTCTTGCTCCCTATGAAGCGCCTCACACCCCGCCGCGAGCCCGGCCGGTAGCCTCCTGCCATGGCCAAAAGCCGCAGGGGAAAATGATGGATCAACCGCAGCCACGCTGGGCGACTGGCCGGTCGGGCGGATTTTTCGCGGCGCTCGAGACGGGCCGAGGCGCGCTCCCGCATCTCATCGCTAATGCCGATCTGCGATGGCTTAGCGCCCTTGCCGTGTGCGGCGTGCTGGTGGTGGGCCTGATCGCCAGCCGCTCGATTCCGTCGCGCTGCCAGACACGGCCGGTCCCGCTTGCGTTCGGGTCGGCGGTGGAGACTTAAGTCGCAGTGCCCGCGCAGCGCGCCTGCACGATCACGGTCTCGATCGGGTCGAAGGTGATCAACGCCGTAGCGATCGAGACCGAACCGGAACACGGCCGCCTGATGCCGCGCGGCCGCACCGGCGTCGTCTATGTTCCGGACGCCGATTTCAAGGGCGAAGACTCGTTCGTCTTTGTGCTGGAAGGCTCGGCTGACCAGGGCGGCGCGACTTCGCTCGTGCGTGTTATCGCTACGGTGAAGTAGCCTTCCGCTCGGCCGGCGCGACGCGCTCCGTCCCCCTCCCTGCCGTCGCGCCGGCCGGACCTCTCCGCCAACCGGCGTGCCGTTGCGGGAATGGGAAGCGCGGTCCTCTTGCCGACGCGGAATGACGGCTCAGCGCACGAGGCGCAGGATGAAGGTCGAGATCGCCGGCACGTAGGTGATCAGCATCAGCACGATCACGTTGGTCGCAATGAACGGCCACACGCCGGCCACCACCGTTTCGACCGGGCGTCGCAAGGTCGACGAGGTCACGAACAGGTCGAGCCCGAACGGCGGCGTGATCATGCCGATGCAGATGTTGAGACAGACGATCAGCCCGAAATGGACCGGATCGACGCCGAGCGCGACCGCGACGGGATAGAACGTCGGCACCAGCACGAGCAGGATCGAATTCGGGTCGATGAACATGCCGGCGATGAAGAAGATCACGTTCACGATCAACAGGAACACGATCCAATTGACCTTCCAATCGGCGAACAGCTGCGTGAACAAGGCCGGCACCTGCGCGAGCGTGATGAAGAACGACAGCACCGAGCCCATCGCGAGCAGGATGAAGATCACCACCACGGTGATGGCAGAGCTCTCGGCCACGTGCATCAGTTCGCGGAAGCCGAACGAACGGTAGATTAGCACTTCGACGATGAGCGCGTAGACGACCGCCACCGCGGCGGCCTCCGTCGCGGTGAAGGCGCCGCCATAGATGCCGCCGAGAATGATCAGCGGCATTCCAAGCGCCACGAGGCCGTCGCGCAACGCCTGCAGGCGCTCGTACGAGGTCGCGCGCGGCGACGAGCCGGCGCCGGTCCGCCAGGTTACGTACTGAACCTGGATCATGAAGGCGATGCCGAGCACGGTCCCAACCACGAAGCCCGCCGCGAACAGGTCGGCAATCGAGGTGCCGGTAAGCCAGCCGTAGATGATGAGCGTGATGCTCGGCGGGATAAGCAGCGCGCATTCCGCGCTGGAGGCGATCAGCCCAAGCGAGAATTTCTCCGAGTAGCCGGCCTTCACCAGTTCGGGATGCAGCAGGCGCCCGAGCGCCGCGACCGTGGCCGGCGCCGATCCGCAGATCGAGCCGAACGCCATGCAGGAGATGACGGTGGTGTGTCCGATGCCGCCGGCGCGATGCGCGACATTGGTCTTCACGAGGTCGGTCAGGCGCCGCGCGATGACCCCGCGGGCCATGAGATCGGCGGCGAACACGAAGAACGGAATGGCAAGCAGCGTCGAGGTGTTGACGCCGCCGACAAGCTTCTGGGCGACCGCAATCGAGGGGATGCCGGGAAAGAATATCTGCCAGGCGAGCAGGCTCGGGATGCCCATCACCAGGAACATCTCGAAGCCGAGTGCGAGCAAGACTGCGGCAAGAACGCAGAGCAGCGTGACCGGCATCGTCGTCGCCCCTCCGCGCCGCCCCTCAATGATCTCCAACCACGTCCTTGATCTCGAACCGGTTCTGTGCGCCGATCAGTTCGAGAAAATAGCGCAGACTCAAGAGCGCAAAGCCCACGGGCAGCGGCAGATAGAGCCCGATCATCGAGAAGCCGAGCGTGGGGCTGATCTGGCCGCTGCGATAGGTGAACAGCGCGAAGTCGAAGCTGAACTTGGTGAGCAGCAGGCAGAAAATAAGCCCGCTGGCGTTGATCAGCTTGTGCAGCACCGAAGCGGCTCGCGGCGGCAGGCTGTCGAGGTAGGCGGACATCGCGATATGCCGCCGCCGCTCGAGCGCAAGGCCGAGTCCCACGAACACCATCCAGGCAAGCGCAAACAGCGTTGCCTCCTCGATCCAGGCGAGTTCGACCGCGAGCCTCGGGCTCGTCTCGCGGGCCACGACGTTGGTGAAGAACAGGAGCGACATGGCGATCATGACGACCGCAAGGAACGTGCGCTCCACCATCCGCAGCCCGTTCATCAAGGTCGAGAGCATGTCCGGCTCGCAGTCTTCACGAGGGTGCCGTCAGCGTGTTGTCCGCTGGCGTGCAGAGTGGCCATAGCCACTCCCACTTGATGGCCGGCGTCGCGATCACCTGTCATCACCGGGCCGCCGCGAAGCGGCGAGACCCGGTGATCCATCAACTTCGCGAGACGGACGGCAAAATCCGCGGCTGGCGGCTTTCGCATTGGATGGATCGCCGGGTCACGGCGCCCCGCGCCGGCCCGGCGATGACGGACCAGCGGGCGGCCCAAGCGAGTGCCCCGCATCAGAGACCGAGCCGCTTCTGCTCGGTCTCGTAGAGTTCCACCGCCTTCTTGCCTTCGGCGCCGGCGCGCTGCAGATACGCCTCCTGCGACTTTGGTGCCATCGCCGCGCGGAACTGGTTGCGTTCCGCCTCGGACATTGTCCTGATCTCGACCTTGCCGGACGCCTTGATCATGTCGAGCGCCTTGTCCTGCGCCTCGTTCTTCATCTTCTCGACTTCAGGCCGGACCTCGATGAAGGTGTCGGTGATGATCTTGCGGTGGCCTGCCGGGAGGCCGTTCCACCACGTCGGGTTGAACAGCACGACATCCTCCATGGCGCCGTGGTTCGACACCACGAGATACTTCTGCACCTCGTGGAACTTCATCGTGGAGATGGTGTCGAGCGGGTTTTCCTCGCCGTCCACCACCCCGGTCTGCAGCGCCGTGTAAAGTTCGCCGAAGGCGATCGCGATGGCATTGGCGCCGACCGCGCTGAACTGTTCGATCAGGATGCGCGAATCCATCACGCGGAATTTCTGACCCTTGAAGGCCTCGATGTTGGTGAGCGGCTTGTTCGAAGTCAGACTCTTGCGGCCGTTGGGCCAGAGCGCAATCGCGACCAGCCCTCGGCTCGAGAAAGTATCGAGGATGAACTGGCCGAACGTTCCGGTGCGCAGCTCGTTGGACTTGGATTGATCGTCCGGCAGCAGGAACGGGATGTCGAAGATCGACACCACCGGGTTGAAGCCGCCGAGGAACGCGGCCGGCATTACGTTGCACTCGATCGAGCCAAACTGCGTGCCCTCGATCATCTGCCGTGCGTTGCCGAGCTGCGAGGCCGGGAACAGCCTGAACTCGACCTCGCCGTTGGTGCGCTCCTTGACGAGCGCCGAGACCTTCTCAAGGCCGCGGTGGCGCGGCTGTAGCGGGGATTCGAGATGCCCGATCTTGGCGACATATTTCGGTGTGGCCGCCTGCGCCCAGCCGCGGGCAGGCGCTGTGACAATGCCGGCGCCGGTCAGCACCAAAAAATCGCGTCGTGAGGTCACGGCCGAAACTCCTCTATGAATGGTTCCGTCCAGCCGCAATTCTGAGCCGCCCTGGCGCGCTTGTCACGGCTTGCAAGCGGCTTGCCCCGAGATTCCCCGGCGCGTTACTTCGTCCCATACGCGCGGTCGCCGGCGTCGCCGAGGCCCGGGATGATGTAGCCGTGCTCGTCCAGCCGCTCGTCGATCGCGGCTGTCCAGATCGGTACGTCGGGATGAGCGCCGCTCACGCGCTCGAAGCCCTCGGGCGCGCCGAGCAGGCAGACCATGCGCAGGTCCTTGGCGCCGCGCTCCTTGACGCGGTCGATCGCTGCGACCGCGGCGTTGCCGGTCGCAATCACCGGCGCGATCACGATGACGAGGCGTTCGTCGAGGTCGGACGGGGCCTTGAAGAAATACTCGACCGCTGTGAGCGTCTCCGGGTCGCGGTAGAGCCCGATATGGGCTACGCGCGCGGCGGGCACGAGATCGAGCATGCCGTCGGCGAAGGTGAGGCCGGCGCGCAGCACCGGCGCGAACACGAGCTTCTTGCCGCCGATGCGTCGCGAGGTCATGCGCGCGAGCGGCGTCTCAATCTCGACCTCGGTCAGCGGCAGATCGCGGGTGACCTCGTAGCACAAGAGCATGCCGATTTCCTTCAGCAGCTCCCGGAACGACTTGGTCGAGATGTTCTTGTCGCGGATCAGCGTCAGCTTGTGCTGAACCAGCGGATGATCGACAACGGTGACGCCTTGCATCGTCTCCCCCATTGGGCCTTCGTCGGTTCAGAATACGGTGCCGTCGCTCACGACCTTGATCGGCGGCGAGCCGTCCGGCCGGCGCTCGCGCGCGATCGCGCGGCCGGCCGCCCAGGTGCCGCCCTGCAGCACCTTGGCAAGCGGCAGAGTGGTGGCGTCGAGCCCGAGACGCGTGCGTAAGGCTTCGGCGAGGCGATCGAGCAGCGCGACCGTGAGCGCGCGCCATTCGACGACGAGGCCTGAGGCCACGTCGTGCTCGCGCGCGGCGTCGGCCGGGTCGCGGAACGCGAGCACGCCGGTGTCGATGAGAAGCCCGCCGTTGCGGTATTCGGCAAGTCCGGTGAGGCCATCGATGTCGGTCACGGCGATGCCCGCGGTCTGCAGCGGCTCGATCAGCGAGTAGGACAGCCACTGCGACAGCTTGTGCAGTGGCACGAGGCCGCTGGTGGCGTCGTCCGTCGCGATCGCGGGATGCCGCCAGCAGTCGCCGAGCGGCACGCCGCCAAGCGTGAGCCGCGACGGCCAGGTCGGGCCGAGATTGTGCAGGAGTGCGGCAAGGATGTCGGGGGCTGCCATGGCGCCGTCGCGCGCCTCGGCCGCGAGCCGGTCGAACAGCCCGCCCGGGCGTGGCCGGTCGTGGCGCCCGAACACCGCGGGCTCAGTCGCGCAGACCTCGCCGAGCCGCCGCAGCAGCGCAGTGCGGCCGTCGAGCCCGACCAGCGGGTTTGCCTCCGACACCTGGAAGCCGTCGTGCAGGCGCTCCGCAGGCAGCTTTGCCAGCGCGTCGGCGTCCACGCGCAGTGGATAGGCGGGATCGGACGAGAATGCGCCCTCGGCGAACATCGCGAGGCTTGCAAGCGCGAGCCCCTCCGAGCGGCCGATCGCCATTCCAGTCGCCGGATCACGATAACGCCAGCTTGGGCCGGCGCCGGCGTCGAGCAGCACGCTCACGATCGCAAGGTCGAACTCAGCGCGGCCACGCGCAGCGCGACTCGGCCAGTTCGCTGCGCCCGCGATCGCGGCCCAGTGGTCGACGCCATCGGCGACGAAATGCCGCCAGCGCGAATGGAACGGCACGTCGAGCGTGGGGTAGGCGCTCCGCGTCGTCTCCAGCACCAGCGCGACCGCATCGTCGAGCCGCCTGAGATCGACCCGGAAATGCGGCAGCCGGTCGTCGAGCGCGATCGCCAGCATGCGGTGAGCACGCTCGCGCACAGCGGCGGCGCTCAGCAAGGACAACGCAGCGGCCTTCTCGGGCGTCACGGGTTCCTGCGCCGGCGCGCGCTAGTATTTTTCGAGCGGCCGGCCGACCGAATCCCTCAGGTCGCGCGGCTTGGGCGGCTCCGGCGTGTAGTAGCCGGCGGCCTTCTTGGCCGCGATCTCGACATGCGCGTCGGCCGGTACCAGCTCGTCCGGGATCGCAACCCGCTCGACGATGTCGATGCCCTGGCTCACCAGCGCGTCGTGCTTCATGTCGCTCATCGACACGAAACGGTCGATCCGCTTGAGCCCGAGCCAGTTCACCACGTCCGGCATGAGCTGCTGGAAGCGCGCGTCCTGGACGCCGGCGACGCATTCGGTGCGCTCGAAATACTGCGCCGCGCTATCGCCGCCCTCCTGGCGCTTGCGGGCGTTGTAGACCAGGAACTTGGTGACCTCGCCGAGCGCCCGGCCTTCCTTGCGGTTGTAGATGATGATGCCGAGCCCGCCGGTCTGCGCGCCGCGGGCGCACTCCTCGATACCGTGAATGAGGTAGGGGCGGCAGGTGCAGATGTCGGAGCCGAACACGTCGGAGCCGTTGCACTCGTCGTGCACCCGGCAGGTGATCTGCGTGCGGTGGTCGGGCAGCTTGTCGACGTCGCCGAAAAGATAGGCTGTGGTGCCGCCGATCGGGGGCAGGAACACGTGCAGGTCGGGCCGCGTCACGAGCTCCGGGAACATGCCGGCGGTCTGCTCGAACAGGGCGCGGCGAAGGTTGGTCTCGGTCGTGCCGAAGCGCGTGGCGATGCCGGGCAGATACCACACCGGGTCGATCGCGATCTTGACCACCGAGACGCTGCCGTTGGCATGCACGACCGCGCCGTCGTTCTTGAGCCGTCCGGCCGCAAGCGCGGCCTGGATTTCCGGCAGGTCGAGCCGCGCGCGCGTGATCGCGATGCTCGGCCGGATGTCGGTGCCTTCCGCGATCTCGGCGCGAAACACCTCCGCCGCGAGATGGCCCCAGGGGTCGAGCGACACGATCCGCTGCGGGTCCGCCCATTGCGGGAACGGTCCGATGGTCGCGGCCGGATGGGTGTTGGTCAGGTCGGGACGGCGGATCGGATCGAGCGCCCCCGACGACACCGCGAGCGCGCGGTAGACGGCGTAAGACCCTCCGTGACTGCCGATGACGTTGCGCTCCTGCGGCCGCGACACGGTGCCGATGATCGGCCCGCGCTCGCGCGGCGTCGGAGCACCCCAGACGATCGGGAAGCGCAGCTTCGTTCCCGGCGCCGGATGCGACGTGAGGCGGATGTGGTCGGTACGGTTGGATCGCGTCACCGCAATCGGTCCCCCGAAATGGCGACGGCCCGCCGAAGCGACGGGCCCAGACGCCGGAAACTGCAAAGAACGACGCGAGCGCCTGCTCGCAACTCAAAGATAGCCATCAATGCGGCGGGATACAATGGCGGGCGGGCCGCTGTCGGGGGCCGCTAACCATATGTAATATTTATGAATTTTGGCGGTTACGGGCCGATCCATATCATCGCCGGGCTGGCGCTGCTTGATGCGCCCTCTCCCCTTGCGGGAGAGGGCCAACGTGCGTTGGCTACACGATCAAGCTGGGTGAGGGGTGCGACGACAAGTGCAGCCTCCCCTCACCCAGTTCATGTCTTGGCATTCGCCTGAGCTGCCCTCTCCCGCAAGGGGAGAGGGCACATCAAGCAGCGTCTCAAACAAGCGCATCGGCCGCGCCTCAGACCGAGACGCCCTCGGTTCGCGGCTGGGCGGGAGCGTCCACGCCTTCGGCGCGCCCCAGCAGGAAGTCGCGGTCCCACTCGAAAATCTGCGAGAGGAACTTGACCGTCGATCGGATGCGCGCGAGCGAGCCTTGCTCGTTGCGAACCGAGACCCAGACGTTGCGCCGCACCTCCGCTTCGTCGGGGAGGATGCGCATCAGGTCGGGCACTCCGGCGGCAACGAACGTCGGCAGCATGACGATGCCGAGCCCGGTCACCGCCGCATTGCACTGGGCGATGATGCTGTTGCTGTAGAAGCTCACGTTCGGCGACTCGATCACCTCGTCGAGCCAGCGCACCGCATCGATCGCGAGCAGGTCGTCGATGTAGGCGACGAACGCGATGGTCGCTTCAGATCGTCGCGATTCCGCGGCAGCGCCGTGGATGCGCGCGTAGTCCTCCGAGCAGTACAGAAACAACGCGAACTCAGCGACCCGTGCGGCTGGTGAGCCCGGGCAGGCGCGGGTTGAAGAAGCTCAGAAAGATGTCGGCCTCCTTGCGCGACAGGTCGACCGGTTGCGGCATGCTGACGAGCTCGATCTTGACGTTCGGCGCGAAGCGCTGCATCAGCGCCGAAGCGCCGGGCCAGATACTGGCTGGCGATGCCCTCCATGGTGGCGACGCGCACCGTCTGCGTCGCGACCTTGCGGCTGCCGGCGAGCGCGTCCTCCAGCGAGCTGGCGTGCGTTTCCATCCGTTCGATATGGCTCGAGCAATCTGCTGGACGCCGTCGCGCACCGACGATGCCGCGCTGCGACGCGGTCGAGCAGCTTGATCGCGAGCAGGTCCTCGAGCTTGCCGATCCGCCGGCAGACGGTTGAATGATCGAGCTTGAGCTTCTTGGCGGCGGCATGAACGCTGCCCTGCCGGGCAACCTCCAGGAAGATCCGCAGGTCGTCCCATTTGACGCGCGGCTTCATGCCCATGTTGACGCCGCCTCGAACCGGCAAATCCGGACACAGCATGGTGCAAAAAAAGCCATGCGAACGCCAGTGGCCGCCGTGGTTACCATGAGCCTGCGCTGGAGAGGCTTGGAACCGGCATGCGGGTGCTGACCACGGATGTCGTGGTGGTCGGCGGCGGCGCTGCGGGCTGTTATGCCGCGCTCAACCTGCACCGCCAGGGCATCAAGTGCCTCATCGTCTGCAAGGGGCTGGTCGGCAAGAGCGGCGCATCGATCTTCGCCGGCAACCTGGTGATCTCGGGCCGCGGCCTCGGCAACACCGAAGAGCAGGCCCGCAACACCGCCGAGTTCCTGATCAAGTACCACAACCAGTTCCTGATCGATCAGAACTGGGCGCGCGGCTGCGGCCAGTGGATCGAGAACGTCTACTATCCCGAGCTTGAGGAGGCCGGGCTCTATCTGCGGCGCGACGACGACGGCAACGTGGTCACCAGCCCGGGCAAGATCCGCAGCGTCGCGGCCAACACCCAGGGCAACTCCGGCGTCCCGTTCATGGACCTGCGGCGCAAGCAGGTCATCAGGGCCGGCATTCCGCGGCTGGAGGAAACCGTCGTGACCGCGCTGCTGCGCCGGCCGGACGGCTCGGTCGGCGGCGTGTTCGCGCTCGACATCATCACCGGCGAGTACCATCGTGGTGCTCGGCGCGCGCCGTCATCCTCGCCACCGGCTACTCCGACCGGCTGCACACCCGCTCGACCGGCACGCGCGAGATGTCGGGCGACGGCATCGCGATGGCGTGGCGTGTCGGCGCGACGCTCGTCAACCTGGAAATGCAGTGGTGGCACACCAACGACATTGCCGATCCGCCGTCGTGGCAGCGCATGCAGGTTTATCCGAACCCGATGCTCGGCTCGGAGAAGTCGGCGCGCATGGTCAATTCGGCCGGCGAGGAGTTCTTCAATCAGCAGCAGGACGATCCGCTGGCCTACGGGCCCTACACCGTGCAGCTCAAGGCCCTGGCGCAGGCAGGTCCATGCCGGCAAGGCGCGCTACGACGGCGGCTATTATGCCGGCTTCGATCACTGCGATGCGCGCCGAGGTCGATGCCTACACGAGCTACGGCAAGAGCGTTCCGCCAGCTCGGCCTGCGCTTTCCCGAGAGACTTGGTCGAGACCGCGGTCACGGCGCACTACCGGCAAGGCGGCATCGATGTCGACACCGAGACCATGCGCTCGTCGGTGCCGGGGCTCTATGTCGCGGGCGGCCTCGGCGGCCACAGCAACGGACTGATCGCGCTCGCCACCTACGACGGCAAGGTCGTCGCGGACGGCGTTGCGGGCGAGCTTGCCAGGCGCTCGCACAGCCGGCACTTGCCCGAGGCGGATGTCGAGCAGGAAGCGGCGGCGCCTCGAAGGCCTGCTGGTTGCGCGCCGCGACGGCGTGCCGGTCGCCGCAGGTCAAGACAGCGGTCCGCGCCATGATGTGGGACAAGGTCGGCGTCGAGAAGGACGACGCGAGCCTGCGGTCGGCGCTCGACGAGCTTTCGACGATCCGCCTCGATCTGCTGCCGCGGCATGCAGTCTCGCGCGCACCGCGCGGAGCGCCAACTACGAATGGCTCGATGCCATCGATGCCATCAACATGGTCGATGCCTGCGAGCTGATCATCCACTCGTCGCTGGAGCGCAAGGAGAGCCGCGGTCCGTTCATGCGGCGCGATTTTCCGCTGCAGGACAACGCGCGACTGGCTCGCCGCCAACGTCATGGTCCGGACCGAGAACGGCTTTCGCTTCGAGCAGCGGCCCTACGATCTGCCGTTCTTCAAGCCGGACTTCGCCGACCGGGACAATCTCGAGGTGGCGTGGTGAGCGAGACCTTCGCGCCGGGCGAAGCGCGCCACCTTGGGCAGACGCGAGCGCGGCGACACGCTTGCTGCGCGCAATTCACGCCTGGCGGTCGGGCGAGATGCTGACGGTGCGCATCCGCCGCTCCGATGCCGGCGGTGCGCTCAGCACATTCCAGGTGCCGTACCGGAAATGGATGCGCGTGCTCGATGCACTCAATTGGATCGCCGAGAACGAGGCGCACCGATCTCGCCTACCGCTGGTTCTGCGGCTCCAAGATGTGCGGCACCTGCGCGGTGCGGATGAACGGCCGCGAAGTGCTGGCCTGCTGGGAGGCGGTCGAGCCCGAGATGACGATCGAGCCGCTGCGCAATCTGCCGGTGATCCGCGATCTGGTGGTCGACCGCGCGCCGTTTGACCGCAAGGTCGCGGCGCTCGAGCCGTGGCTGGAGCGGCCGACTGCCTATGCCGGCTTTCCGGAGCCGCTCAGCCACAAGGACATGAAGAACGCCTCGAAGGCGCTCGATTGCATCGGCTGCATGTGCTGCTACTCGGCCTGCCCGGTGATCGGGCTTGGCGATCTCACCGATTTCGCGGGCCCGGCACCGCTCGTTCAGCTGGGGCAGACCGCGCTCGACCCGCGCAACGATCCGGGCAAGGTCGCGCGCTCGCTGCCGCTCACCGGCATCTTCAACTGCGTGTCCTGCTACAAGTGCGAAGAGGTGTGCCCGGCGGCGATCCCGATCGTGACGCAGGTGATCGAGCCGCTGAAGGCCAAGGCTGCGGCGCTGCGCCCGGCATGGCGCAGCACTCCGTTCGCGCTGCGCGCGATCGTTGCGGCGCGCGGCGCGGTCGATCCCGACCGCGCTGGTGCTGCGCGTGCGCGGGCTTGCTGCGCTGCGCGACCTGCCGCGGGCGCTGCGGCTGCTTGTGCGCGGCAAGATCAATCCGCTCAAGACGCTGTTCAAGTCGGACGTCGCCGCGCGTCGGCCGCGGCGCGGCGCCTGCTTCGGCACGGGAGGCGCCCATGAAGTTTGCCTACTATCCCGGCTGCTCCGCGCGCTCGACCTGCGCCGAGCTCAACGAGGCGACGCACCGGGTGGCCGCCGGCGCTCGGCCTCGAACTGCTGCAGCTCGAATTCGGCGACCTGCACCGGCGCGCGCGAGCTGCGCGCCATCGATCCGCGTCGGCTTCTACACGCTTAACGTCCGCATCCTGGCGCTCGCCGAGCGCGAGGGCCTGCCGCTGATGACGATCTGCAACACCTGCACGCTCAACGTGCTCGACGCCCACGCGGCGTTCGTCGACGACCCGGATCTCGCGGCAACGCATCAACGCCGCGCTCGCGCGACGGAGGGGCTGCACTACAGCGGCCGCACCCGCATCAGCCACTTCCTCTGGGTGCTGCTACGAGGACATCGGCGAAGCGAGGCTGCGCGCGGCTGGTCAAGCGCCGCTGACCGGCCTGTACGGTCGCGGCGTTCTATGGCTGCCACATCACGCGCCCGCCGCTGCGCTACGAGTTCGTCGATTCGCGCAACAACATCGCGCTGGAGCATCTCGCCGAGATTCTCGGCTGCCGGCCGATCGACTACAGCGGCCGCACCGAATGCTGCGGCTTCCACACCGCCGCGCACGACGAGCGCATCGCGATCAAGCTGACCGGCCAGCACATCCAGGTCGGCCAAGGCCAACGGCGCCACGACCATGGTGACGCCATGTCCCGCTCTGCCACACCGTGCTCGACGGCTTTCAGCGCGAGATCGAGAAGGACATGGGCGAAAAGCTCGACATGCCGATCCTGCACCTGCCGCAGCTTGTCGGCCTCGCGCTCGGGCTCTCGCCGGAGGAGCTGCGCATCGACCGGCACATGGTCCGCGTTCGAGCTCGCCGTGAGCCGGCGCATGAACGGGCGGCGGATGCCCAGAAATTCGCGCTTGTTCGTATGGCTGCACCGCGGGGTGCCTTTCTGCGTATGCGACAGCGCTTGCGCCGCATTGACTCAGCGTTGCGCGCCAGCGGACGCTCGCAGTTTGCGACAAGGCCTCGGGATGGGCGCCTAGGCACGATGGACAAGCTTCTGCTGCTCGCGATGAACGGCCTGATCTGGGGCCTGATCATCGCGCTGATCGCGCTCGGCCTCTCCATCATCTTCGGCCTGCTCGACATCATCAACCTCGCGCACGGCGACTTCTTCATGGTCGGCACCGTGCTGGCCTGGGCGACGCTGCAGCTGACCGGCAACTTCTGGCTCGGATTCATCGTCGCGCCGCTGATCGGCTTCATCCTGGGGGCGCTGATCCAGCGTGTCGTCATCCAACCCATTCACAACGTCGCGGCGCTGTCGATCGTCGCCACGTTCGGCCTGTCGCTGATCCTGCAGGAAGTCGTGCGCATCACCTTCGGCCCGACGCCGCGCCGCATCCTGCCGCCGATCCAGGGCACGATCCCGCTGTTCGGCATCGACTACGAGATCTACCGGCTGTTCGCGGCGGCGGTCGCGATCCTCGCTGCTCGGCGGCTTCTTCCTGTTCCTGCAGCACACCAAGCTCGGCACCTGGATGCGTGCGGTGCGGCATGACCGCGACACCGCGATCGCGATGGGCATCCCGGCGCGAGCGCGTCTATGTGCTCACCTTCGCCATCGGCTTTGCGCTCGCTGCGGTCGGTGGCGTGGTCGCGGCGCCGATCACGACGGTCGATTTCCGCGGCGGCGTCGATATCCTGCCGTTCTGCTTCATGGCGGTGATCATCGGCGGCCTCGGCAACCTGCCGGGCACCGCCGCGGCCGCGATCCTGCTCGTCGTTCCTGGAAGGCGTCATCCAGAGCGTCGCCGACCCGACGGTCGCGCGCATCTCCTCGCTCGTGCTGATGAGCGCCGTCCTGCTGCTGCGGCCGCAGGGCCTGTTCAAGGGGCTCGACCCGCTGATGACGCCGGCGATCGTCATCGAGCGCGTGCTGCTGGCGTGCGTTCGCGGCGTTCATGATCGCGGTGCCGTGGCTCATCCCGGCGCTGATCAACAGCTTCTGGGTCAGCGTGATCGCCGAAATCCTGATCTGGTCGCTGTTTGCCGCGAGCGTCAACCTGCTGTTCGGCTATGTCGGGCTGCTGTCGTTCGGCCAGGCGCTCTATTTCGGCTTCGGCATGTACGGCGTCGCGATCGGCATCGCACGACCTCGGCCTGTCGTTCTGGCCGGCATTCGGGCTCGGCATCGTGGCGGCGATGGCGATGGCGCTGGTCACCGGCATCTTCGCGGTGCGCCTGACCTGGCACTACTTCGCGATCATCACCGTGGTGTTCTCGCTGATCTTCTATTTCCTCGCGCTGACCAACAAATGGCTGACCGGCGGCGACGACGGCATCAACTTCACCCTGCCGCCGACCTTCACGCTCGGCGGCACAAGCAATGGAGCTTCACCGACCCGACCTTCCAGTATTTCTTCATCCTGGCGACCGTCGCGCTCTGCTTCTGGCTGATGCATCGCCTGATCGCGCAGCCCGCTCGGCAAGGCGTTCCTGGCGATCCGCGACAACGACGTGCGCGCCTCGCTGATCGGCCTGAACGTCTATCTGCTGCGGCTGATCGCGTTCGTGATGGCGGGTTTCCTGGCCGGCGTGGCGGGCGCGCTGTTTGCGTTCTTCGGCCGCTACGCCTCGGCGACCTACATGTTCTACCACGTCTCCGGCGAGGCCGTGGTGTGGGCGATCGTCGGCGGCGCCGGCACGCTGTTCGGTCCGATTGTCGGCACCACGCTGTTCATCATCATTCGCGAAGTGGTGTCGACGCATTGGGAGCACCATTCGCTGATCGTCGGCGCTGATCGCGATCCTGGTCGTGATCTTGGCGCCGAAGGGCGTGGTCGGGCTGTGGAACGACTGGGTGGTGCCGGCATCGCTGGAGCGCCGCGCTGCCACGCAACGGCCCAGACCGAGCTGCGGACCGAACCATGAGCGAGCCCATCCTTCGCACCGAAAATCTGACCAAGCGGTTCGGCGGCCTGACCGCGGTCGACAATCTCAGCTTCAGCCTTGCCGGATCGCGCCTGCACGCGATCATCGGTCCGAACGGCGCCGGCAAGACCACGTTCTTCAATCTGATCTCGGGTCTGCTGCCGGCGGACGGCGGCCGCGTGTTCTTCGCAGGGCGCGACATCACCGGCCTCAAGCCGCACCAGATCAGCCGGCTCGGCATCAAGCGCACGCTGCAGATCAAGAGCGTGTTCCCGCAGCTCACGGTCGCGGAAAACCTCTGGATCACCGGCCGCGCAGGGCACGGCTTCCTGCATCCGTTCCGGTCAGCGGCCAGCGACCGCGCAACGAGCGAGACGCGTCGATCGCACGCTCGAGCAGATCGGGCTGTCGCGTCTTGCCGACGCGCCAAGCCGGCACCCTGTCCTACGGCGACGTCGCGCTGCTCGAAATCGGCATGGCGCTGATCTCCGAGCCGCGCTTGCTGCTGCTCGACGAGCCGACCTGCGGCATGAGCCCGGCCGAGACCGAGCGCGCGGTGGAAAAAATCCGCGAGCTCGCCCGCTCGATCGACATCATCATCATCGAGCACGACATGGAGGTCGTGTTCGGCATCGCCGACGACATCACCGTGATGGCGCAAGGCGCGATCCTGGCGTCGGGCAGCCCGCGCGAGATCGCCAACGACGAGCGCGTGCGCGAGGCCTATCTCGGCCGCGACGAGGACGAAGACTACGTCGAAGAGGCGGCCCATGCTTAGGCTCGACGACGTCCACGTCCATATCGGCAAGCTGCACATCCTGCAGGGCGTCAATCTCGAGGTGAAGGCGGGTGAGTGCGCGGCGCTGCTCGGCCGCAACGGTGTCGGCAAGACCACGACGCTGCGCGCCATCATGGGGCTCGCGCGCAAGAGCCGCGGCACGGTCGAGTTCGACGGCTTCGATCTCGCCGCAATCGCGGCCGCACGAGGTGCCGCGCTGTGGGATCGGCTACGTGCCGCAAGGCCGCGGCATCTTCCCCAATCTGACGGTGCTGGAAAACCTGTGCATCGGCCTGCCGGGACGGCGCGATCCCGAACGCGAGGAATACGTGTTCAGCTGCTTCCCGCGCCTCAAGGAGCGCCTCAAGCAGTCCGGCAACACGCTGTCCGGCGGCGAGCAGCAGATGCTCGCCATCGCGCGCTGCCTGATGATGCGCCCGAAGCTGATCATCCTCGACGAGCCGACCGAAGGCATCATGCCGCGGCTCGTCTCGCAGATCAGGCGCGAAATCCACCGCATCAATCAGAGCGGCGTGTCGATCCTGCTGGTCGAGCAGAACGTCGAAACCGCGCTGCGGCTTTGCCCGCGCGTGTTCCTGATGGAGAAGGGCACCATCGTGTACAGCGGTGCCGCAAGCGAACTGAAATCCCAGCCCGAGATCGTGCACCGTTATCTCGGGCTGTCGAAACACTAGGCATTCTCGGATAGGAGACGGCGATGACACAGAGAAAAGTAACGCGACGCAGCTTCCTGGACACCGCATTGAAAGGAGGCGCCTTGGCCGGAACGGCCAGCCTGACGATCACCAAGGACCTGTTCGCGCAGGCGTCCGGTCCGATCGTGATCGGCCATCACTGCGATCTCACCGGCGTGATCTCGTCGTGGGGCGTCTGGCACGACAAGTGCGCCAAGGCCGCGGTCGAGATCATCAACAAGGGCGGCGGCATCGCCGGCCGCAAGGTCGAGCTTGCGACCGAGGACACCGAATCCAACCCGGCGCCGGGCGCGCGCAAGCTGCGCAACCTGATCCAGCGTGGCAACGCCGAATTCATCGTCGGATCGGTGCATTCAGGCGTGATGCTCGCAGCACTGCCGATCGCGTCCGAGCTCAAGACGCCGTACTTCTCGACCGGCGAGGCGACCGAGGTCACCGGCTCGAAGGGCACGCGCTTCTCGTTCCGCACCGGCACCGACACCTATTCGATCGCCGCCGCCAGCATGCCCTGGTGCGTCGAGAACTTCGGCAAGGTCTGGACCATCATCTACGCCGACTACGCCTGGGGCCAGAGCACCAACCAGGAATCGAGGCTCTACATCGAGAAGGCTGGCGGGCGCGTGCTGAACAGCATTCCGGTGCCGCTCGACACCAAGGACTTCGTGCCCTACGTCGCGCAGATTCCAGAGGACAGCGAAGTGGTGCTGCCGGCGTTCATCGGCTCGCTGTCGGTGGCGTTCTACACCCAGGCCAAGGCCATGGGCCTCGACAAGAAGATGAAGATGTTCTCGTCGTCGGCGAGCATGGAATCGATCGATCCAGGCGACATCCAGGGCGCGGCGGAAGGCGTCTACTTCTTCGAGAACTTCCCGCGCATGCTCGCCCACAAGAACGACGAGTATCACAAGGAGTTCAACAAACTGATCGGCATCGACGACGTGTATTGCCGCGAGATCGGCGGCACCCGCGTCATGGACAAGAGCCACGGCTGGCAGGCCTGGGAGGACATCTTTGCGATCAAGGCTGCGATCGAGAAGTCCGGCTACAAGACCCGCAAGGATATCGAGGGCGCGATCCAGGCGCTTGAAGGCATGGAGATGAAGAACTCGCTTGCCCATCCGCAGGGCGACAAGAAGATCCGCAAGGAAGACCACGCCGGCATCATCGACTGCTACATCAGCCGCGTGGAGAACGGCAAGTTCGAGGTCAAGCGGCGCATCCCGAAGGAGGACCTCGAAAAGAACATGCCGTTGCGGCACAATCTCTCCACGATGCCGGCGTGACCGGCCTTTCGCGGCGGCGCCGCTCGCGCCGCCGCGCCTTGCGTTGAAGCAGGCGACGCCCGCATGGTCGAGTATCCGAAGGTCACGGTCTGCGCCGCGCATGTCGCGCCGGTGTTTCTCGACGCATCCAGGACCGTCGCCAAAGCGGTCTCGCTGATCGCCGAAGCGGCCGGCGCCGGCGCTCGCCTGATCGCGTTTCCGGAATCGTTCGTGCCGGGTTTTCCGGTCTGGGCGTCGGTCCAGGCGCCGATCAAGAACCACGATTTCTTCAAGCGGTTCGTCGCCAACTCGATCGAGGTGCCGGGCCCGGAGGTGCAGCAGCTTTGCGACGCCGCCCGCGAGCACGACATTATTGTCTCGATCGGGATGAGCGAGCGCACCGTTGCCTCGGTCGGCTGCGTCTGGAACACGAATCTCCTGATCGGCGCCGATGGTGCAATCCTCAACCATCACCGCAAGCTCGTCCCGACGTTCTACGAAAAGCTGATCTGGGCGAACGGCGACGGCGCGGGCTTGCGCGTGTGCGATACCGCGATCGGGCAGGCTCGGCATGCTGATCTGCGGCGAGAACACCAACCCGCTCGCGCGCTATGCGCTGATCGCGCAGGGTGAGCAGATTCACGTCTCGTCGTATCCGCCGATCTGGCCGACACGTCCGCCGAACAATTCAGCGCGCTACGATCTGGCGGCGGCAATCCGGATCAGGGCCGGCGCCCACTCGTTCGAGGGCAAGCTGTTCAACATCGTGTCGTCGGCTTGTCTCGACCAATCGCTGTTCGATGCGTTACGCGGACTCGACAGCGAAGCGCGCGAGACACTGGAGCTGAGCCCGCGCGGGGTGTCGATGGTGATTGGCCCGACCGGCGAGGTGATCGGCGAGACGCTGTGCGAGACCGAAGGCTTGCTCTATCAGGACATCGACCTTGCGCAATGCGTCGAGCCCAAGCAGTTCCACGACATAGCCGGATACTATAATCGATTTGACGTGTTCGATCTGACTGTCAACCGAAAACGGCTGGCGCCGATCGCGTTCGATGGCGATGATGCAAGCTTGCACATGTCTGCCAGGCCGAGCGCGCCGGCCGACTAGATCGCCATAAAATTGCCTGTAATTGTCGCGGCGCCGTAGCAATTACCGCATATTCGCTGCGTTTTGGCGCTTTCAACAGACGCATTCAACGATGCGTGAGCAACGCCATGCCGTCATAAAGTTATCACGCCGGACGTTGTATGCACGGGCGCGTGCCGCACAGGCACATGCAGCGACAGGCGAAGCAAGGGAGGCGGTGTAACCCATGACGGCCATTCCGCAATACATCGCGGCCCTGCAGGATGAATATGTTGGCGTTGTGTGGCCCGAGGGTGCGACGGCCGACGAACGTTTCGCTTCGTCGCTGGCGGAAATCGAAATCCGCTTTGGAATTCATCGCAACAACGCAAGCCGCCTGATCGAAGCGGTGGCGTCGCGGTATCCGGTGGTGCGCAAGCTCCTCTGGGACGATGCATTCGAACGGGTCGCGGTGCAATATCTCAGAACCGAGCCGCCGTGCTCGCCCGTGTCGGTCGAATTCGCGGCGAGCTTTCCGCAATTTCTGCGGACGATCGGCGAGGGCGTGGCGGTGGACTATCTCGCCGACATCGCCGAACTCGAGCGGGCGCGCACTCGCGCCTACCACGCGGCCAATGCCACACCGCTTACCCGAAGCACGCTTGCGGCGCTGCTGCCGGCGCAGTGCGCCGAATTGCGGCTGCAGTTGCACCCGTCGATGGCGCTGCTCGCGTCACGTTTTCCGGTGGTCAGCATCTGGCAGTCCCACCAGGATGGCGGCGACGGCGCGATCCGAACGTGGCAGCCCGAATCGGCGCTGATCGTGCGTCCGCGTCGCGATGTCGAGGTCTGGCGGCTCGCGCCTGGTGGCTACGAATTTCTGTCCGTGCTTGCGGCCGGGCACACCATTGCGGATGCGCTCGCGGAGGCCACCGCCGATGCCGCGGCGTTCGATCTTGCGGAGACCCTGGCGACGCTTATGTCCGCAGAGGCGGTCGTCGGATGGGCCGTGCCACGGCCGATCCGGGACGCCGCCGGCGTCGGACGGTAACCGCCCCGAGCCTGCAACCTTCTGATTTGGGGCGCCTTTTCGATACCGGCCCGGCCTCTGCCGGACACACAATGGTCGGCCCTGCACGCTTCATAGCGGCGGGGCATGGAAAGCATGGCCGGCCCGCGCTTGTCCGGCGACGGCGCTTCTGTTCTGTAGCAATGGCGACAGACAGCATCCGGGGCGCGACCATGAGCAACGTGCAGACTCCTTCCAACCCCCGCGTCGTCATTGTCGGCGGCGGCTTTGGCGGCCTGTCGGCAGCCAAGGCGCTGGCCCGGCAGCCGTTCGACGTGACGCTGATCGACCGCAACAACCACCATCTGTTCCAGCCGCTGCTCTACCAGGTCGCGACCGCCGCGCTGTCGCCAGCCGACATCGCCTCGCCGATCCGCAGCATCCTGCGCGGCCAGAAGAACGCCAGGATCATGCTCGCCGAGGTCTCCGGCGTCGATCTGAAGCGGCGGCAGGTGATCGCCGACGACCGGCGGATTCCTTACGACACGCTGATCATCGCGACCGGCGCGCGCCACGCCTATTTCGGGCACGACGACTGGGCGCCGTTTGCGCCGGGGCTGAAGACCATCGACGACGCCACGTATCTTCGTCGCCGTATCCTGCTTGCGTTCGAAAGGGCCGAGAACGAGGACGACCCCGAGGAGCGGCGCCGGCTGATGACGTTCGTGGTTGTCGGCGGCGGACCGACCGGCGTGGAGCTCGCCGGCGCCATCGCGGAGCTTGCCAAGCGTGCGCTCGCGGCCGACTTCCGCTCGATCGATTCGCGCTCCACCCGCATTGTGCTTATCGAGGCCGCGCCGCGCGTTCTGACGCCGTTCGACGCGAGCTTGTCGGAGGCGGCGCGCCGCTCGCTTGAATCGCTCGGCGTCGAAGTGCGGGTCGGTGCTGCGGTGACCGAATGCAACAGCGACGGTGTCCGCGTCGGCGACGAGTTCATCCCGACCCGCACTGTCATCTGGGCCGCTGGCGTGATGGCCTCGCCGGCCGGCCGCTGGCTCGGAGCGGAGACCGATCGCGCCGGCCGCGTCAAAGTGAACCCCGACCTGTCGGTGCCCGGACATCCCGACGTGTTCGTGATCGGCGACACCGCGCTCGTTAGCGGTGCGGACGGCCACCCGCTGCCGGGCGTGGCGCCGGTCGCCAAGCAGCAGGGGCACTATATCGCGCGCCTGCTCAAGGCGCGCAGCGCCGGCCGCTCAATCGGGCCGTTCGCCTATCGCGACTTCGGCTCGCTCGCCACCATCGGACGCAAGCGCGCGGTCGTGCAGTTCGGCCGGTTCCGGCTGTCGGGCTTCTTCGCCTGGGTGCTCTGGAGCGTGGCCCACATCTACTTCCTGATCGGCTTCCGCAACCGTTTCATCGTCGCGCTGAACTGGGTCTGGAACTACGTGACGTTCCAGCGGGGCAGCCGCCTGATCACGGGAATGACTGCGCCGGACGGGGAAGCGGCGCGCCAGCCTGAGCCAGTAGAACTGCGATCGAAGGCCGGCTGAAATCGGTCCGGCGTTCGGGCGTTGCGGGCATTCCGAATTCTTAACCGTGCGGTGGTATCGTGTGGCGGTATTGGGCGCAGCCGCACGCGCGAAGGCGTGGCGCGGAGCGCAAGGCCGTCGTCAAACCGGCGCGGCCACTTTACACGGGCATCGCCGCCCAATACGGTTTTCATCTACGCGCGGCAACGACAAGAATTGACCGAGCGGCGTGCTGTTGCGTGGTGGTGGGGGGGAACAATGAATTTCGCGAAGGCGCATTTCATTGGAATTGCCGGCAAGGGCATGAGCGCCACGGCGCTCCTTCTCCGGCAGATGGGGGCCGAGATCAGCGGGTCGGACGAGGATTTCTATCCGCCGGTCAGCGACTACCTCGACAGCGCCCACATTGTCTTTGCGCAGGGCTACCGCAAGGAAAACATCCCGGTGGATGCCGACGTCATCGTCGTCGGCAAGAACGCCAAGCTCCGGCCTGAAATCAACGAGGAGGTGCGGGCCGCGCTCGGCAGCGGCAAGCTTGTGCGCTCGTTCGCGGACCTACTGCATGATCTGACGGTCGCGTCGGAGACCATCCTGGCGGCGGGCAGCTACGGCAAGTCGACGTGCACCGCGATGCTGGCCTGGTGCCTCCGAGAGGCCGGCAAGGACCCGAGCTATTTCATCGGCGAGATCACCAACGGGTTCGACACCCACGCCCATCGCGGCCGCGGCCCGGTCTTCATCCTGGAGGGCGACGAGTATCCGTCCTCCAACTGGGACAACACCTCGAAGTTCCTGCATTACAACGCGAGAAACGTGCTGCTCACGTCGGCCACGCACGATCACGTCAACGTTTTCCCTTCGCACGCCGATTATCTCGCGCCGTTTCGTGCGCTGATCGATTCGTTGCCGGACGATGGGTTGCTGATCGCAAGCAGCAGCGAGCCCTATGCGCGTGCACTCGCCGTCGAAGCCGGTCACGATCCCGTGTTCTACGCGCTGAACGACACGTCGAGCTGGCATGCCGAAGAGATCAAGCTCAACTCGACAAGCACATTCGATCTCATGCGCGGCAGCAAGAGGATCGTGCGCCTGTCCACCCCGCTGCTCGGCACGCACAACATCGAGAACATCGTTGGCGTGAGCGCGATGCTGCTTGAGAAGGGGCTGCTCTCGGCCGACGAGCTTGCCGCCGGTATCGCTTCGTTCATGGGCGTCAAGCGCCGGATGGAGTTGCTGTCCCCGCTGTCGACGGTGCCGGTGTATGAAGGGTTTGGCTCGTCCTACGAAAAGGCCAAGAGCGCGATTGCCGCGGCCAAGCTGCACTATCCCGACCGGCGCCTCGTCGTCGTGTTCGAGCCGCACACGTTCACGTGGCGCAACCGGTCCGCGATTGCGGCCTATGACGACGTGTTTGCGGGCGCGGGCAAGGTCCTGATCTACGAACCGGCGTCGCAGGGCGCGGACACCCATGCGCAGCTCACCCAGAGCGAAATCGTGGCCCGTGTCCGCGCGGCGAAATTCGATGCCGACGCGATCGTCGATCCCGACGAGGCGCTGCAGGTGCTGAGCGACACGTTGCGCCCGGACGACGTCGTGCTGCTGCTGACGTCGGGCGCGCTCGGCGGCTTGATCAAGTCAATTCCGCGGTTGGTCGAGCAGCGGTTTCCCAAGATGGTTACGCGCTAAAGCGCTGCCGCGAAGGCCCCGGCGTCATTCCGGGGACGCGAGCGAAGCTCGCGAACCCGGAATCCAAACCCCCTGTATGGCGTGGTGTCCGAGACCGGGCTTATGGATTTCGGCACTCGCTTCGCTCGGCCGGAATGACGGTGGAGATTTTCGACAACGCGTCAGGCCGCGCAGCAAATATTCTTATTTCTTGACTTAATTCCTATAGCCTCCTATCCTCCACACCGCCTTGCTCATCGAGGGCGTCGTCGATCGCGGCGTTGCGAGACGGAGCAGGGTGCGGCCGCCGACAATGCGTGCCGCGGTGGAGCGCCGGGAGGCGCAGGGCTCTCACGCTGAGGGCCCACGCGCCCCGGGACCCCCATCCCCTCAAACTCGTTGGGTCCCGGAAGCTTGGCGCGTAGAACCGGCCGATCGCAAGGCCGGTAAGGGAGCCTCGCAAGCTCCCTGGCGCCTCCCGGCGCTCCATCCCCTCGTCCGAGGGGCAACGGAAAACAGGGAGACGGGCAAGCCGGCAGCCCGAACTCAAACCAGCCGGCCAGCGGAGCGTTGGCTAATTCCGCGCGAACTGAAGGCTCGCGTGACGCGGATTGCTATCTCGCAGGCGGAGCGGGAGCGGGCGCGGGAGTTGTTGCAGGCGCAGCCGGCCTCGGAGGACGAGAAGGCGCGGGTGCGGGCTGGCGCGCGGCCGAAGCCTGGTCCGGCGGCGGCTTGTAGTCAGGCAGATACTTGGCCAGCACCTTCGGATCGAGCGTCGCCAACCCGCTGTCGGGCAGCCGCTTCCAGGTCTCGTCCTTGCCCAGCATGGGAATGCCGAGATAGCCCCGCATCGTCAGCGTCAGGCCGTCAGGGCTGACGCTCATGATTGCCTTGTAGATCGTGCCGTCGCGCGGATCGAGCACGTTGCCATCCTCGTATTTCAGCCCGTTGCGCTTCATGCCCCTGATCAGCGAGATGCCGAGCAACGGGGCATTCTTGCGGTCGTCCTCGCACTTGCTGCAAACCTGGATCGGCGGGTCCTGCGGCCGCGGGAACAGCTTGGCGATCGCGCCCTCGAACACACCATTGCGCTCGACCATCAGAAACCACACGACCGGTTGCCCGTGGTCATCCAGCTTTTGCCAGAGGCCGGCGGCCGAAGGCTCCGATCGCTGCGCGTAACCGGGCGCAGCATACGCCAACAAGAACGCTGCCAGGAGGAATGTCGCCAGTCTTGCCATCATGGCCGATCGGTCCTGCTGAACGGGCAAGGGCCCTGTCGGAATCAGGCGGTACCATACGACTGTTTGCGGCACAGCGCATCTGGTGGGAAGCGCGTTCTGAGGTGTCGGATAGCCGGCATTGTCGCTGGTCGGGGCGGGGTTACAATTCCGGCAGCGGCCATGGAGGTCCGGATGGGGCGTTTGCAATGAAGGCGATGATGTTGAAGGGGCCGAACCAGCCGTTCGAACTGGTGCAAGTGCCCGATCCCGTGGCGGGCCCGGGCGAGGCGGTGGCGCGCGTCATCACCTGCGGGTCCGGCCTCACCATTCAGCACGCTAAGGCGGGGCGGCGGCGTATTCCGTTTCCGCGCATCATCGGCCACGAGATCACCGGCGAGATCGTCGAGATCGGGCCGGGCGTCAGCAGCCTCAGGCGCGGCGATGCCGTGACCGCCTACTTCTATCTCAATTGCGGCCATTGCCGCTGGTGTCTCGCGAACTTCGAGCCGCTGTGCTCCAGCGGCGGCGGCAATGTCGGCCTGGACTGCGACGGCGGCTACGCCGAATACATCAAGCTGCCCGCCCACATTTTCATCAAGCTGCCGGAGGCGCTGGACTACAAAGCGCATCCCGCGGAGGTCGGCGTCATCACCGATGCGCTGGCGACACCGGTGAAGGTGCTGCGCCGGGCGCGCGTCAAGCCGGGCGAAACGGTGGCTGTGTTCGGCGCCGGCGGTGGGCTCGGCATTCACCAGGTGATGACGGCCAAATGGGCGCGCGCCCGGGTCATCGCCGTGGACATCGCGGCGAGCAAGTTTGACGCCTGCCGCAAGGCGGGCGCCGACGAGGTCGTCAACCCGAGCAACGGCAACGTCGTCGAGGCGCTGCTCGAACTCACGGGCGGCGAGGGCGTCGACGTTGCGATCGACTATGTTTCGACCGCGCAGACGCTGGGGGCCGGCGCCAAGGCGCTCGGCCGGCACGGCCGGCTGGTGACACTCGGCGGCGCGAGCCAGCCGTTCCAGGTGTCCGCGGCGGACCTGCTCCTCAAGGAGCAGGAGTTGCTCGGCAGCCGCTACGTCACCCGCAGCGAGGTGCTGGAGGCCTGCGATCTGGTGGCGCGCGGCGAGATTTTCCCGCTGGTGACCGACCTGCGTCCGCTGGAAGAAGCCGAGGCTGTGCATGAGCGCGTCGAGCGCGGCGAAGTCATCGGGCGGGCTGCGCTCCGCATCGCAAACGCTTGATCCGGCGCTGCCTGGATGGGGCTGCGGTCAGGCCGATGCCTGCGGCTGTGAAGTGTCTGCCACGGTGCGATATTGCGGCGAGATCGGCCGATAGGTCGCCGTCTGGATTCCGTCACCATAGCTCCGTGCTTCAGGTATTGCCCCGGATGACGGCACAAGTCCGATCAGCGGCGTGTGGCGGTCGAGCCCTGCGATCGGTAGCCACATCACGTCGGGCTCCGACTTCGCAATGGCGGCGCTCCGCATACTCGCGTCGCTCGCTGCCATGTGATCGAATGCGATCACTCGCAGGGTATCGTCGGGACCAACCGCAAAGGCCTGTTCCCGGGCGTCGCCACCGTCGAACAGATCGCGGCTCCAGTCGGTGACGTAGCGCTCCCATTCGAAGAAGCCCCAGTCGGTTGTGTATTCCTTTCGCTTAAAGGCCTCCGGCGATTCGACCGTCCAGAGCGCGAGGTAGTCGCGCCCGACGCCCGAATGCCGGTGGAAGCGCTGGCAGGTGCGGAAATGGGGCTTCCTCAGCATCTGCTCGATCTTCGGCCCGCTGTACCAGCCGTTCCAAGCTTGCTCCTTGTCCGGCGCGGTAAATCGGCAGCGAACGATGTAGACGAACATGACGGTGGCTGACCTAGTGGTGTGATTCATTCGGTCGATTCCCAAATCGGCCGAAGCAGTTCAAGCTCTCGGCATGAGAGCAGGAATTGTCGTCAAGGTCACGGCCGCGGATCGTCGTCAGCTTGAGGCGATCGTCGCGGACGGCAATGCACCGCAGAAGCATGTTTGGCGCGCCAACATCATTCTCGCCACGGCGGATGACTGCGGCACCGCGGAGATCATGCGGCGCTCTGGCAAATCGAAGCCGGTGGTGTGGCGCTGGCAGGCGCGCTTCATGGCGGAGGGCGTGGCAGGGCTGACGCGCGACAAGACGCGCAAGCCTGGCAAGCCGCCGCTGCCCGCTGCGACCGTGCAGCGGGTGGTCGATCTGGCGCTCGCACCGCCGCCGTGCGAGGCAACACACTGGACCGGCCGGATGCTGGCCAAGGCGGCAGGAATCAGCCTGCGGTCGGTGCAGCGCATCCTTGAGGCCTATCAACTGGCACCGCATCGCATCCGGACGTTCAAACTGTCGAACGACCCTGCGTTTGCCGAGAAGCTCAAGGATATCGTCGGTCTCTATGTCGATCCTCCGGACCATGCCGTTGTGCTCTCGGTCGACGAAAAGAGCCAAATCCAGGCGCTCGACCGCACCCAGCCGGGTCTGCCGATGAAGCCGGGCCGTTCCGGCACGATGACCCATGATTACAAGCGCCACGGCACCACCACCTTGTTCGCCGCCCTCAATGTGCTCGACGGCACTGTCATCGGCCGCAACATGCAGCGCCATCGGCACCAGGAGTTCATCCGCTTCCTCAACACCATCGAAGCCCAGGTTCCGGCACGAAAGGCGATCCATGCCATCGTCGACAACTACGCAACCCACAAACATCCCAAGGTTCAACGCTGGCTGGCGCGTCATCCCCGCTGGACCTTCCACTTCACGCCGACCTCGGCGTCTTGGCTCAACGCAGTGGAGAGCTTCTTCGCCAAACTCACCCGCCGACGCCTCAAGCGAGGCGTGTTCCGATCGCTCGCCGACTTGCAGACCGCCATCAACCGCTTCCTCGACGAGACCAACTCCGACCCCAAACCCTTCATTTGGACCGCAGACCCAAACCGCGTCCTCGCCGCTGTCAAACGCGGGAACCAAGCGTTAGAGTCGGTCCACTAGTTAGGGCGCTTCGCCACCGCTCGTCCCCGCGAAAGCGGGGACCCAGCGCAAGAAGCCTGGATTCCCGCTTGCGCAGGAATGAGCGGAGGTCGATCGCGTCGATCCAAACGGAACATGCTCCAGCCCGCGTCGCGCGTCAGGCTTGCGCCAGCGCCTGATCGAGGTCGGCGATGATGTCGTCGATGTGCTCGATGCCGACCGACAGTCGCACGTAGCCGTCGGTGACGCCGGTCTTGGCCTGCTCCTCCGGCGTGAGCTGCGAATGCGTGGTGCTGGCCGGATGGATGGCGAGCGAGCGGGCGTCGCCGATGTTGGCGACGTGATAGAACATCTTCAGCGAGTCGATGAACTTGCGGCCGGCATCGCGGCCGCCCTTGAGTTCGAAGCCGACGAGACCGCCGTAGCCGCCCTTCAGATAGGCGTCGGCGCGCCGCTTCGGTTCGCCGCGTCATCAGGCCGGGAAAGATCACCTTGGTGACCTTCGGATGCTTGGCGAGATATTGCGCCACCGCGCTGCGCATTGCGCAATGCGCGCGCATGCGCAGCGCGAGCGTCTCCAGGCCCTGGATGAACATGAAGGCGTTGAACGGCGACATCGCCGCGCCGATGTCGCGCAGCAGCGTGACCCGCGCCTTGATGATGTAGGCGATCGGGCCGAGCGGCTTGACCGCCTGCGTCCAGACCGCGCCGTGGTAGCTCGGGTCCGGCGTATTCAGCATCGGGAAGCGGTCGGCGTGCTTCTCCCAGTCGAAATTGCCGCCGTCGACGATGACGCCGCCGATCGAGGTGCCGTGGCCGCCGATGTATTTCGTGGTCGAGTGCATGGTGATGGCGGCGCCATGCTTGATCGGCTGGCACAGCACCGGGCAGGCGGTGTTGTCCATGATCAGCGGCACGCCGAGTTCGCGGCCGATCTTGGCGACCTCGGCGATCGGGAACACCGCGAGCTTCGGATTGGGCAGCGTCTCGCCGTAGTAGCAGCGCGTCTTGGCGTCGGTGGCGCGGCGGAAATTCTCCGGGATCGGCGGGATCGATGAAGCGGCACTCGATCCCCATCGTGCTCATGGTGTTCTGGAACAGGTTCCAGGTGCCGCCGTAGATGTCGGTCGAGCACAGGAAGTTGTCGCCGGCGTGGCAGATGTTCTGCACCGAGAACAGCGATGCCGCCTGGCCGGACGCCAGCGCCGAGCGCCGCGACGCCGCCTTCCAGCGCGGCCACGCGCTCCTCGAGCACGGCCTGCGTCGGATTCATGATGCGGGTGTAGATGTTGCCGAATTCCTTCAGCGCGAACAGGTTTGCGGCGTGTTCGGTCGAATTGAACTGGTAGGACGTGGTCTGATAGATCGGCACCGCGACCGCGGTGGTTGTCGGGTCGGAGCGATAGCCCGCGTGCAATACGATGGTCTCGGGATTCTGGCTCTGCGTCGGCATTGTTCATGTCTCTCTGTCTATGATGGGATGGGCAATTCGAATTGCGGCTATTGAAGTTGCTTCTTGCGATCGCAGCCGTGTGAACATCATTGTGCCTTGAGCCCGGCTGCGCGGATGATCGGCCACCACTTCTCGATCTCGGCCTGATGATAGGCGGCGAGCGCCGCCGGCGTCTGCTGGTCGCGCGGCCAGATATCCTGGCCGACGTCGGCGAGCCGCTTCTTCACGCCCGGCATCGGCCAGCGCGTGCATCACCGCGGCGTTGAGCTTTGCGACGATGTCTTTCGGCGTGCCCTTGGGCGCCCACATGCCATGCCAGTAGGACACGTAGAGGCCCGGCACGCCCGACTTCGTCGATCGCCGGCACGTCGGGCAGCGCCGCCCAGCGCGCCTTGGACATGACGGCATAGGCCTTGACGGTGCCGCCGCGGACCGGGCCGAGCGCATTGGCCGCCTGGTCGAACATCAGGTCGACCTGGCCAGACACCATGTCCTGCACCGCCGGCCCGCCGCCGCGGTAGGGCACGAATCGGAACTGTGGTGCCGGTCTCCTTCTGGAAGTAGATCGCCGACACCTGCGCGCCGCCGGCCGCGCCGACGGTCGCCGCCGTCGCCTTGTCGGGGTTGGCCTTGAGCCAGGCGATCAGGTCCTTGATGTCCTTCGCCGGGAAATCCTTGCGCGCGATGATGAGCTGCGGCGTGATCGTGAGCAGCGCCACCGGCTCGAAATCGGTCTGCACGTTGTAGGGCAGCGCATAGGTGACCGGATTGACGACATGCGTGCTCCACTGGCCGATGCCGATGGTGTAGCCGTCGGGCTCGGCGCGCGCGAGCCGGCCGACGCCGAGGTTGCCGCCGGCGCCCGCCACGTTCTCGATCACCACCGGCTGGCCGAGCGCCTCCCGCATCGGCTCGGCGATGATGCGGGCGATGGTGTCGAGCGGTCCGCCGGCCGGAAACGGCGCGATCAGGTGATCGGGCGCGACGGATAGGTTTGCGCGGCCGCACCGCCGACACCGAGGGCGGCCACAGCCATCGCGAACGCGATCAGCAACCTATTCACGCTGCTCTCTCCCGCCGGCTGGCCGACTGGACCCGGCGCATGATCGCATACTAGCTTACGGACTTGGCCTACAGACTTAGCCTATAGACGAAGCCAACTTGTTGGGAGTTCTCGATGGCGGTGCGGCGCGGAAGCGAATTCGTCGACGGCCTGCGCCGCAGCCCGCGCGAGGTGTGGGTCGCCGGCCGGCGGGTCGACGACGTGACCGGCGATCCGGTGTTTCGCGCGACCGGTCCAAGCCATCGCACAGCTCTACGACCTGCAGATGGCGCCCGAGCACCGCGACGTCATGACCCATGCGGGAGACGGCGGCGAGCGCTTCGGCACGTCGTTCCTGATCCCGCGCAGCCATGCCGATCTGGTGAGGCGCCGGCCAATCGATGAAGGTCTGGGCCGACGCGAGCGTTCGGTCTGCTCGGCCGCTCGCCGGATTTTCTCAACACCGTGCTGATGGCCTGGGCCGAGAACGCCGACTTCTTCGGCCAGCGCGGCGCGCAATTCGCCGACAACGTGCGCAACTACTACAAGTATTGCCGCGAGCGCGACCTGTTCGCGACCCACGCCATCGTCAACCCGCAGACCGACCGCTCGCGCGGCTCGCATCAGCACGACGACGTGTTCGCCCATCTCGGCGTGGTCGAGGAGACCAAGGACGGCCTGATCGTGCGCGGCGCCAAGATGCTCGCGACCCACGGCCCGACCGCCGACGAGCTCCTGGTCTATCCGCAGCCCGGCATCCGCGAGGGCGAGGAGCGCTACGTGCTGGCGTTCGGCATTCCGTGCGCGACCAAGGGGCTGCGCTTCATCTGCCGCGAGCCGTTCGACGACGGCACTCAGTCGGCCTGGGACCATCCGCTCGGCGCGCGCTTCGAGGAGCCGGACGCGGTCTGCGTGTTCGACGACGTGCTGATCCCGTGGGACCGGGTGTTCCTCTACGGCGACGTGAACGATGGGCAACGCGCTGTTCGCGCAGGCCAGCATCCGCAACAACACCGGGCACCAGACCGCGGTGCGCGGCCTCGCCAAGTGCCAGCTCCTCGACGGCATCGTGGTGGCGCTGACGCGCGCGGTAAAGTCGGACGTGCACCTGCACGTGCAGCAGCAGCTCGGCGAATGCCTCGCCTATCTGCGAACTGATCGAGGGCGCGATCCTGCTGTCGGAGCACAAGGCCGAGCCGACCGGCCGCGGCGCGATCCGCCCGGCCTATGCGCCGCTGCAGGCGCTGCGCATCCATCTGCCGAAGATCTACGAGCGCTGGTTCAGGTGACGCAGACGCTTGCGGCCGGCGGGCTGCTCATCAGCCCGACCGAGGCCGACCTGCGCTCGGCGGTCGGTCCCGACATCGCGCGCTACTACAAGGGCGCCGGTGTCGAGGCCGAGGAGCGCATCCAGCATCTTCAAGCTCGCCTGGGACCTGACCGGCACGCAGTTCGGCCAGCGCATGCTGCACTACGAGCGCTACTACGCCGGCGATCCGGTGCGGGTCGGCGCGAGCTACTATGCCGACTACAAGGTCGCGCCGCTGCTCGCGATGGTGAAGCGGGCGCTGGAGGGCGCTTAGGGGCCTAGAACCGCTTGGCGCCGGGCAGCGCAGCGAGGGCCGCGTTCGCGACCTGCTTGTCCTGCTCGCCGGTGCCGGAGCCTACCCCGATGCCGCCGATCACGTGGCCGTCGACGATCACCGGCAAGCCTCCCGGCAGATTGATCCGCTTGCCACGCGTCGCGATGGCAAGCTTGATATCGATGCCGGCGGCGATGTCGCCGGTCGGAATGCCGTAGGACGCCGCCGTCATCGCCTTCATCAGCGCGGTGTCGACCGAGAGTGCAAAGGCGCCGTCCATGCGCGCCATGGTGAGCAGGTGACCGCCCGCATCGACGATGCAGATGCACTGCGGCACGTTCATCTCGCGCGCCTTGGCCATCGCCGCGTTCAGGAGCTTCATCGCGCCGTCGATCGTGAGCTTCAGCGATGGTGCGGTGTCGGCCATATTCTGAATCCCCCTTGTGTTCCCGGTAGCTCGCCGCGCGCGAACGATGCTAGGTTCCTCGCCCCGAAACGACGAACGCCATCTGTCGCGAGTGCCCGATGATCGATCTCTACACTTGGCCCACTTCGAACGGCCACAAGGTCCATATCATGCTCGAGGAGTGCGGTCTCCCCTATCGGGCGCACCCGATTGTGATCGGCAAGGGTGAGCAGTTCCAGCCCTGGTTCCTCAAGATCAGCCCGAACAACAAGACGCCGGCGATGATCGACCGCGACGGGCCGGGCGGCAAGGAGATCACGCTGTTCGAGTCGGGCGCGATCCTGTTCTACCTCGCGGAGAAGGCGGGGAGATTCTTTCCGACCGAGCCGGTGAAGCGCCACGACACGATGCAATGGCTGATGTTCCAGATGTCGAGCGTCGGCCCGATGCTTGGGCAGGCGCACGTGTTCTACAAGTACGGTCCGGATCATTTCGAACGCGACAAGCTTGAGGTCGGCATCACGCGCTACGTCCGGCAGGCCAACCGGCTCTACAACGTCATGGAACTGCACCTCGCAGACCACGAGTGGTTTGCGGCCGGCGAATACACAATTGCTGACATGGCCGTCTATCCATGGCTCAGGGTGCCGTCGTTCCACGGCGTCGAGATCGACGAATATCCGAACGTCAAGCGTTGGCGCGACCGCATCGCCGAGCGTCCGGCGGTGCTGCGGGCGCTGGAGGTGCTCAAGCAGAACAACCGCTTCATCAAGCACACCGACGAGGAGTGGGACATCCAGTTCGGCGCGACGCAATTCGCACGGCGGGACAAGGACGGCCGGATCGTCGCGAAGGACAAGGTGCCCGCGTGACCGGGCAGGCCCTCGTTGCGGCCGAGCCGTTGCGCCGCTACGCACGCGACATTTTCCGCAAGGCCGGCCTTTCGGACGACCAGGCCGCTGTCACCGCCGAGGTGCTGGTATGGGCCGACCTGCGCGGCCATCCCTCACACGGGGTGATCCGCATTCCGCTCTACGTCGGCTGGATCGACAGCGGCCTGATCAACGCCAAGGCCGCACCGAAGGTGGTGCTGCGCAAGGGAGCGGTGGTCAAGATCGACGGCGAGAGCGCGGTCGGGCCTGCGGCCATGGCGCCGGCCGCGGACGCCGCGATCGCGCAGGCGCGCGAGCATGCGGCGGCCTGGGTGCTGGTGCAGAACCACATCCACGCCGGAGCGGTCGGCTACTACGCCCAGCGTGTGGCCGAGCAAGGCTTTGTCGCGATCGTGATGTCGGCGCTGCGCCCGATGATGGCCTACCACGGCACGCGCGGCGCGGCCGTCTCCACCAATCCGATCGCGATTGCGATGCCGGGCGGGCTCTTGCTCGACATGTCGACCTCGGCGAGCTCGCGCGGCAAGCTCGGCGTCGCCAAGGCGACCGGCAAGCCGTTGCCGCCGGGCATCGCGCTCGACCGCGAGGGCCGCCCGACCACCGACCCGAATGCCGCCACGACACTCACTCCGATGAGCGGCCCGAAGGGCGCAGGCCTGTCGCTGATGATCGAGTGCCTGACCGGGGTCGCGCTTGGCCATCCACTGGTCGCGCCCGCTCTGAACGAGCCGAAGCTCCTCGGCGACGTGCGGCAGAACAGCCTCGTGCTTGCGATGGACCCGGCCGTTCTCGGCAGCGGTGATGCGCTCGCCGGCAACCTCGATGCAGTCGCGCGTGCGATCAAGGGCCAGCCGCGCGCTGACGGCTTCGACGAGATTTTGATGCCGGGCGAGCGCGGCGCCCGCGAGGCCGAGAAGCGTAGCCGGGACGGCATACCGATCCCCGGCAAGACCTGGCAGCAGATCGCCGAGGTCGCGGCGAGATTTGGCGTTGCACCTCCGACCGGGACTGACCGATGAAAATCGCCGTCAACGGCTTCGACATGAATTTCAAGATCGAGGGGCCGGACGATGCGCCGTGGCTGACGTTCTCGAACTCGCTCGTCACGTCGCTGGAAATGTGGGACGAAGCAGGCGCGCGCGCTGAAGGATCGCTATCGCGTGCTGCGCTATGACATGCGCGGCCACGGCCGCAGCGACGCGCCGCCGCCGCCCTATAGCATCGCGGCGCTGGCGAGCGATGCGCTCGGCCTCTGGGGCGCGCTCGGAATCGATCGCAGCCACTGGGTCGGGCTGTCGCTTGGCGCCATGATCGGCGTGCATCTCGCGGCGCGCCATCCGCAAACGGTTTCGCAGTTTCGTCGGCGCGGATTTCCGCCCCGACGCCAACGAGGCCTACCAGGGCGTGTTCGCGGATCGCATCCGTATCACCCGCGAGCAGGGCATGGCGGGCATGGTCGAGCCCACCATGGCGCGCTTCTTTTCTCCCGCCTTCGCTGCGGCCAATCCAGCGGCGGTCGAACGGTTCAGCCGGATGATCCGGGAGACCTCGGCCGGACGGCCACGTCGGCTGTTGCGAGGCACTCCAGCGGACTGGCCGAGGGACCGAACCTGCCGAAGATCGCCGTGCCCTCGCTGTTCATCGGCGGCGAACTCGACATCGGCGGCGCCGCCCGACCTGATGCGGGCGATGGCGGCTGCGGTGCCCGGCGCCCGCTATGTGATGATCGAGGGCGCGGGCCACATCGCCAACATCGAGAGCGCCTGGGCGCTTCCTCGCCGAGATCGAGCCGTTCCTTGCGGCGCATTGATGGTGCCGCCCTGGCGTGCCCCGCCGCCCCGGTCTAGGGTTGCCGCCCTTTCAGCAACGATCCGCACGGCCAACGTCCAATGATGATCGACATCTTCAACCACTTCATGCCGAAGGCCTATCTCGATCGGCTCGGCGACCTCATTCCCGGGCCATCCGGTGCTCACCGCGTTTCCGCGGCTCAAGACGCTGTGGGACGTCGATGCGCGCCGCGCGCTGCTCGATCGAGTTCGGCGACATGCAGCACGTGCTGTCGCTCGCCAATCCGCCGCCCGAGCTGATCGCCGGCGCCGGACAAGTCGCCGGAGCTGGTGCGCATGGCCAACGATGCGCTGGCCGAGATTTGCCGCAAGTATCCCGATCGATTTCCGACCTTCATCGCCTCGCTGCCGATGAACAACGTCGAGGCCTCGGTCGCGGAGGCCGACCGCGCGGTGAAGAGCTTCGGCGCGCGCGGCGTGCAGGTGTTCACCAATGTCGCGGGCAAGCCGCTGTCGGCGCCGGAATTTCGGCCGGTGTTCCGGCGCATGGCGGCAGCACGACCTGCCGGTCTGGGTGCATCCGATGCGCACCGCGCAGTTCTCCGACTACGCCAGCGAGAAGGAATCGCAGAACGAAATCTGGTTCAGCTTCGGCTGGCCGTACGAGACCACCGCCTGCATGACGCGGCTGATCTATTCCGGGCTGTTCGACGAACTGCCGGGGCTGAAGATCGTCAGCCACCACATGGGCGGCATGATCCCGTACTTCTCCGGCAAGATTAAGCTCGGCTTCCGGCAGATTTTCTTCGGCGACGCCGGACCGCAATCCGGCGGCCGAGGAGGCCGGGCTGAAGAAGCAGCCGGTCGAGTACTACAAGATGCTCTATGCCGACACCGCGCTCGGCGAGGTCGCGCCGACGCGCTGCGGGCATGCCTTCTTCGGCACCGACCATTGCCTGTTCGCGACCGACGCGCCGTTCGACTCCGAGCAGGGGCGCGATCTGATGCGCAACACCGTTGCGGCGGTGAAGGCGCTGGAGATTTCGCAGGCCGAGAAGGACGCGATCTTTTCGGGCAATGCGAAGAAGCTGTTGAAGCTGTGAGCTCTGCGTCGTCCCGCGAGCAGCGCAGTCGAGCGCTCGTCCTGTCGAGACGCGGTGCTGCGGCACCGCGTCCTCAGGATGACGGGCGGAGTGGCATGCGCTCGAAACGAGAGGGAGGCGAATGCGAACCGAAAACATCCGCGTGAAGCTGCGCGACGGCGAGATGGGCGCCTACATCGCCTATCCGGACAAGACGCCGGCCGGCGCGATCATCGCGATCATGGAAATCTGGGGCGTCAACGACACCATGCGCCAGCCACGCCCACGAGTTCGCCGAGGCCGGCTTCGTCTGCCTGGTGCCGGACCTGTTCTGGCGGCAGGAGCCGGGCGTCGAGCTCTGCGACCACAATCCCGACCACGTGCAGAAGGCGTTCGATCTCTACTACGAGTTCGACTACGACCTCGGCGTCCGCGACATGGAGGACACCTGGCACTACCTGCAGAAAATCCCGGAGTGCAACGGCAAGGTCGGCGCGGTCGGCTACTGCCTCGGCGGCAAGCTCTGCTACCTGATGTGCTGCCGCACCGACATCGACTGCGCGGTGGCCTATTACGGCACCTACATCGAGCACCGCATCAAGGAGGTGAAGAACCTGCACCGGCCGTTCGTGCTGCACATGGCCATGAAGGACCGCTGGGTGCAGGCCGAGGTCAACGACATGCTGGAGCGGCGGCTCGTCGCCCAATCCGCTCGTGACCATCCACAAGTATCCCGGCGCCGACCACGCCTTCGCCCGCCACGGCGGCAGGACCTACTCCAAGCCGGAGGCCGACCGGGCGCTGGGGCTGACGGTCGACTTCTTCAAAAAGCACCTCGGTTCGGCGTAAGCTGACTCGGTCATTCCGGGGCGCGCGCCAGCGCGATCCCGGAATCCAGAGCCGGCCCGGTGCGCAAGCCTCTGGATTCCGGATCGCCGCTTCGCGGCGTCCGGAATGACGCGGAAACGTGAGGGCGCCCCATGATGAAACTCGGCCTGTTCCTCGGCGGACCCGGACAGCACATCGCCTCCTGGCGCGATCCGGCGGTGGACCCGAACGCCGGCCAGAGCCTGCGCCATTACGTGCAGCTGACGCAGCTCGCCGAGCGCGCCAAGTTCGACTTCGTGTTCAACGCCGACACCCAGGCGACCTTCGGTCCCGACGACATCAACGTCTGGAAGCGCAACATGGTCGGCCATCGCATCGAGCCGATCACGCTGCTCGGCGCGCTCGCGGCGGTCACCGAGCACATCGGGCTGGTCGCGACCGCGACCACGACCTACCTCGAGCCGTTCCATGTGGCGCGGATGTTCGCCTCGCTCGACCAGCTCAGCGAGCGGCCGCTCGGGCTGGAACCTGGTGACGTCGTCGGCGGCGGCCGAGGCGCTGAACTTCAGCCACGCCGCGCATGCCGCGCACGACGACCGCTACGAGCGCGCCACCGAGTTCGTCGCAGGTGATGCTCGGCCTGTGGGACACCTTCGAGGACGACGCCTTCGTGCTGGACAAGGCAGTCGGGGCTGTTCTTCGATCCGGACAAGCTGCACATGCTCAATCACAAGGGCAAGCACTTCCAGGTGCGCGGGCCGCTGATGATGCGCCGCTCGCCGCAGGGCCGGCCGGTGATCGTGCATGCCGGCCAGTCCGAGGCCGGCCGCGACGCTCGCGGCGCAGTAGCGCCGAGGTGGTGTTCTCGGTCGAGCAGGACATCGAGAAGGCGCGCGAGTTCTACAAGGACCTGAAGAGCCGCGCGCGCGCGCTACGGCCGGCCGCCGGATTCGATCCTGATCATGCCGGGCGTGCTGGCGATGGTCGGCCGGAGCAAGGCCGAGGCCGAGGACAAGTACGAGCGGACTGCAGTCGCTGATCCATCCCGAGCTCGGCGTCGCGTATGCTGTCCGAGATGCTCGGGACCGACCTGTCGTCCGTATCCGCTCGACGGGCCGCTGCCCGACGTGCCGCTGACCAACTCGCAGCAGGGCCGGCAGAAGGTCATCATCGAGATGGCGCGGCGCGAGGGGCTGACCATCCGCCAGCTCTACCATGCGGATCGCCGGCGCGCGCGCGCACCGCACCGTCTGCGGCACCGCGACCGACATCGCCGACTCGCTGGAGCACTGGCACAAGACCGGCGCCGCCGACGGCTTCAACATCCTGACGCCTGACGCTTCCCGCACGGCTTCGTCGATTTCGCCGAACAGGTGGTGCCGGAATTGCAGCGCCGCGGGCTGTTCCGCACCGAGTACGAGGGCCGCACCCTGCGCGAGAACCTCGGCCTGCCGCGGCCGGCCAATCGCTACGTCTCCCAGCGCGTTGCGGCGGAATAGGCGCAAGAGAGTCCACCAGAGCAGCGCCGCGATCTGAAGGTCTGACAGCGCTCGTTGATGCGCCCTCTCCCCTTGCGGGAGAGGGCTCACGTGCGTCTGCAACATGATCAAGCTGGGTGAGGGGTTACAAATTATCGAGGTTCGGTAACCCCTCACCCGGTTCTTGTTGTGATGACCGATTGTGTGGCCCTCTCCCGCAAGGGGAGAGGGCGCAACAATTGTCGCCGCAATGTTTGCGTCGCGCCCGCATCAGCGGAACAGCCGCTGCGACGCCAGCCGCGCGCCGTCGCGCAGGCTCGCAAGCTTTGCCCACACAACGTCCTCTGCGACGCGGCCCAAGCCGGCCGACGTGTCGAAGCCGCAGTCGGTGCCGGCCTGCACGCGCGACGGATCGCCGATCACGCCAGCGACGCGCTCGATGCGATCGGCGACCACCTCCGGATGCTCGACGAAGTTGGTGAGGCTGTCGATCACGCCCGCGACCAGCACCTGATCGTCGGCGAGCGGGATGCGCTCGAACAGCTTGAACTCGTGGGCGTGCCGCGGATTGGCGAACGGCAGCACCAGGCCGCCGACGTTGGCCTTCAGCAGGATCGGCAGGATGTCGTCGAGCGGCACGTCGCGGTCGTGCGGCGATTCCGAATTGCCCCAGCAGACGTGCAGCCGGACGCGGTCGCGCGGCACGTTGCGCGAGCGCCGCGTTGATGGTTGCGACGGTCTGCTCGACGAAATCCTGGAACGCCGAAACCGGCTGGTCCTTGTAGGTGATGTGGCGCTCCAGCGCGAGGTCGGGCGCGTCGATCTGCAGCAGCAAGCCGTGCTGCACGATCGCCTCGTATTCGACCTGCAGCGCGCGGCCGAGCGCCGCGAGATAGGCCTCGAGCGTGTCGTAGTGCTCGTTCTTGCAGGCCAGCGCGACGATGCCGGGGGAGGGCGCGCACATGAACGGCTCGACGAACGCGATCGGGCGCGCCGTCGAGCACGGCCTTGAAGTGACGGCACTCGTCGTTGATCGCGCTGTCGTCGAGATAGTTCACCGTCGCCGATCGCCTTCGGGAGACCCACCAGGTTGGAAACACTCGACGCGGCCGGCGTGTTGCTGCGCGAACATCTTCTGAAATTGCGGATAGGCGTCGACGTCGGCGCGCGTCGGCCGCTGCCAGCTGCCGCCGAGGCCGCTCAGCCGCTCGCGCAGATAGAGAAAGAACGCCTCGCGCTGCTGCTCGCCGTTGTTGCCGATGTCGATGCCGGCCTCGCGCTGCTTCGCCACCGACCCGTCGCACGGCGTCCCGGCCGAGCCGTTCGATCTCGGCCGGGTCGACCGGCTCGCCGCGCGCGCGCTTGCGCGTAGAGCTGCGTCAGCGCCTCCGGCCGCGGCAGGCTGCCGGTGTGGGTGGTCAGAATGCGCTCCGAGCTGCGCTGCATGCGATCGCATCTTACGACGAAGGCGCGCGCTGGTACGTCAGTTCTCGCGTCGTCATGGCCGGACTTGTTCCGGCCATCCCGATAAGGTGAGCACCGTGCATCCCTTATCGGGATCACCGGACTCGGCGCTTTGCGCCGGCCCGGTGATGACGGCGATGACTGAAGTACACGGGCGGCCTTTGGGCCGCCCGTTGCAACTCCGAACCTCTGAACCGGTCAGGCCGCGGTGTAGTTGCCGAACTTCTTCAGGTTCTCTTTCTGCTTCTCGTTGCGCGGCGGCAGCTTGAACAGCCGCGCCGCGGTGCCGCCGAGGATGTTGTGCTTGGCCTTCTCCGACAGGAACGGCAGGTCGGAGATCGTCGACGGCAGGTCGAAGTCCCAGTGCGGATAGTCCGAGGAGTACATGAGCTGCGTCTCCGCATTCATCATGCGGAACGTGCACTCCAGCGCCTCCATGTCCTGGATCTCCATCGGCTGCGACGAGTAGTACATGTCGCGCATGTAGTCCGACGGCTTCTTCTTGAGCAGCGGCGCCTCCGACGGGCGCAGCATGTATTCGTGGTCGAGCTTCTGCATCAGGAACGGCACCCAGGCGAGGCCGGACTCGATCCACACCACCGGCAGCTTCGGGAAGCGCTCGCCCATGCCGTTGATGACCCAGTTCGACAGGTTGACGATGTTGTACCAGGAGAAGCCGAGCGCGTGCGCCGTCAGGAAGCGGTTGCAGCTCTTGAAGATCGGCTCGCCCCAGTTCGGGCCGGAGTGGAACGACAGCACCAGGCCGCGCTCCTCGATCGCCCGATAGACCTTCATGTAGCGGTTGTCGTTGACCGCGAGGTTGTTGCGGACGGTCGTGACCATGAAGCCGCCGACGTGCTTGCGGTCGCCGAACGTCTCGACCTGGCGCAGCGCATGCGTCGGGATCGGAGAACGGCAGGCGTCAGCATCGAGAAGAAGCGGCCGCTCGATTCCGGCAGCACCTTCTCGGTGAGCCAGCGGTTGTAGGCCCAGCACAGCTCGACCTCCATCTCGGTCTGCGGATGCAGGCCGATGCTGAGCATGCCGGTCGGGAACAGGCAGGAATAGTCGACGCTCATCGCGTCCATCCAGCGATGGCCGAGCTCGACGTCGCGCAGGTGGCCTTTGTCGTCGGTCTTCTCGGTGCCGCGCATCGGGTAGCGCGTGACGCGGCCGCCCATGTCCTGGTAGCCGATGGTCTGCGGCGTGAAGGTGCCGCGGCTCCGCGTGCTGGTGCGGGTCGACTGCGAGAGCTGCTTGAACACCTCGTTCTCCATGAACGGCAGGATGTCGCCGAAGTGCTCGTTCTCGTAGTGGTGCGCGTCGACGTCGACGATCAGCATGTCGTCGAGCTTGCGCTGCACCGCCTGCTTGCGGGCGTGCGCCAGCAGCCGGCTGGTGTTCAACTCCTCGACGGTTACGCGTCGGCCGCGATCAGCAATGAGGTCCATGGCGTTTCTCCTGGCGATCCCGATGATTCATTCGCGACGGGGCGCGAGTTCATTGGCCTGTACGCAATCATACCCGAAATCGGACCGGAAGTCCGGTCCATGCACATGCGCTAGCGCCCCGTCCAGCTCTGCCACATTCCGAGTTCGAACACTGCGAGATTGGCGGCGCGCAACAGCCCGCTCGCCGTGACCATGACGCCGGTCGGGCTGACGACCTGTCCTTCCGCGATCGGCGTGTACTTCGCGCCGGTCTCGACCTGCGCGGCGTAGACCCGGCACAGCGCTCCCATCAGCGCCTGCATCGCCTCGGCCGAGATGCGCGTCGTCGCTCTTGGCGAACGCGCGCTCGATCTCGGCGGCGAGCTTGATCGCGTCCGCCGACAGCGCCGGTCTGGGCGGCACGGCCTTGCGGCACGACCTTGCGGCGCTGGCGGTGGCGGCCACGACCTTCGGCTTGGCGATCGACGCCGGCGCGGCGCGGCGGCTTTGGCCGCCGCGGCCTTAGGCGACGACATAGACCTCGTCCCCCTTCTGCACGACCTGGTATTTCTTCAGCTTCATCTTGCGGTCGGAGATGCACTCGCCGGTCTTCATGTCGTATTCCATGCCGTGCCAGGGGCAGACGAAGTTCATCTCGGTCTCGGAGAAGTAGAGACCCTGCGAGGTCTTGTCCGGCCGCAGCCGCTCCTCGACCTTGGCGATGGTCAGGCCTTCGCAGGCCGGCCCGCCCTGGTGCAGGCAGAAATTGCTGTAGGCGTAGAACTGGCCCTCGTGGCGGAACACGCCGATCTCGTTGTCGCCGACGAACACGATCCGGCGATCGCCGTCCTTGAATTCCGAGGCTTTGGCGACGAACTTCTCGGCCATTTCGCGAGCCCTTCCTTCGGCCGGCCGACCGGTGCCGGCGGCCACTTCCTGCTTCAGGCGTCGAGCCGGCTTTTAGACCGGTTCTTAGTGGTGAATTTGCCCGCTCCCGGTTGCGAAAGCAACCAGCGCGCGCGCGTGCCAGGGATGCAAAAGCCGCTCCGCACGAGTCCTGCCGCACGGCGACCCGCTGATGGGTCGTGCGGTATTGCACGTTCGCGGAGGCGGTCGCATTACCGAGCTGCAGCCGATGCTCATAAGCCGGGCAACGGTATAGCGCCTCGGGATTTCCGGAGGACTCGACCCATGAGCAACGCCCAGGATCAACGGTCTGCGCAGCATCGAACTCGGCGTCCACGACCTCAAGAAGTCGGCCGAGTTCTACCGCAAGGTCTGGGCTCTGGAGGACGTCGCCGGCCGAGGGCGACACCATCCACCTGCGCGGCACCGGCCGCGACCATCACGTGCTCACGCTGCGCGAGCGGCCGCGGGCGGCGCTGCTCGGCGTGCATTTCTCGGCGCCCGACCGCGCCACCGTCGATGCGCTGCACGCCCAGGCCAAGGCGCTCGGCGCCAAGATCGACCAGCGCGCCGGCGCAGCTCGCAAGCCAGCGCCGGCGGCGGCTACGGCTTCCGGGTCAGCTCGCCGGAAGGCCATCCGCTCGTCGATCTCGTCGGACGTCGCCGAGCACGCCGAGGCGATCGACGACCGCTCGCGGCCGACCAAGCTCACCCACGTCGTGCTCAACAGCGCCGAGGTCGAGAAGCAGACCGCGTTCTTCCTCGACGTGCTCGGCTTCAAGTGGAGCGACTCGACCTTCATGATGGATTTCGTGCGCTGCTGCTCCGACCATCACAGCGTCGCGTTCGCGCGCGGCAACGGTCCCTCGCTCAACCACATGGCCTACGAGATGCCGAACATCGACGGCCTGATGCGCGGCGCCGGCCGGCTGCGCAAGAGCGGCTACGAGATCGTCTGGGGCGTCGGCCGGCACGGCCCGGGCAACAACGTGTTCTCGTATTTCGTCGAGCCGAACGGCTTCGTCACCGAATACACCACCGAGGTCGAGCAGGTCGACGACAGCTACGTCGGCCCACGATGCGAAATGGTGGAAGGAGCTCAAGCGTCTTCCCGTGCCGCTGGAACATGGCGGGCGTGCCGTCCGAATTCGCGCGCAAGGCGATGTCGGGCCGAGCTGGTCGAGGAGGAGAACGAGCGCTGCGAGCAGGTGATGGCGCGCGCGCTCGGCCGCTAGTCAGCCGACGATTTCGCACCGCATGGTCCGTGCCGCGTTGCTCGCAGTCTGCGTCCTGGGCGCGGCGGCGCCCGCGGTGGCGCAGTCCTATCCGACCCGCACGGTCGAGATCATCGTGCCGTTCGCCGCCGGCGGCGGCAACGATCTGCTGGCCCGCATGATCGGCGAGGGGCTCGGCAAGCGGCTCGGCCAGTCGTTCGTGCCGCTCAACCGGCCCGGCGCCAACACCAACAACGGCACGCTCCAGGTGGTGAAGTCGGCGCCCGACGGCCATACGCTGCTGATCAGCAGCGTCGGACTTGCCGCCAATCCGTCGCTCTACAAGCGGCTGCCGTTCAATCACGCTGACCGATCTCGCGCCGATCACGCTGATCGCGAGCTCGCCGACCATCCTGGTGGTGCCGAACGCGCTGCCGGTGAACACGCTTGCGGAGTTCGTCGCCTACCTGAAGGCGCGGCCCGGCGAGCTCAACTATGCATCCTACGGCGTCGGATCGAGCCCGCATCTTGCGACCGAGCTGTTCCAGTCGATGACCGGCACCAAGGTCGTGCACGTGCCCTATCCCGGCGGCGGCCCGGCGTCGGTCGGCGTCATGGGCAACAACGTGCAGATGCTGTTCTCCAGCGTCCTGCCGGTGCTGGGCCTGGTGCGTGGCGGCCAGCTCAAGCCGATCGCGATCGCGGCCGACCGGCGCTCGCCGTTGCTGCCGGACGTGCCGACCTTCGCCGAAAGCGGGCGTCGACTACCGTTTCAGCACGTGGTTCGGGCTGCTGGCGCCGGCGAAGACGCCGGACGCCATCATCGCAGTGCTGAACCGGCACACGGTCGATACGCTGCAGGAGCCGGCGGTGCGGGCGCGCATCGCCGAGCAGGGCGCCGACGTGGTCGGCAAACTCGCCGGCCGAGTTCCGCGCCTTCATCAAGGACGAGACCGAGCGGCTTGCTGCGGTGATCCGCAGCTCCAACATCCAGCTGGATTAGGGCGCGATGGGTCGAGGAGACCACCGCGACCAGTCATGGCCGGGCTTGTTGTCCCGGCCATAACGATTCGATAGGGCGCAATTGTTTCGCGGACTTTCAGGGAGTGAACAATGACGCAACTCAACGGCAAGACGCTCACCGGCCGGATCGCGGCCGACCGCATCCGCATGACCTCGACGCCGAAGCCGCCGGCCGGCGCGGTCGATCGCTTCCTCGCGCTCGGCGAATGCACCAGCCTCATCTCCGACGTGATGGACGAACTCGGCATCCCGGAAGGCGCGATCGGCGCGACCGTGCTGCAAGCCGACGCTGCCGGGCAAGATGGTGGTCGGGCCGGCGCTCACCGTGCGCAACATCCGCCGGCGCGCCGACCCGCGCATCGCGGCACAGCAGAACGCCAACGGCATGGCGGAATTCGAGGCGCACAACCTCGCCGAGGACGGCGACGTGCTGGTGATCTCGGGCGTGTCGGGCGTCTCCAACATGGGCGGCATTTCCGCCTACACCGCGCAGCGCCAGGGCGAGCGCGGCGCCATCGTGATGGGCGGCGTGCGCGACGTGCGGCACTCGCGCACGATCGGCTATCCGGTGTGGGCGAGCGAGATCACGCCGATCACCGGCAAGTGGCGGCTCGAGACCGTCGAGATCAACGGCGAAATCCAGATGGGCGACGTGCGGGTCAATCCCGGCGATCTGGTCGTCGCCGACGACACCGGCGTGGTGTTCATCCCGCGCGACCAGCATCATGGCGGTGCTGGAGCTGTGCGAGAAGAAGAAGAAGGCCGAGGACGACGCGCGTCGACGCGATCTCGCGTGGCGTGCCGGTGCCGGTGTTCTACGGCAAGGGGTAGGTCACACGCCTCGACCGGAGCGGCCGCCTCACCGTGGTTCTAATCGGCGAGCTGGATGTTGGCGCTCTTCGCGACCGACGCCCACTTCACCATCTCCGCCTTGACGAAGGCCGCAAACTCGGCGGGCTTGCTCGCCACCGGATCGGCGCCTTCACTGGAGAGCCGGTCCCGGGTCTCGGCCGCGAACAGAACGGTCGCGGCCTCGGCCTGCAGCCGGTCGACGATCAACTGCGGTGTGCCTGCCGGGACGAACAGGCCGAACCAGTTGATCACTTCATAGCCTGTGAGGCCGGCTTCCGACATGGTCGGTACGTTCGGCAGTGCCGGTGCGCGCTTGGGCGACGTCACGCCGAGCGCATTCAGCTTGCCCTCGGCAATCTGCGCACGCGCCGACAGCAGATTGGAGATCATCGAATTGACGTGGCCGGCGACCAGGTCCTGCATCGCCGGCCCGACGCCGCGGTAGGGCACATGCACGAGATCGACTCCCGCCATGTGCCTGAACAGCTCCGTCGCAAGATGGAGGCTGCTGCCGACGCCGGCGGAGGCGTAGTTGATCTGTCCGGGCCGTTGCCTCGCCGCAGCGATGAACTTCGCCAGCGTGTCGAGCTGGAGCGAAGGATGCACCACCAGCACGTTGGGGATCGACACCATTTGCGTGACCGGCGTGAAGTCACGCTCCACGTCATATGGCAGCTTCTTGTAGACGAAGTGGTTGAGCGTGATGGTCGGCGCACCGAGCAGCAGCGTGTAGCCGTCGGCCGGCGAGCGGGCCACCGCCTCGATGCCGATGATGTTGCCGGCGCCCGGCCGGTTCTCGACGTAGTATTGCTGGCCCATCGCCTTCGACATGTGCGCCGCATAGAGTCGCGCGATCGTGTCGACGCCGCCGCCGGCCGCGACCGGCACGACGATCTTGACCGGCCGGTTGGGATAATCGGACTGCGCCGAAGCGTTGCCGGCCAGCACACCAAGCAGGGCGATGCCTGCAAACACCGGCTTGAGCATCGATACCTCCCCTTGCATTTCGCAGCGGCTTCCGCCTCGGCGTGCAACCCACTCCAGCATACCGACGAGGTGCGCGTCGGTACGCCCGTGCGGATCGTCATCCTTGTTTCTGAAATTCCAGCACGCCGGCTGCCGTCGTGTCCACGGCGGCGGCCGTGACAAGATGTCGGGGGTTGGTCATTATGCGCATCCTGCCCGGCCTCGCGCCGGGCATCCACGTCTTGCTAACCCTGCGGGCGGAGAGATTGAAGGCACGCGATGATCATCGATTTCCAGCAGCACTACACGCCGCCCGAGATGCTCAAGGGCGATCCCGAAGTCGCTGACGGCCCAGGTGGACGCGCGCGGCAACCCCAACTATCTGCTCAACCCGCTGCTCGCCGACCTGTCCGCACACGTCACGATGATGGATCACGCCGGCATCGACATGGGCGTGCTGACCTGCGGCGTCGGCTTCGACCAGCCCGACCTGGCGATCTGCCGCGCCATCAACGATCGCATGGCGCAGGCCGAGCGGGACTTCCCCGGCCGCTTCATCGGGCTTGCGCATGTGCCGGCGCTGAAGCCCGACGAGGCCCGCGCCGAGCTTAAGCGCTGCGCGGTCGATCTCGGCTTTCCCGGCGTGGTGATCGCCTCCGAGATGCAGGACCAGGCGCTCGACGCCGAGGCGCTGCGGCCGTTCTGGAAGGCGTGCTGCGATCTCGGGCTCTACGTGTTCATCCATCCGCTCGCCGCGGTCATCAACTGGAACCGGATGGATGCCGACGATCTCGGCCGCATGTTCGGCTGGGAGTTCTCGCTGATGATCGCGACCATCCGCATCATCAACTCCGGCCTGCTCGACGAACTGCCGGACCTGAAGATCCAGTTCTCGCATTTCTCCGGCGGCATCGGCCGCTATCGCGGCCGCTACAACGGCTTCCAGCAGCGCACCAAATGGGGCACCTCGCAGATCCCGCGCCACAACCGCCAGCCGAAGCTGCCGGTCGATCACTATCTCAACAACCGGCTGTTCTACGATTGCGCCGGCTGGGCCGGGCCCGATCCGTGCGGGCCGCTCGGCGCCGACTGGGTCAAGTTCGGCCTGCAGGAGCTTGCGCTGTCGCAGTGCGTGTTCGCGACCGACTATCCGCAGGCGATCCGCGATCCCGACGAGGTGCAGGGACTACGTCGAGGCGGTCGAAGTGCTCGATCCCAACGCCCGCGCGCTGGTGCACGGGCTCAACGCCGAGAAGCTCATCCCGGACATCAAGGCGCGCGCAGCCAAGCGTAAGAGATAGTACGCTCGGTCAAGTGCAATCCGCGTATGTGGCCGTCCTCCGGATCGCTCCAGAGGACCGATCGACGTCTTGGCTCATGCGGATGACGGATTACGGGCAGGGATGCCGCAGACCGTCGTAGCCCAGATAGGTCTGGCTGTTGATATCGTAAGACTGGAATCGCTGAGCGCAGGAGGCAACCGTGTCGCCCGTGTCGGTCGCGTAGGCGTCGTTGTCGTCCGCATAGGTGTCGTTGTCGTAGACGCCATCATCGTAGTAGTACGGGTCCTGGCCGTAGTAGTACGGATAGGCGGCATATGCCCCGGCCGCGACCCCGGCGCCGAGGCCGTAGATGTAGCGGCGGTTCTGGTACCTGCCGTTGCCGGCGTACCGGCCGTCCCAGCCCCGGCCTGACCAGTTGCGGTTCGCCGCCCCGGGGCCACGGTTATACACAACACCGCCACGATTGACGAACGCCCCGCCGCCTTGTCCCCGCATGGCCATTCCGCCGCCCATCGCCCGCGGCGCGCCGCCGCCGCCGAAGTGAGCTCCACCGCTGCCGCCGGCATGGCCGCCGCCCCCGCCACGTTGCGCGGCCGCCGGTCCCGCGATCGCGAGCGCCGCTCCAAGCGCAGCGGTCAAGAGAGTTCCACGGAGTGAGATACGCATCGTTGTTCTCCCAATGCCCCCAAGTCGCAGCCCCCGTGGCGCAAACCGTCCAGGGCCCAATCGCGTTCCCGCGCTCAAGGTTTCGCGAGGGACGGGGCCCGCGCGTTGCGAGAGACGGCTCCCACAACGTGGTGTGGCGTGTGCACGAATGCCAGAGGACACACCATCAGGCGGCGCAGCGCCCTACTCGTCAGGCAGGCTCCCGCCGCCTATCATTGCGGCCGCAATGGGGAGCGTTTTCATGGCAGCGGTGAAGCAGTATGAGACCGACGTCGCGATTGTCGGCGCGGGTGGTGCCGGTGTGGCGGCGGGCATTGAGGCCCGCGACGCCGGAGCGCGCGCAATCGCCTTTGAGAAATGCTCAGAGCTCGGCGGGGCGGCGATCATCTCCGGCGGCGGCTGCCTGATCGTAGGTTCCCCGTTGCAGGAGGCGAACGGTATCCATGACACACCGGATCTCGCCTTCAAGGACTGGATCACGTGGGGCGGACCGTCGGTCGATCAAGTCTGGGCCCGCTACTACATCGATCACACGCTCCACGACCTCTATTACTGGGCTGAAGGGTTTGGCGTGAAGTGGGCCGACATGAAGGTTCAGGAAGGCAATTCGGTGATCCGCTGGACGCGGGCGGACCGCAACGGCCTCGGCCTGATGACGCAGCTGATCGAAGGCTTCCGCAACAAGGGCGGTGAGATCGTGCCCGAGACGGAGATCACGAACCTGACGGTCGAGGACGGTCGCGTCACCGGCGTGGAGGGCCGAAACGTTGTGAGCGGCGAGCCGGTGGCGGTCAAGAGCAAGGCCGTCGTGGTGACGACCGGTGGCTTCAATTCGAACCTCGATATGGTGCTCGAGTATTATCCGTCGCTCGGCAATCACAAGGTGCTCGAAGGATCGGGGCGTGGCTCGACCGGGTCCGGACACAAGATGGTCCGGGAGGTCGGCGGCTACCTCACGCACATGGACCACATCTGGTTCTACGTCTACGGCACGCCTGATTACCGCGATCCGGCGCAACGCCGCGGCCTCGTGTTCCGTCTGGTGCCGGGCAACATCTGGGTCAACCAGCAGGGCCGCCGCTTTCACAACGAGGTGCTGTCGGGCGGCAATTCCGCAAGCCCTGCGCTGATGGCGCAGAACCCGCGCCACGCCTGGGCCATCATCGATACGCCGATGACGGCGAATATGGAGATCGCCGATCCGTACTACCGCGATGGCGACAAAGTGGTGCGGGCCAAGGTGGTGGAGCTGCTCGACAACTCGCCGTTCATCCGCAAGGCCGACACGCTCGCTGAGCTCGCACGGAAGATGGAGGTCGACGAGGCTGCGTTCCTCGCCACCGTTGAGCGCTACAACAAGGCCTGCGAGCAGCGTCTCGCGACCGAGCCGGAGTTCGGCAAGCCGCTCAAGCTATCAAAAGCGTTCGATACGCCGCCCTACTACGCCGTTCAGATCTTTCCGGTGGCGCGCAAGAACTTCGGCGGCGTCAAGACCGACCTGCAGTGCCGAGTACTGGACAAGCGCTTCGAGCCGATCGCCGGGCTCTATGCCGCGGGCGAGGTCGCCGGCATGGCCGGCGGACACATCAACGGCCGTGCCGGTCTTGAAGGCACCATGCTGGGGCCGTCGATCTTCAGCGGCCGTGTCGCCGGCGGCTGGGCCGCGCACGCGGCAGGCCACGGCAGCGGCTTTGTCGGCAAGCGCAACCGGAATTGAACGCTGCTGCGGTTCGGGAGCTGAACTAGGACGGCTCCGCGGGCTCCGGAACAAGGCCCGCCCGGCCGTCCTGCGCGGCCCGCAAGCGCCGCTCCTGGCTGACATAGGCCTGCGCCGCCACGTTGCGGAACAATTCGCGCGTCGTCGTTTCCTCGTCGCCGATCGGCGTGAGCGCAAGGTCCATGTATTCGCCGCGGTCTGGTTCGCGCTTGCGGCGTAGGTAGATCGCCCGCAGCCGCACGATAGAGCGAGGCCCATCGCCATTGTTTGGAGAGCGTCTCCAGCCAATACCTTGGATAGAACGACCAGAACGGCTCGATCGGCAGCGTCGGCCTGCGGCCGCGGCGATGCTTCATCCGGAGGAAGCCGCCTTCGAGCGGATGGATGTCCTCGATGTGGATGCATCCCATGAACCACGCAATCAGGAACATGGCGTTGCCGACATTGACCTTGGTCGCGAAGGCGCGACGCAGGATCGTCTCCACGTGTTCGTAGCTATAGTAGTTCTTCCACGCCATCCGGTAGGCGTGTTCCCATTCCTCACGCGCCATACGCGGGTGGGCGGTCGTGATGTGATAGAGGTCGTACTTGTTGAGATCGGCGTCCATCGGAATGCCGGCGCGGAATAGCTTCTGATGGTCCTCTGAGCCCGGAAGCGGCGTGAGGTAGAAGAACTCCAGCAGGTCGACCGGCAGTTCCTTTTTGATTACCTCGACATCGTGCAGCACCGACGCTGCGGTGTCGCCCGGGAAGCCAATGATATAGCCGGCATAGGTGATGACGCCGGCCTGCTTCCAGGCCAGCAGCATCTTGCGGTACTCGGTGATCTTGTTCTGCTTCTTCTTGGCGGATGCGAGGTTTTCCGGGTTGATGTTTTCAAGCCCGATGAACACTCGCCGGACGCCGGCACGGCGGCACTTGTCGATGAAGTTCGGCAGGCGATGACAGAGCGTGTCAACCTGGATGATCAGCCCGAACCGCAGGCCTCCGACCTCGCGGAGCTGGATCAGGCGATCAAGAATCGGCTCCCAGTCCTTATTGCGGGCGAAATTGTCGTCGGTGATGAAGAAGCTGCGCAGACCCTGCGCCATGTTGGCGCGTACGATCTCCTCAACGTCGTCTGGCGAACGGCGACGCGACTTGCGGCCCTGCACGTTGATGATGGTGCAGAACGAGCACTGGTAGGGACAGCCGCGGCCGGCATCGAAACTGGTCACCGCGCCCCACGTGCGCTTGACGCGTTCGCGTTTGAGCAGCGGCAGCGGCGCGCCCTCGATGCCCGGCAGATCATCCATGAAATTGTAGAGCGGCTTGAGCTGCCCGGCGAAGGCATCGCGCAGCACATCGTCAAAGCGGCCTTCGGCCTCGCCTGCGAACACCGAGACGCCGAGCGCCTGCGCTTCCGCCAGCGCGACATCTTCGCCGCCGAGCATCGAGATCACGCCCGAGACGTGAAAGCCGCCGATCGCGACCTGTAGGTTGCGTCGCCGCAGTTCGCGCGCGAGATCAAGCGAGCGCGGCATCTGATTGGATTGCACCCCGACCAGCATGACCATGCCCGAGCCGGCGGCACGAATTAGCCTCTCAAGCTTGCCGGGATGGATATGAGTGTTGGTCTCGTCGTAGGCGCGGACCTCGATGTCCACGTCATCGCCGAGCACCCTGCGGTCGGCGGATTCCCGAGCGATGCCGCTAAGCGCGGCGAGCGAATTCGACGGGATCGCCGAACGGAACCATTGGATGACGTAGCCCTCATCGTCGTAATGCGACGGCTTCACCAGCAATAAACAAAAACGCCGCCGCACCATCCCGTTGCCCCCCGTGACCGGGGGTGAGGGTGACCCCCCGGTCGTCAACTAACGTAACAGATTGCGCGTCAGCTCGGAAGCAAAGGCTTGGTGGGAACGTTTTTGACCGCGTTATGAAGCGCGAGCAGGTGCGCGGCGCGTTTTCGGCAGCGCTTTGCTCGGAAGGGTGGTATTCAGCTGCCTTCGCGCGCACTCACAACTTGGATTGCCGTCCAACATGCGCGCCTAGATTAGACAATTCGGTCGGTCCCGGCCGGCCCGGTTGGCCTCATTTCGCCTCAGGCGCGAATGCTTTGGCGTAGCGCGCAGCGATATCGTCGGGCGTCGAGGCGATTAGCTTGACGACCTTGTCGATCTCGTCGCTGGGTACGAAGCCGATTTCGAGCTTGGCCTTATCGGCCTCGGCCAGGAACTCGGGGTCCTTGGCGAGGTCGGCGAACGCTTTACGCAGGATCGCGATCCGGTCGGCCGGCACTTCGGGTGGCGCGACCAGTGGCCGCGCCGCGGTCTTCTGGGTGAAGTGTAGTTCCAGAACCTTGCGGTCGGCGTCGTTCTTGACGAAGTCGAGCGCCGACGGCAGCGCGCCAAGCTCGGGGTCTTTCTGCAATGCGCCCTGCATCAGCAGCGTGACCTGCTTGTCCGCGATCCAGTTCGGCCGCACCGCCTTGATGCTCGACCACGACCAGTCGCCGATGCCGTGCACCTCGCCGCGCTCGATCGCGAGTGCGATCTGTGCCGTACTGTTGTAGCCGCTGACGACCTTGAAGCGGGTGCCGATCAGCGAATTGTAGAGCTTGGGCGTGACTTCCGGATCGACACCGGTGATGCCGCCGACGACCAGCTCCTGTTCGAACAAATCCTTCGCGGTTTTGTGCGGGGCGGTGTGCCAGGCGAGCGTCACCGCGGTCTCGCTGTTCAGGCTGCCGAGCCAGTTGAATTTCTCGATCTCGAAGCGCACGCCCGACGGATAGATCAGCTTGGCGAGCAGCACGCCGCGCTGCAGCAGCGCGATCGCGGTGCCGTCCTTGGGCGCTGCGCTGAACATGTGGTTGCCGGCGGCGATCCGTGCCGGCATGTTCTGGACCAGCACAGAGGGTTTGCCGGGGATGTGCTTGCCGAGGTGGCGGGCGGTGACGCGCGCCTGCATGTCGTAGCCGCCGCCGACGCCCGCGCCGACGATGAACGTGATCTGCTTGCCGGCGTAAAACTCCTCGGCCGCAACCTGGCACGGCCATGACATCGCCAGCACGGCCGCAAGCAGCGCCGTGCCGCGGAGCCCTCGGACCATCGATCGACCGATCATGAACATCCCTCCGATCGCATTATCGCCCTTTTTCTGTTCCCCGCCTACGCACGGCCGGCCGGCGAATTGCCGGCCCCGTCGTCCATGATAGGCTTCCGGCATGCTGATCGACGTTCATCATCACATCATTCCGCCCTCCTATGCCGGCGTGGTCGGCGCGGACCTTTCCTCGCGCAATCCGGCGAACGCTGTGCAGGTGCTGCGCTGGACGCCTGCGGCCTCGATCGAGGCGATGGACCGTGCCGGCATCGCGGTCGCCATCACATCGATCTCGACGCCGGGGGTGTGGTTTGGCGACGTGGCGCGTGCCCGGCGCCTTGCCCGCGAGTGCAACGAGTTTGCGGCAGGCATGGAGCGGGACCATCCCGGTCGATTTGGGTTCTTCGCGACCCTGCCGATGCCCGATATCGACGGCACGCTTGCGGAAGTCCGCTACGCCTTCGAGACGCTCGGCGCCTGCGGCGTCGGCCTGATGAGCAACTACGGCCGGGTCTGGCCGGGCGATCCTTCGTTTGCCCCGGTGTTCGATGAGCTGAACCGCCGCAAGGCCATCGTCTATGTCCACCCGATCCTGCCGGAGGCTTGCGAGGCCATGCAGCCGGGGATCGGCGAAAGCGCCCTGGAGTATCTGTTCGACACCGCGCGCGCGATCGCGAGCCTGGTCTACAATGGCGCGCTGCGGCGCTGGCCGGATGTGCGTTTCATCTTTCCGCACGCCGGCGGAGCGATGCCACCGCTGGCAGAGCGCGTTTCGCGCATGGCGGACCGCGATCGCCGCATCGATTCCAAGCCGGTGGTGGGATCGCTCTCGGAAATGAAGGGCCTCTATTTCGATGTCGCAACCTCCACCAACCCGGTCACGCTTGCCGCGCTGCTGCGGTTCGTGCCGCCGACGCAGGTGATGTTCGGTACCGACTTTCCGTTCATGGCTTCGATTCCCTATTCGCTCGAGCCGTTGCGGGCTCACGGTCTCGCCACTCCCGACCTTGTGGCAATCGAAAGCGGCGCGGCGCTGCGGCTGTTCCCGCGCTTTGCCGGTGTGAAAGCCGCGTGATGAGTGTCCAGCGCCTGATCGTCGTCGTCGCGGCGTTCGTTGTGGCATCGCTCGCGCCCGTGGTTGCAGCGCACGCGCAGCCGCAATCGCAGTCGCAGTCCTGGCCGACCCGCTTTGTCCGGCTGGTCATTCCGGGTGGGCTTGGGACGGTCGCCGACTTCCAGGCGCGGCTAATGGCGCAGCACCTGTCCGAGCTCTGGGGCCAGCAGGTCATTGTCGAGAACAAGCCCGGCGCCGGCGGCGTTGCCGGCACCGCCCATGTCGCACAGCAGGCGGCGGATGGCTATTCGCTGCTGTTTGCACAGGGCGCTCCGCTCGTGCTGGCGCCGCATGCCTTCAAGTCGATCCCGTATGATGTGGAGCGCGACTTCGACCCGGTGCTGTTTGCGAGCTATTCACCGCTGGTGCTCGCAGTGTCGGCCAAGCTGCCGGTTGCAAGCACGGCCGAGTTAATTGCGCTCGCCAAGAGGCAGCCCGGCAAGCTGTCGTTCGCGACATCGTCTGCTCGCAGCATCCCGCATCTTGCCGCGGAGTATTTCATGCGCGAAACCGGCGTCGACATGGTCAACGTGCCCTATGTCGGCTATCCGCGCGCCATCCAGGACACCGTTTCCGGCACCGTCGACGTGATCGTCGGCGGCGCGCAGCTCATCCCGCAGCGTGAGAACGGCGGGCTGCGGATGCTCGGTGTCACCGCTGCCAAGCGCATCCTGGGGTACGAGGATATCCCAGCGATCGGCGAGACCGTGCCCGGTTATGCGATCTCTGGCTGGGTTGCGGTCATGGCGCCCAAGGGTACGCCAGCGCCAATCATCGCAAAAATCAATGCCGACATGCGGCGGGTGCTCGAACGGCCCGATGTCGTTCAGCGGCTGCACAACCTCGCGACCTATCCGGACACGGTTGCGCTCGGCACGCCGGAGGCCCTGGCGAAGTTCATCCGCGAGGACTCCGCGCTGATGCAGCGCGTCCTGAAGGCCGCGAACCTGCAGCCCGAAGATCAAGCCAAATGACGCGCACCGCTTGACCGCGGGCGCAGGCTGCCGCTTTATCGCCGCCGAAGCATTCTGGAGGAAGCGTTGAAAGCCATCGTCATTCGTGAGTTCGGCCCGCCGGGCGTGATGAAGCTCGAAGAGGTTCCGACGCCCGAGCCCGGGCCGGGCGAGGTGCTGATCAAGGTCCATGCCGTCTCGGTCAACCGCACGCTCGACACCATGGTGCGCGCCGGCAAGTACGCGCGGCCGGTGACGCTGCCGCTGGTGCCGGGCGTCGATCCGTCCGGCGTCATCGTCAAGCTCGGGCCGGGCGTCACCGAGCGCAAGGTCGGCGACCGCGTCACGGTCGCGCTTGCGCGTCGCCGGCGCCGACAACAGCGGCGCCGACGCGATCCGCCTGCTCGGCGTGCACGCCTGGGGCGGCTATGCCGAATACGTCACGGCGCGACGCCGACAACACCACGATCGTGCCGGACGCGCGTCGATTTCCCGACCGCCACGGTGGTGACGCGCCACGCGCCGACCGCGTTCACCTGCTGCAGGACCACGCCAAGGTGCAGCCCGGCGAGTGGGTGCTGGTGATGGGCGCGGCCGGCGGGCTCGGCAGCGCCGGCGTGCAGGTCGCGAAGTATCTCGGCGCCAAGGTGATCGCGGCGGCCGGCAGCGACGAGCGGGTCAAGGTCGGGCTCGATCTCGGCGCCGACGCCGGCGTGAACTATCGCGCGCAGGACCTCACCATCGAGGCGATGCGCATCACCGAGGGCAAGGGCGTCAACGTGGTGTTCGAGAACATCGGCGATCCCGAGACTGTTCCCGAAGGCGTTCGCCGCGCTGGCGCGGCGCGGCCGGCTCGTCACCGCCGGCGGCCACGGCGGCGGCATCGTGCCGCTCGACGTCAACCGGCTCTATCTGAACCACCTCACGCGTGATGGGCGCGCACCGGCGAGACGCCGGAGGGCGCGCGCCATCAGCCTGAAGATGGCGGCCGAGGGCACGCTTCAAGGCGCTGATCGACCGCGTCTGCCGCTGTCGCAGGCGGTCGCGGCGCACGAGCTGGTGGAGAGCCGCGGCGGCATCGGCAAGGTGATCCTCGATCCGACGCAATTGTAGCGCAGCATGCAGTCGCGATCGAGCAATCAGCGAAAGGGGCAATCGATGAGCGACCTGCGAACGATCCGCACCGACGTGGTCGGCAGCCTGCTGCGGCCGGCCGCCGTGATCGAGGCGCGCAAGCGCTTCGACGAGGGCAAGATCGACGCCGCGGCGCTGCGCGCGATCGAGGACGAGGCGGTGCGCGACGCGGTGCGCTTGCAGGAGGGCGTCGGCCTCGACGTCATCAGCGACGGCGAGATGCGGCGGCTCAACTTCCAGGACAGCTTCGGCGCCGCGGTCGAGGGCTACGACGCCAGCGCCAGCACGCTGCAGGCCTACACGCGGCGGGTCGAAGGCGGCACCGCGCTGCGGCGCTGGGAGGTGCCGCTGCACGAGAAGGGCACGGCGATCTCGCATCGCCGGCCGGTGACGTCGCGGCTCAAGCTCGCGCGCAACGTGCCGCTCGAGGAATACCAGTTCGTCGCGGGCGTGGCGAAGACGCCCGCCAAGGTGTCGCTGATCGGTCCCGATCGCATCGGCCAGCGCTTCGACCATCAGAACTCGAAGGCGGTCTACGAGGACATGGACGCGTTCATGGCCGACGTGGTGGCGATCGAGCGCGAGATCATCAAGAGCGTGGTCGATGCCGGCTGCCGCTACGTCCACATCGACGCGCCGGGCTACACCGCCTATGTCGACGAGCCGTCGCTCAAGCAGATGCGCGACCGCGGCGAGGACCCGGCGGAGAATTTCGCGCGCTCGCTCAAGGCCGATGCCGCGGTGATCGCGGACTTTCCCGGCGTGACCTTCGGCATCCATCTCTGCCGCGGCAACCAGCGCAGCATGTGGCACCGCGAGGGCAGCTACGACGCCATCGCCGAGCGGCTGTTCACCGAACTGCCGCACGACCGGTTCCTGCTGGAATACGACAGCCCGCGCGCCGGCTAGCTTCGCGCCGCTGCGCTTCCTGCCGAAGGGCAAGGTCGCGGTGCTGGGGCTCGTCAGCACCAAGGTGCCGGAGATGGAGAGCGTCGACGCGCTCAAGCGCCGCATCGACGAGGCGGCGAAGGTCCTGCCGCTCGATCAGCTCGCGATCAGCCCGCAATGCGGCTTTGCCTCCGACGTGGTCGGCAACCTGATCAGCGCCGACGACCAGAAGCGCAAGCTCGAAATCGTGGTCGAGACCGCGCGGCAGGTGTGGGGCTGAATTGTCGCCGCGTCAGGGCAGCGGTCGCAACATTCCGGCAATATTGCGTATGTTCTCGTGCATTGCCGACGCAGCAATGCACGCTGCGATGATCACGTAAGCTTGATCGCGCGTTGCGGCAACTGCCGAATCGAACCACATCGTGCGCAAGCAATAACAATACGGGAAGGACCGCACGCGCGAGGGTGAAACCCACCGCAAACAAAAGGCAATGATGATGAGAAAGCTTCTCGTTTTGACGACCGTCGCCGTGATGTCGGTCGCGACCGTGGCGCCGAGCCTGGCAGCGTCAGCGCTCCAACGCGAGGGCGCATGCTACGACGCAGCGCGTCAACCCGGTGTTTCGCGTTCGGCTACGACGCCTATGCCTGCGGCAACGGCTGTTACAGCGGCGCCGATGAGCCGCGCGGCTCGGCAATATCGGTCCGCGCTACGGCTACGGGCCGTACCCGGATCGCCCCTACGGTGACCCGGATCGCGACTGACCGCATCGGCAACAGAACCCCGGCAGGTATGCCGGGGTTTTGCCTTTCTCCACCGCGGTTCCGGATCTGCGGCGCAGCGCTGAACGCTGCGCCGCGCCCGGGACACGGTAGTCGATGCGTTGATGCGCTTAGGCGCTGACGTGCTCGATGAACTTCTGCGGCGGCGGGTCGCCCCATTGCGAGACCAGGGCTTCCTCGGCCGAGAGCAGGTTCGAGCCGTTCTTGATGTTGAGCCGGTCGCTGTCGGCCCAATGCTCGTGCACGCGGCGCCACGGATCGGCCCAGTAGTCGTAGACCTGGCTGCCGAGCAGGTGGCGGCCGATGCCCCACATGTGCTCGTACTTGCCGAGCTGTCGCGCATGTGCTGGTGGCCCATGAACACGTCGTCCATGTCCTGCACCTCGAACGAGATGTGGTTCAGGCCGGCGTGTCGTGGTTGATCGCGAAGAACACGTGATGATCGACGAAGGTGTCGCCGCGGTCGCAGCGGTTGAACGAGCCGATCAGATTGTCCTTCTTGCCGGCATAGACGTCGTCCGAGCAGATGAAGCCGAGATGATGACGGAACCAGTTCACGGTCTCCTTCACCTTCGGCGTGCCCAGCACGGCGTGGGCGATGCGCTTGACCCGCGACGGGCCTTTCGGCAGCCGCATCAGGTCGCCGGCGGCGGGCGAGCGGGGCGTAGCCGGAGTTGAGCACCTGGCGCGGCGCCGGAATCTCCGGCGACCTTGTCCATGCCCCACACCACCTCGATCTGGTAGCCGTTCGGCTCGGTCAGGCGGACGCGCTTGCCGCCGCCCGGCTCGTCCAGGTTCTCGATGCCCGATGCGCCGGGCGCCTTGGCCAGCGTCTTGAGATCGTCCTCGCTGGCGGCGTGATAGGCGATGCCGACGAACTTCGGGTCGCCCTTCTCGATGATGTGGACGTGGTGCACCGGGTCGGTGGCGCGATTGTAGATCGCGTTGTTGGTCTTGGCGCTCTGGACCAGCCCGAAGTTGTCCAGGAACTCCTGCATCAGGTCGAGGTCGGGCGCGCGCAGGCGCGTATAGGCGATGTCGGTTACCTTGATCACAGCCATGGTCGTCACTGTCCTTGGGTTTGTCTTGGTGCTCTCGGCGTCGGTCTCTCCCATCCGGCGCCGTCTGGCGCCAAGATATCGCAGGCGGCGTCGGCGAGGCAATTTCGCGCGACTGGCGCAGCCGCACATCCGGCGCGGGCTGATATGCGCCGCGCGCGGGATCATGCGCGGCGCGCGGCGGCTGGTCGGGTGCCGGGGGATGTGCTGTATTGCCGCCCAAAACAGGGGAGGAACGCGTGAAGCTTGTACTGTTTCAAACGGCTCCGAACGGCGAAATTCTGCCGGGTCTGATGACCGAGCGCGGCATCGTCGACATTTCCGAGCGCGGTGAAGAAGAGCTACACGCCGCAACTCACGATGCAGGGCATCATCGACGACTTCGACCGGCTGCGGCCGGCGCTGGAGAAGCTTGCGGCCGAGGGCAAGGCGCGTGCCGCTCGCGCAGGTGCAGCTCAAGCCGCCGCTGCCGCGGCCCGGCAAGATCCTCGCCTGCATCGCCAACTACTGGGAGCACGCCCAGCGCGAGCCGCGCCCGCTCAACATGTTCATGAAGAACCCGGACGCCGTGATCGGCCCGGGCGACACCATCGTGCTGCCGGAATACACCGTGCCCTGGGCCTTCATGCACGAGGCCGAGCTTGCGCTGGTGATCAAGGGCCCGGCCAAGATGGTGAAGGCCAAGGACTGGAAGAGCGCGGTGTTCGGCTACACCTGCCTGATCGACGTCTCGGCGCGCGAGCAGGGCCGCCGCACCTGGCCGGCGACGCCGCTGACGAGCTGGCTCGGCAAGTCGTTCGACACCTTCGCGCCGATCGGCCCCTGCATCGCCACCGCCGACGAGGTCAAGGACCCGAACGACCTGATCGTGCGGTTCTGGAACGACGGCCAGCTTCGCCACAACTACAACACCGACGACATGGAGCACCGCGTGCCGGAACTGGTCGAGTTCGCCACCACGGTGATGACCATGAACTCCGGCGACCTGATCGCCTGCGGCACCAACCACGAGGGGCTGGGCTTCCTGCAGGACGGCGAGACCGTCGACATCGAAATCCAGAACATCGGCAAGATGACGCTCAAGGTGTCGCGACCCGCTCAAGCGCACCTGGGAGCGCGGCGTCTACATGGGCGTCGATTCGACCAATCCCGACGCGGTCAAGCGCCACCGCCCGCAGGGCGGCCCGACCGCGACCGGCGCGATCTGAAGGGCCAGTGCCCGCTTCGCCTCACCGCTCCGCCGCTCGGGGAGGGAGACGCACCGCCCGTAAAGGAGGACTGACCCGTGACCGATCTCCCTGACGCTCGCGATCAGCCACTACGACCACGTCACCGATCTGGTGAACGGCCGCGTGCCGGTGGAGGGCGTCGACCTCACCTGCCTCAATCTGCAGATCGAGGAAATCTTCTTCCGCCAGTTCAACTATCGCGACTTCGACGTGTCCGAAGTCTCGATGGGCAAGTACTGCTCGCTGGTGTCGCAGGGCAACTCGCCGCTGGTCGCCATTCCGGTGTTTCCGTCGCGCGTGCCGCGGCATTCCTCGATCTACATCCGCCGCGACGGGCCGGTGAAGTCGCCGGCCGACCTCGCCGGCAAGCGGATCGGCATCCCGGAATGGGCGCAGACCGCGGCGGTCTATTCGCGCGGGCTGCTGCAGCACCAGTACGGCATCGATCTCGCCTCGATCCAATGGATCCAGGCCGGCGTCGATCAGCCCGGGCGGCTGGAGAAGGTGAAGCTCAATCTGCCGCCGGGCATCGACGTACACGCCGACGCCGGACAAGAGCCTGAGCGGCATGCTGGTGTCGGGCGAGATCGACGCCGCGCTGTCGGCGCATCCGCCGGCCTGCTTCGAGCACGGCCATCCGAACGTGACTCGGCTGTTTCCGGACTATCTCGAGATCGAGCTGAAATACGTCAAGGAAACCGGCATCTATCCGATCATGCACGCGCGTGGCGTTCCGGCGCGAGATCGTCGAGCGCAATCCGTGGGTCGCGGTGAACCTGTTCAAGGCGTTCGACGAGGCGCGCCGGCGAAGCGTCGAGCGCGCGCTCAACAACACCAGCTCGACGCTGCCGCTGCCGTGGGGCTATGAATTCGCGCGCCGCATGCAGGACGTGGTCGGCAAGGACCTGATGCCCTACGGCGTCGACGCCAACCGCACGACGCTCGACGCCTTCCTGCAATACGGCTACGAGCAGGGCGTGTTTCACCGCCGGATGACGCCGGAGGAGCTGTTCCCGCCGCAGGTGCAGAAGAGCGTCGCGGGTGCTAAGCGCGGCGTCCGGGTCGCCGCTTCCCGCCGGGCGACCCGGATGTCAGTGCGCCTGCTAGCCCAGCGCGTCGACGCCGGCCTTGGCGACCTGCTCGTCCTCGTGCGACTGCACGCCGGATACGCCGATCGCGCCGACGCACTCGCCCTGGTGCATCAGCGGCAGGCCGCCCTGGAACATGCACGCCGCGGCGTCGGGAAGGTCACGAACGCCGGCCGCTCCTTGACGCGGTCCTCGAAGAACTTGGTCGGCCGCTTGGTGAGCGCCGAGGTGCGCGCCTTGCCCATCGCGACCTCGGCGGCGATCGCGCCGGTGCCGTCGAGGCGCTCGAGCAGGATGCGCAGCGCCGCTGTCGTCGACGATGGCGATGGTCACGTTCCATTTGTTCTTCTGCGCTTCGGCCTTGCAGGCGGCCATCATCTTTTGCGCGTCGGAGAGAGTGAGACTTGGCTTGTTACGCATGGCGTCTCCTTTGCAGATGATTATTGGCAATCCGGATAAACTCGCGGGATTTCAATCCCGCGCTAATCTGCAGTATTCTGCGGCAGCGGCAAGAGGCAAAAGCGGCCGAATGCTGCGTCCGACGGATCGGTTGGGGCACGGATCATGATAGATTTCGACAGGCTGGTGGTGGCGCTCGCCGCTGCGCTTGTGCTGATCGGCTCGGAATCTTGGGCCGACGACACGGTCAAGCTAGCGATCCCGATGCGCGGCAACTGGGAGAACGCAGCGCCCGACCTCGGCGAGCGGGCCGGCATCTTCGCCAAGCACGGCTTCACGCTCGAGAAAGTGTACACACAAGGCACCGGCGAGACGATTCAGGTGGTGATCTCGGGATCGGTCGACATCGGACTTGGGATCGGCGCGTCCGCGGTGATGGCGGCCTTCGCCAAGGGCGCGCCCGTGCGCGTGATCGGCTCAAGCACCACCGGCACCAACGATCTCTATTGGTACGTTCGGACCGAATCGCCGATCAAGAGTCTGGCCGACGCGACCGCCTCGACCACCATCGGCTATTCGACGCAGGGAGCCTCCAGCCACATTTTCGCGCTGGCGATGCTCAAGCGATCCGACAGCAAGGCCAAGCCGACGCCGACCGGCGGCATGCCTTCGACGCTGACTCAAGTCATGTCGGGCCAGATCGACATCGGCTTTGCAGTTCCGCCGATCGGACTGCAGCAGCTTGAGGATGGGCGCATCCGGATCATTGGCCGCGCCAGCGACGTGCCGGAAACACGGGACCAATCGGTGCGTCTGATGGTCGTGAATGCCGGCAAACTTGCACAGAATCCGGCGCTCTACGCGCGCTTCGTGAAGGCTTTCGCCGAGGCGGTGGAGTGGATGTACAGCGACGATCCGAAGGTGTTCGAATATTATCAGGCGCTGTCCGGCACGCCGCCCAAGTTCACGCAGAAACTGCGGTCGGATTTCTACCTCAAGGACATGCTCGATCCGTATCGCCTGTCCGGCTTTGACGCCATGATGGCAGACGCGGTGCAGCACAAGTTCCTGCCGGCACCGCTGAGCAAAGCCCAACTCGACGACATGATCCGGCTGCCGCCGCGCTGATTGCAGCGGACTTTTTCGCCAGTTCGGCGTTACTCCGGAAGCGCGCCGAGCGTGAACATGGTTCGGAGCACGATGCCGGGCTTCATCCCGAGCGGGGCGAACCAGTTGGTGAAGATGATGGCGACCTCGCCGCTGCGGAAAATCTCCGCCAGCGCCGTGTTGACCGCAAGACGCAGCGCCCAGTCGCCGCGCGGCAGCGCGATGCCGTAAGGCTCGACCGACAGATCGTCAGGGAGCAGCTTGACCGAGGCGGGGTCTTTGAACGGCGTGCCCACCAGCATCAGCGTGTCGCTGGCGAACGCGTCGGCATTGCCGCTTTCCATGGCGGCGATAGCCTCCTCGCGACTCTTCACCTCGACGAGCGGGATGTCGATGCGAAGCTGCTGACTGCGGGCCGCGACCGCGCGGGCGTTGGTGGTCCCGGCGATGACCGCGATTTTCTTGCCGGCGAGGTCGCCGAAGCTGTTGGCTCCGGTCGAAGCCTTCACCATGACGCTGGTCGTCTCCACGAACACGAAGTTCGAAAAATCGACGACCTTCATGCGGCTGAGCGTCACGGTGCTGGAGCCGCACTCCAGGTCCGCCTTGCCGCTGGCAACCGTCTCGAAGCGAGTCTGCGCGGTCACCGGCACCCACTGGATTTTGAGACCCTGTGCCTTGAACTGGCGCTCCAGAGAGGCGACGACCGACTTGCAGATGTCGATGGTATATCCGACCGGCTGCTGCTGGTTGTTGAGGAACGAGAACGGGGTCGCGTCGGCCCGGTAGGCGATCTTGACGGTCTTGCTGGCGAGGATCGATTTCAGCCGCCCCTCGGGGGCCTGGGCCGATGCGCCACCCGTCGGAAGTCCGGCGGCGAGAACAAGGCAAGCAAGCGCGAACGCGTTGCGGTACATGGCGGGCTCCCCAGGAAATGGCACGCGGCGCCCCTTTGTAATGCGGCGCGCCGGGTGTGGCAATTGCGACGACCCGAAATGAAATGCCGCACCATTGGCGCGGCGTTGTCGCACGCCGGGTCAGCTCTCCAGCCCGGTCGGGCACCGGCTTGTTCTCGGGCTCTAGCTTCATGCCGGCGGCCAGCGCCATGGTCTCCATCAGCGTGGCGAAGTCCTTCTGAAGATACTCCTCCGGGTTCTTCTGCAGCATGGCGTGGCCGAAGTGCATCTGCAGGATCTCGCGGGTCGCCGCCGTCACCGGCATCGGCACGTCCATCTCGCGGCCAAGCGCGAGGCCGAGGTCGAGGTCCTTGCGCAGCAGCTCCGGCGTGAACGTCGTGGTCCAGTCGAGGTTGACCAGCGCCGGCGACTTGTAGGCGGTGAACATCGAGCCCATCACGCCGTTGTTGAGGAACGCGAGGAAGGCGTGGCGCGGCACGCCCATCTTGTTGGTCAGCAGCGTGATCTCGATCAGGTTCTGGATCACCACGCCGAGCATGACGTTGTGCGCGATCTTGCAGACGCGCGCGAGTTCGCCGTCGCCGACATAGGAGACGCCCGTCGGCGCGAACACCTTGATCATCTCCTCGATCTTGCGGAACGACGCCTCGGGTCCGGAGCAGACCGACGACAGCTTGCCGGCCTTGATCACCTTGGCGTTGCCGGAGACCGGCGCGCAGATGTAGTCGGCGCCGCGATCCTTCAGCCGCTTGCGGATGGCGACCAATTCCTCGACCGCGATGGTCGAGCAGTCGACGAACACGCCGGGCGCCTTGCCGTTGCCGCTCAGCACGCCGTTCTTGCCGAAATAGACCTCCTCGACGTCCTTGCCCTCGGCGACGATCGAGAACACCACGTCCATGCCGGCGAGGTCGGACGGCTTGTCGACGATCTTGCCGCCCGACTTGGCGAGCGGCTCGGCCTTGGAGCGGGTGCGATTCCAGATCGAGACGTCGTAGCCGGCCTTCAGCAGCCGCTCGGCCATCGGGTAGCCCATGCGGCCCATGCCGATCCAGCCGATCCGTTGCGTGTTCTGTGCCATTCCCGATGTCCTCCCGCGAGCCGCCGTCACGATGCCGGATTTTGCTAGCACAGCCGCGCGCGCGCCCGCAATGTCGGGCCGATGCCGCCGCCGAGCGCGGAAAGCGCGTCTGCGCGCGCCACGAGCGAGAACTTGTGCCGAACGTCCACGTCTTATATTGGCAACGGGACCTTACTGGACGACGGGAAACTGCGATGGCCGACAAGGCCGAAGTGCTGCTGGTCGGGTCCGAAGAAGCCGGTCATCGTCGATGGGCTGAAGGCAGCGCTTCAACCGTGCACGTCGTGGCCGATGCCAAGGACGCCGACGCGCTGCTGGCCGAGGTCGGCGCGCGCGCGTGCGCGCCATCGCGGTGACTGGCGTGCCGAACGAGCGCATCGACTGGCGCGCTGATGGCGCGGTTGCCCGAAGCTCGAAATCGTGTCGACCTTCGCGGTCGGCTACGACCACATCGACGTCAAGTGGGCGGCCGAGCACGGCGATCGTCGTCACCAACACGCCGAGCGTGCTGACCGAGGAGGTCGCCGACACCGCGCTCGGCCTGCTGCTCTGCACGGTGCGCGAATTTCCGCAGGCCGAGCGCTTCCTGCGCGCCGGCAAATGGCTGAAGCGGGCACTATCCGGCTGACGCCGGCGACGCTGCGCGACCGCACCGTCGGCCTGGTCGGCATGGGCCGCATCGGCCAGGCGATCGCGCGCCGGCTCGATGGCTTCGAGGTGCCGGTGGTCTATCACAGCCGCCGGCCGCAGCCGGGCGTGTCCTACCGCCACTATCCCGAGCTGATCGCGATGGCGCGCGACGTCGATATCCTGCTGGTGATCGTGCCGGGCGGGCCGCAGACCCGGCACATGATCAACGCCGCAGGTGCTCGACGCGCTCGGGCCCAACGGCATCGTCATCAACATGGCGCGCGGCACGGTGGTGGACGACGCCGGCGCTGATCAAGGCGCTGCAGGAACAAGAAAATCCATGTCGGCCGGGCTCGACGTCTATCGCGAACGAGCCCGAGCGTGCCGAAGGAACTGATCGCGATGGACAACGTCGTGCTGTTCCCGCATCTCGGCTCGGCCACGGTCGCGACCCGGCGGGCGATGGAGCAGCTTGTGGTGGACAACCTGCTGGCCTGGGGCGCGGGCAAGCCGCCGCTGACGCCGGTGCCGGAAACGCCCTGGCCGCCCAAGAAGCGGGCGTGATAGCCTTCGACCATGCGTCCGTGGCGTCCCGCTTGCATTCGCGTCTGCTGTCGGCCTGGCGGTGCTGGCCGCGGAGCAGCGTCCGCGCCGAGTCCGCGAGGCGGTCACCGAGCCGGCGCCGCCGAGACGCCGCGGACGATGGTCGGCACCTGGGAGTTCTCCAACGCCGACCGCGAGAAGATCTGCACCGTCACCTTCCGCGCCGACCCGGCCGCAGCCGGCAAGCGGGTCGAGTTCGAGGCCAGTGCTGCGCCGGCCTATTTCCGTTCGTCACGGAAATCGCCGGCTGGAGCCTGGCCGAGCAACGACTTCCTGCGGCTGCTCGACGCCAAGGGCCAGTCGGTGCTGGAGTTCAGCGAGGTGGAGAGCGGCATCTTCGAGGCGCCGCGCCCGGGCGAGGGCATCCTGTTCATCCAGAACGCCGTCGGCCGCTCGGTCCCGCGCCGCGCACCGCCGAGCAGATGACCGGCGAATGGACGATCGTGCGCCGCGCCGGCCGGCCGATCTGCGCGCTGACGCTGTCGAACACCGCGGTCGGCGACGAGTTCGTGCGTCCGCGTCCAGCCGCCGTGCGATCCGTTCGTCACGCGCTTTGGGCCGGTGACGTGGCAGATGGACCGCGGCGAGATCGTGCTGAGATCGGCGCGCGGCCAGACCTGGCGCTTCGAGGAGGGCGACGGCACGCCAAATGGCGCCGCATCCCGCAGACCGCCGATCCGGTCCTGCTGGTGCGGAAGTAGCGCGTGCTGATCTCCGGCCAGCAGAAGCTCGAACGCATGCGCGACGGCCGCGCCGTCTACATCGGCGCCGAGCGGGTCGACGACGTCACCAGCCATCCGGCGTTCCGCGACGGCGCCGCAACCATCGCCGACCTCTACGATCTCAAGGCCGATCCGGCGCGCGCGAGCTGTTCTCGTTCGAGGAGGACGGCGACCGCATCAGCCTCTACTGGCTGCGCTGCCGCAACCGCGACGATCTCGTCCGCCGCATGCGCTGCTGCAAGGCGATCGCCGACGCGACCTATGGCTTCATCGGCCGCTCGCCGGACCAGGTGTCGGGGCTGATCACCGGGCTTGCGATGAACGCGGGCCTGCTCGACGGCTGCACGCGGGGCTTCGGGCAGAACCTGCTGCGCTACTACGACTACGCGCGCCGCAACGATCTCTATCTCAGCTTCGCGGTGACGCCGGCGAGCGGGCGAAAGAGCGCCGACCTGTTTCCCGAGCCAGCAGCGCGACGATCCCAACCTGCAGGTGGTGGCCGAGGACGATGCCGGCGTCACGGTCTCCGGCATGAAGATGCTCGCCACCAGCGCGGTCTATGCCGACGAAATCCTGATCGGCAACCTCACGCCGATCGACGACAAGCTCAAGAGCGAGGCGATCACCGCGGCGCTGCCGCTGAACGCGCCGGGCGTCTCGCTGTGGTCGCGCCAGCCCTACGCGCAGACGGTCGCGCACGAGGCCGACTATCCGATGTCGTACCGGTTCGACGAGACCGACAGCGTGCTGGTGTGCGACCAGGTGAAGATTCCGTGGGAGCGCGTGTTCCTGCACAACGACGCCGGCATGTCGCGGCGCATCTACATCGAGACGCCGGCGAACTGCTACCAGAACCACCAGTCCAACATCCGGTTCTGGTCGAAGATGGGCCTGATCGTCGGCGTCGCGAGCCGCATCTGCCAGGCCAACGGCACCGACAAGATTCCGGCGGTGCGCGAGGTGCTCGGCCGCCTCGCCTCGCTCGAAGCGCTGATCGGCGGGCTGGTGCAGGGCCAGATCGAGGCCTGGGAGGCCTGGCCGGAGGGCTTCGCCACGCCGAACCGCCGCATCATGTATGCCGCGCTCAACTGGTGCCAGGAGCACCACACCGAGATCATCGACACGCTGCGCACGCTGCTCGGCGGCTATCCGCTGGTGATGCCGGCCTCGATCGACGTGATGACCGACGAGGCGCTGCGCGATCGCTTCGAGCGCTGGTGGAAGACGCCGTCGATCGAGGCGGTCGAGCGCCACAAGCTCTACAAGCTCGCCTGGGACCTCGTCGGGCTCGGAGTTCGCCGGCCGCCACATGCTGTACGAGAAGTTCTACGCCGGAAACTCGATCGTGGTGCGCAACCAGAGCGACCGCGAGGCGCCGTGGCAGCAGCTTCCACGACACGGTCGACCGGCTGCTCGCGGGCATCAGCCTGCCGAACTTGGCAAAATAGCGTTTGCTGGCGCCATTCCGCTTCACTAGGCTTGCTCGCAAATGCGCGTGTGCAGCATGCGCCGCGCCGCCAAACAACAACGACATGGAGGAGCGCGATGAAGAGGCTGTTGGCCGTCCTTGCCGGCGCCGCGGCGGTCGTGTTTTCAGCAAGCGCGTCTGCTCAATCGGCGGATGATTTTCCAAGTCGTCCGATCCGGATCATTGTGCCGCAGGCGGCGGGTTCGGGCATCGATCTCCAGGCGCGTACGCTCGCGCAGAAGATGGGCGAACTCTGGGGCCACGCGGGCGTCGTCGAGAACCGCCCCGGCGCCAACGCGATCATCGGGACCGATGCGGTCGCAAAGGCCGCGCCCGACGGCTACACGCTGGTCTACGCGCCGGTGAGCGCGGTCACCACCAACACGTTGATCTACAAGAAGCTCCCCTACGATCCGCTGCGCGACTTCGCGCCGATCACCCAGACGGTGGCAAATCCGCTGGGACTTGTGGCCAATCCGACCTCGGGGCCGAAGTCGATCCAGGAACTGGTCGAGCGGGCCAAGGCCAATCCCGGCGCCATCAACTACGGTTCGTTCGGCATCGGCAACATGACGCACCTGCAGGGCGTGCTGCTTTCGCTCGCCGCCGACATCAAGATGACGCACGTGCCGTATCGCGGACAGACCCCGGAGATCACCGATATCCTGTCGGGGCAGATTCCGCTCGGCTTTACCACCACGGCCGGGGTGACCGAACTCGTGGAGTCGGGGAAACTCAACCTGCTCGCCACGTTCGGTGCCCAGCGTGACGAGCAGTTCCCCAATACGCCAACTCCGACCGAGGCCGGCTATCCGAAGGCAGTGGTCGTCGGCTGGGCCGGGTTGCTTGCGCCGGCTGGCACCCCGAAGCCGATCGTCGACAAGCTCTATGCCGGCATGGCGAAGGCGTTGGCGATGCCCGACGCCAGGGCTGCGATCTTCCGGCAGGGATCGAAGGCAGTGGCCAGCAAGTCGCCTGAAGACTTTCGCAACTTCATCCAGATGGAGATCGAGAAGTTCCGTCCCGTCATCAAGGCTGCGGGTCTCGAAGGGTCGGAATAGCTTGATGTCCTATGTGAGGAAGACGCATCGGTTTGGGCTGCTTACTCCGTCGTCGAACACGACCCAGGAGCCGGAATTCACGGCGGCACTGCCGCCTACAATTTCGCTGCACACCGGGCGCGTGGCCTACCGCGACATCACGCCCGAGGAGCAGGACCGCTGCGTGCTGGAGCTCGAATCGGAGAGCCGCAAGCTTGCGGATGCGGAGGTCGATGTCATCGTCTTTGCCGCGACGGCGCCGACGCTGGCCAAGGGCAAAGGCTACGATCGCGAACTCATCAAGCGGATGGAGGACGCCTCCGGACGGCCCGCCACCACTGCGGCAACCGCATTCGTCGATGCGTTGACGCTGCTGGCTGCCAAGAACATCGCGATCGGGGCGCCGTGGAGCAAGACCATGGACAAGCCGATGGTCGACTTCATGGAGGCGAGCGGGTTTCGGGTCGTGCACAGCGAGGTGGTGGGCTTTGTCGCCTCCGTCGATCTCGGCCGGGTCGGACCGGAAACCGCCTACGATCTCGGCCGCCGCGCCGACCGGCCGGACGCCGACGTGGTCATCATGCCCGGCGGCAACTGGGCCTCGATGCCGATTGTCGAGCGCCTGGAGAACGAACTCGGCAAGCCGGTCCTCGTCAACAACGCGGTCAGCCTTTGGGCCGGGCTGCGGTTGCTCAAATGTCGCGACAACGTTTCCGGCTACGGCCGATTGCTGCGCGATCATCTCGCCGCGTAAGGCGAGGCGAGTCGATCGCCACGCTTCCCGTGGTGGTCAGCCGCCGAACAGCTTCGGCAGGAACAGGCTCACCGTCGGGACCAGAACGACCAGCGTCAGCCGGACCATGTCCGCCATCAGGAACGGCACGACGCCGCGGAACGTGTCGATCATCGGCACGTCCTTGGCGAGCGAATTGATCACGAACACGTTCAGGCCGACCGGCGGCGTGATCAGCCCGATCTCCACCACCATCAGCGTGATGATGCCGAACCACAGCTTCACGTCGTCGACCGGCATGCCGAAATCGAGCGCCGCGATGATCGGCCAGAAGATCGGGATGGTGATCAGGATCATGGCGAGCGAGTCCATGACGCAGCCGAGGAACAGGTAGAGGATGATCATCCCGAGCACGATCAGGTAGGGCGGCAGGCCGGAATTCTGGAACAGCTCGGCGGTCCAGTTCGGCAGCTGCGAGAAGCCGAGGAACGCGTTGAGCACGCCGGCGCCGAGCAGGATCACGAAGATCATCGCCGAGGTCTGCGCGGTCTCGAGCATCGTGTCGATGAAGCCCTGCCAGCGCATGCCGCCGTAGAACACCGCGATCAGGGCCATGCCGACGGCGCCGATGCCGGCGCCCTCGGTCGGCGTGAAGGCGCCGGAGTAGATGCCGCCCATCACCACGGCGAAGATGAGCGACCACCGTCCAGACGTCGCGCAAGCGCGATCAATCGCTCCCGGCGCGGTCGCCTGCGGCGCCGGCCGGGCCGGCCGCCGGGTTGATGCGCACCACGATGGCGATGACGATGAAGTAGAAGATGGCGGCGAGGATGCCGGGCACGAAGGCGGCCTGGAACAGCTGGACGATGTTTCCTTCCACCATGATGGCGTAGATGATCAGCGGGATCGACGGCGGGATCAGCGCGCCGAGCGTGCCGCCGGCGGCGAGCGCAGCCGGTGGCGAACGACGCGCGAATACTTGTAGCGGCGCAGTTCCGGCAGCGAGACCTGGCCCATCATCGCGGCGGTCGCGAGCGAGGAGCCGCTGATCGTGCCGAACGCGGCGCAGCCGCCGATCGCGGCCATCGCGAGGCCGCCGCGGAAATGGCCGATGAAGGCGCTGGCGGCGCGGAACAGCGCCGCGGTGACGCCGGCGCGGGTGGCGAAATTGCCCATCATCAGGAACAGCGGGATGACCGAGAAATCGAACGAGCTGAATCGCCAGTACGTCTCGGTCTTGAGGAAGCTCAGCAGCGGCGACGATGCCGGCGATCGCCGTGTAGCCGACCATGCCGACCGCGATCATCGCGACGCCGATCGGCACCCGCAGCGCGATCAGCAGGAACAGGACCGCAAAGCCGACGCCGCCGATGGCAAGATCGCTCATGGGTCACTCTCCCCTGGCGATCGGCCGTTCGGCCGCATGGCCGGCTTTGGCGCCGGCGATGTCTTCCAGCAGCGTGTAGAAGATCGCGCAGATCAGCACGATCATGCAGAAGATGATCGAACGGGATCGTCCACCAGCGATAGAACGCGAACGCCGCGATCTGCTCGGACGACTGCTGCATTTCGAGCATGCCGTAGTAGAGCCGCCAGGTGAACATGACGATGGCGGCGAGGAACAGCACATTGCCGAACGCATCGAGCGCGGCCTTGGCGCTGCGCCGACGCCCTCTGGGTGAAGAAATCGGCCAGCACGTTGCCGCGCTTGCAACTGGCAGTACGGCAGGAAGGCGAAGATGGCGCAGCCGCACAGGATGCCGACGATGTCGTAGTCGCCGGGGATCGGCGCCGAGAACAGGTAGCGGCCGATCACGCTGACGGTGACGACGAGCGCCATCGCGCAGCTCAGGATGCCGCCGAAGATCGCCAGGATATCGGCGATGCGATGCAAGCGCCCGGCCGACCGCATCGGCCGGCCGGGCCGTCAGTTCCAGTTTGCTCAGCCATCGACGGCGTTCCCCCAGCTGTCGAAGCTCGCCCCGAGCAAGGTCGCTGTCTACTTCGAGTACTTCGCCTCCAGGGCCTCGACCTCGGCGAGGATCTTGGCGCCGTCGTCGCCGCCGTCGTCCAGCAGCTTCTTGAAGCGGTCGAACACCGGCTGGACCTTCTGCTTGAACTTGGCGGTTTCCGCGGCGCTGAGCTGCACGAACTTGTTCTTCGGCTTGCTGTGCATCACCTTCTCGCCCTCGATCTCGATCTGGTCCCAGGTCTTGATCGCGACATCGACGAGGTTGGCGCCCGAGTTGTCGTCGATCACCTTCTTCAGGTCGGGCGGCAGGCTCTCGTACTTCTCCTTGTTCATCAGGAACGTGAAGATCGACGTGGACAGCCGCGGCTGCGGCGGCGCGAGCGTGGTGAAGTAGTCGGTGAGGTCCTGCATCTTGACCGACGGTGCGATCTCGTAGGGCAGGATCGAGCCGTTGACCGTGCCCTTGCTCAGCATCGGCGCAAGCTCCGGCAGCGCCACCTGCAGCGGCGCGGCGCTCCAGCGCCTCGAGGATCCAGGCGTTGGTGCGCGAATAGGCGCGCAGCTTCATGCCCTTGAAGTCCTCGACCTTGTTGATCGGGTCCTTGGTCATGAACAGCGCGCCGGCGTGACAGTGCACCAGCAGGACGTGATACGGCTCGAAATCCTTCTTCATGTATTTCGGCACGTACTCCTGCAGCGACCGCACCGTGGCGTTGGTGCTGCGATGCAGGAACGGCAGCTCGAAGATTTCGAGCTTCGGCATCACGCCGGGCGTGAAGCCGGGCAGCGCCCAGGCGACGTCGACCACGCCGTCGCGCACCTGCGTGAGCAGTTGCTCGGCCTTGCCGCCGAGCTGCATCGACGGAAACACCTGGACCTTGATGCGCCCGTTGGAATCCTTTTCGACCTTCTGCGCCCACGGGATCACCCAATGCTTCATCGGGTTGGCGACCGGCGGCAGGAACGAATGCACGCGCAGCGTCACCTCCTGCGCGGCGACTGGCATTGGCGTGAGCGTGGCACCGGTCGCGGCACCAACGAGCACGGCCATGACGATTCGTTTCATTGCGCGTCCTCCTCTGGGCGTCGGGCAATGCTGGACATTGGGAAATGGCCCAACACCATTTTTGCAGTAACGCCGCTCGAAGGCAATGAACCGCCTGCGTCAAGAGCGCGGCTTGATGGCACTTCCCCTATCCGGCAAGGCAATCCGGGCCTTGTCGCAGTCGGCGAAAGCCGGCAGTGTTTACCGGCGAAATCTGCGTTCGCGCGGGTTCGGGGCGGGGCCGGTGCATGTTATTTGATCGACAGTCCGTGGCGCGACCGGGCTTGGACCGCCGGACGGTCGTGAAACGAGGCGCGGCCGCGCTGCTCGGAGTGCCGCTTGCGGCATCCGGCGTCCGCAGCGCCGAACGCCCGAAGTTCCTGCCAAAGGTCGATATGTCGGCGAACCGGATCGTCCGGCAGGTCGCGGGCCTGCGGCCGTTCCGTCCCTCAGGGTTCGTCTTGCGGGCCGACCGCTTCGGCGACAAGGTTGTCATTCACAACTACGGCCACGGCGGCTGCGGCGTGACGTTGTCGTGGGGCACCGCCGACATGGCTTCGCGGCTCGCGCTTGAGACGCCTCACCGGCAGGCTGCGGTGATCGGCTGCGGCGCCGTGGGGCTCGCGACCGCGCGGCTCCTGCAGGATCGCGGCTTCGACGTCACGATCTACGCACGCGATATTCCGCCGAACACCACCTCCGACATTGCTGCCGCGCTGTTCGGGGTGACAAGCCTCGTCGGCAGCTCTTATCGCTACACCGAGATCGTCGCCCTGATCTCGCAGGCCGTGCGTTTCGCGCACCGCTATTTCCAGAACTTCGTCGGCGAGCGCTACGGCATCCGTTGGATCGAGTTCTTCATGATCGGCGCGCAGCCGCAGGACCTGCCCTGGGAATTCTCGATCACGCCCGACCTTTTTCCGCTGACGCCATACCAGTCTGGCGACAATCCCTTCCGCACGGCCTATGCGGCGAGTTTTCCGACCCTGTCCATCGAGACCAACATCTACTTGCCGCAGCTTATCGCCGATTTCCTGCAGCGCGGCGGCAAGCTACGGATTCAGGAGTTTCCCGACCGGTCCGCGCTGAGGCTCGAAGAGCCCGTGATCTTCAATTGCACGGGCCTCGGTGCGCGCACCCTGTTTGGCGACAACGAACTGATCCCAATCAAGGGGCAGTTGACGCTGCTGCAGCCGCAGCGTGAGCTCAACTACGCCTACCTCGATGGCGCCAACGACCTCTACATGTTCCCGCGCCGGGACGCGGTCATTCTTGGCGGCAGCCACCAGGAACGAATCTGGACGACGGACCCGGACGACGCGCGGGCGGCGCGCATCTGGGACGGTCACCGACGCATCGCCGCCAACATGCGGTAGGCGAAGCTGCGAAAGGGATGAGGTCACCGCCGCCGGTCGAGTGTGCCAATGGCGAACGCTGGAGAGCAACGGTTCAAGCGCCTGCTGGACCCTATCGACAGGGTCACCGAGGTCTTGTTCGGGCTGATCATGGTGCTAACCAGCACCAGCGCGCTCAGCGTCGCTACCGCCGGGCAAGCGGACATTCGGACGATGATCCTTGGCGCACTCGGCTGCAATCTGGCGTGGGGCATCATCGACGCTGGGATGTATTTGATGGGCTGCCTCGACGAGCGCGGTCGCAACCTGTTGAAGGTCTGGGCGGTGCGGCAGGCGCGCAGTCCCGACGAAGCGAGACGCGCCATAGCCGACGCGCTGCCTGCACCGGTCGCGTCCATCTTGTCGCAAGATGAATTGGAATTGATGCGACTAAAATTGACCGGGCTTCCCAAACCGCCCGCCGGTCCAAGTCTGACAACCGACGATGCGCTCGGCGCCTTGGCTGTATGCCTGTGGGTTTTCCTGTCCACATTCCCCGTCGTCATCCCTTTCTTGTTCGTTGCGGATGTTCAACTGGCGTTGCGGATGTCCAACGCCGTCGCGATCGCAATGCTGTTTCTGTGCGGCTATGCGTTCGCGCGAAGCATCGGATTTCATCCGTGGCTCACCGGGCTTGTGATGGTCGCCATTGGCTGCGCTTTGGTCGGCGTTGCCGTTGCGCTCGGCGGCTGAATGGGTGCGCTCGGGCTCTTGATCACGGGTCGAAACGAGATGCGGGCTGCCGCGAAGCGATCCCGGTGCCAGGCGATCCAATTGATGAATTGTGCCACGAGGGTCTGCGGTTTCCCCGGCCAAAGCGGACTCGATCTGCGTTCGATGGTCCAAAATCCCCCCGGGGGCAGGTCAGCCTCCGCAAGGGATACGGTTGTCTTGCAGGGTCCTTTTTGGCTTCGGCTGTCGTTTAGTCGAGCGATACCAAGAGATAATTCCGGCCGCTCGCATTTTTGACCAGTCTTGCACTGGGCCAACTACTGATAGATTGGGAGAAACGCACATGATCAGAATAGCCGCCGTCGCAATTGCGTTGTCCATTTCCTCATGGGCGCAGGCAATGCCAGTTGCGCCGGTTTACCCGCCGGACGACATGATAACGCAAATCGCCGCCGGCTGCGGACCGGGCAGGACGCGAGTTGGCGGTGCCTGCGTGGCCAGAACCACGGTTCGCCAGACTCGTCGCCAAGTTCGCAGGTGCGCGCGATATAGTGGAGGCGCTTGCGTTCAGTACTACTGAGAGAGGCCGAATTGAGCCGGGGAGAAGCGCTGCTTTTTTGACCTCCCCGGCTTCTTTGTTGATCCTTCGCGATATTCAGATTTCTTCAATGACAGCGCGTGGAGCGTTGGTGGAGAGAGTTGGCGGTGGCGCCAGCGTGCATGCGGAGCCGGCCGTCGTAGCGCAGCCGGCCACCCGGTGAAGGACACCTCCGGGGCCTAGCGGTCCTGCGGCGGAGTGAGCCATGCGGCGGGACGGTGTAGTGACGCCGCCAGCTCTCTACGATGATCTGACCTTCTCTAAGAGTTGTAGAAGATCCTCTAAGGGTGGGAAGATCTCTCCGTTGAGCAGCTCGTCGCCAAACCAAGCATTGAAGCCTTCGACGTTGCGCTGTCGGTTACCGCGCTGGCTTGATCGGTCACACGCCTCGGAACGTTCTGCTTCGGGTCGCCTAGGGATAAACATTTACCAAGCTAGTCGAACCCACTCGGCGCGCCCCCTCGCGTCGCCACACCGGCGCCACCAAATGACTCGGCGACACCATCCTCGTGCAGCCGTCGCGGTCATGCTTGCCGAACTTGCTTCTCACAGCGATCCAATGCCCGACGCAGGGTAACAGTTCAAAGACCAGGAGGGTTTAGCAATGTACGCACTCATCATCGTGATCGGAATGATGTCCTCCGTTCAGCCGGTTGGTGTCACTTCTCAAATTGTTGGACACTTCCAAAATCTGGAGCAGTGCAAGGCGGCTGCAAACAACCCCCAAAATGGAGGCGCCATTTCAGATCTAAATCTCTCAATGGGAATTTATTGGCACTGTGTGTACACGGGTACTCGCTAAGCTTTGCCACGTCACGTTACACGACCCGCCTCGCTTAGAGGCAAAGCCAGCAAGCAGAGGGTGCCGTCTCAAGCTGCCTTGGTCCGAAAAAAATCGCGCGGGTCGGAGCACTAAATCAACTTCAGCCCCTTCAGGCTGGCGTGGCCTTCCTTGCCGACGATGATGTGGTCGTGCACCGAAATGCCGAGCGGCTTTGCGATCTCCACGATCGACTGCGTCATCTGGATGTCGGCGCGCGACGGCGTCGGGTCGCCGCTCGGATGATTGTGCACCAGGATGATCGCGGTCGCGCTCAGTTCGAGCGCGCGCTTGACCACCTCGCGCGGATAGACCGGGGTGTGGTCGACCGTGCCGGTCTGCTGGAGTTCGTCGGCGATCAGCTGGTTGCGCTTGTCGAGGAACAGAACGCGGAACTGTTCCTTGTCGGCGAACGCCATGGCGGTGCGGCAATAGTCGAGCACCGCTCGACCAGGACGACAGCACCGGCCGCTTCTTGACCTGGCCGCGGGCAAGCCGGCCGGCCGCGGCCTGCACGATCTTGAGCTCGGTGATCGCGGCCTCGCCGAGGCCCTTGACCTCCCGCAGCCGTGCGAGCGGCGCCGACAGCACCTCGGCGAACGAGCCGAACTTGGCGATCAGGCTCCTTGGCGAGCGGCTTGATGTCGCGCTGCGGGATGGCGCGGAACAGCACCAGCTCCAGCAGTTCGTAGTCGGTGACGGCATCGGGACCGGCGTCGAGGAAGCGCCGCGCAGCCGCTCGCGGTGGCCGTGATAGTGCGGCGAGGCCTCGGCCAGGCCGGGGCTTTCGGCGCTCTTGCGCACTTGGTCGGACATCGGCGATCCAGCGGAACGGCCTCTGTTCAGAGGATGATGGTATCGGGAGGCCGATGCAATCGGTAAGTGTGCAAGGGCGGACGCACAAGACAGTTCCGAGCGCGGACAGCGCGCCGCGTCCTACAGCGCCGGCGGTGTGTTCCGGTCAGGTCCGGTACGGTGGCTTGTCGAGCCCCTTGGGCGAGGCGTGAAGATCTCGACGCCGTTCGGCGTCACCCCGATGGTGTGCTCGAACTGCGCCGACAGCGAGCGGTCGCGGGTGACCGCGGTCCAGCCGTCGGACAGCACCTTCACGTGCGGCCGGCCGAGATTGATCATCGGCTCGACCGTGAAGAACATGCCGGGCCGCAGCACGATGCCCTCGCCGGGGCGGCCGACGTGGACGATGTTGGGCTCGTCGTGGAACAGCTGGCCGAGGCCGTGGCCGCAGAAGTCGCGCACCACGCTCATGTGCTGGGCCTCGACGTAGCTCTGGATCGCGGCGCCGATGTCGCCGGTGGTGGCGCCCGGCCGGATCACGGCGATGCCGCGCATCATGGCCTCGTAGGTGACGTCGATCAGCCGCTCGGCGCGGCGCGGGATTTCGCCGACCGCGAACATGCGGCTGGAGTCGCCGTGCCAGCCGTTGAGGATGAGCGTGACGTCGATGTTGACGATGTCGCCTTCCTTGAGCGGCTTGTCGCTCGGGAATGCCGTGGCAGACGACGTGGTTGATCGAGGTGCAGGTCGACTTCTTGTAGCCGCGGTACATCAGCGTGGCCGGCAGCGCGCCATGGTCGAAGCGCGAAGTCCAGCACCAGCTTGTCGAGCTGGTCGGTCGGTCACGCCCGGCTTGACCTCGTCGACCAGCATGTCGAGGCATTCGGCGACCAGCCGCCCGGCCTTGCGCATGCCCTCGAAGGCATCCTTGCCGTGCAGCTTGATCTGGCCGGTCTTGCGCAGCGGCGCGGCTGCGGCTTCCACGTAGGTCATCATCGCGCAGTTTGGGGAATGTCAGCGGTGCTGTCCAGAATGCCAACTTAGGCAGCCGGGCTGCAAGCGCAAGGACGTAAATTGTGCGCGGCCGCCTCGGAAGATGCCGGTGGTTGCCTGGAAAATGCCGTGATATGGCAGGCGATCCACGATCGCTTTCATGGCGTTGCCTCATGTCGGCTGAACCGCCGCTGTCCCCCGATGGCTACGGCGCGCTGGCGCCCGGCTGGTTCGACCGCGCGGTGATCGGTGTAACGAGCCGCCTGCCTGACAACTGGCTGGGGCTGCGGCTTGCGATCCTGCTGCGGCGGTTCGTCACCATGCGCTTGCCGGCCGGCGCGCTCGATGTCGAGCGTTGGGGACTGCGGCTGCGGCTGCACCCGCGCGACAACGGCTGCGAGAAGAACCTGCTGTTCACGCCGCAGATGTACGAGCCGGCGGAGCGGGCCGAGCTCGCTCGCGGCATTGCGGAGGCGCAGGCCGCGGGTCGGCCGTTCGTGTTCGTCGATATCGGCGCGAACGTCGGGCTTTTTTCCTTGTACGTCGCAGCTCAGTCGCGAGGCAGTGCGCGCATCCTTGCGTTCGAGCCCGAGCCCGGCAATTTCGAGCGGCTGCGCTTCAACATCGCCGCCAACCCCGGCCTGCCGATCGAGCCCGTGCCCGTGGCGCTCGGCGACGAGCGAGGGCGAGGTCGTGATGGAGGTCGACAACCGCGACCGCGGCGGGACGCGCGCGCGCCCGGCGACCGTCGCCGATCCCATCCGCGTCCGCAGCCGGCCGCTGCTCGGCCTTCTGCGCGAACGCGCAATCGAGCGAACCGATGCGATGAAGATCGATGTCGAGGGCGCCGAGGATACGGTGCTGGCGCCGTTCTTTCGCGATGCGCCCCGTACGTTGTGGCCGGCAGCGATCCTGATCGAAGACAGCCGCCGCCGTGGCGGATGGACCTGTTCGGGCTGCTCGTCGGTGCGGCTACCGGCGTGGCGACCCGCACCCGGCTCAACGTCATGCCGGCTAGTGCCGCCGATTTGAAGTTCCTGCACCGCTTGCCGCAATCCCATTCAGGAACTTCGAATCGAAGCGGCACTGATTGATAGACTTGCTAGTGCCCCGTTGCTTCCGAAGTTCGTGTGCGAGAGTGCTGCGACGTATCGCGAACTTCGGAAGCGGAGCGCTAGGCCCGAGTTGACGCGCGGAAGGCGCGTCTGGGCTATCGCCGGCGCGCGTCGAAACGGCGCCGCGCATCCTGGATCGCGGTGCGGTTCTGGCGCGCCCACAGGCCGAGCCCGTTCACCGGCTCGAGCAGCGAGCGGCCGAGCTTGGTCAGTTCGTAGTCGACCCGCGGCGGAATGGTCGGGAACACCGTGCGGGTGACCAGCCCGTCGCGCTCCAGCGCCGCGCAGCGTCAGCGTCAGCATCCGCTGCGAGATGCTGCCGAGCGCGCGGCGCATTTCGTTGAAGCGCTTCGGCCCGTCGCCGAGCTCGCCGACCACCAGCACGGTCCATTTGTCGCCGACCCGCGACAGCACCTCGCTGACCGCGCGGCAATCCTCGGGCACGTGCAGGTTACTCGGTATCAGCGCTGTGCCTTCTTGCCTGCGCTTTGCTGGTCATCTATCTAGCCTCAGTATCAAGTCGTAACCACGCACACGAGAAGGTAACATCGCCATGGCCACATTCAAGATCGCCGTCATCGTCGGCAGCAACCGCCGCGAATCCATCAACCGCAAGCTCGCGCAGGCGCTGGCCAAGCTCGGCGCGCGACCGGCTTCGCCGTCGATGTTCGTGCAGATCGACGACCTGCCGCTCTACAACCAGGACGACGAGGCAGACCTGCCCGCGAGCGTCGGCCGCTTCAAGGCGGAGATCGCGGCGGCCGACGGCGTCCTGTTCGTCACGCCCGAGCACAACCGCTCGATCCCGGCGGTGCTGAAGAACGCCATCGACTGGGGCGCGCGGCCCGTGGGGCCAGAACAGCTGGACCGGCAAGGTCGCGGCCGTCACCGGCACGTCGCCGGGCGCGATCGGCACGGCGCTCGCGCAGCAGCATCTGCGCCAGATCCTCGGCGCGCAGGGCGTTGTGCTGTCGGGCGGCGAGGCCTATCTGCAGTTCAAGCCCGGGCTGATCGACGCCAACGACACTGTCACCGACGAAAGCACGCGGGGCTTCCTGAAGTCGCTTCCTCGACCAGTTCGCCGCGCTGGTGGCCGCGGTTCGCCGCGCCGCCGCGGGCGGCGGCGTAAGCACCGGATCGCAACGCAGTTCGGAAAGGTGCAGCGTCATGTCCATCCGTCCCGTCAAGAAGATCATCGAGTCCAAGCCCACGCATGGAGGGCGCCGGCGTGCATCTGCGCCGCGCCTTCGGCTTCGGCGACACCAGCGGAGTTCGATCCGTTCCTGCTGCTGGACGATTTCCGCAACGACAGTCCCGACGACTATCAAGCGCCGGCTTTCCCTGGCATCCGCACCGCGGCATCGAGACCATCACCTACGTGCTGGCCGGCGAGGTCGATCACGGCGACAGCCTCGGCAACAAGGGCACGCTCGGCGCCGGCGACGTGCAGTGGATGACGGCCGGCAGCGGCATCATGCATCAGGAGATGCCGCGGGGCGACGCGCAGGGCCGCATGCACGGCTTCCAGCTCTGGGCCAACCTGCCGCGCGTCGCTGAAGATGACGGCGCCGCGCTACCAGGACATCAAGGCCGCCGACATTCCCGAGGTCATCGACGACGACGGCACCCGGTGCGCGTGGTGAGCGGCGACTTCTGGGGCAAGAAGGGCCCGGTCGAGGGCGTCGCGGCCGATCCGCGCTATCTCGACATCTTCGTGCCGCCGGGCAAGCGCAAGACCTTCAAGGTCGAGGTCGACCGCCACGCCTTCGCCTACGTGTTCGCGGGCTCGGGCACGTTCGCGTCGGCCTCGGAGCCGTTCGGCGTGCTGACCGAGAAGGAGATCGACGGCCAGGAGGTCAAGCTGCGCGAGCAGACCGGCAACCGCTCGCTGGTGGTGTTCGACCGCGGCGACGAGGTCACGGTGCAGGCCGGCGAGCAGGGCATCCGCTTCCTGCTGGTGTCCGGCAAGCCGATCGAGGAGCCGGTCGCCTGGTACGGGCCGATCGTGATGAACACGCAGGCCGAGCTGCAGCAGGCGGTGAGCGAGCTGCGCAACGGCACGTTCATCAAGAAGCAGTAGCGCCGCGTCAGCGGGCGCGCTTGACCCGGCGATCCGCTCGTCGCATGGACCCGGCACCCGGAGCACGCTGCGAGTACTGGCTCGATGCCGCGAGTCTCACTCCACCATCGGCACCGGCGTCGCGATCTCGATGCCGTCGCAGTCGATCGGCATTGCCACGCCATCGCCTCGACGCCGCGCGCGCGCGCGCGGTCGAACGCCGCGCCGTATTTCGGATCGATGTCGCGTGCGAGCGCAAAGCGCGCGGCCGAGCCGATCTGGATCAGATAGAGCATCACCGCGCGCGCGCCGGCCGCGACCGCGTCGCCGAGTTCGTCGAGATGCTTGGCGCCGCGTTCGGTCCTGGCGTCGGGAAATTCGGCGAGGCCGGGCCGCCGCATCAGGTGCACGTTCTTGATCTCGACATAGCAGGGCGGCCGGCCGGCGCCTTCCAGCAGGAAATCGACCCGCGAGTTCTTGCCGTACTTCACCTCGCGCCGGATCGTGTCGTAGCCGGTCAAGCTCCGGGATCGCGCCCGCGGCGAGCGCCGCGCCGACCAGCGGATTGGGATGCGCGGTGTTGACGCCGACGAGCTCCAGGCCAGCGCCGAGATCGACCTCGATCAGCTCCCAGCTGTAGCGGGAGCTTGCGGCTGGGATTGTCCGACTTCGACAGCCACACCCGCGAGCCCGGCGCGGCGAGCCCGGTCATCGCGCCCGGATTGGCGACGTGGGCGGTGATGGTCTGCGCCGTCCGGCAGCGTCACGTCGGCGAGGAAGCGCTTGTAGCGCCGGACCAGCGTCGCGGGGATCAGCGGCGTGGCAAAGCGCATCAGGCGACGAACGTCCCGCCGAGATCCTCCTCGATATGGACGCGGATGATCTCGTCGAAGCTGGCCTCGACCTGAAAGCCGAGCGCGCGGGCGCGCTTGGCCTCGAAGCGGTGCGGCCAGCCGGCGACGATCCGCACGATCAGCGCGTCCGGCTCGCGTCGGATGCGGGCTGCGACCTTGTCGCCGGCGACGCGGCGCAATGCCGCGATCTGCTCGGCGACCGTGCAGCACACGCCCGGCATGGTCAGGTTGATGTGCGGCTCGATCGTCGCGCGCGGCAGGCTTGCGGCATGGATCAAGAAACCGACCGCCGAGCGCGGGCTGGCGTGGGTGTGCACCACCGTGTCGGCGACCGGCAGGATCGCCTCCTGCCCGGCCAGCGGCTCGCGGATGATGCCGGAGAAGAAGCCGGACGCCGCCGTGTTCGGCTTGCCGGGCCGCACCACGATCGACGGCAGGCGGATGCCGACGCCTTCGAGAATACCCTTGCGGGTGTAGTCGGCGAGCATCTGCTCGCACATCACCTTCTGCGTGCCGTAGGAGGTGAGCGGCGTCAGGTGAAACTCGTCGGGGATGATGTCCGGGAACGGCGCGCCGTACACCGCCATCGACGACGTGAAGATCACCCTCGGCTTGTAGCCGTCGCCGGTTTTCCGGATCGCCTCGAGCAGCGCGCGCGTGCCGTCGAGGTTGACCTGGTAGCCCTTCTCCAGATCGAGCTCGGCCTCGCCCGAGACCACGCCGGCGAGGTGGAAGATCACGTCGGGCCGCGCAGCCACCAATCGCTCCGCGACGCCCGGTGCCGGCAGGTCGGCGGCGATAGTTTCGCCGCGCCCAGAGAAAGCCGGTCGGCTGCTCCGGCGCGACGATATCGATCAGCGTCAGCCGCTCGATCGGCTGGCCGATCGAGGCCGCGATCCTTGACGAGCCGCGCGGTCAGCTTGCGGCCGATCATGCCGGCCGCGCCGGTGACGAGAACGTGCATGGTCCGCTATTCCCGTCGCTCGCGCGGCACCAGCGGTGCGTCCCGCAGGGCGGTGAGGCTTGTCATCTGCCGTCCCTGAACGTCGAAATTGTCCGGCGCGAGCCAGCGCTCGAACGCCGCCTTGCGCGCCGGCCACTCGCTGTCGAGCATGGAGAACCAGGCGGTGTCGCGGCTGCGGCCTTTGACGATCATGTGCTGGCGGAACACGCCCTCGTAGGTGAAGCCGAAGCGTAGCGCGGCCCGGAACGACGGCTCGTTGAGCGCGTTGCACTTCCATTCGTAGCGCCGATAGCCGAGCGTCTCGAACGCGTAGCGCGCCAGCAGGTATTGCGCTTCGGTCGCGAGCGGCGTGCGCTGCAGCGCCGCGCTGTAGACGATGTGTGCCGACCTCGATCACCCGCATCTCCGGCCGGATCTCCATCAGTGCGGCAAGGCCGCCGCGCGCGGCCGTCGGAGTCGAGCGATGGCGTAGAAATTGGGGTCCTCGCTTTGCTCGATCGCCCGCGAGCCATTGTGCGAATGCCTGTTTTGTCGGTGAACGGGCCGACCGGCAGGTAGGTCCAGATGTCGTCGTGGCCGCGCATGGCCTCCCACAGATCATGGCCGTGCCGCGCTGGTCGCCGAGCCGCTCGACTGTGCCATAGCGGCCCGATCAGCGTGGCCGGCCCGGGGGCGCGCGCCGGCGTCGGATCGACCGCCGGGCCGCCAGCAGGCGGATCGGCGACGTCATGGTTCGCGCTTGCTCCGGTCGTCGCCGAAGAACTTGTTCAGCTCGGCGTTCGAGATCACGCCGGCGAAGCTGTCGAACCTGCCGTCCTTGGCGATCGTCGCGCGCCGACTTGATGAAGGCGTGCATCGCCACGCGGGCGAGCGTGCCGCCGACGCTGATGCGGCGCACGCCCATGCCGGCGAGGTCGCTGACGGTGAAGCCGAAGGCGCCGCTGTTGAGGAAGTTGACCGCCTTGGGCGCGACCGCCTTCACCGTCGCCTCGATATGCTCGCGGGTCTTGATGCCGGGCGAATAGAGGCAGTCGGCGCCGGCGTCGGCGAACGCCTTGAGCCGGCGGATGGTCTCGTCGAGGTCGGGCCGGCCGCGGATGAAGCCTTCGGTGCGCGCGGTGAACACCACGTCGCCGCCGGCCTTGTCGATCGCGGCGCGGGCGGCCTTGCACGCGGGCGAGCGCCAGGTCGAAGTCGTAGAGCGGGACATTGGGTGTCGCTGGTCGAATCCTCGATCGACAGCCCGGCGACGCCGGTCGCGATGCAGCGCGTGACGTTCTCGGCGACGCCGTCGGGATCGTCGGCAAAGCCATTCTCGAAATCGGCGTTGAGCGGGAATGTCGGTCGCCTCGGCGATCTCGCGGTAGTGCGTCGAGCACGTCGTCGCAGCGACTGCGCGCCGTCGGCATAGCCGTCGCGAATGGGCGTGGCCGGAGCTGGTGGTCGCCAGCGCCTTGAAGCCGAGACCCTGCAGATAGCGCGCGCTGCCGACGTTCCACGGATTGGGAATGACGAAGCAGCCCGACTCGTGCAGCTTGCGGAAGGTGCGCCGCTTGTCGGCGGTAGACGGGCGGGAGCCGGCCATGGAAAACTCGCGGTTGCTTGGACATGTCCAAGCCTGCCACGGCGGCGCGCGCCGGGACAGCGCATTTCGGTGATCGCCAGACATGATCGCGCCTGATGGCGCGTCGCAACGTGACGGAGGCATGCCGGTGGATTGCGTCGATCTGGATGCGCTCGAGCAGAACGCCCGAGCGCAAGATGCGCGCCGGCGTCCTGGGTGTTCTGCGACACCGGCGCCGACGACGAGATCACCGCGGCCGAGAACGTCACCGCCTGGCGGCAGCTGCGGCTGCGGCCGCGCGTGCTGCGCGACATCGTCAAGGTCGATACCGGCGTAAGTCTGCTCGGCGCCAGCGTGACGACGCCGATCATGGTGGCGCCGACCGGCCGGCATCACCTGTTTCATGCCGAGGGCGAGCGCGCGACCGCGCGCGGCGCGGCCGCGGCCGGCGCGCTTTTCGTGATGTCGACGAGCGGCGCCACCACCGTCGAGCAGGTCGCAGCCGAGCAGGCCGGCCCGCCGCAATGGTTCCAGCTCTACATGGAGCCCAAGCGCGAAGAGACCGGCGCGCTTGCTCGATCGCGTGGCGGCCAGCGGCTTTCGTGCGCTGGTGCTGACCGTCGACCAGCCGGTGCCGGGCTGGAGCCCGCGCGCTTATCGCACGCCGGTCATCGCCTCGCCGGAGGTGCGCAGCGTCAACATGCCGGGCCAGCCGATCGCGCGCACCGCCTACGATCCGGCGCGCAAGGGCATCGTGATGTTTCCGACCACGTTCCGCGATCTGGAATGGCTGGTGAAGCGCACGTCGCTGCCCGTCGTGGTCAAGGGCGTCCTGCGTGCCGACGATGCGCTGCGCTGCATCGCGGTCGGCGTTAAAGGCATCATGGTCTCCAACCACGGTGGCCGCCATCTCGACACCACCGTGACCACCGCCGAGGTGATGGCCGAGATCGCGGACGCTGTCGGCCAGAGCGCGGAGGTCTATGTCGATGGCGGCATCCGGCGCGGCACCGACATCGTCAAGGCGCTGGCGCTCGGCGCCCGCGCAGTGCTGCGTCGGGCGGCCGCCGCTCTGGGGGCTTGCCATGCATGGTGCCGACGGTGTGCGCACCGTGCTGGATCACCTGCGCGACGAGCTGGTGCGCGCCATGCAGCTCTGCGGCGCGTCGAACCTTGAGCAACTTACTCCGGACCTCGTCGCGCCGCCGTTTGCGCGCTGACTCTCAATCGACGCCGACCCTCTCCGCCGAGCCCATGCAGGCGTGGCCGAAAACCCTCAGTGATTGTCTCGCGGCGCAAAGGTCTGCGCGACGCGCTGGTACTTCACCGCCGGTTTCAGCACCATGCCGTCGGCGAGCTGGTCGACGATGCCGCGCTGGATTTCCTGCCACGGCGTCTGGTGCGGCGGATATTGGTAGCCGCCGGCCTTGGCCAGCGCCTTGCGGCGCTTCGCCAACTCGGCCTTTGAAATGAGAATGTTGGCGGTGCCTTTGTTGAGGTCGATGCGCACGCGGTCGCCGGTTCGGAGCAGCGCGAGTCCGCCGCCTGCGGCTGCCTCCGGCGATGCATTGAGGATCGACGGCGAGCCGGAGGTGCCGGACTGTCGGCCGTCGCCGATGCAGGGCAGCGCGGTGATGCCCTTTTTGATGAGCCGGGCCGGCGGCTGCATGTTCACCACCTCGGCCGAGCCCGGATAGCCGATCGGGCCGACGCCGCGCATGAACAGGATGGTGCGCTCGTCGATCTTGAGCGACGGGTCGTCGATGCGGCGGTGATAGTCCTCCGGCCCGTCGAACACCACGGCGCGGCCTTCGAAGGCGTTCGGGTCCTTCGGATTGGACAGAAAGCGCTTGCGGAAGTCGTCGGAGATCACGCTCGTCTTCATGATCGCGGAATCGAACAGGTTGCCCGTGCAGCACCTTGAAGCCGGCCTGCTTCTTCATCGGCTTGCCGTAGGGCCTGATCACGTCGGCGTCGGCGATCTTCGCGCGCCGGACGTTCTCGCCCATGGTCTTGCCGTTGATGGTGAGCGCGTCGGCGTGGATGCGCTTGGCCTTGAGCAGTTCGTTCATCACCGCCGGGCAGGCCGCCGGCGCGGTAATACTCCTCGCCGAGATATTTTCCGGCCGGCTGCATGTTGACCAGCAGCGGCACGTCGTAGCCGATCCGTCTCCCAGTCCTCGATCGTCAGCTTCACGCCGACATGGCGCGCGATCGCGTTGATGTGGATCGGCGCGTTGGTCGAGCCGCCGATCGCCGAATTGGCGACGATGGCGTTCTCGAACGCCTTGCGGGTCAGGATGTCGGAGGGCTTCAGGTCCTCGCGCACGATCTCGACCGCGCGCACGCCGGTGTCGTAGGCGATCTGCGCCGCGCTCGCGGTACGGCGCCGGGATCGCGGCGCAGCCCGGCAGCGACATGCCGAGCGCCTCGGCCAGCGCGTTCATGGTCGAGGCCGTGCCCATGGTGTTGCAATGGCCGATCGACGGCGCGCGAGGCGGTGGCGATGTCGAGGAACTCCTGGTCGTCGATCCGGCCGGCGGCCAGTTCCTCGCGCGCCTTCCAGACCACGGTGCCGGAGCCGGCGCGCTCGCCCTTCCACCAGCCGTTCAGCATCGGCCCGCCGGACAGCACGATCGCCGGGATGTTCACCGTCGCCGCCGCCATGAGGCAGGCCGGCGTGGTCTTGTCGCAGCCGGTGGTCAGCACCACGCCGTCGAGCGGATAGCCGTACAGCACCTCGACCAGGCCGAGATAGGCGAGGTTGCGGTCGAGCGCCGCGGTCGGCCGCTTGCCGGTCTCCTGGATCGGATGGCAGGGGAATTCGAAGGCGATGCCGCCGGCGTCGCGGATGCCGTCGCGCACGCGCTTGGCCAGCTCGAGGTGGTGGCGGTTGCAGGGCGACAGGTCGGAGCCGGTCTGCGCGATGCCGATGATCGGCTTGCCGGAGCGCAGTTCGGCGCCGGTCAGCCCGTAGTTGAGATAGCGCTCGAGATAGAGCGCGGTCATGCCGGGATTGTCGGGATTGTCGAACCAGAGCTGCGAGCGCAGGCTGCTTTGCCGCGCGGGGCCAGGGTTCTCGGTGTGTTTGGCCATGATGTTCTCCGGCGCGGCCCGTCGTTTGTGACAGACCTTTATCTAGTTGCAGATTCTTTGCATGCGCGAACCGCCCGGACATACACCGCCAAAGGTCCAATCGCCGCTGATATTGCGACACCGAAAGTGATGCTCTGATTGTGTCGATCGCGCTTGTGCTTGCCGCGAGCGCTGCGCTAGGAACTGGAAACGTCGTTCGCAGGGCAGGTGTCTACCAATGACATTACACTTCGAACGCTGACTGCGCACCATCGCGATTTGCCGCCGCTCTGGCCGTGGCAATGGCTCTGCTGCGCCGGCCGAAGCGGCGCAAGCCGGCAAGCACAGGAAGCGAACGTGCTGCGTCAGATCGCCGTCATCAGTCAACGCGCGGCACTATTGCGACGGGCGCAATCTCGTCAGGGCTGGCGCCGCTCTACAACGGGCCGGATTACCTCGGCGACGATCCCGATCCGAACATCCGCTCCCAGATTCTGCGCGACCTGACCGGTCGCTACGGCGGCATCGACTGAGGCGCGGTTTGATTTCGTTTTGGATGGCGACGCGCCATGACGCTGCGCCTGCCGATGGATGCGAGTGCGCCATCGTTTTCGCGTCGGACATGACCTGTCCTGCAACCGCCGACCGACGCAGTGCACGATGTTCATGCGCGCGTGCACCGCGCTGTTGATGGTGACCATGGTCGTCGCTGATGTGCGGACACCTGGCCGAGATCGGGGTGTGGGCCGCCTACTACGGATGGGCCGGCATCCAGACCTCGAAGGCGAGTGCGTTCGAATTCGCGTTCGAGAACTACACGGCGCTGGGCTACGGCGACGAGGTGCCGCTCGGTGAACTACCGGCTGATCGGCCCGATCACCGCGCTCAACGGCCTGCTCCTGATCGGCTGGTCGGTCGCGATCATTTTCGAGGTCATGCGCATGGCAGATGTGCAGATCGCCCGGCGAAAGCCAAGTCCCGATTGACCGGGCATGGCGCTCGACCATCGAATATCCTGGCGATGCCGGGGTTCTCATCCCGGTGGGCCGGAGATGCATCATGAAAGCCATGCTCTTGATCGTCGTTGTCGCAGTCGCAGGGGTAGCCGCCGCGCCAGCTGAAGCGGCGCAGAAGGCCAAGAAGCGCGCCCCTGTCTTCCGCCACGCAGGTCGCAGCCTGGGATGGCTATGTCGATTCCAAGCTCGGCCCCTTCGGCCCGAACAACAGCGTTATCTTCAGCAACCGGGTGATCGGCGTCGATCCGGACCCGAACATTCGGGCAGCGATCTTGAAGGATATTTCCGGCTATTTCGGCGGCGGCCGCTGACGCGCCTGTCGGCCATTCCTGCCTCCTGCACTGTCGGGGTGCGGGTTTGATTTTCCGGGAGCGATCGGTTGAACTGGCGGCCCATTCCGGGAGGAACCCGTCCATGCTGAAAACCATCGCGGCCTTCGACCGCATCGGCGAGGAAAATGCCTTCGCGGTGCTGGCGCGCGCCAATGCGCTGATCGCGCAGGGCCGCGACATCATCAACCTCGGCATCGGCCAGCCCGACTTTCGCACGCCGGAGTTCATCGTCGAGGCCGCGATCAAGGCGCTGCGCGACGGCCATCACGGCTACACGCCTGCCACCGGCATTCCGCCGCTGCGCGAGGCGGTCGCCGCCGACCTGCACAAGCGCTTCAAGGTCGAGGTGTCGCCGGAGCACGTGATGATCATGCCGGGCGGCAAGCCGACCATGTTCATGTCGATCCTGATGTTCGGCGAGCCGGGCGTGGACATCCTCTATCCCGATCCCGGCTTTCCGATCTACCGTTCGATGATCGAATTCACCGGCGCGCGGCCGGTCCCGGTGCCGATCCGCGAGGAGAACGGCTTTGCGTTCTCGGCCGAGGAGACGCTCAAGCTGATCACGCCGCAGACGCGGCTGCTGATCGTCAACTCGCCGGCCAACCCGACCGGCGGTGTCACGCCCAAGATCCGAGGTCGACAAGCTCGTCGCCGGCCTCGAGCACTGGCCGGACGTCTGCGTGATGTCGGACGAAATCTACGACCACATGGTCTACGACGGCGAAGTCCACGTCTGCCTGCTGTCCTATCCGTCGATCCGCGACCGGCTGATCCTGCTCAACGGCTGGTCGAAGACCTACGCCATGACCGGCTGGCGGCTCGGCTATGCGGTTTGGCCCGGCAAGCTCTACGACTACGCTCGCAAGCTCGCGGTCAATCTGCACTCCTGCGTCAACGCCTCGGCGCAGTACGCGGGCCTTGCGGCGCTGAAAGGTCCGCAGGACGAGGTCACGCAGATGATCGCCGAGTTCGACGCCCGCCGGAAGGTCGTAGTGGCGGGCCTGAACAAGCTGCCGGGCGTGTCCTGCGCGACGCCGAAGGGCGCGTTCTACGCATATCCCGAACATCAAGCGCACCGGCTGGAAGGCCAAGGCGCTCGCCACCTCGCTGCTGGACGATGCCGGCGTCGCCATCATCGGCGGTCCCGATTTCGGCATCCTGGGCGAGGGCTACCTTCGGCTGTCCTACGCCAACTCGACCGAGAACATTCTCAAGGCGCTCGACCGCATGGGCGAATTCCTCGCGAGCCGGAAGGCGGCGTAGTCCGCCGCTACTCGGCGGTGCTCTGCCGTGGATGATGGCGGCGCCCGGAGTTGGTACACTGGCACCGTGGGTTAAGGATGCTCGCATGGCGAACAGCCCCGAATTTGCGATGATCAGGCCCGTATGCGCTGCGATCAGGCGCGTGCTCGCGGTGCTCGCGCTCGGTTTAAGCGGTCTCGGCGGCACCGCGCAGGCGGAAACCTACCTGTCGTATCGCTGCGAGAACGGCGCGCAGTTCGACGTGACCCTGTTCCCGGAGACCAAGGCGGCCTACGTGCAGCTCGACGGCAAGTCGCTCATGCTGCCGAAGTTCGCCTCGATCACCGGCACGCGCTATCGCAAGGACGGGGTGACGTTCTGGTTCCGCGGCGAGCGCGCGACGCTGCGGCGCGCCGGCGTGCGCACCGAGTGCAAGCAGCAATAGCCGCCGCGCGCTTGCACCGAGCGATCGGCCCGGAGATTCAAGTCCGCTGCGTCAGCCGGAATCCGATCAGCACGATGGCAAGGCCCGCGAGCTGCAACACGCTCGGCACCTCGCCGAGCACGATCCAGCCGATCAGCAGCACGCAGGGCGGCACCAGCGACGGGAAACACCGCGGCGCGGCCGGCGCCGAGCAGCACGACCGAGCGCGTGAACAGGTAGATCGCGCCGGGTCCGGCCAGCAGGCCCTGCAGCGACCGCCTGCAGCAGATTCTCCCAGAGCCCGAGCGCGATCATGCGGTCGAAGCCGAACAGCGCCCAGTAGATCGGCAGGATGGCGAGCGACACCACGCTGACGACGACGGTGGCGCGCGTCGGCGCGACGCGCCACTGCCGCAGCAGCGTGCCGAAGGTGGCGAAGAACGCGCCGGCCAGCGACGAACATCAGATCGCCGAGCGACGCCATGCGCGCCGATGGTGGCGATCGCCTCGCCGCCGATCACCGCGAGCCCCGCGACGATGACCAGCGCGCCGATGGCGCGCTGCGCCGGCAGCCGCTCCATGCAGCACGACGGTCGCGAGCACGAGGCCGAACAGCGCCGCGCACGACGGCTGGATCACGCCGCCGTGGCCGAGCGGCACCAGCAGGAAGCCGGAGTAGCTGACGATCGCGATGCCCGGCCCGCCGAGGATCGTCAGCACGATGCCGCGGCCCCAGCCGATGCCGTTGAGGTCGGCGATGCCGTCGCGCAGCGCGAGCGGCAGCAGCATGACGCCGGCCCAGAAGCAGCGGTGGAAGGTGAGGTCGGCGGGCGTGAAGCCGATGTCGATGCCGTGCCGCGCGGCGACGAAGCCGGCCGCCCAGAACAGCGCCGCGCCGACGCCGCAGAGGATGCCGATGGACGGTGCGATTCGGGATTCGGGCTTGTCGGCTCATCGAGCCTCTCACCGTCCTGGCCGGCGCTTGACTTGCGCCATCTCGCTCCCGTGGCAGGGCGCGTGCCGCAGCAGGTCGGGATCAGGGGACGTGCCCGGCTGATTGCGTCGGCGAAGTCGCGAGCATCACGCCGCTTCGCGCATGCCGGGCCAGCACGCAGTCGGCGCCGCGCGCCATGCCGACATGCCTGCGGGGCGATGGGGCTTTCGGAACCGGCCGTGGAATGCTTAGGATCGCCCGCAAACCATCAGGGAGTGAAACCGTGGCCAAGCCACAACAAAGTCATCATCACCTGCGCCGTCACCGGCTCGATCCACACGCCGTCGATGTCGCCGCATCTGCCGATCACCGCCCAGCAGATCGCCGACGCCGCGATCGGCGCGGCCGAGGCCGGCGCCGCCGTCGTGCATCTGCACGCGCGCAACCCGCAGGACGGCCGGCCCGACCAGACGCCGGAGGCGTTCGCGCCGTTCCTCAAGGTGATCAAGCAGCGCTCGCCCGTGGTGGTGAACATCACCACCGGCGGCGCGCCGACCATGTCGATCGAGGAGCGGGTCAAGCCCGCCGCGACCTTCAAGCCGGAGGTCGCCTCGCTCAACATGGGCACGATGAACTTCGGGCTCTACCCGATGATCCCGCGCTACAAGGGCAAGTTCAAATACGACTGGGAGGAGCCGTATCTCGAAGGCACCCGCAAGGGCATGTTCAAGAACACGCTCGCCGACATCGAATACATCCTCACCACCTGCGCCGGCGAACAACACCCGCTTCGAGATCGAGTGCTACGACATCGGCCATCTCTACACGCTGCAGGCACTTCCTCGACCGCGGCGTGGTCAAGCCGCCGCTGTTCGTGCAGTCGGTGTTCGGCATCCTCGGCGGCATCGGCACGCATCCCGAGGACGTCATGATGATGAAGCGCACCGCCGACCGCCTGCTCGGCGACAACTATCACTGGTCGGTGCTCGGCGCCGGCGCCAGCCAGATGCGGGTCGCGGCGCAGGCCGCGGCGATGGGCGGCAACGTCCGCGTCGGCATGGAGGACTCGCTCTGGATCGGGCCGGGCAAGCTCGCCGAATCGAACGCCCAGCAGGTGAGCAAGGTCCGCCAGATCATCGAGGGCCTGGGCCTGGAGATCGCGTCGCCCGACGAGGCGCGCGAAATCCTGTCGCTCAAGGGCGGCGACAAGGTGGCGTTTTAGCCGCCCTCGTTTCTTGCGCAGAGTCAAAACGGCGTCATGGCCGGGCTCGTCCCGGCCATCCACGTCTTTCTTTTTTTTGGCCAAGTCGTGGATGCCCGGCACAAGGCCGGGCATGACGACGTTCGAACTCGGCGCGAGTGGAAGCGCGTAGGGTGGGTTAGCGCCGAAGGCGCGTAACCCACCGGCTTAGGTTTTCCGCGCGACCAGACGGTGGGGGTTACGGTGCTGCGCGCCTAACCCATCTTACGGCGTCGCTCAATCCGGGCTGATGACTTGGCCGCACACCCTGCGCTTAAGCGTTTCCGCTTGCTCCGAAGGTGCAAGACATCGGCACCACGACTGCTACACAAAGAACGTCACCCGCGGGCTTGACCCGCGGGTCCATCCCTTTTTTCGTAAGAAGATGGATCGCCGGGTCGCGGCGCCATAGCGCGTCGAGGACGCGCGTAAACGCGCTTGTGGCGCCGGCCCGGCGATGACTGCTGAGGGTTGTTGTTCGGCGCGATTGTCACAGCAACTGTAGCCCCGATGGAGCGCAGCGTAGTCCGGGAACGATTGTGGGCGATTTGACCCATTGGCGGACATCCCGTTCACGTCCTGACGGGCCGGAGCCTTGCAGATGCCCCAGAAAAATTGGAGGATTGACGCAATAATGAACAGTGCCCGCAGGAGCGATCAGTCACAAGACGCCGATTACGTTGCTCAATCACGTCGGTGCAGCCAGCCCGCTCACGTAAACGAGCTGGAAAACTCTAACCCCTGGCGGCCAATGTTCGGTCTCACTGCACAGGTCAAAGGACGGGCGAAGAAAGAAGACACGCTCGCATAGCCAGGACTTTGGGATTGATTTGACGTGAACGCTACGGCGGGAAAAAGCGCAGTAACATCAGACTTCGTGCTGCTCTGATATGCCGGGCCTTACCAACGAGCTAGGTCATGGATTTAAGATGTCTAAAAAGCGCAAAGAGACAAACAGGCGTTGGACTGTTCTCTATCATGCGCAATGAGATGTATTTTCTGCCCTCATTTGTAAATTATTATAGAAATCTAGGCGTAGAACACTTTGTTGTCTACGATAATAACTCACGAGACGGAAGTCTTGAGTTCTTGCTGGAGCAATCGGATTGCACCGTGCTTACGGCAGACTACAAGTTTAGTGAACTCCTTTGGTGTAAACAGTTTTGGCTTGCCTAACGTCTTGCCTGATCACGCAAAGGAAATCATTCCGGATGAATATTTTCAGAATACGTGGGCCCTTACCGTCGATGCAGACGAGTTTTTACTAATCCCGCCGCACTTTAGCGACCTAAACAAATTTGTTTCTGTTCTAGAGAACCAAGATATTTGTGCTTCTGGTCCAATGGTTGATCTATACCCTGCCAGCTTGGCCATGGCAAAAAACTGGACCAATGACAATAGGGCACCTCGAAGAATAGGTCGTTTCCACGAACCTGTGCGAGTCTGCTGTTTGACGGCATGATTCTTGGAGACAGGCGATGGGGCAACTGAGCTTTTTCGATACGGATAAGCGGCTTGCGGCACTCTCGGCGAAAGGCGACCCGCTTGAAGCCATTGCCCGGCTGGTGCCATGGGAGAGCTTTCGCGGAGACATTGAGGCTGCCGTGCTGACGCCGGAGGCAGAGCGCAAGAGCATGGCCGGTCGGAAGCCGATCGATGCGATCGTGTTGTTCCGAATGCTGATCTTGCAGTCGCTTTACAATCTCTCGGACGAGCAGGTTGAATATCAGGTGCGTGATCGGCTGTCGTTTACGAGGTTTCTTACGTCCGGGATCGAAGATTGCATCCCCGACGGCACGACGTTGTGGCTGTTCCGAGAGAAGCTCGCCCAGGCTGGCATCATTGAACGGCTGTTCGATGGCTTCGACCAGCATCTCGAGGCCAGTGGCTATATCGCTCGCGGCGGTCAGATCGTCGATGCCACCATCGTGCAGGTGCCCAGACAACGGAACACGCGCGAGGAAAACGAGGCCGTCAAGAGTGGCCAAACCCCCGCGGCGTGGAAGAAGAAACCGGCCAAGAACCGGCAGAAGGATAAGGACGCACGCTGGACCAAGAAGCACGGGCGGAGCTTCTACGGCTACAAGAACCACGTTAATGCGGATGCCAAGTACAAGCTGATCCGGCGCTATGACGTGAGCGACGCCGCCGTCCACGACAGCCAGAAGCTGGATGGGCTTCTGAACAAAGCCAACACGTCTGCGGACGTGTTCGCCGACAGCGCGTATCGCTCGGCCGAGACCGAGGCGGGGCTCAAGGCCCGCGGCTTTCGCAGCCGTATCCAGGTCCGCGCGACGCGCAATCATCCGCTCTCGCAGCGGCAGGAGGAAGCGAACCGAAAGAGGAGCCGCATCCGAGCTCGCATCGAGCATGTATTCGGAGCACAGGAGACTTCAGCCGGTAGCCGGCTCGTGCGGACGATCGGAATCGTCAGAGCGCGAGCGAAGATTGGACTGCAGAACCTCGTGTACAATATCCGCCGTCTCGTGACGTTAGAGAGTATGGCTGCGGTGTAACAACCAGCCCGCGGGGGCCCGGAACGGAGCGCCCGGCAGATATGTTGGACAAGCGCCGGTCTCAAATCCCTCAATCAATCTGCCGTCCACCTGCGCGGGCGATAATCATGCAGAAAAGCACTCATTGTTCGAGGTGCCCAATATACTAAGCGTTCAATCATATTTTGATTCTGGTCCGTTGTATGAGCGCATAGACCAATTTCCATTTGTCAAAAAGCTGCCGCGTGGAATTCGGGCGAGATTGGCTAGAATGGTTCAGTCGAAAAAACCATTTATATTTGGTGGCGCTGCGCCTCCAGTATCACAACAATTCAAAGTCCCGTTATTAAAGCACGGTTGTGGAGTAAAGAGAGTCGGCAGTCACTACATCGATAGACCGCCTCCTAAAAACGATTTGGTGGCTTTAATGCATATGAAAGTTATTTCCGATCTGCCGAGGCGTATTGAGGTTGCGCTGGCAGAGGGACAACATTGGGGCGACTTCATCGAATACCGTTGGTTGGATGCGGCCTTTAAATATTGCCTTGATGATAGTTTGTTGGACTCCATGAGCCATCGATACAGCGGGTACCAATCCTTGGTGGAGTCGAAACTCATATTTGGTCTTCCATAGCAAGTAGCCCGGATGAGCGAAGCGACATCCGGGTCTCACCTATCCGCGCGCGCAGAGCAGGCAATCGGTCCCGGATGTCGCAGCCGTGCGGCCGCGCATCCGGGCTACGGTTCCCAGGTGCAATGTGCGCAGCCAAAGGACGCGCCCGCGCACGGCGGTTTTCTTGTACGCTCCCGAGCCGGGCACCGACTCGATCCGATGCGGAAGTAGCCATGTGGTCTCGCCTGCTGCTTTTTGCCGTCCTGCTGCTGCCCGTTCCGGCTCTGGCCGGGATCAAGGAGAATGTCGCGGCCCTGGCGCCGTCGGGGGTGGTGCTGGTGATCGACGCCGCTGGCAACGAGCTGGTGGCCCAGAACGCCGACCAGCCGATCGTCCCGGCCTCGATCGCCAAGATCGTGACAGCGTGGCTGGCGCTGGAGGTGCTGGGCGGTGACTACCGCTTCCAGACCCGCTTTTATCTGGACGACAACCGGGTGCTGTACGTGCGCGGCGGCGGCGATCCCTTCCTGATCTCCGAGGAGCTGGCTCTACTCGCGCCCAGGCTGGTCGCCGCGGTCGGCAAGCGCCCGCTCACCGGTATCGTGCTCGACGCGAGCTACTACCCCTCAGACCTCCGCATCCCGGGTATCGAGGACAGCAACGAGGCCTTCGACGCCCTGAACTCCGCCTTGGCGGTCAACTTCAACACGATCTACGCCGAGCGCCGCGGCAACAGCGTCCGCTCCGCCGAGAAGCAGACCCCGATCACCCCGCTGGCGATCAGCCAGTTCCGGGCGCGCGGCCCAAAAGGTCGCGGCCGCATCAGCCTGAGCCAAGACCCCGCGGTGAGCCTGCGATACGCCGGCGAGCTGATTGCCGCGTTCGTCGAGCGGGCCGGCGGCAGCGTCAAGGGCAAGATTTCAACCGGACCCGTGCGCGAGGGCCTGGAGCCGGTCTATGTTCACCAACAGTCGCGCATGCTTTCGAATATCCTCATCGAGCTCCTGCGCGCCTCGAACAACTACATCGCCAACCAGGTCTTCCTGGAGATCGGCGGGCAGCGCCATGGCGGCCCCGTCAGCCTCCAGAAATCGCTGCAGGTCGCGCGCGAGAAGCTCGCCGCGCACGACCTCGCCGAAGCCATCCATCTCGAGGAGGGCTCGGGCATCAGCCGCGGCAACCGCTTCATGGCCCGCGGCCTCGCCAAAGTGCTCGAGCTTTTCGCGCCGCATGCCGACCTGCTGCGCGGCCGTGACGGCGGCGCGAACAAGACCGGCACCATGGACGGCGTCCGTACGCTGGCGGGCTACGCCAGCACCACAGCGCACGGGCAGGTGCGCTTCGTGATCTCGCTGCCGGGCAACGATGGCGCGATGCGCTTCCGGCTGCTCCGAGCCATCGAGTCCGCGATGTAGCCTGCGCGCTTGTTACACCCGCGGCCACCGCAGCGATTGCGGCGCCCGCTTGCCCGATCGCCGCTCCCGCCTTTAAATGGCGGGAGCATTTTCGGGGTGGAGCAACAACGGAGCAGATGTCCGCGTCCCCGACAAATGCGCCACGATTTTAAACTACGGTCCCGTAGCTCAGCCGGATAGAGCAGCGGTTTCCTAAACCGAAGGTCGGAGGTTCGAGTCCTCCCGGGACCGCCATTGAAATCAACAGCTTATTGGAAAAGCTCTGCCCAGGAATGCGCGCTGGGAGATCGTGACAAGACCGAGCGCGCTCGCAAGCGGGGCTAGTGCATCAGCCTGTGGGCCGCCTCCTGCGGCCACGACAACGTCGCGGTGTCGCCAATCGCCACGGCCTGCCGATAGAACGTCTGGTCGGGCACCAGGGCGGAAGCCTCCACACCATCGGGCGTGGCGAGCGAAACGCGCACCACGGGACCCTGATATTCGATCATCGACACCCGTCCCGTCATATGTGGATGGCCGTTGGCCTCCCCCAGAACGCATCGGTCGGCACGGACCGCGATCATGCCGCTCCCCGACGGCAGGACGTTGTGTCCGCCGATGAAGCGCGCGACGAACTCGCTGGTCGGCTGCTCGAAAACCGCCCGCGGTGCGCCGCTCTGGCGGATGTGGCCGTCCTCCATCACCACCAGCATGTCGGCCAACGCCATCGCTTCTTCCTGGCTGTGGGTGACGTGAATGAAGCTGATGCCGAGATCGCGCTGCAGCCGCTTCAACTCCTGACGCATCTGGATGCGCAGAAACGGATCGAGTGCCGACAGCGGTTCGTCCAGAAGGAAGACCTTCGGCTGCATGATTAGCGCGCGCGCGAGCGCGATGCGCTGCTGCTGGCCGCCCGACAGTTGCGCCGGCAGGCGGTCGGCGTAGTCCGCCATTCGCACGATGTCGAGGAATTCGCGGGCTCGCCTGTGCCGCTCGGCTTTGCCGACGCCGCGCATCTTCATGCTGAACGCGACGTTGTCGAGACAGCTCAGGTGCGGAAACAGCGCATAGCTTTGAAACATCATCGCGGTCCCGCGCTCGCGCGGCGAGAGCCCATCGATCACGACATCTCCGATCCGGATGGTGCCCTTGGTGATCGATTCGTGTCCCGCAATCATGCGCAACGTCGAGGTCTTGCCGCAGCCGCTGGGGCCGAGCAGGCAGCAGTAGCTGGATCGCGGCACGCGCAGCGAGATCCGATCGACGGCAAGCGTGTCGCCGTATCGCTTGCTGACCGAGACGAGTTCAACATCAAAGCGCGGGACCATCGATATTCTCCGTCGTCTGGCGCATGTGCATCAATCGATGCGGATGAGCCCTCTTCGGCGCTGGATCCTGAGCACCAGGAACAAGGTGACGGCGATCAGCAGAAACGAGCCCGCGGTGGTGAGAGTGCCGATCGCAAACAGCGTCGGCGAGGTGGCGCTGGAAATCAGCGCGTAGAGTTCGAGCGGCAGCGTGTTCTTGGCGCCGATGGTCAGCGTCGTGCGGGCATATTCGTCGTAGGAGAGGGTGAATGCGGCGATGCCGACGCCGATGATGCCCGGCATCAGGATGGGCAACGTCACGTATCGCAGCCGCTGCCAGGCGTTCGCTCCGAGATCGCTGGCCGCCTCCTCCCAGGAGCGGTTGAAGCGGTTGATGACGGCAAACATCAGGAATAGCCCAAATGGAAGGGTCCATGTGAGCTGGGCGGCCAGCGCCGACGTGAACAGGGACGGCTCGATGCCGAGAAACCGGAAGCCGAGACCGATCCCGAAGCCGACCAGGAGGCTCGGCATCACGAGGCTCGCGACGGCGAGATAGAACACGAGCCCTGAGCCTGCGAAGCGCTTGCGGAATGCGAGCCCCGCGGCCACCGACAAGACGACGGTGGTGAAGCTGACGACCGCGGCCAGCACCAGCGAGCGCGCGAACGAAACCGGGATATTGGCCATCTGGCCGGGCCGGAGAATGTCGAGGAACCAGTCCGCCGACCAGCCGACCATCGGGAACGTCACCCCGCCGTTGGGTCCTTGAAAGGACAGGATCGCGATCACGACCATCGGCCCGTACAGAAACAGCAGATAAGCCGCGAACAGGGTGCCGAGGACGTAGAACGTCCAGGGCCGTTCGCGGCCTGCTGCGGATGCGGCCATCGCGACGGCTCCTCCTTATTTCACCAGTTCTTTGCGGACATCGACGACGCGCATCATCAGGCCAACCATGATGACGACGATGGCGACCAGCACCATGGCGTTGGCGGCCGCCGGCGGGTATTGCATTGCCTGAATCTCGGTCGAAAGCGCGGAAACGATCGAGGCGCGCTGGCCGCCGCTCATCTGGCGCACGACGAAGTAGTCGCCCATCACCTGGGTAACGACCAGCAGCGATCCGAGCGTGATGCCGGTCTTCGAAAGCGGAATGACGACGTTGCTCATGATCTGCCAGCGGCTCGCGCCTGCGTCGTGTGCGGCTTCGATCACGCTCGGGTCGATCTTGGAGAGCGAGTTGGCGATCGGGCCGATCATCAGGATGGTGTAGAGGTACACGTAGGCGACGATCACCGAGAAGTCGGAGAACAGGAGGAAGTCGAGCGGCTGCGAGGTCAGGTTCAGGTCCATGAGCGCCTGGTTGAACACTCCGTTGCGGCCGAGGAACGGAATCCAGGCGATGGTGCGGATGATCGCCGACGTCAAGAACGGAATCGTGCAGAGCAGGAACAGCACGGCCCTGACCGCACCGCTCCGCACGTGAAAGACCAGAAAGTAGGCGACGTTGAACCCGATAAAGAGCGTGGCTGCCCAAACGATGGCCGCGAACTTCAGGGTGCTGCCGTAAAGTCTGAGCGTCGCCGGGTTGGCGACCAACTCGTGATAATTGTCCAGCAGGAAAGCCGGATAAATTCCGACGCGGTCGTGGTCCCAGAAGCTCACCACCAGGAACAGCGCCGTCGGCAGGACGAAAAACAGAACCAGGACCATCGTGACCGGCGCGACCAGCAGCCACGGGACGACCCGCGCCGGCAGCCTGAACGCCGGCAGTCGCGGCCGCGGCCACGTGGCCCATGGCCACGTCGTCCATGCGTGCGGCGAGCTGTCCGCGCGATGGATGGTCATCACGCGGCCCTGTTTACGAGGTCCCGGCATCGCATCAGCGGAAGGATTCTGGTGCCGAACTGCTCCATGCCGACCACGAAGTCGTCGAACGTCAGCATGACGCCGCGCACGCCCGGCACGCCGGCGAGTTCGTCAAGCAGGCGCGCGACCGTCTCAAAAGACCCGACGAGCACGCCCATGGTGGTCGGCAGCCGGGTCGGCTCCATCTGAAATCTGAATCTTGTGCCGGCTTGATCCGCCGAGCGGGTCCTTGCTGGGATCGTCCTCGGCCTGCGCGTCACGGTATCGGATCGCCTCCATGTCGGTGCCGGCCTTGTAGTGTTCCCATTTGGCGTGCGCTGCGGCGTCGGTCTCGTCAGCGATCACCATCGTCAGGACCAGGGCGCCGCAGTTGCTCTTTGTCTCGGCAGCCGCGGTGACGAGGCGGGCGACGCTGGGAGCGACCGCGGTCGGCTTGTTCACGCCGAAGCTCGAGCAGAAATTGTAGTCGGCGTACTTGGCGGCAAATCGCGTTCCCGCATCGCTCTGGCCGGCGCAGATGATGGGAATGCGGGTCGTCGGCAGCGGGCTGCACCGGCAGTCGTCCATCGTGAAGAACGAGCCTTTGTAATCGGAATGGCCGGTCGACCACAGCTCACGCATGATCGTGACGTACTCGGCGCAATACTCGTATCGTCGCTTGTAATGTTCGGCGCCGGGCCAGATGCCCATCTGTGAATATTCGCGTCGCTGCCAGCCCGAAATGATGTTCACGCCGAACCGGCCGTGGGAGATGCTGTCGATGGTGACCGCCATGCGCGCCGCGATCGGCGGCGGCATGGTGAGAACAGCGCAGGTTGCAAACAGCTTGATGCGGGTGGTGACCGCGGCAAGCCCGGCCATCAGCGTGAATGATTCCAGGTTGTGGTCCCAGTATTGGGACGGCCCGCCGAAGCCGTGCAGCTTGATCATCGACAGCGCAAAATCGAATCCGAACTGTTCGGCCTTCTCGACGATGGTGCGGTTCAGGTCGAAGGTCGGCATGTATTGCGGCGACGTCGTCGATATGATCCAGCCGTTGTTACCGATGGGGATGAAGACGCCGAGTTGCATGAGGACGCTCTCCGGTCGGAACTGAAGGCAGAGGCGGCGCCTTGGGGCGCCGTCGCAACACGCCCGTCAGGACGAGATAAATTCGTTCCACTTGCGCGTCAGGTAACGGTCTTCGTCCATCACCGAGTTCCACACGGCGATCCGGCCGAGCCGCTGTTCGATGCTGCCGCCGTCGCGCAACGTGCCTGGCTGCTCCATCACCTTGCCGAACGGGTTGAGGATTTCGGTCGCCGCGGGCTTGCCGTCGTACCAGTAGTCCCACTCGGCCTGGGTGAGGTACTTCTTGGCGTTTTCGGGCTGCGCCGCGTAGTAGCCCTGGCGCGCGATGAATGCGCCCTGGAACCCGCCGGTGTACCAGTTGAGATATTCATAGAAGCAGTCGAGCTTGAGCCCGTTGACGTGCTTCATTGCGCCGAGCACATAGCCCCAGCCGCGATATCCTTCCTTGAGCGGCTGATAGGTGCAGGGAATGCCGCGGGCACGCACCGCCGCGACGGCCGGCGACCACATCGACTGGATGACGACCTCGCCCGAGGCCATGAGATTGACCGACTGATCGAACGATGACCAGAACGACCGGAAGTGCCCGGACTTCTTGATGTCCGTCATCGCCTTCAGCGTCTTGTCGATCTCGTCTTTCGTCATATTCCCTTTGTTGCCGTATTTGATGTCGCCGCGTGCCTCGAGCGCCATCGCAACGTCGATGATGCCGATCGTCGGATTGTCCTGCAGCGCAGCCTTGCCCTTGTAGTCGTTGCTCAGCAGATCGGCCCAGCTCGCGATCGGGCGCCCGACCAGATCGGGCCGGATGCCGAGCGAGTCGGCGTTGCTGAGCGTCGGTACGCCGACCAACCACTCGGTCGGCGTGCTGCTGATCTTCTGACCGTCGGGCGTCGACGAATAGAGGTACATGACCGGCGTGATGCCCTGCTGCGGCGCCTTGCGTCCGTCCGAGAACTCTCCCTTGGTGAAGAGCGGCAGCGTCTTGTCCCAGTATTTGACTCTAGACAGCGGAATGCCTTGCAGAACGTCGCGGCCGACGAGGTAGCGGAGGAACACGAAATTGACATCCGCGCAGTCGATCGCGCTGGACTGCGACATGAATCTCGTTGAGCAGATCCATGGGCTCCGATGCCTGCATCTGAACCGTAAAGCCGAGATCCTTGGTGGCTTGTTCGGCGATCCGAGGAATTGCGGTGACCGGCGCACCGGCATGCCGCAACACCACGTCCTTGATGTTCTGCGCCCAGATGGTTGGAAATCCGCCGATGCTCGATCCGAGCGTGGCTCCGCCAAGCGCGGCGGCTCCCTTCAAAAGACGGCGGCGTGATGGACGTGCTCCGTTGCTCGCGCCGTGACGTGACATGGCACCCTCCAAATTGCGATTTGCTGCATTGCAGCAAGCAAGCGGTATGCCATCGCATGCCGGCGCGGGTGAACTGGATGCCTGTGTTGCGCGGTGTCGCCAGCAGCGCCCGACTTGCCTGCTTTCGGTCCAAACTTTCGCGAACGTCGCCTTCGTCGTACTCACATGCCGACAACGCAGGCAGCCGTTGTCCGCGATGACCAAGCCTTGGGTTCAGACGTCACCGACGCTGGGGAACCAACAACTATCGAGAGCCACCGATTTGCCATCGGGCATAGCAATGTGGTCAAGGCACGGGCGGGTCGCGGTCTGCGGAACCGGATTTCGCAATCCGATTCGGGATTCGAGAAGATTGATGCCGGTCAGTCCCGCCGGGCGGCTCACGCTTGCGACCATTCTCGGTCTCGTTCGCGGCGACCGAACTCGGCCGGCGATCCGGGAGCCACCGATGAACCGAGGCCCTCTATTCGTGACTTGATCCGAGGATCGGCGAGCGCCGCGTTGATCTCGTTGTCGAGTCTTTCGATTCCGATCCTGCGAAGCAATGCTCGCGGGTGCGCGGCTCTGCGCGCTTGCGCCCGCGGGCTTTGTGCTGTTCATCCTTGAGGCATGACTTATTCCACGCCGCTGATCGCGACGGTGGTGGCGGCGCTGGTTCTGGCCTTCGGGCTCGGCATGCTGGCACACCGGCTGCGTGTCTCGCCGCTGGTCGGCTATCTGCTCGCCGGCGTGCTGATCGGGCCGTTCACGCCGGGCTATGTCGCCGACCAGAACCTCGCCGATCAGCTCGCCGAGCTCGGCATCATCCTGCTGATGTTCGGCGTCGGTCTGCATTTCTCGCTCAATGATCTCCTGTCGGTGCGGGCGCTCGCCATCCCCGGCGCCGTCGCCCAGATTGCGATCGCGACGCTGCTCGGGATGGCGCTTGCGCACGCGCTCGGCTGGTCGCTCGGGGCGGGCGTCGTGTTCGGGCTTGCGCTCTCGGTCGCAAGCACCGTGGTGCTGCTGCGGGCCATGCAGGAGCGGCGCCTGATCGAGACCGAGCGCGGCCGCATTGCGGTCGGCTGGCTGATCGTCGAAGACATCGCGATGGTGCTCACCCTCGTGGTGCTGCCGCCGATGGCTGCGATCCTCAAGGGGGAGGGCGGCGCCGACCTTGCGGCGCTGGCGCTGCCGCTCGCGCTGACCTTGGGCAAGGTCGTGGCCTTTGTCGCGATCATGCTGGTCGTCGGCCGCCGCGTGATCCCGGCAATTCTACACTACGTTGCACACACCGGGTCGCGCGAGCTGTTTCGTCTGGCGGTGCTTTCGCTGGCGTTGGGTGTGGCGTTCGGCGCGGCGCGGCTGTTCGACGTGTCGTTTGCGCTTGGGCGCATTCTTCGCCGGCATGATCTTGAGCGAATCCGAGCTGAGCCAGCGCGCGGCCAATGAGTCGCTGCCGCTGCGCGATGCCTTCGCGGTGCTGTTCTTCGTCTCGGTCGGCATGCTGTTCAACCCGGCGATCGTGGTCGCGGACTGGGCGCCGCTCATTGCCACCGTGCTGATCATCGTGATCGGCAAGTCGGTCGCGGCCTACCTGCTCGTGCGGGCGTTCCGGCATTCGCACGCCACTGCGCTGACCATTTCGGTGAGCCTTGCGCAGATCGGCGAGTTCTCGTTCATCCTGGCGGGCCTTGGCGTCGCGCTCGAACTGCTTCCCGAGCGCGGACGCGACCTGGTGCTGGCCGGCGCCATCGTTTCGATCATGCTCAATCCGCTGCTGTTTGCGATGCTCGACCGCACCCTGCCGAAGGCCAGGCCGGCCGAGCCCGACGGCGACACGGCAGACGACGGCCCGCGCGAGCCGCTGCCGGTGACGCCGCTCACCGGCCACGTCGTGCTGGTGGGGCACGGACGGGTCGGGGCCTACATCAGCGAGGCGCTCGGCAAGACCGATCGGCCGGCGCTGGTGATCGACAGCGATCCCGGCCATGCCGAGCGCGCCCGCGAGCGCGGCTTCGAGACGATCGCGGCCAACGCCGCCGATCCTGAGGTGATGCAGGCCGCAAACCTGGGAGCGGCCCGCTGCCTCCTGGTCGCCATCCCGGATGCGTTCGAGGGCGGCCAGGTCGTGGAGCAGGGCCGCAAGATCAATCCGGGCCTGACCATCATCGCCCGCGCGCATTCCGACGCCGAGGTCGAGCACCTCAAGAGGCACGGCGCGACCGCGGTGGTGATGAGCGAGCACGAGATCGCCAAGGCCATGATCGCAAGCATCCCGCCGCCCCCGACTGAAGCCGCGAGCTGACGCGGCCGAATTCCGCGGCCGTCCGCGATTTTTCGTTGCGTTCCGCAGCCCTGCCTTCAATTAGAAGGACACGGGCGCAACAATGGAATCGATCGACTCGGTCAGCATCACCATCCTGTTCGGCGCGATCGCTGGTGCTGGCCGGCATCATGTCGAGCCTGATCGCGCTGCGCTTCGGCGCGCCGTTGCTGCTGGTCTTCCTCCTGGTCGGCATGCTGGCGGGCGAATCCGGCCTCGGCGGCATCAAGTTCGACGACGTGCGGCTCGCCTATACGGTCGGCTCGGTGGCGCTCGGCCTGATCCTGTTCGACGGCGGCCTGCGCACGCGGCTCGCGACCTTCCGCAGCGTGCTGGCGCCCGGCCGGCCTGCTCGCGACCGTCGGCGTGCTGATCACGGCGGCGCTGACCGCGCCGGTCGCGGTCTGGGCGCTCGGCCTGACCTGGACCGAGGCGCTGCTGGTCGGCGCGGTGATGGCCTCGACCGACGCCGCGGCGGTGTTCTTCCTGCTGCACGCCAAGGGCCTGCGGCTGCGCCCGCGCGTCAGCGCGACGCTCGAGGTCGAGTCCGGCATCAACGATCCGTTCGCGATCTTCCTCACCATCGTCCTGGTCGAAATCCTGTTTTCCGGGCAGCAAGTCGTGGGGCGAGATCGCCACGTCCTGCTGGCCGAGAAGGCGATCATCGGCGGCGTCGTCGGCTGGCTCGGCGGCCGCGCCATGGTGCTGGTGCTCAACCGCCTGGAGCTGCCGCAGGGCCTGCATGCGCCGTTCGTCGCGACCGGCGCGCTGGTGATGTTCGGCCTGGCCGAATGGCTGCACGGCTCGGGCTTCCTCGCCGTCTATATCGCCGGCCTCGTCGTCGGCAACCGCGAGACCCGCGCCCACAACACCATCGTCGACGTTCCTCGACGCCGCCACCTGGCTCGCGCAGATCGCCATGTTCGTGCTGCTCGGCCTGCTGGCCTGGCCGGAGCGGCTGCCGCAGCGGCTGCTGCCGGCGCTGGCGGTGGCGCTGGTGCTGATGCTGATCGCGCGGCCGGCCGCGGTGTTCGCTCTGCCTCGCGCCGTTCCGCTTCAGCATGCGCGAGAAGCTGTTCATCTCCTGGGTCGGCCTGCGCGGCGCGGTCTCGGTGTTCCTCGCCTCGATCCCGATGCTGGTCGGACTGCCCGGCGCGCACTTCTATTTCGACGTCGCCTTCGTGGTGGTGATGGTCTCGCTCGCTGGTCCAGGGCTGGACCATCGCGCGCCGCCGCGCGGCTGCTGCGCATCGGCATGCCGCGCACCGACGTCATCGGCGCACCGCACCGAGCTCGATCTGCCCGGGCAGCTCACGCAGGAGCTGGTCGGCTATCCGGTGGTCGCCGGCAGCCCGTACCTGCGGCGCGGCATCACGCCGTCGTGGGCCAAGCTCACGCTGGTGGTGCGCGACGAGCGCGTGCACACGCCGGAGGAGGCGGCCGCGGTGCGCGAGGGCGACCACGTCTATTTCCTGGCGCCGCCGGAGCGGGTGCAGGCGCTCGACCGCTTCTTCGTCGAGCAGCCGCCGCAGACGTCGCCGGACGCGAGCCTGGTCGAGGACTTCTTCGTGCCGGGCGACGCCACGCTCGGCGCGCTGGCGGAAATCTACGGGCTGACCGATCCGGCCGAGAAGGCGCCGGATGGTGCTGGCGGACTATTTCGCCGAGCTAGTTCATGCGCCCGCCGCGCGCCGGCGACGCCATCCGGCTCGGCCCGGTCGCGCTGGTGGCGCACACGGTGACCGACGGCCGCGTGGTCACGGTCGGCCTGCAGCTCGCCGAGCCGGAGCGCGGCGCCGCGCACGCCGTGGGAGCGGTTCAAGGTCATCGCGCGCCGGGCAGGCCGGCGGCTGCGGGCGCGGTTGCGCGCGCGGCCATGATGCGAGGGATCAGGATCGCACGGCGGCCGCCGCCGCGGCGTGGCCGCGGCTCGAGCCGCGCGAGGCATGCTGCACCAGGAACGCGCCGCCGAACAGCACGGCGGACCAGAACAGGTCGCCGGCCATCGTGTACTGCAGGAACGGCAGCGCGGCGATGTAGCACTGGATCAGCCCAGCCATGTCGGGGCGTACATGCCGCTGAACGCCCAGACCGCGAAGTTGGTGGCGACGAAGAACAGCAGCGAGCACGACAGCACGGTCGGAACGACGACGAGCGCGGCGATGCGCCTCGCCAGCATGCCCGCCGCCGCCGGCAGCGCAAGCGACGGCATAGACCACGCGCCATGACGCGCCAGTCGTGGAAACCGATGCGAGGTCGCTGAGCAGCATCGCCGCGACGCGGCACCAGCAGCGCGAGCGAGCGGTGCCGCAGCACGCAGCCGGCAAACAAGGCCGACGCGGCGACCGGCGTGAAGTTCGGCGCGTGCGGCAGCAGGCGCGCGGCCACGTCGAGTGCGATCAGGAAGGCGACAAGCACCAGATCGGCCCGCGGCGCGGCTTGGCGATCATGGAATGGCGTGGGCGTCATTTTTAAGGTCCGGTTGCGAAGCGCCACGTTACCACATCGAGGGCCTGCAGCTCATATATGCCGAAGCTGCGGTCGGCGTAGGCAGTGTTGACCCAGTACTGCCAGTTCTTCTTGCCTTGCCCGCCGCCCTGCCCGGCAAGCTTGTCGATCTCGGTGAGGAACGCGGTGCTCCCAGAGCCTTGATAGACGAAGTCGATCCCGCGCGAATGGGACTTCGCGGCATTCATGACGTCAAGCACCGTGGTTCCCTTGGACCAGGGCAAGCCAGTAAATGTCTTCAGGGCGCCATCGCCGTAGTCGATGACGAGCCGCACGGTCATGTCTTGGGCCTGCGCGGCGGCCGGTGGCGCCGCAAGTCCGGACAGGGCGGCAGCAAAGACCAGGGCTGCAAGAGCACGCCGGCTGATCGCTCGCAGGATACTTGCCGTCATCGCGTGTCTCCCGTGGAGATTGCAGATATTATGGGGCTCCCGCATTCGCCGCAATGTCGCATTCATACCAGCGGCGACAAACGCTGGCTCATATCCGTCACCCTGAGGTGCGAGCGTAGCGAGCCTCGAAGGGCGACGGCCCGGGCCGTTCACCCTTCGAGGCCCGCCTTCGGCGGGCACCTCAGGACGACGGGGATAGGTCAATATCAGCCGCCATCGGTATCAGTCCTGCTGGCGCACAGCCGCGCCGCTCCACTCCGCGACGATCCGCTCCAGCGCGTCGAGACCATCGGTGAGCGCGGCGGGGCCTGGCTGCAGGATCAGCGCCGATTTGATCTCGCGGAGAAAGCCGTCGCGCACGGCGGGGATGGCGTCGAAGCCCGGGCGGGCCGCAACCTTGGCCGGCACGAATTTCTTGCCGCACCAGGAGCCGATGACGATGTCCGGGGTGGCCGCGATCACCTGCGCGGGCGACACGATGCGGTCCTTGGCGGCCTTTTTTCGGGCGAGACCGGGGAATGTATCGCTGCCGCCGGCAGCCTCGATCAGCTCGGACACCCAGCCGATCCCTGAGATCATCGGATCGTCCCATTCCTCGAAATAGACCCGCGGCCGGCGTACGCGCCGCGCGGCGCGGCTCCGGGCGTCGTCGAGCCCGCTTTGCAGGCGGCGCGCCAGCGCTTCACCCTTCTCCGCTGCGCCAACCAGCGCGCCGAGCGTGCGGACCATGGCGAAGATGCCCGCGATGTCGCGCTGGTTGAAAGCGTGGACGGCGACGCCTTGGCGGATCAGTTCGGCTGCGATGTCGGCCTGCAGGTCGGAGAATGTCAGCACCAGATCGGGCTCGAGTGCCAAGATTTTCGGTACGTCCGCGCTGATGAAGGCCGACACCCGCGGCTTCTCGCGCCGCACCTGCGGCGGGCGCACCGCATAGCCCGAGACGCCGACGATGCGGCTGTCCTCGCCGAGAAGGTAGAGCGTCTCGACGGTCTCCTCGGTCAGGCAGACGATGCGCTGCGGCGGGAACATGCTTTGATCGTGCCGGTCTCGGGCGCGCGGCGCTGGGCGCGCACGTCTCGAATTCGGGTGCGAGCATGAGAGACGCAGATGGTTCGGACAAGCCTGCCAGCCGCTAAAGCGGGCCTTCAGTTTGCACGAGCCAGTTTGCTTTTCCGTCATGCCCGGCCTTGTGCCGGGCATCCACGTCTTGCTTCGTGGCCAAGACGTGGATGGCCGGGACAAGCCCGGCCATGACGACATTCAAATCTGCTCATTCCCGCGCAAGCGGGAATCCAGCTTTCTTGCGCTGGGTCCCCGCTTTCGCGAGGACGAGCGGTGGCGATGCTCGGACTCCACCTTAACACGCTCAGTGCGTTGGCTCCGCGTCGAGTAGGTCGAGCCCGCCGACCGCCTGTACGCGGCCGTCCTCGATTCGCACCACCTGCGAGGCGAGGCGCTGGATCTCGCCGGCCTGGTGGCTGACGTAGATCATCGGCACCTTGGCCTCGTCGCGCAGCCGCGCGAGGTAGGGCAGGATTTCGAGCTTGCGTTCGCGGTCGAGCGAGGCCAGCGGCTCGTCGAGCAGCAGCAGCCGCGGTTTCATCAGCAGCGCGCGGCCGATCGCGACGCGCTGGCGCTCGCCGCCGGAGAGCTTGCCGGGCCGGCGCTTCAGCAGATTGCCGATGTCGAGCATCGCGACGATGCGGTCGCGCTCGGCCGCGTCCGATGCAAGGCCGCTCATCCAGCGGCCGTAGTCGAGGTTTTGCGCGACCGTCAGGTGCGGGAACAGCCGGCCCTCCTGGAACACATAGCCGATGCGCCTCCGGTGGGTCGGCACGTCGACACGCGCCGCGCTGTCGAACAGCACCGTGTCGTCGAGCGCGATGCGGCCGCGATCGGGCTTAACAAGGCCGGCGATCATGCTGACGATCGAGGTCTTGCCGGACCCGGATGGGCCGAACAGCGCAATGGCCCCGCCGGCGGCCTCGAATTTGGCGGCGATCTCGAATTCGCCGAGCCGCTTTCTCGATGTCGACCGCCAGCATGGTCAGTCGCCGTGGTAGCGCATGCCGGCGCGGCGGGCGAACCACTCGGACGCGACCAGCGCGACGAGTGCGATTGCGATCGCGACGATAACCAGCCGCAGCGCCGCGGCGTCGCCGCCCGGCACTTGCGTCAGCGTGTAGATCGCGGCCGAGATGGTCTGGGTCTCGCCCGGGATGTTGGAGACGAAGGTGATGGTGGCGCCGAATTCGCCGAGCGCCTTGGCGAACGCGCAGCACCATGCCGGCGATCACGCCGGGCAGCGCGAGCGGCAGCGTCACGGTCAGGAATGACCAGAAGCGGTTGGCGCCGAGCGTGTCAGCGGCGTCCTCAAGTCTGCGGTCGATCGCCTCGAACGACAGCCGGATGGCACGGACCAGCAGCGGGAAGGCCATGACGCCGCAGGCGAGCGCTGCGCCGGTCCAGCGGAACGAGAACACGATGCCGAAATAATTATCCAGGATGCTGCCGATCGGGCCCTTGCGGCCGAACCAGATCAGCAGCAGGTAGCCGGTGACGACCGGCGGCAGCACCAGCGGCAGGTGCACGACGCCGTCGAGCAGTGCCTTGCCCCAGAAATTGCAGCGCGCGAGCAGCCAGGCGATGGCGATGCCGAACGGCAGGGACGCAAACGTCGCCACCAGCGAAATCCGTAGCGACAGATGGACCGCGGTCCATTCGTCGGGGGTCAGACCTAGCATCGGGCAGCGACCGCAGCGCTTTTTGCTGTGCCCTCTCCCCTTGCGGGAGAGGGCAGCGCATGACCTTCGACAAACTCAAATGGGTGAGGGGTGTCGGCTGCACCCCTCACCCAGCTTTCACTGTTGAACGGCCGAGCGGCCCTCTCCCGCAAGGGGAGAGGGCAAAGATACGACCTCTGCGACTCGCGATACGGCACGGCTTTCACCTCTCCCCGCGTGCGGGGAGAGGTCGGCGCGCAATGCGCGCCGGGTGAGGGGGCCTTGCCAGGCATTGAGATTGAGAACTCAGGGTGGCTGCGCCGCCCCCTCACCCAGACCCTCTCCCCGCAAGCGGGGAGAGGAAGAGGAGGCGCCGTGTTCATATCGCCTCGCGAACGCAGGCCACGTCACGACGTGGGCTGGATCAGAAAGGTGAAGCCGTAAGCCTCGAAGATCGTCTTTGCTGCGTTCGAGCGCATGAAGTTCAGATACCGCGTGGCCTCGGGCTTGGCGTTGACCGTCAGCGCCACCGGATAGGTGATCGGAGGATGCGAGTCCTCGGGGAAATGGCCGACGATCTTCACGCTCGGATCGACCTTGGCGTCGGTCGCGTAGACGATGCCGAGCACGGCCTCGCCGCGGCCGACCAGGGTGAGCGCCGCGCGCACGTTCTCGGCCATCGCGAACTTGGGCTCGGCGGCGGCCCACGAGCCGAGCTTCTCCAGCGCGGCCTTGGCGTACTTGCCGACCGGCACCGCGCGCACGTCGCCGGTGGCGATGCGGCCGTCGCCTGCGAGCTTCGCGAGGTCGAAGCCCGGACCGATGGTGACGTTGTCCGATCTTGGAATCCTTCGGGGCGATCAGCACCAGCCGGTTGCCAAGCAGGTTCACCCGGGTGTCGGGCTTGATCAGGTTCTTGCCCGCCACGTAGTCCATCCACTCGAGGTCGGCCGAGGCGAACAGGTCCGCCGGCGCGCCCGCTTCGATCTGCTCGCGCGAGCGCGGATGATGCCGCATAGCTCGACACGACCTTGATGCCGGTTGCCTTGGTGAAGGCTGCGTTGATGTCGTCGACCGCGTTCTTCATCGAGGCGGCCGCGAACGCGGTCAGGGTCACGTCCTGCGCGCGGCTTTGCGGCGCGGCCGCTGCAACCAGCAGGAATGCGAGCAACAGGGTGGTTCGTTTCAACACGGCGATTCTCCTGAAGGCGCGCGGACACGCCTTGACGAGGCGCCGGATGGCGCCGGGCAGGGTGCAGTCGTTTGGAGCAAACCGCCGGAATCGCCGTTCCGAGCATCGCCGGGCGCACGCACAGTGCGCCGGTGGTTTCGTTTGGGACTCTAGCAAGTCCGCGTGCGCAAGGTAAAGTCCTCGGCCCGGAGGACGTTATGGCCGAAGTGACGCAGATCGAAGGCGACTACGACTACATCATTGTCGGTGCGGGCTCCGCCGGCTGCGTGCTGGCGAACCGTCTTGTCGGCCGACCCCAACCGGCGCGTGCTGCTGCTCGAAGCGGGCGGCCGCGACAACTGGATCTGGTACCACATCCCGGTCGGCTACCTGTTCGCCATCGGCAATCCGCGCTCGGACTGGATGTTCAAGACCGAGGCGGTGCCCGGTCTCAACGGCCGCGCGCTGAACTATCCGCGCGGCAAGGTGATCGGCGGCTCATCGTCGATCAATGCCATGATCTACATGCGCGGTCAGGCCGGCGACTACGACCACTGGCGGCAGCTCGGTTTGACCGGCTGGGGCTGGAGCGACGTGCTGCCGTATTTCAAGCAGCACGAGAACCATTTCCTCGGCGAGAGCGAGCACCACGCGGTCGGCGGCGAATGGCGGATCGAGCATCCGCGGGTGCGCTGGGACCTGCTCGATGCCTTCCGCACCGCGGCCGAGCAGGCCGGCATCAAGCGCATCGACGACTTCAACACCGGCGACAACGAGGGCTCCTGCGCCTACCACGTCAACCAGAAGTTCGGCCGGCGCTGGTCGGCGGCGCGCGGCTTCCTCAAGCCCGCGCTCAATCGCACGAACCTGCGGCTCGAAACCGGCTGCCTGGTCGAGGGCGTGACCTTCGACGGCCGGCGCGCCTCGGGCGTGCGCTGGCGCCAGGACGGCGCAACGCAGCTCGGCGCGCTGCCGCGGCGAGGTGATTCTGGCGGCCGGCTCGATCGGCTCGATCCAGATGCTGCTCTTGTCGGGCGTGGGCCCTGCGGCGCAGCTTCGCGAGTTCGGCATCCCGGTCGTGCTCGATCGGCCGGGCGTCGGCGAGAACCTGCAGGATCACCTGCAGCTTCGCACGATCTACAAGGTCAGCGGCGTCAAGACGCTGAACGAGATCTATGCCTCGCCGCTCGGCCGGGCGCAGATTTTTCTCGACTATGCGTTGCGCCGGCGTGGGCCGCTGACCATGGCGCCCTCGCAGCTCGGCATCTTCACGCGCTCCGATCCGAGCCGCGAACGCGCCAACATCCAGTATCACGTGCAGCCGCTGTCGCTCGACCGCTTCGGCGAGCCGCTGCACACGTTCCCGGCGTTCACCGCGAGCGTCGCCAACGTGCATCCGACCAGCCGCGGCTTCGTGCGGCTGCGCTCGCCCGATCCCGTCGACAAGCCGGTGATCCAGCCGAACTACCTAGCGACCGACGAGGACCGCCGCGTCGCCGCCGACTCGATCCGCGTCACGCGCCGCATCGTCGCGCAGCCGGCGCTCAAGCCGTTACCAGCCGGTCGAGTTCCTGCCCGGCGACGCCGCCCGCGACGACGACGAGAGCCTCGTCAAGGCCGCGGGCGACATCGGCACCACCATCTTCCATCCGGTCGGCACCGCGAAGATGGGCCGCGACAGCGATCCGATGGCGGTGGTCGACGAGCGGCTGCGCATGTTCGGGCTCGAAGGCATCCGCGTCGTCGACGCCTCGGTGATGCCGACGATCACGTCGGGCAACACCAATTCGCCGACCATCATGATCGCCGAGAAAGGCGCCGCCATGATCCGCGAGGACGCGCGCGCGGCCTGATCGTGGGCTGCCGCGACGAACGGTCCTCGCCCGTGCGCCCGTCGTTTCGGGAACCATTGGCCGGACCGCCTGTTGACGCAGATGCGCGCTGCGATTGCGCGGCGGTTGCAGGTCGCGGTTGATCGGGGTTGCTCGGAGACCACAGCGTGACCACCGAATTCCTGCTGTTGCTTGCGATCGGGTTCGTTGCGCAGTTGATCGACGGTGCGCTCGGGATGGCCTACGGCGTGCTGTCGAATGCCGCGATGCTGGCGATAGGCCTGCCGCCAGCACACGCCAGTGCGCTGGTGCACACGGCCGAGATTTTCACCACCGGCGCGTCGGCCGCATCCCACATCTATCACCGCAACGTCGACTGGCGGCTGGTGATGCGCCTCGGCGTCGCCGGCGTGCTGGGGGCCGTGCTGGGCGCCTGGGTGCTCTCGAATGTCGACGCGGTGGCCGCGCGCCGGTTCGTCTATGCCTATCTCCTACTGATGGGCGTCTACATCCTCTACCGGTCGATCGAATCTTGCCGCGCCGCGTCAGGCGCCGGCGCGCTGGACCTCGCCGCTCGGTCTGGTCGGCGGATTTCTCGACGCCAGCGGCGGTGGCGGATGGGGTCCGGTGGTCACCTCGACGCTGATCGGCTCGGGTCACGCGCCGCGCCAGACGGTCGGTTCGGTCAACGCCACGGAATTCTTCGTGGCCGCCGCGGCGGCGACCACGTTCTTCATCGAGCTTGGGGCGTCGCCGCTGCAGCACCTGCTGCCACTGGTGCTGGGCGGCCTGATCGCGGCGCCGCTCGGCGGGTGGGCGGTCAAGCGCGTGCCGGCGTATCTCGCTGATGCGCGCGGTTGGAGCGCTGATCGTGCTGCTGTCGGTCTGGCAGTTGGCGCGGGCGTTTCGGCCTCGCCTGACGCAGGCGCCGTCGTTCAGGGCGCCACCAGCACCTGGCGGCAGGCCGCGGGCAGCGCCGACATCTTCATCGGCGCGCGCACGCCGGGCTTGACATCGGAGGGCACCTTCTCGATAAACCACCATCGAGGTCCTTGCCGCAGCCCTCGTCGTGCGGCGTCGGCGCCTGCGTCTTGCAGTCTGTGCTGTCCGTCGGGACAGCCGATGCGGATGTGGAAGTGATAGTTGTGGCCGAGCACCGGGCGCATCTTGTGCAGCCAGGAGCGGTCGCCCTTGACGTCACGGCACAGCGCCTTCTTGATCGCTGGGTTGACCAGCACGCGCTCGACTTCGGGGTCCTGCGCCGCGGTCTTCAGGAGCGCGATGTAGGTCGGCGACCAGATCGTCGGATTGACGTCCATCCAGTCATCGGCGACCACGTTGGTCGCCATCATCTCCTCGCGCTCCTGCGCGGTCAGTTCGCGGTCGGGCATCGGCGTGAGCCAGATGTCGGCATCGAGGCCGACCTGATGGCTCCAGTGCCCGGTCAGCATCGGGCCGCCGCGCGGCTGCGCCATGTCGCCGACCAGCAGTCCGTTCCAGCCGATCGTCGGCGTCTTGTCGGCGAAGCGCTCGAGGAATTTCACGAGGTTCGGGTGGCCCCAGTTGCGGTTGCGCGACAGCCGCATCACCTGCCAGGTCTTGCCGTTGATCGGCAGCATGACGCCGCCGGCGAGGCAGCCGCCGGTGTAGTAGCCGATCGCGCGCGCCTGCAGCGACGCGGGCCTGGTCTTGCGGCCGAACAGATTCCTTGGCCGGCGTGTTGGGGTCGTCGGGATTGGCGATCGGCGGCAGCGGCTTCGGATTGAGCGTGCCGATGTCCTGCGCTGCGGCAGCGCCGCAACCCGCCAGCACGAAGACCAGAATACCGCAGAGGCCGATTCGCATACGCTCCCTTCTAGCGCAACGGCCGGCGGCTGAAAACGCTGCGGGTGCCCCCGCAAAGTGCCGCATGAGGACAAGTCCCTTTACATCCCTTTACAAACCACCAGCGGTTGCGCCATCGTTCACAACAGATGCGGCGAGTTCATTGGCCCGCGGGGGGTCTCATGAGTCGCCTGGGACGCTATCTAACCCTGGGTTTTGCGTTCGTTTTCGCTTCGATGGTCGTTTCGTTCGCCGGAGTGCGGCCGGCCGCGGCGGACGTCGTCATCGCCATCGACAAGTCGGCGCAACGAATGTCCGTTATGGTTAACGGCGTTCACCGCCATTCCTGGGCGATCTCAAGCGGGCTTGGCGGCGGACCGCCGTCCGGCAGCTACCGGCCGCAGCGCATGGAGCGCAAGTGGTATCTCGCGTAAGTACAACTGGTCGCCGATGCCGCACGCGATCTTCTTCCACAAGGGCTACGCGATCCACGGCACGCTTTATGTGTCGCGGCTCGGCCGACGTGCCTCACACGGCTGCATCCGTCTGCATCCAAGCAATGCTGCAGCGCTGTTCGCGCTGGTGCGAAGCGAAGGAATAGCGCGGACCCGGATCGTCGTGTCTTCCTCGCGGTACGCCGCGCGGCAATAGCGTTGTCCTAGTCTAAGACCGACATCGACCTGCGAGCCCTCGCTGCACAGTGTGCCGCGGGCGCGGTATACACTGGTTGTCGACGTCAATGCAGGGAGGAAGCCGCATGGCCGAGTACATGGGAAAGAGCGAACAGCAGAAGTCGCGGGCCTACTCGCCCGCCGTCATCACGCAGGGCGGGCGCACCGTGTGGCTCGCGGGGCAGACCGCCACGCGCGACGAGCAGGGCAACGACATCTCCGGAAATTTCGAGGCGCAGGTGCGCACCATCTTCAGCCTCATCGACAAGACGCTGAAGAGCGCCGGCGGCAGTCTCGCCAACATGGTCACGATGACCGTGTTCATCAACGATCCGCGCAACGGCGATCGTTTCGTCGAAATGCGCGCGGGCTTCTTCCCGGATGGCAACTTTCCGGCGAGCGCGCTGATCACGGTTTCGAACTTCGCCCGCCCGGGCATGCTGATCGAAATCCAGGGCGTGGCGGTGATCGGGGGGTGATGCCGGCGAACTGGCAACCTGCTTCAGTGGCTCAGCAGCATGCAGCACGTCTGCTGCCGCAGGAGCGTGCGCGTGACGCCGCCGAACACCCATTCGCTGAAGCGGGTGTGGCCGTAGGCGCCCGCGACGATGAGATTGGCGCCTTCGTCGCGCGCCATGACCGCAAGCTGGTCAGGCACGCCGATCAGGGCTTTGCAGGCAACCGACGCTGCATTGATGCCGCGCCGGACGAGCCAGGCTGACACGTCGTCGATCCGGGCGCGCGCCGCCACCTGGTCGTCGCCGGGCTCCAGGAGTTCGATGACGATCACCTGCTTGGCTTGGTGCAAAAGCGGCAGTGCGTCGCAGATCGCACGGCGGGCCTCGCGGGTGTCCTTCCAGGCGACCACCACGCTGTTGACCCTGAGCCATTCGAGTTCGGACGGAACGACCAGCACGGGACGGCCCGCCCGCAGCACCAGCTCGGCAGGGTCAACCCGGCGCAGCAGGTCGCCGCCGCCCGGCATGGCGCCGGCGATGATGAGGTCGGCGGCGCGCGCTTCGCGGGTAAGAAAGTCCGTGGGCCGATCCATTGCGCTGCGCCATTCGATCCGGCCGCTCCGGCCGCGGAAGGCCTCGCGGAATTGCTGCTCGCACGCGGCGATCCGCGCCCGCAAAAGGTCGCGATCCTTATCGAGCAGGTCCTGGCCCGCTGCGCTGTCGACGAAATAGAGCGGCTGGATGTCGGCCGCGGCCGCCCCGATCACGCGTGCATCGAACCGTTCCGCAAGGTCCCCGGCCACCTGCAGCCGCTTGTCGTTCCGCGCATCGATATCGAGATGCACCATCAAGGTCGAATAGCTCATCGCGTCACCTGTGGCGGTTCGTCCAGGACGTAGAGGATCGTCGGGTTCCTGCCTTGATCGATATCAAATGCGGCAGTCGATCGGGACCTGATTCCGGGTAAGGTTGCGTCGCGCCGATCCGATTCCGAGGAATGCCGCATGCTGATCATCCGGTTGGCGAAGATCGTGCTGGTGGCCGCGATGGCGCTGCATGCAAGCCTCGTCGCGTTCGGCAACATCACCGACTATGGCACCAACTGGCAGTTCGTGCAGCACGTGCTGGCGATGGACACCATATTCCCGAACTCCACCATCCGTTACCGGGCGATCACGAGTCCGGCGCTGCAGCAGGCGGCGTATCTGGCGATCATCGCGGCTGAAACGTCGATTGCAATGCTCTGCTGGATTGGCGCGGCGCGCCTGCTCGGTAGAGTGCGCGGAAGCGCTGCGGCCTTCAACGGCGCCAAAGGCGTGGCGGTCGCGGGCCTCCTGCTCGGATTGCTGACCTGGCAGGTGGGCTTCATCAGCATCGCCGGCGAGTGGTTCGGCATGTGGATGTCGAAGGACTGGAACGGCATCCCGACCGCGTTCCGGTTGGTCATGATCAGCCTTGCAATGCTCGTCTTCCTGGTGCTGCCGGACGGCGAACCCGACGGCCGCGGGTCCGGCTAAAGTCGTTTCCACTCGCGCCGAATCAAAAGGTGTCATGGCCGGGCTTGTCCCGGCCATCCACGACTTCTTTGTCACTGCAAAGCAAGACGTGGATGCCCGGCACAAGGCCGGGCATGACGAGATTTGGATTGGTTCGAACCGGAAATCGCTATAGCGATTGCGGCTCAGTTGATGACGATCTCGCCGACCATGCCGTGTTCGGCGTGGGTCTTGCCGTCCTTGTCCTTGATGCCGCATTGCAGGTCGGTGATGCGGCCGGTCGCGACCGGCACGAACCACCATTCCGCGCTGTGGCCGGGATACACCTCCACTTCGCGGATCGCGCCCTTGAATTCCGCGAGCGTGGTTGGCTTGCCGTCGCGCGTCTGCACGACCTGGACCTTGCGCGTGTAGATAAGCCCCGAGAACGCATGCGACGTGAAATAGTGCGGGTCGGCGCTCGGGTTGGTGAGCACGAGCTTGTAGAGCTTGCCGGTCTCGAACGTGAGCTGGCTCGGGAAGAAGCCGTGGGTACCCGGCTTGCCGAGCTCGACCGTCACGGTGATCGGCTCCTGCCGCGACAGGTCGCCGGCGGCGAACACGGCGGCGAGTGGCGTGGCGCAGACCGCGCCGGCTGCGGCGGCATAGATCATCGAACGCAGGATCGAACGCATGGCGGTGCCCCCGACTAAAACGCGCGACTATATTGCTACTAAGAATGACTTGCAATTCAGAACCACCTGCGTCATTTCATCGCCGAAAAACCCGCAGCCGTCATCGCCGGGCCGGCGCGGAGCGCCGTGACCGGCGATCCATCCAAAGGGAAAGGCTGCTCGCGGCAAGTCTTGCGAAGATCGATGGATCACCGGGTCTCGCCGCTTCGCGGCGTCCCGGTGATGATGGGTGGTCGAGGGGCGCCCGTATCGTGTACGCACATCCCCTCAACGTCATGGCCGGGCTTTGTCCCGGCTGTCCACGTCTTGCTTTGCAGCCAAGACGTGGATGCCCCCGCGACACGCGCGCGCATGACGCCTCGTGGTTGGTCCGGCGGATAAGCGCAGGCGGGCCCGCGTGCAGAACCCACAAGGCGCGGTAAATTGATCGGAAAGCGCAGCGGCCCTTGCTGCGTACTCCTAAACATCCACCTTCAGCGCCGCGATAAACGCTTCCTGCGGGATGTCGACCTTGCCGAACTGGCGCATCTTCTTCTTGCCTTCCTTCTGCTTGTCCAGAAGCTTGCGCTTGCGCGTCACGTCGCCGCCGTAGCACTTCGCGGTCACGTCTTTGCGGAAGGCGCGCACCGTCTCGCGCGCGATGATCTTGCCGCCGATCGCGGCCTGGATCGGAATCTGGAACATGTGCGGTGGGATCAACTCCTTCAGCTTCTCCACCATCGCCCGCCCGCGCTGCTCGGCTCTCGTGCGGTGCACCAGCATCGACAGCGCATCAACCGGATCGCCGTTCACCAGGATCGACATTTTCACGAGGTCGGCCGGCTTGTAGTCGGTCAAGTGATAATCGAACGAGGCGTAGCCGCGCGACACCGACTTCAGGCGGTCGTAGAAGTCGAACACCACCTCGTTCAGCGGCAGGTCGTACTTCGCCATGGCGCGGTTGCCGACATAGGTCAGGTCGACCTGCGCGCCGCGGCGGTCCTGGCAGAGCTTCAACACCGAGCCGAGATATTCGTCGGGCGTGAGGATGGTGGCTTGAATCCACGGCTCGCGGATTTCCAGGATCTTCATCGGGTCCGGCATGTCGACCGGATTGTGAATCTCGATCTCCGAGCCGTCGCGCAGCGACATGCGGTAGATGACCGACGGTGCGGTCGCGATCAGATCGAGGTTGAACTCGCGCTCCAGACGCTCCTGGATGATCTCCAGGTGGAGGAGCCCGAGAAAGCCGCAGCGGAAGCCGAAGCCCAGCGCCGCGCTCGTCTCCATCTCGTAGGAGAAGCTCGCGTCGTTGAGACGGAGCCTGCCCATCGCCGCGCGCAAATCCTCGAACTGCGCGGCATCGACCGGAAACAGGCCGCAGAACACGACCGGGATGGCCGGGCGGAAGCCCGGCAGCGGCTCGCTCACCGGCTTGCGATCGTCGGTGATGGTGTCGCCGACGCGGGTGTCGGCCACCTCCTTGATCGAGGCGGTAAGAAAGCCGATTTCGCCGGGGCCGAGTTCGTCGGCCGGCGTCAGCTTCGGGGTAAACACGCCGACCCGGTCGACCTCGTAGGAGGCGCCGGTCCTCATCATGCGGATGCGCTGGCCTTTCTTGAGCGTGCCGTCGACGATGCGAACGAGCACGACCACGCCGAGATAGGCGTCGTACCAGCTGTCGACCAGCAGCGCCTTCAACGTCGCCGCGCGGTCGCCCTTGGGCGGCGGCAGGCGGTGAACGATCGCTTCCAGCACCTCCGGCACGTTTTCGCCGGTCTTGGCGGAAATCAGGATCGCGTTTGAGGCGTCAAGCCCGATCACGTCCTCGATCTGCTGCTTGACCTTGTCGGGTTCGGCCGCCGGCAGATCGACCTTGTTGAGCACCGGCACGACCTCGTGGCCGTTGTCGATCGCCTGGTAGACGTTGGCGAGCGTCTGCGCCTCGACACCCTGGCTCGCATCGACCACCAGCAGTGAGCCTTCGCAGGCGGCGAGCGAGCGGTTGACCTCGTAAGCAAAGTCGACGTGGCCGGGGGTGTCGATCAGGTTCAGCACGTAGCTCTTGCCGTTGCGCGCCTTGTAATTGAGCCGGACCGTCTGCGCCTTGATGGTGATGCCGCGCTCGCGCTCGATATCCATCGAATCGAGCACCTGCTCGACCATCTCGCGCGCTTCGAGGGCGCCGGTCAGCTGGATCAGCCGGTCGGCGAGCGTCGACTTGCCGTGATCGATGTGTGCAACGATCGAGAAATTGCGGATGTTTTCGATGGGCTGGGCCGTCATGGCGCCGCAGATAACACCGCCGCTGCGCTGCGGCAAGGATGGTCTGCCCGATCCGCCGGCAGAGCTCACTCCGATGCCCATTCGCCGGGGGTGTGACTTAGCGCACTGGTCAAAGTGGCCCCCTCACGCGAAGGTCAAATCAACTTGAACCTTCGTCACCAGCCGCCCGACCAATGGGTGCTGGAGCCAACAGGAGGCATCACATGTCCAAGCTGATCGCCTTTGGAATCGTGGCCATTGTCGTTGGGACCTCGGTCGTCGCCTGGTCCGAATCGCCTGCGAAGCGCGCCGAAGCCTTCACTCCAACGACCGTATTCTCCGTGTCCGAAATTCAGCGCGGCATCGACGTCAGGGCGCTGCCGGAAACGGAAATGGTCGATATGACCTTCATTTTCGTCGAGCACGAGTGACGGCAGGAAATGATGGGATCGGCCGCACGAGCGGTCGGTCCCCTTCGCCGTCGACATGTTGTACTGCCGCCGCGATTACGCGGCTGTCTGATTTGCGAACTTCGGGTTCGGGCGGCACTAGAAACCCAAAGTTTCTAGTGCCAGCGCACGTTTGAGCATGGAAATCGCGGGTTACTGGTTGCTTCATCTCCCCGTACTGTGGATGGCGTTGATCGTCTTCGCGGCCACGTATCTCGTCGCAGGCGGCGTGGGTTTGGTCGTGACGCGGCTCGCAGTGAACGAGCGGGCGCGAGCCTTCAAGGCGGTTTCGCCCGGGTTGTTGCCGCCGCTGGGCATTCTGTTCGCGCTGCTGGTTGGCTTCATCGCCGTCGAGGTCTGGAACAACTTCGACAAGGCAAGAGCCGCGGTGACGACCGAGGCCAGCGCGCTTCGCGCCGTCGTCCTGCTCGCGGGCACTTTCCCGGACGAGCAAAAGGCGCGCATTTACGCACTCGTCAACCGCCACATCGAGGATTCCGCGAACAAAGAATGGCCGGCGATGGCGCAACAGCAGGCCACGCTCTCGACTTTGCCCACGGCTCTGATCGAGGCACTGACTTATGCCCTCGCCCTGAACCCCGCTGACGAAGGTCAGCGAGCCGCACGGTCTGAGCTGGTGAGAGCGCTTCATTTGGCGCTGGATGCCCGACGCCAGCGTATCGTCCTTAGCGAGCCTTCCGGCGGCGCGGTCAAATGGCTGGGGATCTTGCTGCAGGGCCTCTGCACCTTGATCGCCATCGCCATGGTTCACAGCGACAATCGGCTTGCCTGCGCTATGGCATTGACCCTCTTTGCAACAGGCATTGCCCTGTCGGTGCTGCTCATTGCCGCCTACAGTCGCCCTTTCACCGGCGAGATTTCCGTCGGACCGGAACTGCTCAGGCAGGTCATTGTCAGCGAAACGGCCGGGGCAATCGGCCGTTAGTCTGGAGCTGAGCCGCGATTTTGGCCGGCGGGCCTTTCCTCAAAGCAAGAAGCTCCGGGACGGCACGTCCCGGAGCTTTCTTGATCGCTTAGTCATGGATGGCAACTATCGAGCGACAGGCGTCGATCCGTTGCGACGGCGCTCAATTGAACACGAACGTGTAGTCGACGAACTCCACCTCGGGCAGATCCTTGGTGTTCATCATGAGTTCCGCCGGATCGAACCGATCGCCCGGCAACGCATCAACGCGCGCGTGACTGGTCGACCCAGCCCATGCTCCGACACCAACCAGAACCAGCGCGGCGGCGGCGGCGGTAAACAAACCGATCTTGCGCATCTGAGTTCTCCGTGTGGCCAAACTCGATGCTCGTATCTTGCCGAACGTCTGTCTCGGCCGCTGTGTTGGCCATCACAAAATGTTCGATTGGTTCCGACCTGCTTGGTACCCGGAAAAGATGCAGCCTTTGTCGGGGTTTGGTCCACTTGTCGTGTTTGATTGTGTCGTCGGGATAGGGCAATCGAGCCCTCGGCTTGGCCATGGCCGACGTCATGGCCTGGCTTATGCCTCGCCGGTGCGTGCAACGTCGAGGAACCAACAACGGTCGAGAGCGCCTGACCAACCTGCGTTAGACTGGGCCGGACGGCATTCAAGAGCCACCGCGACAATTCGGGAATGGAGGATCGAATATGCCCATGCCCCTAATTCCCAACATCACGGTCGTCCGTAGAAGGCTCGCCACCTATCCGCTTGCGACCTACCAGGCCGGCGAGACCGTGCTCAGCGCGGCCTCGACCACCGGCCGCCTGCTGATCCTCAAGGAGGGTGTGGTCGCAGTTCTGAAGGAAGGTGTTGAGATCGCCAGGGTGACGGAGCCCGGCGCCGTGTTCGGCGAACTCTCCGTGTTGCTGGATCAGCCGCACACCGCAGAGGTGCGTGCCGTGGAACCCTCGCAGTTTCACGTCGCCGACGGGGCCACCGTGCTCAGCACGGATCCGATTGCGCTGCTCTATGTAGCAACGGTGCTCGCGCAACGGCTCGACAGCGCCAATCGGGCTCTCCTTGATCTGAAGCGCCAGGTTCAGGCCGGCGAGCCGCGCAGCGCAGTCGGGAAAGCGGTCGAGAAGATCGAGGAGTTGCTGGGCGCCAGCGGGATCAATCTTGTCTATGCCGGCTATCCCAGCGACCCGTTCCCGACCGCGGCGGGCTAGTTCAGCGGGAACGGCACGCCGAGGTTTTCGCGCAGCGTCGTGCCCTCGTAGTCGGTGCGGAACAGGCCGCGGCGCTGCAGTTCCGGGACGACGAGGTCGACGAAGTCGTTGAGGGCTGCCGGCACATAGGGCGGCAGCAGGTTGAAGCCGTCGGCGGCCTTCTCCACGAACCATTGCTCCAGGTGATCGGCGATTTGCTTGGGCGTGCCGACCAGCGCCCAGTGGTCCTTGGCGACGGCCGAGCGCATCGCGACCTGCCGAAGCGTGAGCTTGTCGCGACGCGCAAGCCGCGCGTAGTTGACGGGCGTGCTCATGCGCGCGGCGTTGCCTTCGAGATCGGGCATCGGCTCGTCGAGCGCATAGCCCGACAGGTCGACCCCGCCGAGCATCCGGCTGAGCCGCGACAGCGCGACATGGACCGGAATCAGCGAATTGAGCTTTTCGACCTTGTCCTCGGCCTCCTGCTGGGTCCGGCCGATGTACATCGCACAGCCCGGCATGATCTTGAGGTCGTCCGGATGGCGGCCGTACTGCTGCATCCGGCCCTTCACGTCGGCATAGAATGCCTTCGCGTCCTCCATTGAGGACTGCGCGGTGAACACCACGTCTGCCACCCGCGCCGAGAGCTTGCCGCGCCGGCTCCGACGTGCCCGCCTGCACGATGACCGGGTAGCCTTGCGGCGGCCGGCCGACGCTGAGCGGCCCCTTGACCGAGAAATGCTTGCCCACGTGGTTGAGCACGTGGAGCTTTGCTCGGATCGAAATAGCGCCCCGAGGTCTTGTCGCGCGGGAACGCATCGCGGTCGTAGCTCGTCCCACAGGCCGCGCACCACGTCGACGAACTCCTCGCCGCGCTCGTAGCGGTCGCCGTGGGCGGCATGCGAGCTGCGGCTGAAATTGGCAGCGTCCTCGGCGTTGCCGCCGGTGACGAGATTCCAGCCGGCGCGGCCGCCGGTGAGGTGGTCGAGCGAGGCAAGCGTCCGCGCCACCGTGTAGGGCTCGTTGTAGGCCGTGGCCGATGTGGCGACGAGGCCGATGTGCCGTGTCACCGTCGACGAGCGCCGCGAGCAGGGTAAACGGCTCGAACTTGTCGATGGTCGGCGTGTAGCTGAGGCTCTCGCTGTCCTTGGTTCCCGGCACGCCGATGACGTCGGCCACGAACAGCATGTCGAGCTTGCCGCGCTCCATGGTCTGCGCGAACTCGATCCAGCGCTGCAGGTTCATGCCGGCGTCGACATAGGCGTCCGGATGGCGCCAGCCGGCGATGTGGTAGTTGCGAGTCCGCCATCATGAAGACGGCGAATTTCATTTTTCCGTTCGTCGTCATCGGCCTGTCGTGTCTCGGCGTGTCGCCTTCTCTCAATTCGGCTGGATGCCGGCGTTCTGGATCACGTCGGAATATTTCTGCATTTCTGCGCGCATGAACGCGGTCAGCTCCTCTCGCGTCGAAGGCTGCGGCACGAAGCCGAGCTTCTCGTAGTTCGCTCGCACCTCCGGCTCCGCCAGCGCCTTGACGATCGACGCGTTGATGAACGCGGTGATGTCTTGCGGCGTTCCGGCCGGCACGATGATCGAGCTCCAGTTCGAGACCTCGACCCCTGGGAAGCCCAGTTCGGCGAAGGTCGGCACCTCGGGCAGCAGCGGCGAGCGCTGAGGCGTGGTGACGGCAAGCGACTTGAGCTGGCCCGAACGGACCAGCGGCAGCGAGGTGATGTCGGCGAACACGTAGTTGACGTGGCCGCCGATCACGGCGTTGAGCGACGGCGGCGTGCCGTTGAACGGCACGTGCACCGCGTCGAGCCCGCTCTTGGTCATGAACAGCTGGCCCGACAGGTAGGGACCTGCGCCCACGCCGGACGAGGCCCAGCTCATGGTGCCGGGCTTCGACTTCACCAGCGCCACCAGATCGGCAAGCGTGTTGACGCTGGAATCGCCCTTCACCAGGACCTGGAACGGCGACACCGAGACCATCGAGACCTGCTCGAAGCTCTTGAGCGGGTCGTAGGGCAGCGACTTGTAGAGGCTCGGCGTCACGGTGTGCGAGGTCGAGGCGAGGTAGAGCGTGTGGCCGTCCGGCTTCTGCGTGGCGACGAAGGCAGCGCCAACGGTCGTGCCGGCGCCGGGCTTGTTCTCGATGATGACAGGCTTGCCCCACTGCTTCTGAAGCTCGTTGGCGAGCAACCGCGCCTGGGCCTCCGCGGATCCGCCCGGCTGATAGGGAATGACGAGCCGCACGACGCTGGTCGGATAGTCGAGCGCGCGCGAAGGCAGCGGCGCAGCGAGCAGGCACAGCGCGGCGAGCGCGGCGATCAGGTGGCGGTTGAAAGGCATACGTCCTCCCCGTTGCTTCTTTGCAGTTTGTCGGCGCTCGCGCCGATCGAGCGTGTTGGCGGCAAGCTTACCGAATGGCGTTCGGCGTGGACACCCGGACGCAACCGCATGAGGGGTGAGCGGTTCCGACGCAGGCGGCGCCCGTTCTGCTACTCCAGCAGCTCCTTCGCCCGCGCGGCGATGGCCTTCGGTGTCGCAAGCACCTTCTCGACAGTGCGCTGCATCGGCTCGCCCAGCACCGGCTCGACCTCGAAGCCGAGCTTGGCGGCCTCCGCCAGGAACTCCGGATCCTTCATGGTGGCGGCGAACGCCGCGCGCAGTGCCGCGACCCGCTCGGGCGGCGCCGGGTTGGTGGCGAACGGCCGGCCGAGCTGCGTTCCCGACACCACCAGCTCGATCAGCTGGCGATCCTCGGGCGTGCGCGCCAGCTGCTCGACCGACGGCGCGTCGAGATCGGCAGCGCGCGGGCCGGCCTGTGCGATGACGGCGATCTTCTTTTCGGCGAGCCAGGCGGCCTTGGTCGCCTTCCAGCTCGACCAGGTGTTGTTGCGCGCGTCGACCTCGCCGCGCTCCATGGCGAGATTGATCTGGTTGCCGCCGGGATAGCCGGTGACGATCTTGAACTTGGTGCCGAGCAACTCGTTCATCATCGCGGGATAGGTGTAGGTGATGGCGCCGCGGCCGGACGCACCGGCGATCACCTCGCGCTTGCGCGCGTCCTCGATGCTCTTGACGCCGGCGGTGTGCCACACCGCCATCGTCTCGATGACGGCGGCGATGGTGCCAAGCCATTGCATTTAGCCGGCGTCGAACTGGACGCCGGGCAGGCCCGCCGCCTGCAGCGCCGGGAACGCATTCTGGATCATGCCGATGTTGGTGCCGTCGCGCGGGGCCACGGTGTAGAGGTAGTTGATCATCTTCAGCCCGCCGGCGCCGGTCATGTTCTGCGGCACGACCGTCGGATTGCCGGGAATGTGCTTGCCGATGTGGCGCGCCACGAGGCGGGCCTGGATGTCGTATTCGCCGCCGACGCCGACGCCGATCAGCACGTTGACGGTCTTGCCGCGGTAGAAGTCGGCGACCGGCTCGGCGCGCGCCGGCATCGTCGCGGCGAGCAGGAGAAGCGCACCGCACAATGCCGCCGGTGGACGTTGGTGCTGCATGGTCGTCTCTCCCGCCAGATTGTCGCTGTCGGCAGCGCTTGCTCTGCGCCGGCTGATAGCATCGCCGGATTGTCGATCCAAGTCTCACGCCTTGGTTCGCGGCCGCTCGCCAAGCTCGGCCGTCGGGGAATCGGATCTCGCCCAGGTCATCTTCCTGTAGTCGAACCCGGTCTCGATCGTCGGCTTGACCACCGCGAAGAACGGCGACACGTCGAAGTCGCGCGGCGCATAGAGCGAATGGTGGCGGATGTGCAGAATCTCGCGCCGGCTCTGGTCGTCGACGCGGTGGACCTCCGGCAGGATCGGATAGCCGACCGACTCGAAAGCCTGCGCGATCAGGCTCGAGCAGATCGCGCGCGTCGGCTCGCCCGATCCGAGCGCGATCATGCGCCGCCGCCAGCTCGCCGGCACCGGCGGCTGCGGCAGGAAGTAGCGCATCAGATCGATGATGTTCTTCAGGTCGTAGGCGTAGCCGATGCGGTCGACCGCATAGCGAATGACCGTGCTGCGGTCCTCCGGCGTCAGCCCGACCGGGCGGCAGATGCGGGTGTTGTAGGTGGCGTATTTCGACAGCGGCGAGGCGATGACGCCCTTGCCGAGCTCGGCCTCGACCAGCACCAGCGGCTCGCCCTCGCGCTCGCCGAGGTTGGCGCCGAGCCCGACATAGAGCGCGGCGTGCGACCAGGTCGATTGCGTCAGATAGCGGATGGCGGAATTGATCTTGGAACGCGCGCCCTCGACCAGCAGCACGTCGGCGGGCCGGATCGTCACCGCCACGAGCTCGGGCCGCGCGGCGGCATAGGGCTCGTAGCCGCTGGTCGGCTTCGACAGCTGGTGTGCGACGAAGTCGCCGACCCAGTCGAGCAACGTGATCGTCGCCGACATTCCCGCCGCAGCCCTTGCTCGACGACGGCGCCGCTTGCGCCGTGCGATCCTCGTGCGGCAACGATATGGCTGCGCTGGCCGGCAGCAAACTCAATCTTTGGCGCCGAGGAGCGACGGGTCTATTCGGCCGCGACGCGGGCGAATGCCGGGAACGGCTCCAGCGTCACCGGCTTGCCGTCCGCGCGCCACGATGAAGTGACTGGGCGGCACCGGCTTCCAGAACGTCGCGCTCCATGTCGAGCGGCTCGGAGACCACGACGACATTGCCGCCGGCCTCGCGGTAGTAGAGCGAGTTCGCGGTGTTGTTGTTGGCGTAGCGGAAGGCGTAGAGGTCGGTGCCGTCCGACAACGCCGCGGTGAAGCGCACCGGCTCGCTGGTGCCGCTGGCCCGAACCAGCTCGATGATCGTGGCGAGCGTGCGCATGGTAGCGTCGACCGGATCGGCGTCGCGCGCCGGCGCCGAGGATCGCCAGGAACACCGCCTCCGAGTCGGTCGTACCGACCCGAGACTTGTAGAACTCGTCGGGGATCAGCGCTTCGACGTGGCGGCGGATCAGCGACCAGTCGCCGATCTGGCCGTTGTGCATGAACATCCAGTGGCCGTGCGCGAACGGATGACAGTTCGGGCGCGTGGTGGGCGTGCCGGTCGAGGCGCGCACATGGGCGAAGAACAGCGGTGAGTGGATATGCCGGCACAAGTGCTGCAGGTTCTCGTCCGACCAGGCCGGGCGCACCTCGCGGTAGAGGCCCGGGTTCCTCGCGGTCGCCGTACCAGCCGAGCCCGAAGCCATCGCCGTTGGTGCTGCCGACCGATTCCAGCGACTTCAGGCTCTGCACGACCAGCGAGTGGGTAGGTGCCGTGACGTAGCGTTCCAGCGCGGTGGTCTCTCCGCGATAGGCGATCCAGCGGCACATGCGGCGAATCCCCGGATTTCGGCAAGATTTAGCACTACCCTTCACATGCGCAAAGCAATACGGCAAACGAGCGGCAATGGATCGGGATACCAAGGCTTCCGCACCCTCCGGTTGGTCCGAACGGCTGCTCGGTCCGATCGGCCGCCTCGTCACCGCCCTCGCCGATCCGGCGCGGCGCGAGCGCTCGGTCGTGCTCGTGCTGCTGGCCTATGTCGGGATCTGGACGCTCTACGGCACGCTGTCGAAGTCGAGCCAGGACATCCACGTCGACATGTCGGAAATGACGGCATGGTCGCGTGAGCTGGCGCTCGGCTATCCCAAGCATCCGCCGCTCGGCGCCTGGATCACCCGGGCCTGGTTCTCGGTGTTCCCGACCGCGGATTGGGCTTTCTATCTGCTGGCGATGACTATCGCGGCGACGGCGCTCTGGATCGCCTGGCGGATCGCCGGCGATTTCCTCGATGCCGAGAAGCGGGTGGTGGCGCTGGCGATGCTGACGCTGGTGCCGTTCTTCAATTTCCACGCGCTGAAGTTCAACGCCAACACCGTGCTGCTGCCGCTGTGGGCCTCGACCACGCTGTGCTTCATCCGCTCGGTCAGGACGCGCAGCGTCACGTGGGCGGCGCTGGCCGGGTTCTGGGCGGCCGCTGCGATGCTCGGCAAGTATTGGTCGGCGTTCCTGCTGGCGGGATTGTTGCTCGCTGCGCTCGCCGATCCGCGGCGGCGCGCCTACTTCCGTTCGGCGGCGCCTTGGGTGACGGTCGCGGTCGGCGCTGTCTTCGTCGCGCCGCATGTCGTCTGGCTCGCCCAGCACAAGTTCGGCGCGTTCACCTATGCGGTCGCGGGACACGCGCGCTCGGTCGCCAGTGCGACCGGCTCCGCGCTGAGCTACCTTGGCGGAGCCATCGCCTATGTGGCGCTGCCCGTGCTGCTGGTGCTTGGCGGCGCCCGTCCCGGCCGTGACGCCGTGCGCGACACGCTCCTGCCGGGCGAGCCGGACCGCAGACTCGCCGCCGTCGCCTTCTGGGCGCCGCTCCTGCTACCGGCCGTGGCTGCGCCGTTTACCGGCATCGCCATCACCTCGCTGTGGAGCATGTCGGCCTGGACGCTGCTGCCGGTGGTGCTGCTGTCGTCGCCACTGGTCGTGCTCGGCCGGCAGGCCGTTCTCGTGACCGTCGCGGTCGCGGCGGCCCTGCCGGTGGTCATGACCGCCGCTGCACCCGCGATATCGATCGCGATCCACCGCGGCGGGGTCGCGCCGGCCGCCGCGCACGTGCGGCTGCTCGCCGACCGCGTCGCGCACGAGTGGCGGCGCGCGACCGACCGGCCGCTGCGTCTCGTCGGCGGCAACGCTGACCTCGCCTACGGCGCCGCGTTCTACCTGCCGGACCGGCCAGTGGCGTTTCCCGACTTCAGCCGCCGCACCGCGCCGAGCGTGACGCCGGCGCGCATCGCGCGCGAGGGCATGGCGGTGGTTTGTTTTGCCGCCGACGCAGCCTGCAAGTCCGCCGCCGGCGCGCAGGGCGTGAGCGGCCGGCGGACCGAGGTCGAGGTCGCGCGCAGCCACTTCGGCACACAGGGCCGGCCGGCGCGTTACCAGATCACCATCGTTCCACCGCAACCGTGACACGTTACCGTCCGGTCGGATTCCGCGAGTAGAAGTTTCAGAATGGCGATGAACGAAGTCGAGGTCGTGATCGTTGGCGGTGGCGCGGCGGGATTGGCTGCGGCGCATCGGCTCCAACAATCGTCCGTGCCATGCCTTGTTCTTGAGGCGCGTGCGCGGCTCGGGGGCCGCGCGTGGTCCGTCCCCGATGGATCGGGAGCGGCGATCGACCTCGGGTGCGGCTGGCTGCATTCGGCCGACCGCAATCCATGGGCCGCCGTCGCGCAAGCGCAGGGTCGCATGATCGACAAGACGCGCCCGCCATGGAGTCGTCCGTCGCCGGCCGCGGCGTTCCCGCTGTCGGAGCAGCGCGAATACTATCGTGCGTCGAATGAATTTCATGAGCGTCTGGATGCGGCCTTGGATCGGCCGGATCGCCCCGCCGCCGAATTGCTCGAACCAAACGGGCGCTGGAACGGCCTGATCGATGCCGTCAACACCTATGTCAGCGGCACCGAGCTTGCGAACGTGTCGGCGCACGATCTCGTGCGTTACGACGACACCGGCATCAACTGGCGCGTGGTCGAAGGCTACGGCACGACGGTTGCCGCCTTGGGGGCGGATTTGCCGGTCATGCTCGAAAGCGCGGTCACCCGCATCGACCACAGCGGAACGCGCCTGCGCGTGGACACGCCGAAAGGCGCCATCGCGGCCAAACGGATCATCGTCGCGGTGCCGACCTCGGCGCTGGCGAGCGAGGCCGTCGCGTTAACGCCTTCGCTGCCCGAAAAGGTCGAGGCCGCGAACGCGCTGCCGCTCGGTCTTGCAGACAAGCTGTTTCTCTCGCTCGAAGGCGCCGACGAATTCGAGAGTGACAGCCGCGTGTTCGGCCGCACCGACCGCGCTGCGACCGGCAACTATCACTTTCGGCCGTTCGGCCGCCCGCAGATCGAGGCCTATCTCTGCGGGCGTCTTGCGTCGGAGTTGGAAGCCGGCGGCAAGCGGGCGTTCTTCGACTTTGCCGTTGCTGAGCTTGTCGGTCTGTTCGGCAGCGCGTTCGCGCGGCGGCTCTCGGTGCTGAACCTGCACTGCTGGTCCACCGACCCGTTTGCGCACGGCTCCTATTCGTACGCGCGGCCGGGCATGGCCGATCGCCGCAGCGCGCTGGCGGCGCCGGTCGACAACCGGCTGTTCTTTGCCGGCGAGGCCTGCTCCGCCCACGACTTCTCAACGGCGCATGGCGCCTGGTTCACCGGGGTTGCTGCGGCCGAGCAGGTGATCGCCGCGCGGTCGCGACGATAGCGGAGACGCAGGCCGCGCGAATTCTCAGTAGCGGTAGTGGTCCGACTTGTACGGGCCGTCCTTCGGCACGCCGATGTAGGTCGACTGCTTGTCGTTGAGCTTGGTCAGCTTCACGCCGATCTTGGCGAGGTGCAGCCGCGCGACCTTCTCGTCGAGATGCTTGGGCAGCGTATAGACCTTCTTCTCGTACTTCTTCGGGTTGGTCCAGATTTCGATCTGCGCCAGCGTCTGGTTGGTGAACGACGACGACATCACGAACGACGGATGGCCCATGGCGTTGCCGAGGTTCACCAGGCGGCCTTCCGACAACAGGATGATGCGCTTGCCGTCCGGGAACTCGATCTCGTCGACCTGCGGCTTGACGTTGTGCCACTTGAAGTTCTTCAGCGCCGCAACCTGGATCTCGCTGTCGAAGTGGCCGATGTTGCAGACGATGGCGCGGTCCTTCATCGTTGCGCATGTGCTCGATGGTGATGACGTCGAGGTTGCCGGTCGCGGTGCAGAAGATGTCGGCGCGCGGCGGCGGCGTCCTCCATGGTGGTGACCTCGTAGCCCTCCATCGCGGCCTGCAGCGCGCAGATCGGATCGATCTCCGACACCATGACGCGGCAGCCGGCCTGGCGCAGCGAGGCGGCCGAGCCCTTGCCGACGTCGCCGAAGCCCGCGACCATCGCGACCTTGCCGGCCATCATCACGTCGGTGCCGCGGCGGATGCCGTCGACCAGCGACTCGCGGCAGCCGTAGAGGTTGTCGAACTTCGACTTGGTGACGCGGTCGTTGACGTTGATCGCCGGCCACAGCAGCGTGCCCTTCTTGTGCATCTCGTAGAGCCGGTGCACGCCGGTGGTGGTCTCCTCGGTGACGCCGCGGATGTTCTTGCGCAGTTCTTGGCGTACCAGCCGGGCTTCTCCTTGAGCCGCTTCTTGATCGGCGGCGAACAGGATTTCCTCTTCCTCGTTGTTCGGGTGGTTGAGCACGCGCCGGGTTCTTGCCGGCCTCGATGCCGAGATGGATCAGCAGCGTGGCGTCGCCGCCGTCGTCGAGGATCATGTTCGGCGTGCCGCCGTCCGACCATTCGAAGATGCGGTGCTGGTAGTCCCAGTAGTCCTTCAGGCTCTCGCCCTTGACCGCGAACACCGGCGTGCCGCCGGCGGCGACCGCGGCGGCGGCGTGGTCCTGGGTCGAATAGATGTTGCACGAGGCCCAGCGCACGTCGGCGCCGAGCGCCTTCAGCGTCTCGATCAGCACCGCGGTCTGGATCGTCATGTGCAGCGAGCCGGCGATGCGCGCGCCGCGCAGCGGCTGCTCGGGGCCGTATTCCTCGCGCGTCGCCATCAGGCCCGGCATCTCGGTCTCGGCGATGGCGATCTCCTTGCGGCCCCATTCGGCGAGGCCGATGTCCTTGACGACGTAGTCGGTGGACGCGGACTTTGGCAGCGCGGCGGTCATGGCGGTCCTTGTTGTTGGGAATGGCGAGCGCGCCGGCGCGCGGCGCGGCTTCGCGGGTGCCTATAGCAGGGCAAACCCAGGCGCGCAACGAGGATATAAAGAATTCTTTATATCTTCCGCGGCGCTCGGGTACCCAAGCAGCGGCTCTGGTCATTGCGGGTCGGCGATGGCGCCGTGACGGCGATCCGTTCAACGCAAAGATCGCTGCGGCCCGGTGATGACGGGCGATCGCGGGTCCATCGGAGGCGCCAATCAGCGGAGGCGAGCGGCCTCAGTCCTCTTCGCCGAAGCCGGAGGCGACCAGCCTCGCCAGCGCATCGACGGCGGCGGCGGCCTCGTGGCCGGTGGCTTCGACCGTGATCGCTGGTGCCGGGCGCGGCGCCAGCATCATCAGCCCCATGATCGAGGTGCCGCCGACGGTCTCGTTGCCGCGGGTGACCCGGACGTTGGCGTCGAAGCGCTCGACGGTCTGCACGAACTTGGCCGAGGCGCGCGCGTGCAGGCCCTTCTTGTTGACGATTTCGAGGACGCGGACCACCGCGTCCTGCGCGGCGGGTGGTCCGGCGGGCTCGCGCGTCGACGGTCGCCGTCGTCGCTCATTTCCCGGCGAGCACCCGGCTGGCGATGGTGACGTATTTGCGCCCGGCCGCCTGCGCGGCGGCGACCGCCTCCTCGAGCGGGCATCTCGTCGCGGATCTTGGCGAGCTTGACCAGCATCGGCATGTTGATGCCGGCGAGCACCTCGACGTTGGGCCGGCCCATGCAGGAGATCGCGAGGTTGGATGGCGTGCCGCCGAACATGTCGGTCAGGATCGCCACGCCCTGGCCGGTATCGACCCGCTTGACCGCCTCGATGATGTCCTTGCGGCGCTGCTCGACGTCGTCGTCGGGGCCGATGGTGACGGCCTCGATCTGGCGCTGCGGACCGACGACGTGCTCAAGCGCGGAGCGAAACTCGACGGCGAGCCGCCCGTGGGTGACGAGAACGAGACCGATCATCGGGAAATCCCGGCGGGCGCGGTTGCGCCGCACGAAAGGGCCACAATCATGACCATCCAAAGCCCGAGTTCAAGGGCTGGAAACGCAATTCTAGGGCGATGCTGCATTGCGGTAAACGGGCCGCGCCGGTGGCCTCTGCGGGACCGCGCGAGCCGGTCCTCATATAGGAGGCGGCGGGCGGCATTTTCACGCTCCATGACACTGAATTCAAGGTTCGAGGTCCGCTGCTCCACGCGTAAGCCAACACCGCGGCAGGGGGTCTGTCCCGGCTGCGACCGCAAGTCGCGGCAGCAGGACGCCTCTACCTCGCGATTTCCGGCTGGTGCGGTCGGGCGGCGCAGGCATGCGGTCCGGCGCGATGCGCCGAGGTCGACCACGCAAGCCCGCCACCGCGACCGGCTCGTACGGCACCCGCCGGATGCCGAGCCCGCGCACCTCGATCAGGCCGGCCAGCGCCGGCGCCGGCCGCACCAGCAGCCGACCGTGCGTCGCCTCGACCTGGCAGCGGTCGTCGGCGACCAGCCGCGCGAACCGCAGCGCGCCGGCCTCGCGCCGCCTGCAGCAGCGCGAGCGCGAGCCGCGACTTGCCGGATCCGGACGGGCCGCGGATCAGCACGGCGCGCGCGCCGATCAGCACCGCGGAAGCGTGGATGGTGGCAGACATGGTCGTTCGGTCTTCGCCGGACGGCCGCCCGCCGCGGATTGCTCACATCGCCGGCAGCCGCACCACGAAGCGCGCGCCCAGCACCTTCGGCTCCTCGTCTGCCGCTGGTCGCGGCCGCGACGCGGTTCTCCGCCCACAGCCGGCCGCGCGTGGGCTTCGATGATCTGCTTGGAGATCGAAAGGCCGAGCCCGGAGTTCTGCCCGAAGCCCTGGTGCGGCCGGTCGGTGTAGAAGCGCTCGAAGATCTTGTCGAACGCGTCGGGGCGGATGCCCGGACCGTCGTCGTCGACGACGATCTCGACCTCGTCGCGCAGCCGCCGGCAGGTGACGCGCACGCGTGCCGCCGGGCGGCGAGAACGAGCGGGCGTTGTCGATCAGATTGTCGACCACCTGGCCGAGCCGGGAATCGTGGCCCGGCACCACGAAGGCGACGGTCCGCCGCCCTCGAAGGTCAGCGACACGTTGGCGCAGTCGGCTGGCCGCGTCTCGTTCTGCACCGTCACCACCGTGCTGAGCAGCTTGGCGAGATCGACCGGCGCCATCTCGCTGCGCTGCAGTTCGGCGTCGAGCCGGCTGGCGTCGGAAATGTCGGAGATCAGCCGGTCGAGCCGCTTGACGTCGTGCTGGATGACGGCGAGCAGCCGCGCCTGGCTGTCCGGCGTCTTGGCGAGCGGCAGCGTCTCGACCGCCGAGCGCAGCGAGGTCAGCGGGTTCTTGAGCTCGTGCGCGACGTCGGCGGCGAAGCTCTCGATCGCCTCGATCCGGCTGTAGAGCGCGTTGGTCATGTCGCGCAGCGCGCCCGACAGATGGCCGATCTCGTCGCGCCGGGCGGTCAGGTCGGGGATTTCGACGCGCGAGCGGATGCGGTGGCGCACGCGCTCGGCGCCCTCGGCGAGCCGCCGCACCGGGCCCGCGATGGTGCCGGCGAGCAGCATCGACAGCACCACCATGACGCCGAGCAGGATCAGGAACAGCTTGACGATCTGCAGCCGCTCGGCCTCGACCGCCTGGTCGATGTCGCCGCCCTGGGTCGACAGCAGCAAGCGCGCCGCGCACCGCGCGGAAGCGCTGCACCGGCACCGCCACCGAGACGATCACCTCGCCGAGATCGTTGACGCGCACCATGCTGCGCTCTTGTGGCCGAGCAGCGCCTGCGCCACCTCGGGATAGTCCTTGCCGGCGTCCGGGCCGAGCTCGCGATAGAGCGGCAGGTCGCCGCGGCCGAGCCAGGTCCGGGCTGCGTTCCAGGCCCGCCGGAGCGCAGCTCGGCTTGGTCGTCGGTCGGCGGCGGCAGATCGAAGCGCAGCACCTCGCCGGGAATGTAGAGGTTGCGGCTGTCGAGGATCAGATAGCCGTTGCGGTCGTAGATGCGCGCGCGCGTCTTGGTCGGCGAGATCAGGCGGCGCAGCACCGGCGCGACGCGCTCGGGATTGATCGAGAATTCCAGGCCGGCCAGCGCCCTCGTCGCCCGGTCCGTAGTTCTCGCCCGGCTGCAGTTCGAGCAGGCGGTCGCGGTCGATGGTATAGCCGCCGTAGTTGTCGGCGGTGGCGGAGGCGGCGATCGCGCCGGCGATGATCTCGCCCTGCACCACCAGGCTCTGCACGCGCGCGTCGATCAGGCCGGCGCGGAACTGCGACAGGTAGAGAATGCCGACCACCAGCGCGAGCAGGCCCGCGACGTTGAGGAAGACGATGCGGCGGGTGAGGCTGGAGAAGCTCTGGCTGATGAAGAACTGCCAGGCGCGCTGCGCGACGCCGCGCAGCCCGCGCTCGCGGTAGGCGCTGCGCCGATCGCGCTGCGGCAGGTTGGCGAACGGGTTGCGCCGGGCAAGCGCGTCGCGCTCGTCGGGACGCGGCGTCTCGGCGTCGACTTGCGGCGCGGCTTCGGTGGTTCGATCGAGCAATGGGGTCGCTGCCAGCTATCGTCTGCCCCTTGCGGGTGCACTCGACATTCTAGCACAGCGCGCAGCCTTGGCACGCCGCCGATCCGGTCAGAGTTCCTTGAAGCGGTAGCCGACGCCGTAGAGCGTTTCGATCATGTCGAAATCGTCGTCGACCGCCTTGAACTTCTTGCGCAGCCGCTTGATGTGGCTGTCGATGGTGCGGTCGTCGACATAGACCTGATCGTCGTAGGCCGCGTCCATCAGCGCGTTGCGGCTCTTGACCACGCCGGAGCGGGCGGCCAGCGCCTGCAGGATCAGGAATTCGGTGACGGTGAGCGTGACCGGCTCGCCCTTCCAGGTGCAGGTGTGGCGCTCGGGGTCCATGCGCAGCTGGCCGCGCTCGAGCGCCTTGACGTCGGTTTCCTTCGGCGGCGCGGTGCCGTCCTTCGGCGTCGCGCGGCGCAGCACCGACTTGACGCGCTCGACCAGCAGCCGCTGCGAGAACGGTTTGCGGATGAAATCGTCGGCGCCCATCTTGAGGCCGAACAGTTCGTCGATCTCCTCGTCCTTGGAGGTGAGGAAGATCACCGGCATGTCGGTCTTCTGGCGCAGGCGGCGCAGCAGCTCCATGCCGTCCATGCGCGGCATCTTGATGTCGAGGATGGCGAGGTCCGGCGGCGAGGTCTTGAAGCCTTCGAGCGCGGACGCGCCGTCGGTGTAGGTCATGATCCGATAGCCTTCGGCCTCCAGCGCGATGGACACCGAAGTCAAAATGTTGCGGTCGTCGTCGACGAGAGCGATGGTCGGCATGAGCCCAGTTCCCCGTGACGGTTCAAACCCCGTCGGCCTTGAAGCCCGTAAAGCTAGGCCGAAATGTGACAATCCCTCGACAAATACGTGATTCGTCAATTCGTTGCCGAGATATACCGGACATCGTCTCGACCCGCCATCGGTGACTGTTCCGCGCAGTTTGCCCGACGCGTGATTGCGCTGGCCGGTCGAGTGCGAGTCGACTGCGCCAGCCAGAGCGCATATATGCAGCCCACCGCCGATTTCGACCCCAAGGCGGCCGCCAAGAAGTTAATGCGCGAGGCGCGCTCCGGCGCGCTCGCGACGCTGATGGCCGGATCGGGCGATCCCTATTGCTCGCTGGTCAATGTCGCGACCGCGGCCGACGGCTCGCCGCTGCTGCTGATCTCGCGGCTTGCGGTGCACACCAAGAACATCCTCGCCGATCCGCGCGTCTCGCTGATGCTCGACGAGCGCAAGCCGGGCGATCCGCTGCAAGGCGCGCGCGTGATGCTGATGGGCACCGCGGCCAGGACCGAAAGCGCGGACGCGCGGCGGCGCTATCTCGCGCGCCAGCCGGAGGCGGAGATGTTCGCGGGCTTCGGCGACTTCGCGTTCTACCAGGTCAAGCTCAAGGGCGCGCATCTGGTGGCCGGCTTCGGCCGCATCGTCGATCTTGCGCCGGCCGATCTGCTGACCGACCTCGCCGGCGCCGAGGCGCTGCTCGCCGCCGAGCCGGAGGTGATCGAGCACATGAACGCCGATCATGCCGACACCTGCCGGCTCTACGCCACCAGGCTGCTCGGCGCGCCGGACGGCGACTGGCGCTGCGTCGGCTGCGATCCGGACGGGCTCGACCTGCAGTCCGAGCGCACCGGCCTGCGGCTGCCGTTCCCGCAGCGCGTGACGCAGCCGGGCGTGCTGCGCGCCGTGCTCAAGCAGATGGCGGATCAGGCGCGGGCGGCCTGAGCGTCCACGCGATCGCCGGCGCACGGTGTTGCAGCGCAACGTCACGACTGCCGATTGTTGCGGCGTAAGGCTGCGCGGATGTGCGGTATCTGCGCAATCGCATCTGCGACCGCAGGTGAATTGATCGTCAAGGCGCGGCGATCCATGGATCGATTGGTCTTGGCAGGCGCATGTTCGCGACTATACGTCGCCGCCATTAGCGGGCTGAGGGGCTTAATCGCCAAAGCCGCTTCTCAAGCGGCGCTAGCCAGGGAGATTCCGGCGTCGACGGCGGCCGGAGGCGTGAGGAGGAATTTCGGTGCAAGAAACCGGTCTGCGCAACCCGTCGTTCGGCGCCGACAAGTTCGGCTTCAGGGATCTCGCCGCGGTGCATTGGAATCTGACCGACGCGCCGCTCTACGAGCACGCCATCCGCAACGGCGAGGCCACCGTCGTGCGCGAGCGGCGCGCTCTGCGCCGAGACCGGCGTGCACACCGGCCGCTCGCCCGAAGGACAAGCACACGGTGGTCGACGCGCAGACCGAGCACACGGTCTGGTGGGACGGCAACCGCAAGATGACGCCGGCGCAGTTCGTCCTGCTCTACAACGACTTCCTCGCGCACGCGAAGGGCAAGCAGCTCTACGCCCAGGACCTCTACGGCGGCGCCGATCCGAAATACCGGATCAAGACGCGCGTCTACACCGAGCTCGCCTGGCACTCGCTGTTCATCCGCCAGCTCCTGATCCGGCCGGTGCGCCCGAGCTCGCGAACTTCGTGCCGGACTTCACCATCGTCGATCTGCCGTCGTTCAAGGCCGATCCGAAGCGCCACGGCGTGCGCACCGACACCATCATCGCCATCGACTTCACCCGCAAGATCATCCTGATCGGCAACTCGTCCTATGCCGGCGAGATGAAGAAGTCGGTGTTCACCACGCTCAACTTCTACCTGCCGGCGCAGGGCGTGATGCCGATGCACTGCTCGGCCAACGTCGGCAAGGACGGCGACAGCGCGCTGTTCTTCGGCCTGTCCGGCACCGGCAAGACCACGCTGTCGGCCGATCCCAACCGCATGCTGATCGGCGACGACGAGACCGGCTGGGGACCGGACGGCATCTTCAATTTCGAGGGCGGCTGCTACGCCAAGTGCATCAAGCTGTCGGCCGAGGCCGAGCCGCAGATCTGGGACGCCACCAACCGCTTCGGCGCGGTGCTGGAGAACGTGGTGTTCGATCCGGAGACCCGCGTCCCGGACTACGACAACGATTCCAAGACCGAGAACACCCGCTCGGCCTATCCGCTCGACTTCATCCCGAACGCCTCGCGCACCGGCCGCGCCGGGCATCCGAAGAACATCATCTTCCTGACCGCCGACGCCTACGGCGTGATGCCGCCGATCGCCAAGCTCACGCCGGCGCAGGCGATGTACCACTTCCTGTCCGGCTACACCGCCAAGGTCGCCGGCACCGAGAAGGGCCTGGTCGGCGTCGAGCCGGAATTCTCGACCTGCTTCGGCGCGCCGTTCCTGCCGCGTCCGCCGGCCGGAGTACGGCAACCTGCTGCGCGACTACATCGCCAAGCACAAGGTCGACTGCTGGCTGGTCAACTCCGGCTGGACCGGCGGCATCTACGGCGTCGGCCGCCGCATGCCGATCAAGGTGACGCGCGCGCTGGTCACCGGCGCGCTCGACGGCAGCCTGCGCAGCGCGAGCTATCCGCACCGATCCGTATTTCGGCTTCGCGGTGCCGACCTCGGTGCCGGGCATCGAGCCGCACCTGCTCTATCCGATGAAGACCTGGAAGGACAAAGCCGCGTTCGACGAGACCGCGCGCAAGCTCGTCGGCATGTTCCAGAAGAACTTCGCCAAGTACGAGCAGCACGTCGACGCCGAGGTGCGCGCGGCCGCGCCCGAGGTGCGGATCGCCGCGGAGTGAAATGGCACAAGGCCGGGCATGACACCACGGGGCGGCCGCAGCGCCGTGACCCGGCGATCCAGCCAGGAAAAAACTAGACGCAGCATTTCATGGCGATGAGCGATGGATCACCGGGTCTCGCCGCTTCGCGGCGGCCCGGTGATGACGTCTGAGCGCGACTGCGGCGGAAACTCGGCGCTGACCTTTTCCAGATTGATGACGCGGTTGCGCACCGCGCGCCAGTAGCCGAGCCGCTCACGCCGGCGACGTCGGCGTCGCCGTATAGCTCGCCCACGTCCGCCCGATAGCGCGCGACGTAGCGCTCGCCCAGCCGATCGCGCAGGTAGATTTCGGCCTGCTGGGCCCAGAGGTCGGCCTGCTTGGTAGGCAGCGCCTGCTTGCTGTCCTTGATCTGCGCGAGCAATGCGGTGCCGTCGCGGATGAACCCGTCGAGCTGCTTTCGAACTTCACGGCGCTCACTGCGCTGCTCGCCCTGCGCAGTGCTCTGCGCAGCCGGTACGTCGTCCTGAGGATAGAGCGCGGCCACGATCGCGAACAGGCCGAGCGCCACGGCAACCGCCCCGATGCGCAGCTTGGTGAGCTGGCTGCCGCGCGGCAAAAGCGCAATGACGATCGCCAGCAGCGCGTTGACCACCGCGATGACGGTCCCGGCAAGACCGAGATATTCGAGCGCCATGGGTTCCCGACCTATTTATAGGCCGTGGCGTCGAGCATAGACCGGACCGGCCGGCGATCTCAATCCGTCGCAGTCAAGCGCACGGGCGGGCTCGCGGCCGCCCGTCATCGTTTCAAGACGAGGATCAGCGGGCGGAGCGCGCGCTGTCGCGGCCGAGCCGGTTGAACTTGGCCTTCTGCTCGTCGCTCAGCTGGGCGTAGAAGTTGTCGAGCGCCGGACGCACCGTGTTGGCGGCCTCGATCATCGCTTCGAGCCGCTGCTGCATGGTTTCCAGCCGTCCGACCGGCGTGAGTGCGATGGTGGTCGGACAGGCGGACTGCAGCTTGGCCACCGCGCTGTCCATCGCCTGGTTGAGCCGGTCGAACGCGGTTTGCTGGGCGTCGGTCGGCTGCACCACGCTCTCAATCCGGTCGGCGGCAAGCGTCGACAGCCCGGCTCGGGCGCTGTTGCAGCTCGCCTCCGGCGGCGGCTGCCGGCGCGTTGTGCGCTGCTCGTCGCGGCCGACGCTCGGCCCGATCTCGTTGAAGCGGGCCTTTTGCTCGTCGGTGAGCTTCTCGTAGAACGCCGCGAGCGGCGGCCGGACGAGCTTCACGGCATCGAGCGTCGCCTGCAGCCGGGTGGTCATGGCCTGCAGGCGCCCGGCCGGCGTCATCGGCAGGTCCTCCGGGCAGGCCTCCTTGAGCCGATCGGCGGCCTTGGCGGCGGCTTGGCGAAGCTGTTCGAGCAGGTCCTTCTGCTCGGCAGAGGGCTGGACCGCAGCCTCGATCCGCTCGAACGGCCACGCCGTGACGCCCTGACCGGGTGCGGCGCAGATTTCGCGGGCCTGCTCGCTCACGCGTCCCGGCACGGCGGCGACATCGCTGCCGCGCAAACCGGAGCCGCGGCGCGCGTAGGCGCTCTGGTATGGCCCCTGGTAGGCGTAGCCAACGTAAGGCGCGCCGTAGGGGAAGAAGATGCTGTCGAAGAAGTCGTCGTAGGCGTAGGCCCAATAGCCCGTGTCATAGGCATACGGCCAGAACGAGTAGTAGAACACGTCGGAGTAGACGTAAGGCCAGTAGACGGCGCCAAGCCATGCCACATGGCGGGCACGCCAATTGTGCCGCCATGCGTCGCGACCGGCGAGATGCGCCGTCCGTCGGTCGGCGCGGTTGCCCCGCCGGTCATGGAATTGGGAGGCGAAGCGGCCGCGGGTCGCCTGTTGCCGGTCCACATGCGAACGACGTGCGTCCTGGCGGTTCTGCGCCCGTCGCTCCATCCGCAATTGGTTTCGCTGTGCTTGCCGGACGCGATAATGCCGGCTGTGCACGCGCGCGGCATGCCCGCGCCGGTATCTGGCCCCGTGATGAGCGAACCGGCCGTGACGCATGCCCGCATGGCGATATCCGCCGCCGCGATGGGCGTGAAACCGCATGGCACCGCGTCCTCCGCCATGCCCGCCGCCGCCGAAATGGCGGCCCATTCCGTGGCCACCGCCACCTCCATGACCGCCACCGCCGCCACGACCTCTGGCTTGGGCATCGAGGGCCGGCACCGCGGTCAGGATAGCGAGTGCGATAAGAATTATTGCATTGCGAAGGCCAACACGAACCATGTCCGTCTGAAGCTCCCACGTCGCCCTAAATCCATAACGTCGCGACGACGGATTGGTTTCGGACGTGGTCGGTCCGCGACGCGCCCGTTTGGCGCGGTGTGGGCGTTCATAATTGCGCGATCGAGGCCGACGCTCGAAGTTGCGTGGCTTAGTGCGTCGGTCGGGATTTCCGGGCGCTGGTCTTATCCGCGCCCCGGTGCGGACTCTTGGCGTCAGGCCACCGGCTCGCACGCAAAGCAGATTTGCTCGACGTGCCGAAAGTCGGTGCCGCAGCAGCCGCCGAGCACGGTGATGTGGCGGAAGGAGCGGCGCAGGTCGGCGTACTGGTGGCCGAGTTCGATCGCATCGCCGGCATCGAGGTCGGTGGCCTGGTCGAGTTCGGCGTGGCTGCGGGTCGAGGCGTTGGCGCGCAGGCCGCGCAAGCGCTGCGCCCAGGGTGCGCCGGGTTCGAGCACGCCAAGGAAGTGCGTGGGATGCGCGCAGTTGAGCATGTAATAGGCGGGCGCGGCACCGGTCGTGGCGTCGACCTCGACGATGGCCTCCTTCAGCGTCTGACCGGTCGGCAGGCGGCCGTCGGTCTCCACGGTGAACGAGATGACGACCGGCATTTCCGCACGCTTTGCGGCACGCACGATGCCGATGGCCTCCTCGACGTAGTTCATCGTGAACGCGCTCACGAAGTCGGCCGCGGTGTCGCGGAACACGTCGATTTGTTCGGCGTGGTAGGCCTCCGCCTCCGCCACCGTCATTGTCTTGCCCGGATTGTAGCCGTCACCGCGCGGCCCGATGTTGCCCGAGATCACGACCGGGGCATGCGGCGTCTCGTATAGGCCCCGCATCTCGACCATCACGTCGATCGCCTTGCGATTGAGCGCGGCGAGTTCGCTTCGCGAATATCCGATCTTTGTCGCCCAGTCGGAATTAGCCCGCCAGGTCGGGCTTTCCAGCACGAAGCCCAGCCCCGCATGGCGCGCGAGGTTGGCGTAGCGGGCGTAATAGCGGCGAACCTGCTCGATGCCCTCGGCATTCTTGAGCAGGTCGAAGGAGGCGAAGTAGGGCAGGTCGATACCCTCATGGAAGATAAGCGTGGTCTCCATCCCGCCGTCGGTGAGAAAAATCCGGTCCGAAAGCTGCGGCAGGCGCGCGCGATACTTTGCACCATTGTTGAGCATGATCGTGTCCTGGGTTGTCAGAATGTCGCAGCGGCGCGGAATGTTGGGCGCGGAGTTAGATCAGAATCCTTGGTCGCGGCTAGAGGACTTCTGGTTCAGTGCGCGTCGAAAAAATAATTCGCTTTCTGAATTCAAGGAGTTGTGGCCTCTATCGCAGCGAACGCCGGTGCGCTGCGCTATCTCGATCACAACAGGGTGCCGCTCGACGACGTGGCACAATCGCTTTCGCGGCCGGCTCGAACTGATCGCCCGGCGCTATCCGCCACGCCAGGACGTCGATCTCGATGCGCTCGCTGACATGGCTGCGACCCTGGTGGAAGGCGGCCTTGTCCTCGGCCGCGTGCTGAGAGACGTCACCATCTTGCCCCGCCAAATGCTGCTACCGCGATTTCATCCGCTTGCTGTTCGCGCCGGCGGTTGACAGGGTAAGCCGCGGCGTCGTTCGTTAGCGCCGGTTTCTGGCGATTTCCGAAAGCGCTGCTGCATCCATGCAAGTCCTCGTCGTCGGTGCCGGTGTTGTGGGGCTTGCGGTCGCGCGTGCGGCCGCGCTCGCCGGCCATGACGTGATCGTGGCCGAGCAGACGCGTGGCATCGGCAACGGGGTGTCGTCGCGCAACAGCGAGGTCATCCACGGCGGCATGTACTACCCGACCGGCTCGCTGCGGGCGCACCACTGCCCGCGCGGCCGCCGCATGATGGTCGACTTCTGTGCTTCGCACGGCGTGCCGCACCGGATTTGCGGCAAGCTGATCGTCGCAACGGAGGACGCCGAAATCGCCAAGATGGCGGTGATCCTCACGCAGGGCGAGGACAACGGCGTCGAGGGCTTCACGATGATCGACGGTGCGGCGGCACGCGCCATGGAGCCGGCGCTCGCGTGCGTCGCCGCGCTGCACTCGCCCGCAACCGGCATCGTCGACAGCCATCAGTTCATGACCGCGCTGCGCGGCGACCTCGAGGATCGCGGCGGCATGATCGCGTTCGACACGCGGGTCGAGCGGTTGACCCACACCCAGGCCGGCTGGCTCGTGCGCTATTCCGGCAGCGAAGCCGGCGAGTTTGCGGTCGATGCGGTGGTCAACTGCGCCGGCATCGGCGCGCAGGAGCTTGCCCGCAACGCCGAAGGCTATCCGGCCGAGCGCGTGCCGCGTCTTGTGCTCGCGCGCGGCAACTACTTCGGCTATGCGGGGAAGTCCGCGTTCTCGCGGCTGATCTATCCGGCGCCGCGCATCGACGGCGGGCTCGGCATCCACGTGACGCTCGATCTCGCCGGCCGCATGCGGTTTGGGCCCGACGTGGAGTGGATCGACCGCGAGGACTACGACGTCAACGCAAGCCGCGCGGCGTCGTTCTACGGTGCCATCCGCCGCTACTGGCCGGCGCTGAAGGACGGCATGCTGCAGCCCGACTACGCCGGCATCCGGCCGAAGCTGACCGGCCCGGGCGAGCCCGCGGCCGATTTCATGATCGAAGGTCCGGCGCAACACGGGTTGCCGGGCTTGGTCCACATGTTCGGGATCGAGTCGCCCGGCCTGACTGCGTCCTTGTCGCTCGCCGACGAGGTTGCGGGCTATCTCGCGAGCTGAGTGTCGGCGCTCTTGCCTTCCGCGCCGGCCTTGCCGCGGGCTCAACCACGCGGATATCGCCGCCTCGCTAACGACGCGTTGAGGCGAATCGCGCACAATCGCCGGATGCCCAGCTTCGTCTACGTCCTCGGCTGCCGCGGCAAGGACCGCGCGCTGACCTACGTCGGCTGGACCACCGATGTCGGCCGACGACTTGCCCAGCACAACGCCGGTGCCGGCGCGCGGTCGACGCGCGGCCGCGTCTGGGTGCTCCTGCACACCGAGACATTCCGCACCCGCCGGCAGGCGATGCGCCGCGAGTGGTATCTCAAACGTGACCGCAAGTTCCGAAAATTGCTGATGCAGGGCGCGTGACGGGGACGACCCGCGCCGGCGCGATCAGTGCGCTTCGTCCCAGTTGTGGGCCGCGCGCGCATCGACCTGCAACGGCACCGCCAGCGACACTGCGGGCAGCGGCGCATCCGCCATGACCTTGGTGACGATCGGGAGCGTGTTTGCGACCTCGTCCTCGGGCACTTCGAAGATCAATTCGTCGTGCACCTGCAGCAGCATCTGCGCTTTGAGCTTCGCCTTCGCCAGTGCCGGCTCGATCCGCACCATGGCGCGACGGATGATGTCGGCAGCGCTGCCCTGCAGCCGCGCGTTGATCGCGGCGCGCTCGTTGAAGGCGCGGATCGAGGCGTTGGCGGCGGAAATGTCCGGATAGTGGCACTTGCGTCCGAACAGCGTCAGGACGTAGCCGTTCTTCTTGCAGAACGCCTTGGTCTCTTCCATGTAGTCGCGGATACCGGGGAAACGCTCGAAGTACTTCTTGATGTAGGCACCGGCCTCCTCGCGCTCGATGCCGAGCTGGTTTGCGAGTCCGAACGCCGAAATGCCGTAGATGATGCCGAAGTTGATCGCCTTGGCCCGGCGACGGACCTCGCCCGGCATGTCCTTCACCGGTACCCCGAACATTTCGGAGGCGGTCAGGGCGTGGATGTCGAGGCCGTCACGGAACGCCTTCTTGAGCGAGGGAATGTCGGCGATCTCGGCGAGCAGCCGGAGCTCGATCTGCGAGTAGTCCGCGGACACGAGCTTGGTGCCCGGCTCGGCTACGAACGCGCGGCGGATTTTCCGCCCCTCCTCGGTGCGCACCGGGAATGTTCTGCAGGTTCGGCTCCGACGACGACAGCCGGCCGGTCGGGGTCGCGGCCAGCGCGTAGCTCGTGTGAACGCGCTTCGTCTCGGGGTTGACGTAGCCCGGCAGCGAGTCGGTGTAGGTCGAGCGCAGCTTCGAGACCTGCCGCCAGTCGAGAATCTTCTGCGGCAGCTCGTGGCCCTGCTCGGCCAGTTCCTCGAGGACGCGTGCGCCGGTGGACCAGGCTGACCGGTCTTGGTCTTGGTGCCGCCGGGCAGTCCCATCTGGCCGAACAGAATATCGCCCAGCTGCTTCGGGCTACCGGGATTGATCGGCGCACCCGCAAGCTTGTGGATCTCGTCCTCGAGGCCCGCGGCCTTCTGCGCGAACTCGCCGGACAGCCGCGACAGCACCTGCCGGTCGATCGACACGCCGCGCCGCTCCATGCGGGCCAGCACCGTGCACCAGCGGACGCTCCAGCGTCTCGTAAACGGTCGTGACATGCTCGGCGGGCATCCGCGCCTTCAGCGCGTTCCACAGCCGCAGCGTCACGTCGGCATCCTCGGCGGCGTATTCGGCGGCCTTCTCGATCGACACGCAGTCGAACGTGACCCGTCCCTTGCCGGAGCCCGCGACCTCCTGGAACCGGATTGGCTTGTGGCCGAGCCACTTTTCCGACAACGCATCCATGCCGTGGTCGCCGCGTCCGGCGTCGAGCACGTAGGAGATCAGCATCGTGTCGTCGTAGGGATGAAGGTCGATGTCGCGGCGGGCGAAGATCAGCCAGTCGTACTTCAGGTTCTGGCCGACCTTCAGCACGCCCGGGTCTTCCAGCAGCACCTTCAGTGCAGCGAGCGCGTCGCGCTCCGGAATCTGGCCCGGGCACAGCTTCGGCATCCGGATTGAACAGGTCGCCGCCGGCGACGCCGCCAGCGAGTGGCCGATCGGCACGTAGCAGGCCTCGTTGTCGGCGACCGCGAGCGAGAAGCCGCACAGATGCGCCTGCATCGGATCGAGGCTGGTGGTCTCGGTGTCGATGGCCACGACGCCGAGATCTCTGCGCCCGCGCCACCCAAGGTTCAGCCGATCGAGCGTCCGTACGGTCTCGTACTTGGTGCGGTCGATCTTGCTCGCCTTCGCGGCGGCGAGATGGGCGGCCGCGAGCGCCGCCGGGGTGAGATTGCCGTTGGCTCGCCGGCGCGGTCGGCCGTTGTGCCTGGCGCATCCCTCCCGGACAGGGGGGAGCGGGAACAGGTCGGCGGTTTCGCCGCCGGGCGGCTGCGGTTGCCGGTGTCCTGTCCCTGCCAGCAGCCGCACCCGCCTGCGTCGGGAGTGACCGTTGCGGCGGCGGAGCAGCGATGGCCCCGCCGGCGCTCAAGCCCGCATCGGCCTCGATCGCGCTCGCGTCGATGCCGGATTTCTCAGCCACCCGGCGGGTCAGCGTGCTGAACTCCATCGCCTTGAGGAAGGCGATCAGGTGCTTGTAGTCCGGCTCGTGCACGGCGAGCTCGGCCACCGGCACGTCGAGCGCGACGTTCTGGTCGAGCGTGACCAGCCGCTTCGAGATAGCCGCGCCTGCTCGGCGTTGTCGATCAGCGTCTGGCGACGCTTGTCCTGCTTGATCTCGGAGGCGCGAGCGAGCAGCGTTTCCAGGTCGCCGAACTCGGCGATCAGCTGCGCCGCGGTCTTGACCCCGATGCCCGGCACGCCGGGGACGTTGTCGGTGCTGTCGCCGATCAGCGCCTGCACCTCGATCACCTTGTCCGGGCCGACGCCGAACTTCTCGATCACCTCGGCGCGGCCGATGCGCTTGTCTTTCATGGTGTCGTACATCACGACGCAGTCGTTCACGAGCTGCATCAGGTCCTTGTCGGACGACACGATGGTGGCGGTCGCCTTGGCCTCGCAGGCCAGCCGGGCGTAGGTCGCGATCAGGTCGTCGGCCTCGAAGCCCGCCTGCTCCAGGCAGGGGATGTCGAAGGCGCGCACCGCCTCGCGCACCAGCGGGAACTGCGGGATCAGATCGTCCGGCGCCGGCGGCCGGTGCGCCTTGTAGTCGGGGTAGAAGTCGGTGCGGAAGGTCTTCTCCGACTTGTCGAACACCACCGCGAGATGGGTCGGCCGCTCCTCCGGCTTCATCTCGTTGAGCAGCTTCCACAGCATGTTGCAGAAGCCGAGCACGGCGTTGATCTGCAGCCGTCCGACTTGCGGGTAAGCGGCGGCAGCGCGTGATAGGCGCGGAAAATGTAGCCGGAGCCGTCGACCAGAAACAGATGGTCGCCGGCTTTCAGCGGACGGGAGAGGGCGGCCGGGCTCGCGGCTGCAGCCTTGGTCTTGGCGGGTGCTGGCATGGCCCAAATGTGGGCCGGTGACCGCCGCTAATCAATGCGGAAAGGCTCGGGCTGTGAATCATTCCGCCGGCTGCAATGTCCGTCGCGGCGCAGGCTGCAGCCGCAGCAGCGCCGGCCGCTCGAACAGAAAGCGGAACGGCGTTAGACGCACCGCCCAATACCACGCCAGCGCCCCGACCACGCCGCACAGCGTGACCAGCAGCGCGAGCGTTCCCGGGTCGAGCGTGATCCCGGCCTTGGCCGCGAGCATCGGCAGCCCGGTGCGCGCCGCCGCCATCGGCAGGAAGAAGGCGAGGTAGATCACGATCGAGTTGCGGCCGCAGTAGCGCAGTGGCCGGAACAGATCGCTTTCCGCCATCAGTGCCGCGGCCGCAACCACCGCGCCTGCTCCCATAAAGCCAAGCGCGAGCGAAAGGAACGGCAGGTCGGCGGCGCCGGTCGCCACCATCGCGCCGTTGATGAAGCTCCAGAGCGCAAGCCCGACAAGCGCCGCCGCTTTGCGCTCCTGCACCACGAAGGCCATTTCGAAGATGTAAGGCGCCAGGATGTAGCCGGTGTAGAAGTAGACGAAACGGTGGGCGAATTCGTCGATCACGGTCCAGCCGGTGCTGACGTGGGCGACCTCGATCATCGCCGCCGCCAGCCAGACGATCAGAGGCGACATGCCGCGGGCGAGCTTGGTCACCACAAAGAAGATCGGCAGCAGGTAGATGAACCAGAGCGTGCCGAACGGCTCGATGATAGGCTTGCAGATAGGCGTAGCCACCGCCGGCCAGCCGTGCTCGGCCGCGATGCCGCGCGACTTCAACGCGAACTGGATCGTCACCCACAGCACGTAGAAGTAGGCGAAGTGCAGCACCTTGCGGTCGAGGTAGTCACGCCAATCGCGGTCGATGACGCGGGCCAGGAACAGCCCGGAGATCAGGAAGAAATCGGGCATGCGGAACGGCTTGGCGAACGCCACTGCCGCATGCATCCAGCCCTCGCGCCCGGCCTGCGCCTCGACGCCGAGCGTGGAGTGCATCATCACCACCATGACGATGCAGAAGCCCTTGGCGTAGTCGACCCAGTCGATCCGGCCGTCGCGCGTGGCGCCCATTGGGGTGCTCCGTTCGCACCATTGTCACGCGAATATGGTTTCGGCCGGGTTTACGGGCGGCGGCCGGTATCCTCGCCAGCGTGAAACGCCTCTGCTAAGAGGCGGCGTTGGCGAGGAGTTCGCCTCTTCAGCGTATCGAATTGTTAACCATGATGGCTCGGCCCTGATGCGCGTCGCGATGATCGGTACCGGCTATGTCGGGCTCGTTTCCGGGGCCTGCTTTGCCGATTTCGGCCACCACGTGACCTGCGTCGACAAGGACGCCGACAAGATCGCCGTGCTGCGGCGCGGCGAACTGCCGATCTACGAGCCGGGGCTGGACGATCTGGTCGCCGGCAACGTGCGCGCCGGGCGGCTCGAGCTTCACGACCGACCTGACGGGCCCGGTGGCGGAGGCCGATGCGGTGTTCATCGCGGTCGGCACGCCGTCGCGGCGCGGCGACGGCCACGCCGACCTGTCCTACGTCTATGCCGCCGCGCGCGAGATCGCTGCGGCGCTCGACGGCTTCACCGTGGTCATCACCAAGTCCACGGTGCCGGTCGGCACCGGCGACGAGGTCGAGCGCATCATCCGCGAGGCGCGGCCGGACGCCGACGTCGCGGTGGTGTCCAATCCGGAGTTCCTGCGCGAGGGCGCGGCGATCCAGGACTTCAAGCACCCCGACCGCATCGTGGTCGGCAGCGACGATCCGCGCGCGACCGCCGTGATGAACGAGCTCTACCGGCCGCTCTACCTCAACCAGGCGCCGATCATGGTCACCGGCCGCCGCACCGCCGAGCTGATCAAGTACGCGGCCAACGCCTTCCTCGCGACCAAGATCACCTTCATCAACGAGATCGCCGACCTGTGCGAACGGTCGGCGCCGACGTGCAGCAGGTGGCGCGCGGCATCGGCCTCGACAACCGCATCGGCGGCAAGTTCCTGCACGCCGGTCCGGGCTACGGCGGCTCGTGCTTTCCGAAGGACACGCTGGCGCTGATCAAGACCGGCCAGGACCATGCCGCGCCGCTGCGCATCGTCGAGACGGTGGTCGCGGTCAACGACACCCGCAAGCGCGCGATGGCGCGCAAGGTGGTGGCCGCGCTCGGCAGCGGCCTGCGCGGCAAGACCGTCGCCGTGCTCGGGCTGACCTTCAAGCCGAACACCGACGACATGCGCGACGCGCCGTCGATCCCGCTGATCACCGCGCTGCACGACATGGGCGCGATGGTGCGCGCCTACGACCCGATCGGCATGGAGCAGGCGCGGCAGGTTCTGCCCGACGTGACCTACTGCGACGGCCCCTACGAATGCGCCGAAGGCGCCGACGCGCTGGTCATCGTCACCGAGTGGGAGCAGTTCCGCGCGCTCGACCTTGAACGCATCAAGCAGTCGATGGCGGCCCCGGTGATGGTCGACCTGCGCAACATCTACCGGCCCGACGAAATGGCCGAGCTCGGCTTCGTCTACGATAGCGTGGGGCGGCCTAAGGACTGATCGCCGTCACTGCGGTTTCGGCGTCACCCGCGGGCTTGACCCGCGGGTCCACCTTTTTCGCAAGATGATGGATCACCGGGTCTCGCCGCTTCGCGGCGGCCCGGTGATGACAATCATCGGCCTTCGGCCGGCCCCGGAATGACGGCGGTGAGGCGCTTCGGCCCCGCTTACGCCGGTTCGGCGACCAGGCGGTTGCGCATGCGGCCGAGCAGCTCGATCTCGGTCTCCATCACGTCGCCCGCCTTGAGGAACGTGTTGGTGCCCTGGCCGACGCCGCCGCAGGTGCCGCAGCTGAAGATGTCGCCGCCTTCAAGCGTCAGGATGTTAGAGGCGAACTCGATCTGCTCCTCGGGTGTGTAGATGAACTGCGACGTGTTGCCGTTCTGCTTAACCTCGCCGTTGACGGTGAGACGGATGAACAGCTTCATGTGGTTGGGCACGAACGCGCGCGGCACCAGGAATGGTCCCATCGGCGCGAAATTGTCGTGGCTCTTGCCGCCGAGCCAGTCCGAGCGCAACGCCGGCCGGTCGGCGCGGATCTGCAGGTCGCGGCAGGACACGTCGTTGGTGGTCATGAAGCCCGCCACGTGCTCGAGCGCCCGTTCGGCCTTGATGTGCTTGCCGCGCTTGCCGATCGCGAGCGCGATCTCGGCCTCCCAGTCGATCTTCTTCATGCCACGGGGGATTTCGATGTCGTCGTCGGCGCCGGCGAGGCAGCTCGGCGCCTTCAGGAACAAGTAGGGCCGGGAGGTCGTCTTCTCGCCGGTGAATTCCTTGACGCCGGTGGGCGACATGCCGGCGCGCACCATCTCGTCGACGTGCTCCTGGAAGTTCTGCGCGGCGTAGAACATCTTGCCCGGCCGCGCCACCGGCGGCAGCGCGCGCAGGCTCGACAGGTTGGTGACGCCGGGTTTTCCCTCCTTCTCCATGAAGGCCACGACCTCTTGGAGCACGGTGAAGTTCGCATCCCAGTCGTCCAGCAGCCCCTGGATGCTGTCGGTCGCGCTGAGCGAGCCGCGCCGGCCGGCCGCGTGATAGGCCTTCTGCGCTGGCGCGAGGTCGATCGCGTCGACGCCCATCACGATCGCCGCGAAGGCCTCGCCGTTGGATTTTGCAAATCTGCCGAGCTTGAATGGACTGCCGTTCATGTTCCTCATCCCTTGTGCCGGCGAAAGGTAGCGGCCTTTTCAAGCGTGTTCCACTCATGCGTGGTCTGAGCGGATATAGACTTGACCGAGGCGCCCGCCGCGCGGCATGGCCGCGCGGCTCTGGCTGGACGGAGCGATGCGAGCCTTCACCACCCCCCTTCCGATTGACGAGGCGCTGCCGGCGCTGACCGCGGCGCTTGCGGTCAGCAACGCCGCGGTGCTGGTGGCGCCGCCCGGCGCCGGCAAGACCACGCGGGTGCCGCTCGTGCTGATGGACGAGCCCTGGGTTGCGGGCCGCCGGGTTCTCGTGCTCGAACCGCGGCGGCTCGCGGCGCGGGCCGCGGCCGCGCGGATGGCCTCGACGCTCGGCGAGCGGGTCGGCGAAACGGTCGGCTTGCGCGTGCGCTTCGGCTCTCAGGTCACGCGCAAGACCCGCATCGAGGTCGTCACCGAAGGCATTTTCACGCGGCTCATCCTGGACGATCCGTCGCTCGACGGCGTTGCCGCGGTGCTGTTCGACGAATTCCACGAACGCTCGCTCGATGCCGATCTCGGGCTTGTGCTCGCCCGCGACGCGCAGCAGGGGCTGCGCGACGATCTTAGATTGCTCGTCATGTCGGCGACGCTCGACGGCGCGCGCATCGGCGCGCGGCTCGGTGAAGCGCCGCTGATCGAGAGCGAAGGCCGCGCCTATCCGGTCGAGACGCGCTACCTGGGCCGCGATCCGCGTGCGCCGATCGAGCGCCAGGTCACCGACGCGGTTATGCGTGCGCTCCGCGCCGACCCTGGGTCGGTGCTGGTGTTCCTCCCGGGCACAGCCGAGATCAGGCGCGCGGAGACGCTGCTGCGTGAGCGCGTCACCGATCCCGCGATCGATGTGGTGACGCTCTACGGCGCGCTCGACGGCGAGGCGCAGGACCGCGCGATTGCGCCGCCGCCGCCCGGCCGCCGCAAGGTCGTGCTGGCGACGGCGATCGCCGAAACCTCGATCACAATCGAGGGCGTTCGCATCGTGATCGATTGCGGGCTCGCCCGGATGCCGCGCTACGAGCCGGACGTGGGGCTGACGCGGCTTGAGACCGTGCGCGTGTCGCGCGCCGCGGCCGATCAGCGCCGCGGCCGCGCCGGCCGCACCGAGCCCGGCGTCTGCTACCGGCTGTGGGACGAGCCGCAGACCGCCTCGCTTGAGCCCTACGCGCGGCCGGAAATCCTCGCTGCCGACCTCTCCGGCCTGCTGCTCGATCTCGCGCAGTGGGGCACCAGTGACCCCGGCACGCTCGACTTTCTCGATCCGCCGCCCGCGGCCGCGCTCGCGGAGGCGCGCGCGTTGCTGACTCGGCTCGGCGCGATCGACGCGCAGGGCCGCATCACCGAGGAGGGCCGCCGGCTGCGGGCTTTGCCGCTGCCGCCGCGGCTCGCACGCATGGTGGTCGATGCCGCGAGCGAGGGGGCGGCCGCCCTCGGCGCCGACGTCGCCGCAATCGTGTCAGAGCGCGGGCTTGGCGGCGACGACATCGACCTGAATCACCGACTCGACCGGTTCCGCCGCGACCGCTCGCGCCGCGGCGAGGACGCGCAGCGGATGGCGCGGCGCTGGGCGGAGCTCGCAAGCGCTGGCCGGAAGTCTGCGGCGCCATCCCGAGAGGAGCCGTCGGCCGGCGCGATCCTAGCGCTCGCCTATCAGGATCGCATCGCCAAGAGCCGCGGCGCGGGCGGCGCGTTCCTGCTCGCGAACGGCCGCGGCGCCCATGTCGATGAGGCCTCTCCGCTCGCCCGCGAGCCGTTTCTCGCGGTTGCCGAGCTTGCCGGCACGGCCGCACAGGCGCGCATCCTGCTTGCTGCACCAATCACGCTCGCCGAGATCGAAGCGCGCTTTGGTGCCGAGATTGAGCGGCACGAGAACATCGCTTTCGATACGGCGTCCGAGGGCCTGCGCGGAAGGCGCAGCGTGCGGCTCGGCGCGTTGACGCTGTCGGAGCGGCCGATGCGCATCGAGCCCAATGAGGAGACCGCCGCGATCCTGGCCGAGGGGATTGCCCGCCTCGGCATTGCGCGCCTGCCGTGGACGCGCTCGCTTCAGCAGTGGCGCGACCGCGTCATGTTTCTCCGCCGCGCCGAAGGCGACGAATGGCCCGACCTCTCCGACACAGCGCTCGCCGCCAGGGCTGCCGAGTGGCTTGCGCCGGTTCTTTTGTTCAAGACCGACCTTGCGAGCGTGACCCCGGACGAACTGGACACCGCGGCGAGCGTGCTGCTGCCCTGGGGGCTGAAGCGCAGGCTCGACGCCGAAGCGCCGACCCATTTCGCGGCGCCGTCCGGTTCGCCGGTCCCGATCGACTACGAGGCCGAGGAGGGGCCCAAGCTGTCGATCCGGGTGCAGGAATTGTTCGGTCTCGATCGGCATCCGACCATCGCCGGCGGCCGCGTGCCGCTCGTGGTCGAGCTGCTGTCGCCGGCGCGCCGCCCGGTCCAGGTGACGTGCGACCTGCCGGGCTTCTGGCGTGGCTCCTATGCTGCGGTGAAGGCCGAGATGCGCGGCCGTTATCCGCGCCACCCCTGGCCGGATGATCCGCTCGCCGCGCCCGCCACGCGCCGCGCCAAGCCGCGCGGGACTTAGAGTCAGCGCAATGCACGCGTTTCAGACCCGTTGCTGATTCTTCTGTAGATTGGAGAGCTCTTGGCGATCTTGAATCACATGCGACCGCGCCGTCAGCGTGGTCAGCGACTGGAACGTTTCAAGGACCGGATTGCCGCGTTGGCTGCCCACGACATCGATGACCGTCGATATGCGGTCGTTCAGCGTCTTGTCCATCAGGTCCAGCTTCTGATCCAGAGCCTTTCCAAGATTCAGGGAGATTTCGTCGCGCTGTTCCCTCGTGGTCGCCTTTGCAAGATCGTCCTTCAGCTTTGCAATGCTCTCGTTGACGACCTTCAATTGGTCAGTGACGGCCTTATGGGCCGTGCTGCCAAGGCCTAGAGTATCGTTGTCGAAGAACTTGATCTGGATTTCGTTCGCTGCCCATTCCTTGTATTCGAGTTGATTGAGTTGGGTATCGATCAGGTCGCGCTGCGGCTCGTTTCTCACCCTCGAATATGACTCGTTGGACCTCGATTTGTTATCCTCAAGTTTCTTCGGCATCGGCGATGACACGTCAGACCCCGACCCGAGATTTAGCGCAACGGTGAAGTCTTCCGAAAAATCCTTGCGGGCCTGATCGAGCGCGATGCTCGCGCCGATGATCGGCTGCAGAACCGTCATCTGCGGCGCTCTCATGACGTCGCGCGCGAGAAACGAGTCCGTGCGCTCCTTGACCGTGCTCCGGAAATGATCCGAGTCCTTGGAGAACAGGGTCTTGATGTTGTCGTCGAACACCGCGACGGCGCAGTTGTAGGCGACCTTCTCCTGAATGGCGTTCTGAAACCTTGGGACGAAGTTCGTCGTATTGGCGGGGCCGTGGTCGACTCCCAGAGCGCGGGTAATCGACTGACCAAGTGCCATATGGCCGTATTCGCGCTTCAATGGCTCGATGTGGGTGTTCATCGCTTCGGTGCGGTCTAGCTCCGCTTGAAGAAGTTGGTCGAGCCGGCCGATGTCGGAACCGCGCAGCTGGAGCTCTTCCCCGCCGCCGGTCAGGTTATGCTTCTTGCCGAAGCTTGGATCGGACATGACGTGCTGGAGCACCCGGTCGACGACACCGGGATGGCCCTTGTACTCACGCCTCATCGCCTCGATGACGAAATTGCTCCCCTCGAAGCGGCGCTCCATGACTTCCGCGTCTTTCTGCAGCCGACCATGGCCGGTAAGCGAAAACTTGTTCTGATGGACATACAGCATCTTGCCGTCGTCGCCATCCTTGAGCCGGACATGCTGGTTGGTCGGGTTGTCCTTGAACGCCTCGACGATCTGGCTGAACGTCGATTGGTTTGTCACGCCGAGCGATTGAACCATTTCAGCCTCCTTTATGACCGTGGCAGCTGACGGCCTAGGCTTTGATCAAGTTTTCGCTTTCAGGAATTCTCGCGGAAAGGCTCTGCTGTTCGGCCAAGGATTTCGGCGTCGGCGGGGCGCGAATTGCGCGCAAGCAATTGCCGCCAGGCAGCGACGATGCCCGAGAGCGTCAGGAGCCGCTGTGCCAGCCACGTCGCTTCGACGTTGACGGCAGGGAACGAAACCGCAAGCGAGATGCCCTCTTCGCCGAGCGCAAACCGTACGCCGCCCGTCACAACCCACTGGTCGTTGTACTGCAGGAGCAAGGTCAGAAGCTCCAACCTTCCGGCAGCGGAGCAACCGCGCAAGCAACCTGCAGCAGACCGATCTTCTCGTCGAGCACCAGCTCGTACGACAGGTCGTCGTCGATCATGACGATCCAAGCTTTTCGCTTCTCGAATTCGGCTATCGCCTGGCAATCGAGCTTCTCGGGCAACTGCCCGATCACCACGCGGATCTGTCCGAAGCTAGACATTCAGCCCTCCTCGGCGGCATGCCGGAAACAAGAACTGGTGGTTTTGGAACGGCTCGAGGCCAGGGAAAAAATGCCGACCCGGCGCCGCGCATCCTGCGCCGCGGCGTGAAAAACGCCGAAAATCGCCCCCGGTACGTACATGCGGGTCACCTCGGAACTCCCCGGGTTCCCATCGGCGAGGGTAGGCAATACCGGTCGCACTCACAAGGCTTCCGCTTCGGCGGAAATGCATGTGGTAAATGCGCCTGGCGGCTATAGTCGCGGCCGGTGCGGGGCAGCCCGCTATTGTCGTGGTCCGTTTTTCGAAGGTGCAACGTGTCGGCTCGTCCAAATTTTCTCCTGTTCATCACCGATCAGCATCGCGTCGACTATCTCGGCTGCTCTGGCCATCCAGTTCTCAAGACCCCCAACATCGACTCCATCGCCGCACGCGGTACCCGCTTCCGGCGCTTCTATGTGGCGACGCCGGTTTGCATGCCAAACCGGTCGACGCTGATGACCGGGCGCATGCCCTCGCTGCACGGGGTGCGCAGCAACGGCACGCCGCTGTCGATGATGGCCAACACCTTCGTCGATGCGTTGCGCGCCACCGGCTATCGCACGGCGCTCGTCGGCAAGAGCCATTTGCAGAATTTCACCGAGCATCCGGCCATCTTGCAGCGGCCGCCCGCGCGTGCCGGCGATCTCGCGCTTGGCGCCGACTTTGCCGAGGCGCTGAAGCCATTGGTGAGGCAGGGCGACTACGGCCAGGAGCATCCGGCGCGCTGGGAGCCCGGCGTCGACTACGATCTGAAGTTGCCGTTCTATGGCTTCGAGCACGTCGATCTCTGCACCGGGCATGGCGACGAGGTTGGTGGCCACTACTACGTCTGGCTCAAGAAGCACCGGCCGGACGCCGACGCGTTGCGCGATCACAAGAACCAGTTGCCGCACTCATACGTTTGCCCGCAGGCGCTCCGCACGCCGGTCCCGGAGGAGCTTTATCCGACGAGCTACATCGCCGAGAAATCCTGCGAGTGGCTCGACGGCCATGCTAAGGCCGGTAGCGACAAGCCGTTCTTCCTGATGACGTCGTTTCCCGACCCGCATCACCCGTTCACGCCGCCGGGCCGTTATTGGGATATGTATTCGCCCAAGGACATGGCTCTGCCGCCGAGCTTCGACTATGGCAACCGGCCGTTGCCGCGACCGGTTGCCTGGGCGGTTGCTCAGCGCGAGAGCGGCAAAGCCAGAATCGGCGAGCAGGCGGCGTTTGTGGTCAACGCGGACGAGACGCGCGAGGCGATGGCGCTAAGCTGCGGCATGATTGCCATGATCGACGATGCCATCGGGCGGGTGCTGGCAAACCTTCAGCGCCATGGGCTTGACCGCAACACCATTGTGATTTTCACCACCGACCACGGCGACTTCCTCGGCGACCATCGGCTCCTGCTCAAGGGGCCGGCGCATTTCGAGGGCATCACCCACGTGCCGTTCATCTGGTCGGAGCCGGGCGACGATCGCGGAGCGCGCACGTCGGACGTCATGGGCGGGACCGTCGATATCGCCGCCACCGTCTTGGATCGCGCGCAGATCCAGCCCTACAACGGCATCCAGGGCGAGAGCCTCATGCCCGCGATCAATGGCGACGGCTCTTCGATCAAGCGCGATTCGATGGTGATCGAGGACGATCAGCAGCGCGCCACGCTCGGGCATGCCAAGGCGTCGCGCCAGCGCACCATCGTCACGCGGCAATGGCGAATGACGATCGCGCAGGACGATCCGTGGGGTGAGCTTTACGATCTCGTCAACGATCCGCATGAGATGGAGAATCTGTTTGACGATCCGCGGCATCGCGGCACGCGGGCCGAACTGATGGAGAAACTCGCCTACCGCGAGATGGAACTGGCCGACCGCAGCCCGCTGCCAGTGGGCCGGGCGTAGTAGCCGCGGCCGTCATTCCGGGACGCCGCAAAGCGGCGGACCCGGAATCCAGAGCGGCATCGCAAGCGCTTCCCAGGATCTCTGGATTCCCGGTTCGCGGGCTTCGCCCGCGCGCCGGAATGACGCCACAGCCTTATCATTCCGGCCGAGCGGAGCAGGAGCCGGAGCGCAACCATTTTGCGCTGGGCACAGTTTGGAGTAGTGCTCAGCCTGCCTCCACACCCGGAGATTCGATGTTTCCCAAACCCAAGCCGTCGCTTACGCCCAACACTTATGCCTACGAATCCGAACCGCTGGTGAAGCCCACGGGCTTCCGCGAGTACGACGCGCGCTGGCTCCTGGGCAAAGAGATCAACCTGATGGGCGTGCAGGCGCTCGGCATCGGGCTCGGCACGCTGATCCGCGAGCTTGGTGTCCGCCCCGAAATCGTCACCGGGCACGACTTCCGCGGCTATTCCGCCTCGGTGAAGACCTCGCTCATTTCCGGGCTGCTCGCGGCCGGCTGCAAGGTCCACGACATCGGACTCGCGGTCACGCCGATGGCCTATTTCGCGCAGTTCGATCTCGATGTGCCGTGCGTTGCGATGGTGACGGCCTCGCACAACGACAACGGCTGGACCGGAGTGAAGATGGGCGCCAACCGGCCGCTCACCTTCGGTCCGGACGAGATGACGCGCTTGAAGGACATCGTGCTCAACGCGCGCTTTGCGCTTCCTGGCGGCGGCTCGTATTCCTTCGTCGAGAATTTCCCGGCCCGCTACATCGCCGACCTCACCAATCGGCCGAAGCTCAAGCGGCGCCTGAAGGTGGTCTGTGCCTGCGGCAACGGCACCGCCGGCGCGTTCTCCCCACAGGTGTTGGAGGCGGTCGGCTGCGAGGTGGTGCGTCTCGACTGCGACCTCGACCACACCTTCCCGAAATACAATCCCAACACCGAAGACCTGAAGATGCTGCACGCCATGCGCGACGAGGTGCTGCGCGTGAAAGCCGATGTGGCGCTCGGCTTCGACGGCGACGGCGACCGCTGCGGCGTGGTCGACAACGAGGGTGACGAGATTTTCGCCGACAAGGTCGGTGTCATGCTGGCGCGCGACATGTCGGCCCAGCACAGGGGCGCCATCTTCGTTGCCGACGTGAAGTCCACGGGGCTGTTCATGACCGACCCGGTGCTGCTCAAGCAGGGCGCCAGGACCGACTATTGGAAGACCGGACATTCCTACATGAAGCGGCGGGTGAACGAGATCGGCGCGCTCGCCGGCTTCGAGAAGTCGGGGCACTTCTTCTTCAACAAGCCGATCGGCCGCGGCTATGACGACGGGCTCGTGTTTGCGCTCGCGGTCTGCGACATGCTTGACCGCAATCCAGGAAAGAGCATGGCCGACCTCAAGAACGCGTTGCCCAAGACCTGGTCGTCGCCGACCATGTCGCCGCATTGCGACGACGAGAAGAAGTACGGTGTGGTCGACGCGGTGGTAAAGCACTTCGAAGCGGCGAAAGCCAAGGGCGAAACCGTTACCGGCCAGCCGATCCGCGATCTTGTCACCGTCAACGGCGTCCGCGTCACGGTCGAGGACGGGACCTGGGGTCTCGTCCGCGCCTCCTCCAACAAGCCGGAGCTTGTGGTTGTGGTCGAGAGCCCGGTGTCGGAGGCCCGCATGCGCGACATGTTCAAGGCGGTGGACGGCGTGCTGCGCCGCCATCCCGAGGTCGGCGAATACAACCAGACGATCTGATCGATAGCGCCATGCGCATTCGTTTGGCGGCCGCCGCGGCGCTGCTCGTTGCGATCGCGTCACCGGGATCGGTGCTGGCGCAGTCCGGACCGCTGACCATTGTGACGGTGGACGCGAGGGACCTGTTCTGCATCTACGACAAGGACTGCAAGGCGCGGACGACCGACAGCACGGTCGCCTTCGACATGCCGGACATCATCGGGCATCTCCCGCGGCCGCGACTGCACGTGCGGACGGTCACCGGCGCGACCAATTCGCCGGCGGCGGGCAAGACCGGTTACCTCTATCGTCTCGATGTGACCGGCGTCGTGGGCTCGCTCGATGTCTCGTGCGCGACCGCGTTCAGGCTCGACGCCGGACCGACCATTAAGTTCGAGTACTTCAAGAACGGCGCCAACGCCGACGTCTTCGTAGTCGCCAAGGGCGCGGACGGCACGGTCGGTCTGTCGAAGGCCGAGCGGGTCGGCACCGGCATCACGTTCACATTCCGGAACCGGATTTGCGTGGGCACCGGACCGGGCGGCGGCCAAAGCAGCTATTTCTTCGGCGTGACCTCGGACCATCCGCCCAAGGCCGGCGACGTGCAGGTGCTGCTGGTCGGCGGCAACAACGCCAAGCGGGAAACCACCGCGATCGCCAAAGCGCCGTCGCGGACGCCGAAGTATTGACGCGAGCCAACGGCCACCACGGTCGAGGCAGGCTCAGCCCTTTTCCTCCGCGAACGTGTCGCGGAACGGATGCGCCGGGTAGACGCCGAGGATTTTCAACTCCTTGGAAAAGAACGCGAGTTCCTCCAATGCAAACGCCAGCCCGCGATCGTCGGGATGGCCCTCGACATCAACATAGAACTGGGTGGCGAAGAAATTGCCCTCGATCATGTAGCTTTCGAGCTTGGTCATGTTGATGCCATTGGTGGCGAAGCCGCCGAGCGCCTTGTAGAGCGCGGCCGGCACGTTGCGGACACGGAACACGAAGGTCGTGACCACCTTGCCGTTGCCGTGCAGTGCCCAGCGCTTTTCGCGCGACAGCACGATGAAGCGCGTGGTGTTGTGGCTTTCGTCCTCGACGTTTTCTGCCAGGATATCGAGACCGTAGATTTCCGCGGCAAGGCGCGTGGCGATGGCGGCGCAGCTCTTGTCGCCCCGCTCGGCGACCTCGCGGGCCGATCCCGCCGTGTCGGCTGCGACGATCGGCCGGATGCCGAGTTCGCGGATGATTTTCCGGCATTGCCCGAGCGCATGGACATGGCTCTCGACGGTCCGGATGTCGTTCAAGGATGCCCCCTTGGGGCCAAGGAGCTGATGGCGCACCGGCATGAAATGCTCGGCGACGATGTGCAGCCCTGAATCCGGCATCAGGTGGTGGATGTCTGCAACCCGGCCTGCGACCGAATTCTCGATCGGAATCATCGCGAGTTCGCAATCGCGGCCCGACACGGCGAGAAACGCGTCTTCGAACGTCGCGCACGGCACCGCTTCGTGGTCGGGATAGGCCTGGTGAATGGCGAGGTGCGAGTTCGCCCCCGGCTCGCCCTGGAATGCAATCTTGTGCTTGGTCGGCATGGTTGGGTTCCGGGTTCGCGTTGGGCTGCGCTGGTCAGTGCTTTCCCGCGAGCATCGTGCGGGCAATTGCGAGGTCCTCGGGCGTGTCGACGCCGAGCGGTACGGTATCGACGAGTGCAACGTCGATCCGCATGCCGGCCTCCAGTGCGCGAAGCTGCTCCAGCCGTTCGCGCAGTTCGAGCGGCGAGGGCTGCAGCGTGACGAACCGCTCCAAGGCGGCGCGGCGATAGGCGTAAAGTCCAATGTGATGGTAGAGCGGCCCGTCGCCATGAGGCGCGGTCGCGCGTGTGAAATAGAGTGCGCGCAACCGGGACGGCGCGATCGGCGAGCCCACCACCTTGACTACGTTTGGGTTGCTCCGTTCGTCCGCCTTGCTGATTTCCGCCGCGATGGTCGCGATTTCGACCGCCGGATCGGCGAGGGGGTCGAGCGCGGCCCGCACCGCACCGGGGTCAAGTGTCGGCAAGTCGCCCTGCACGTTGACGACAATCTTGGCAGTGCGCTGCGGATCGACTGCGCCGAGCGCCTCGAAAATGCGATCCGAGCCGGAGACGTGGTCGGCCCGCGTCATGACGGCGCGGCCGCCGGCCTTTTCTACCGCCGCGGCGATTGCGCCGTCATCGGTTGCGACCACGACTGGTCCGAGCTCCGCTGCTTCGGCCCGGCGCAACACGTGCACGATCATAGGAACGCCCGCGATGTCCGCGAGCGGCTTGCCGGGCAGGCGGGTCGAGGCCATGCGGGCCGGAATCAGGATCAGGACGTCGTCAGCCATCATCGCAATGGGTTGGGTTTCGGCGTGGCCCGAGCGTCAGGCTGAACGCGTGTCGCGCCGCGTTATACGGGTTGCCAGCAGCGAGGAAAACCGGGTAATTGTGCGCCGCCGCGGGGTCCGCGGGTCAGCCCGATACTACATCTTTAGGCGGGAGCCGTTGCGCGATGGATTCGTTTGAGATCAACAAGATCCTCGGTGCGGTTCTCGGGACCTGCTTGGCGCTGCTGTCGCTGAACATCGCGGCGGGCTCCATCTTCACAAACCATCCGCCGCACAAGCCCGGCTACGATATCGCGGTGCCCGAGCAGGCCGCCAGCGGTGCTCCAAGTCCGGCGCCGGCCGCGGAAGAGCCGATTGCGCAGCGGCTAGCCAGCGCAGATGTCAGCCGGGGCGAGAATTCCGCCAAGAAATGCGCCGCCTGCCATACCTTCGGCAAGGGCGAGCCGAACCGCGTCGGCCCCAATCTGTGGGGCATCGTCGGCCGTCCGAAGGCTTCGGAGGCCGGCTTCAACTATTCGGCGGCCATGAAGGGCCAGAAGGGCAACTGGAGCTTCGAGGACCTCGACCATTACCTGATCAATCCGCGGGTGTCCGTGCCCGGCACCAACATGACTTTTGCCGGAATTCCGCGCGGCAGCGAGCGCGCCGATCTGCTGGCCTATCTAAATTCCAAGTCGGACAACCCGCAGCCGCTCCCGAAGATCGCGGAACCTGCCCCGGCGGCGCCTCCGGCCCGCCAGGCCGAGAGCCCGCAACCGGCTCCTCCGCCGCCCGCGGCAACGCCCGAGCCGTCGTCGCCGGCCGCACCGCCTGCGGAAGCACCGGCTGCGACACCGCCAGCCGAATCACCTGCGCCGCCGGCGGCCATTCCGCCGACCGCAGCCCCGGAGCCGGCCAGGCCGCAGCGGTGAGCTTGCGACCGTCGGTCGATCCTCTTCTCCCGTTTTTCGCCAGTGGATGCGCCCACGCAGAATTGATGCTGTCGCGCCGACGTGACCGCGTTGGCGAATGGCCGCCTTCTAAGCACAGGCTAACTCGTTTAACTGATGGCGGTCTTCGCGATCCCGGCCCGGGTTCACTGCGGGTGAGATGTGGATCACCGCCGGCCGGCGGGTATTGACCTATCCAAAAAGCGACATAATCGATTGAAAACCGTGGCCGAACCCGGTCACCAGGAGCTTCGCATGCGCCTCACACGACGAGCCGTCATCCAAACCGGCGCGCTGGCGCTGGCCGCTCCAGCGGCCACCGCGCTGACCTCGATCGCCGGCCCTGGATGCGCACTGGCCCAGGAAAGCGCCCGGGAGCATCAGTGGAAGCATGGCCTTTCACTGTTCGGCGATCCGAAGTACCAGCCCGGCTTCAAGCAGTTCGATTATGTCAACGCCCAGGCCCCGAAGGGCGGCATCGCTCGCCTGATCGCATTCGGGACGTTCGACAATTTCAATCTGGTCGTCGGCGGCGTGAAGGGTTCAATCGGCGCCGGCGTCGACCTCTTGTTCGATACGCTGATGGTGTCGGCCATGGATGAGGTTTCGACCGAGTACGGCCTTCTCGCGGAGGCCGTGAGCCATCCCGACGATTATTCCTCCGTCACCTACCGTCTGCGCGCCAACGCGCGTTGGCACGACGGCAAGCCGGTGACCGTCGACGATGTGATCTTCTCGCTTGACGTCTTCAAGAAGCATCATCCGCAGTACTCGGCGTACTACCGGCATGTGGTGAAGGCGGAGCGGACCGGCGAGCGCGAGGTGACCTTCATCTTCGATGGCCCCGGCAACCGTGAGCTGCCGCTGATCGTCGGCCAGCTCAATGTGCTGCCCAAGCACTGGTGGGAGGGCACCGACAAGTCGGAGAAGAAGCGTGACGTCAGCGCGACCACGCTCGAGCCGCTGCTCGGCAACGGCGCCTACCGCATGAAGGACTTCGTGCCGGGCCGCACCATCGTCTACGAGCGGGTGTCGGACTATTGGGGCAAAGACCTTAACGTCAACGTCGGCCGCGACAATTTCAGCGAGCTTCGCTTCGAATACTTCCGCGATTCCACGGTCGTGATCGAGGCGTTCAAGGCTGACGCGATCGACTGGCGCACGGAGAACAGTGCCAAGAACTGGGCGACCGCGTACAGCTTCCCCGCAGTCAGGGACAAGCGGGTGGTGCTTGAGGAGTTTCCGATCCGCTCCAGCGGGGGCATGCAGGCTTATGCTTTCAACATCCGCCGGGCGAAATTCTCCGATCCGCGCGTGCGCCGGGCGTTCAACTTCGCGCTCAACTTTGAAGAACTGAACAAACAGATTTTTTTCGACCAGTACTATCGGGTCGACAGCTACTTCCAGGGACTGGAGCTTGCGTCGTCGGGACTGCCGGAAGGCGACGAACTCGCGATCCTCGAGACGGTGCGCGACAAGGTGCCGCCGGAGGTGTTCACCACGCCGTATACCAATCCGGTCAGCGGCAGCGCCGAGGCGGTACGCAACAATCTACGCGAGGCAACGCGCCTCCTGCGCGCCGCGGGTTACGAGGTGCGCAACCAGAAGCTCGTCAACGTCGGCACCGGCGAGCCGATGACGGTCGAGTTCCTGATCGATCGGCCGGAGTGGGAGCGCATTGTGCTGCCGTACAAGCCGTCGCTCGAACGGCTCGGCATGCAGGTGACGGTGCGGGTGGTCGACGATGCGCAGTACGAGAACCGGCTGCGGCAATGGGACTACGACGTTGTGGTCGCAACCTGGGGCCAGTCGCTGTCGCCTGGCAACGAGCAGCGGGGCTTCTGGACCTCGCAGGCCGCCGACCAGCCCGGCTCGCGCAACCTGATCGGGATCAAAAACCCGGCGGTCGACACCCTCGTCAACCGGCTGATCTTTGCCAAGAGCCGCAGCGATCTCGTCGCCGCCTGCAAGGCGCTCGATCGCGTGCTCCTGTGGAACAACTACGTCGTTCCGCAGTGGACCTACGGCAAGGTCCGCAGTGCGCGCTGGGATCGGTTCGGCCGTCCGAATGAGCTGCCGAAGTATGGGGCCTCGGCGTTTCCGACGATCTGGTGGTGGGACGCCGAGAAGGCGGCCAAGACGGGATCCCGCTCGTGATCAACCGGTCGCGCCGGGATGCTCTCATCGCCGGCGCCGGGGCTGTCGCTTACGGGATCACGGGACCTTCCGCTGCGGCGCAGCCCGTCGCGGGTGCCGAGCGGCATGGCATGTCCGCATTCGGTGACCTGAAGTATCCGGCCGACTTTCCCCATTTCGACTACGTCAACCCGAACGCTCCGAAGGGCGGCGTGTTTTCGCAGATCGGCCCGACCCGGATGTACAACCAGAATTTCCTGACCTTCAACTCGTTCAACAGTTACATCCTCCGGGGCGACGCGGCACAGGGCCTGGAACTGACATTTGCGAGCCTGACGGTGCGCGCCAACGACGAGCCCGACGCCCAGTATGGGCTCGCCGCGCGCTCGGTGCAGATCTCCCCGGACGGTCTGGTCTATCGTTTTGCGCTGCGCCCCGAAGCTCGCTTTCACGACGGCAGCCGGATGACTGCCCATGACGTCGCCTTCTCGCTTGCGACGCTGAAGGAGAAGGGCCATCCGATCATCACCCAGTTGCTGCGGGATTTTTCCGGCGCAGAGGCATCCGACGACACCACCGTGACCCTCCACTTTGCACCGAACCGTGCCCGCGACGTGCCGCTTTTTGCGGCGTCGCTGCCGATCTTCTCGCGCGCCTACTACGCGACGCGGCCATTCGACGAGACGACGCTCGACCCGCCGCTCGGCGGCGGCCCGTACAAGGTGGCGCGCTTCGAGCCTGGTCGCTTCATCGAGTACGAGCGGGTCAAGGACTGGTGGGGCGCGACTCTGCCGGTCGCACGCGGCCATTACAATTTCGAGACGCTGCGTTACGAGTACTATCGCGACCGCGATGTGGCGTTCGAAGGTTTCACCGGCCGGAACTACCTGTTCCGCGAGGAATTCACGTCGCGTATCTGGGCGACGCGCTACAATTTTCCGGCCATCAAGGACGGCCGCGTCAAGCGCGAGGTGCTGCCCAACGACACCCCGTCTGGCGCACAGGGCTGGTTCATCAACACGCGCCGCGAGAAGTTCAAGAATCCCAAGCTTCGCGAGGCGCTGATCTGCGCCTTCGATTTCGAATGGACCAACAAGACCGTCATGTACGGCTCGTATGACAGGACCCATTCGGTCTTCCAAAACTCCGAGATGATGGCGAAGGGCAAACCCGATCCGGACGAACTGGCGCTGCTGGAGCCGTTCCGCGGCAAGGTGCCGGAGGAGGTCTTCGGCGAGGCGTTCGTGCCGCCGGTGTCCGACGGCTCCGGCCAGGATCGCGCCCTGCTGCGGCGGGGCGCCGCGCTGCTGCAGGAAGCAGGCTTCGTCATCAAGGACGGCAAGCGCGTCTCGCCCGGCGGCCAGCGGCTGACCATGGAGTTCCTGATCGACGAGCCGTCGTTCCAGCCGCACCATATGCCGTTCATCAAGAACCTCGCCGTCCTCGGCATCGACGCGAGCCTGCGCATCGTCGACGCTGCGCAAATGCAGAAGCGGTTGAACGATTTCGACTTCGACGTGATCATCCAGCGATTCGGCTTCTCCTTGACGCCGGGCGACTCGCTCCGCTCCTACTTCTCGTCGCAGGCGGCCGGGCTGAAAGGCTCGCAAAACCTCGCCGGCATCGCCGATCCGGCGATCGACGCGATGATCGACCGTATCATCGCGGCGGAGAATCGTGCGGCGCTGACCACCGCCTGCCGGGCGCTTGACCGGCTGATCCGGGCGGGGCGCTACTGGATCCCGCACTGGTACAAGGGATCGCACTGGATCGCCTATTGGGACGTGTTCGGCCGCCCCCCGCTCAAGCCGCGCTATGCCCGCGGGGTGCTGGAAACCTGGTGGTACGACAGCGGCATGGCAGCGAAGGGCGATCAGAAGGGGTAGTATGGTGCGCTGCAGGTATTATCCTGCGGTCGAGGGGCGACCAAACGTCGCGTGGCGACCCGCGACGTGGGATTCGGACAAGAGTATGGGTTGGGCATGAGCGCCTACATCATTCGCCGGCTGCTGTTCATGATCCCGACCCTGCTCGGGATCATGCTGGTGTCGTTCGTGGTGGTGCAGTTCGCCCCCGGCGGGCCGGTCGAGCGGGTGATCGCCCAGCTTTCGGGCGCCGACACGGGGGCGAGTTCGCGCATCCCCGGTTCCGGCCAGGGCGGCGACTTCGGCACCCGCGGCCAGGTCCAGGGCGGTGCGCAGATCGACGCATCGAGCTCGAAGTATCGCGGCGCGCAGGGCCTCGATCCGGAGTTCATCAAGAGCCTGGAGAAGCAGTTCGGCTTCGACCGGCCGGCCCACGAGCGCTTCTTCAAGATGCTCTGGAATTTCGCCACCTTCGACTTCGGCAAGAGCTACTTCCGCGACACCAGCGTGCTCCAACTCATCAAGGAGAAGCTGCCGGTCTCGATGTCCCTCGGCATCTGGATGACGCTCTTGACCTATCTGATCGCGATCCCGCTCGGCGTCCGCAAGGCGGTAATGGACGGCTCGCGCTTCGATGTGTGGACGTCGAGCGTCATCATCATCGGCTACGCGTTGCCGGGGTTCCTGGTCGCGATCCTGCTTATTATTCTGTTCGCCGGCGGCTCGTACTTCGACTGGTTCCCGCTGCGCGGGCTCACCTCCGACAACTGGTCGCAGATGCCGTGGTATCAGAAGATCGCCGATTACTTCTGGCACCTTGTGCTGCCAATCATCTCGATGATGCTCGGCGCCTTCGCCACCATGACGCTGCTCACCAAGAATTCCTTCCTCGACGAGATCAAGAAGCAATACGTGCTGACCGCCCGTGCCAAGGGCTGCACCTCCAATCAGACGCTGTACGGTCACGTGTTCCGCAACGCCATGCTGATCGTAATCGCGGGCTTCCCCGGGGCCTTCGTGCACGCCTTCTTCTCGGGGGCCCTCCTGATCGAGACTATCTTCTCGCTCGATGGGCTCGGGCTGCTCGGTTTCGAGAGCGTGCTGAACCGCGACTACCCGGTGGTGTTCGCCACCCTCTACATCTTCGCCCTGATTGGACTGGTCGTGAACCTGATCTCCGACCTGACCTACACCTGGATCGATCCGCGCATCGATTTCGAGACCCGGGAGGTCTGAGTTGGACGCCCGCACGACGATTGACACGCAAGGACCAACCGCGCCGCCAGCGCCGACGGTCGAGGAACTGCGGCAGCGCTGGTTCACACTGTCGCCGATCAACCGCCGGCGCTGGGACAATTTCAAGCGCAATCGCCGCGGCTACTGGTCGTTCTGGATCTTCCTTGTGTTGTTCATCTGCTCGCTGTTCGCCGAATTCATCGCCAACGACAAGCCGTTCCTGATCTACATGAACGGCAAGTTCTTTTTTCCGGCGCTTGTGACCTATCCGGAGACGGCGTTCGGCGGCGAGTTTGAGACTGCGGCCGACTATCGCGATCCGTATCTGCAGAAGCTGATTGCCGAAAAGGGCGGCACCATGGTGTGGCCGCCGATCCGGTTCTCCTATCACTCGCACAATCTCGATCTGCCGACGCCGGCGCCCTCGCCGCCGACCTGGCGGCTGACCGAGGAGCAGTGCAAAGCGGTGGTCGAGAAGAAGCACCTGAAAAGCTGCAGTGATCTTGAATACAACTGGCTCGGCACCGACGACCAGGGCCGCGACGTGGTGGCGCGGCTGATCTACGGATTTCGCATCTCGGTGCTGTTCGGGCTCATCCTTACGATCATCTCATCGGTCATCGGCGTCGCCGCAGGCGCGGTGCAGGGCTATTTCGGCGGCTGGACCGACCTCCTGTTCCAGCGAGTGATCGAAATCTGGACTTCGGTGCCGTCGCTCTATCTGCTGCTCATTATTTCGTCGGTGCTGGTGCCGGGCTTCTTCGTGCTGCTCGGAATCCTGCTGTTGTTCTCCTGGGTGTCGCTCGTGGGATTGGTGCGCGCGGAATTCCTGCGCGGCCGCAATTTCGAGTACATCCAGGCGGCGCGCGCGCTTGGCGTGTCGAACGGCAAGATCATGTTCCGGCACCTGCTGCCGAACGCCATGGTCGCGACCATGACGTTCCTGCCGTTCATTCTGTCGTCGTCGGTGATGACGCTCACCGCGCTCGACTTTCTGGGCTTCGGGCTGCCGCCCGGTTCCGCCTCGCTCGGCGAACTGCTGTCGCAGGGCAAGTCCAACATCCAGGCCCCCTGGCTTGGACTTGCGGGCTTCTTCTCGGTCGCGATCATGCTGTCGCTGCTGATCTTCATCGGCGAGGCTGTGCGCGACGCGTTCGACCCACGCAAGACGTTCCGGTGAGAGCAATGGATGCACACGCCGAGCCGCTGTTGTCGGTGAAAGAGCTTTCCGTCGCCTTCCGGCAAAGCGGCCGCGAGTTCGTTGCGGTCGACCGCATCTCGTTCGACGTGAAGAAGGGCGAGACGGTCGCGCTGGTCGGCGAATCCGGCTCCGGCAAGTCGATCACCGCGCTTTCGGTGATGAAGCTCCTGCCGTATCCGGCCGCGAACCATCCCACCGGCAGCATCCTGTTCAAGGGCCGGGACCTCCTGCGGCTGACCGAGCGTGAAATCCGCGAGGTGCGCGGCGACGACATCACCATCATCTTCCAGGAGCCGATGACCTCGCTCAATCCGCTGCACACGATCGAGCGGCAGATTGGTGAAATCCTGCTGCTGCACCGCGGCTTGGTCGGCGCCGCTGCGCGCAACCGCACGATCGAGCTTTTGACGCAAGTCGGCATCCCCAATCCCGATGGCCGGCTCGAGAGCTATCCGCACCAGCTCTCCGGCGGCCAGCGCCAGCGCGTCATGATCGCGATGGCGCTCGCAAACGAGCCCGATCTGCTCATTGCCGACGAGCCGACGACTGCGCTCGATGTCACCGTGCAGGCGCAAATCCTGAAACTTCTCAAAGACTTGCAGTCTAGGCTCGGCATGGCCATGCTGTTCATCACGCACGACCTCGGGCATCGTCCGAAAGATCGCCGACCGGGTCTGCGTCATGCGGCACGGCAAGATCGTCGAGCAGGACGCGGTCGAGAGCGTGTTCACCGAGCCTCGTCATCCCTACACCCGCGATTTGCTCGCGGCCGAGCCGAAGGTGCAGCCGGCGCCGCTTAACCCGACCGGCGAGATGATCCTGCGCACCGGCGACCTGAAGGTCTGGTTCCCGGTCCGGCGCGGCGTGATGCGCAAGATCGTCGGCCACATCAAGGCGGTGGACGGCGTCACCGTCGAGATGCGCAAGGGCGAGACGCTCGGTGTGGTCGGCGAGTCCGGCTCGGGCAAGACCACGCTCGGGCTTGCGATCCTGCGGCTCGTTTCGTCCAACGGTCCGATCGTGTTCATGGGCGACGAACTGCAAGGACTGCGCTTCAAGGAGATGCTGCCGTTCCGTCGCAATATGCAGATCGTGTTCCAGGATCCCTACGGCTCGCTGTCGCCGCGCAAATCGGTGTGCGACATCATCGAGGAGGGGCTCTGGGTCCATCACCCGCACCTGTCGCGGCGGGAATGCGAGCAGAGCGTGGTGAGCGCGCTGCAGGACGTGGGCCTCGATCCGGAGACGCGCAACCGCTATCCGCACGAATTCTCAGGCGGCCAGCGCCAGCGCATCGCGATTGCGCGCGCGCTTGTGCTCGAGCCGAAGTTCATCGTGCTCGACGAGCCGACGAGTGCACTCGACATGCTGATTCAGTCGCAGATGGTCGATCTTCTGCGCGATCTGCAGAAGCGGCACGAGCTGACCTATATGTTCATTTCGCACGATCTGCGCGTGGTGGCAGCGCTGGCAAGCAGCCTCGTGGTCATGCGCGAGGGCAAGGTGGTGGAGGCGGGCGCCGCCGCGGAGCTGTTCAAGGCGCCGAAAAGCCCGTACACCCGCGCGCTGTTTGCGGCCGCCTTCAACCTCGACATCGCGCCCGAGGGCGTGGTGGCGCAGTAGGCGTTGCCGATGGATCGCGGCGCCCGCCCGCATCCGCACTGAGCCGCGATGTCGCGCACGCTGCTGCTCGCGATCACCGGCATGGACTCTGCCGTGTACGAACGGCAGTTCAGCGCTCTTGACGCAAATCTCGATATCCAAGTCTGGCCCGATCGCGTCGGCGATGCCACCGATATCGGCTATGCCTGTGCGTGGAACCCGCCGGCGGGCCTGCTCGCAGGCCTGCCGCGGTTGCGGGCGATCTTCTCGCTCGGCGCCGGCGTCGATCATCTGCTTGGCGATCCGGCGCTGCCGCAGGTGCCCATCGTGCGCGTTGCGCATCCCGACCTGACCATGCGGCTCGTCGAATACGTCGTGCTGCACGTGCTGATCTGCCATCGCCGCCAACGGCTCTACGACGCACAGCAGCGCGAGCGCGTTTGGCGTCCGCAGGACCAGCCGGCCGCGAGCGAAGTCAACGTCGGGGTGATGGGCCTCGGCACGATCGGCCGTGCGGCGGCGCAGGCGCTGGCCGGTCTCGGCTTCAAGGTCGCGGGCTGGAGCCGCACGCCGAAGGCGATTGCCGGGATTGCCACCTTCGACGGCGGACGCGGGTTCGACGGCTTCCTCGCGCAGAGCGAAATCCTGGTGTGTCTCTTGCCGGCAACGCCTGAGACCGAGGGCATTCTCAACCTATCGCTGCTGCGCAAGCTCAACCGCAACGGCGCGGCCGGCGGCGCCCACCTCATCAACGCCGGCCGCGGCAGGCTGCAGATCGATGCGGACATCCTCGCGGCGCTCGACGAAGGCTCGCTCGCAAGCGCTACTCTCGATGTGTTTCAGGAGGAACCGCTGCCGGCCGGGAGCCGGCTTTGGACCCACCCCAACGTTACTGTCACGCCACACAATGCCGGCGACATTTCGCCGCGGATTTTTGCCGAGTTGGTGATCGCGCAGATCGACCGACACGAGCGCGGGCTTGCCATGGCCAACATCGTCGACCGCTCGCGTGGATATTGATAGCCTCGCGGCGGTTGCGAAGAAAAATCGGTGCGGCGCTCGGGGGAAACGGCATGAAGTTCTTGCTGGCATGGAGTGTCTGTCTCGCGGGCCTGCTGGGCGCGCTTCATCCGCCGCCAGTGCGCGCGCAGGACTATCCTTCGAAGACAGTCACGATCGTCGTGCCTCTGGCTGCCGGCACCGGCATGGACACGATCGCCCGTCTCTACGGCGAGAAGCTGTCGGCAAGCCTCGGCAAGCCCGTGATCGTCGAGAACCGCCCGGGCGCCGGCATGCTTGTCGCAACCCAGTCGGTGACGACCGCCTTTGCCGATGGGCACATGTTGCTTGTGGCGACGCCCACGCAGCTTTCGGTCAACCAGACCGTGTTCAAGCAACTGCCCTACGATCCCGACCGGGATATCACCCCGGTCGCGCATTACCTGACCTCGCCATTCATCCTCGTGGTCAATCCGTCGCTGCCGGTCCACACTGTTCCGGAATTCCTGAAGTACGCCAAGGAGCAGACCACGCCGCTGAGCTACAGTTCGCCCGCGGGCGGCGGCGTGCCGCACTTCGCGGTCGAGCTGATCAAGCAGCGCTACGACCTGCAGCTTACGCACGTGCCCTATCGCAACAGCCCGCAGTCGATCCTGGATGTCGCGGCCGGCCACGTGAATTTCGCCTTCGCCGAAAGCGGCGCTTCGCTGGCACTGATCCGCGACGGCAAGCTGCGAGCGCTCGCGGTATCCTCCAAGCAGCGGCTGCCCGCGCATCCGAGCGTGCCGACGTTTGCGGAGGCGGCCGGCGTCCCGGATTTCGAGTTGGTGGCCTGGCACATGTTGGTGCTGCGCTCGGGAACGCCCGCGCCGATCGTCGACCGCCTGCACGCCGAGATGAAGACCATCATGTCGGCGCCCGACATGCAGCAGCGCATCGCCAACATGGGGTTGATCCCGCTCGATCCGCCGCCGATCGCCGAGTCCGAGCGCTACATCCGCTCCGAGACGGCGAAGTGGGCGGTGGTGCTCAAAGCCATCGGGCTCGCCGGCTCGCAGTGAAATTCGGGGCCCGCGTCTGGTCGGTCACGCCAGAGTCGCGATCAGAGTGCGAACGTCGGGCAGTGTTTCCAACGACCCAGACAACCTGGCTGACGCGCCTGGCGTTCGCTGCGCCGATGACCGGCGTCGCATTGGCCAGGAACTTCGCTTCGATCGCGGCATCGCTCATCGGATTGTCGGCGGTGCCGCTGGCGTGCGCGATGTGCGCCTCGTGCCGCCGGTCGCCGACCGTGATCGCGGCGTAGGCCTCGTCCTTGCGCAAGGTTTCGTCGGCGATCGGCTTGACCTTGCGCCGCAACGCCGCCACCTGCGGATCGACGCCCTGTCGTCGGTGTACTGCGCGACACCCGCTGCACCGTCGATCAGCGCGACCGCGGCCGAATGGAGCGTGCTGAATTTCGACTGCAATCCGGTCGACGGCTCGACCACGCCGGTGATCGATAGAACCAATGGATGCACGCGCAGGCCGATCTCGCTCACAGCGTCCGGGTCGATCGGCGCGCGGGCACGGATCGCGATCACGGCATCGATCAGCGGGTGCAGCACGACGCCGCAGGCGTACGGCTTGTGGCCGTTGCTCTCGATCAGCCAGCCCTGGCCGAGGCCTGCGGTCAGTTGCTCGGGCTCGGCCACGTCGCTGTAGATACGGGCAAAGCCCTTCTTGCCTTCGATGATCTCCTGGCTGCTGTCGAAGCCGCGTTCGGCGAGCAGCGCGGCCAGCACGCCGTTTGCCGCCGCCTTGCCGGCGTGGAACGACTTGCACATGGTGCCGCGGTTCTGCTGCATACCGGCCGCCTGCGTCGCGGCGATCCCGACGGCATAGGTCAGCCGCTGTGCGTCGAGACCGATGAGTTTGCCGCAGGCGGCCCCGGCAGCGATGCTGCCGAGCGTACCGGTGAGGTGCCAGCCGCCCTGGTGGTGCCCGGGCGCGGTGCGGCCGCTACGCACGCCGGCCTCGAAGCCGACAGCATAAGCCATCATCAGGTCGGCGCCGCTGACCACCGAGCGTTCGGCCAAGGCGAACAGGGCTGCGAGCACCGGCGAACTTGTATGCAGCACCACGCCGCCCATGTGGGTGTCGTCATAGTCGAGGATGTGGCCCATCTGGCCGTTGGCGAGCGGCGCATCGAGCAGACCGAGCTTCAGCTTGCGGCCGAAAACGGTCGCTTGCGGTCGCCCGCCTACGTCCCGCAGGACCTCGATCAACCGCGTAATTGTCGCATGCCGGCTGCCGGCAAGCGCACAGCCGATCCAGTCGAGAACGCCGCGGCGCGCCTCGCGGCGCGCGCCCTCGCTGAGATCGTCGAAGCGCGCCGCCGCCAGATGGCCGCACAGCGTCTTGGTCAGCGTAACGGCGTCGGTCTTGAGATTCTGATCCATCACTGCGGCTCGATGCCGGCGTCACGGATAATCTTGGTCCAGCGCGTGATGTCGGCCTTGATTTGATCGTTCAAGGCGGCGGGCGTGCCGCCCAGCGGTTCATAGCCCTGGATACGGAATTGGGCGATCACATCGGCCGATTGCAGCGCGCGGTTGGCTTCGGCGTTAAGCCGTTCGATCGCAGCCTTGGGCGTGCCGGCGGGAGCCGCGAGCCCATACCAGGAGCCGATCTCGAAGCCCGGTACGCCGCTTTCGGCCACCGTCGGAAGCTCCGGCGCCAGCATGGATCGCCTGGCAGAGGCCACCGCAAGGGCGCGAACCTTTCCGGCCTGGGCGAGCGGCAGGATCGCAACCGCAGGCCCGAACATCATCTGAACCTGGCCGCCGATCAGATCGGTGGTAGCCTGCGCCGCACCCTTGTACGGCACGTGCAGAATGTCCACGCCGGCCGCGCGCTTCAAAAACTCGGCAGCGAGATGGAGCGTCGAGCCGATGCCCGCCGACGCATAGGTGAGCTTGCCTGGATGAGCCTTGGCATAGACGATCAGATCGGCGACCGATCTGATCGGCAGGTCGTTGTTCACGGCGAGCAGGAAGCCGCCGGTCACGGCGTTCACGATGCCGTCGAAGTCCTTCACCGGATCGAACGGCAGATTGCGGTAGAGCCCGGGCATATAGGTGAGCCCGCTGTGGGCCAGCAGGAGCGTGTAACCGTCGGCCGGCGATTTTGCGACGGCGTCCATGCCGATGACGCCACCGGCGCCGCCACGGTTGTCGATCACGATGGACTGGCCGAGGCTCGAGGACATCGGGGTTGCGAGCACGCGCGCAACCGCTCCCACCGCGCCCCCGGCTGCGAACGGCACGATCAGCCGGATCGGTTTCGACGGATAATCATCCGCCGCCGCTGCCGTCACACTTGTGTAGAGCAGCGCGCAACACAACAGATGCTTCATCGCTCTCATCGGCGCCAGCCTATCATCGCGCTAGCCAATGCGGCGCACGCTCGTGACCTCGCTGCCGGACGCGCTGATGCGCTCAATCGCCTGCGCAACCGGCTCCACTGCGACCGACATGTGGAACGCGTTGGCGTGCAGCAGAATATTGGCATCACACGCGATGGCGACGTGGCCCTTCCAGAACAGGAGGTCGCCGCGCCGCAGACTTCCAAGATCGACAGGCCGGCCGAGCGCTCGCTCCTGCATGTCGCTGTCGCGCGGACAAACAATGCCACACGCGTTCAGCGCGACCTGTACCAGCCCGGAGCAGTCAAGGCCCAAGCTGGTTTTGCCGCCCCACAGATACGGCACGCAACTGAACTGCTCGGCGACCGCAACAAAATCGGCCTCGTTGGTGTCAAGAGCGCGGAGGTGGCGCGCCGGCGTATAACCGTCGCTATGCACCGCGAACGGCGGCTGCATCTGCGTGACCGAGACGCGCGCGCCGAGCGGCAGCCCGTCGAGCGGCGGCTGCTTGATGTCGGCCGCCGGGAACACCAGCGTGCGGAGCGCGGCCACCCGATGCGTCGGCTCGGCTCTCGGCGCGAGCAGCGCCGCTGCCGGTAGCCAGCCAACGTAGCCGTCTTGCGCAAGCTGGCCCCAGGCCCAGCCCTCGTCGTCGATTTCGTAGACCGTGACGCGCTCGCCGCGCAGCGCCTCGGTCAGCAGCGGCGCATCGTGCGAAGGCGCTTTGCGGACTGGAGCATGCCCGACGATCACCTCCTGCAGTGTGCCTACGACGAAACGGGCCGCATCGACCTTTCCCGAGGTGGCTCGCTGCGAGATCGGGACGCGCGGGCGTGAGGCGGGGGTCGAAGCTCACCGTGACGGTTCCTCGAAAGCCACAGGCATTCCTGCCACGCGCTCAGCGATCGGGCAGCGGCACCAGCGAAAGCTGCGGGTCGGTCGCCGGGAATATACGCTTCCGGCAGCCCCAGCTCCTTGCGCACGATGTTGGTGCCGCGCACCAGCGCGACCATCTTGTAGAACGCGTGCATCCGGCTCATCGACTGCCGGCCGAAGCCGCAATCGCTGGTCAGGATCAGCCGCTCCGGCTCGATGTATTTCAGCGCGAGGCGGATCAGCTCGGCGACCTCCTCGGGCCGCTCGACCTGCAGCGTGCGATGACTGATGACGCCGACCGCGATCTTCTTGTCCTTGGATATCCCCTTGCCGATGTGTTCGAAATCCATGCCGCGATTGAACGCGCCTTCGACCGTCAGCACGTCGATGTCGAGTTGATCGAAGTAGGACAGTGCCGCCTTGTAGGACTGGTCGCGGCTCGCGACCCGCTGCGCCGCCGGGCTGCCCCAGCAGGTGTGGCACCACACCTCGCAACGGTCGCGCAGCCCGCGGATCTCCGCATTGAACGCGTCGACCCACTGCTGCGGCTTGATGCGCTGGTTCGGGTCGGCGATCACCTGGTGGATCGCCGGCTCCTCGATCTGGATCAGCGGCGCGCCGGCCGTCGGCCAGCGCGTGGTACTCGCGATTGAGCGCGGCCGACAGGTCCATGAGCAGCTGCAGCCGGTCCTTGTAGTGCTCGTCGGTCAGCATCAGCGCGAGGATCTGCGCCGAGATCGAGCCGATCTTGACCGGATGGTCGGTCATCGGCGCGATCGCCTTGTAGGCGCGGTCGAGCTGCAGCGTGGTCGCGCCGATCTTGCCCACGACCGGCGGCGTCATGCGGGTCTCGATCACCTCCCACATCAGGTCGCCCGGCCCCTTGTCGGCCATGAAGCCCGCCGGCGGCACCTCGACCCGCGGCGCGCCGATGCCTTCGATGCGCTCGGTCGCGTAGCTGACCCAGCTGCGGCCGGCGACATCGTCGTCGAGCCGCGTGTCGCCATCGACGAAGATGTCGATGCCGGCGCGGTGCTGGGCTGCGACGTGGCAGGCGAGGCAGTCGAAATGCTGCTCGCGGTACGCCATCTGCGAGAAGCCTTGCGACAGCGGCAGGCCGCGCAGGTTTGCGGTGTACCAGGCCGGGCGCGGCAGGGCGCCGGTCGTGGTGGTGAGCAGCGCCTTGCCTTTGGTGGTGGTGAACATGCCGGGCCGCGCGTGCTTATCGACTTGATGAACTCGAGCAGGTCGGCGTTCACCTGATCCTTCAGTGTCGTGCACATGCCGTGCGGCGCGCCCTTGTAGACCTTGAACGTGTTGTTCTTGACGATCTTGGACGACAGCAGCGCCGCCGGCAACGATCGGCACGATCTGGTCGTCGTCGCCATGCAGGATCAGGTCGGCACATCGAACTTCTTGAGGTCCTCCGTCGTGTCGGTCTCGGAGAACGCCTTGATACAGAAGTACGACGCCGGGAAGCCGGCCATCATGCTCTGCAGCCAGAACGACTTGCGCACGCCCTCCGAAATCTTGGCGCCCGGCCGATTGTAGCCGTAGAACGGCATGCTGAGCTCTTTCCAGAACTGCGAGCGGTCCTTGACGACACTGGCGCGCAGCCCGTCGAACACTTCGATCGGAAGCCCAAGCGGGTTCGCCGGGGTCTTGAGCATCAGCGGCGGGATCGCGCCGATCAGCACCGCTTTGGCGACGCGCTTGGTGCCGTGACGGCCGATATAGCGCGCCACCTCGCCGCCGCCGGTGGAATGGCCGACGTGGATCGCGTCCTTCAGATCGAGCTGGCTGGTGAGTTCCGCGAGATCGTCGGCATAGGTGTCGAGGTCGTTGCCGTTCCAGGGTTGGCTCGATCGGCCGTGGCCGCGGCGGTCGTGCGCGATGCAGCGATAGCCGCGTGAGGCGAGAAAGAACATCTGGTCTTCGAACGCATCCGCGCTCAGCGGCCAACCATGACTGAAGACCACGGGCTGTCCCGTGCCCCAGTCGTTGTAGTAAATGCTCGTGCCGTCCTTGGTCGTGATCCTAGCCATCACTTGCTCCTGCCGAGTTGAGCCCCCAAACCCGGGCTCATTGTGCACACAATCGAACGACGGTGATACGACGCCGGCCGAAAGGCTGCTGCGCGTGCCGTGCCTATGAGCCGTAGCGCTCGCAAAGCAGCGCGTAGAGCGCGCGTGCGGCCTGGCATTCGCCGCCTTCCGGGCGGCCGGGCCTGGCCTGCGGCGTCCAAGCGTAGATGTCGAAGTGCAGCCAACTCTTCGCCGCCGCGACAAAGCGCTTGAGGAACAAAGCGCAGATAATCGACCCCGCCATGCCGCCGCTCGCGACGTTGTTCAGGTCGGCAGTCTTGGAATTGAGCATCGAGTTATAGCGTCGCCAGAGCGGCAGGCGCCACAACGGGTCGTTCTCAGCCGCCGCGTATCGAGCGAGATCGGCGGCGAGCGTCTCGTCGTCGGTGTAGTAGGGCGGCAACTCGGGGCCGAGTGCGACGCGGGCTGCGCCTGTCAGCGTGCCCATGTCGACCAGGAGATCGGGCGCCTCCTCGTCCGCCAGCGTCAGCGCGTCGGCCAGGATCAGCCGGCCCTCGGCGTCGGTGTTGCCAATCTCGACGTTGAGACCCTTGCGGGAGGGATAGACATCGAGCGGCCGGAACGCATCGCCGGCAACCGAATTCTCCACCGCCGGGATGAGAACGCGGAGCGATACGCGTAAGCCCCGATCCATGATCATATGCGCAAGTGCCAGGACCGTTGCCGCGCCCCCCATGTCTTTCTTCATGAGGAGCATGGCGCTTTCGGGCTTCAGGTCGAGGCCGCCAGTGTCGAAGCACACGCCTTTTCCGACCAGCGTCACCTTGGGATCGTTGGCCCTGCCCCAGCGCAGCTCGATCAGGCGTGGCGCGCGCCGGCTGTCCGCGGCGCGGCCGACCGCGTGGATCAGCGGAAAGTTCTGCTTCAGCAGCGCATCGCCGACTGTGCTGCGGACCTTGGCGCCGTGCCGCTCACCCAGAGCGCGCGCGGCTGCTTCGAGGTCGGCCGGCCCCATGTCGTTCGCCGGCGTATTGATGAGATCGCGGGCGAGCGTCACGCCGTCGGCAATGCGCGTGAGATCGTTGCCGTCGACGCCGTCGGGCAGGACGAGCCGCACCGCCCGGTCCTTCGCCTTGCGATAGCGCGAGAAACGGTAGCTGCCGAGGGCGAACGCCAGTGCCGCGAGCCTTGCGTCGTGTGGCGCATTGGCGAAGCGATAGGTGCCGGCGGGCAGCAGTCCGGCCAGCGTTCCAGGCAGGAACGGATTGGCGTTGTCCTTGCCGCGCTCGATGCCGAACAGGACGCCGCCGGTGCCGGCGGGCGCGGGCAGCAGCAGATGCTGGCCGGGACGCGGCTCGAAGCCCGATGCCTTCACAAAGGCGCGCGCGCTCTTGTTGAGCCCGTCGCAAACCTTGGAGAAGTTCGCGGGAGTGACAAACCAGATCGGCAGTGCAGCCTTGCGGCGCGCGACGAAAACGGGATGCATGTCGGTTCAGTCCGGCTGGATTTTGAAGGTGCGGGGCATCGGCTCGGGCGAGCCCGGACCGAACCACGCAGCGAAAATCTTCGACGCTTCGCCGGAGGCCTCGACATCGAGCAGCGCCTTGTTGAGCGCGTCCTTGAAGCGCAGTTCGTCCTTCTTCAGCGCAAAGCCGACGTTGCGCGACTTTGTGAAATCTGGAAGGAAGAGATAGTTTTCGGGCTTGCCGTCCTGCTGCACGATCGCACGCAGCACGCTCTCGTCGGTTGGGAAAGCGTCGACCTGGCCGTCCTTGAGCATCGCGAATGCTATCGCGTAGTCGCGGACATAGACGATCTCCACGTCGGGCACGACCTCCTTCAGGTTGCCGCCGGCGGTCGAGGTGCTGGCCGAGGACGCCTTCTTGCCGGCAAGCTGCTTCACCGAAGTGATCCCACTCGACTTCCGCACGATCACCGCGTGCGGCGTCACGAAGTAAATGACGCTGAAGTCGACGTCTTTCAGCCGCTCGGGCGTCCGGGTCATCGAGGTTGCGACAAAATCGAGCTTGCCGTCCTTGAGCATTGGGATGCGCTCGGCGCTCGTCACCGAAACGGTCTCGACGGGAAGGCCGAGCCGTCCCGCCACCGCGCGCACCACGTCGATGTCGTAGCCGACGTGCGTCCCGTCCTTCTTGAAGGCGAACGGCGGCGTCGTGTCGCTGACGCCGACAACGAGCTTGCCGCGTGCCTTCACGTCGTCGAGCCGGTCTGCTGCAGCGGGCACAGTCAGCACCAGCACGATCGCCGCTGCCGCAACCAAAGGCTTCATCGGGGCCTCCTTTTGGGATTCCGCGAAGGATGTCACGCGGAAACCCCACCAACAAGCAGGCCGCTTGCTGGAATTCTGCGGTGCTCCCATCGCGCATCTCGGTGGCTGGCTGCGGTTAACCTCCCGTTAGGGTTAACGGCTTATTGCTGGCTTTCGTTGTCCTCCCGCCCGCCGGCTCAAGCCAAGAGGCCCTGAGTTCGATGCTCCGCGGTTCTGCGCGACTTCTCGCCACCGCTGCCGTCGCAATCGCATTAGCCGCCGCCGCGACCGGTTGTACGAGCCTGCCGTCGACCGACGTCACGGGCTCGCTCGCCGCCTCAGGCGCGCCGCGCTCGGAGACGGACTGGCGCCGCGAGATGGAGACCTGGAGCCGCCGCTACCGCGCCGATCCACGCGATCCCGAGGCTGCGATCAGCTACGCCCAGGCCTTGCGGGGCATCGGCCAACGCTCCCAGGCCGCGGCTGTGCTCGAACAATCCGCGATCCTCAATCCGAAGAACCGCAAGGTGCTCGGCGCCTACGGCCGTGCGCTCGCGGACAACGGCAACTACGCGCAGGCGCTCGATGTGCTGGCACGCGCACATTCGCCCGATCAGCCCGACTGGCGCATCCTGTCAGTGCAGGGGGCCGTGCTGGACCAGATCGGCCGCCATCAGGAGGCGCAGCGCCACTACGCCAGCGCGCTTCGTCTGGTCCCGGACGAGCCTTCGGTGCTGTCCAACCTCGGCCTGTCCTACGCGCTGTCGAAGGACTTGCCGCAAGCCGAGGCGACGCTGCGGCGCGCCGCAGCGTCACCGAACGCTGAGCCGAGGGTGCGGCAGAACCTCGCGCTGGTCGTCGGTCTGCAGGGCCGTTTCGCCGAGGCCGAGACCATCGCACGCGGCGACCTTTCAGCGGACGAAGCGTCCGCCAACGTGGCCTACCTCCGGCAAATGCTCGCCCAGCAGGGCGACTGGAAAAAGAACGGCCGCGGCTTGCCGCTCGCGCCGTCGACCGGCTCCTAGCGAAAGCCGGCCCGCAGGCGAATTCGATTTGGCTACTTGGGCGTCTTCACAATCGGAGTCTGCGGGCGAGGTGTCCTGGTTGGCCATGACGCGGATTGCTGCCGGTCCCAGAATGACGATGAACAGCACCGGCAGGAAGAACACGATCATCGGCACCGTCAGCTTCGGCGGCAGCGCCGCGGCCTTCTTCTCGGCCTCCGATCATGCGCATGTTACGGTTCTCCTGCGCCATGACACGCAGGGTCTGGCCGAGCGGAGTGCCGTAGCGCTCGGCCTGCTGCAACGCCACGCAGACCGACTTGACGCCGTCAAGATCGGTGCGCCTGGCGAGGTTTTCGTAAGCCTGGCGGCGATCCTGCAGGTAGGACAGTTCGGCGGTAGCGAGCGTCAGCTCCTCGGCGAGCGCCATCGACTGCGAGCCGATTTCCTGGCTGACCTTCCTGAAGGCCGCCTCGATCGACATGCCGGATTCGACGCAGATCAGCAGCAGGTCGAGCGCGTCGGGGAACGCCCGCCGATCGAGAGCTGGCGCTTGGCGATGCGGTTCTTCAGGAACAGGTAGGGCGCCTGCATGCCGCCGTAGGCAGCGGCAAGGCAGAGCCCGATCTTCACCGTGGCGCGGCTGGTCGAGGTTCACGACCACGAACACGATAGAACAGCAGCGAGCACGGTCGCGACGACCGGCGTCACCATGCGAAAGAACAGGAATGCGATATACGGCGCCTGACCGCGATAGCCGGCCTGGATCAGTTTCTCGCGCGCCGCCTCCTGCGCGAGCCACTTGCTCAGGTTGAAGCGGTCGACCACCCGCTGCATGTACTGCTTGGGCGATTGCCGCAGCGTGACCTTCCGCTCGCCGCGCGCGAGGCGCTCCCGTTCGCGCTGGCGGATCTTTTCGCGCTCGATGGCGACCGCTTTCATGCGCTTGCTGAGCGTGTCGGGCGACATCAGTGGCATCGCCAGCGTCATCACGGTTGCCATCGCCGCCACGGCCGCGAGGATGGCGGTGACATTCTTGGCGCCCATGCAGTACATGAGTCGATGATGAGCGTCCAGAGCATGGTGCCGCCCTCAGAAGTCGAAGTTGATCATCTGCTTCATCACGAACACGCCGATCGACATCCACAGGGCGCAGCCGAACATCATGAAGCGCCCGAGATCGGTGGTCCAAAGCAGCTCGATGTAGTCGGGGCTCGTGAGATAGACGAGCGTGGCGACCGCGATCGGCAGCGCGCCGATGATGACGGCCGAGGCCTTGGCCTCCATCGACATGGCGCGCAATCTTGGCCTTCATCTTCTTGCGGTCGCGCAGCACGTGCGACAGGTTGCCGAGCGCCTCGGACAGGTTGCCGCCGGCTGTCTGCTGAATCGATGATGACGATGCCGAAGAAATTGGCTTCCGGCAGCGGCATGCGTTCGTAGAGCTTGCCGCAGGCCTCGCCGAGCGGCAGGCCGATGGTCTGCGTCTCGACGATGCTGCGGAACTCGCTCCTGATCGGCTCCGGTGCTTCGCTCGCGATGATCTTGAGGCTGTCGATCAGCGGCAGGCCGGCCTTGATGCCGCGCACGATCACGTCGACGCATCGGGAAACGCTTCGAGAAAGCTTGCTTCTCGCGCCGCTTCTTGAGAAGCGCGAGCATCCAGAGCGGCAGGCCGACCCCGCCGTGAAGCCGGCGGCGACGGCCGGTATGAGCCCTGCGCCAATCAGGTACGTCAGCGACGAGGCCAAACACGCCGAGGGCGCCAGCGATGATCAGGAAGCGCTGTTTTGACCAGGTCAGGCCGGCCTGTGCGATCCCCATGTGGCAGCGGCAGGTTCTTCGGCCGCTGCGCGCTGAACGTCGAGATCCTTTAGCGTCTCCTCGACCTGCTCGCGGCGCGTCTTCTGCGGCGCGGCCGTTCACTCGCGTCGCCGGGTCGGGACGGGTGACGCTGACGCGGCGCCGCTCGGCGTGGCGCTCGCCCGACAACAGCGGATAGAGAAACACCCAGCCGACGCCGCCGATCGCGACGGTCACCAGTGAGAACAGCGCGAGCGTCTGCATTTTCATCGGGATCGCCTTATCGCGCCGGTCGGTTCGGCGATCTCGGCGGCGTCGAGCGCGGCGGCGAGCCGCTTCTCCTCGCCGTAGTAGCGCGCGCGCTCCCAGAATTTCGGCCGGCCGATGCCGGTCGAATGATGACGTCCGATCAGGTTGCCGTTGGCGTCCTCGCCGAGCATCTCGTAGAGGAACAGATCCTGCGTGATGATGACGTCGCCTTCCATGCCGACCACTTCGGTGATGTGGGTGATCTTGCGCGAGCCGTCGCGCAGGCGCGCGGCCTGCACCACCACGTCGACCGAGGCGACGATCATCTCGCGGATGGTGCGGGAGGGCAGCGAATAGCCGCCCATGGTGATCATCGATTCGATGCGCGATAGCGCCTCGCGCGGGCTGTTGGCGTGCAGCGTGCCCATCGAGCCGTCGTGGCCGGTGTTCATGGCCTGCAGCAGGTCGAAGGCCTCCGGCCCGCGCACTTCGCCGACGATGATCCGCTCCGGGCGCATGCGCAGGCAGTTCTTGCACCAGATCGCGCATCGTGACCTGGCCCTCGCCCTCGAGATTGGGCGGCCGGGTTTCCAGCCGTACCACGTGCGGCTGCTGGAGCTGCAGTTCGGCGGCGTCCTCGCAAGTGACGATGCGTTCGTCGTCGTCGATGAACTGCGTCAGGCAGTTGAGCAGCGTGGTCTTGCCCGAGCCGGTGCCGCCGGACACGATGGTGTTGACGCGGCAGCGGCCGAGCACTTTGAGGATTTCGCCGCCCTCCGGCGGTGATCGTGCCGAACTGGACAAGCTGATCGAGCGTGAGCTTGTCCTTCTTGAACTTGCGGATGGTGAGCGCCGGACCGTCGAGCGCGAGCGGCGGCGCGATGACGTTGACGCGCGAGCCGTCCGGCAGGCGGGCGTCGCAGATCGGCGACGATTCGTCCACGCGCCGGCCGATCTGGCTGACGATGCGCTGGCAGATGTTGAGCAGCTGCTGGTTGTCGCGGAAGCGGATGCCGGTCTTTTGGATCTTGCCGGCCGACCTCGATGTAGACCGTGCCGGCGCTGTTCACCATGATGTCGGCGATGTCGTCGCGCGCGAGCAGCGGTTCGAGCGGACCGTAGCCGAGCACGTCGTTGCAGATGTCGTCGAGCAGCTCCTCCTGCTCGGCGATCGACATCACGATGTTCTTGATCGCGATGATCTCGTTGACGATGTCGCGGATTTCCTCGCGCGCCGATCGGCGTCGAGCCGGGCGAGCTCGGAGAGATCGATCGCCTCGATCAGGGCGCCGAACACGGTGCCCTTGGTCTCGTAGTAGGACTGTCCGAGCGCCGCAAGTCGGTGGCCATCGAGGGATGCGGCGCGGCCGGCGTCACGATGCGGGGCGGGCTCGATGGCGCCGAGACCAGCGGGGCGCCAAGTCCCGACGACGGAAATCGGAGTGCGGCCTGGGTCGCTGACTTGCGGTGCGATCTGCGGCACTAGCGCCACGGTGGTTCGCTGCTCGACAGCCGAGGCCGCCAGTCGCGGATCGGTGGTGTTGCGCTTGCCGAACACGAGCGCGATCCTCAGCCGCTATTTCTATCGCTGCAGCAGTTTTCCGAGCAGCGGCGCGAGCAGGCCGCCCTTGGTCCTCTTGATGTCTGGGCGGCCGGTCAGGAGCTGCGCGAGTTGCCGGAAGATGTCGGCCGTGCGGTGGCCTGCCGACACCTCGGCGATCATCTGGCCGTTGTTGGCGGCGGCGCCGAACAGCTGCGGGTCGAACGGGATGACCGCGACCGGCTGGTCTTCCAGTGCCCTGGCGAAGTCGACGGGCTTGATCTCGGGCCGCTTTGGAACGCCGACCTGGTTCAGGCAATAACGCGGGCGATGATCGTTGACTCGCGCCGATTCGAGGAAGTCGAACAGGTTCTTGGCGTTGCGAAGGTTGGCGAGGTCTGGCGCCGCGACGATCAGGATGTCGTCGGCGCTCACGAGCGTCCGCTGGGTCCAGCCGGACCACACGTGAGGCACATCCAGCACGATGCAGGGTACGGACGCCCGCAGCGAATCGAAAATGGCGTCGAACGCCTCGGCGCCGAAGTCATAGACGCGATCGAGCGTGGCAGGCGCCGCCAGCAGACTCAGGTGGTCGGTGCATTTCGACAGCAGGCGATCGACGAAGGCGGTGTCGATACGGTCGGGCGAGAACACCGCGTCGGCGATGCCCTGCGGCGGATCCTGGTTGTAGTCGAGACCAGCCGTGCCGAAGGCGAGATCGAGATCGGTCACCACCGAACTCGAGCGCAAGCTCGCGCGCCATGACCCATGCCACGTTGTGCGCGATGGTCGATGCCCCGACGCCGCCCTTGGCGCCGACCACCGCGACGATGCGGCCGACCGGCTTGGAATCGGGCGACGAGAACAGCCCGCAGATCGAGCGAACCACGTCGATCGTGCTGACCGGGGAGATCAGGTAGTCGCTGACGCCACGGCGGAGCAGTTCGCGGTACAGCATGACGTCGTTGTGCCGCCCGATGACGATGACCCGGGTACCGGCATCGCAGTACTCCGCGAGCAAATCGAGACCGGACAGGATGCGATCGTTGCGGCCTTCCGACTTCCAGCACGATGACGTTCGGCGTCGGCGCTCCCCGGTACGCTGCGACGGCGGCGGCCACGCCGCCCATCTGGATCTTGAGGTGTGTCTTGGCCAGGCGACGGTCCTCGCCGGCTCCCTGGATCGCGGCGGCGGTTTCGACCGTTTCGCAGAATGCCTGGATCGAGACGCGCGGCGCCGGAGCGATTTGTTCATCGCGGCCGATCGGTTCGGCCGGCTCGAGCGGCCGCTCGATGGCTTGCTGCGCGTGTCGGATCATTTGCTCAGCTCGCTGATCATGCCCTTGTTGGGATCGGGTATGCGTGGCGGGCTTTCACCCTTGCGCCATTTCTCGATTCCGGCGTTGCGCTTGGCGGTGTAGGCCGGGCATTTCCGCTCGCGGCTGCACGAGGTCTGCCGGGTTCTCGACCATGGCGGCGAGCGCGCGCTGCGATGCGCAGCCGAGGTTCCAATATGGCTGGTTCTCGTAGTGCTTCGGCGTTGTAGGTCGGCCCGAGATCGTCGGGCCAAAGTCCGCACGGCCCGGCGTCTGCCGTCATCTGCGGAAAGCGCAATCGCAGGTTTGCAAGCTTGCCGGGCTTCGGCCTGGTAGGGCCGACGCGAAGATCCCTGGTGCGGGATGCCGCTCGCGGCGAGGATCGATACCACCTCCCGGAGCGAGTCGTTGGCGGCGCGCTCGTTCGGTGCTCCGACCGGCCGGTCGACAATCACGCCGCCGGTGGCGTCCTTCCTCCAGTATCCGGCAAAGCCCGCCACTTCGGCCCGCTGCATGGGCGGCGAGGCCGCTGCGATCGGCCCCCACGAATAGTTCCAGTTTGCGCTCACCCTCCCTGAATGGAGATCGGATGGCGCTCGCGGTAGTCCGACGGCATCGTCGCGGTGTAGTCGGTGTAGGCCGTGTTGTAGGCGGTGTTGCAGGCGCCGAGCATGGTGCCGAGCGCCGCGATGATCGCTGCGCGCCGCAAGACTAGGCCGTAGCCGCGGGTCGAGATCGGATCGGAATGGGCTGGCATCGATATCGACTCCTCAGCGCAATGGCTCAGTCGAGAATGAAACCGTAGTTGCCGCGATACGGTTGCTGTTTCGATTCGGCGCGGCCGGGAACGCCGTAAATGCGGTTGAAGCGGCCGATCCAGCGTCGTCGCCGGATCGGAGGCGTCGGCAAAGCCGTCATCCGGCTTGGACAGGTCCTTTTGTGCGACCGCCCGCACGATGTACGGCGTGACCAGCACCATCAGTTCGCTCTGCCGGTTGATGTAGTCGCGGCTCTTGAACAGCGATCCCAGCACCGGAAGGTTCATCAGGCCGGGCATGCCGTTGAGCTGCTGCTTGGTCTGCTCGTGGATCATGCCGGCCATCGCCAGCGATCCGCCGGAGGGGATTTCGACGTGGTCTCGGCGCGCCGGGTCTTGATCGACGGGATGGTCAGCGTTCGGTCTGTCGTTGAGCCGGTCGCCTGCAGCAGCGTGATCGCGTTGTCGTTCGAAAGTTCGGATACCTCGGTGAGCACCTTGAGGCTGATGCGCCCCTCCGACATCACCACCGGCGCGAAGTTCAGCCCGACGCCGAACTTCTTGAATTGAATCTGGGTCTGGCAGTTCCGGGTGGTGGGGTCGCAGGTGAAGCCCGCCGGGATCGGAAATTCGCCGCCGGCCAGGAAGTTGGCGCTTTCGCCGGAGATGGCGGTGAGGCTGGGCTCGGCCAGCGTACGGATCACGCCGGCGCGCTCCATCGCGCGCAGCGTGACGTTGATGCCGCGGAAGCTGCCGGTGAATGTGTCGGCGTCGACCAGAGCCGGCCGTAGACCGGAAACGGGTTGGCATTGTTGAAGTTGAGAACGTTGGTGCCGTAGGACAGGGTGCCGTTGATATCGATGCCGAGCTGCTCGATGACGTCGCGCTGGACCTCCGCAACCGTCACCTTGAGCATCACCTGGTCGCGGCCGCGCACGACGATGCCGTTCACCACCTTCTCGTTGCTGCCGACGAGCCGACCGGCGAGATCGTAGGCCTGCTGCGAGTTCGATCTGGGTCGGCACCGAGCCCGACAGCATGACGCCGTCGGCGACCCCTTCGACGAAGATGTCGGACTCCGGCAGCAGACGCTTCAGGGCATGGCGGATGCCGTTGAGGTCGCGCGTCACCGCAATGTCGAAGCCAATCAGCTGGCGGCCGTTGGCGTCGAAGAAGAAGACGTTGGTCTGGCCGACCGAGACGCCGATCAGATAGGCTCGCCGCGAGCTGCGCACCACGGCGTTGGCGATCTTCGGGTCCGCAACCAGCACATCCTTGACGTCGCCCGGCAGGTCGACGACCACGGTCTTGCCGACCCCGAGAGGCATGAACCTCGCCGCAGGATCGCCGATGGCGTCGACCACCGGCCTCGGCCTTGTCTCACCGCGTCCGCCGCGCCGGCCGGCGTGGGCGGGGCCGCAGCGATCACGACGACCAGCGCCGCCAGGGCAGCGGTGCGGACGAGCGTTGTGGCCATCGTGCCGTGCTCCTTCCAGGACCTCATCGCGCCGTGCTTTGCGAGCTGACGCCGTAGCGGATGGTGTTGATGGCGGCTTTGCGGTCGTCTTCGATCTCGGTCTTGTTCGCGTCGAGCAGGCTGCGCAGAGCGAGCGAGAGCACGCCGAGCTGACGCGACAGTGCCAGCGTCTCGGCCTGGCGCAGGGTGAGTTCGAGCGTTGCGGTCTTGCCGACGACCACGCGCTGCCCGCCCTTTTCCTCGACCGTCTGATCGATCGCCAGGACCCGGACGTTGGTCAGGATGGTCTCGCTGGTGGGTTGCTCGCTGTTTCGGCTGTCGGCGTTCTTGTCGCGGCGCGTCAGGATCACGTCGACACGGTCGTTCGGCAGGATGAATCCGCCGGCGCCGGTCTCGGGTGAGATTTCCGTTGAGATCGCACGCATGCCGGACGGTATGATCGCCGCCATGAAGCCAGAGCCGGTGGCTTTGATCAGTTTGCCCTCGCGGATCGGTTCGCCGCCGGTGAACGGCACGCGCGTGATCGAGCCGACCAGTTCTTCGATCGCGTTCGGCCGGTCCTTCTTGAGGATGTAGTTGCCGCCGGTGGTGGTTGCGGGCCAGGCTTGCCACTGGAAATCGTCCGCGGTCACGGCCGTGCCCATGCCGATGTCGCCCTTTGCGATCAGCACGTCGACGGTCTCGAATTGGGCGACCGGGGGAGGCGGCAGCTCATGCTTTCTGTCATCGCTGGTGGCGACGAGAAACGCGGCGCCGCCGCCGGCGGCGAGCGCCACCAGGAGCACGACAAGACGCGGGGCTTTCATGGCACTTCATTCACTCTGTGGCGGCGGGACGGCCGAGGTCGGCCGCTGCCTTGGCCCGACGAGAAATTTCGGGACTGACGCGTGACTGGCTGGATTTCAGCAGGCAAAGGTCAATTCATGGTTAATGAGAGGTATCCAAATGGGGTTAACGCTTGGTTGCGCGCGATCGATACGTCTCGCCCGAGGCCAAGCGGGACGGCCGAGTGCGGCGCGCCTGTTTCTTTTTTGGTCGGTTAGCGGAGGGCGAGCTTGCGCTGCGCCTTGTCAGCCGAGCTTCATCCAGCCTGTATCGGGGTAGATCAGGAGGGCAGCGGCCGCGAGCGCGATGCCGTAGGGCACGCCGGCGTCGAGGCGGTGCAGGCGTTTGACCCAGTCGTGCTCGGCGAGCGCGGCCGGCAGCGGCATCAGCCGGAAGCGGATCAAGGCGAACGTCAGGACGCCGCCGAAAATCGAGGAGTAGAGCAAATATTCCGTCAGATGATCGAAGCCGAGCCAGAGCGCCGTTGCGGCCGCAAGCTTGGCGTCGCCGCCGCCGATCCAGCCGCGTGCGAAGAACACGAAGGTCACGGCGAGAACTGCCAGCGCCGCACCGATGTGGAAGAGGACGTCATTCACGCTCATTCCGCTGACGTAAGCGAGGGCAAAAAAGCCCGCGATCAAGATGAGCGAGACGCGGTTCGAGATCGTCATGGTGAGGAGGTCGCTCGACGCGGCGAACGCCATCATGGCTGGAAACAGCAGAAGCCGGATCGCGTCGATCGCCATACCATGCGCTCCGATTGACCTGCGCGACAGCGGTCGCGCCTGTCGCCGCGGCGCCGGGGGCCGCGCCTGCCGTCCATGTCCCAGGGACAGGCGCGGGCCGCTCGTCCGCCGCGTTGCGACGGTCGCTTTCGATCAGTTCAGCGCGTTGCTGACCGACGTGAAGGTCGTGTTCAGCTTGGAGCCGACGCCCTGCACGACCGCGATGATGGCAACCGAGATGCCGGCCGCGATCAGGCCGTATTCGATGGCAGTGGCACCGGCATCGTCGCGAAGGAAGCGCATGATCATGGACATTTGAGTTCTCCTCTCTGAAGTTTTGCCGGCGTCTGCCGGGAATACCGGTGCTCTTACTTGACAAATCTAAAGGCTGCGTAAGCTTCGGCGGCTTGGACCTATGCGCGTGACATCGATGTGTCGGCGCGTCGTACCTGAAAACGAAAAGGCTCCGGAACCGCCGGAGCCTTTCCGCTGAACTTTGCGAACGCGATCAGTTGAGCGCGCTGCTGACCGACGTGAAGGTGGTCTTCAGCTTCGAGCCGACGCCCTGCACGACGGCGATGATGGCAACGGAGATGCCAGCCGCGATCAGGCCATACTCGATGGCGGTCGCGCCCGAACTCGTCCTTCACAAAACGCGAAACAAGGGTCTTCATTGGTAGCTCCTAAAGGTCGGTCCACACGTGGCTGTCTGCGCTGGCTCTGGCCGTTGTTGCCGGCTGATCGAGCCATGCGGCGACGCTAGCAGGGCGCTGTTGCGGCCAAGTTAACTCGAATTGTGAGTAACGCAGGTTTTGGAGCGTTTGATGCGGTGGTTAACAATGGCTTGAACTGAACGAACAAAGTATTCGTATCGGATTATACGGTATTTAGCGGTACGAATATTTGGCGGGCACGAGAGGCTCGCGCGCGGGCTTTGCTTTGCAGCCACGGCACGACGCGACGACCCGCGCCGAGATCGCCCCAATCGCAATTTTGCACTTCATTCACCAATTTGCAGTCAACTTGCGTTGCTGAGTTTGGCCGCCGACCTGGCGGCTTTCCGATGTGTTCTGCGTTCGGAGCGTTGCAATGACGGCCCATCCTGCCAGGCGGCGTTGCCGCGTCCTTGTGCTGACGATGGCCGTGGGGCTCTTCGTGGCGTCGTCGCTCGCGCATCGGGCGACGCACGCAGCCGAGTCGGCGGCGGCCGGCACGACGATCACGGTCCACCTCGACCGGGCCAAGATTCTCAAACTGCCGGAAGAGACGGCAACGCTCGTGGTCGGCAACCCACTTATTGCCGATATCACGGTGCAGCAGGGCGGCATCCTGGTGGTGACCGGCAAGAGCTACGGCATCACCAACCTGGTGGCGCTCGATCGATCCGGCACGACGCTGATGGAACATCCGATCGAGGTGCAGGGACCGCGCGACAAGATCGTCGTGGTGTACCGCGGGATCGAGCGCGAGTCCTATAGCTGCACGCCAGGCTGCGAGCGCCGCATCACGCTCGGCGATACGCCGGCGTACGTAAAAGACAACCTCTCCCTCTTCAACACCCTCAACAACCTGGCGCAGGGCGAGAAGCGGTAGCCGTCCGCAGCGGACTGGTTAGCGATCCGTCAACATCGCGCTCGTACCTCACGCGACGTCCGCAACATTTCCACAAGGCGCTTTTGCTACCGCTCGATGCGCGGCTCACAAGCCGTCGAGGGACCGGGCGCGTCATCATGATCGTGAACCTGCGAGCGCCAGTCATCGCGATACGGCAGTTTCGCACCGCTGGCGCAGCGCGACGCCTCGTCGAGCAGCAGGACGGCGCGGCGGCTATCGAATTCGGTTTGGTCGCCGCACCATTTCTCGCCATGCTGTTTGCCATCATCGAGACCGCGCTCGTGTTCTTTGCGGGACAGGTGCTGGAGACGGCCGCTGCCGACGGCGCACGGCTGATCATGACCGGGAAGGCGCAGAACCAGAACTTCAATCAGGACCAGTTCAAGCAGGCGGTCTGCGCCAGGATCTATGGAGTGTTCAACTGCAACGCCGGTCTCTATGTCGACGTGAGGAAATATACGTCGTTCGCCGCCATCGACGCGACGAAGCCGATAGGCCCGAACGGCCAGATGCTCAACAACTTCACATACCAGCCCGGCGGCCCAGGCGACATCGTGGTGGTGCGACTGGTCTATCAATGGCCGGTCTACGTGTCGCTGCTCGGCTTGAACCTGTCCGATATGGCCGGAAACAAGCGGATGCTGGTCTCGACGATCGCATTCCGCAACGAGCCTTACCAGTGAGCCATGTCGTGGGTGGAGCTGGCGACCATCTAGGTGCAGCGATCGACCTGGTCCGCGGACGATGCAGACGCCTTGCGGCGTGCGAGCGCGGCGTGTCTGCCGTGGAGTTTGCGATGCTGCTGCCGTTGATGCTTTCGCTCTACATCGGGACGATCGAGGTTTCGCAAGGGATCGATGCCGACCGTAAGGTGATATTGACGGCTCGTACCATCGCCGACTTGGTGTCGCGGGTCTCAACCATCAACAACGCCGACATGGCCAGCACGCTCAATGCATCGGCCGCAATCATGGCGCCGTATCCTGTGGCCAAGCTGAAGGTGACGGTGTCGAGCGTGACGATCGACTCGCAGGGCAAGGCCACGATTGCCTGGAGCGACACGCTAAACGGCACGGCTCGCGCCAAGAATTCCACCGTGACGGTCCCGACGGCACTCAACATCGCGAACACCTCGCTGATCTGGGGCGAGGTGCAATTTTCGTACATTCCGACGATCGGCTACGCTCTCAGCGGCACGTTCACGCTCAAGGACCAGATGTATATGCGGCCGCGCCTGTCGGACTCCGTGGCGCGTACGACATCCTGACGTCAGTTGATCGGCAGCGCCGTGGTCGACTTGATGCGCTCCATCGCAAAGCGCGACGTGACGTTCTTCAGAGCCACCGTAGCGATCAGTTTCTTGTAGAACGTGTCGTAGCCCGCGATGTCAGGCACCACCACGCGCAGCATGTAGTCGACGTCGCCGGCCATGCGGTGAAACTCCATCACCTCGGGCATGGCGCCGACCAACTTGGCGAAGCGGTCGAGCCACTCCTGCGAGTGGTCGCCGGTCTCGATCGAGACGAAGACCGTGATGCCAAGCCCGAGCTTGCCCGGGTCGATCAGCGCCACGCGCTTGAGGATGACGCCTTCGGCCTCGAGTTTCTGGATGCGCTTCCAGCACGGCGTCGACGACAGGCCGACGCGGCTACCGATCTCGGCAACCGACAGCGAGGCATCCTCCTGCAGCACTGCGAGAATTTTGCGGTCTATGGCGTCCATGCTGCCGAATTCCAGATTTGGAGATCAAGTTATTTGCCGATCGCATACTATGTAGTATGAAGTTTCTTTTTGACCTTAACATCTGTCCATACATGGAAGAATATTCTATTTCAAGTGCTCTGGTTCCCACGCGTCCATCGGAGTTCGGTCATGTCTTCGGCAATCGCGACGATTCGGCAGGCTCTGGGCGCCTTAGTGCTGGCTTGCGCCATGGCGATGCCGGCGGCGGCTGCATCGGTGACGCCGCTCGTCCCACCGGCCTGGCTCAATGAGCACCGGTCCGACCCGGCGATCGTCGTGCTCGACATCCGTTCCGCGATCGATGGCGGCGGTGCCGAAGCCTTTGCCAAGGGGCATATCCCCGGCGCAGTGCACAGCGACTACGACAAGGCCGGCTGGCGCGTGACGCGCAATGATGTGCCGTTCATGGTGCCGAGCGTTGCCCAGCTCGAAAAGCTGATCGGCGAGACCGGCATCGACGAGGACAGCCCACGTCGTCATCGTGCCGGCGGGTGTGCATGCCACCGACTTCGGTTCGGCGGCGCGCGTGTATTGGACGCTGAAGGTCGCCGGCCACGAGGCGGTGTCGATCCTGGACGGCGGCTTTGCCGCCTGGACGGCGCAGGGCTATCCGGTCGAGACCGGAGTCAATCCGCCGTCGCCGAAAATCTTCACCGTCACGCTCAACGAGCGCCTGCTCGCGGTCGATGGCGAGGTTGAAGCCGTGTCTCGCTCCGGCCAGGGCGCGACCCTGCTCGATGCCGGACCGGCAGGCTTCTTCGCCGGCAAGGTCAAGGCTCCGGCGGCCAAGGCCTACGGCCATATCCCGGGCGCGCTCAATCTCGACAGCGCGACGTTCTACGACAGCGCGACCAACAGGCTGCGGCCGAAGGCCGAGCTAGCCGCAATCGCGCAGCGCGCTGCCGGCCGGCCCGGTGCTGAGCTATTGCAATACCGGTCACTGGGCGTCGACCAACTGGTTCGTGCTGTCCGAGCTGCTCGGCCGCAACGACGTTCGGCTCTACGACGGCTCGATGGTCGAATGGACCGCGGACGAACGCCGGCCCGTGTCGTCGGCGCGCACGCGCTGGGACGAAGTGAAGAAGGCGTTTGGGCTGGGCTCGTAACGCGCGACACGCCGGCACCATCCGTTCCATGAGCATCGCAGCCACCCGTCCGGCCATAACCGAGCGCATCCCGGCTCTGGACTGGCCGTTTCTGATTGCCGCTGTGCTGGCTGCGGCGCTGCTCGTTGGACTCGTCCTGATCGACGGCCAGCCCTCGGCTGCAGCGCTCATCGTGTTTGGCTTCATGCTCGGCGCGGTGTTCCTGAGAACCGAGTTCAGCTTCACCGCGGCCTGGCGGCGCTTCATTGCGCGCGGGCAGGGCGACGGGTTGCTCGCCGGCCTTGCTGCTGATCGCGATCGCGGCGGCGGTCATCGTGCCGGTGGCGGCGCTCTTGCCGGGTTTTGGCGGCGCGATCGCGCCGCTCGGCCACTCGCTGGTCGTCGGCGCCTTCGTGTTCGGCATCGGCATGCAACTGGCCAACGGCTGCGGCTCCGGCACGCTCTACACCGCGGGCGGCGGCTCCGGGCCGGATGCTGATCACGCTCGCCTTCTTCATCATCGGCAGCGTCATCGGCAGCCTGCACCTGCCGGCGGTCGATGGCGCTTGGCGGCATCGACCCGATCGTCGCGTCGGCCTATCTCGGCCCGTGGGGCGGGCTCGCCGCGACCTGGGTGAGCCTTGCAATCGCGGCGGCGATCGTGATCGCGCTTGCTCGCCGCCGCGGTGTCGCGGTGCGGCCGTCGCGGCGCTCCTGGTGATCGGCGCCTCCTGGTCGGCGCTGCTTTCGATTGCCGTATTCGCGGCCGGCGGCCACCCCTGGAGCGTCACGTTCGGCTTTACGGTGTGGGGCGCCAAGCTTGCGACACTGCTCGGCTTCGATCTATCCGGCGCCGAGTTCTGGCAATGGCCGGGCCCCAAGCGCGCGCTCGCCGATTCGATCCTGAGCGACACGTCGAGCCTCACCGATCTCGGCATGATCCTCGGTGCGATGGCTGCGGCCGCCGCCGCCAAGCCGTTCGCGCGCGCGCCCTGGCCGCCGCTGACGTCGCTCGCTGCCGCCGCCGTCGGTGGCCTGCTGATGGGCTGGGGCGCACGGCTCGGCTTCGGCTGCAACATCGGCGCCTTCGTTGGCGGCGTGGCCTCGGGCTCGCTGCACGGCTGGGTCTGGTTTGCGGCGGCGCTCGCCGGCTGCACGCATCGGCATTCGACTGCGGCCGCTGGTTCGGCCTGTCGCGCGAGTGACCGCGATGCGGCTGATCTATGTCGATCGTGCTTCGTGGTCGGGCTTGGCGCGGTGCTGGTCGATCACCTGTCGTCGCCGTCGAGCGGCCGCCCGGTGTCGCCCGAGGACTTCGCCGGCGCCTGCGCGCCGTGCGGCGCGCCGTGCCCGTCGGCGCAGCGCAAGTAGCCGCTACCGGCCGTAGCTTCGCCAGAAATGTTTCGACATCGGCGCGCTTGGGCGCACCCATGCTGCCGCCGAAGCGCGTGCACTTAAGGCCAGCCGCGGCCGCGCCGAAGCGCATGGCCGCGACCTCGTCGCGGCCCTCCGCGAGCGCCAGCGCAATGCCCGCGTGGAACACATCGCCTGCTGCGAGCGTGTCGACGGCGTCGACCTTGAACACCGGCATGATCTGCACTCGACCGTCGGCGACGTACCGGACCGGGCCGGGCCCGTCGCTCACGGCAATGAACGCGTCGGTGCGTGGCGCCATGCGCTGCAGGCCGGCGTCGAGAGATCGTCCAAGCCGGTGGTCTCGCGCAGGCATTCCGACGAAAAGATGACGTGGGTCGGCACCGCGAACAGCGGATCGTCCTCGACCGTCGGCCGATCGGCGTCGAGCACGATCGGGATGCCGCGCCGGCGCGCCGCTTCGCAGACCGGCCGCACGAACTCCGGAAAGCGGTTGTCCGCAAGCAAAAGGTCGCACCGTCGAACAGCGCATCGGGGTCGGCGACATGCGCGCCTCTCGATCCGCCGGTCGCGGTAAGTTACGATCATGCGCTCGCCGCTGTCGGTCGATCATGATGCCCGACACCGGGGCGGCGGCGCCCGGCACGCGCACCACGCCGCTGGTGTCGATCCCCTCGCGTGCCATCTCGGCCATCAACTGATTGCTGACGCTGTCGCCGGGGTCGCCGAGCGGGCCCGCGTAACGCGCGCGCCCGCCGAGCCGCGCCACCGCGATCGCGGCGTTGACCGCGCATCCGCCGCTAACCACCATGAACTCGTTGGTCATGGTCTTGCCGCCCGGTGGCGGAAAGTGATGCGACCCGGAACACGATGTCCTGGACCGCGATCCCCACGCACAGCACGGCGGGCGGATCAGAAGAGGGCACGCTCGCTCTCCACCCAGGCCCGGATGATGTGGTGCGCGATCGCGACCGGCGGCGGCGTGGTCAGCCCTTCTGGATGCTTGCGCATCAGCATCGCCGCCAGTTCGTCCTTGCTGAACCAGCGCGCCGCGACCAGCTCGTTGTGGTCGATCATGAGCTCCTCGTCCAGAGCCTCGGCATGGCAGCCGATCATCAGCGACATTGGAAATGGCCAGGGCTGCGAAAACAGATAGCGCACGCGGCCGCAGTGCACGCCGGCCTCTTCCAGTGTCTCGCGCCGGACCGCGTCCTCGATCGCCTCGCCGGGTTCGACGAAGCCCGCGAGGCACGACCACATGGTCGCTGCGAAGCGGCCAGACCGACCCGAGAGGCCGTAGTCGCCGCGCACCGCCAGCATGATCACCACTGGGTCTGTGCGCGGAAAGTGCTCGACCTGCACGACGGACAAATCCGCTTCCAGCCGCCTTCGACGAAGTCCGTTGCCGCCCCGCAATTCGAGCAGAACCGGTGGCGGGCGTGCCAGTGCAGCATCGCCTTGGCTTCGGCGAGCGGCGGCAGATGGTCCGCGGCGACCAGGCCCTGCACCGCGATCGATCGCAGGTCGATGACGAATAGGTCGTTGCGGGCCTTGAGCTGCTCGGCGCTGGCCTGCTCGATGCCCGAGGCCGAAGCCGTGCGGCGCCGTCCATCAATCCGAGGAACACTGTTTCTGTGATCGGTGCCAGCGACTGCGCTTCCTGCGGCGTAAACGCGGGATCGAAACCGTTGCCGTTCTTCTTCAGGACGATCAGTTCGCGTCCGATGAGTAAGCCGTCGTGCGTGGCTCGGCGGCGCAGGCGGCGAGCCAGGCGGCTGTCCGTACGCCGCTCGGCCGCGCGGTCGATCTGGCTCTGCGTGTAGCCAAGGTGCGGCCTTGGGCCAAGGTCGGGACGTTGAGACACGCGCGGCCAGCCATTTGCCGTTCCGCCGTGAAAATCCTGGGGCTGCGGGAGAGTGAAGGGGCGGGACGGCGCGGTCAAGCCGCGCGGCGGCGCCGGTCAGGCGGCGGAACATCACGTTGACCCAGTAGCAAACGCCCTTGCGTCGCTGAAATTCGTTGCTCCATTTCGGATTTCGGCCCGATCCCGTCAGGTCGAACGCGAGCCGGAAGCTTGCCAGCCAGGCGGCATCGCGCTACGAAGCCTTGAACACACCTGTCGCCGTTCCGAGGTTGTGCTGAGCGCGCGTTGCGCCGTCGAGCAGGAAAAACGAGTACCGCAGCGGCGCGGCACCAGCGTTTGGTCCTTCAGGCCCTCCATCATGACCTGCGACGGCAGCAGCACGAAGCTGTCGTAGCTCTCGCCTTTCGGCACCCATTGTTCGACGGTGCCTTTGGTCGGCGCGAGCGGGATCACCAGAAAATAGATCGTGTCGCGGTCTCTCGTGGCATCGTCATCGCACTGCTTCATGGCGCTCATGATCGACTGCAAGTCCGACGCAGGCTGGTCACTGGGCGCCGCTTGTGGCGCTGGGGTGCTTTGGGGCGCGGTACTTTGTCGTGCGGCAGGTGCGGCGACCGGCGGCGTTTCCGCCTCATGGACCTCGTGACGCGACGACAGGATGTCCCAAAGGAGCGCCGTCATCGCGAGCAAGACCACGACCGCGAGGCTCGCGATCCCGATCCACGCCACCTTGGGATTACGCTCGAGCCTCAGCACGAGGCGATCGAGGCGCGCCATAAGGCCCGGCGAAGGGCGAGGCGGCGGCGGCACCGGGCGGGCCGGCGCCGGCCGCGGCCCGGCGTCGTTGTCCAACTGCTCTGCTAATGATTTCAGCAGGGCCAGCGTGTCGCCCTTGGCAATCGGAGGAGCGGCTCCCGCCGCGGGCCTGTCGGCCAGCGGCGTTTTCGTTGCGCGCGCCGATGGCGCTGCATCCGCGGCCGGCGGCGGCTCGTCGGCTGGCGGCGGCTCGTCCGGTGGCTTCTTCTCGATGCCGCCGCCCAGCGCCTTCAGCAGGTCGCGCGCCGCCTCCTCCATGCCGCGAATGGCAGGGAGCGGCTTTGGATCGGCGTCTGGCCGCGAACCTTCGTCTTCAGGCGATGTCCCGGCCGGTGGGCGGTCTGACATGGCTGTCCGTGTCGCTCTCAACGTCTCCGGGACTGATTCGGACGATGGCGTTCGGCGCGTCACCTTACGGCCTAAAGCGGCGAAAGCGAGAGCCGCTGGCGTAGCGAATCGAGCCGCCCCTGCAACGATCCGGGATCATAGGCCCGCGCCGGCACCGCATTCCAGACCGGACGTGGCCACGCCGCATCGCTGCGCGAGCGCGCGATAACATGGACATGGAGCTGCGGAACCACGTTCCCCAGAGCCGCGACGTTGACCTTGTCGCACCCGACCACGGCCTTAAGCGTTCGCGAGGCGTGGGCGATTTCGCCCATCAGTTGCGCCTGCTCGATGTAGTCGAGATCCACAATCTCGCTCGCGCCGGGCCGCCGCGGCACGAGCAGCAGCCACGGATAGTTGGCGTCGTTGATTAGCAGGACGCGGCTGAGCGGCATGTCGCCGACCGCCACCGTGTCGCGTTCGAGCAACGGGTCGAGTTCCCAGCCGGCGGATTTAGGATCTTAATTATTGCGCAATTTTAGCGGAACCTGAATTCCGGGGAAGCGGGGCGGGTTGGGCGCTAGTGTCGCAATTCGGAAGTTCGCCTGAATTCTCAGCTTGCTCGGGAGCGAACTTCCGAATCAAAGCGACACTAGCATTCTGAAGTTTTCTAGTGTCCTTCGAACCCGAAGTTCGCAATTGAGAATGCTGAGCAATGGTGCGAACTTCGGGTTCGGGACACTGCCGACTTGCTTTGGGCTTGCGGACGGCCGATATAGGAAGTGGGAGGTTGGCGGTGGACGAACCACTCGCCAACCGGGTCAGGTCCGGAAGGAAGCAGCCCTAACGAGCACGGATCGGGTCGCTCGTCAGCCTCCCACCTCTAACGGATGCTCCGTCGTCTCTCCGGGGCGCGCATCGGTCTCGGGCCGGTTCAAGGCCAGCCCAGGGTCGACCGTCCAATCGCTCAAGGGCGGCTTCCGGACGCAACGCCGCGCGGACCCGCTGCATGAACGACTCTATCGCACCCGACCCATCCGCTGAGCCCGCCCTCGATCTCGGAACCGGACCGGATGCTCCCGCCGCGGGCTATCGCGTGCTGGCGCGCAAGTACCGGCCGGCGAGCTTCGCCGATCTGGTCGGCCAGGATGCCATGGTGCGCACGATCTCGAACGCGTTCGAGACCGGCCGCATCCCGCAGGCCTGGATTCTCACGGGCGTCCGCGGCGTCGGCAAGACCACGACCGCCCGCATCCTGGCGCGGGCGCTCAACTACGAGCTGCCGGACGGCTCCGTGACCGGCCCCTCGATCAACATGCCAGGGCTCGGCGTGCACTGCCAGGCGATCATCGAGAGCCGCCACATCGACGTGATCGAGATGGACGCGGCCTCGCACAACGGCGTCGACGACGTGCGCCAGATCAACGACGCGATCCGCTACGCGCCGGTGAGTGCGCGCACCAAGGTCTACATCCTCGACGAGGTGCACATGCTGTCGCCTGCGGCGTTCAATGCGCTGCTCAAAACGCTGGAGGAGCCGCCTCCGCACGCCAAGTTCATCTTCGCCACGACCGAAATCCGCAAGGTGCCGGTGACGGTGCTCTCGCGTTGCCAGCGCTTCGATCTGCGTCGGATCGATACCGCCGTTCTGGTGAAACACCTCGAAGGCATCGCCGCCAAGGAGAATATCGGCGCCGAGCGCGAAGCGCTGGCGCTGATCGCACGCGCGGCCGAAGGCTCGGTGCGCGATGCGCTCTCGCTGTTCGACCAGGCGATCGCCCATGCGGCGGGGCCGGTGCGTTCGCAGGACGTGCGCGACATGCTGGGCCTCGCCGATCGCGCCCGCGTCATCGATCTGTTCGAAGCTCTGATGAAGGGCGACGTGGCGCGCGCGCTTGCCGAATTGCGCGATCAGTACGATTCCGGCGCCGACCCGTCGGTCGTGCTCGCCGACCTTGCCGAGTTCACGCATTTCGTGACGCGCGTGAAGGTGGTGCCCGCGGTCGCAGAGGACATTTCGCTCGGCGAGGCCGAACGCACGCGCGGCCGGTCGTTCGCCGCCGCATTGTCGATGCGGGTGCTGTCGCGCACCTGGCAGATGCTGCTGAAGGGCATCGCCGAAGTGCAGGCCGCCGGCCGGCCGATCGCTGCGGCCGAGATGGTGCTGGTCCGCATTGCCTATGTCGGCCGACCTGCCGACGCCCGACGAGGCGATCCGCGCCCTTGACGGCGGCGGAGCGAGCCGGCCGCAGGGCAATGGCGGCGGTGCGACGGCCACTGCCGCCGGCGGCGCGCCCGCTGCGACGGCGCGCTCCCCGGCCCGCTATGAGGCCGCGCGCGGCGGCTCGCAGGCTGCATTGGCGTCAGCTGTCGCATCACCGGCGATGCCCGCCGGTGATCCTGCCGCCGCGCCGACCGCCGACGCTCCGACGCTCGCGATCGAAAGCTTCGAAGCGGTGGTTGCGCTTGCGGCCGAGCGGCGCGATCTGCGGGTCAAGGCTGCGCTCGAGCGCGACGTGCGATTGGTCGGTTGCGAGGACGGCCGGCTTGAGATCGCGCTCGAGGCGCATGCTGCGAAAACGCTGGTCAACGATCTGTCCCGCAAGCTGCAGCAATGGACCGGCCGGCCCTGGATGGTCGTGGTCTCCGGCGAACAGGGAGTGGCCACGCTCAAGGCCCAGGCGGATGCGCGCCAGGCCGAGCTGGAGGTGGGTGTACGAGCCGATCCGCTGGTCAAGGCGGTCCTGACGCGGTTTCCGGGAGCGGAGATCGTCGGCGTGCGCGGCCAGAAAGACACGATGATTGAGGCGCCGCCGATTGAGGACGATATGCCGCCCGCGAACGACGACGGTTTTGGCGATAGTTGGGTCCGCGACGACGGCAATGACTGACACACGCAGACGAGGCTTGTGACCGATGGCAGATTTTCTGGGCCTGATGAAGCAGGCCGCGCAGTTGCAGACCAAGATGCAGGAGCTGCAGGCTGAGCTCGACCAGATGGAGATCGAGGGCATGGCGGGCGGCGGACTTGTCGCCGTCAAGCTCAGCGGCAAGGGCGATCTCAAGGGCGTTCGCATCGACGACTCCCTGCTCAAACCCGCGGAGAAGGAGATCCTTGAAGATCTGCTGGTCGCGGCGTATGCGGATGCGAGGCGCAAGGCCGAAACGCTCTTGCAGGACAAGATGAAGAACCTGACCGGCGGACTGCCGCTGCCGCCCGGCATGAAGCTGCCGTTCTGATTGTTCGCGGCGCGCCGGTCGCTTCAAGCCCACGTTCATGCCCAAGGCCGTCGCCGGACCCGAGATCGAGCGCTTGATCCAGCTGCTGGCGCGGCTTCCTGGACTTGGGCCGCGCTCGGCGCGCCGCGCAGCGTTGCATCTCATCAAGAAGCGCGAGCCGCTGATGGCGCCGCTCGGCGCTGCGCTCCAGGCTGCCATCGAAAAGATCGAGGTCTGCCACACCTGCGGCAACATCGATACGCAGAACCCTTGCACGGTCTGCACCGACGCGCAGCGTGATCAAAGTGTGCTGATTGTTGTCGCCGATGTGGCGGATTTGTGGGCGCTGGAGCGCGCCGGGGCGCTCAATGCGCGCTATCACGTGCTCGGCGGCACGCTTTCACCGCTCGATGGCGTCGGACCGCAGGATTTGACTATCGACGCGCTGATTTCGCGTGCTCATGATCCGGCCGTCAAGGAAGTGATCCTGGCGCTGAACGCAACAGTAGACGGCCAGACCACTGCCCATTATATCACCGACCTGTTGCATGATTCGAATGTGATGGTGACGCGGCTCGCGCACGGCGTACCGGTCGGCGGCGAGCTCGACTACCTGGATGAGGGAACTCTGTCGGCTGCCATTCGCAGCCGGACACCCCTCTAGTTTGCGGATCTTGACGTTCCCCATTGTTGCCGCGAGTCGGTGCGAGGAACGTCAAATCCAAAGCCGTCCTGTCGTCATGCTTGTCGGCTCCATGCTTTGCCAGGAGAACGTCCATGCTCACCGTGACCGGCATTGTGGTGGCTTCACTGTCCGTAAATCCCGCCATAACGGATCGGCCCGAGTTGCCGCGCTCCGTACTTGTGGCCGGCCTCAGCAAGGCCAAGTGCACGGTCCGGGCCGACAAGGCAGCGATTGTCGGAACCGAGTGGCTCTCGAACGAACTGCAGATCGTCGAGGTGCTCGTGCTGGCGCGCGAACTCCAACCTCGGCAGTGTCCTGTTCGCGGTTCCGGTCGGGCGGCCGGGGGACGCGCAGGTGTTGATGCTCGAAAACTTGAAAGGTCACCGCATCAAGAGCGCCTACAGCGTCGCCTCGCCAAGCTTCGATCCCAAGACCAGGACGCTGAGTTCGTTCCACAAGCGCAGCGACGCCGGCGATTGCGGCACGATTGCGGAGTGGAAGTGGACCGGCTGGTACTTCCAGCTGCTCTACGTCTGGAGCAAGACGCAATGCGACGGCGAGCCGTTCGAATGGGACGACCGCTTCAGCCTGGCAGGTCTTTCCGAAGCCAGCCGTAGGTCTTCGCGCTCAGTCGTCGCCAGCTCGGACCTTCGCCTCGAGACCGCGCGAAATGACCGCGCCGCTGCAGCCATAACAGCAGCAGCAGGCTCGGGATCGCGGCCAGCGCGCTGATCACGAAGAACCACGCCCAGCCGGTCGCTTCGGCGACGAAGCCCGCGCCCGATGACAGATAGGTGCGGCCGACCGCGGCGAGCGCGGTCAGCAGCGCATATTGCGTGGCGGTGTGCAGCGGCGACTGGCACAGCGCCGACAGATAGGCGACGAAGATCACGGTGCCGATCGCGCCGGTGAAATTCTCCGCGATGATGCTCGCGGTCAGCGCCCAGTGGTTCAGGCCGATCAGCGCCTGCGCGGTGAACACCAGGTTCGACGCCATCTGCAGCAGCGCGCCGATCCAGAGGCTCGTCGCCAGCGGATAGGCGCGCGCCACGAAACCGCCGGCAAAGCCGCCGATCAGCGTCGCGGCGAGCCCGACGCCCTTGACGATGGCGGCATAGTCGTTGCGCGAGAAGCCGAGGTCGATCACGAACGGCGCGGTCATCGCGCCGGCGAACGCGTCGCAGAACTTGAACAGCACGACGAAGGCCAGCACCACGAACGCCATGTCGCGGGTCAGGAACTCGCGAGAAGGCGCCGACCGCGGATGCGCGCACCCGCTTGAGCGGGTTGTCGGCGGCATGCTGGCGCGTGTCTGCGAGCGACGTCGGCCGAGCGTTGCGGCTCGGTCGCGATGATCGTGGTGACGATCCCGATCACCACGAACGCCGCCATCGCGATATAGCCGAGCGTCCAGGCGGCGTGCTTGCCGAATCCGAAGTCCTCGAAGCCGGTCACCAGGAACAGCGCGCCGGCGGTCGAGACCAGCATGCCGATGCGATAGGCCGCGACGTAGGACGCCATGCCGGCGGCCTGCTCGCTCGGGTCGAGGCTCTCGACGCGGAACGCGTCGACCACGATGTCCTGCGTGGCGGATGCGGCCGCGACCAGGAGCGCCGCGCCGAACACCAGATACCACGGCGAGATCTTCGGATTGCAGAGCGCCGAGCAGCACGATCGCGGCGATCAGCAGGAGCTGCGACAGCACGAGCCAGCCGCGCCGGCGGCCGAGCAGGGCGGACAGAACCGGCACGTCGAGCGCATCGACCACCGGCGCCCACAGGAACTTCAGCGTGTAGGGCGTGCCGACCAGCGCAAACAGGCCGATGGTGCCGAGATCGACGCCGGCTTCGCGCATCCAGACCGACAGCGTCGAGCCGGACAGCGCCAGCGGCAGGCCGGAGGAGAAGCCGAGAAACATCACGATCAGGACGCGCGGCTTGAGATAGACCGCGAAGGCGTCGCGCCAGCTCGAGGCGCGCGGGCTTCCGTCCCCGTGGTCGCGGTCATCGGTCCGGGCCTCGTCACGCGCCTCGCAGCTTGCCAACGGCTTACCCGCTCGCCTCGCAGCCTGCGCAGCGGAACCTGTAAGCAGATCGGCTGCGGCGCGTCAGCGCCCTCGGTTTCGCTGCGGTGTCAGCTGCGCCGAATTCGACGTCGCGGATGCGCCCGCCGCGCTTCTCGATCTTCTCGACCGAGATCAGGACCTGCCGGACGTCCTCGCTGGTCTGGCCGAAATGCTGCTGCAGCTTGCGCACGCGGTCGCCGAGCCGGCCGAGGTCGTCCATCAGGTGGCCGACCTCGGCGTGGATCTGGTCGGCGGCCTCGCGCATGCGCGCGTCCTTCTGGATCTGCTGGATCACCTGGATCGCCAGCATCAGCAGCGACGGCGACACGATCACGACCCGGGACCGGAACGCCTTCTGCACGACGTCGTCGAAGCTGTCGTGCAGCTCGGCATAGACCGATTCCGACGGCACGAACATCAGCGCGAGTTCCTGGGTCTCGCCGGGGATCAGGTATTTCTGCGGCGATGTCGGTGACGTGCTTGACGACGTCCTGGCGCACCTGGGCCGCGCGCCTGCTTGCGCTCGTCGTCGGTCTTGGCGTCGCGCAGCGCGGTGACGGCTTCGAGCGGAAACTTGGCGTCGATCACCAGCGGGCGCTGGTCGGGCAGGAACACGCAGCAGTCCGGCCGCGTGCCGTTCGACAGCGTGTACTGGAACTCGTAGGCGCCCTTCGGCAGTCCGTCCTGGACGATCACCTCCATGCGGCCCTGGCCGAAGGCGCCGCGCGACTGCTTGTTGGTGAGCACGCTTTGCAGCGAGGTCACCTGCGAGGCGAGCTCGGTGATGTTCTTCTGCGCGTGGTCGATGACGGCGAGCCGCTCGTTCAGCTTGTGCGAGGTGCTCGGCGGTGTGCTGGCTGGTGGTCTGCATCGACTGGCCGAGCCGATGGGTGACGGCGTCGAGCCGCTCGTTGACCGGAGCGCGCGAGCTCGGCCTGGCGGCCGGCCAGCAGTGTCGCGCCATGGTCTGGACGCGGACGGCGGTCTCGGTCTGCAGCCGCGCGAGCTCGAGCATCTGCTCGTCCGGCTCGTCGGGCGCCTTGGCCGCCCGGATGCGCCCGCACCACGAAGACCGCGGCGACGGCGAGCAATGGCCAGGCCCGCGCACAGCGCCGAGGATCGCGGCGGCGATGCGGCAGGGCGTCGGATGGCGGAAGCAGTCCGGTCATGGTTCGCGTTCTAGCGCGATTCTCCTGCGGGAACAAAGAGCGAACAATTGACCCCCGGTGATCGAGCCATTACATCGCGCGCGCATGGCGCTGCGGGACATTCTCATTTTGCCGGACAAGCGGCTGCGGCTGGTCTCCAAGCCGGTCGCCAAGGTCGATGCGGCCATCCGCAAGCTGGTCGAGGACATGTTCGAGACCATGTATGACGCCCCCGGCATCGGGCTTGCCGCGATCCAGGTCGGCGAGCCCCGGCGCATCGTCACCATGGACCTCGCCAAGAAGGACGAGCCGAAGCAGCCGCAGGTGTTCATCAATCCGGAGCTGGTCTGGCAATCCGAGGAGACGCGAAGATCCACGAGGAAGGCTGCCTGTCGATCCCGGAATACTACGAGGAGGTCGAGCGGCCGGCCGAGGTGAAGGTCAAATATCTCGATCTCGACGGCAAGCGCGCAGGAGGTCGAGGCCGAGCGGGCTGCTCGCGACCTGCCTGCAGCACGAGATCGACCACCTCAACGGCGTGCTGTTCATCGACCACATCTCCAAGCTCAAGCGCGACCGCGTCATCAAGAAATTCGCCAAGGCGGCGAAGCTCCAGGCGAAGGACGGCAAGGGTTCGCGCAGGCGAGCCGAGGATTGAACCCCGCCGGCCCAGGTTGAGCGATGCCGCTTCGCCTGATCTTCATGGGCACGCCGGACTTCGCGGTGCCGACGCTGCTCGAGCTCGCGGGCCGCGGCCACGACATCGCGGCGGTCTACACCCGCGCCGCCAAGCCCGGCGGTCGCCGCGGGCTCGAGCTTGTGCCGTCGCCGGTCGAGCGCGAGGCGCGCCGGCTCGGGCTTGCCGGTGCTGACGCCGGCGTCGCTGAAAGGCGCGGACGTGCAGGCCGCGTTCGCCGCGCATGGCGCCGACGCCGCGGTGGTCGTGGCCTATGGCCTGATCCTGCCGAAGCCGATCCTCGATGCGCCGCGCGCTCGGCTGCTTCAACCTGCACGCCTCGCTGCTGCCGCGCTGGCGCGGCGCCGCGCCGATCAATCGCGCGATCATGGCGGGCGACGCCGAGACCGGCGTCACGGTGATGAAGATGGACGAGGGGCTCGACACCGGCGCCGATGGCGATGGCCGAGCGCGTGCCGATCGGCGCCGACATGACCGCGGGCGAACTGCACGACGCGCTGGCGCGGCTCGGCGCCGATCTGATGGCGCGCGCGCTCGGCGCGCTCGAGCGCGGCACGCTGCAGTTCACGCCGCAGCCCGAGGCGGCGTCACCTATGCCGCCAAGATCGACAAGGCCGAAACCCGCATCGACTGGACGCAGGCCGTGCGCAGGCGGTGCACGACCATATCCGCGGGCTGTCGCCGTTTCCCGGCGCCTGGTGCGAAATCGCCGGGCGCAGGCCGCGATCAAGATGCTGCGCTCGACGCGCGGCGAGGGCAGCGGCGCGCCGGGCACGGTGCTCGACGATCGCCTCACGATCGCCTGCGGCGACGGCGCGGTGCGCATCGTCGAATTGCAGCGCGCCGGCGGCCGGCCGATGAAGGCGGAGGAATTTCTGCGCGGCACGCCGGTCGCACCGGGACGCGTCTGCCGTGAGCGCCATTCCCGCAACCGTCCGGCCGGAGCGGCCGGCCGACGCCGCCGCGGTGCGGGCGGTGCTGCAGGCGGCGTTTGGCGGGTCGCTGGAGGCCGACATGGTCGAGCGACTGCGCGCCGACGGCGACCTCGTGCTGGCGCTGGTGGCGGAGCGCGCCGGAGTGCGTTGTCGGGCTATCGTCGGCGTTCCCGCGGCTCGCTGTCGAACGCGGCGAGACCGCGCGATCCGCCGGTGGCCGGTCTCGCGCCGCTCGGCGTCGTGCCGCCGATGGCAGCGGCAAGGCATCGGCGGCGCGCTGGTCCGCGAGGGCCTGGCGCGGCTCAAGGCGATGCCGGCGAGACGCTCGTGTTCGTGCTCGGCGATCCCGCCTACTATCGGCGCTTCGGGTTCGCGGCTGCGCCGGACTTCGTGTCGCGTTACGCCGGGCCGTATTTCCAGGTGCTGCGGCTGACGCGCCGACGCGCCGAGCTCCGGCGTCGGTGTCGTACCCGAGGCCTTTCGACGATCTCGGCTGACGACGATGCCGCGCTACAAGCTCATCATCGAATACGACGGCGCGCCGTTCGTCGGCTGGCAGGTGCAGGACAACGGCGCCGTCGGTGCAGGGCGCGCTGATGGCGGCGATCGCGGCGTTCTGCGGCGAGACGGTCGCGGTGCAGGGCGCCGGCCGCACCGACGCCGGCGTGCATGCGCTCGGCCAGGTCGCGCATTTCGATCTGGCCAGCGACGCGCGCGCCGGACACCGTGCGCGACGCGCTCAACGCGCACCTGCGGCCGCATCCGATCGCGATCCTGGCCGCCGAGACGGTGCGCGCCGGATTTCGACGCGCGCCGCTCGGCGCTGCGGCGGCACTATCTCTACCGCATCGTCAACCGCCGGCCCGATCTCGCGCTCGAGCGCGGCCGGGCCTGGCGGGTGCCGCGTCCGCTCGACGCCGACGGCGATGCACGCCGCCGCGCAGCGGCTCGTCGGCAAGCACGACTTCACCACCTTCCGCTCGACCGAATGCCAGGCCAAGTCGCCGGAGAAGACGCTCGACCGGCTCGACGTGTCGCGCGCGGGCGACGGAGATCCACGTCGCCGCCGTGGCGCGCTCGTTCCTGCACAACCAGGTGCGCTCGATGGTCGGCTCGCTGGTGATGGTCGGCGAGGGCAAGTGGAGCGCCGACGATCTCGTCGCGCGCGCTCGCCGCGCGCGACCGCTCCGCCTGCGGCCCGGTCGCGCCGCCGGAGGGGCTCTATCTGGTGCGGGTGGATTACTGAGCAGCACCGCGGCGCTCAGCCGAAATATTTGTCGAGAATGCGCCGATACACCGCCGTCAGCGTCTTCAAGTCCGCGACCGGCACGCGCTCGTCGGTGGCGTGCATGGTGGTGCCGACCAGGCCGAACTCCACCACCGGGCAATAATCCTTGATGAAGCGCGCGTCGGAGGTGCCGCCGGAGGTCGAGAGCGTGGGCTTGCGGCCGGTCACCTCGGCGACCGCGCCGATCACCACGTCGGTGAACGGGCTCGGCTCGGTGTAGAACACGTCGGCGTTCGACGGCTCCCAGTCGATCCGCCAGCGCACCTTGCCGCCGGCGGCCTTGGCCGCGCGCTGCTCGACCAGCGCCTTCAGCGAGGCGTAGCTGTGGCAGTCGTTGAAGCGGATGTTGAAGCGCGCGCGCGCCTCGCCGGGAATGAGGTTGACGGTCGGGTTGCCGATGTCGATCGAGGTGAATTCGAGGTTCGACGGATCGAACTTGTGCGCTGCCCTGGTCGAGCGGCTCGTCCATCAGCGCGCTCATCAGCTTGACCAGCCCGCGCACCGGATTGTCGGCGCGGTGCGGATAGGCGACGTGGCCCTGCTTGCCGGTGACGACCAGCACGCCGTTCTGCGAGCCGCGGCGGCCGAGCTTGATGGTGTCGCCGAGCTCGGCGACGTTGCCGGGCTCGCCGAGCACGCAATGGTCGAATGTCTCGCCGCGCTCGGCCGCCCATTTCAGGAGCTTGGGCGTGCCGTTGATCGCGACGCCTTCCTCGTCGCCGGTGATCAGGAACGAGATCGAGCCTTGCTTCGCGGCTTGCCGCCATGGGCGGCGAGATAATCGAGCGTCGCGGCGACCTTGCAGGCGATCGCGCCCTTCATGTCGACCGCGCCGCGGCCGTACAGCACGCCGTCCGTCGATGTCGCCCGCGAACGGCGCGTGCGACCAGGCTTGCCGGATCGCCGGGCGGCACCACGTCGGTGTGGCCGGCGAACATCAGATGCGGCGCGGCCGGTGCCGATGCGGGCGTAGAGGTTCTCGACGTCGGCGGTGCCCGGCTCGGAGAACGTCATGCGATGGACGGCGAAGCCCGCGCCCTTCAGCACGCGTTTCGAGATAGGCGAGCGCGCCGCCCTCCGCCGGCGTCACCGACGGGCAGCGCAGCAGATCGCGGGCGATGGCGACGGGATCGGCGGGGGACGCGCTCATTGTGCGGCTTTAGCGGTCGCGCAACCGGACGCGGTCAATCCGCGCTTGGCGAGCTTGGGTGCGACCGGATCGGGCCCGTAGGGGTTGCCGCCGATCGTGCCGCGCAGGAAGCCGAGCTCGACCAGCGCCCACAGGAGCACGGCCATCCTCGCGAATTGCAGGATCGCGACGGCCACAGGTGTCGAGTTGGTCTCGGCATCGATCAGCCGAACGGCACGATGAACTGACAGCCCCAGCGGGATGCCGTAGAACAGCAACAGCCACCAGCCGGTCTTGTTGCGATCGTGCAGGCGCTTGACGCCGACGGGGACGCGATAGCAGGATCGACGAAGTGAATGACGCGCACGAAGCTGCGACGAGCAGCATGGTGTCGAGCGACGACGTGAAGAGCATCGCCACCATTGTCACGACCGAAAAACGCAACGATCAGCGATCAGCCAGCCGAAGCCAGAACTGGCCGCGTCCGATGCGACCGCTTAATGCCGATCAGCAGATGGACCGGATTCATGCCCAACGCCCGTCGACTCGCTCGGGCGCGAGGTTATCCGCGCTCGGGCACGGTTGGATCAAGGCTCGGGCGGCTCGGCGCGCCGGTTCAGTCCCGCAACAGTTCGTTGATGCTGGTCTTGGCGCGGGTCTTCTCGTCGACGCGCTTGACGATCACCGCGCAATAGAGGCTCGGCCCGGCTGCGCCGCTTGCGGCGGCTTGCCGGGCAGCGTGCCGGAAACCACCACCGAATAGGGCGGCACCTCGCCCTGCAGCACCTCGCCGGTTGTCGCGGTCGACGATCTTGGTCGAGGCGCCGAGATAGACGCCCATCGACAGCACCGAGCCCTCGCGCACCACCACGCCCTCGGCCACCTCGGCGCGCGCGCCGATGAAGCAATTGTCCTCGACGATCACCGGCCCGGCCTGCAGCGGCTCGAGCACGCCGCCGATGCCGGCGCCGCCGGAGATGTGGCAGTTCTTGCCGATCTGCGCGCAGGAGCCGACCGTCGCCCAGGTGTCGACCATGGTGCCGGAATCGACATAGGCGCCGAGATTGACGAACGACGGCATCAGCACGACGTTCGGCGCGATATAGGCGGAGCGGCGCACGACCGAGCCCGGCACCGCGCGGAAGCCGGCCGCCTTGAACTGCGGTCTCGCCCCAGCCGTCGAACTTGGACGGGACCTTGTCCCACCACACGGCCTTGCCCGGCCCGCCGGCGATGACGCGTCATGTCGTTCAGGCGGAACGACAGCAGCACCGCCTTCTTGAGCCACTGGTTGACGCTCCAGGCGCCGTTGCCGCCGCGCTCGGCGACGCGCGCCTTGCCGCGGTCGAGCAGGTCGAGCGCGGTCTCCACCGCCTCGCGCACCGGGCCGCGGGTCGCAGGCGAAATGTCGTTGCGCTTCTCGAAGGCGTCGTCGATGGTGCGTGCAAGATCGGCGTGCGACATGGCGGTACCCCGGAGCGGGTCAAACCGCGGTTTTCAGGACAAAGGCCATGCGATGTCAAGGGACCGGCGCGGCGATTGCCTGAAGGGATCGTTGCCAGCATCACGCGCCCGTCGCATGGCGCTCGATCGAAATCTCTGGCTGGAATGGGTTGAAGACGCGGCAAGCCTGCGGGACAATTCGCGGGTTTCGATTTGCTTCACTGTCACGGCCAGTGACTTGGCAGGGGCGCGACATTCCCGTCGTTCGATGGAGGTCACCATGGTTTTCGGCATGTCGCTCGCACCTACACGCTGCTGCACGTGATCATCAGCCTGATCGCGATCGCCGTCAGGTTACATCGTGGTGGTCGGCTTGCTGAGCTCGCAGCGGATGGCGGGCTGGACCGCGCTGTTTCTCATCACGACAGTCCTGACCAGCGTCACCGGGTTTGGCTTTCCGGTCCGACCAGATCCTGCCCTCGCACATATTCGCGATCATCTCGCTCGTCGTGCTGGCGGTGGCGATCCTCGCGCTTTACGCTTCCGCCTCGCCGGCGCCTGGCGCTGGATTTACGTGGTGTGCGCGATGATCGCGCTCTATCTCAACACGTTCGTTGGCATCGTGCAGGCGTTCCTGCAAGATTCTCGGCTCTCAACGCGCTCGCGCCGACTCAGTCGGAGCCACCGTTTGCGATTGCCCAGGGCGTCGTGCTGCTGATCTTCGTCATCCTCACGATCGTTGCGGCATTCAAATACCGACCCCAAGCGGCCCTGTGAGCCGCGCCACAGAACCCCGTCGCGATCGCGGATTATAGTGTCTGCCGGACGATAATTCCGCTCAGGTGCAGCGACATGCTTGGCGGGGGTCCTCATGAGTATCATCGGTGGCAATTTCCCGACCGTATCGGGCATGCGGTCCGCGGTGGTTCGCGTGCTCATCAAGTTTGTGCCCGATGTGCGTTTGCCGCATTCCATCGCGGCCGAGGCAGAGCATGCCAGGTCGCACGGTGACGCGTGGCAGTCCTTGCGGGCGAAGTTTCCGGGCGTCGCGCTGAGACCGTACTTTGCGACGCTCGATGCGGGCACGCTTGAAAGCATCGAGCAGCGTGCGGTTGCTGCGGGGACGCCGTTGCGGCTCGCATCCTATTTTGCCGTCATCGTCCCGCCCGCGGTCGACGCAGAGAGCGTTGCGCGGGCGGTTGCCGCATGGCCGCATGTCGAGCTCGCCTACGTCGATAGTGGCCCGGTCCCGCCACCGGTCCACGCGGTGGATGATCCGCTCAGCCCCAACCAGGGCTATCTGTCCGCCGCACCGGCGGGGATCGACGCGTCCTATGCCTGGGCAAGCACCGACGGCAGCGGCATCAGTCTTGTCGACCTCGAACAGGGCTGGATTCTCGATCATCAGGACCTGCCGGCGTCCATCCCGGTGATCGGGTCAGGGGCGTTCGATCCGTTCTGGGCAAATCACGGCACCGCCGTGCTGGGTATCGTTGCAGCGGTCGACAACGACCGGGGCATTGTCGGCATCGCGCCGCACGCTTCGCTTCGGGTCGTGAGCCAGTGGTTCGACCTGCCCGGTGCGCCGCCGAACGCGCCTCCGGATCAATCGCACTTCTACAGCACGGCGAGCGCGATCGTGTCGGCAATCGCGCAGATGAAGGCGGGCGATGTCCTGCTGATCGAGACGACGGCTGCGACTGGTGTCGAAGTTCGGCTGGGTGCCGGCGGAGGTGGATCCGTTGGTGTTCGATCTGATCAAGGCGGCCACCAGCATGGGCATCACGGTGGTGGAGCCAGCTGGCAACAACTGCAAAAAGCCGGACACTCCCCACAAGGGTGGATCCAACCTCGACGCCTTTACCAACAGCGCCGGCAAGTTCGTTCTCAACCGCGCCACGCCTGATTTCAAGGACTGCGGTGCCATCATGGTCGCCTCTGCGACCTCGGCCGTGCCGCATCAGCGCATGTGGTTCGCCAACTACGGCAGCCGGGTCGATTGCTACGCCTGGGGCGAGAACATTGCCACCTGTGGAGGCTTCGGGTTCACGACCATCGGCAATACCCCGCAAAACTCCTACATGCTGAATTTCGGCGGCGCGTCGGGCGCGACCGCCATTGTCGCGGGCGCTGCCGTGCTGCTGCAGTCCTGGGCCGCCAAGCATCTTGGCCACGGTGCTCAGCACATCGACGTTGCGGGCGCTGCTGTCCGATCACGCGCTGAACACGTGTAGCAATGTGCCGACGAACGATCGGATCGGCGTGATGCCCGATCTGAAACGCATTATCGGGTACTTGAGCCATCGTGACTTCAATCGATGGGACGCAATCGCTGCAATCCTGATCGGCGGCGTGATCTATGGCGGCGGCGGATGGTCATGGATACCGGGCCAGCCCGCCCAAGCCGGTCCCGCCGCGTGTCGATCGGATTGGCCTGACCGGGTTGGCGCCGGAGCGGCGTGACCTTCTGGTCGGGCTCGCCATGCTGGAGCTCGCGGGACTGGTCAGCAATCCCGCGCGCCGCAAGACGGTCGAACGATCGATCGCCGCGTCGATGAGCGAAGCGACCGACAAGATCGAGACCGAAATCAAGAAGCGCTGACAGACTCGGATCTGCTATCGCCAGCAATTGGCTCGGCAGAAACCCCGCCAGATCGTCGGTGACGTGATTGACGTGCGGCGCGTCGCGGCCCTCAAGCTCCCAGTCCTCGCGGAACACCTCGCGCGCTGCCTCTCCGGCACCACCAGCACCGTCGTCATGCCGAGCGCGTGCGGCACTTCGAGGTTGCGCGCCAGGTCCTCGAACATGGCCGCGCGGCGCGGATCGACGCCATGGCGGGCGAGAAAACGGTCGTAGACCTGCGGCAGCGGCTTGGGATCGAGATCGGCGGCGGCGATGTCGAACACGTCCTCGAAATGCTGATCGATTTCGAGCCGCTGCATGACCGCTTCGGCGTGCTTGCGAGTGCCGTTGGTCAGGATCAGCTTGCGGCCCGGCAAGCCGCTCGATCGCGGCGCCGAGCGCCGGATTGGGCAGCGAGCGGGGAGTGGTCGATCTGGTGCACGAATTCGAGGAAGTCGTCCGGGCGCATGCCGTGCTCGGCCATCAGGCCGCGCATGGTGGTGCCGTAGCGCCGGTAGTAGTCCTTCTGCAGCCGCGAACGCTTCCTCGCGCGGTGACGCGCAGAAAGTCCGACGACATAGTCCCGGATGCGGACGTCGATCTGCTGCCAGAGATTGAGGTCGTGCGGATAGAGCGTGTTGTCGAGATCGAACACCCAGGTCTCGACCGTCGGCAAATTGCGCGGCGAGGGCTTCTCGGAGCGGTATCGCGCTCATGACGCGACGCTTGCACCGTCTGGTCGCGGCGCGCAAGATGCCTCGGATCGCAGGCGGTGGTCACTTCAGCCTGATCGTGGTTGCGGAGCGCCCGGCGCAGCTCGACGGTGGCAAAGCCCGAGGCGGTCAGGCCCTTGATCGGTGCAGTCCTTGTGATCGCTCAGCTCGAACTTGACGTTGCGCGTGCACAGGATGGTCTCGCCGCCCCAGGCCGATCGGCCGGTCGGCGGCCTTCAACGGCTGGCCGTCGCCGCCGACCGCTTCGGCGAAGCTGAACAGCCGGCGCGGCTGGCCCTGCAGGTCCGGCCGCAGGCATTTGCCGGGCTCGATCCGGTACCAGCCGCGCGTCGTCACGGCGCCCTTGTCCTCGACGCCGAGCGCCGCCATCACCACATGCGCGGTCTCGTTGCACCAGGCGAAGCCGGTGCCGTCCGGCCGTTGCGCCGCAGCGATCAGCGAGGTCGAAGAAATCGCGCCCGCCCGGCCGCGCGTCGTTGCCGAGCTTGTTGTCCTGGAAGAACTTGGCGTCAGCGCCGCGTCGGTCTTGCCGCCGCGAATGCCGTCGATCGGGGTCGCGTCATAGCCGGCGATCACCAGCAGCCGCTGGATGCCGGCGTCGCGCGCCTGCTCGTCGGTGTATTCGGCGTCCTCGGCGAGGTAGGCGATCGAGCCCCTGCTCGGTCTGCGAGGGCCGCACCGTCGTGAAACGGGCGAGCGATCTGCCGCCGCGGCGCGCAGGTGCGGCGCGCCGCCAGCACGAAATTGTCCTTGGCGACGCACAGGTCGGCATGCCCGCTCTGCGGCAGCGGCGAGGCGCCGTAGATCGCAAGCGCTCGGGCGTGGATGTAGAGCGTCTCGGCCTCGAGGTTGCCTTGGAGCACCGCGCGGCACTGGCCCGGATCGATGCGGAACCAGCCGCGAGTTGCGACCGCCCCCTTGTCCTCGATCCCAAGCGCGGCCTCGACCACGTAGCTCATGCGGCTGCAGATTTGCAGGTCCGCGCGGGCCGGCCCGGCAAGCGCGCAGAACGCGGCCGCTAGTGCGGCCGTCCGGAATGCAGCATGCGGATCGAAATCGTGGGGCCATGCGAAATCGCTTGCGCTGAAATAACATGGCGGCGCAAAACTCGCACCGGCAGGAGCTTAGCCAATGACAGCCATCACGCTCGAACAGGCCAACCGCATCATCGAAGCCATCCTCAAGCGCGGCGCCGAGCAGAGCCTGCGGCCGCTGAGCGTGGTGGTCGTGGAGCCGGGTTGCGTCGTGAAGGCGTTCCAGAAGGAGGATGGCTCCTCCATGAGCCGGTTCGAGATGGCCTACGGCAAGGCCTACGCGGCATTGTCGCTCGGCCGCTCCTCAAGCCTCGTGCGCGTCCGCAACGAGGAGAAGCCGGTGTTCATGCGCTACCTGATCGCGGCGAGCGACGACCGGATTTTCCCGGAGGGCGGCGGCCGCCTGATCCGCGACAGCGACGGCGCCGTGATCGGCGCGGTCGGCGTCACCGGCGACACCGAGGAGCAGCGACGAGGAGCTCGCCGCCCACGGCATCCATGCGGCGGGCTTGAAGACCGACGAGGATTGCGCGGGCATGGGCCGCACCGTCAACGTGCGGATGACGAAGTAGCCGGAGATGGTCAGGCGCCGTTCAGCCAGTCGCTGTTGCGTGCCACCAGCAATTCGGCCGCGCGAGTGGTTGCCAGTTCCGGGCTCGGTCCGGCGCCGACTTGCGTCCATTGCCGGGTGACGGCCTGGCCGCTCGGACCGATGACGCGCTGCTGCACGAGGAGCGTGCAGCTCACGATGCCCGAAGTCCCAGCCGGCGGACGGCACGTCGCATCCACCGTCATCAGCACCGCGGCTCGCATCTTCTGCGCGAGCCCTGCTTCCGACAACGCCGACGCGTCTCCCCCGAGCAACGTGTCGAAATGGCCTGATGTGTAGACCTTCGGCCGGAATTCATCGACCTTGATGCCCTTGATCTGCAAACTGGTGGCGACCGCGGTGGCGACCTCCTTTGCCGCGCGGATCGAAACATCGTCGGTTCGCGCCGGTATGGCTCCGAGGATCACGGCGCCGTCCATGTAGCCGCGGGTCCCGAACAATTCCATCAACGGCGACGGTCGCGCGGGTCTTGCCGGAGCGACCGTTTGCTCGCCCGCCAGGCTGGCGACATTTTGGGTCTGCTGGGTCTGGACCTGATTGCCGGCTTGGGTCGACTGGGTCTCGGCCGGTTGGACGGCTTGTGCCTGTTGAGCCTGAATCTGGTTGTCGGCTTCGGTCTGTGAGATCTCGGCTGCTTTGGCGCCTTGGGTCTGTTGGTTCCAGGCCTGCCTCGCGGCCGCGACGGTTCGCGCGTTCTTGATGACTTGCTGGATGACGTCCGCGCTGATGGGCGCGAGCTGCTCGCCGAACTCGGGGTGCGTGCCTTCGGCATCGAACAGATCGATGTGCCCGTCCGGGCGCATTGCGTACCACACGCGCGGCTCCCCGGTGACATCATCGAAAAACTTCACGGTCTGCGGATCGTCGACGATTTGGCGCGGCCTGACGCCCTGCGTCTGGGCCTGCTGGATGCGGCAGATGTCTGCCGTCACGGGTCTTCTCGCAACGCCCGATCGGTTGGACCCAGGGCTGTCGTACAGGATGACTTGGCCGCGCGGGTCGATCACAAACCACTTGATCGGCCGGCCGGTGTGCTCGTCGAAGCATGCCACTGGGCCGAAATAGGCCCGCCACACAGACACACCAGCATATGTAAGTGCAAAGGTCCCGACGACCGTTGCAGCCAGGACAAGCCAACTCGCTCGGCCGACCCACGACCGCGGTCGGTGGTGCTCGGCGGACAGCGTCTGGGATTCCGCTGGAGCCACGTTTCTCACCCCGCTACGAACTCAGATTTACCACAGTACGGGACAATCCGTAACCGCGCGGTGTCGCAGTTGACGGCTTACTGGAACACCGCCACCGCGCGGATCGGCGAGCCGGTGCCGCCGCGCCACTTCAGCGGCAGGCCGATGAACTGGAACTCGCCCTTGCCGATCAGCGCCTCGAGATTGCACAGGCTCTCGATGTGCGTGATGTCGAGTTCGAGGCAGGCCTTGTGCACCAGCGAGTTGACCACGCCGATCGGCCCCGGCCGCATCGAATCGATGCCGAAATGCACGATGCCCTGCTTCGCCAGCCACTCGGTCGCGGCGACATTGACGCCCGGAGTTGTCGGTCGAGTAGGCCGCGGTCGGAAAGGTGCGCGCGTGGTGGCCGGTGCAGAGCAGCACCGTGCCTTTCTTCGGGAATCGGCGACGCCCGACGCCTTGACGGCCGCCTCCAGGTCGGCCGGCGTGATCTCCGCCTTCGGCGCAATGTGGCGCAGGTCGAGGCAGATGCCCTGCACGATGCAATTCTCAAGCGGATACTCGTCGATCGGCGTGCCGGTCTTGCCGAAATGGCGCGGCGCATCGATGTGGGTGCCGCCGTGGTCCGGCATCGAGAAGAACATCACGCTGTTGCCCTGCACGTTGCCGGATTCGGCAAACGCCTCCTCGTGGGTCTTCCAAACTCCGTGGATGATGGGCGGCTGGCCCGGGATAGGTCGGCGTGCGATGGTAAAGGTCGCGGCTCGAGATCGACGATCCTCACGTGTTTTCTCCCTGGCATTGGTGCCAACGCAATGTCGGCGCGGCACTTTACAAGTCAGCGTGGCGTCCGGCAAGGCCGCGATCTCAAGGATCAGCTTGCGCAACACCGCCTCGGCGAAGGTCTCATAAGTTCGCCGCCGCCACCACGAACGAGCCCGGCCCGCCGATCACCCGGTCGAAATAGTAGCGGTCGAGATCGGGCTCGAGCGAGAGGATCGGCAGGCCGTTGATGACGACGCCGGCGCGCACCGCGTCGTCGCGCGCACTCACGACGTCGCGGCCGCGGTTGTTGGAGCCGTCGCCGGAAATGTCGATGACGCGCTTGAAGCCTTGATAGGGGCTCGTCGGCATCAGCAGCATCGCGTGGTCGATGGCGCCGCTGATCGAGGTGCCGCCGGAAAACAGTTGCCGCGGCGTCTGTTCGATCGCCGTCGGCGAACGCCTCGATCGAGGCCTGGTCCTTGATCAGCGTCCAGGGCACCACCTGGATCTGCAGCGCCGGGCCGGTCCACTGCACCATGGTGACCGCGATCGACTGGGTCGAGACGCGAGCGGATGGCGTTGAGCACGCGCGGATTGCGGAACGCCGCGGCGTAGCCCTGCTTCTGCAACTCGAAGCGGGTGTCGTTGACACTGCCGGAGGCATCGACCGCCAGCACGAGTTGCAGGTCGGTCTTGGTCTGCGCTGCCGTCGGCTGGGTTGCAATTGTTACGATCGTCGCCAGGGCCGCGATCAGTGAGCGGCACACGCGCAACAAGGCAGGCATGCCGCAGGTCATCCGCTCCGGTCTCCGCGAATTCGGGCGAACGGCCCGCCATCGGCTTGCGCGACGGCAATAGGTCTTTGACAATAGCCCAAAGGAGGGCGGCCATGGTGCGAAAGTTTGCGGTGGCGACCGGTCTGCTTCTGCTGCTCGGGGCTCCGGCGCAGGCAGACTATCCGGACAAGCCGGTCCGCATCGTCGTTCCCGTTGCCGCGGGCGGCGGGGTCGACGTGATGGCTCGGCTGCTGGCACAACGGCTCGGTGAGCGGCTCAACCAGCAGTTTGTGGTGGAGAACCGGCCCGGCGCGGCTGGCGTCATCGGCAGCAAAGCGGTGATCGCCTCGCCGAACGACGGCGCGACGCTGCTCTACACGCCCTCGAGTTTGTCGTTGTCTGTCGTGGTCGCCAAGACGCCGCCGTACGATCTCGCGAAGGATTTTTCTCCGATCGTCAATGTTGCGATCAGCCCGTACGCGCTTGTGGTGCATGCCTCGGTTCCGGCCAAGTCGCTTGCCGAGTTCATCGCGTACGCAAAGGCCAACCCGGGCAAGCTCAGCTATGGCTCGGCCGGCGTCGGCAGCGCCTCGCATCTGGCGGCCGAGCTGTTCAAGTCCATGGCCGGGATCGACATGGTCCATGTTCCCAACAAGGGCATGAACCCTGCGCTGATCGATCTGATGGGCGGGCAGGTGCAGGCGTTGTTTGCGAGCGTGCCGAGCCTGACCGCGGAAAGGTCGGATCGCGTGCGGCCGATCGCCATGGCAGAGAAGAAGCGTTCGGCGCTGATGCCCGAACTGCCGACCATGGACGAGTTCGGGCCTGCCGGGTTTCGAAGTCGGCAACTGGGCGGGGCTGCTGGGGCCGGCCGGCCTCGACGCCAAGGTCGTGCAAAAGTTACATGACGAGATCATCGCCATCCTTGGCACGCCGGACATGAAAGAGCGGGTCAAGACGCTAGGCTATGACCTCATCGCCGCCACCCCGGAGCAGTTTGCAAAGCAGCTTCAGGAGGACGTGACGCGCTGGGGGCCGGTCGCCAAGGCCGCGAACGCGGAGCAGAAATAACCTTTCCCGAGAGCAAAGATCGAAACCGCAAGGAGAACGCAATGGCCGAGAAGAAGGTGCCGTACCAGGTGAACGGCAAAGAGTTCGAGGGGCTGGTTGTCTATGACGACAGCACCAAGGGGAAACGTCCGGTCATTTTCATGCAGCCGGACTGGAAGGGCGTGTCCCCCGATACCATCGCGATGGCGCGCGATGTCGCCGGCAAGGACTACGTCGTGCTGATGGCCGACATGTTCGGCAAGGGTTATGGCGACAAGCCGAAGACGCCGGACCAGTTGCGGGCCGGCATGACCGCCGTGCACAAGGACCTCGCTTTCACCGTCGCCTGTGGTGCCAAGGCCTATGACACGCTACTCGCGGAGGCCGACAAACTCGGGGTCGCCGATACCTCCAAGACCGCTGCCATCGGCTATTGCGCGGGCGGTGGCTTCGCACTCGAACAGGCGCGGGCCGGCGCGAAGTTCAAGGCGGTGGTGGTGTTCCACGTCACCAATCCCAATCCGGTGGTGGCCGGCACGCCCTGCAACATCAAGGGGCGGGTGCTGGCGATCCACGGACGCGCCGATCCAGTGACGCCGAAGCCGATGATGGACGCGCTCGAAGACGAACTCACCAAGGCCAAGGTCGATTGGCATATTGTGACGTTCGGCCGCGGCGTGCATTCGTTCTGCGACCCGACCGCCAACAATCCGGCGGCGACGCAGTACGACGAGAAGCTCTGCCGCACGTCCTACATGCTGATGCGGGACTTCTTCGCCGAGACGCTGTAGCGCCGCGGCGCCGTTTTCGCGCGCGTCGAGTTCGAAACCGGCCATCCCGCTTAGGGACGCAGCGCGGTTGCTACGCAAACAATGTCGCCCGCGGGCTTGACCCGCGGGTCCATCGTTTTCGCGAAAAGGATGGATCGCTAGGTCAAGCCCGGCGATGACGGCTGTGGTTTGTTGGCGCTAGTTTAGCGAGCCAAGGTGCCGTCCAGCATGGTCGCCGACCTCTTGCTGGTCTTGGGCGCGGAGGTGACGGCGGGGGCGGCGGCGCTCGCGGAGGCGGCAGTCGCGGCAGAGGTGGCGGCGGTTTTCGTGCTGCGCGGGCCGTGCCTGCCCCTCGAGGCCCGGACCTTGTCATGGTTGAGGTGACATGGCCGGCACCACTGCGGGTCGTTGGGGCCGAGCGACGCCATCCCGGGGCCGTCGATCGAGGACTTCTTCATCCGCTCTTCCTTCGAGCCCAGATTCTTGGCCATCAGCTCGTCCGGCAGCATCTGCGCCAGCGCACTACCGTGCAGGTTCGTTGCCGCCGGGAGCAGCGGCTGAGCGAGCGCTATGCCCACCAGCATGATCGCAGACCAAAGAACGAGACGAACGGTTCGGCCCATCGCTTCCAATTGCCCCCTGTCTAACCCCGACCGCCTTGATGAGATCGGAATTCGTGCGAATTTTTGCTCGTTTTCCGCCGCGCCGCAAGCAGACAGCCGCCACGGATCGTTCACAACGCGCGTCAAATGGCCTCAATCGGCGCCTTACTAGTGGATAGATCGGGGCAAGGCGAGCGCCTGATGCCTAATAGACACGATTTTCCGGCGGCTGTTTCTGAATCAACACACGTTCGACGTTGTTCCAGGCCGAGCGGAACAGGAACGCCGACGCCTGCCGTGTGACGCCTGCGATGTGCGGCGTGAGCAACAGCCGGCGGGCGGCCTCGCCGGAAAGACTGAGCAGAGGATTGTCGGGCGGCGGCGGTTCGGTCGAGAAGACGTCAACCGCTGCGCCGCCGAGATGGCCGGAGGTCAGAGCTGCCGCGAGCGCTTCCTCGTCGACGACACCGCCGCGCGACGCCTGGATCAGGATTGCACCGGCCTTCATGCGTGCCAGTTCGCGCTCGCCGATGAGATTACGCGTTGTCTCATTCAGCGGTACGTGAACCGGCACCACGTCGGCGGTACCCAGGAGTTCGTCGAGTGTCATCGAACGCGCGCCCAGCGCCGCCGCAAAGGTAAGGTCGCCCGGCGCCGGATCGAAGTAGCAGATGCTCGCGCCGGTCCGCCGGAACGCGTGCGCCACTGCGCGGCCGATGGTGCCGAATCCGATCAGGCCGACCAACATGCCTTCGATGCCGGCGAGATTGTCCGCGATCATGTGGGCGCGAAACGCCGTGTAGTGACCGGCCTTGATCTCGGCATCGGCGAACGCAAAGCGCCGCAGCAGCATCGAAGCAGCGGTAACGACGTATTCCGACACCGCGCTGTTGCTGCCTCCCGGTACGTTGGCGACCGGGATGCCGAGCCGGGTGAGGGTGGCCTGATCGAGCCGGTCGACGCCGGCGCCCGTGACCTGGACGAGCTTGAGCGCGGTGCCTTCAAACAGGTCGGGCGCGAGCTTCGGTCCGACCGCCGGGATCACCAGCGCCGTGCTGAGCTTCATCAGGGCTGCTACCCGCGGATCGCCCGGCGGGTGATAGGCCACCTCGAACGCTTCCGGCGCCGGCGCATCGACGCGCGTGAAGTCGGCTTGCGGGCGGAGGCAGAGGACGCGATGGGTCATGATGCCTGCCTATCGCAATGGCTTGCCGCCGTCATCCCTGCGATAGCCTCGCTTTGGCTCGCGCTCAGAAGCTCTTGAACTCGGTGGTGCCGAGCGTGACGTTGGGCTCGGCGAAGAAGCACAGCAGCACCAGCGGCTCGCTGCCGGTGTTGCGCGTCATGTGCTTCTCGTTGGGCGGGATCAGCACGATATCGCCCGGCTTGATCGGAATCTCGCCGCTCTCGGCGACCGTCACGCCGGTGCCCTTGAGCACGTAGATGCATTCCTCGAAGCCGCGATGCAGGTGCGGGCCGCGCGGCGGGTCGCCGGGCTTGGGCACCGCGATCTCGGCGATGCGGAACGTGAGCGCGAGCCGATCTCGCCCGACACCGGCTCAAGCGAGGTGCGGCCGGGCAGGCCGAGCTTCTTTGCCTCGGATTGTTTCAGGAGCCGCGCCATCAACCCACCTGCCGCAATTGCTTGATCTCGCGGGTGCCGCCCTGCACCGCGTCGAGCTGGCCGGAAAATGTCACGCGCCTCTCGGCGATGGCGTCGGCGATGTCGATCAGCATGCGCTGGCCCTTCTCGGCGGTGGCGTGCTGTGGGCTGCCGAACCAGCCGGTGGGAGCGATCGAGCGGATGTCGGTCAGCACCGGCTGGTAGGCGCGGGTCCTGCGCAGCTTGTCCATGCGGTGGCCGTGGCTGTGATCGGACGAATAGTCGATGCGATCGAGGTGCACGAGGTCGGGCCGATGTGCCAGCACCGCGAGCGCCTCGATCTCGCCGCCGTGGGTCAGCCCGCCGCTGGAATGGCCGTAGAGCTCCTCCGCGACATAGCAGGCCTGCACGGTGAGCACGCTCATGCCGTGGTCGCGGTGCAGCGATTCGGCTGTGATCGCGAGCGAAGGAATGTTGCCCTCGTGCCAGTTGATGATGATCAGGCGCTTCGCGCCGTGCTTCGCCGTCGAGACGCAGGTCTCGGTCTGCACCCGCATATAGGTGTCCGGCGACAGCGTGATGGTGCCCTCATAGGGCATGTGCATCGGCGTCACGCCGAACGGCGTCGCCGGCAGCACCAGCCCGTCCATGCGCTCGGCGACCGCGTGCGCGATCACGTTGGCGGCAAGCGTGTCCGTCCCGGTGGGCAGATGCGGGCCGTGCTGCTCGACGCTGCCGCACGGCAGGATCACCAGCGGGTTCGTCTTGAGCTGGGCCGCGATCTCGGGCTGCGTCAGGTCGGCGAAATAGCGGCTAGGCAACATGGCGGCTTCCCTCCGCCAGCCGTTGGTGGGCGTCGGCGATCACGTCGGCGATGCGCACCGCCTGGCCCTGCCGCTCGATCGAGCGGAGCCCGGCGTACACCACCGCCAACGCGATGTTGGCGTTGCGAGCATTGAGCTCGCCCGCCTTGTTCGTGCGGCAGCAATCCGCGAACATGTCGAGTTCGGCCCTGAACATGTCGCTCGGCGGCACCTCCAGCATTTCCCTTTTGCCGTAGCCGTCCTTGCCGCGCTGGATATAGAGCGTCGAGGTCTGGTGGAGCTTTTCCGGAGTATCCCATGTTCCGAAGTCGATCTCGTAGTGCATCAGTCCCTTCGAGCCGAACACCCGCACGCAGAACACGCCGGGCGATGTCCACGACGATCCGACGTAGCCGATCTTGCCGTCGGCAAAGCGCAGCACCGTCATCGACTGGTCGTCCACTTCGGCGCCGACTGGCGACAGCTTGGAGGCAAACGAACTCGCCTCGACGATCTCGCCGCCGAGGCAGTGCAAAACGTCGAACTGATGGATCGCGAGCTGCGACAGCGGCCCGCCCGGCGCGCGGTCGCGATACCAGCGCCACGCTTTCGGCGTGAGTTCGAGCGCGCGTTCATTGGAGAAGTTCGCTTCGAGGAAGCCGACCCGGCCCAGTTCGCCGGCCTCGATTGCCTTGGCGATGGTCCGGATGCCGGCCATCAGGCGCGCGCTGTGGCCGACGGTGACGCTGATGCCGTGCGTTTTTTCCAGCGCCTCGATGGCGAGGCCCTCTTCGAGCGAGCTTGCGATCGGCTTCTCGGTGTAGACGTGCTTGCCGGCCGCAGCGACCTCGCGCGCGAGCGGCAGATGCTGCTCGTTCGGCACGGTCAGGATCACACCCGCAATCTGTGGATCGGCCAGCAGGACGGCCAGCTCCGGCACCGAGCGAATGCGGAACTCCTGCTCGAACGCGGCTCGGCTCTGCTCGGAGCGGCTGTAGCCTGCAACGATCTCAAGCTGTTCGGACGCGCTCGCGGCGCGCGCCAGCACCTTGGCCCAGCGCCCGAGCCCGACGATACCGACTTTGACGCGATCGCTGCCCATCGACCTCTCCTTGTGAAGGGCACTGTAGCACGAAGGTCGAGGCAAGCCCGCGCTCTTGCGCCCGTCCGGGACGCTAGTGTCCCGATTCCGAAGTTCGCATCATTGTGCGGCACCCTCGTTTGCGAACTTCGGAATCGAGGGACACTAGCAATTTATTGATCTAGTGTGGCTTTGGTTCGGAAGTCCGCATTTCGGACTCGCTGCAAGAATGATGCGGACTTCCGAACCGCCACACTAGGCCACCATGGACTTGAACCGGCACGGACGCTTTGCACAAAGCTTGACCTGCCGATCAAGATCGGTTTGACAACCTCGCGCGCCTCATATCGGTTCGTTGAGAATGCGATCGCTCACACCGATTCGCACCGACGCGTTCAGCATCAATTCCGCTCGCGCCGCTTCCAGGTCGGCCGCGGTCCGCACCGACTGCTCATCGTGGAGCCATTGGCCGGAGAACGTGTAGACGAAAGCGCAGCGTGGATAGCGCTTCATCGAGTAGCGCATCAGCCGGGCGTCGATTGGAACGTCGTCGTTCAGCACCTCGCGCACCAGCACCAAGGCGTCCTCCGCCGCCATGGCGGCGCCCTGCGTGAGATGGGGCGCGACGGTGTGCGCAGCGTCGCCGCCGATTACCACCCGGCCCCGGAACCACGGCCAGGGCAGCATCAGAGGCTCGATCGGGCTGTACACGATGTCGGAGTCGCTGTTCAGGCTTGCGGCGATCTCGGCGACGTAGCTGCCGTACTGAGCGAGACGCTCCTTAAACAGGCGCGCTTGATCCTGCCCGGTGAAGTCGGCGTCGGGGGCCTCGGGACGGATATGGAACAGGTACATGATGTCGTTGTTGAGCGGCATCGCCCCGGTCTTGCTGCCGACTCCCTGCAGGAACTCCATCGCGCGCACGAAGTGCGGCCGCTGCGCCTGCACCCGCCAGGCGCCGTAGCCTGAAAAGCGCGGCATAAAGGCCGTTCCGACCAGATGTTGCCTGGTGGTGGAGCGGATGCCGTCGAATCCCGCCAGAAGGTCGAACGTCTGCTGCTCGCCCGTTGAAAGTTCCACGCTGACGCGGTCGCGATCCTCCAAAATCTTGCTGACCGACACGCCGAGGCGCACGTCGACGCCGGCGCGTTCGGCCGCCCCCAACAAGATCTCGTGCAACTGCAGACGCGACAGCGCGCAAAAGGCCGGTACCCGGTCGTCGCCGAGCAGGAACTTATGCTCCACGATCAGCCGCCGTTGCGGGTCGAACAGAAACATGCGGTCGTAGCTGAAGCCGGTCGCGAGAATCTCGTCGAGCACGCCGAGCGTGTCGTACACGCGCAGTGCATTCGCGGGCTGTCCAAGTCCTACTCCCGGAATGTCGAAGGCCGGCCGCCGCTCGATCAGGACGACCTCCACACCCCGCCGCGCGAACGAGGCGGCGGTTGTTAGCCCCCCGACACCGCCGCCGGCCACCAGAACGCGTCGAATGTTCTCCACGGCAAGCCCGTTAATCGCGTCAGCGCCGGAGTTGAAACGCCACCACGGCGGCCAGCATGATCGCGCCGCCGAGCGCCTGGACGGGCGTGATCACCTCGCCCAGCACTGGCGCGCTGAGGATGGTCGAGAGCAGCGGTTCGAGGTTCATGATCAGTGCGCTGCGGAATGGTCCGATGCGCTTGATCGAGACGAACAGCGTCAGCACGCCGATGGTGGTGCCCACGCCGACGAAGCACATCGCGGCCCATCCGGCGGCGGTCTGCGGCCCCTGCCAGTTCCAGGTCGCGAGCGCGATCAGCGCGAACACCGCGGTCGAGCTCAGCAGCGTGTACCAGGTGGTGACCTGCGGATCGCTGTTGGACAGCGTGGAGCGGGTGATCAGCAGGATCGCGGTTCGGCAGGCCGCGGCGCCGAGCGCAAACGCCAATCCTGCGAGCGCCAGCTCTTGCGGATGGGCGCCGATCAGCAGCGCGAGCCCCAGGAAGGCCGCGAGCGCTGCGGCTGCGCCCTGCCAGCTCAGGCGCTCGATGCCGAGCAGCGCGCCGAGGATGCCGGTGACCAGCGGATAAACGAAGTACGTCAGGATACCGATCGGGACGGTGGCCTCGCGGAAAGACGCGAACAGGCCGAACACCACGCCCGCGAACAGCACGCCGATGCCGAGCGATATCCAGCGCGCCCGCGGCGTGTGCGGCGGCACGGTCACCGCGTAGCGAAGCCACAGGAACAGCATCGCGACGCCCACCAGCCCGCGAAACAACGACAACGTCAGCACGTCAGCGCCGGATCCCATCGCGATCTTGCTCAGCACGTTGCTGACGGCGAACGTCGAGGCCGCGACCATGCCGGGGCCGAGATCGAAAAGGCTGTTGGATGCGGCAGGCGGGGGTGGGGAGGTCACTGCAATTTCCGGGGGCGGACGGGGAGGCGAGGTTAGGGCTTCGCTCGCGGTCTTGCTACCGGGAGAATGCAGGGCAAGGCGCTGGGCCGCCGGCCGGGCCGGCGCGCCGCTTGGCTGGCCCGACGCTCATATCGTCGTCGCCTCGCGGAACGCGGCCGATTGGCTGATCAAGCGGCCAAGGCGAGGGTGGCGGACGTCCAGCGTGAAGATGAAGCGACCGCCGCCCAGTTCGGCATGGGTTACGGTCATCTCGGCCGGCCGCAGCCAGGCCGGCAGTACGATCCGCCGCCCGAACATTTGCAGGCAGTAGCAGCCGCTCCTAAACACCAGCACGCCATCGCGGGCATGGATGGTCATGGCGATGCTGATGCCGAAGCCGAGATACTCCTCGATTCCGGTTGGCCCCGCGAAGCGCTTGGATGAGTTGATGATCTGCGGGAAGCCGTCGCGACGCGCGCAAAGTCTGGTCCAGATCTGGCCACCACCGGCGAGGTCCTCGGTGACGCTGACGACCATCGGGACGCGCGAATCGGTCGAGGTCGGCAGCGGGGCGCCGATCAACCGCGCCAGCTGCGCAAGGCACCAGCCGGCCCGGCTCATTCGCGTTTCCAGGATCTCGCCCGTGTACACAATGGTTCGACCGCCAGCGAGCCGTTTGGAGAAGCGTCGGCGAATCGGCAGCGGCAGGCTTGCCCATTCCTCGTCCGGCATCAGCGCCCGAAAGCGCAGGTCGCCGAGCGCCTCGTCGCTTTCCGTTCGGACGTCGTCCACGACGTCGTTGGTCATGCGCTCCAGCATCATCGCCCACTCCATCGCCACGCGGCCGAGACGTTGTCGTCTCATGGCTTGCGTCTCCCGAACGAAAGCAGATTGACGATCTTGGCGCCGAGCCGCATCAGCGCCGCAAGCTGCGACTTCGGCACGGTCGACATCTGCGCGCTCCAGCGATCCAACGCCTCGACAAATCCGAGCATGGCCTGGAGCCGCTGGTTCGCCACCGGATGAACCTTGGGATCGCCCTTGGCCTCCGCGGCGCAGGCGCGCAGCGCGGCGACCGCGGGATCGATCTCGCGCTCCTTGCGGCCGAGCGCGATGCGCGTGAACATTTCCCACACGTCGGTTTCGGCCTCGAAGTGCTCGCGCCGGTCGCCCTTGATCGGCACTCGGCGGATCAGGTTCCAGGCCTGCAGCTCCTTGATCGAGTTGGACACGTTCGAGCGCGCGAGCCCGAGCATTTCGGCGATGTCCTCGGCGGTGAGAGGGCGCTCAGAGAGATAGAGCAGGGCGTGAATCTGACTGACCGATCGGTTCACGCCCCATTTGCCCCCCATGTCGCCCCACTGCAGCACGAAGTTCTCGACCGCCGGCGGCAGGACACGGGGGCGGCTCTTTTCGTCAATTTCTGTAATTTCCGTCATAACAGAAATATCGGAAAATAACGAGCATGAGTCAATAGGGGAGAGCCAGCTACGCACGCTTGTCTTCAACGGAAGCGGTGGCTGCGAATGCGGGCGCGCTCCCTCTCCCCGGTGGGGGGCTTTGGACAAAAACCCCACCCGACCTCGCTCGGCTGTCGCCTCCGCTCGGCCACCCTCCCCTGCGGGGAGGGATAAACGTGTCTGCGTCCGCACCTCAGCTTGATTCGTCGCCGCCGTAGAGCGGTTATCGCAGCATGGCTCCGCGCAGCGGCCCCCATCCCTCCTCCGCGCCAGCGGGGGAGGGTGGATCGCGCGACAGCGCGATCCGGGTGGGGGGAGGTGGTTGCACGGTGGAATGGACCGCCGGGGCCAGCCGGTCAGCGGTGGATCAGCGTGCCGGCGCCGTGATCGGTGAACAGCTCGAGCAGCACCGCATGCGGCACCTTGCCGTCGAGGATAACGACGCCCTCGACGCCCTGCTCGAGTGCGTAGAGGCAGGTCTCGACCTTGGGGATCATGCCGCCCGAGATGGTGCCGTCGGCGATCAGCCGCCGGACGTCCGCCGCCGACATCTGGTCGATCAGCTTCTTCGACTTGTCGAGCACGCCCGGCACGTCGGTCAGCAGCAGAAAGCGCTTGGCCTTCAGCGCCCCGGCGATCGCGCCGGCGAACGTGTCGGCGTTGACGTTGAAACTGCCGCCGTCGGCTGCGGCCGCCACCGGCGCCAGCACCGGGATCAGATCGCGGCCGAGCACGGTGTCGAGCACCGTGGTATCGACCTTGTCCGGCTCGCCGACGAAGCCGAGGTCGACCACCTTCTCGATGTTCGAGTCGGGATCGACCACGCGTCGCGTCGCCTTCTTGGCGATCACCATGTTGCCGTCCTTGCCGCACAGCCCGATCGCCTTGCCGCCGGCGGCGTTGATGAAGCCGACGATCTGCTTGTTGATCGAGCCGGCCAACACCATCTCGACGATCTCGAGCGTCTTCTCGTCGGTGATGCGGAGGCCCGCCGGCAAACTGCGACTGCACGCCGGCCTTCTTCAGCATCGCCTCGATCTGCGGCCCGCCGCCGTGCACCACCACCGGATTGATCGCGGTCTGCTCCAGCAGAACGATATCGCGCGCGAACGAGCGCGCCACCGCCTCGTCGCCCATGGCATGGCCGCCGTACTTGATGACGATGGTCTCCTCGTCATAGCGCTGCATGTGCGGCAGCGCTTCGGAAAGGATGCGCGCCGCTTCCTGCGGAGATGTCTTGCCAGTCTCACTCATCGCATGATCTCGCTGCCGCCCGCCGGGCGCGCTGGTTCTAGCCGACATTCCACGAAACGGCGAGGGGCCAAATCGGCGTGCGGGCGCGCGAACATTGTCCCGCCCCGGTTATTTTCGCTCCGCCTTGAGCCGCGCGATGGCCGCACGCAGTTCCGTAATGCCGGTGCCGTCACGCGCCGATGTTGCGAGCACTTGCGGGAACGCGGCGGGCCGCAGACGCATGGCCGCCGCAACCTCGGCGGTCCGTTGCGCAAGCTCGGCCGGCTTCACCTGATCGATTTTGGTGAGCACGACTTGATGGCTCACCGCGGCCTCGCCGAGCACATCGAGGGCCGGCTTGTCGGCGTCCTTCAGGCCGTGGCGCGCGTCGATCAGGACATAGACCCGGGCGAGATTGGGACGCCCGCGCAGATAGGCGTGGATCACGTCGGTCCATGCCCGGACCTTCTGCTTAGGGGCTACGGCGTAGCCGTAGCCAGGCAGGTCGACCAAGGTCAGGACCGGATCGCCGGCAAAGAACACCAACTCCTGGGTGCGGCCGGGCGTGTTCGAGGTGCGCGCCAGCGCGTGGCGGTTGGTCAGCGCGTTGATCAGGCTCGATTTGCCCACATTGGACCGGCCGGCAAAGGCGATCTCGAGGCCGCGCGCCTTGGGCAGCGACTCCATCGACCCCGCGGCCGAGGCAAAGCGCCATTCCTGGGCGAACAGCAGGCGGCCGGCTTCGATCTCGGCCGACGAAAATTCGGATGCGGCGGTCACGGTGAATAGGCTAGGCTGAAGCCCCTTCAATTGCCACCCGACGAGAGGTCAAAGTCCATGCCGGTTTCGATGTATTCGGTGTCCGTTCCGGTCTTCATTCAGCATCTCAACGGATTGTCCACGGTGCTCGACAAGGCCGCCGCCTGGGCCACCGCCCGCAAGATCAACGAGGCCGACCTTTTGAACATGCGGCTCTCGCCCGACATGTTCAATCTTGCGCGCCAGGTTCGGGCTGCCACCGATCATGCCGCCAATGCCGCCGGCCGCCTGTCCGGCAAGGAGCTTCTGAAGTTCGCCAACGACGAGACAACGCTCGCTCAGCTCAAGGATCGGGTCGCCAAGACCATCGAGTACCTGAAGAGCGTGAAGCAGAACGAGGTCGACGGCACCGAGGGCAAGGAGATCAAGATCACCTTCCCGAACGGCAATGTGCGCGAGTTCACCGGCCAGAGCCTGCTGCTCGGCAACGCCCTGCCGAACTTCTATTTCCACGCCACCACCGCCTACGACATCCTGCGGCAGTTTGGCGTCGAGATCGGCAAGCGCGATTTCATGGGCAATCCCTGATCGGCTGGGGCGTGTAAGAGACACGACCGATCGCCGAGGCAAGAAATCATTCAGCGCGAATTGATGCGCCCTCTCCCCTTGCGGGAGAGGGCAGCTCAATCGGTAGACAGAGCAAGAACTGGGTGAGGGGTTACTGACTCTCGATAGTCCACGACCCCTCACCCAACTGATCGTGTTTCGGATTCACGTTAGCCCTCTCCCGCAAGGGGAGAGGGCGCATTCATGGCCGCCGCGATCTGCCGTCGTGATTTCGCAAGGGGGTGCGACCTCATGTCAGGGCCGCCTCGCGAAGCGTGGCGGCGACCCTACATCAAAAGCGGGCCGTCGCGCCGCGCATACTCCCCCTTCCCACGCGGTTTTGAGGCAACTTGCGGCGGCCCACCCTACTCCCCATCGCAAACGCGCTGATGACCCGCGATGATCACGGCGCCGGCCGCCGGCATCACACCTCCTGCGGCGAGGCGCAGCCGAGCGTCGCTCGGGTGTGGGCATCGGCGAGGGCATCGATCCTCCGCGCCAGCTCGCGACGGAGCGCGTCCAGGTCCACCGGCGCGTCGTCGCCGGGATCGGCGGCGGCCGCCGCCGCCCGATGCTGGCGGAGGAGGTCGTTCAATTCGCGCAAGGTCCGCGTCAGCGCCGCAAGCGCGCGGGCGGCCCGCTCCAGCTCGCGCGGATGCGCAGGCGCCGCCGCAAGCGTTGCGACCGCAGCCTCGATCGCGGGAAGCACGCGGCCGAGCGCGCCTTGCAGCCGCGGTACGATCGCCGCGTCGTCCGCCATGTTCGTCGCCACGTCTGGCGCCACGTCCTGCGCCAAATCCTGCACCAAGTCCGGCTGGTCCGGCGCGCGCGCCTCGCCGCCGGCTGCTATCTGCGGCGCGGCTGCGGGGAACGGCGCGGCCGTCGCGACCGGCAGGGCGGGCGCGGGCGGCGGGCCGAGGAGCGGGATCGGCGGGCGCCGCCGCGTCCAGCTCCAGCGCCGCATGCGGTTGCGCAGCGTGCCGGAGGAAATGCCGTGCTCGGCGCAGATGTCCTCGACCGGCCGGTCGGTGTACTCGTAGTCGTGGCGAACCTGCGCCCAGGCTTCGCCGGTCAATTCCGGTGTCATGGCCGATCCTTTGCGGTGTAACGGATGAGATGGATGCAAAATCCGGGGGGTCGGTTTCCCGCACGCCTGCGCAAGCGGGGCGGCACGCCTGCGCGCCACGCACCGGTGGCGAGCTTCGCCGCGGATGAAGTTGTGGGAGGATGCGCGCTTGCTAACAAAGCAGCGTCACGTTGTCAAGGAATTTATTCACAATTGACTTAGCAAAACCGGAACGGCTATCCGCGATCAGCGTGACAGGCCGGTGGAAGTGGCGGTCGAGTGTGTGGCCAAGCACCCCGCAACGCCAAAGCCGTCAGACAAGGCAATTTCCGAATTTCGTTAAATGAAGGATGACTATCGCAACACAATCATGCACCCGCGCGTCGTTTTGCTTGAGAGCGATGCTCGGATGGTATTCAACAACGCAGAAAGCTTGATTGTGGCAATGGCGCAGGAAATCCAACACGTGAGGACTACACAGGGTGGTGTTCAGCCAAGTCTGAATGTGGTTCCGGTGAGCGGTGCGAAACCGTGACCAAGACGAACCCAATGAAAGACCCCGAGTTCAAGCGCGTGCTCGGCAATCGCTGGGTGCGAAGCCGAAGCCTCATTCGGAAATGAAGTGAGCGTAGCCCGGGTTGAGCACAGCGAAACCCGGGACTAGATCGGGCGAGAAGCTTTCCCGAGATGTCGCTGCGTTCATCCGGGCTATGCGCCAAAGGTCGCTCTTGGGACAAAGCGGACATGAACCGGCGGACAAAACCGGCGGGATCGGTCGAGCATGACCCGAGGCGGACATGAAAAGCGTCAATGCCGAACCCCTGGACATCGGATTCGAAAACGCACAACAATTGCGCCGGGGGCTTCATCGTTATGAGGTTAAAATGAAAATCACGATCGCGTTCGCGGCTGCGATGATCGCTGGTGCGGTGACAAGTGCGACGGCCCAAACGGCCGAACCCACTTATAAGGGAGACCCCGACGTCTATAAGGTGATTTTTGAAGACGCAAATTTCCGTGTCATCGAGGCCAATAGAAAAAAGGGTGTTCACGACAAGGCGCACGGCCACCCCGTGCCATCGATTGTGTATAACGTCACCGACTGCAAGACCAAGCAGTACGCGGCCGACGGCAAGACGACAGAAAGAGAGTCGAAGGCTGGAACGGTGACGGCGGTGGCTGTCATCGCCACGCATTCGGCGGAGAACACGGGTGCCGCAGACTGCAAACAGATTTTTGTCGAAAAGAAGTAGCTCAGACGCGATTGTACGAGGCTGCACACGCTGAGCAGCCTCTACACCCATTGCAATCTATTTCAGCGTGCTGCGTCACCTACATCGAACCAAAGCCCCTTAGGGGCTTTCGTTCGGCGCGATACTATGCGCGGACGTCAGAGCGCGAGCAATGAGCCTCGAGAAGCAAGAGTTCTCTGGTTCGATGTTTGTCTGCGGATGGTGTGACCGGCCCATTAACGGCTGGGTCGGCATCGGCGGCCGATGTGCGCGTCATGATCTCGGCAGGTTTTTATGGGGTCTATTCTGAACTGGGTCCCGCCTTCGAGCGTGCGAGCGGTCACCGCCTGATCACGACGCGCGGCCCATCGATGGGCGACTCTCCGGAGGCGATTCCGACGCGCCTTGCGCGAGGCGAGCTTTCGGATGTCGTGATTGTCAATGGAGGGATCGCTGACGAACTCGGTAACAAAGGATTGTTGCGCGCCGACAGCACAGTACAACTCGCTCGTTCGCTGATCGGCATGGTGGTGCGAAACGGAGCTGTAAAGCCGGATATCGGCAGCGTCGAGGCGCTTCGGAATGCGCTGATTGCGGCAAAGTCTATCGCGTATTCCGACAGCGGCAGCGGCATCTATCTATCGACGACGCTGTTCTCCAAGCTTGGCATCGCAGATCAGGTTGCGGGCAAATGCCAAAAGGTGCGAGGACCTCCATCTGGCGAACTGGTGGCTGCGGTCGTCGCGCGAGGCGAAGCCGAGATCGGTTTCCAACAAGTCGCCGAACTGATCCATGTCCCTGGCGTCACATTCGTCGGCACGATTCGGCCGAAGTCCAGCTGACAGTTTCTTTCTTGGGCGCGGTCACCAGTGATGCCGCGCAACCGGAGGCGGCGGCTGCGTTGATCCGATTCCTGTCATCGCCCGAGGCGGCGCCGGTGATCTTGAAAGCCGGGCTGACGCCAATTTCGGAACGGTAGCAACGCTAGCCCGGCTGAGCGCCGCGAAATCCGGCGCCTGTGGATGACGCCAAAGACGTGGATGGCCGGGTCGAGCCCGGCCATGACGGACTGCGATAGGCGGCTGTGCGGAATGAAACCCGCTACTTCTTCTCTTCCGCTTTCTTCTTCTTGCCGAACAGCTCCTTGACGTTGTCGAACAGCTCGACCTTGGCGCCGTGCTTGCGCATGATGACGCTCTGCTGGATCACCGACAGCGTGTTGTTCCAGGCCCAGTAGATCACGAGCCCGGCCGAGAACGACGCCAGCATGAAGGTGAAGATCAGCGGCATCCAGTCGAAGATCATCTTCTGCGTCGGGTCGGGCGGCGCCGGATTGAGCTTCATCTGCGCCCACATCGTGATGCCCATGATGATCGGCCAGAAGCCGAGCATGCAGGAACTGGCCGAGCACCGGGATCACCGTCGGGTCGTAGGGGATCAGCCCGAACAGGTTGAAGATGTTGGTCGGGTCGGGCGCGGACAGGTCCTTGATCCAGCCGTAGAACGGCGCGTGCCGCATCTCGAGGGTGATGAACAGCACCTTGTAGAGCGCGAAGAACACCGGCACCTGGATCAGGATCGGCAGGCAGCCGGCGAGCGGATTGATCTTCTCCTTCTTGTAGAGCTCCATCAGCGCCTGCTGCTGCTTCATCTTGTCGTCGGCATAGCGCTCGCGGATCGCCATCATCTCCGGCTGCACCGCCTTCATCTTGGCCATCGAGGCGTAGGACTTGTTGGCGAGCGGGAAGAACACGATCTTGATGATGACGGTGATGGCGAGGATCGCGAGGCCGAAGTTGCCGAGCCAGCAGGTAGAGCTGGTGGATCGCCAGGAACATCGGCTTGGTGATGAAGTAGAACCAGCCCCAGTCGATCAGCAGTTCGAAGCGGTTGAGGTTGAGCTGCTTTTCGTAGCCGTCGACGATCGCGACCTCCTTGGCGCCGGCGAACAGCCGCGTGCTGGTCGGTGGCGGTGGCGCCCGGCGCGACGGTCTGCGCCTCGCCGAGATAGTCGGTCTGGTAGGTCTTCGGTCGTGCCGATCTGGCCCGCCGAGAAGCGCGCCTGGAGCGTCGCCTTGATGTCCGGGATCAGCGTCGCCGCCCAGTACTTGTCGGTGATGCCGAGCCAGGCGTTGGTGACCTTGAAGTTGACGGTCTTCTTCTTCTCGATGTCGGAGTAGGTCAGCTCCTGCAGGCCCTGGTCGCCGAGCACGCCGATCAGGCCCTCGTGCAGGATGTAGTAGCCGAGCGTCTGCGGCGTGCCGTGGCGCGAGATCAGCGCATAGGGATAGAGCGACACCGGCGCGCCGCTCTTGTTGGTGACCTGGTCGTCGACGGTAAACAGGTACTTGTCGTCGACCGAGATGGTGCGGCGGAATTCGAGTCCCTCGCCGTTGTCGTAGATGAGCGTGACCGGGCGGCCGACGCCGAGCGTGCCCGCCCCCTGCTGCCGCCAGACCGTGTCCGGCGTCGGGCACCTTGGCGTCGGTGCCGGCGGCGGCGACCCAGCCGAACTCGGCGTAGAACGGGTGCGGGCTGCCCGACGGCGCGAGCAGCACGATCGGCCGGCGAATTCGGGTTCACGGTCTCGCGGTACTGGGTCAGCGCGAGGTCGTCGATCCGGCCGCCGCGCAGCGAAATCGAGCCGCGAAGCTGCGGCGTATCGATCGCGACCCGCGGGGTCGCCGCGATCACGGCCTCGCGGGTCGAGCGGCTGGCCTGGGACGGTCGGCTGCTGACCGGGGACGGCCGGCGCGCCCGGCTGCGGTGCCGGCTGCGCCTGCGGCACCGGTTGCCCGGGCTGGGCGGGTGGCGGGGCCGGCACCGGTTGCCCGGGCTGCGCCTGCTGCTGCTGTTGTTGCTGTTGCTGTTGCTGCTGTTGCCGCTGCTTCTCCATCTGCGGCACGCCGACGAAATACTGCCAGCACGATCAGCACGAGCGCCGACAGCACGATGGCGAGGATAGTGTTCTTCTGGTCGGTCATGAGGACACTCTATTCATTCGGTCCCCGCATGTGGGGTCATGGCGATGCTCCCGCCATCCGGCCGGAAACGCTCCGATGCTGCGTGGACGCGCCCAAGCGCCCGGTCGAACTCCTGCATCAGCCGCTGAAACGGCGCGACAACGCCGCCCGCCGTCCAATCAGCACATAGTCGTGTCCCGGCTTCAGCCTGGCCGGCGGCGACAGCCGGACGACCTCCCGCAGCCGGCGCCGGATACGGTTGCGCTCGACCGCCCCGCCGACCTTCTTCGACACGGTGAACCCGACGCGAGCCGGCGCGCTGATCGCGGCGGTTTCGGGCCTGCAGCACGAAGGCCGCTGCGGGAGCCTTGGCGCCGTGTGCGGCGGCCAGGAAATCAGCGCGTTGCCTGAGCCGCTGCATGGGGGAGACGCGGCGATCCGCGCGCAGATTCTAGGCTGTGAGCCGCTTGCGGCCGCGCGCCCGACGCGCGGCAACCACCTTGCGGCCGCCCGTGGTCTTCATGCGGGCGCGGTATCCGTGACGGCGCTTGCGCACCAGCTTGCTGGGTTGATAGGTCCGCTTCACGAGGTTGCTCTCCGTTCGCCGTCGCGTGCGGCTTATACGGGAGCGCCGCATTGGGCGTCAATGAGACCGGTTCGACCCAGGAACAGGTCACAATTCGCCTCAAATAACAGTGAGATGGACCCGTCTGGCGGTAGGCTCGTGTATAGATCGTGCTGCGCTGCGTTCGGTCATCGACGAACCGCGAGGGTGCCCGCGAGTGTCATTGTGACAGTACCGACCGACAATCAGCCCACAAGGCTTGCACCCGCCGGCCGGCCGCTGCGCCCGTGTTCCGAGACGGCTTGCGCCCCTGTTGCTGATCGGCGGCTCGCCATCCTGGTGCTTGTGATGGGGTGGCACCGCGAGCTTGTCGCTGGAAACGTTGGCTGCGCCATCGCGATGCGCTGGATCGCTTCGTTGCCGCCCACCTCGTCGGGGCGCTCGCGGTCTTCATCGGGCTATATGTCGTCGGTCGTTGCGCTCTCCATCCCCGGCGCGGTGTATCTGACGATTTCAAGTGGCATTCTGTTTGGTGCGTTGGTCGGGGCGCTGGCTTCGGTCGTGGGAGCGACCATCGGTGCCACTCTGTTGTTCCTGATCGCCCGGACCGCGCTTGGCGAGCACCTGATCCGCCGCGCCGGGCCGGCTGGCGCAACGGATTGCCGCGGGCTTCCGCGAAGATGCCTTCAGCTATCTTCTGTTCCTCCGGCTTGTTCCGGTGTTTCCGTTCTTCCTGGTTAATCTGGTGCCTGCGCTGTGCGGTATCGCTCTTCTGCCGTTCATTTCGGCGACCGCACTCGGCATCATCCCGGCCACCTTTGCGTTCGCGTTCGTCGGTTCCGGCCTGGACAGCGCCCTGAGGCGCAACGGACCGCGTATGACGGGTGTCTTGCCGTCCGGCGAGACCGACTGTCGGCTCGACTTCGATCTGCACGCCGCGCTGACGCCTGAACTGATCGCCGCGCTTGTGACGCTCGGCGTCATCGGCGCTGCTGCCCGGTCGCGCTCAAGCGGCTGCGTGCCCGGCAGCACCTTGCCGATCCGTCGGGCTGAGCATGGCTGAGAAGCTTGACTCCCGATCTCTGCGTCATCGGCGCCGGCTCCGGCGGCCTGTCGGTCGCGGCTGCGGCGGCGGCGCTCGGCGTTCCGGTGGTGCTGATCGAGAAGGGCAAGATGGGCGGCGAATGCCTCAACACCGGCTGCGTGCCTTCGAAAGCGCTGCTCGCCGCCGGCCGGCGTGCCGAGGCGTTCCGGGCGAGCGCGTGCCTTCGGTATCAAGCCGCAGCGACCGGATGTCGAATTTCGAGCAGGTCCATGATCGCATGTCCATCGGCGTCATCGCGGCGATCGCCCCGAACGATTCCAGGGAGCGCTTCACCGGCCTCGGCGTGCAGGTGATCGAGGGCGAGGCCCGCTTCCGCGACACGCGTACGGTGGTCGTGCAGGTCGGCGACGAGGTCAAGTTCGAGATCAGCGCGCGGCGCTTCGTGATCGCGACCGGCTCCTCGCCGACCGTGCCGCCGATCCCGGGCTTCGACCAGGTGCCCTATCTCACCAACGAGACCATGTTCGAGCGTGCGCGAGCGCCCGAAGCATCTGATCATCATCGGCGCCGGACCGATCGGGATCGAGCTCGCGCAGGCGTTCCGCCGGCTCGGCTCCGAGGTGACGGTGCTCGAAGCAGCGACGCCGCTCGCCAACGAGGATCCCGAGTGCGCCGCAGTCGTGCTCGATGCGCTGGCACGCGAGGGCGTGACGGTTCGCAGCGGCGCGTCAGATCGCGCGGGTTCGCAGCACGTTCGCGCCCAGGTCGAGGTCGTGCTGGACGGTCGAAGGCGGCGAGGAGACCATCGAAGGCAGCGACCTTCTGGTTGCGACCGGCCGTCGCCCTAACATCGACGACCTCGACCTCGAGGCCGCGCACGTCAGGCACGACCGCGGCCGGCATCGTGGTCGACAAGGGGCTGCGGCACGACCAACAAGCGGGTCTACGCGATCGGCGATGTGGCCGGCTCGCTCGCAGTTCACCCATGTCGCCAACTATCACGCCGGGCTGGTGATCCGGCACGCTCTGTTCCGGCTGCCGGTGCGGGTGAAGGCCGATGCCATTCCGCGCGTGACCTTCACCGACCCGGAACTCGCCCATGTCGGCCTGACCGAAGAGCAGGCCGCCGAGCGCCACAATGCCGATCCGCGTCCTGCGCTGGCCCTATCACGAGAACGACCGCGCCCAGGCCGAGCGCGAGACGCGCGGCCACATCAAGGTCGTGACCACCAAGAAGGGCCGTATTCTGGGTGTCACCATCGTCGGGCCGGTGGCTGGCGAACTGATCACCGCCTGGACGCTGGCGATGAACCAGGGGCTGAACATCCGTGCTTTTGCCGGAATTGTGGTGCCCTATCCGACCTTTGCGGAGGTCGGCAGGCGCGCGGCGTTAAGCTTCTTCACCCCCGATTTGACCCGGCCCTGGGTGCGGCGCATTCTGGCCTTGCTGCGCCGTTTTGGCTGAGCGCGCGGCTTCCGATGACCGAACCTGCAGCACCGGAAGAGCGACCGAGGCCGCGCGTGCCGCGGCTCGGGCTGTCGGGCCGGCTCCTCGTTCTCACGATTCTGTTCGTGATGATCGCGGAAGTGCTGATCTATGTGCCGTCGATCGCCAATTTCCGGCTCAACTGGCTGAACGACCGGCTGGCCGCGGCGCACACCGCGGCGCTCGTGCTGGAGGCCGCCCCGAGCGGCATGGTGCCGGAATCGCTGGCGCGCCACATCCTGCAGAGCATCGGCGCCCAGGCGGTGGCGATGAAGATGGGCTCGCAGCGTCGGCTGCTCGCGCTGCCGAAACGCCGCCGACGATCCAGCAGGACATCGACATGCGCGACGTGTCCTGGTTTCGCGCGATCGTCGACGCCTTCGACGCGCTGCTGCTGAGCGGCGACCACGACGTGATCCGCGTCGTCGGTGCGGCGCCGATGGGCGGCGACTTTCTCGAAATCGTGCTCGACGAGGCGCCGCTGCGGCAGGCGATGCTGCGCTTCTCGGCCAACATCCTGCTGCTGTCGCTGATCATCTCCGGCATCACCGCGACGCTGGTCTATCTCGCGCTGCACTACCTGCTCGTGCGGCCGATGCGCCGGATCACCGCCAACATGATGGCGTTCCGCGCCGACCCGGAAAATCCGTCGCGCATCATCGCGCCGTCCAAGCGGCACGACGAGATCGGCGCTGGCCGAGCGCGAACTCGCCTCGATGCAGAGCGACCTGACCTCGATGCTGCATCAGAAGAGCCGGCTCGCGGCGCTCGGGCTCGCGGTGTCGAAGATCAACCACGATCTGCGCAACATGCTGGCCTCGGCGCAACTGTTCTCCGACGGGCTGTCGACCCTGCCGCGATCCGCGCGTGCAGCGCTTCGCGCCGAAGCTGCATGCGCGCGCTGGAGCGCGCCATCGAGTTCTGCCAGTCGACGCTGTCCTACGGCCGCGCGCAGGAGCCGCCGCCGGACCGCAAGATGATCGCGCTCGAGCCGCTGGTCGAGGAGGTGCGCGAGACGCTCGGGCTTGCAGCGACAGCGCATGATCGGCTGGATCGTCGTCGATCGAGCGCGGCATCGACGGTCGATGCCGACCACGACCAGCTGTTCCGCGTGCTGCTCAACCTCGCCCGCAACGCCGTGCAGGCGCTGGAGGCGCGCGCGCCGAACGATCCGCTGCGCGACCAGATCCGCATCACCGGGCGGCGCGAGGGCGGCGTGGTGGTGATCGAGGTGGCCGACACCGGCCCGGGCTTCCCGCCGCAGCGCGCGCGAGCATCTGTTCGAGGCGTTCCAGGGCTCGACCCGGCCCGGCGGCACCGGGCTTGGGCTTGCCATCGCGGCCGAACTGATCCGCGCCCATGGCGGCGAAATCCCGCTGGTCGAGGGCACCATCGGCGCGACCTTCCGCCTCACCATTCCGGACCAGGCGGTCGATCTCGACGCCCATCGCGCGAGCGCGGGCGCGAGCGCCTGATCCGGCTGCGGATGTGGCCGGACGCCGGCACGCGCGGGCTTGCTGCAGACCCTTGCCAATGCGGACCTGGAGATGCGATAGCTATGCCGCGCTTCCGCGCGCCGCGCGGTGCTTCCGTCGCGGAACGGCAAGCGCCCGTAGCTCAGCTGGATAGAGCACCAGACTACAAATCTGGGGGTCAGGAGTTCGAAATCTCTTCGGGCGCGCCAACTATTATCCTAAATAATCCAGCAGCTTAGACCGAAACAAAGCCTCGCCATTCCGTGCGAGGTTTTTTCGTTAGGCGCGGTTTAGGCGCGGTCAGCGTATGAGCCGAACCGAAAGCCTCGCCATCCCGGTGCGAGCCCTTACCTGTTAGGCGCGGTCGACGGGTCAGGGAGGCGCACTATACTAATATAAAGTAGGACGAATACTCGGGCTGTCGGAATTTCGGAGTAAAAAATCGGGCGGTAACCTTGCCTTCAAGACGAGCCATATTATATTCTAGGTAACCAGGCCGGACTAGGCTACGCGCCGGTTCGAGTTGGTTAGGACCAGCGGCCTCAATGAGGAGCGCCGCCCGTGGAGAGAACCCTTGTTTGAAGGAGCTCTCCACCATGTCGTCTATCCGTAAGACTAATCCCCGCAAGCTCTATCGCCGCTCCACAGCGGCAGCGCTGCTCGACACCAGCATCCACACGTTGCGGGCGCTGGAGCAGGCCGACAAGCTCACGCCGGTCCGGCTCGGCAAGCGCGACGTTTACTATCCAGCAGAACAAGTCGATGCCCTGTGCGGCAGGGGAGGCGACAATGTCCGGTGAACAGCGTCGCCACTTTAAGTCTGTCGCGGTCGATACCGATCCCGGTCCGGTCAACGAAGTCGATCTCAAGACTGAGATCACGACCGACGCCGACCACATCAACGGCTCGGTGATCCCGACGCTGGCCGACGGCCCCTCCCATCGTCCCGGCCGTCGATACCGATCCCGGTCCGGTCAACGGGGTCGATGAGATCAAGACCGACGCCGACGCCACCGACAAGACCGGCGACGACGCCGACGCGGCCAACAGCAACAACGGTAGGGCCAGCCTACCGTACACCGAGGCCGAGGCCGACGTCATTAAGCGTGCCGCTGGTACCGGAAAGGTCGCCTGACCTGGGAGGGCTGGAAGCAGATCGGCAAGGCCCTGGAAATCGGCAAACGCTACGCCAACTCGAAAGCGGGGAAGGGCAGAGGCCGCAACAGGAAGGAAGACCACTTCCACAGGTGGCTGGTGGATCACGGCTTTGACGGGATGGATAAGTCCGACCGCTCGACGATGCTCCGGATCATAGACGATCCGCGGATCGAGGCTTGGCGCAACGGGCTAAAGGAAGATGAAGCCAAGCGTTACAACTCTCCATCGAGCGTGGAGCGTGGCTGGAAAAAATACCTTAAGTCAAAGGCCGACGCCACCAAGGCCGAGACCAGCGACCAGACCAGCACCGAGGATAACCCCGAACAGAAAGAAATTGAGCGGCAGCAAACCCTCGATGAGCAAGTCCGTAAGGTGATCGGTGACGTCAAGCTGATGACCGAGAGCATCAAGCTTAACGATCATTGGTTGCTGCCCGAGCCGCCGAGCCCGGGCTGGTTTCGGTCCTCGATAAACTTATCGAGGAGGCCACCAAGACCCGCGACTACGTGGCCTGGGCTGTCGAGGCGACGCCGGAAGAAATCGCTGAAGCCCGCGAGGCCGACCGGCAGCGCAAGCAGGCCGAGGCCGATGCCGATAAGCGCAAGGCCGCTCGTCAGCGGGAGGCGGCGTGATGATGGGACGCTCCGCAGGCTGGTGGGACGGCACCATTAACCTGGTCGGCGGCTGCGGTCCGATCAGCCCTGGTTGCCTGCCGCAATGCTGGGCTGCGAAACAGGCCGGCACCCTCCACACCGCACTCGGCATCGAGTTGTATTTGGGCACCACCGAGTTGGTCGGCGGCGAGCATCAATTCAACAGGAACCTCACGATCCTACCGCCAGAGCACGACCGGTGGGACGAGTTGCGGCGATGGCCCGGCTCAGAACGTCCGGTGCTCGGTCGCGGCATGCCGGACCTGATCTTCTGCGCCGATATGTGTGACCTCCATCACGAGCGTCGGCCGGTTGAGCACATCGATCAGGTCATCGCCGCGCTGGTTACGTCGAAGCATATCGGGTTGATTTTGAATAAGCGCGCCAGCGTCATGGCGGATTACTTTCTGAGGCCCAAGAAGCCGCGGAATGCCGCGACGGTGCGGCGGTGGAATTCAGAACTCTGGCTCGGGGCGAGCGCGAATCAGGAGTGGTTCGACAAGCGCTGGCCCGCGATGCGCGAACTCGCAGCCGAGGGTTGGCACACCCACATCGTGGTCGGGCCGATGCTCGGGCCGGTCGTGTTGCCGAACGATTTCCTCGACCTCGGACCGCGCACCTGGGTCATCGCTCACGGCGAGCGCCGTACCGGTAAGGACCGTCACAAGGTCCGCTGGATGGACCCGAATTGGGAGCAATACGGCG
>CAWGEM010000011.1:0-461881 GCA_963821555.1 uncultured Alphaproteobacteria bacterium | reverse complement strand
CGTCCGCCGCAACTCAAGGATTGGCATTATCGCGCGTCGAGCCGGTTGCAGATTTGAGCCATGTGAGAAAATCCCATTACAAGGACAACATTGAGTTCAATGACCTCCAAAGCCGCACCTGCACGCTTGGGCACGATGGGACATCCGAGGGCTTCAGGCATCCGGGCAATCTCCCCTCATCGTACCCATATATAGGGGGCTGCGCATTCAGCAGTCGCTGCAACAGCGGGAAAGCACATGAAAAATCTAACTCCACGACTCATTCAGGAAACGGAATCCGATCGGCGAGGGTTCGATGATGGCTGGTACGCAATAAGCAAGACCGGAGAGGTTTGCAGCGGCCGATTTGCGAATCGAGCGGATTGCCAGACGCACATCAAACAGGAGCGAACCGACATCGACGCCTACCACCAAGGGGCGACTCACAACCATTGAGCACCACCCGCGCGTCGGCTTGATATTTCGTCAAAGCTGGCAACGATTAGCGGCCGCCTTCCTCGTCTGTTGCTCGCGATTGGCGCAAAGTAGCTGATGCTGGCGTGACGTCCGGCTTGAGTCCGCAGGACGCGCGTACTGCAGGAAGTGAACGATATCTACTCTCCCTCAATCACCGAAGAGACATCAACTCAAGGGGCGCGCTGCCGCCAAAAGAATCTACGACAGCACCATCGTAAAATGACCTAACCAACCCCATTTATATAATATTAAGAAACCTTATTATGGTAGGAGATTGATCATGACTTTGGCTCATGTTTTTTCTGGCGCTCGTCCTAGCGCTCTTCCTAGCGGTTTTTCTGACGCTCTTTCTGACGTGGCAATCAAGGTGGTCTATTTCTCTCTCACGGTGACCGCCTTCGTTTTTGTTTCGATTTTGTTGACCGGCGTTCATCCCGTAAAGTCATCCAACGAATGACGCCAACTTCCAAGTCCCAACACGAAGCGCCGATGAAGCCCCGAAGCTTCTAGCTGTCGCTTTTCGAGGCCGCCTTTGGGCGGGCCTTGCACTTTTCCGCTAGGAGTTTCCCATGTCTGATGCAACCCAGATGATCAACCGCGGCCGCGAGCACGTCCAGCAGGAGGCCACCATTGAGTTGGATTACGGTGCGCCGGCGGAGCTATTTCCGTGCCGCACCAAAAACGGACGTGGCCACACTAAATACAAGCGTTTCGACACTGCCGCTGAAGCCGTCCGCTTCGCCATCGAGGATGTACCTCCGCCCGCTTTGCTTGGCGCTTACCTTGAGGTCGACGAGGCGCGATTCGGGCACCGCGAAATCCGATACCTCTATGAAAGCGCAGCCTATCCATTGCAGCGGCGCGGAGCGGCACTATGAACGGGTTTTCGTTTTTAAGGAGTTGGCCTTTTTAAGGAGTTGGCCAATGTCACTCAGCAGTCGAGCGAAGTTACGCGCATGGGCGGTGCCGCCAATTGTGGTCCCCGCGATCCTCGGATTGTTGCTCGCGATTGCGACGATCCATCAACAATGGAGGGCTCCACTATGATTACTACCAGGTTTGGCAACAAGCTTAAGGTGCCATCAACGATCCAGATCAAGCACCAGCTTCTGCTCCGGTGGCTGGCGGATCAATCCGCGAAGGAAGCTACGGAGGCGAACGGCAAGACGCCGGTTCCAAGCGAGAGGACGGCATGATGCTGCTGATCATCGCAACACTCGGTCTCGCCGGGTCGTGACGACCTACACCGGTCATCCGCTACGCATTGCTACGCTCCGCTACGTCCACCTCGGGTTTTTTGAACGTCTTGGTAGCCGAGAGATCAGCCGCGGAAGGTTCGGTCGGCCAAATTTTTAAATGCTTGAAAAAACTCGATGATTTCCATGCGAACCCAAAACGTGCGGGTTCGGTCGGAAAGAGACGGAAGGGCTTCGGAGACGCGATTTGGCGGTTTGTGGAGTCTCTGAGGTTCGCATGCCTTCGGCAAAACCCTCGGAAACCTAAAGAAAATTGGCCGCTACAGCGGCCATCTCGTCAGTTCGCAATTTTATGTTGGCGGAGAGGGAGGGATTCGAACCCCCGATACGGTTGCCCGTATGCCGCATTTCGAGTGCGGTGCTTTCAACCACTCAGCCACCCCTCCGGATCGCCACGCGGGTGCTGCGGCGCGCACTGTCTAGCCAATCGGGATCGTCCGAACAAGGGTCACTCCGCGCGGCGGCCGCTGACGCCGTCGAACCCGCCGCATTTGATCCACGCCGCGTAGACCTGGCGCGCGGCCCTTCGGCCGCCTGCCGCGTCGTTGGCCGCGAACCAGTTTGCAGGCCGCCGTGTCACTCCGTTCCGGCGATCCCCACGTCCTTCACAAGCTCACCCCAGCGCGCGATCTCGGTGTCGAGATAGCGCTTCAATTCGTCCGGCGGCGGCGAGTCGATGGCGATCAGGCCCATGCGCTCGACCTGCGCCTTGAAGTCCGGCGTCGCGACGATACGTCGGAACTCGTTGTGCAGCCGATCGACGATCGGCTTCGGGACCCCGGCCGGGCCGACCACCATGTGCCAGGACACCGCCTCGAAGCCTTTGAAGCCGAGTTCGTCGAGCGTCGGCACGTCCGGCATCGCACTGATGCGGGTGAGCGAAGACACCGCAAGCGGACGCAGCTTGCCGTCCTTGACCAGCGACGGCGCGCCCGCCGGATCGGCGAACGCGAGCTGCACGTGATTGCCGACGACGTCGTTTACCGCCTGCGGCATGCCGCGGTAAGGCACGTGCGTCATCTTGAGATCGCCGGCCGCGCGCATCAGCATTTCGACCGCGAGGTGGGGCGTTGCGCCGATGCCGGTCGAGCCGAACGCGAGCTGGCCTGGCCGTTCCTTGGCGTACTTGACGAGATCGGCGATCGAGTGAACCGGCAGCGCCGGATTGACGACCAGCACGAAGCCGAGCTTGGAGGTCGAGCGCGATCGGGGTGAAGTCCTTGCCCGGGTCGTAGGGCAGCTTCTTGTAGAGCGTCGCATTGGTGGTCAGCGTGCCGGCCGGCACGAAGAACAGCGTGTAGCCGTCGGGCGGCGATTTCGCGACCGCGGTCGCCGCGATGACCGTGCCGCCGCCGGTGCGGTTCTCGATCACGATGGGCTTGCCGAGCGCCTCCTTCAGCTTCGGCTCGAACTGGCCGCGCGCCAGGATGTCCATGGCGCCGCCGGCACCGAGCGGGAGGATCAGCGTGATCGGACGGCTCGGATAGTCGTCGGCGCGCACCGCGACCGTCGCGGCAGCAAGTCCAAGCACCAGCGCCGCCGCAACACGAAGGACGTTCATTTCGTTCTCCCTACAACTTCATTTCCTATCCCAAAGCGCAGTCGCGCACCCACCGCAGATCCGGAGTGTGCCGCCGCGATGCCTGCCTGCCCGTGATTTGCCTTGGGCGCGTTACCGATCGCGAGGCGAGTGTCGTCCAGCGGCGCGCACTACAGCGTTCCCGCCAATCCGGACTGCGTGACGATTTTGCCCCAACGCTCCTTTTCCGCGACGACGAACTTCGACAGGTCGGCGAGCGGCGGGCTCACCACCGGCACGACGCCGGTCCGATTGACCGCCTCCTGCACATCGGCAAGGCCCATCACCTCTTTCAGCTCCTTGTGCAGCCGCCCGACGATCGCGTTCGGCGTGCCGGCCGAGCCTGCGACCATGAACCAGCCGGCCGCATTGAAGCCCGGCACGCCGACCTCGTTGAGCGGCACCATGTCGGGTGCCGACGGCAGGCGCTCGAGGGTGGAGAGGCCGAGCACCCGCACCGTTCCGCTGCGGACCAACGGAATCGAAGGCGCCGTGTCGGAGAACATGATCTGGATGTGGCCTGCGACCACATCCTTGATCGCATCGGCGCTGCCTTTGTAAGGCACGTGCGTCATCTCGATGCCGGTCATGCTCTTGAGCAGCTCGGCATAGAGATGGTGCGGGGAACCGGCGCCGCCCGACCCGTAGTTGAGCTTGTTGTTCTTGGCGTAGGCGATCAGTTCCGGAATCGTCGTGATCGGCAGCTCCCTGTTGACGATCAGCAAGAACGGCACCCGGCCGACCAGCGCCATCGGCGCAAAGTCCTTGATTGGATCGTACGGCAGCGACTTGTACATGGTCGCGCTGATCGCCAATGAGCCGCTCCCCGGCATGCCGAGCGTGTAGCCGTCCGGCGCGGCCTTGGCGCCCGCCGCGGTCCCGATGGTCGAACCGCCACCCGGCCGATTTTCGATCACCACCGGCTTGCCCAATCGATCGGCAAGCTTCGGAGCAGCAATGCGGGCGAGCGTATCGACCGCGCCACCCGGCGCCCACGGCACGATCAGCGTGACCGAGCGCGACGGATAGTCGTCGGCAAAGCACGGCAAGGTCGGGATCACCGTCAGCAACGCTGCAGCGACGGCAAATTCGCGCAAGATAGGCCTCATGACGTTACCCCCTCGCTTGACAGGCGTTACTGCGATCCGGCGATGCCGGCCTGTTTGACGATCTGGCTCCAGCGCCCGATCTCCGATTTCACGAAGCCTTGCATGTCGTCGACTGATGGCGTCTCCAGCAGCAGCAGGCTGAGCTTCGCGATCTGGGCCTGGATTTCGGGCGTGGCCACCGCGGCCTTCAATTCGCGATGCAGTTTTTCGACTACGGGACGCGGTGTCTTGGACGGTGCGACAAACATGAACCAGCCCGAAACATCGAACCCCGGCACGCCGGCCTCATTGATCGGGGGCACGTCCGGAAACGCGGCGACCCGTGCCTTGGTCGAGACGCCGATCGGCCGAACCTTGCCTTCCAAAGCCACGCCGATCAGCGGCGGAATATCGCTGAACATGAGCTGGATGTGCCCGGCGATGACGTCGTTCAGCGCCGGCAGCGTCCCCTTGTACGGGACGTGCGTCATCTGGATGCCGGTCATGCTCTTGAGCAGTTCGGCGTAGAGATGATGCGGCGCGCCCGGCCCGCCCGAGCCGAACGACAGCGTGCCGGGCTTCTCCTTGGCGAGCTTGATCAGGTCGCCGACCGACTTCACCGGCAGCGACGGGTTGACCACAAGCACGAAAGGCGCGCCCGCCACCATCACAAGCGGGACGAGGTCGGCCGCCGGGTCATAGGGCAATTGCTTGTGCAGGGCGACGTTGATCGCCATCGGCGTCGGCGTTGCCATCAGCAGCGTGTAGCCGTCGGGAACAGACTTGGCGACGAGATTGGAGCCGATCACGGTGCCGGCCCCCGGCTTGTTCTCGATGATGACCGATTTGCCGATGCGCTCTTCGAGCTTCTGGCCGACCATACGCGCGAGGATCTCGGTCGAGCCGCCGGACGCATACGGCACGATGACGGTGATCGGCCGGGACGGGAAATCCTCCGCCTGCGCCCATGGCAGAAATGCAATCAACGATAGTGCGATCAGTGCAGTCCGTTGCAATTCCCTCATGGCTTGCTCCGCGTCGAACACTATTGCGATGCCGCGATTCCCGCGTCTTTGACGACCTTGCCCCAGCGGGCGATCTCGTCCTTCACAAAAGCCTGCAGCTCTTCGACCGGCCGGTTCTCCAGCGGCAGGAAGCCCATGCGCAGGATCTGCTCCTTCACGTCGGGTAGCGCGAGCACGGCCGAGAGCTCGCCGTGCAACCTGGCTACGATCGGGCCCGGCGTTTTCGTCGGTGCAACCATCATCTGCCAGGACACCGCGTCGAAGCCGGGCACGCCCGCCTCGTTGAGCGGCGGAATTTCCGGATAGTTCTCATGGCGGGTTCGAGTCGATATGCCGAGCGGTCGTACGCGCTTGGCCGCGAGCATGCCGGCGGCCGGACCGATGTCGCAGAACATCATGGGAATGTGCCCGGCCACCAGATCGTTCAACGCAGGGAGTGAGCCGCGATAGGGCACGTGCGAGGCGGTGATCCCCGTCATGCTCATGAACAGCTCCATGAACAGGTGGTGCGGCACGCCCGGCCCCGCCGAGGCGAACGTGAGCTTGCCCGGATTGGCGCGGGCGTAGGCCACGAGCTCCGGCACCGAATGCACCGGCAGGTCGAGGTTCACCATCAGCACGAACGGCGTGCCCGACAAAAGCGCCAGCGGCACGAAATCGGCCAGCGGGTCGTAAGGCAATGCTTTATAAAGGGAAACGTTGATCGCCATGGTCGGGGCGGGCGCCATCAGAAGCGTGTAGCCGTCGGGCGGCGCGGCCTTGACCGCGTTCGCCGCGATGATCGAGCCCGCGCCCGGCTTGTTCTCGATCACGAATGTTCGGCCTAATCGCTGCTCAAGCTTGCCCCCGAGCAGCCGAGCCATGGCGTCGACGCCGCCGCCCGGCGCGAACGGCACCACCAGCGTCACCGGCCGCGCCGGGTAATCCTGCGCCCCGAGCGGGCCGGGCTCGGCCGCGAACAGCGCAAGAGCAAGCCCAAGCAACGCCCGAATTGGGCGCCGTACCAGCAAGCAAACCACGTTCGCCTCCGAACATTTCCGTCCCTGCTCCGCGGGCTCGCCCCGCTTGTCGTTGCGGTCCAAGCCTAGCGGAACGCCCGCACAACCGTAAGCATGGGGCGCCCGAAAACCCGCCCCTGCGGCGTTGGGGCATTGGCGGGCGGCCTCTCACCCGGCCCCCGCAAGGAGGGCGCCGAAGGGGCCGCGCCGGGCGCGTTCCTTGACAGGTCCCCTGCCCGCCGCCATAAGCATGGCCGGCGGCGCGGGCGAACTTGTCCGCGCCCTTTGCTGCGAGCCCAAGTGCCTGCAGCCACAGCAGAAACCGACTGAAAGAAGCCGGTCCGGGATCGTCCCCGAGCGCCGGGATACGAACACGGGACAAAACGATGTTCGCAGTCATCAAGACCGGCGGCATGCAATACCGGGTCGCCGAGGACCAGAAGGTCCGGATCGAGAAGATCGAGGGCGAACCGGGCCAGATCGTCCAGCTCGGCAATGTGCTGATGCTGGGCGGCGACAAGCCGGAAGCTCGGTGCGCCCGACCATCGCGGGCGCGAGCGTCGCGGTCGAGATGATCGAGCAGGGCCGCGGCGACAAGGTGATCGCCTTCAAGAAGCGCCGCCGCAAGAATTCGCGGCGCAAGCGCGGCCACCGGCAGGAATTCACCCTGCTCCGGATCACCGAGATCCTGACCGACGGCGCCAAGCCGACCAAGGGCCCGCGGCCGAAGCCCGAGCGCAAGCCCGAGCCGCGCAGCCGATGGCGACGAGGGCGAGGCCGACGCCGGACGACGATGCAGGCGCCGCGAAAAAGCCCGCTGCCAAGCGCGAAAGCCACCGGCAACAGCCAGGAACGCTGGCGGCGAAACGAATGTTGCGCCGTCAGCGCTGTGACTTCGCAGCGATCATCAAAAGTTGGAGATGATTCCGTCACGGAATCGCGGTACAAGAATAGCGAGAAGGATTTTGAGCCATGGCACACAAAAAAGCAGGCGGTTCTTCGCGCAACGGGCGCGACTCGGCGGGCCAGCGGCTTGGCGTCAAGCTGTTCGGCGGCCAGATCGCGGTCGCGGGCAACATCCTCGCGCGCCAGCGCGGCACCAAGTGGCATCCCGGCGAGAATGTCGGCATCGGCAACGATCACACCCTGTTCGCGCTCACCATCGGTCGCGTTGAGTTCGAGACCAAAGCCAAAGGCCGCATGTACGTATCGGTCCTTCCGATGACGGAGGCTGCGGCAGAATAAGACGGTGGATCCATAGAGGGTCCGCCGGCATCAGTCGAACCGGCGGGGTCCCAAGGGGCTCTTTGAGGGGGAGACGGGTGCCGGCTCCCCCTCAAGTTTTTCAAAGAGGAGCCTGTGTCATGACCTGCAGGAAATTCCATCGCGAGCGCTACCGGGAAGGCTGTATTCCCGTCCTCGAGACCGAGCGGCTGATTCTGCGCGCGCCGCGACTCGAGGACGCTAAAGCAGTCGCCGCGCTGGCGAACGACAAACGCATCGCCGAGAACACGCGCGCATTCCGCATCCCTATTCGCGCGCCGACGCCGAAGACTTCATCGCCGCCGCCAACCTCGGCAACGAGGCGGTGTTCCTGGTGACGCTGCCGGCGGGCCGCGCCAGCGGCGCGGTGATCGGCGCCTGCGGCTTCACCGCAGGCGACCGGCATCCGCCGGAGATCGGCTACTGGCTCGGCGTCAAGCACTGGGGCAAGGGCTACGCCACCGAGGCCGTGCGCGCGCTGATCGACTTTGCGTTCACCGACCTCGACGCCGATGCGATCCTGTCGGCGGCGCGCGTGACCAATCCGGCGTCGCGGCGCGTCCTGGAGAAGTGCGGCTTCCAGTGGACCGGCGTCGGCCTGCTCCGCATCCGCGCGATCGCAAGCTCGGCGCCGATCGACCGCTTCCGGCTCGACCGCGGCCTGTGGGCCTCGCTCAAGAGCTGGGGCGCGGGCCGCAGGGTTGGGTGAGAGATGATGAAGGTCTCACGGCGGAGCCAGCATCTGCGGCGTCATCGCCGGGCTTGACCCGGCGATCTCGCTTAGGAGAGCACAAACCAATGAATCGGGATCACCGGGACACGGCGCCATAGCGCGTCGAAGACGCGCGTAAACGCGCTTAGGGCGCCGGCCCGGTGATGACGTGGGTGGATATCAACTGCCGTTGGGTATCAATGCGATGTATCAGCCTCCGCACTTTCGCGAGGACCGGATCGAGGTTCAGCACGAACTGATCCGCACGCATCCGCTCGGCCTTCTCATCACGGCCGGGCCGGGCGGGCTGATCGCCAATCCGCTCCCGTTCCTCGTTGACGCATCGCCTGAGCGCGGCACGCTGCGCGCGCACCTCGCGCGCGCCAATCCGCACTGGCGCGAGCTTGCCGCGGTGGACGAGTGCCTCGTCGTGTTCCAGGGCCCGCAGGAGTACATCACGCCGTCGTGGTATCCGACCAAGCACCAGACGCAAAAGGTGGTGCCGACCTGGAACTACGTCACCGTGCACGCCTGGGGCCGGCCGCGCGCGATCGAGGACGCGGCCTGGCCGCGCCGCCAGGTCGAAGACCTGACGCTGCTGAAGGAAGGCGACCGGCCCGAGCCATGGCGGGTCGACGATGCGCCGGCGCCTTATGTCGCGGCGCAGCTCAAGGGCATCGTTGGCATCGAGATTCCGATCGACCGCATCGAGGGCAAGTGGAAGCTCAGCCAGAACCGCCCCGAGGTCGATCGCGCCGGCGTGGTCGCAGGCCTGCGCAGCGAAGGTGCGGCGGCTGGCGTGATGGCTGAGCTTGTTGCAGAGCGCGGTGGGGTGGTGGGGTAGGATAGAGTCATGCCCTAGCATCTGCCTAGCGACGCGGCCAGGGTGGGACGCCATCGCTTGCCCAAAGCGGTTCTTTACCGAAGCGCACTAATCTACCGATGCACCGAGCCTTCGAGCATTATTACTTAATTCTTCAAAGAATTTCTCACTGGATTTGGATGTGCCTTCGCAAAAGTTTGCCTTTAGCGAGTTTGCAAGCCTAATCCACATTTGACCATACTTTATCCGGTCTCGATCCTGTTCTGACGTTATGTCAACGTTATTAGTGGTACGAAAGCCTGCATTGGCATTTGCATGTTCCATTGTCACACGTTTCGCTCGGCCGGCTTCAAAATAGACCCGTAATCGAGTCCTGCGCCCGTACATGTTTTGAGAAACGTATTCCAAAACCGATGCGTTGCTGGCTGGACATTTGAGGGAAATCCCGTGCATTTCATCCCGCTCATCCTCATCAGTCCTAGATTGCGCACACGCATTTTCAAAGGTTAGCAAAGTGGCCGCGGTAAACGATATGAGGCCCAATGCGCGCATATTGATCCCCTAAGTTTACCAGTCATTCCCGGGGTACGCTCCGCTCCATCCGGGCTATTAACTGCTGAAGGAAGCTACTTGGTTACACCTGCCTCTTTCGCCCGTTCTACCCACACCTTCGCTTTTTCTGGATTCGTAAGCCAGAATGTATATCTGCCGGTCTCCGCACGTCGAACAAACGACAATAGCTTTCCATCCTTGTAACAGAAAGATTGTTCATCACCATTTTTGTTAGGCAGCAGACGGTGACAGGCCGCAGGTATTGGCATTATCGCTTCAACCGCAGCGAATATTGCCTTGCTATCGTCCACGCCGAACACGCATCCAGGAAAGACCAAAGAATCGACCTTTTGATCATTCAACCTAGATAGCGCAGCCTCACCGGTTACGTCATATACCACCTTATCGCCGTCAACGGTCATCGTCCTCACGTCGGCAAGTTTTGAAAGTTCTTTCACTTGCGCGGCTGACGCTGCTGCGGCATCCCCGCTCACTCCACAACCGGCACTGGGCCGAAAAAAAATCGAATCTGTGTCGACAGGGCCTGCAATAATTCCTTGCCCAAATTCGCGTCTTGCCAACCTGTCCACTTGTGGGATGGTCATACCGAGATGAAATCCGCGGATAGCAAGTTCAGCAGATTGGGAGTTCGAGCTATTAAGGCCAAGGGTCAATACCAAGACGAGCAAGGTCACACTTGTCCATCTTGGCGTCATCTCCAACCCCTGTTGCATAATAAAATGTGGACGCGAGCAGAGACGCTAGTCCGCCGTGCAAACAACGGCAAGGGCGGTCGCGCCTTTGACGAAACCCGCGCCACGATGGATTTGCAGCCCGTAGGGTGGGTTAGCAAGTGTAGCAAAGTGTAGCCCGGGTGGAGCGCAGCGAAACCCGGGGCAGTCCACCGGTCATTCCCGGGTTACGCTTCGCTCCACCCGGGCTACGAGCTTGATGCGGGGACTGACACGCAATCCTAGTAGGTGTAGCGCGTCATGTGAGGACGAAAGTCGTAGGGTGGGTCAGCGGCCAGCGGACTGGTCCAAAGATGGGAATGCAGTTCACTTGCGATGACCGAAACGTATTTGAAGGATTCACTTTGGGGGGCGTTCGCAGCAAGTGTAGCCCGGGTGGAGCGCAGCGAAACCCGGGGCAGCCCGTAGGGTGGGTTAGCGCCGAAGGCGCGTAACCCACCACGCCGATTTGCCGCGAGGCTTGCGGTGGGTTACGGCGCTGCGCGCCTAACCCACCCTACGGACCTACAAGCCCCAAGAGGTTGACGGGCGACATTCGCCGGGGGCGCTTGGAACGCCAGGGAAACACGAAGTCGCTTGCGGCCGGGTTCTGGGCTATCATTCGACACTGCACGCGAGTTCTCACTAGACGATGGAAAGCTCATGGCACACACCCGCATCTCCACCGATCCCGCCGTGATGATGGGAAAGCCATGCATCAAAGGCACCCGCATCACAGTGGAGCTGATCCTGCGCAAGCTCGGCGCCGGCCGCTCGTTTGCCGATGTGCTCGGAGCCTATCCGCAATTGAGCGAGGACGACTTGCGGGCGGCGTTGGCGTTCGCCGCCGACTACATGCAGCATGAGACCGTTCTCGCTGCCGAGTGATGCGCTTTCTCGCGGATGAGAACGTCTCGCGCCGCGTCATCGAACGGCTTCGAGGCGGCGGTCATGACGTTGTGTCGATAGCGGAAACACGATCGGGCGCGCCAGACAAGCTTGTCCTCGATGCGGCAGACGCCGAGGACCGCATCCTCGTTACGGAGGATCGCGATTTCGGCGAGATGATCATTCGCCAGCGCCTGGAAATTCGCGGCATGATCCTGCTGGAGCTGGATCGCCTCTCGAACGCCACGGAAGCTGACACGGTGGCGGATGTCGTTTCCACCCACGCTGATAAGCTCCTGGGCAACCTGATCGTGATCGAGCCTGGGCGAATTCGCGTCCGCCCTCTGCCGCGGGAAGCCCGCGGAGTCACCGATTGAAGGCCCGTAAGACACCGGCAAGCGACCTCGCGCTGGCGCGAGAGAGATGGAAGGAGTTGCAGTCTTGGCAAGAAAGAACCCGCACCTAGGATCGAGCTTCGAAAGCTGGCTCGACCAGGAAGGCATCCGCGAAGACGCCACCGCCGCCGCCATCAAGGCGGTGGTGGCGCAGCAACTCGCCAACGAGATGAGGAAAAAGAAGATCAGCAAGAAGCGCATGGCCGAATTGATGAACACCAGCCGCGCCCAGGTCGATCGATTGCTCGATCCCGACAACGGCAGCGCCACCATCGAGAGCCTGCAACGCGCCGCGCGCATTGTCGGACGCGATCTGCGATTGCAGCTGGTGTAGCCGTGGCGGGGTAGCGGGCTGCCGCAAGTCTCATGGTGGGGTACGGCGCTGCGCGCCTAACCCATCTACAGCGCTTCGCGCTTCGGCAGGCTGATCACGCCATCCGGACAGCGGAACCGAAGACCGCTGCCCGCGAACCGGCGATGTGGGGCAGGCACCACATCCTTGCTCGGCAAGCCCTGCGCGCATCGGAGAATTGATACGGCGCCGCTCAGACAGCGCGATTAGCTGGTGCGCTCACTCATTTCGAGGGTTACGAGCCTCGCCAACAACGTGGCCGGATAAAGTTGACCAACTATGCTTTCGATATTGCATAGGCTCCGCGCAATCGGATGCACGGGAACAATGTCGCCGAATCCCGTCGACGTCAGAGTGACAAAACTCAAATAAGTGACCGAGTTGGCAAGGGCTGCATTGTCTTCGAATGTTATTCCATGGAACGCACCGGGAACCGCCAAGCCGATCAGTACGAACAGCGCCCCAAAGGCGACTGCGATGAGTAGATAGAGCAGGACCGCCCCGATTATCCGGTGGTAGGTGACGCGGCCACGCCTGAATACAGCTTGGGTGACGACCGCTCCGAGCGTGATCGCAATGGCGAACCAGGCGGCCGCCAGTATGTAAATGTTATAGGGCCATGGAGGATAGAACACGCGCAGTAAGAGGACAACGGCGTTGGCAACAAGGCAGATCGACATCACGGCAAATGCCGCGGGATGGTCAGAAATAATGAGCATGCCAGCTATGATTGCCAATAGGGTGGCAACTACGAAGCCTTGAAACGCAAAGATGCCCATTGCCTGAAGCGGTGAAAATACAAACATTTCGAGCGCAATAAATAGAGCCAGCAGCGTAAGCAGCCGGTCGGTATGTCTCCGCCGTAGTCGGCCTATCGCGCTTATGAGGTCCACGATTACTTTCGCGTTCCAAAATCGCAGCCAACGCCTACTGTCGTTGACGTCCCTTAATATTTTGCTGTTGTCTGAGGGCGCGGCGGTAAAAAGGCACCAAGGCCAGGATGCCCACTTTAGTCTTGGTCGTGTAAAAACGTCTGGGAGCTTGGAGTGTTTTTAGGGCTTTGGAGGAGGTTGAGTTTTTTTGCGCGAAGCCGATGGGCGAGGCGAGGTTCGCCCGGCGAGCCGCTGCCCGACGCGCTGTGCGATTTGGCTCCACCGCGTTGGGCCAAATACGAAAGCAAAAGAGAAACGGGGCGGCCAGGTCGCATCGTTCCCCGACTGCCCCGTTCGTTCTCCCGCCAAACAGCGGGCAAGCCCTTAAGGCGGCGGTTTCCCGCGAGCCGTTTCCGCAACTCGAAGCGCGCCGCTAGGCGCGCGAGGCTTAGACTAAGCGCCTCCGCTAGCGCGGGCAGTCGAACTCACTAGACGTTCCTCAAATTGTTGATGGGCGTTTGAGGATTCTATTTTTTCGCGGCCACGACCTGGGCGAGCGCCTGTTTGCATTGGTCGCCAACATTACCAATATTTTTCTCGATGCAAGCTCGAACATTAGCCCGACGCCGTTCCATGCCAGCGCAATTTTGCTTTACATCAGCCTTGCAAGCTTTGCTGGTCGCAGCGGTCAACGCTAGCTTTGCTTTACACGGAACGGAAAATCCTGCGATGTTTGTTTTAACGCAGGCTCCCAGGCGGCCCTCGCCGGGCTGGATGTCGGCACATTTCGCCTTGATATCGGCCGCACATGCCCCAGCGCGGCTCTGCTGCTGTGCCATCGCAACCGGCGCTGAGAGAAGCACTACCGCTCCAATTACCATGATACTCTTGATCATAGAAATTCTCCGATGCGAACGTCCCTCACTCAGGACACTTGGGAAGTTGCTGTCGAAGACCATCTGTTGGCAATTGTCCTTAGGGACAACAACGCCCACCCAGGGTCATTAGCGCCCGACCCCAACCCGGGTTGGCTGGCAGCAAGCGTAGCCCGGGTGGAGCGCAGCGAAACCCGGCGCAGCCCACCGGTCATTCCCGGGTTACGCTTCGCTCCACCCGGGCTACAAACTTGACGTGGACGTTGCCCGGACGGGCGGGCATGTTCCAATTGTCATAAAGGTGCCGCATAATATTGCGGGGGCGCTTGCGTCAGGGAGAAGCAAATGCCTACCCTTGCGGTCCAATTGAAAATTGGCGACTACGCGAAGTGGCGACCGGTGTTCGACAAGCACAAGGCGTTGCGCGACAAGACCGGCTTTACGAACACGAAAATCTATCGCCAAGCTGACGACGCAAACGAAATCCTGATTTGGAGCGACGTTGCGGACGTTCCCAAGGCGCGCGAGGCCCTGGCCGGCCAAGAGATAAGAAGCGCGATGCAGGAGGCGGGCGTCGTCGGGCCTCCGAAAGTCCATGTCGTTACCTAGCCCGTAGGGTGGGTTGGCGTCGAAGGCGCGCAACCCACCACGCCAACTTGCCGCGGAAGCTTGCGGTGGGTTACGGCGCGCCGCGTCTAGCCCGCCCTGCTGAGACGCCGTGCAAGCAAGAGCCCAGGTGAAACAAGCGCAGCCCGGGTGAAGCGCAGCGAAACCCGGGGCAGCCCGCCGGTCATTCCCGGGTTGCGCTGCGCTCCACCCGGGCTACAAGCTGCCGATTGCAATCTGGCTATTCGAATGGCTTGGCGATTTCGCGGGCTCGATTGTGAGACGCCCGCCGCAGTCGCGCCCGAAAGCTTAAGGGAACCGCGTGCGGGCTTCGTCGGTTAATCGTAAATTAGCGATCATGTGACAGTCGTCGTGTCATAGCGGTGGTTGGATGACCAAGCCATGTCATTGAGGCGCGGAATCACCACCCTCGTTGCGGCGGGGTTGGTTGCCAACATCCCAGCGGCGATGGGGGCCGATGCCCCGGCGCCGCCCAGGCTGAAGCCTGCGGTCGAACGGGTAAGCGAACCCAGGCGCGCTCGCCAGCCCGACGCCGCTCAGCGCGACGAACTGTATCGACAGTTCAGGGAATGGCAGCGACGAAGGCAATTGGATCGCGGTGTCGAATTGTCAGCAGGTCGTCCCGCTGGAACACCAACGGCGCCGATGCTCCCGTTCCCTCCACCTCCGTTCCCCCCGCCGCCGTTCCCTCCGCCCCCGCTTCCCGAGCTTCCGCCACCACCGTTTCCTCCATTGTTTCGGTAGCCCGTAGGGTTGCTCAGCGCCGAAGGCGCTTAACCCACCACGCCAATTTGCCGCGAGTTTTTCGGTGGGTTACGATGCTGCGCGCCTAACCCGCTCGGGCCGCTCATCCTTCGAGGCCCGCGCGCTGCACTGTAGCGCCGTGTGGATAGCGACTAAGATCGCGCGGGCACCTCAGGATGACGGATCATCGCGCGTCAATCACTGCGTTGCGTGCCAACAGAACACGCCCGAGTTCCTTCGCAAGGTTTGCATTCCTCAAGTTCCGTGCGGTGGAAATTTCCGCGCACGGGTTGACTCGCTGAGCGCGCAGGAGGACGCTTTATCTATCGGTGCGCGGCTCGTCCGCCGCCGACCGGCAGGCCGCAGGACACTCTGCAGCGCACGCTGCAGGAGCACTGCAAGAGACACGGAGGCGAGAATGACGCCACCGGGCCAGCATCGCCGCTTAGCGCCCCGGCACCCGTTCGGGCCCGGGCGTAGCGGCAGCCCCGCGAACGGCGCTTCGGGAGTGGCCTAGCGGGCCGCATCAGTCAGGCAAGGCCCATCTGGCCGCTCCCGCGAGCGTAATGTTTTTTGTGCGAGCCGCGCGATGCGGCTTGTTTGTCTTTTTGAGGCGCAACAGCCCCCGAAACGATGCAGTACGGATATTCTCCGCGCGACTGGCGCGGCGCGACGTTTTGCGCAAAAATACTTCCCACGCGACAAGAATCTTCCGCTGAAGGGAGCACGACCATGGCCTACGAACTCGACCAGTTCATCGCCGACTGCCGTTCGACACTCAAACGCGACCCCGGCCCCGGCGGCCGCGAGCAGGTCCGCCTCAAGCTCGAGCAGCTGCTGCAGAACAAGGACTTCGTCGCAAAATATTGCGGCGACGACGTCGAGCGCGGGCTGAAGGTGCTCTACGAGGACCCTGACCTCAAGTTCCAGGTGCTTGCGCACATCAACGACAAGGCGCGGGTGTCGCCGCCGCACGACCATGGCGAGTCATGGGCGATCTACGGCCAGGCCACGCTCTGGACCGACATGATCGAGTGGAAGCGCGAGGACGACGGCTCCGATCCCAGCCACGCCAAGCTCATGCCGGAGAAAAAATACCGCCTGACGCCCGGCCACGCCGGCATCTATCAGGACGGCAAGATCCACTCGATCGACTATCCGGACAAGTCGCGCTTCGTGCGCGTCACCGGCACCAACCTCGACAACATCACCCGCATCCGGATCGACCTCAAGACCGGCGAGGTCCACCAGATGACGCCGCAGCAGGCGACGTAGCGGCGCATCAACGCCTCAACCTGTCCGCTTGCGGCACGGTTGTCCGTTTCAATAACATCGGTTGTGACATCGTGCCGAAATTCAACCACAGCCGTCATCGCCGGGCTTGACCCGGCGATCTCGATCAGGTGAGCACCGTGCCAACCTAAGCGAGATGGCCGGGACAAGCCCGGCCATGACACTAATGGACTGGTCATGGCTGCTAGCCCCAATCTCCGCCCACTCGATCCGCACGCCGTCAAGGCCATGCTCGGCGACGGCGACGAGCTTGCGCTCGTCGACCTGCGCGAGGAGCTCGTGTTCTCGCGCAATCATCTGTTGTGGGCGCGTTCGATCCCGCTGAGCCGGCTGGAGCTGCGGTTCGCGCGGCTGGTGCCGCGGCGAGCCACGCGCATCGTGCTCTGCGACGACGCGACGGCCTGGTCGAGCGCGCCGCCGCGATCCTTTCGCGCGCCGGCTACGACAATCTGTTTTTCCTGCAGGGCGGCATCGCCGGCTGGGAGAAGGCAGGCCTCGAACTGTTCTCCGGCGTCAACGTGCCGAGCAAGGCGTTCGGCGAGCACATCGAGCACGCCGCCGGCACGCCGAGCATCTCCGCCGACGAGCTCGCCGCGCTGCTGCGATCGCGGCACCGACATCGTGGTGGTCGACAGCCGGCCGTTCGACGAATTCCAGCGCGTGTCGATCCCGACCGCGACCAACGTGCCGGGCGCCGAGCTGGTGCTGCGCATCCACGACATCGCGCCCTCGCCCGACACGCTGGTGGTGGTCAACTGCGCCGGCCGCACCCGCAGCATCATCGGCGCGCAGTCGCTGATCAACGCCGGCCTGCCGAACAAGGTGGTGGCGCTGCGCAACGGCACGATGGGTTGCAGCCTCGCCGGCCACGCCTGCGACTGCGGCAAGGACAAGCGCGCGCCGCGCCCGTCGGAGCGACGGGCTCGCCCAGGCCAAGGCCGCGGCCGCGCGCGTTGCCGCCCGCTTCGGCGTCGAGCGCGTCGCGCGCCGACGACGGTCGAGCGCTGGCGCGAGCGACGGCTCGCGCACGCTCTACCTGCTCGACGTGCGCGACCCGGACGAATACGCCGCCGGCCACTGTCCCGGCGCGGTCTCGGCGCCGGGCGGCCAGCTCGTGCAGGCCACCGACCAGTACGTCGGCACGCTCGGCGCGCGCATCGTGCTGATCGACGACGCCGAGGTGCGCGCGGTGATGACGGCGTCCTGGCTGCGCCAGATGGGGCTGCGCGACGTCTACGTGCTGGTCGCGCGCGGCGACGAGACCGGCGTGCCGCCGGCGCCGGTGCTGGGCGACGCGCCGCCCGCCGACCGCGCAATCGAAGCGCGCGAGCTGGCGCGCGCTGATCGCCGACGGCCGCGCCACCGTGGTCGACCTCTCGCCGAGCCCGCGCTACCGCAAGGGCCACATCACCGGCGCCTGGTTTGCGATCCGCGCGCGGCTGCGCGAGGCGCTGGCCAACATCCCGGTGACCGGCACGCTGGTGCTGACGTCGGAGGACGGCGTGCTCGCAGGTCTCGCCATTGCCGACGCGGGCGGTGCCGCGCGCTATCTCTCAGGCGGCAACGCCGCATGGCAGGCGGCAGGCCACCCGATGTCCACCGTGGCCCGCCTCGCCGACGAGCCGCTCGACTACTGGCCGAAGCCCTACGAGCGCTCGGGCGACACCCGCGGCGCGATGGCCGAATACCTCGCCTGGGAGACCGACCTGCTGCCGCGCATCGCACGCGACGGGACGACGCACTTCAGGTCCTGAGCCAGTTCCGCGACCGCAGCCTCCCTGCAGATGGCCGCAAGACCGCAACGGCGACCGGAATTCCTGGTCGGGTCGCGGCGCCGAGGCCTTGCACGATCGCACCGCCATTACGGGGACCGGCATTGGCGCTAAAGTCGGCGCGCCTACGATCCTTATGGAGGACAAACGATGTACCGCACAGCGAAGCTGCTTTGTACGACACTCGGTCTGGCCGCCCTTGGTTTCGTCATTGCCGGGCCGGTCCAGGCGCAAAATGCGCACATGGAAATCATCAACCACCCCAACTACGACAAGACGGTGTTCATGCCGTTTTCGCCCGCGATCAAGATCAAGAGCGGAAAGATTCTCTGGCTCGCCGGCACCACCGCGCTCCCGGTCTATCATGACCATCCGCACAAGCGGACCAGATTCAGCAATACATGACCGGCAATCTGGAGGAGCAGACCAAGCGGACCATGGATGGCATCAAGCAGACGCTTGAAGCCGCCGGCGCGAGCTTCAAGGACGTGGTGCATATGTTCGTGTTCCGCGCCCGCCCGCAGATGGGCGACATCGGTCGTGCGGCGCGCGTGATCAACACCTACTTCGCGCCTTACAATCACAAGCCCACCTCGACCAACATCGCGGTGCTGGAGCTTGGCGAACCCGAGCAGCTGATCGAGATTCAGATGTTTGCGGTGGTGGATTAACGAGCGATCCGATTGCGGCCGCAGCGCCACCAAGCAATTGGCGGTGCTGCGGCGTGCCGATCAGGGCGGCGGCTCGGACGCCACGTTGCGGCGGGACAGCCGCCGCTTGCGCCGTGCAACGGCTTGATGGCAGCTCATTCATAATCGGTGAGTTCGTAGCGCATGATCCGAGGCTCCGGCATGAATCACGTGCCGGGCGACGCCATTAACTCACAAGGCCCATCGCGGTGGATGGCACTACCATGATTTTGCTCCCGCTTTCAGCGGCATAGCGACATGGCGGCACCGGCCGACGGTTTCGCCTCGGTCGAAAATGACCCAACTCGGACAGGCCGGACTTGCAACAAGTCGTGTCCCCGGCCCGTCTGAGCCGCTACGATGCCGTGAGCCTGGGGGGAGACCATGAGGCGACGGGAGTTTCTCAGTGCTCTCGGTGGCGCCGCGGCAGCGTGGTCGCATGCGGCACAAGCGCAGCAGACGGCGATGCCGGTGGTTGCGTTCGTGCGCGATACGTCGCTCGCGCCGTTCGCGCATCTTGTAGCCGCGTTCCGCCAGGGCTTGAAGGAATCCGGCTTCGTCGAAGGCCAGAACGTCACGGTTGAATTACACTCAGCGGACGGTCAACCGGATCGGTTGCCTGCTCTGATGGCTGATTTGCTTCGCCGACCGGTGGCCGTAATCGTCGGGAACCTCAATTCGGCACTCGCGGCCAAAGCCGCAACCACAACCGTGCCGATCGTCTTCGCAACCGGAGGCGACCCCGTCGCGTTGGGCCTCGTTGCCAGCCTCAACCGGCCGGGGGGTAACGTCACGGGCGTCAACTTTTTCTTTGGCGTGCTGGGGGCGAAGCGGCTGGATCTGCTGCGCCAGATCGTGCCAAGGGCGACGACAATTGCCATGCTGGTGAACCCGGGCAATCCTAACACCGAGGCGGAGCGAAGAGACGTCCAGAACACGGCACAATCTATCGGGCAGCAACTCGTCATTCTCGATGTCCGCAGCGACCGCGACATCGAGACAGCCTTTGCAACACTCGTCCAACGCGGTGCTGGTGCGCTGCTCGTCGGTTCCGGCGGGTTTCTAAACTCCCATCGGGAACGCATCGTCGCATTGGCGGTTCGCCACAAGCTACCGTCGAGCTATGTTTGGCGCGAGGCCGTAGCGGACGGTGGCCTTATGAGCTACGGGCCCAGCCAGAGCGATGCCCATCGCCAAGCCGGCATCTACGCTGGGCGGATTCTCAATGGCGAGAAGCCCGCCGACTTGCCGGTCATGCAGTCCACCCGGTTCGAGTTCGTGATCAACCTTAAGACTGCCATGACACTTGGCCTTGATCTTCCACAAGGTCTGCATCCTCGCCGCCGACGAGGTAATCGAGTGAAATGCTGATGTCGCCTATTGGCGAGTCACGCGGAGGGGTCTCACCTCCGCGTGCTCCTAAAACCGTGCTTGAACCTCTCGATTCACACGGCTTCCGATGTTCGGCTGCCGACATTGAAGAACCGCCAATAGGAGAAGAGCGTTGGATTGGCTCGGCGAACCCGGGCCAGCCATTGTCTTGCTCCCTTGGACCGTCCGCGCAGGCGCTTGAACTTCCGACGCGCCCAGCGGATCAGATAGGCGTCGATACGCAACAGCGCCGGTCGCAGTTGCGTTCGATAGAAGTGGCCGAAGTAATTGATCCAGCCCGTGATGTACGGATTGTACGTCGCAGCCAGATTTTCCAGGGACTTGTCGCTGTGATGGTGAAGGGTCCAGCGCCGGATGGTCCGGCTGATGGTCTTCAGCGCGTTCGAGCTAACCGCGGGCATGAAGCCGTGCGCAGGGAGACCGCCTTGCCAGAGTGTTCTCCTTGCTCGGAAAGTGAACCCGAGGAAGTCGAACGATTGGTTTGGGAAGTCGCCGCGCCGGTTTGCATCTTTGCAGTAGACGATCTTCGTCTTCTCAGGATGCAGGACCAACTTGCAGGTCGTAAAGCGATCAGCAAGTACGCTCCATAACGCCCGCGCCTCCTCGGCGCTCTTGCAGTGACAAATGACATCGTCCGCGTACCGCTCGAACGGGATGCGAGGAAAGTTCCGCGTCATCCACATGTCGAACGCATAGTGCAGGAACAGGTTCGCCAGCAGCGGGCTAATGACCCCACCTTGCGGCGTTCCTGCCGTACGCGGCACGATGCTGCCGTCCTCCATCTGCACCGGCGCCTTCAGCCAGCGTTCGATGTAGAGCAGAACCCACGCGCAGTCCGTATGACGCCGGACCGCCTTGAGCAACAGCTCCCAATCGATGCTATCGAAGTAGCCCTTGACGTCGATGTCGAGCACCCAGTCGTAGCGCCAGCAGCGCTGACGAGCCGTGCGCACGGCTTCGATCGCAGATTTACCGGGCCTGTAGCCATAGGAATCGATGTGGAACACCGGCTCCAGAACGGGCTCCAGATATCGACGGGCAACTTCCTGAGCGACGCGGTCAGCAACAGTTGGAATGCCCAACGGGCGCGTGCCACCATTCGCTTTCGGAATATCGACCCGCCGCACCGGCGGAGGAAGGTAGCTCCCTGACGACAGCCGATTCCAGAGCTTGTAGAGGTTGTTCGATAAATCAGCCTCGAAGTCCGCAATCGACTGTCCGTCTACTCCAGCCGCCCCTTGGTTTGCCTTCACCTTCTTGAAGGCCTCCCACACCTCTCGCTTCGGGATGTCGAACGGCTTTGCCTTGTCCACGGGCTCCTCCCGTTACCAGTTGGCCTGTGGCCTCGGCTGAACAACGCAGCCCCTTCGCTCCGGTCCCATTACAGGACCTTCGTCACTACTACGGGCTGCTCCGTCCCTGTGCTCCGCATCGGTACTCTGATCCTCGCGGTTTCAGCCGCTTGCGATCTCTCCCTTTCCATCGGGGCACAGGTTCTCACGTTCCGTATAAGAGCCTGATTGAACTTCGCGCCGCCTACATGCCGGATGCCGCTCGGGCAGTCTTCAGGACCGCCCCCGAGCTGTTCCCGAAGGAAGTGCCAGCCTCCGGTTCTGACATCATCTAATCGCTTTCGACACTTCATCGACGGTTCGCCTTCGCTCGCCTCTTTCAATCTTGCCTGCCGAAATCTTGTTCCGGCGTTTCCGCAACGCTCACCACCATTGCTTTTGACAACGGCAGCTTGCAGTGGCTTGAGACCAGCACCTGACTGCCGACCTCGAAGGGCCCTCCTTCATCTCTCATACAGTTGCGCACCGCCGTTTGGACCGGCGATACTCGTGACACACGGCACATCGCGTCATTTCGCGGCGTTAGAATCGGACCACTAGTGTCCCGAACCCGAAGTTCGCACGATTGCGCATCAGGTTCTTTGCGAACTTCGGGTTCGAAGGACACTAGAAATCTTAGGTTGCTAGTGGTGTGATTTATTCGGTCGATTCCCAAATCGGCCGAAGCAGTTCAAGCTCTCGGCATGAGAGCAGGAATTGTCGTCAAGGTCACGGCCGCGGATCGTCGTCAGCTTGAGGCGATCGTCGCGGACGGCAATGCACCGCAGAAGCATGTTTGGCGCGCCAACATCATTCTCGCCACGGCGGATGACTGCGGCACCGCGGAGATCATGCGGCGCTCTGGCAAATCGAAGCCGGTGGTGTGGCGCTGGCAGGCGCGCTTCATGGCGGAGGGCGTGGCAGGGCTGCTGCGCGACAAGACGCGCAAGCCCTGGCAAGCCGCCGCTGCCCGCTGCGACCGTGCAGCGGGTGGTCGATCTGGCGCTCGCACCGCCGCCGTGCGAGGCAACCCACTGGACCGGCCGGATGCTGGCCAAGGCGGCCGGCATCAGCCTGCGGTCGGTGCAGCGCATCCTGGAGGCCTATCAACTGGCACCGCATCGGATGCGCACGTTCAAACTGTCGAACGACCCTGCGTTTGCCGAGAAGCTCAAGGACATCGTCGGTCTCTATGTCGATCCTCCGGACCATGCCGTTGTGCTCTCGATCGACGAAAAGAGCCAAATCCAGGCGCTCGACCGCACCCAGCCGGGTCTGCCGATGAAGCCGGGCCGTTCCGGCACGATGACCCATGATTACAAGCGCCACGGCACCACCACCCTGTTCGCCGCCCTCAACGTGCTCGACGGCACTGTCATCGGCCGCTGCATGCAGCGCCACCGGCACCAGGAATTCATCCGCTTCCTCAACACCATCGAAGCCCAGGTTCCGGCACGAAAGGCGATCCATGCCATCGTCGACAACTACGCAACCCACAAACATCCCAAGGTTCAACGCTGGCTGGCGCGTCATCCCCGCTGGACCTTCCACTTCACGCCGACCTCGGCGTCTTGGCTCAACGCAGTCGAGAGCTTCTTCTCCAAACTCACCCGCCAACGCCTCAAGCGAGGCGTGTTCCGATCGATCGCCGACTTGCAGACCGCCATCAACCGCTTCCTCGCCGAGAACAACTCCGACCCCAAACCCTTCATTTGGACCGCAGACCCAAACCGCGTCCTCGCCGCTGTCAAACGCGGGAACCAAGCGTTAGAGTCGGTCCACTAGTGTCGCTTAGATTCGGAAGTTCGCTCCAGAGCAAGCCGAGAATTCAAGCGAACTTCCGAATCGCGACACTAGATCGTTGTAAACTCGCCGCAACCGTGATTGGACAGCCCACGCTCGCCATTCTATCCATTCGGCCAACCCATCGAGCGACAAACACGAGCCCAACATGACTGACACACCTGAATACACGCCGCCGGACGTCTGGGTCTGGGAGAAGGCCGACAGTCCCAATTGGCGCTATAGCAACACCAATCGCCCGATCGCGGGCGCGACGCATGAGAAGGCGTTGCCGCGCGGAAAGCATCCGCTTCAGCTCTATTCGCTGGGGACGCCCAATGGCGTCAAGGTGACGATCATGCTGGAGGAATTGCTGGCCGCCGGTCATAGCGGAGCGGAATATGACGCCTGGCTGATCCGGATCGGCGAGGGCGACCAGTTCGGCAGCGGATTTGTCGGGGTGAACCCGAATTCCAAAATCCCGGCGCTCATGGACTATAGCGAACCGACGCCGCAGCGCGTGTTCGAATCCGGCGCGATCCTGCTCTACCTGGCGGACAAGTTCGGCGCCTTCCTGCCGAAGGATCGCGGCAAGCGCACCGAGGCGCTGAACTGGCTGTTCTGGCAGATGGGTTCAACGCCCTATGTCGGCGGCGGCTTCGGGCATTTCTATGCCTATGCTCCGGTGAAGATCAAATACGCCATCGACCGTTTTGCAATGGAGGTGAAACGCCTGCTCGACGTGCTCGACCGGCAGCTTGCGGACAATCAATTCATCGCCGGCGACGAATATACGATCGCCGACATGGCGATCTGGCCGTGGTACGGCAACGGCATGTTGAACGGCGCCTCCTACAACGACCCGCGCAAGTTCCTGCAGACGCACGAATATAAAAACCTGACGCGCTGGACGAAAGAAATCGGCGAGCGCCCGGCCGTCAAGCGCGGGCGAATGGTCAACCGCACCAGCGGGCCGCCTGAAGAACAATTGCGCGAGCGCCATGACGCCAGCGATTTCAAGACGAAAACGCAGGACAAGATCGACGCGCGCGGGTAACCCCGTCGCAATCTCCTTCATAGATCAAGCCGGCCTCGCTTCTGTTGCGTGCTGACGACGTAAATCGTGCCGATTATGGCGGCGGCTCGAACGAACGCTCGCGCCGCGAAAGCCGCCGCTCGCGCAGCGAAGATGAACAGGCCGGCGGCGATGATGATGGCGGCGCCGATCAGCATCGCCGCGTCCGGCACGTCGCCGAACACCAGATAGCCGAACGCCACCGCCCAGACGATCGTGGTGTACTGGTAGGGCACGACGATGCTCGCCGGCGCAAGCTTGAGCGAGCGGTTGACGCAGACATGCGCCACCATCGCGACCATGCCGAGCAGCGCCAGCAGCGCGAGGTCGCGCGGCGATGGCGTCACCCAGGCGAACGGCGCCGCGACCGCGCCGAACGCCGAGCGCGGCCACGGTCTGCGTCGTCACCAGCACGGTGTCGCCGGTGCCGCGCAGATAGCGCGTCGCGATCATCGACAGCGAGAAGGTGAACGAGCCTGCGAGCGCGATCAGCGCCGGCCAGCTCAGCGTGCCGGCGCCGGGCCGCAGGCAGATCACGACGCCGGCAAAGCCCACCAGCACCGCGCTCCAGCGCCGCCAGCCGACCGGCTCGCGCAGCACCACGGCCGGCGATCGCGGTGACGAAGATCGGGCCGGCGAGGTAATAGGCCATCACGTCGGCGAGCGGCAGGTAGGCCACCGCCCAGTAGAAGCAGGCGACCTCGACGGTCGCGAACACGGCGCGCAGCGCCTGCAGGCCGCGGCGCGGCGCTGCCGCAAAGCTCGCCCGGTCGCGCCAGATGAACGGCGCGAGCAGCGCGAGCGCGGCCAAGCTGCGCACCAGCAGCACCTGCCCGACCGAATAGGTCGCGACCAGCCATTTGCCGAGCGTGTCGTTGACCGCAAACAGGAAAATGCCCGCGACCATCAGCGCGATGCCGGCGAGGGCGGCGCGGCGTCGGCGAGGTGGCTGTGCGTCGGAAACCATGTGGAAACGGATGTGGCTATCGGTACGCGGCGTCCTTCTCAAGCGTGGCCGGATCGCTACCTATAGCCCATGAAATTCCTCGACGAAGCCAAGGTCTATATTCGCTCCGGCGACGGCGGCAACGGCTGCGTCGCGTTCCGGCGCGAGAAGTTCATCGAGTTCGGCGGGCCGAGCGGCGGCAACGGCGGCCGCGGCGGCGATGTCGTGGTCGAGGCGGTGGACGGGCTCAACACGCTGATCGACTACCGCTACCAGCAGCACTTCAAGGCGCGGCCGGGCGCGCGCCGGCATGGGCAAGGACCGCCACGGCGCCAACGGCGCCGACGTGGTGCTCAAGGTGCCGGTCGGCACGCAGATTTTCGACGACGACAAGGAGACCCTGCTCGCCGACCTGACCGAGATCGGCCAGCGGGTCGTGCTGGCCGAGGGCGGCAACGGCGGCTTCGGCAACGCGCATTTCAAGTCCTCGACCAACCGCGCACCGCGCCACGCCAATCCCGGCCAGCCGGGCGAGGAGCGCTGGCTCTGGCTGCGGCTGAAGCTGATTGCCGACGCCGGCCTCGTCGGCCTGCCGAACGCCGGCAAGTCCACCTTCCTTGCCGCAGTCAGCGCGGCCAAGCCCAAGATCGCCGACTATCCCTTCACCACGCTCAACCCGCAGCTCGGCGTGGTCGAGAGCGACGGCCGCGAGTTCGTGCTGGCCGACATCCCGGGCCTGATCGAGGGCGCGCACGAGGGCTCGGGCCTGGGCGACCGCTTCCTCGGCCACATCGAGCGCTGCCGCGTGCTGCTGCACCTGGTCGACGGCACCGGCGAGCACGCCGGCCGCGGCCTACAAGACCGTGCGCGCCGAGCTCGACGCCTACGGCGCGGGGCTTGCCGACAAGCCCGAGATCGTGGCGCTGTCCAAGATCGACGCGCTGACGCCCGAGGCAGATCAAGCAGCAGGCCGCGCGGCTCAAGCGCGCCAGCAAGAAGACGCCGCTGCTGCTGTCGGCGCACTCCGGCGCGGGCGTGCCGGAGGCGCTGCGCGCGCTCGCGGCAGCGATCGGCAAGGCTCCCGAGGCGAGCGAGCCTGCCGAGACGGTGGCGCCGGAATGGAGCCCGTGAAGGCGGGCGGGGCTATCGCATGTGAGCACGGCGCCTCCTCTCCATCTCCCCGCGTGCGGAGAGAGGGGATAGCCCTAGTGAGACAGGCAGCCACCGCTTTCCTATAGGGCGTGAACTCATGAATTCGGCATGTCTGCTCTGCCCCCGATAGCGGCGCGAAAGCGGGCATTCAAGAACGGCTGCTTAGTGCCCACAACCAGACACGAGACTATCTTTTTCCATCAGCCAGCGGCTTCGCGACCTCGCGAGCGTATTCGATGAAAAGCCGCACGACCGGACTAAGCGCACGGTTCTTCAGTGTAACTATTCCGTTCGGCACACGGGCCAACGGCAAGTCGACCGGCAAGACCTTGAGTTCGGGCCGCCTTGTCGGAAACTTCAGCGCGGAGGCCGGCAAGATCGTGAGAAAGCGCCCGCTCGCCAGCAGACTAAATCGCGCCTCCGGAGCAACGGTGAATACGGTCGCGCGAGGATAATCGAGCCCGCTGACTCGAAAAGCTTCAACGGCCACCGGCCAAAGCACGCTTTCCGGAGGTGGCAGCACCCACGATTCATGCACAAGCTCGGCAAGCGCGACGCCGCGCCTGCGCGCCCAGGGACTTCGCGCGCCCGTCGCGACGACATAAAGTCATCAAAGAGAAATGTGAAATCTAAACGCTCGTCCAAGATGGGGCCGAATCTCCTTGTGACCACGACATCGATGTTGCGCTCACGGAGATCACGGTGCAGCGTCTCCACAAATGCAGTCACGAGATGAAACACGATCCGTGGGAAGCGCCGCGACAGCCGATCGATAACGGCAGAAACGAAGCCCGCCGCCAAAAACGGGATGCATCCAATCCGAATTTCTCCAGCGGTTGGATCGACGAGAAACTCGATATTTCTGACCGCTTGGCGCAAGTCGTCGAACACGGCGGTGCCGCCGTCGCGCAGGGCACGTCCACAGTCGGTCAGCTCGACACCCTGAGCGTTCCGTTCGAGCAGAGGCACGCCGATGGCGCGCTCCAATTCCGCGACCGATCTCGATACGGCAGACTGGCCGGTATTTAGCAGGGCCGCAGCCTTGCTCATGCTCCCGGCCTGTACGACAGCCATCAAGACGTGCAGGTCTTGCAACTTGATCCGGCGTCCGATGCGGTCACTCAGTTGCATGTCAACCACCCATTACAAGATTGTAATAGCCACATCCGGTCTTAGCATTATTCAGGCATGGGGCCATCCACTATCCTCGCCGATGAAGCTTGCGGCACCCGCGCCCGATAAGTGGTGCGTCTCGCAAGCTGAGGAGGATGCATGTTGCATCCGCATTTTGCGAAATGGAGAAGGCCAACATGCAGCCGGTAGCAGACACACCTCGGAGATATGAGGTTGAACGTCGATCCTACTACGCCGCTCGGCCAGGGTTCCGCATTGCCGAGATGCAGATCGGCCCGACGCAAACAATACCCTGGCACTATCACACCGAAGCGCAGGATCTATTTTACGTCATCAGCGGTACGATAAGCATTATTGCCCGAGAGCCGGAGGAAGAGGTGTGCCTGACCGTGGGTCAGACTTACGCCGTTCGTCCAGGGCGTCCTCACTATGTCAGAAACATTGGTGACACCTCAGCCGTGTTCCTAGTCTTGGAGGGACCTGGTGAGCACGATTTCGTTGCTCTCCCCTGAGATCGTCAGCGCAACGCGCTAGGCATAAGATGTCGGCTAAGGGGTCATGAGCGACAAAACTCAAAAGTGAGCTAATGAGTCCGCTCTGGGGGATAGCGATCAAAATGCCTGCATCAAAGCGGGTTCCCTATGCCACCTATTACAACCGCTTCGTCCGGTGGCGACGGACTGGCGTATGGAGCCGGATCATGGATGCTCTCGCCACGGCGCATGATGCGTCCGTGCAGATGATCGACACATCCGTTGTCCGCGCGCATCAGCACGCCGCTTGCATTACTCGGAACCGAAGACAGTCCATGGGACGATCAAGAGGCGGCTTGACCAGCGCTACGACAAACTCGCGGCCAACTGCCTGGCCTTCATCCAACTTGCGTCAATCCGACTTTGGCTGCGCGTTAATGAGTCCACGCCTTAGTCAATCCTTCGCTTCGTGGGGCGTTTCCAGGAGCGGCGCGGGTGGCGATGGTGGAGCCGATACCTCTGTCGATTCTTCGAACGGGGGCTGAAGCGCCTCGGCCGATTCGTGAGTCGATCCCAGAAGCGATACTTGAGTCGATCCTAGAGGCGATTCTCGAGTTGATCCGAGAGGCAATCCTTGAGTCGATTCCTCGGCCGTTCCCTGCGGCGGCTCTTGCAGCGGCAACTCGGGCGCAGCTTCGGCAAGCCCGTGAGCAAATTCCTGCGCCGACATTCGAAATGCCGCGCTCCGCATCGGGCGAGGCCCGGTGCGCCGGAAGGTGCCGGCGGCGCGGCGCTTGTAGTCGGCGAATTCGTTCGGCAGCAGGCTGAGAAGCTGATCGACGCTGCAGGCGCGCGTGTCGTAAGTCAGTTCGAGCTGCTGCACTACCAGCGCGTAACGCGCGACCGAGCCCGGTCCGTTGCCCGAAGCGCCGAACCAGGTCCGGCCGTTGCGCTCGTCGAAATAGAGCTGGTGGGCAGCCGCGATCACGGTCTTGTTGTTGAGGATGTTCTGGCGCGTCGCGAGCTGCTCGAAAATCTTGCTGCGCGATGTCAGCGGCGACGCGCTGCCGCGCTCGGTGCCGAGCAGCAGGACCTTGGCGTTGAAGCCATGGATATTCACGATCAGCCACGGCGACCGCACCAGGTGCCGGACATGCTGCCGATAAACCTGATGCGGCGAGAACAGATACAGTTCCTTGGGCGCGATGCGCCGCGCGCCGTCCTCGCCGGTCGGACAAATCTGCTCGAAGTAGTAAAGGCTGAGCCAACTCCAGAAGCCGTAGTTGCGCGCGATTGACATCTGATCCGCGGCCGACAGCCTCTCATGCAGATAGGTGCCGAACTCAAACCGGCTGCCGAACGGAATCCCGTGCGGCGCACGATCGACCTCGATCTCGCGATCGAAGTCCTGCGAATGGCCGGGGTCCTGCAGAATCTGGTAGGGCGGCGGCATGCGCGCGTTCCGCGCCAATTCGGAAAGATATCGGTCGAATGCCGCGATGCCGTCGTCGTTCAGGCATCGGATTCGGTCACTCATGACTTGGGATGTCGCTTGCGGAGGTGGGATCGACCCGGCTGACGAAGCGCGACTTCTCGGCGAACCGGGCGACGATGTCGTCGACCCGCTGCTCGACAATGTCGGCGCCGATATCCTCCTCCACCGACCGCCCAAGGATATCCGACGCCCAGGTCTTCCAGTCCTGAACCCACTCGGCGTCGTCGGTCACTTCGCCGCGGTCTGGGTCGAGAATCGAAACCAGAATCTGGCGAACCGCGTGCGGAACGATGGCGCCCTGCACGAACGGATCGGTCCTGATCTTTTCCAAGAGGCTCGGGATGCGATGGCTGATCAACAGCGTTGGCCGGTCCGAGCCACTCATATCGAGCCGCCACACCACCTCGCCCAGGTCCTTGGTTTCGACCGGCAGGATGGCCCGGTGCTGGTCGTCGGCGAGCCGCTCGTCGAACGGGCGGATGGCGTGGGAGGCCGCGAGAATCCGGCCGAGCGACGTCGAATTCGTCGACCACCTTGATGCGAAACACGATGCGTCCACCGGCATCGAGGTCGGTCAGATCGCGATCGGCCGGCGGCTCGATCGCATCGATGGTGCCGAATGCAAACCGCATGATCGCGCTTGAGCCCGTGACGTAGGGCTCGACGTAGATTCGCGCGTCCCCCGGCAGATCGAGCGCCTTGAGCTGAGACAGGTCGGCCTCGAACGACCGCGGCCGGCCCGCCTCGGCGGGATGCACCATGCGAATATGCACCTGGCTCGACGCGATCGATTTGCGTCCCGTGGAGTTAAAGCGGCGCTTCATCTTCGACCCTGGAGGCTGCGATCACGAGATCGCGGTTTTCATCGAAGCCTAAGACCTCGACGCTGAAATCGGCGTTCTTGACGTTGAGCAGCAGCCGGTTCGCAGTCGGCGCCTGCCAGCTCGCGCCGTTCGTCTTGATGCTGATGTCCTGCCCGATGCGGAAGTTAAAATCGTGCGGGCTGTGCTTCTTGAACGGATTTCCGACCGGCAGATCGTAGGCCGCCTGGACCGCGATCAGCATCGGCAGGGTTGCCGTCGCCAGCGCGTCGCCGCCGCGCAGCGTGAAGCCGCCGCGCCGCCGCGACACGTCGAACAGCTTCGGCGCGGGCGCAATCGGCGGAAAGCGATCGCGGACGCTGGTACCCGGTCCGGGTGTCGGCCGCGGCGCGGTCTGGTCGGGCAGGTACAGCAGCGTTTTCAGCGCCTCGTTGTCGCGCCGCGACACCGCCTGGTCGAGAAGCTGATGCAACTGCGCCAGCGCGTGGCGGATTTCGCGCAGCCGCTGGCCGGCCGCCCGCCACCGGTCGTTCAGCTTGCCGGCGTTGCCGTTCCAGCTCGTGTGGGCGGGATTCTCGGCATCGCGCAGGAAGCGGCTGACGTTGGGCTCGGTCGCCACCAGCGCAGCAAAAGCTCGCCGGTTCCGGAAATTCGATTCCTCGTTCGGCACCGTGATCGAGCCGCGGATGAACAGCGGCTTGAGCGCAGAGGCCGGCACCTCATCGGTGGCCTTGCGAAGAAACAGATCGAAGTATCCCGGCACGGTTTCGCTGTGGGTCTTGCTGCGCAGATTTCATCGGCGCGCGCACGCTGATCAGCTGGTGGCGGTCGTAGGCGTCGCGCATGGCGGCAAGCGCCTCTTCCGTGAGGCTCTCGCCGAGGCCGGCCTTGGCCCAGTCGTCCGGCAGTTCCAGGACCGGAGGCTGGCGCCGCGCCGCCTCGATCTCGCGGATGAAGCCGATCAGGTGACCGTCGCTTAGCGCGCCGCTGCGGTGGCTGCGCGCAAGCCGATCGAAGGTCGCGGCCGAAACCGACTCGCCGTCGATCTCGACGACCAGGCTGCCGGCAATGATCGGAAAGAAGTAGTTCTCGATGACGATCGGGATGAGGTCCTCGGCCGTGAGGTCGCGCTGCGGAAACGCGATCGCCACCGACAGGCCGGGTTCATCGCGGCGGTGAAAGCCGACCATCTCGCTGAAGCCTGCGACATAGGCCGGTTCCAGCACCGGGCGCTGGAAACCGTTCGAGTCGTGCTCGGCGAAGAAGCCGTGCGCCGCGCGATTGACGCCGTCGATCCGGTGACTGGTGAGGATGACCTGTCCCATCAGCAGCGGCCGATCCGGATCGTTGTGACGCACCGTCAGCCCGAAGAACGTCCTGATCTCCGACGACACCGGAAACACAAGCTTGCCCAGACCCCAGCTGCCTCCCTTGTTGCTCGCCTTGTGGGAGCGGCCGACGCGCCGCCAGAAGTCGCTGAAGTTCTGATCGTCGCGCTCCTCGAAGCTGCCGGTGAGGCCGGTCGTGCCGAAGTCCTCGATCGTCAGAAAGCGCGGCAATCCGAGGTCGAGGTCGGCCACGTCGATTTCGGAGGCCCGCAGATGGGGCTCGAGCGGCCCGAGCGTCGCGCGCCAGAATTCGGATTTGGCGGGGTCGGCGGACTTGAATGAAATCCTGATGGTCGCGGGCCCGTCGACGCTGCCGATCCGGGCGTCGGTGGAGTTCTGGATCGACTCGCGGATCAGCGTCGCCGCCAGCGGGACGGTGTCGGTGTTGAACTGATCCTTCTGGGTCAGTTCCTGTTCGACCTCGTCGGGCCGAATTTCGCGAAATCGCAATTCCATGCGCTACGCTCGCATCACGACCCCCGAATTTTTCGATTTCGCGGCTCTAGATCAAGTCCCCCGGCCCGGAAACCATTGCGCCAAAGCCGATTTTCCGGTCCGGTCGGGGCCACCGACCCCCGGTCACGGGGCTGCCAGCCCTCCCGGCCGTCCCCTTGGCAAGCCCCCGAACATGCCGGATAAAGCGCCGCCGCGGCCGGGCCGCGCCGAGCCGGTCCCAGCCATGTCCCGCAAACCTCCCGCCCTCGCCGCCTTCCGTCGCATCGTGGTCAAGGTCGGCTCTGCGCTCCTGGTCGATGCCAAGGCCGGCCGGCTGAAGGAGGCGTGGCTCGCCTCGCTCGCCGCCGACATCGCGGCACTGCATGCCGACAAGCGCGACATCATCGTGGTGTCGTCCGGCGCCATCGCGCTCGGCCGCTCGGTGCTGAAGCTGCCGGGCGGCGCGCTCAAGCTCGAAGACAGCCAGGCCGCTGCCGCGGTCGGCCAGATCGCGCTGGCGCGCACCTGGGCCGAGGTGCTGGGCCGGCACGGCATCACCGCAGGCCAGGTGCTGGTGACGCTGACCGACACCGAGGAGCGGCGGCGCTATCTCAACGCCCGCTCGACGATCGGCAAGCTCCTGGAATGGCGCGCGGTGCCGGTCATCAACGAGAACGACACGGTGGCCACGACCGAAATCCGCTACGGCGACAACGACCGGCTGGCCGCCCGCGTCGCCACCATGGCGAGCGCGGACCTCCTTGTGCTGCTCTCCGACGTGGACGGGCTCTACGATGCGCCGCCGCACCTCGACGCCAACGCCAGGCACATCCCGCTGGTGCCGCGCATCACCGCCGAAATCGAGGCGATGGCTGGCGAGGCCGCCTCCGATCACGCCCGCGGCGGCATGCGGACCAAGATCGAGGCCGCCAAGATCGCCACCACCGCCGGCACCCACATGATCATCGCGCCCGGTCACGTCGACCATCCGCTCGCGGCAGTGGCAGCCGGCGGGCGGGCGACCTGGTTCCTGACCCCGGCCAACCCGGTCACCGCGCGCAAGAAATGGATCGCGGGTTCGCTCGAACCCAAGGGCGCGCTCGTAATCGACGCGGGCGCGGTGGCCGCGCTCCGGCGCGGGAAGAGTCTGCTACCCGCCGGTGTTATACGGGTGGACGGCGCTTTCGGTCGCGGCGATGCGGTCATCATCCGCGGTCCCGACGGCGCCGAGATCGGCCGCGGGCTGGTCGCCTATGACGCCGAGGATGCCGCAAAAATCGTCCGCAAATCGTCGGGCGACATCCTCCTGATCCTGGGCATCGAAGGCCGTGCCGAAATGGTGCACCGCGACGACATGGTGCTCGGCGGCGCCTGAAACCTGTGGTCTCGTTTGAGACTGAACCTGCGATGAACAATTGCGGGGCGTGCGCTGACATATCGCGCGTTCAGATGCCGCGCGGCATTTCAACACGTTGCCGGATGAGACCGCCTCCCGTCCACTCCTATGGTTTCGCGAAACTGGAGGCCAGGAGGGGCTCAATGAAGAAGACGATTCTTGGGATTGCTGCCGCAGCATTCGTTGGCGGCACGGGGTTGACGCTCACAACGACACCGGCATCGGCGATCTGTCCGCCGTGCATGGCCGCCGTGATGCTCAGCAAGGAAGACAAGAATTTCAAGGCGGTGAACCCATACGCGCCGCAGAAGACCGCGAAGGCAAAGAAGTCGAAGAAGGGCAAGAAGGCTTAAGCCGGCTCTCGCCAACAACCGATTGCAGGCGTCGCAAGACGCATGTGATGACCCAGAGACTTGGAGGCCGCGAGGCCTCCTTTTTGTTGGGTGTTTCGGACGCGATGGTTTGACGCGCGGCAATCGAGCGCGTTGCGCCACAGCCCGCGTTGCCTTTTTAGATGGCGGCAACTTGAGCGAACTGGGCTGAAGCCGGCCAAAGCGAAACACGAAGGCAAAACAAGGAAGAACCAAAACAACCTTGAGAGCTCGCGCTCGTGAAGTGAGCGATCCGCGAGGCGTCAGATCGACGCTAGATCCCCAGAGTCTCGGGGGGCATTTTGTGCCCCCCCTTTTTTGCAGGCATGGGAACCGTCGGCTCGCACCCGCGTTGGGGTCTCGCAAAACAATCAAGTTCGATGCCAATGGGATGGCGATCGATGATCGCCCGGAAGCCCCGGTCCGTTGCGGCCGGGGCTTTCGTTATGCGGGCACCCTTTTGCCGGCGGGGCCGGTTCAGCGCACCGGAAAATCGAAATAGGTGTGCGGATATGGCTCGCTGCGCAGCGTGAAGTGCCACCATTCCTTGTTGTAGGCCATGAAGCCGCGACGACGCATCGCCTGCGCCAGCAATGTGCGATTGTCCCGCGCTTCGGCGCTCACGCTGCGGTCGGACGGCCAGGCCCGCGGGCTGAAGAAATCGAACGGCGTACCCATGTCGACTTCGCGGCCATCGCTGGCGCGCGCCAGCGTGAGATCGATGGTCGAACCGCGCGAATGGCCGGACTGAGCTGCGATATAGCCAAGCCGGAACAGGTCGCGCTTGTCGATCTCGGGGTAGAACTCGGCCTTGTGCGCGGTGTCGCCGACGTTGCGCGCCCAGCGCACGAAATGCCGGACGCCGCGCGCCGGCCGATAGCAGTCGAAGGCCTTCAGCACGAGCCGGCGCGGTTCGAGATCGCGCGCCACCTGTGCCAGCGCGGCGGCTGCAGGCCGCGACAGGAGGCAGAGCGGCCGCTCGTAACCGTCGATCCGCCCGCCGACGAAATTGTGCGAACCGAAGTAGCGCGCCTCGACGATCAGGCCGGGCACCACCGTCGCAGCGTCGACAAACGCATCCGGCCGCTCCTGCGTGGCTCGCCGCTCCTGCGCGGCTGGGCGCTCCCGCACGCCAGGGCGCTCCAATATGAATGGCTCCTGTGCAGCGGTGCCGCTTGGCGCGGCGAACGCGATCACGGCCAACAATGCCCAGCGGGTCGCGACGGTCATCGGTCGCAAGCTCTCGGCGCAGCGTCTGTGAATTCAACCATCGAGCCACGCCACCGCGCGGATCGGGCTGCCGGTGCCGCCCTTGATCCGCAACGGAAAGCCGATGAAGCGGAAGCGGCCCTTGCCGACAAGCTTTTCGAGATTGACGAGACCCTCGATGTGGGTGAAGCCGAGGTCGCGGCAGACGTGATGCACCTCGAAATTGTTTCGGCCGGTCCGCCCGGGGCTCGCGGCTTCGACGCCGAACATGCCGATCTGCTTCTCGCGGCCGAGCCAGGTCGCCGACTCCTTGGTGAGGCCGGGAAAGTCGGTGAGAAACGCCGGCGTACCATGGGTGCGGCGGAAGAAGTCCATGTGCAGAAGCACCGTATCCTTCGGCTTGATGGTAATGCCCGCGGCCTTCTCGGCCTGTTCGAGATCCGCAATCGAGATGTCGGACTTGAGCGGCTTGTGCGAGAGATCGAGGCACACCGCCTCGGTGAAGAAATTCTCCAGCGGCACCTGGTCGATCGGCATCGCCCTCGGATCGGCGTCGAAGTGCTTTGGCGCGTCGACGTGGGTGCCGGCGTGGTCGCCCAGCACCAGCGCCATGGTCGCCGACGAGAACTTGTAGCCCTCGGCCTCGCGTACCTCGTCGTGCGTCGAGAACGTCGTAATGACGACCTGCGGATGGTTCGGCAGCACCGCCATCTTGTGCTCGATGTCGCGGGAAAGATCGATCAGGATCATGGCGGCTCCGGATGCGCGGCACCGCGGCAACGTTAGCGCGGAAAGGCTCAACAGGCGACAGTGCCGATACCACGCGCGGAACCGTTTGAAACGTGATAGAAGCATTGAAATCAATGTCTTGAACATATCTTCGCCCATCATGTCACAGCCCCCCGCCCACACCGAAGCGGCCCCAGAGATCGCCGCCGCCATGCGCGACATCGGCCGCCGGGCGAAGGCTGCGGCCCGCGTGCTGGCGCTCGCGCCCTCCGAGCAGAAGAACCGCGCGCTCGGCGCGATGGCGGAGGCAATCCGCGCCGGCCGGGCCGAAATCCTTGCCGCCAATGCCGAAGACATGGCCGACGGCCGCGCCGCGGGGCTCGACTGGTTCATTCCTCGACCGGCTCGCGCTCAACGACCAGCGCGTCGAGGCGATGGCCGCCGGGCATCGAGGTGGTGCGCGATCTCGCCGATCCGGTCGGGCGCGTCACCGAATCCTGGACCCGACCGAACGGCATGACGATCGAGCGCGTGCGCGTGCCGATCGGCGTCATCGGCATCATCTACGAGAGCCGCCCGAACGTCACCGCCGACGCCGGCGCGCTGACGCTGAAGTCCGGCAACGCCGTGATCCTGCGCGGCGGCTCCGACAGCCACCGCTCGAGCCGCGCGATCCACGCGGCGCTCGGCAAGGGCCTGCGCGAAGCCAACCTGCCGGAGGACGCGATCGCGCTGGTGCCGACCCGCGACCGCGCCGCCGTCGGCCTGATGCTGCAGGGCCTCGACGGCGCGATCGACGTGATCGTGCCGCGCGGCGGCAAGAGCCTGGTCGCGCGCGTGCAGGCGGAGGCGCGGGTGCCGGTGTTCGCGCATCTGGAGGGCGTCTGCCACGTCTATGTCGACAAGGCCGCCTCGCTCGACATGGCGAAGTCGATCGTGCGCAACGCCAAGATGCGGCGCACCGGCGTCTGCGGCGCGGCCGAGACGCTGCTGGTCGACCGCGCCGCGGCCGCAACCCATCTCAAGCCGCTGGTCGCCATGCTGCTCGACGCCGGCTGCGAGGTGCGCGGCGACGCCGCCGTGCAGAAGGCCGACGCGCGCGTGAAGCCCGCGAGCGAGGAGGACTGGTCGACCGAATATCTCGACGCCGATCATCACCGCCGGCGTCGTCGACGGCGTCGAGGCCGCGATCGATCACATCGAGCGCTACGGCTCGCATCACACCGACGCGATCGTCACCGAGGACCGGGCAGCGGCCGAGAAGTTCCTGAGCGAGGTCGATTCCGCGATCGTGCTGCACAACGCCTCGACCCAGTTCGCCGACGGCGGCGAGTTCGGCTTCGGCGCCGAGATCGGCATCGCGACCGGCAAGCTGCACGCGCGCGGCCCGGTCGGCGTCGAGCAGCTCACCAGCTTCAAGTATCGCATCCGCGGCACGGGGCAGATCCGGCCGTGAGGTGCCGCGCACGCCAGTACCCTCTCCCCTTGCGGGAGAGGGTGGTCCGAGCCGAAGGCGAGGACCGGGTGAGGGGTTCCTTCGCAAGACCTCATGCCTCATGGCACCCCTCACCCGGCTCGCGCCTTCGGCACTCGCCACCCTCTCCCGCAAGGGGAGAGGGTAAGTGCCCACCTCCCCGCCCCGCCTCGTGCTGCCGCCGCACGCGCCGCGGCATGCGCATCGGCCTGTTCGGCGGCACCTTCGATCCGCCGCACGCCGCCCATCTCGGCGCGAGCCTGCTGGCGATGAAGCGGCTCAAGCTCGACCGCAGTCTGGTGGCTGGTGACGCCCGGCAATCCGCTCAAGGACACCCGCGGCCTGCAACCGCTCGAGCAGCGCATCGCCGCCGCGCGCGCGCTCACCAGCCATCCGCGCATCGACGTGACCGGTCTCGAAGCTGTCATCAACACGCGCTACACCTACGACACGCTCGAGTTCCTGGTGCGCCGCTGCCCCGGCGTGCAATTCGTCTGGATGATGGGGGCCGACAATCTGCGGAGCTTCTACCGCTGGCAGAACTGGCGCGGCATCGCGGACCTGCATGCCGATGGCGGTGGTGGACCGCATCGGGCTCGAGCCTCTACGCCACCGGCGGCCGCGCCGCCCAGGCGCTGGCCCGCTACCGCATGCCCGGAGCGGCGGCGCGGCACGCCTCGCCGACCGCGAACCCGCCGGCCTGGGTTTATCTCCACGGCCTCAAATCGCCGCTGTCGTCGACCGCGCTGCGTGCGCTGAGCGACAGGAACGGCGAGAGGTTGAAACCGTTGCGGTAGCGTGCCTATCTTAACGACCTCGGCCCGCGGCGATTCCGCGGCCGTGAGCGGCAACCGAAAGGAAAGGACCCCCTGTCCCCCATCGCAGCCCCTCGGGTCAGCGCTCGTCGTGCGCCCGACCCCGTCTCCAAGCGCCCTGACGCCGAGGAGACGCTTCGTCTCGTCCTCGCCCGCCTCGACGACATGAAGGCCGAGGACACCATCACCATCGATCTCACCGGCAAGACCTCGTTCGCGCGACGCCATGGTCGTGACCAGCGGGCGGTCGAACCGCCACGTCGGCGCGATCGCCGACCGCGTGCTCGCAGGCCCTCAAGCAGGCCGGCATCCCCGACGTGCGCGTCGAGGGCATGCCGCACTGCGACTGGGTGCTGATCGACGCCGGCGACGTCATCGTCCACGTGTTCCGGCCGGAGGTGCGCGCCTTCTACAATCTCGAAAAGATGTGGGCGGGCGCGCCGCGCAGCCGGAAGACGAGCTGAGCGGCTGCCGAGCCGGCCATGCGGCTCGTCGTCGCCGCGATCGGCCGGCTGAAGGACGGGCCCGAGCGCGAGCTCGCCGAGCGCTACCGCAAGCGCGCCGAGCAGGTCGGCCGGCCGCATCGGCTTCCGCGACGTCGAAGTCGTCGAAATCCGCGAGAGCCGCGCCGCAGGAGGTCGGCAAGCGCATGATCGAGGAATCGATCGCGCTCGCCAACGTCATCCCGGACAGGGCCGTCATCGTGCTCCTGGACGAGCGCGGCGACAACCTCGACAGCGCGGCGCTGGCCGCGCAGCTGCGGCGCTGGCGCGACGACGGCCGGCCGGCCGCGGTGTTCGTCATCGGCGGCGACGATGGGCTGGCGCCAAGCCTGCGCGACAAGGCCACCCTGCGGCTCGCGTTCGGCGCCGCCACCTGGCCGCACCAGCTGGTGCGGGTCATGCTGCTGGAGCAGCTCTACCGCGCCGTGACCATCCTGTCCGGACACCCCTACCACCGGGCGTGACCACCGTTGGACCTTTCGCTCGGGCCCGCCAGCGTTACCTGCAGCCGCGATGCGGCCGCCTCGGACGATGCGCAGCCGATTCGCGATTCGCGCCTCGCGGCGTGCTCGCCGGCCGCGGCGCTGGGGCTTGCGCTGTGTTCGCGCGGTCCATGACCGGCGCATTCGCCCAGATCGGCGCTCGACGCGCTGCGCCAGCGCGACCAGGAACTCGAAGCACGTCCGCTCCCAGCAGAAGAAGGCCGCCGAGACCGAGACCGCGCTCAAGCTCGAAATCGATGCCATCGGCGAGGACCGCCGCAAGCTCAATCAGGCGCTGATCGACACCGCCGCCCGGCTGCGCGCGGTCGAAGGCCGGATCGCCGACACCGAGGCGAGGCTCAAGCCGCTCGACGAGACCGAGCGCGTCGATCCGCGCAGTCGCTCGACGGCCGCCGCGCCGTCATCGCCGAGGTGCTGGCGGCGCTGCAGCGCATCGGCCGGCTGCCGCCGCCGGCGCATCATGGTGCAGCCCCGAGGACGCGCTGCAATCGGTGCGCACCGCCATCCTGCTCGGCGCCGTGCTGCCGGACATGCGCGGCAAGGCCGAGGCGCTGGCCGCCGACCTCGCACGACCTGGTGCGGGTCCGCAGGGAGATCGCCGCAGGAGCAGCGAGCGGCTGCGAACGCGACGTCGCGGCGCTCGGCGAAGAGCGCCAGCGGCTCGCCGCCCTGGTCGACGAACGCCAGAAGAAGCAGGCCGACGCCGAGCGGGCGCTCGACGCCGAGCGGCAGCGGGCGGTCGCGCTCGCCCGGCAGGCCGACAATCTCAAAGATTTGATCGGCAGGGTCGAACAGGGCCTCGACAGCGCCAGCCGCGCGGCGCGCGCGGCGGCGCGCGCGCCGGCGAGGACGAAAAAGCCAAGGATAACCGCAGTCGATCTCGCCGCTCTCAAGGATCCCGGCCGGCTGGCGCCGGCGGTTGCCTTTGCCGCGGCGCGCGGCCATCTTACCGCTTCCGGTGAATGGCGTCAGATTGCGCGAATTCGGGGCTCCGGACAGCCTCGGTGGAACCGAAAAGGGCCTGACCATCGCCACCCGGGCCGGGCGCCCAGGTCACAGCGCCGTGTGACGGGTGGGTGGTTTATGCCGCACCCTTCCGCAATTACGGCCAAGTCTTGATCCTAAATGCCGGCGGTGGGTATCATGTGGTGCTAGCCGGGATGGAACGGATTTCAGTTGATGTCGGCCAGTTCGTGCTGACCGGAGAACCCGTGGCGATCATGGGCAGCGGTCCGCAAGTGGCGGCGACCCTGGCGTCAGGCTCCAGTCAACCAGTTCTCTATGTCGAGTTCCGGAAGGACGGGACCCCCGTCGATCCCAGCCCCTGGTGGGCGGCAAGTGAAGGCGAAAAGGTTCGCGGATGATGCGCAAGACATTTCTGATCCTCCTCGGAGCGGCTTCGGGCGCGGCCCTGACGTTGCTGGCCACCCAGCCGCGCCTGGTCTCGCTCGGATCGACGCGCCAAGGCCGCGGCGGCCGACACCTACCGGCAGCTCAACCTGTTCGGCGACGTGTTCGAGCGCGTGCGCGCCGACTACGTCGAGAAGCCGGACGACGCCAAGCTGATCGAATCCGCGATCAACGGCATGCTGGCCGGGCTCGATCCGCATTCGAGCTACATGGAGCCGAAGGCGTTCCGCGACATGCAGGTGCAGACCCGCGGCGAGTTCGGCGGGCTCGGCATCGAGGTCACCATGGAGGACGGCCTGATCAAGGTCGTCGCGCCGATCGACGACACGCCGGCGGCCAAGGCCGGCGTCATGGCCAACGACATCATCACCAAGCTCGACGACGAGCAGGTGCAGGGCCTGACCCTGAACCAGGCGGTCGAGAAGATGCGCGGCCCGGTCAACACCAAGATCAAGCTCACCATCGTGCGCAAGGGCCAGGACAAGCCGATCGAGGTCATCGATCACGCGCGACATCATCCGGGTGCGCTCGGTGCGCTCGCGCAAGGAAGGCGACGACGTCGGCTACATCCGCGTCACGCAGTTCAACGAGCAGACCACCGAGGGCATCAAGAAGGCGATGGCGGACTTCGCCGCGCAGATCCCGGCGGACAAGCTCAAGGGCTACGTCCTCGACCTGCGCAACAACCCGGGCGGCCTGCTCGACCAGGCGATCTCGGTGTCGGATGCGTTCCTCGAGCGCGGCGAGATCGTCTCGACCCGCGGCCGCAACGCCGAGGAGACCCAGCGCTTCAACGCCCGCGCCGGCGACCTCGCCAAGAACAAGCCGATCATCGTGCTGATCAACGGCGGCTCGGCCTCGGCCTCCGAGATCGTCGCCGGCGCGTTGCAGGACCACAAGCGCGCGACCGTGATCGGCACGCGCTCGTTCGGCAAGGGCTCGGTGCAGACCATCATCCCGCTCGGCGCCGGCAACGGCGCGCTGCGGCTGACCACGGCGCGCTACTTCACGCCGTCGGGCAAGCTCGATCCAGGCCAAGGGCATCACGCCGGACATCGAGGTGCTGCAGGACGTGCCGGACGAGCTCAAGGCGCGCACCGACACCAAGGGCGAGTCGTCGCTGCGCGGCCACCTCAAGGCCGACGGCGACGAGCAGACCGGCTCGCAGTCCTACATCCCGCCGGATCCGAAGAACGACAAGGCGCTCAAGACCGCGCTCGACCTGATCCGCGGCATCCAGACCAACGCCGCCTATCCGCCGAATCCGAAGCGCACGGCGAACTGAGCGACAGCTGGCGACGAGACATGCGGGGCGGCCTTCGGGCCGCCCCGTTTCGTTTGGCGGCCGACACCGCCGTGTGAATCTGCCGTTACGGTAAACGGAGAGTTAACGATCCGCTCGCTACGCTCGCTGCAATGATTCGTCGGGACAGAGAGCGGCCGTGACGGACGAGCTGAGCGCCCCTCTGGGCCAGCGGCCTACTCGGCAGGACCGGCAACAGCAATGGCCGACCGCGATCCCACAGCTGATTGCGGGCGCGCTCGGGCTGTTCGTGTGCGTATTCGCGGCCTGGGCGCTTGTGGTCGAGGATCCGCTCGGTGGCGAGCCTGTCGCCGTGGTCGCAGTCTCGGTTCCGCCGCCCAAGATCGCACACGCAACGCCAGCTGCGATGGCACCCGCGCCCGGGCCGCGCCGCTCCGACACGCCGGCGGCCGAGGAGCGTACGCCTGCGCCGCCTGCCGACGGCCGCGGCGCGGAGCAGACCATCACCATCATCGACGGCTCGACCGGCAAGCGCGACGTGGTTGCAATCCCGACGACCACCGGCGGCACCCTTGCCGAGCAGAGGACGATCGACCCGCCTCGCCATCCACCGACTGCGCGCATCGCGTCTGAAGGCCAGCGACGCCCACCGAAATCGACCTCGCGTTGAGCCGACCGGAGCCGCGGCGCGCGAGCCGGTGCGCTACCCCTGTCCTTCATCAAGCCGAGACGGTAGTGGTTATGGGTCTCGGCGTTCAGCTCCGGCCAAGCGACAGGAAGGCCAATGCCGCGTTTCGAAAAGCTTCCCTACCGCCCTTGCGCCGGCCTCTGCGTCATCAACCGCAAGGGCCTCGTGTTCATCGGTCGCCGCAGCAGCGGGCCTGAGCATATCGACGAAACCCACGTCTGGCAGATGCCACAGGGCGGCATCGACGAGGGCGAGAAACCCTACCCGGCGGCGCTGCGCGAGCTGTACGAGGAAACCAATATCCGCTCGGTCGAGAAGCTCAGCGAGATCAGATCGTGGCTCGCCTACGACATCCCGCGCGACATCGTCGGCCAGGCCTGGGGCGGCAAATACCGCGGGCAGAAGCAGAAGTGGTATGCGCTGCGCTTCACCGGCAGGGACCGCGAGATCGACATCGAGAACCCGGCCGGCGGTCACGACCCGGAGTTCATCGACTGGCGCTGGGAGCCGATGGAGAACCTCCCCGACCTCGTGGTGCCGTTCAAGCGCGAGACCTACGAGCGGGTGGTGAAGGCGTTCTCGAAGTTTGCGAAGCCGTGATTTTCTGCCAGACGAAATGCACAGCGCAGTTCGTGTCATGGCCGGGCTTGTCCCGGCCATCTCGTTTGGGTTGGCACGGTGCCTGCCTGATCGAGATCGCCGGGACAAGCCCGGCGATGACCAGCGCATCACTTCGTGCAGCGCTGCGCCTGGGACAGGACGACGGCGTCAGTGGCCGAGCGCTGCCTGCAAGGCCTTGAGCTGGTCGAGCCGCTGCACGGAGCGGTCGCGCGCGTGTCCGTCGGTCGAGTCGGCTATGTCCTCTTCGAGGTTCCTGATCTGCTCAGCCAGCATCTCGCGGTCGACCTGCTCGGCGGGCGCGGCGAAGTCGGCGAGCACGGTCAGGCCCTGCGGATTGACCTCCGCGAAGCCGCCGCGAACCACGAACCGCCGCTCGTTCGGGCCGAGGATGGTGAGGATGCCGGGCCGCAGCATGGCGACAACCGGCGCGTGGCCGGCCAGCACGCCGAACTCGCCTTCGGAGCCCGGCACGACCACGTGTTCGACCTGGCCCGAAAACACCAGCTGCTCCGGCGAAGCAAGTTCAAAGTGGAAGGTGGCCATGGTCGATTCGCTTTCTCCCCTGTCACCCGCGGGCTTGACCCGCGGGTCCATCGAAACGGCAGAATGCCTTTGCCCTTGAGATGGATCGCCGGGTCAAGCCCGGCGATGACGCCTCAACTGTTGCACCCTACGCCGCCTCCGCCGCGAGCTTCTTGCCCTTCTCGACCGCCTCTTCGATGGTGCCTACCATGTAGAAGGCGGCCTCCGGCAGGTGGTCGTACTTGCCATCCACCAGGCCCTTGAAGCCCTTGATGGTATCGGCGAGGTCGACGAGCTTGCCGGGCGAGCCGGTGAACACCTCGGCGACGTGGAACGGCTGGCTGAGGAAGCGCTCGATCTTGCGCGCGCGCGCGACCGTGAGCTTGTCCTCTTCCGACAGTTCGTCCATGCCGAGAATTGCGATGATGTCCTGCAGTGCCTTGTAGCGCTGCAGCACCTGCTGCACCTGCCGCGCCACCGCGTAGTGCTCGTCGCCGACGACCAGCGGCGACAGCATGCGGGACGTGGAGTTCGAGCGGATCGACGGCCGGGTAGATGCCCTTTGCCGCGATGTCGCGCGACAGCACGGTGGTGGCGTCAAGGTGCGCGAACGAGGTCGCCGGCGCCGGGTCGGTGAGGTCGTCGGCCGGCACGTAAATCGCCTGCACCGAGGTCACCGAGCCCTTCTGAGTCGTGGTGATGCGCTCCTGCAGCGCGCCCATGTCGGTCGCAAGCGTCGGCTGATAGCCCACCGCCGACGGGATACGGCCGAGCAGCGCCGACACCTCGGAGCCCGCCTGCGTGAAGCGGAAGATGTTGTCGACGAAGAACAGCACGTCCTGGCCCTGGTCGCGGAAGTGCTCGGCGACCGTCAGCCCGGTCAGCCCGACGCGGGCGCGGGCGCCCGGAGGCTCGTTCATCTGGCCGTACACCAGCGCGCACTTGGAGCCGGACGTCGAGCCCTTCTTCGGGTCCTTGTTGACGCCCGACTCGATCATCTCGTGATAGAGGTCGTTGCCCTCGCGGGTGCGCTCGCCGACGCCGGCAAACACCGAATAGCCACCGTGCGCCTTCGCGACGTTGTTGATCAGTTCCATGATCAGCACGGTCTTGCCGACGCCTGCACCGCCGAACAGGCCGATCTTGCCGCCCTTCGCATAAGGCGCGAGCAGGTCCACGACCTTGATGCCGGTGATCAGGATCTGCGCCTCGGTCGACTGATCGGTGTAGGACGGCGCGTCCTGGTGAATGGCGCGCTTTTGCGCGGTCTTGACCGGTCCGGCCTCGTCAACCGGATCGCCAACCACATTGATGATGCGGCCAAGCGTCTCGTCGCCGACCGGCACCGAAATCGGTTCGCCGGTGTCGGTGACCTCCTGGCCGCGCACCAGGCCTTCGGAGGTGTCCATGGCGACGGTACGCACCGTGTTCTCGCCGAGATGTTGGGCGACCTCGAGAACCAGGCGGATGCCCTGGTTCTTGGTTTCGAGCGCGTTCAGGATCGCCGGCAGGTGGTCCTCGAACTGCACGTCGACGACGGCGCCGATGACCTGGGTGATCCTTCCGACTGCGTTGGGGGTCGCCATGAACTTCTCCTTCGAACCTGTGGCGCCTAGACCACCGTCAACGTGACGGGCACGTTGTTGCGTGTGGCGCGCGAATAGGGGCAAATCTTGTGGGCATCTTCGACCAGCGCTTGCACCTTGGCCTTGTCGGCGCCGGGGATCGCAACTTTCAGCTCGGCCTTGAAGCCGAAGCTGATCTCATCCTTGTCCATCGAAACGGTGCAGGTCACGCGGGCATCCTGGCCGTCGAGACCGTGCTTCTTGGCAAGCGCGAGGATCGCCTGACCGAAGCAGGACGACCAGCCGAGCACAAAGAGCTGCTCGGGATTGTGGCCTTCGCCGTTGCCGCCGAATTCCTTCTGCAGCCCCATCGCGAGCGCAAGCCCGCCGTTCTCGAGAATGGCGCGGCCGTTGCGCCCGCCTCTGGTCGTTGCCGAGATCGTGTAAGCCATGAACGTCTCTGCTAATCCTATAGCGCCTCGGCGCCGGAGATGATCTCGATCAGCTCCTTGGTGATCATCGCCTGACGAGTTCGGTTGTAGCGCAGCGTCTGCTTGCGGATCATCTCGCCGGCGTTGCGGGTGGCGTTGTCCATCGCCGACATGCGCGCGCCCTGCTCGGAGGCGGCGTTCTCCAGCAGCGCGCGGAACATCTGCACCGCGATGTTGCGCGGCAATAGCTCCTGCAGGATGTCGAGTTCGTCCGGCTCGTATTCGTAGACCGCTTCGGCGCCGTTCGCGGTCTTCTCCGGGAACACCGGAGGGATGATCTGCAGCGCGGTCGGGATCTGCAGAATGACCGAGCGGAAGCGCGAGAAGAACAGCGTGCAGACGTCGAACGCGCCTTGTTCGTACAGCTCGATCAGCTTTTCCGCGATCTTGTCGGCGTGTTCAAAGCCGATCGAGCGCACGCCGCGCAGCTCGATCGTCTCGATGATCTGCTTCTCGTACAGTCGCTTGAGCTGGTCGTAGCCCTTGCGTCCGACGCAGAGGAACTTCACGTCCTTGCCTTCGCCCGCAAGTGCGACCGCCCGTTCGCGCGCAAGCCGCACGATCGCCGAATTGAACGGACCGCACAGGCCGCGTTCGGCGGTGCAGACCACCAGCAGATGAACCCGGTCGCTGCCGGTGCCGCCGAGCAGCCTCGGCGCCGACGCCGGATCGGCGACCGACGCCGCGATGTTGCCGAGAACCTTCCCCATGCGCTCGGCGTAGGGCCGCGCAGCCTCGGCCGCGACCTGCGCGCGGCGCAGCTTCGAGGCCGCGACCATCTGCATGGCCTTGGTGATCTTCTGCGTCGCCTTGGTGGAGGCGATGCGGTTCCGCAGGTCCTTGAGGCTCGCCATTCGTTCAGCCGCTTCCGGTCAAACCATCTCTCATCTTGTCATGCCCGGCCTTGTGACGGGCATCCACGTCTTGGTCTCCGCGCCACGTCAAAAACGTGGATGGCCGGGACAAGCCCGGCCATGACGAAGCGCTAGACGAACGTCTTGGCGTAGCCGTCGACCACGCCCTTGAGCTTGGCGGCGGTGGCGTCGGTGAGATCGCCGGTCTTGCGGATGTCCTCCAGGATGTCGGCGTTCTTGCTGCGCACCAGCGTGAGCAGGCCGTCCTCGAAAGCGCGCACGCGGTCGACCGCGATCGGGTCGAGGTAGCCATTGACGCCGGCGTAGATCACGACGACCTGCTCCTCCATCTTCAGCGGCGAGAACTGCGGCTGCTTGAGCAGTTCGGTCAGCCGCGCGCCGCGGTTGAGCAGGCGCTGCGTGGTGGCGTCGAGGTCGGAGCCGAATTGCGCGAACGCCGCCATCTCGCGGTACTGCGCAAGCTCGCCCTTGATGCGGCCGGCAACCTTCTTCATCGCCTTGGTCTGCGCCGCCGAACCCACGCGCGACACCGACAGGCCGACGTTCACCGCCGGGCGGATGCCCTGATAGAACAGGTCGGTCTCCAGGAAGATCTGGCCGTCGGTGATCGAAATCACGTTGGTCGGGATGTAGGCCGACACGTCGTTGGCCTGGGTCTCGATCACCGGCAGCGCGGTGAGCGAGCCGGCCTTGTTGTCGTCGTTCATCTTGGCCGCGCGCTCGAGCAGCCGCGAGTGCAGGTAGAACACGTCGCCTGGATAGGCCTCGCGGCCCGGCGGCCGGCGCAGCAAGAGCGACATCTGGCGGTACGCGACGGCCTGCTTGGACAGGTCGTCGTAGATGATCACCGCGTGCATGCCGTTATCGCGGAAGAATTCGCCCATGGTGCAGCCGGCAAACGGCGCGAGGTACTGCATCGGCGCCGGATCCGAGGCGGTGGCGGCGACGATGATCGAATATTCCAGCGCGCCCTGCTCCTCCAGCACCTTGACGAACTGCGCGACCGTCGACCGCTTCTGGCCGACCGCGACATAGACGCAGTAGAGCTTGATCTTCTCGTCGCCCGAGGCGTTGAGCGGCTTCTGGTTGAGGATGGTGTCGAGTGCAATCGCGGTCTTACCGGTCTGGCGGTCGCCGATGATCAGCTCGCGCTGGCCGCGGCCGATCGGGATCAGCGAATCGATCGCCTTGAGGCCGGTCGCCATCGGCTCGTGCACCGACTTGCGCGGAATGATGCCCGGGCGCCTTGATGTCCACGCGCTTGCGCTCGTCGGCCTTGATCGGGCCCTTGCCGTCGATCGGATTGCCGAGCGCGTCGACCACGCGGCCGAGCAGGCCCTTGCCGACCGGCACGTCCACGATGGCGCGGGTGCGCTTGACGGTCTGGCCTTCCTTGATCTCGCGGTCGTTGCCGAAGATCACGATGCCGACGTTGTCGATTTCGAGGTTGAGCGCCATGCCGCGCACGCCGTTCTCGAATTCGACCATCTCGCCGGCCTGCACGTTGTCGAGGCCGTAGACGCGGGCGATGCCGTCGCCGACCGAGAGCACCTGGCCGACCTCGGTGACCTCGGCCTCCTGGCCGAAGTTCTTGATCTGCTCCTTCAGGATCGCGGAAATCTCTGCGGCGCGGATATCCATCAGCGGGCCTCTTTCATCGCATGCTTGATCGCGTTGAGCTTGGTGCGGAGCGAGCTGTCGACCATGCGCGAGCCGAGCTTGACCATGAGCCCGCCGATGATCGCGGGATCGATCTTGACGTGGAGATCGACCGCCTTGCCGCCGGTGACCGATTTGAGCGCGCTCTTAAGCGCGTCGAGATGATCGTCGGACAGCGTCTCAGCGACGGTGACCTCGGCGCTCGACCTCGCCGCTCCAGCGCGCGACCAGCTTGCGGAAGTCGCGGATCATGTCGCGCACCGCGAACAGCCGGCGGTTCGACGCCACGAACAGCAGGAAGTTCGCGGTGAGCCCGCCGATGCCGGCCTTGGCGAGCACGGCACCAAGCGCCTTGGTCTGTTCCTCGGCGCCGAACACCGGGCTGCGCACCAGCCGGCTGAGGTCGGCGCTCTCGCCCATCAGGGCGTCGAACGTGTCGAGATCGGACTTCACCGCATCGACGGACTTGCCGTCGAGCGCAAGCTCGAACAGCGCCGTCGCATAGCGACCCGCCATGCCGGATACGATCGTCTCTTCGCCTGCCACGTGCGCGCTCGTGAAAATCAAATCCGCAGGCCCGGCGCCGGCCCCGGTGGAGCGACGCAAACCCTTGGATTTCAAGGGAGTTTATGCTTCCCGGGGCCGTCGCCGAGCCCGGATAAAGCGCGCGGTTGCCGTAACATATCGATCCTTGCGGTGCAACATCGCGTGAGATCGCAAAGCGCAACAGATGGCGCCGACGCTGGGAGTCCCGAGCCGCGCAAATCGGACGCCACGGGGGCCTGTGGTAATCCGCGGCCGGCCGGTTCTTTCAGCGATTTTTCCGCCTTGCTATCGTCCGCGTCCAAGACCGGTGAATCCAGGGGGGAACCATGCTTCGGAGAACTCTTGCCGGCGCCGTGGCAGCGTTCGCCATCAGCGCACTCGGTCTGCCGCAGGCAGCGCATGCGCAGAGCTACCCCAGCAAGACCGTCACCATCGTGGTACCGCTGGCGGCAGGTTCGGGCATGGACGTGTTGGCGCGGTTCTACGGCGACAAGCTACAGACCAAGCTCGGCAAGCCCTTCGTGATCGAGAATAAACCCGGGGCCGCGCTGATGCTCGCCGCAGCCACCGTCGCCGCCGCGCCGCCCGACGGCCACACGCTGGTGGTGTCCACCGGCACGGTGCTGGCGATCAATCCTGTGCTCTACAAGAAGGTCAACTACGACCCGCAAAAGGATTTCGCGCCGATCTCGCTCTATGCCAAGGCTCCGTTTTTCCTCGTGGTCAACAACGACCTGCCGGTCAAATCGGTGCCGGACCTCATCAAATACGCCAAGGAGGCGACGACGCCGGTGACCTTCGCGTCGCTTGGCATCGGCACGCCGCTGCATCTCGCAGGCGAGTACATGAAGCAGCACTACGACGCGAACATGACGCACGTTCCCTACCGCAACACTGGGCAGGCGCTGAGCGATCTCGTCGCGGGCCACGTGAAGATCAGCTTCGCGGAGGCCGGCGCGACCCTGCCGCTGGTCCGCGAAGGCAAGCTCAGGCTGCTCGCGGTAACAGCAGCAGCCCGGCTGCCGAACCTGCCCGACATACCGACCTTCGCCGAGGCCGCGAGCGATCCGCAATTCGAGCTGGTTTCGTGGCACGCGCTGTTCGCGCCGGCCGCAACGCCAAACGAGATTGTGCTGCGGCTGAACGCCGAGATGAATGCGATCATTGGCGATCCCGATATGCAGCAGAGGATCGCCGGAATGGGCCTGATGCCGGTCGGGACGCCGCCGCTCGCCGAGGTCGAGACCTTCATCGCGAGCGAGCGTGACAAGTGGGGCTCGCTGATCCGCAAGCTCGGCCTGGAAGGCACGCAATAGCTGCGGCCGTTATTCCGGGGCGCCAGGCACCGGCTGTCATTCCGGGGCGCGCGAAGCGCGAACCCGGAATCCAGCGCTGCATATGGATTCCGGGTTCCGGCCTTCGGCCGGCCCCGGAATGACGGCGGACATTTTCCAATACGCTACGGCGCCTTCGGGCCGACCTTGAGATACCAGTCGAGAATCTGCTCGCCGGTCCAGAACAGCACGTCGGGCTTGCGCCGGATGGTCTCGAAAATCCTTCGGAAGTATTTCAGCCGGTGCGGCGCACCCATGATGTAGGGATGCACCACCAGCGCCATCACCCGCGCGCTGCCGTCGGCGTCGGCGTAGATCTGCTCGAACTGATCCATGGCGCGGTCGTAGTATTCCGACGCCTTGTGGTGCTGGATCAGCATCATCGCCACGTCGTTGCACTCCTGGGTGTACGGAATGTTGACGATCGGCTTGCCGCGGGTCTTCAGCCACACCGGCTGATCGTCGAGCACCCAGTCGGCGACGTAGTCGTAGCCGTCCTCCTTGAGCAGGTCCGGCGTCTGCCAGGTCTCGGTCAGGCCGGGACCGAGCCAGCCGCGCGGCGGCTTGCCGGTGGCCTTGCGGATCGCCTCCGTGGTCATGTGGATGTCGGCCTTCTCGTCCGGCACCTTCTGCATGTTGCGCTGGGTGAAGCCGTGACCGATGAACTCCCATTTGCGGTCGAGCGCGGCCTTGCACGATCGGCGGAAACGCCTCGATGGCGCAGCCGTTGATCGCGAGCACGCCCGGGAATCGCGAACTCGTCGAACACTTTCAGCATGCGCCAGAAGCCGACGCGATTGCCGTACTCGTGCCAGCACCAGTTCGGGATATCGGGCGTCGGCGCGCCGCCGGCCGGCGGCGTCAGCACCGTGCGCGGCATGGTGTCCTTCGGGTCCCATTCCTCGACGTTGACGATCACCCAGATCGCCATGCGCGCGCCGCCGGGAAGCTTGAGCGGCGGCCGGTCGGTAATCGCCGAATAGGCGATGCGGTCGGTCGGCAGCATACGATCGGAGGCTTGCGGGCCTGCCTTGTGCGCAGCGTCGTTCATGGCGATCGTCTCCCTCGGTCGCGGGTTCCGCGGAATGCTGGCACACGGCCTTGCCATCGCCAACAGCGAGTCGGACAACGACGGAGCGCCGCAGGGGACCAATGCGTTTCGGATGCATCCACGTTGTGGAATTTCGCGTAGGCTGCGGCCCGTCGACAGGACCCATGCCGGGTCTCGAGCGTCCTGATTGCGATGAACCGTCCCGCCCTGCCGGGCGCAGGCCCGGGCTTGTCGGAGCTCTTTCCGATTCTCGCGCTGCTGTGGCTTGGTGGCGCAGCGACCCGGATTCCGCTGCTCGCAGTCCCGCCGGTCATCCCGCTCATTCACGATGACATGCACATGAGCGAGACCGAAGTCGGCGTACTGATCGGCCTGCCGCTCACGATGTTCGCTCTCGCCGCGGTTCCGGGCTCTCTGCTGATCGCGCGCTTTGGGGTGCGTGGTGTCGCGGCCGCGGGGCTCTCGATCCTCGCGCTTGCCTCCGCAGCGCGGGCCGCTACTTCCGAGGTCTGGGCGCTGTACGCTGCGACGCTCGTGATGGGCTTCGGCGTCGCGATCTATCAGCCGGCCATGCCGACGCTGGTGCGGCTCTGGGCGCCCACCCGCGCCTGGCTTGCCAACGCGTTCTCGACCAACGGCATGCTGATCGGCTCGAGCTTTGCGTCCGCGCTGACCATCCCGCTCGTGCTGCCGCTGGTCGGCGGCAACTGGCGGCTTGCGCTGCTGGCCTGGTCGGCATTGGTGCTGCTCGTGGCACTGCTGTTTGCGATCGCAGCGCCGCACCAGCGCGCAGCCCCGACCGCGGCCTTCTCGCCGCCAGCGCGCTGGTGGCCGGATTGGCGAAGCCCTGTGCTCTGGCTACTCGGGATTTGTCTCGGAATGAACAACGCCCTTTTCTTCGCCGCCAACGCCTTCATTCCGGACTATCTGACGCACACCGGCCGCAGCGACATGATCGGGCTGGCGCTCGGCTTTTTTAACGGCTCGCAGTTGATCGGATCCTTCCTGATGTTGGCGATGCCGGAGCGGCTGCAGCGCGGCAGCTGGCCGTTCACGATCTTCGGGCCGGTCACGGCGCTCGGCCTGATCGGTATCGCGGTCTGCGACGGCCTCGAGATCGCGATATCGGCCACGGCCGCGGGCCTTGGCGCGGCGGTGACATTCGTCGTGACGTTCGGGCTGCCGGCGATCTTGAGCCCACAGGGCGAGGTGCATCGGATGGCGGGCGGCATGTTCACCATCAGCTACAGCATCGCGGTGATCGTGCCGATCATCTGCGGCGCGAGCTGGGACCTCACCGGGCTGCCATGGACGGCGTTCATCCCGATGGCGCTGTGCGCCATCGGCGTCGCGGTGTTCGGCACGGCGCTGACCTTGCGCAGCGCGCATCAGCGATGAGCGCCCGGCATGGCACGACCCGTCCGGTTCATGGTGTAACGTTGAGGTCGCCAGTGCGATCCGCCCCGCCTTTCACCCGAAAACCCAGGTGACCCCGTGTCCGCAGCGCCCAAGACGGATGACGCCGCGACCGCCAAGCTGCTGCTTGTGACGCTGAGCTTCTGCTGGGGGCTGAGCTGGTCTGCGATGCGGATCGCGCTCTACGAGGTGACGCCCTGGACGCTGCGGTTCATGGGCTATGCGCTCGGGGCCGTGACGTTGCTCGCGCTGATCCGCTGGCAGGGCCGCAGCATGTCGATACCGCCCGGCCGGCCCTGGCGACATATCTTTGTCGCGAGCCTGTTCAACGTCGTGTCGTTCGGAGTCGCCGGCACATTTGCCCAGCTTATGGCGTCGACCTCGCGCGTGATCATCGTCAACTACTCGATGCCGATCTGGGGCAGCCTGCTCGCCTGGCTGGTGCTGCGCGAAAAGGTGAACGCCCGCGCCGCCATGGGCCTCGCACTGTGCGTCGCCGGCCTGTCGGTGCTGGTCTATCCGGTCGCGGCGGCATCGCTGCAGGAGCCGCTCGGGCTCCTGCTCGCGCTCGTCTGCGCGCTGAGCTGGGCGGCCGGCACCGTCTACATGAAATGGGCACGCATTCCGGGCGATCTGCTCGCCATCACCTTCTGGCAGGTCGTGGTCGGCGTCGTGGTGTTTGCGGTCGGATATCTTGCGTTCGAGGGCATGCCGAAGATCGTGCCGCTGCAATGGCCCACCTGGGCCGGGATCCTGTTCAACGGCATCCTTGGCACCGGCATCGCCTATTTCATCTGGTTCAACATCATCGGCCGGTTGTCGACCGCAATGGCTTCGCTCGGCACGCTTGCCAATCCGGTGGTCGGCGTGATCGGCGCCGCGATCTTCCTCGGCGACCGTCCGACTGTGACCGACATGGCGGGCTTTGCGCTGATTTTCGCCGCCGCCGCTTGCGTGCTGATCCCGCAACGCGCACGGCCGGCGACCCAAACGCGGTAGCGCTTCTGCCCCGCCTTATTTGTAGTTGTTTCGGGCTGAAAGGAGTCGAGGCAGGGAACCGGCAGCCGCCGCGGCCTGAAGCATCCGGCGCCGGACCATCGATGCTCAGTTGCCGCCTTGCGTCCGGTCCGCCACGGTGAAGGGATTGCCAATCGTTGCGTTGAACGCGTCCAGCACGAAGACACCGGGGTTGCGACGGTCAAGGTCGGGATCGTTGGCCGTCGACGACGCCAGGATTGGATAGAGTCCCGCGAGGTTGACGTGCCGATCGTGGTTGAACCTGCTCGATGCCGACACGTCAGAAATGTCGACGATTCGGATGCGCGCTCGAAGCGCGGCTTCCCTCACCCGTGGATCATTGACATCCAGCGCGCCGACCCGCGCTCTTGAGCCCGAAATGCGGCGGGACCACGCAAGAGCGCGGTCGTCTGCCGCCACCAGCAACGTCATAGGTGGAGACAGCGGCCCAATCACCTCGATCTGTTGCCGGAATGCGTCGACATCGATGTCCGGTGATACGAGAACGACATTGAGCCGATTGATGACCGGGCGCTTGCCGGCGAGCTTCAGCTTTTGCAAAGCCTCAACGACGAGCCAACCGCCCAAACTGTGCGCCACGACCGTAACGCGGCCGACCCGGGGGTTGGCAGCCAGAAGAGTCAATAGCTCCGCGAAATCGTCGCGCGAAAGCGCAACCGAGTCCCGGTCGGCACTATAGCCAGTCACGCGCGCCTGTGACGGCCACGCAAAGAGCACCGGCGTCCCCTCGATGCGAGCGTCGGCAGTCATCTGTACCAGTCGGAACAGCGCTTCCTGAAAGTTGGTGTTGAAGCCGTGCGCAAAAATGACGACGTTCTGCCTGCTGGTGGCTGTTGCACGAGGAGCTACGCGTTGGGAAAACTCCGGCCTCGTCAACACGGCCTGATCGACCGTGACAAAACTTCGACCAAGATCCGCCGCACCCAGAGGCGTGGCCGTGCCATCCGGGTTTTGCGACAGTTGAGTTGCAATCGTGAATTCGGCGAAGTTGAGTGCCGGTGCACGTTCCGCAGTGAAAATATTGACATCGGGCGCAGCGCGCTCCCGGGTGGTCGCAACCATGACCTTTGTAAGCCTCGCGCCGGCCGGCGCGCTTGTCGGGGTGAGAAGCTCTGGCCCTGGACGAGTCGCGCAGCCGGCGACAAGACATCCCATCAGCAGGATCGATACAGCGCGCGGCACTATCGACCCTATGAACCGCATTTCAAAAATCCGAAATGCGCCGAGGGAGGAAATGGACCAACTCACAGCTACCCCACGCGCCCACGCCGGCCCGCCACCGCTGACCATGGCAGGACGATAACAGCATGAGAAGGTAACTCAATCGTATCGGTGGCGTCGCCTGTGGGCCCCGCTACGGCTGGCGTGACCGGCATTGGGATGACGGCTATCGCGCGTATGGCGCGGCCGAATACCGGATCGTGCGGGAGCGGGTCGTCACCCCGAGCGGCCGCGTGATCGTCCAGCTTCACCGCGTCTGCGACTAAACGCGCTACGCAACCGCGCTCGAAACGGCCCCGGCCTCGCCGGGGCCGTTTCGTTTCAGAAGAAGCTCTGCGGATCGACATCGACCTCGAGCTTGAGCGTGCCCTTGGCCTTCGGCGCGTGCGCGAGCCATTCGCGCAAATAGGCCGACAGGTCGAAGCCGCGCGGCGATTTCACCAGCAGCCGGAAGCGATGGCGGCCGCGCACCACGGCAAGCGGCGCTTCAGCGGGGCCCAATACGCGCACCCGCTCGTCGACGGGCGCGACCGCGGCGATCTTGCGCGCATGCGCCTCGGTGGCGTACCGGTCGGCGCCCGAGACCAGCAGGCTCGCGAGCCTGCCGAACGGCGGATAGCCGGTCTTTTCGCGCATCTCGATCTCGGCTGTATAGAACGCATCGCGGTCCTGCACGATCAGCGCGCGCATCACCGGATGCTCCGGCTGGTGGGTCTGCAGGTAGCCCATGCCGCGGCCCTCCTCCCGGCCGGCGCGGCCGACCACCTGATGCAGGAGCTGAAAGCTCCGCTCGGCGGCGCGCGGATCGCCGTTGGCGAGCCCGAGATCGGCATCGACGATGCCCACGAGGTTGAGCTTCGGGAAATGGTGTCCCTTGGCGACGAGCTGGGTGCCGATGACGATGTCGAAGCGGCCCTCCGCCACGTCGTCGAACTCCTGCCGCAGCCGCTCCATCGATTCGACCAGATCCGACTGGACAGCACCAGAATGCGGGCGTCCGGAAACAGCTCGGCCGCCTCCTGCTCGCAGCCGCTCGACGCCGGGACCGACCGGCACGAAGCTGCCGGTCGCTGCGCATTTCGGGCACTGCTCCGGCAGCGGCATGGCATATCCGCAGTGATGGCAAACGAGCCGTCTGCGGAAGCGGTGATCGACCAGCCAAGCGTCGCAGTTCGGGCACGCGAGGCGATGGCCGCAGGCGTTGCAGAGCGTCAGCGGCGCAAAGCCGCGCCGGTTGAGGAACAACAGCGCCTGCTCGCCGCGTTCGAGCGCGATCTTCACGGCTTCCGCGAGGCGCGGCGCGATGATAGCGGCCGCGCGGCGGGCCTTCGCGCCGCAGGTCGATGGCCTCGACCATCGGCAGATGCGCGCCGCCGAAGCGCTCGGGCAGATGCAGTCGCGCGTAGCGGCCGCGCCGCGCGTTGACCTCGCTTTCGACCGAGGGTGTCGCCGACGCCAGCACGACCGGAATTTTCGCCTCGCGCGCCACGCACCACCGCCATGTCGCGGGCGTGGTAGCGCACGCCGTCCTCCTGCTTGTAGGCCGGGTCGTGCTCCTCATCGACCACGATCAGGCCGAGATCGGCGTAGGGCAGGAACAGCGCCGAGCGCGCGCCGACCACGACCGACACCTCGCCCTGCCGCCACCGCGTTCCAGGTGCGCGCGCGCAGTCGCGGCGCCAGCTCGGAATGCCATTCCGCCGGCCGGACGCCGAAGCGCTCGGCGAAGCGATCGAGAAATTGCGCGGTCAGCGCGATCTCCGGCATCAGGATCAGCGCCTGGCGGCCGCGCCGCACGGTCTCGGCCACCGCCTCGAAATAGACCTCGGTCTTGCCCGAGCCGGTGACGCCGTCGATCAGCGTGACCGAAAAGCCGCCCTTGCTCGACCGTGGCGCGCAGCGCGTCGCGCCGCCGTCGCGCTGCGCGTCGGTGAAATCCGGCTGGCAATGGTCCGGATCGGGCGCGGCGCGCCACCGGCTCGGCGGCAGCACCAGCGTTTCCAGCGTGCCCTCGTCGATCAGCCCGTCGATGACGCCGGCCGATACGCCGGCCTCGTGCGCGGCCTCCGCTTTGCTGCGCACGAGCCGTCGGCCGAGCAGTTCCAGCACCCGGCGCGCGCGCCGGCGTCATGCGCTGCGGCGGCGGGCCCGCAAGCCGCACGCCGACCTTCTCGCGTTCGGGGCCGAGCTGCGTCGCCCATGCGCAGCGCCATGCGCAGCACCATGCCGCGCGGCGCCAGCGTGTAGCCCGACACCCAGTCGACGAAACCGCCGCAGCTCAGGCCTGCAGCGGCGGAATGTCGAGCTTGTCCTCGACATCCTTCATCCGGTTGTGCAGGCCCGGCTTGATCGCGACGTCGTCCGCCCAGACCACGCCGCATGGCGGTGCGTGCGCCGAGCGGCACGTCGACGATGTCGCCGGGCGACAGCGCCATGCCGTCCGGGCACCCGATAGGAGTAGGCCTGGTCGAGCGCGACCGGCACCAGGACATCGACGAAGCGCTGGGCCATGGGGCAGATTTGGCGGATTTCGCGCGGTTAAGGAAGGGTGAAGGAAGGCCTCCTACGCTGTCGTCCCGGCCAGGCGTTGCGAAGCGGCGCGCGTACCAGGGATGACGGTGGCAGTGCTGCGATGAAGAGCGCCAAGCCAGCACGTGATGATTCCACACGCCGCCCCCGACGTCGCGGCGGAGGTTGCGCGCTGGCTCGGCCACCTCGGCGCCGAGCGCCGGATGTCGGCCAAGACGCTCGAAGCCTACGAGCGCGACGTGCGTCAGTTCCTGCAGTTCCTTGCCGAGCATCTGGGCGGCGCGCCGACGCTCGCCGAGCTCGCCGCACTCGCGCCGCCGGACGTGCGTGCCTTCATGGCGGCGCGCCGCGCGGGCGGCATCGGCGGCCGCTCGCTGATGCGCGCGTCTGGCGGGCGCGCGCTCGTTCGCCCGCTTCCTCGAACGCAACGGCAAGGGCAAGGTCGGCGCGCTCGCGGCGGTGCGCGCGCCGAAGGTGCCGAAGACGCTGCCGAAGCCGCTCGCGGTCGACGCAGCGCGAGCGCGTGACCGACGTCGATCTGCGCGCCGGCGAGGAACGCGAGCCATGGATTCTCGCCCGCGACGCCGCGGTGCTGGCGCTGCTCTACGGCGGCGGGCTTGCGCATTTCCGAGGCGCTCGGCCTCAAGCGCCGTGACGTGCCCGCGCCCGGCCGGGCGACGCCATCACGGTCACCGGCAAGGGCAACAAGCAGCGCATGGTGCCGCTGCTGCCGCAGGTCGCCAGCTGATTGCCGACTACGTCGCACTCTGTCCCTACGACCTGCCCGGCGACGGCCCGCTGTTCGTCGGCGCCAAGGGCGGCCCGCTGTCGCCGCGCATCGTGCAGCTTGCCATGGAGCGGCTGCGCGGCGCGCTCGGCCTGCCGGACACGGCGACGCCGCACGCGCTGCGCCACTCGTTCGCCACGCATCTGCTGGCGCGCGGCGGCGACCTGCGCGCGATCCAGGAACTGCTCGGCCACGCCTCGCTGTCGACCACGCAGATCTACACGGCGGTGGATACCGACCGCCTGCTCGAAGTCTACCGCAGCGCCCATCCGCGGGCCTGATAAGCGTGCAAGCCGCCACGCGGCGGTCACGGCCCATTGCATCAGGCATGGTAATGCCCGGACCGGACACCAATCGGTCCGCATGACTGACGAGGGGATGCGACATGAGCCACGGTGTGCACGCGGTACAGCACGAGGTCGAGCACAAGATCAAGCACGACGAGGGGCACGGCGGACACGGCGGCGGCGCACGAAGCACTCGCTCAGCCGCAACAAGAAGGTGGCGCTGCTGATCGCGGTGATCGCGCTGTGCCTCGCGTTCTCCGAGACGCTCGGCAAGAGCGCGCAGACCAACGCGCTCAACTACCAGTCGAGGCGTCCAACCTGTGGGCGTTCTTCCAGGCCAAGACCATCCGGCGCACCACGACTGCACATCGCCGCCGACACGATGAAGATCGACCTGCTCGAGGCGCTGCCGAAGAGGCGCCAGAAGGCCGCGATGACCAAGCAGATCGACGGCTGGCAACAAGACCGCGGCGCGCTACGCTCGGAGCCGGAAGCCGGTCCGGCGGCAAGGGCGAAGCACGGTCGAGCTGGCGCGCGCCCAGGTCGAGGAGGAGCACCTGCGCGACACCGCGCTCGCCAAGTACCACCACTACGAGGTGGCGTCGGCCGCGTTCCAGATCGGCATCGTGCTCGCCTCGGCCACCGTCATCACCGGCATGGTGGTGCTGAGCTATCTGGCCGCCGGGCTCGGCTGATCGGGCTCGGCTTCATGGCGATCGGCCTGCTCGCGCCGCACGCCGTGCATCTGTTGTGAGGCGACGACTCGCGTTGGATTACACCGCCTGCGACCGGATGCGGCGGCGGATGCGCCAGAACAGCCGCATCGTGCGCCCGGCGCGGCGCGGGCTGAACAGGCGCAGGTAGGCCCTGATCCGCAGCTTGATCGGATCGACCAGTCCGTGCGCCCAAGCGAGCCACACCAGCACGCGTTCATACAGCGCGGCGGAACCAGTCCAGTCTGCAGCAGCTTCGGTCGCGTCATCTCGAAGATGAACGCAGTCACGCCCATGCTGATCGACCTTGGCGAGCGACGAGCGTCGACCAGCGCGCCGAGCCATTTGCCGTGCGCCAGCATCCAGACTGCCAGGAACTTGACCGGCAGCAGCAGCATCACCGGCACCAGGAACACAAGCAGCGTCGCGGTCGGCGGCAGCCGCTCGATCCATGCCGCGACGCTGCGCCCGCAGCTGCGCGCCAGGCGATCCGGTCGACGATCCAGGCGACGATCGGTTGCAGACGGCGCCACAGCCACGCCTCGAACAGGAACACGATGGCGAGCAGCACCAGCAACGGGCGACGAGACAGGCGGCGCGCGACTCCGGTTCATGCGCGCACCAGCCCGCCGTTGACGTAGAGCGTCTGACCGGTGACGAAGGCTGCGTCGTCGCTGGTCAGGTACGAGACCGTGCCGACCAGGTCGGCCGGCGTCTGGGTGCGCGGGATCGCCTGCTGCGCGCGGCGATCGCGGCGAACGAGTGCTCGATGTCGCGCTCGCCCGGCGCGCGGGCCGCGCTTCATGGCGCCAGGCGTGCGCGTCAGCGTCGGCGCGATGGCGTTGACCGTGATGCCGTGCGGACCGAGCTCGCTCGCGAGCGCGCGCGTGAGCCCGATCATGCCGCCCTTGCTGGCGATGTAGTGCACGTAGCCGATCGAGACGGTGCCGAACGTGCTCGACGCCATGTTGACGATGCGGCCCCAGCCGCGCCGCCGCATGCCGGGCACGAACGCGGCGCAGGTGAGGAACGCCGAGTCGAGATTGATCGAGAGCACGCGCCGCCAGTCGGCGAAGCTCATCTCCTCGAACAGCTGCAGGTTGAACACGCCGGCGTTGTTGATGAGGATGTCGCAGCGGCCGAATTCGCGTGTCGACATCGGCGGCGAGCGCCGGCACCGCTTCGGGCTGCGAGCACGTCGCAGCGGCAGTACAGCGCCCGCCGCTCCGGCCTCTCACCGTTGCACGGTCTCGTCGGCCGGCTGCACGTCGGCGATCACGATATCGCACGCCGTCCTCCGCCAGCCGCTGCGCGAACGCCTGGCCGATGCCGGAAGCGGCGCCGGTGATGACGGCGATCTTGCCGTGGTGGCCGTTGGCCATGTCGCCCCTTGTCCGACAGGCGGCGCCATGCGTTCCGCCTTCCCGGACCTGACCCGACGGTCATCGGCGATCACAATAGCGCTCGCGTTGCTCGCAGAGACGCGTATCCCAGCCGGCAGTCGCGACCCTACATATGGATCGCGCGCTTCGCCACCGCCAGCGCCGCCTCCTTCACCGCCTCGGGCAGCGTCGGATGCGCATGGCAGGTGCGCGCGATGTCCTCGGACGACGCGCCGAACTCCATCGCCACCGCCGCCTCCGCGATCATGTTGCCGGCGTCGGCGCCGACGATGTGCACGCCGAGCACGCGGTCGGTCTTGGCGTCGGCCAGGATTTTCACGAAGCCGTCGGTCTGGTGGTTGGCCTTGGCGCGGCCGTTGGCGGTGAACGGGAACTTGCCGACGTTGTAGGACGTGCCGGCGGCCTTCAGCTCCTCCTCGCTCTTGCCGACCGAGGCGATCTCCGGAAACGTGTAGACCACGTTCGGGATCACGTCGTAGTTCACGTGGCCGGCCTGCCCGGCGAGGATTTCCGCGACCGCCACGCCCTCGTCCTCGGCCTTGTGCGCCAGCATCGGCCCCGCGATCACGTCGCCGATGGCGTAGATGCCCGGGACATTGGTCGCGAAATGCGCCGTCGACGACGACGCGGCCGCGATTGTCCTTCTTGACGCCGACGTCTTCGAGGCCGAGCCCCTCGGTGTAGGGCACGCGCCCGATCGCCACCAGCACGACGTCGGCCTCAAGTGTCTCGGCCGTGCCGCCGGCGGCCGGCTCGACGCTCGCCTTGAGCGCGGCGCCCGAGGCATCGACGCGCGGTGACCTTGGACGACAGCTTGAACGCGATGCCCTGCTTCTCGAACAGGCGCTGGCACTGCCGGCAGACCTCGTTGTCCATGCCCGGCAGGATGCGGTCGAGGAACTCGACCACCGTCACCTTGGCGCCGAGCCTGCGCCACACCGAGCCGAGTTCGAGCCCGATCACGCCGGCGCCGATCACCAGGAGCCGCGGCGGCACCTTGTCGAGCGCGATCGCCTGGTCGGACTGAACGATGCGCTTGCCGTCGATGTCGACGCCGCGCAGCCTGGCCACGTCCGAGCCGGTGGCGATGACGATGTTCTTCGTCTCCAGCGTCTGCGTCTTGCCGTCCGGCCGGTCACCTCGACCTTGCCGGGACCGAGAATCTTTCCAGCGCCGTGCACGGAATCGATCTTGTTCTTCTTCAGCAGGTAGTCGACGCCCTTGACGTTGCCGTCGACGCCCTCGTCCTTGAATTTCATCATCGTGGCGAGATCGAGCGTCGGCGTGCCGACGCCGATGCCCATGCTTGGCGAAGCCGTGGCCCGCCTCCTCGAACATCTCGGAGGCATGCAGCAGCGCCTTCGACGGGATGCAGCCGACGTTGAGGCAGGTGCCGCCGTGGGTCGCGCGCTTCTCCACCACCGCGACCTTCATGCCGAGCTGCGCCGCGCGGATCGCGCAGACGTAGCCGCCGGGGCCGGTGCCGATGACGATGAGGTCGTAAGCCATGCAAACCCAAATCCCATCGTCATGCCGAGCTTGTCTCGGCATCCCGATCAGGTGAGCACTGCGCCGGCTAAGCGAGATCACCGGACGGCGCTATGCACCGGCCAGCGAGACGAATTTCAGAGGTCGAGCACCAGCCGCGCCGGGTCCTCCAGGCACTTCCTTGACCCGCACCAGGAAGGTCACCGCCTCGCGGCCGTCGACGATGCGGTGGTCGTAGGACAGCGCGAGATACATCATCGGCCGCGCCTCGATCTTGCCGGCGACCACCATCGGCCGCTCCTGGATCTTGTGCATGCCGAGAATGCCGGACTGCGGCGCGTTCAGGATCGGCGTCGACATCAGCGAGCCGTAGACGCCGCCGTTGGAGATGGTGAAGGTGCCGCCCTGCATCTCCTCGATCTTGAGCGCGCCGTCGCGCGCGCGCCGGCCGAAGTCGGCGATCTGCCTTCTCGATCTCGGCGAGCGATTTGCCGGTCGCAGTCGCGCACCACCGGCACGACCAGGCCCTTCTCGGTGCCGACCGCGACGCCGACATGGTAGTAGTTCTTGTAGATGATGTCGGTGCCGTCGATCTCGGCGTTGACGGCGGGGATTTCCTTCAGCGCCTGCACGCAGGCGCGCACGAAGAAGCCCATGAAGCCGAGCTTCACGCCGTGGCGCTTCTCGAACAGATCCTTGTACTGGTTGCGCAGCGCCATCACCGCGCTCATGTCGACCTCGTTGAAGGTCGTGAGCATGGCGGCGGTGTTCTGCGCCTCCTTCAGGCGGCGCGCGATGGTCTGGCGCAGCCGCGTCATCGCACGCGCTCCTCGCGCGCGGCATCGTCGGCCGGCAGCGGCGCGCGCACCTGGATCGCGGCGGCGGGCTGCGCGACCGGCGTCGGCTGCGCCGCGGCGCGCTCGATCGCCGCCAGCATGTCGCCCTTGGTGACGCGGCCGTCCTTGCCGGTCCCGGACACGGCCGCCGGGTCCGATGCCGGTCTCGGCCGCGATTCGGCGCACCGACGGCGCGAGCGGCATGTCGGCGAGCCTTGGACTTGGGCTCGGCGTCGGCCTTCGGCGGCACGCGTGGCCGCGGCTCTTCGTCGGCGGCGCCGATCGGGGTCGTTGTCGAGGTCTTCTGGTCCGGGCGGCCGGTCGGCGCCGCGGCGGCTTAGCCGCGGGAGCGCCGGCGCCCTTCCTTGATCTGGCCGAGCAGCGCGCCGACTGCGACGGTCTCGCCGTCCTTGACGGCGATATCGGACAGCACGCCCGCGGCCGGCGCCGGCACCTCGATCGTCACCTTGTCGGTCTCGAGCTCGACCAGCGGCTCGTCGACCGCCACCGCTTCGCCGGCTTGCTTGAACCACTTGCCGATCGTGGCCTCGGTGACCGATTCGCCGAGCGTCGGAACGCGGATTTCAGCCATGATCGCTCCTGATCCCTCGGTCGTCATGCCGGCCTTGTCCAGCATCCGCGGGAGCGGACAGTGCCACTCAAGCGGGATCACCGGGACACCGCTTCCGCGCCCGGGATGACCGCAGCAATCAGCCGAGCGCCTCGTCAAGCAGCTGCTTCAGCTGCGCCAGGTGCTTCGACATCTGGCCGACCGCGGTCGCCGCCGACGCCGGCCGCGTCGCATAGCGCGGCCGCCGGTTCTTGGCCTCGATCTGGTTCAGCACCCATTCGAGATAGTGCTCGACGAAATGCCACGCGCCCATGTTGCGCGGCTCCTCCTGGCACCAGACGAGCTCGGCCTGCTTGAAGCGCGACAGTTCGGTGACCAGCGCCTTGGTCGGGAACGGATAGAGCTGCTCGACCCGCAGCAGATAGATGTCGTCGATGCCGCGCTTCTCGCGCTCCTCGTAGAGGTCGTAATAGACCTTGCCGGAGCACAGCACGACGCGGCGGATCTTCTCGTCGGCGACGAGCTTGATCGCCCTCGGCTCCGACTGCTGCTGCGCGTCGTCCCACAGCACGCGATGGAACGACGTGCCGGCCGCCATCTCGTCGAGCCGCGACACCGCGCGCTTGTGGCGCAGCAGCGACTTCGGCGTCATCAGGATCGAGCGGCTTTCTGATCTCGCGCTTGAGCTGCCGGCGCAGGATGTGGAAGTAGTTCGCGGGCGTCGTGCAGTTGGCGACCTGCATGTTGTCCTCGGCGCACATCTGCAGGAAGCGCTCGAGCCGCGCCGAGGAGTGCTCCGGCCCCTGGCCCTCGTAGCCGTGCGGCAGCAGGCAGCACGAGGCCGGACATGCGCAGCCACTTGCGCTCGCCCGACGAGATGAACTGGTCGAACACCACCTGTGCGCCGTTGGCGAAGTCGCCGAACTGCGCCTCCCACAGCGTCAGCGCATTCGGCTCGGCGAGCGAATAGCCATACTCGAAGCCGAGCACCGCCTCCTCCGAGAGCATCGAGTTGATGACCTCGTAACGCGACCTGCTTTTCGGCGAGATGGTTGAACGGCGTGTAGCGATGCTCGTTCTCCTGGTCGATCAGCACCGAATGGCGCTGCGAGAACGTGCCGCGCTCGCTGTCCTGGCCGCTGACAGCCGGACCGGATGGCCCTCCAGCAGCAGCGAGCAGAACGCCAGTGCCTCGCCGGTCGCCCAGTCGATGCCCTCGCCCGATCTCGATCGCCTTGGCGCGGGCGTCGAGGAAGCGCTGGATGGTCCGGTGCACGTGGAAGCCCTGCGGGATCACCGTGATCTTGCTTGCCGATCTGCTTCAGTGTTCCAGCCGCGACACCGGTGTTGCCGCGGCGCGGATCGTCGGCCGATCCCGCGGCCTTCATCCCGGCCCAGCGGCCGTCGAGCCAATCGGCGCTGTTCGGCCCGATAGGCTCTGGCTCGCCTCGAACTCGGCATCGAGCCGGGCGCGCCAGTCGGCGCGCATCTTCTCGACCTCGCCGTCGGTGACGACGCCCTCGCCGACGAGACGCTTGCCGTAGACCTCCAGCACCGACGGATGCGAGCGGATCGCCTTGTACATCAGCGGCTGGGTGAACGCCGGCTCGTCGCCCTCGTTGTGGCCGAAGCGGCGGTAGCAGAACATGTCGACGACCACCGGCTTCTGGAACTTCTGCCGGAACTCGGTCGCGACCTTGGCGGCGTAGACGACCGCCTCCGGATCGTCGCCGTTGGCGTGGAAAATCGGCGCCTCGATCATCTTCGCCACGTCCGACGGATACGGCGACGAGCGCGAGTAGCGCGGATAGGTGGTGAAACCGATCTGGTTGTTGACGATGAAATGCACCGAGCCGCCGGTGCGGTGCCCGCGCAGCTCCGACAGGCCGAAGCATTCGGCGATCACGCCCTGGCCGGCGAACGCGGCATCGCCGGAGATCAGGAGCGGCATGACCATCGTGCGGTCTTCGCGGGTCGCGCGGTGCTGGTCCTGCTTGGCGCGGGTCTTGCCGAGCACCACCGGGTTGACGATTTCGAGATGCGACGGGTTGGCGGTAAGCGACAGATGCACCTGGTTGCCGTCGAACTCGCGATCGGACGACGCGCCGAGGTGATACTTCACGTCGCCGGAGCCTTCGACGCTGTCGGGCGACGACGAGCCGCCCTTGAACTCGTGGAAGATCGCGCGGTGCGGCTTGCTGCATCACCTGCGCCAGCACGTTGAGCCGGCCGCGATGCGCCATGCCGATCACGATCTCCTTCACGCCGAGCGCGCCGCCGCGCTTGACGATCTGCTCCAGCGCCGGGATCATCGACTCGCCGCCATCGAGGCCGAAGCGCTTGGTGCCGGTAAACTTCAGGTCGCAGAATTTCTCGAAGCCTTCGGCTTCGGCGAGCTTGTTGAGGATGGCGCGCTTGCCCTCGCGGGTGAAGCTGATCTCCTTGTCGCGACCCTCGATGCGCTCCTGCATCCAGGCCTTCTGCGCTGGATCGGAGATGTGCATGAACTCGACGCCGAGCGTCTGGCAATAGGTGCGGCGCAGGATCGCGAGCATCTCGCGGACGGTCGCGAATTCGAGGCCGAGCACCTTGTCGAGGAAGATCGGGCGGTCGAGATCGGCCTCGGTGAAGCCGTAGGATCGCGGATCGAGCTCCGCTTCGGGCTTCTCGGGCTCAAGCCCGAGCGGATCGAGGTTCGCATGGAAGTGGCCGCGGATGCGGTAGGCGCGGATCAGCATCAGCGCGCGGATCGAATCTCGCGTCGCCTGCTGTACGTCGGTCGACGAGATCTCGGCGCCCTTGGCCTGAGCCTTGCTCCTGATCTTGTCGCCGAGCGATTTCTCGACCGCACCCCAGTCGCCGGTCAGCGCGGCCAGGAGTTCGCCGTCGGCGCGGATCAGACCGCGGCGGCTGCCAGGACGGACCTTCGGCGTTCCTCACGACATCGGAACGGTCGTCCTTGAGGCTCTGGAAAAATGCCTGCCATTCGGCATCGACCGACTGCGGGTCGACTTCATAGCGGGCCTGGAGCTGTTCGATATAGGCGGCGTTGCCGCCATAAAGGAAAGAAGTGCGGGCGAAAGCCGCGTTCGCGTCCTGACGTGACATCGATAAATCCTCGGCGAGGCACCTGCCCCGGGCCGACGGCGCATAGGCAAGCGAACCCGCGACCGCCGACGGTTGATCTATGACCCAGATTTATGACGGCTGGAAGGCTGCAAAAGGGTCTAAGACCCGATTCAGCCCTTCAACACCTCGACCAGCGTCCTTCCGATCCGAGCCGGCGACGGTGATACCCGAATTCCAGCCGATTCCATTGCCGCAATTTTGGACGCCGCGTCGCCCTTGCCGCCCGAGATGATCGCGCCGGCATGGCCCATGCGGCGGCCGGGCGGCGCGGTTCGGCCGGCGATGAAGCCGACCATCGGCTTCTTGCGGCCGCGCTTGGCCTCGTCCTTGAGGAACTGCGCCGCGTCCTCCTCGGACGAGCCGCCGATCTCGCCGATCATGACGATGGCTTCGGTCTTGGGATCGCCCAAGAACAATTCCAATCCGTCGATGAAGTCCATGCCCTTGACCGGGTCGCCGCCGATGCCGAGCGCGGTGGTCTGGCCAAGCCCTTCCCGGCTCGTCTGGAACACCGCCTCGTAGGTCAGCGTGCCCGAACGCGACACGATGCCGACCTTGCCGGGCTTGAAGATCGAGGCCGGCATGATGCCGATCTTGCACTCGCCGGCGGTCATCACGCCGGGGCAGTTCGGACCGATCAGTCGCGATTTCGAGCCGCACAGCGCGCGCTTGACCTTGACCATGTCCAGCACCGGAATGCCCTCGGTGATGCAGACGATCAGCGAAATCTCCGCCTCGATCGCCTCGGCGATGGCGTCGGCGGCGCCGGCCGGCGGCACGTAGATGACGCTCGCGTCGCGCCGGTCGCAGCCTTGGCCTCGGCGACGGTGTCGAACACCGGCAGGCCGAGATGCGTCGTGCCGCCTTTGCCGGGCGAGATGCCGCCGAGCACCTTGGTGCCGTAGGCGATCGCCTGCTCGGAATGGAACGTGCCGTTCTTGCCGGTGAAGCCCTGGCAGATGACCGTGGTGTTCTTGTCGACGAGGATGGACATGTCGGAGGCGCTACTGCTTGACGCGGTTCACCATGTGGCAGCCCGCGACGATGGAGCGGCTCGGCCGCGCCGCGTTGTGCGCGTAGCACTTCTCCATGCGGTCGGGCTGCGATCGATTGTGATCCGGTAGTAGCCGTCCATGTCGGCGCCGATCACGATCGACTGTTGTCGCTCGCAATCGCCCAGGCAAACGGCTCGCTTCTGATCGGCGACCGCCGTCGAGGCGCGGCCCCAAACGAGGCGCCCGTCCTGGCCCTCGACCACGTAGGTCACCTCGATGTCGCGGACGCGCGGCGGGCCCGACATCGCTGCCGCCTTGCCCGGATGGTGGGCGTTGGTGCCGAACACGATCGACTTTCCCTTGCCGGTCCACGTGCCCTTGAGATCGGGAACGGCGTCCTGCGCCGCCGCGCCATGTGTCAGCACCGCTCAGGATTGCCAACGCGAGAAGCATAGCGCATCATCGTTCGCCTCCCTTGCACCGTTCCAGCCGCCCTTGACGGCGTTCACGATCTTCTGCGCGGCGTCGTCGAGGTCGTCGGCCGAGGTCACGTTCAGCCCGGACTCGGCGATGATCTTCTTGCCGAGATCGACGTTGGTGCCTTCGAGCCGCACCACCAGCGGCACCTTGAGCCCGACCTCCTTGACCGCCGCCACCACGCCCTCGGCGATCACGTCGCACTTCATGATGCCGCCGAAGATGTTGATCAGGATGCCCTTCACCTTGCGGATCGGCGGTGATGATCTTGAACGCCGCCGCCACCTTCTCCTTGCGACGCGCTGCCGCCGACGTCGAGGAAGTTCGCCGGCTCCATGCCGTAGAGCTTGATGATGTCCATGGTGGCCATGGCGAGGCCCGCGCCGTTGACCATGCAGCCGATCGAGCCGTCGAGCGCGACGTAGTTGAGATCGTACTTCGACGCCTCGATCTCCTTCTCGTCCTCCTCGGTCTCGTCGCGCAGCGCCGCCACCTCGGGATGACGGAACAGCGCGTTGTCGTCGAAGCCGATCTTGGCGTCGAGGCAGACGAGCTTGCCGTCCGTGGTGACGACCAGCGGATTGACCTCGAGCAGGCTCATGTCCTTCTCGACGAACGCGGGGTAGAGCGCGGTGAGCATCGCGCCGAGCTGCTTCTGCAGGCCGGCGTCGAGGCCGAGCGCCTGCGACGACCCGGCGGCGTGATGCGGCAGATGCCGGTCGCCGGATCGATCGAGATCGTGACGATCTTCTCGGGCGTGTCGTGCGCCACCTGCTCGATGTCCATGCCGCCTTCGGTCGAGACCACGATGGCGACGCGCGCGGTGGCGCGGTCGACCAGCATCGACAGGTAGAACTCGCGTCTCGATCGCGGAGCCCTCCTCGACGTAGAGGCGGTTCACCATCTTGGCCGTGCGGGCCGGTCTGGTGCGTGACCAGGTCGCGCCGAGCATGCGCGCCGCCTCGCGCTGCACGTCGTCGACCGACTTGACGACCTTGACGCCGCCGGCCTTGCCGCGGCCGCCGGCATGAATCTGCGCCTTGACCACCCAGACCGGACCGCCGAGCTCGTGCGCCGCCTTGACCGCCTCTCGACGCTGAACGCCGGGATGCCCTTGGGCACCGGCACGCCGAACTCCCTCAGCACCGCCTTGGCCTGGTACTCGTGGATGTTCATGCCGTTGCCGCTCGCCGCTCCGCCGTCAGCGCCGCTCGCGGGTCACGCTCTTGCCCAGGTCGGGCGCGATCTTCTGGCAGGCGTCGACCAGGGCCTTCACGGCAGCGGCCGACTTCTCGAACATCTCGCGCTCGGCGCCGCGTCAGTTCGAGCTCGACGATGCGCTCGACGCCCTTGGCGCCGATCACCACCGGCACACCGACGTAGAGGTTCTTCACGCCGTACTCGCCGTTCAGCCAGACCGCGCACGGCAGCACGCGCTTCTTGTCGCGCAGGTAGCTCTCGGCCATGGCGATGGCCGAGGAGGCCGGCGCATAGAACGCCGAGCCGGTCTTCAGCAGGTTGACGATCTCGGCGCCGCCGTTGCGCGTGCGGTCCATGATCTCGTCGATGCGCGCCTGCGTGGTCCAGCCCATCTTGATCAGGTCGGGCAGCGGGATGCCGGCCACCGTCGAATAGCGAGCCATCGGCACCATGGTGTCGCCGTGGCCGCCGAGCACGAAGGCCGACACGTCCTCGACCGAGACGTTGAACTCGTCGGCCAGGAAATAGCGCAGCCGCGCCGAATCGAGCACGCCCGCCATGCCGACCACCATGTTGCGCGGCAGGCCGGAGGCCTTCTGCAACGCCCAGACCATCGCGTCGAGCGGATTGGTGATGCAGATGACGAAGGCATTGGGCGCGTACTTCTTCAGCCCGGCGCCGACCTGGTCCATGACCTTGAGGTTGATGCCGAGCAGATCGTCGCGGCTCATGCCGGGCTTGCGCGGCACGCCGGCCGTGACGATGCAGACGTCGGCGCCCTCGATCGCCTCGTAGGAGTTGGTGCCGGCCATGCTGGACATCGAAGCCTTCGACCGGCGACGACTGGACGAGGTCGAGCGCCTTGCCCTGCGGGATGCCCTCGGCGATGTCGAACAGAACGACATCGCCAAGTTCCTTCAGGCCGACGAGGTGGGCGAGCGTGCCGCCGATCTGGCCGGCGCCGATCAACGCAATCTTGTTACGCGCCATGTGCGGACAAAGTCCCTGGAAACGCGGGCCGGGAAGGAACGTGCCTGCTGCACTGCGTCATTAGCCCTTTCGGTGACGCGGTTCAAGCCGGCTTCATCGGCCCCAAATCGGATGTTTCCTGGCATTGTGGCACCTCCGGCGGGGCGATAGCCTTGCCGGCAATGGCAGCTCTTTGATCCTGTTCACGGAGGCGACGATGGAGGTTCGAAGGCTGTGCCGTTGCGTCGCTGCTGTGGCTCGCGCTTGGGCTCGCCGCCGCTCACGCGCAGGCCTATCCGAACCGGATCGTCAAGCTGATCGTGCCGTTCACCCCGGGTTCGCCGGTCGACGGCGCGGCGCGCATCGTCTCGCAGCACGTCCAGACACGGCTCGGCCAGAGCGTCATCATCGAGAACCGGCCGGGCGGTGGCACGACGATCGGCAGCAAGGCGGTGACTGACCGCGCCGCCGGACGGCTACACGCTTCTCTTCATCGGCCCGAACATCGCCTACACGCCGGTGCTCTACCCCAACCTCGACTTCGACCCGATCAAAGAGCCTCGTGCCGGTGGCGACGCGCCGTGTCCTGGTCGCACCTGATGGTGGTTGCGCCGAGCGTTCCGGCAAAGACCGTCGCCGAGCTGGTCGGCCTACGCCAAGGCGCATCCCGGTCAGCTCATCTTCGGCTACGGCCTTGCCACCACGCCGCACATCCTTGCCGAATCGTTCAAGCGCGCGGCCGGCGTCGACGTGACCGGCATCCCGTATCGCGGCGGCGAACAGGCGCGCGCCGATCTGCTCGGCGGCCGCGTTCACATCAACATGGCCCCGGTGCCGAACCTGCTGCCGATCGTGCAGGACGGAAAGGCGCGGCCGCTCGCCTACACCGGGCCGAAGCGAAGCCCCGACCTGCCCGAGGTTCCGACCATGATCGAAAGCGGCCTGCCCGCAGGTCGGCTACAACCCCGATGTCTGGCTCGGATATTCGCGCCCGCCGGCACACCCACCGCGATCGTCGAGACCGCTCAACCGCGCCGTCAATGAGGCCATGCAGTCGCCCGAGATGCAGCCTGTCCTGGCGAAGCTCGGCTTCGAGTACAAGGTTGCGACGCCGGCCGAGTTCGCAGCGTTCGTCGCGGCCGAGGTCGAGAAATGGCCGCCGCTCCTGCGCGCCGCCGGCCTCAAGCCGGAGTAGGTGCGGACCGACCGCTCAAGCTACCCCGCCGGACGGTCCGGCTGCGGCTGCTCCGGCTTGGCACCGCCATCGCCGAACAGCGCCTTGACCCGCTCCCGGCCGTGCTGGAACACCACGTACAGCACCGGGATCAGGAAAACCCCGACCAGCGACGCCGCGATCATGCCGCCGAACACCGCCGTGCCGACGCCGCGGCGGCTCAGCATGCCGGCGCCGGTCGCGATCACCAGCGGGACCAGACCGGCGATGAAGGCGAAACTTGTCATCATCACCGCGCGGAAGCGCTCGCGCGCGCCCTCGATCGCGGCCTCCTCAATCGACAGACCATGCTCGCGCCGCTCCTTGGCATATTCCACGATCAGGATGCCGTTCTTGGCGGCAAGCGCGATCAGCACCACCAGGCCGATCTGGGCATAGATATTGTTCGGCAGCCCGAACAACAGCAGCGCAATCATCGCGCCCAATACGGCGACCGACGACCGACAAGAGCACCGGCACCGGGATCGCCGAGCTCTCGTAGAGGCCGACCAGGAACAGATAGGCGAACACCACCGCGAGCGCGAGAATGGTCGTGGTCTTGCCGGCGGCCTCCTTCTCCTGCAGTGCGGTTCCGGTCCATTCGTAGCCGAAGCCCTGCGGCAGCGTCGTGGCCGACAGCCGCTCCATCGTGGCTAGCGCCTGCCCCGACGAAAAGCCCGGCGCCGGCTCGCCGTTTACCGTCGCGCTGCGGAAGTTGTTGTAACGGATCACCGATTGCGGGCCGAGGACCAGGCGCGCTTCCGCGAACGCGCGGACCGACACCATCTCGTTCTGCCGGTTGCGCACGTTGATCCGATAGATATCGTTGATGCGCGAGCGCTCGGCCGCCTCGCCCTGGATGTTGACCTGCCAGGTACGGCCGAACAGGTTGAAGTCGTTGAGATAGGCGCTGCCGAGCACCGACTGCAGCGCGTTGAAGATCGCGGAAATCTCGATGCCGAGCGTCTGCGCCTTCTCGCGGTCGATGTCGAGATAGAGCTGCGGCGTGCTCGCGCTGTAGGTGGTGAACACCCGCGCCAGCGACGGCTGCTGATTGGCCGCAAACACGAGGCCGCGCGCCACCGCGGCGAGCTCGGCGGGCGACGCGCCGCTGCGGCTCAAGCAGCTGGTATTCGAAGCCCGAGCCGGTGCCGAGCCCGATGATCGGCGGCAGGTTGTAGGCGAATACGATCGCCTCCTGGACGGCCTGGTACTGCTGCATCAGCCGCCCGATGATGCCGTTCGCCGACAACGCCTGGGTCGTGCGCTCGCTGAACGGCTTGAGCGTCAGGATCACGAGCGCGGCGTTCGACTTGGCCAGGCCGTCGATCAAGCTGAAGCCGACGACCGAGGTGACGTTGCGGACGCCTGGCGTGTTGCGCGCGATCTCCTCGACCCGCCGCGCCACCGCGTCGGTGCGGTTGACCGAAGCGCCTTCCGGAAGCTGGACCTCGGTGAACACCGCGCCCTGGTCTTCCGACGGCAGGAAGCCGGTCGGCGTGATCGTGAACAGCCAGCCGGCGCCGGCCATCACCACCGCGAGCACGATCAGTCCGAACACCGCCATCCGCACGATCTTGCGCACCGCGACGCGCATAGCCGTCGCGCGCCTTGTCGATGCCGCGCAGCACATAGCCCATCACGCCGCGCTTGCGGCCCGTGATGCGCGCGCAGGAATACCGCGCACAGTGCCGGCGACAGCGTCAGCGCGTTGATCGCCGAGATAACCATCGACACCGACACCGCGACCGCGAACTGCCGGAACAGCTCGCCGGAGATGCCCGGGATGAACGCCACCGGCACGAACACCGACAGCAGCACGAGCGTGATCGCGATGATCGGGGCCGGTGATCAGCCGCATGGCGCGACGCGCCGCCTCGGCCGGCGACAGCGACGGATCCTTTTCGAGTTCGGTCTCGACCGCCTCCACCACCACGATGGCGTCGTCGACGACGATGCCGATGGCCAGCACCAGCGCCAGCAACGACACCGTGTTGGCCGAATAGCCGAGCGCGAGCATGACCGCGAAGGTGCCGATCAGCGACACCGGCACGGCGATCAGCGGGATGATCGTCGCCCGCACGCTGCCGAGGAACAAGAACACCACGATGACGACCAGCACGAAGGCTTCGAACAGCGTATGCACCACGCCGTTGATGCTCTCCTTGACGAACACGGTGGTGTCGTAGGTGATGATGTAGTCGACCCCTTCGGGGAACGACTTCTTGAGTTGCGCTCGAGCGTCGCCTCGCACGCGCTGGCGCTGTCGAGCGCGTTGCCGCCGGGCGACTGGTAGATGCCCATCACCACCGCGGCGTTGCCATCCTGCCGGCCGCGCGAGTCGGAGATCCTGGCGCCGAGGTCGACCCGCGCGATGTCGCGCACGCGAACGAACGAGCCGTCGGGATTGGCGCGCACGACGATGTTGCCGAATTCCTCGGCGCGTGGTCAGGCGGCCCTTGGTCTGGATGTTGAGCTGGAACTGCTGATCGGGCAGCGCCGGCTGCGCGCCGATGCGGCCGATCGCGGCCTGGACGTTCTGGCGCCTTACCGCGTCGGCGACGTCGCTCGGCGTCATGCCGAAGACTCGTCATGCGGTCGGTGTTGAGCCACGATCTTCATGGTGTAGTCGGCGGCGTGAACATCGTGCACGTCGCCGACGCCGGGCACGCGCTTGAGCGAGTCGATGACGTTGATGGTCGCGTAGTTGCTGAGGAAGAGCTGGTCATAGCGTCCGTCCGGCGAAGTCATCGACATCACCTGCAGCAGCGCCGAGGACTTCTTGGTGACGCTGACGCCCTGGGCGCGACCTCGGCCGGCAGCTGCGGCCTCGGCGAGGCGACGCGGTTCTGTACCTTGACGGTGTTGAGGTCCGGATCGGTGCCGACCGCGAAGGTGACGGTCAGCTTGTAGCTGCCGTCGGTGCCGCTGGTCGACTTCATGTAGAGCATGTTGTCGACGCCGATCACCCGCGATCTCGATCGGCTGCGCAACGGTGGCCTCGACCACCTCGGCGCCGGCGCCGGGATAGGTCGCCGTCGACCTGATCTGCGGCGGCACGATGTCGGGAAACTGCGCCACCGGAAGCCGGGTGAGCGCGATCAGGCCGGCGAGCGTGATCACGATCGAAATGACGGCCGCAAGGCGCGGACGATCGATGAAGACGTCGGAAATCACGGCTCAGGCTCCGCGGCCTGGCCTCGGTCGCGCGTGACGACCTGGCCGGGGCGCACCCTCTGGATGCCTTCGGTGACGACAAGCTCGCCGGCGCTCAAGACCCTTGCGCACGATCATGTTGCTGCCGCGCGGACACCGATCTCGACGCGCCGCACCTGGACCTTGCTGTCCTTGTCGACCACCAGCACGTAGGCGCCGGCCTGGTCGAGTTGCAGCGCCTGTCCCGGCACCACCAGTGCCTTCTCGCCCGGGCCGGTCTCGGCCACCACCGACACCAACTGCCCGCTGACCAGCATGCCGGTCGGGGTTGTCGAAGATCGCGCGCACCAGCATCGTGTCGGTCCCCGGATTGACCGTCACGTCGAGGAAATCGAGCTTGCCCGGCTTGGGTAGCGGCTGCCGTCAGCGAGCTGCAGATAGATCGTGACCGAGCTCGGGTCCGCGTCTTGCCCCGATTGCGAAACTCAAGAATCTCGCGCTGGGTGACCGGGAAGCTGACGTAGATCGGATCCTGGCTGACGATGGTGGCGAGCGGTCCGCTCGACGGCCCGACGAAATTGCCGACCGAGACGTTGGCGCGGCCGATGCGCCCGGCGATCGGTGCGCGAATATCGGTGTAGCTGAGCTGCAGCTCCGCCTTCTCCAAGCGCCGCCTTTTGTGCCAGCAGGTTGCCGCTGCGCCTCGCCTTGCTTGGCGGACACCTCGTCGAGCTTGGCCTGGGCGGCGACGTTGCGCTGGACCAGCTCGCGCTGCCGGTTCAATTCGAGGTCGGCGAGCTTGAGCGTCGCTTCGGCGGTCTCGACGCCGGCCTTCGCCTCGTCGACCGCCGCCTGGTAGAGGCCTTTCTCGATGACGAACAGCAGTTCGCCGTCCTTGACGTCGGCCCTTCGACGAACAGCCGCTTCTCCAAGAAGCCGTCGACGCGGGCCCGCAGGTCGACCTTGTCCTTGGCTTCGACGCGGCCGGTAAAGGTCGACGACGGGCGGACGTCCTCGGTCGCGACCCTGACCACGGTGACGGCCGGCGGCGGCGCTGCGGCCGCCTGCTGAGGCTGCTGGCCCTGGCCGCACGCCGACAACAGCAGTAGCGCCAGCGTGCCGGCGGCGCGAAAATCGATCAACGGCATCTGTCCCCGAACGAAGCGCGCGCACTTTGCCGCGACAATCCGCAACCCGGCGCGGCCATCATGCGCGGCTTGCGGCTGCGGTTCAACCCGGTCGCGATTGCGAACCGCGCCGCCACGCTCAAGTCTCGACGATGCCCTCGGTCGAGCCGCTGGCTGCGGAATCGCGCCGGCCGTGCGGCAATGCAAGATAGGACTGCGAGCGCATCTCGATCAGCCGCGACGCCGTGCGCCTGAACTCGCCGGCCTCGAAGCCGTCGCTCGCCTGATAGAGCGCGTCAGGCTCGGCCGCGGCCGACGCCACGAGCTTCACCGCGTGCTCGTAGAGCGTGTCGATCAGGATGATGAAGCGCTTGGCGGCATTGCGCTCGTCGAAGCCCATCACCGGAATGCGGTCGATGATCAACGTGTGGAACTCGTGGGCGACCCGCAGATAGTCGGCGGCGGCGAGCGGCTGCTCGCACAGGTCGTGGAAGAAGAACCGCGCCACCCCCATCGCGGCGCGCGGCACGCGCAGCCGGCGGCCCTTGACCGTCAGTTCCTGCGGCACGCCGCTTGCGCTGCCGACCAGGCTGCGCCAGGCCTCGTCGAGCGCAGCGCTCGCCGCATCGTCGGCCGGCACGTGCCAGACCTTGCGGCCGGCGAGCTTTTCGAGCCGGAAATCGGTGCGCGCAGATGAGCCGCAGCACCTCCATGTGCTGCTCGATCATGGCGATGAACGGCACGAACAGCGCGCGGTTGAGCCCGCCCTTGTAAAGGTCGTCGGGCGCGACGTTGGAGGTCGCGACCACCACCACGCCGAGTTCGAACAGCCGCGCGAACAGCCGGCCGAGGATCATCGCGTCGGCGATGTCGGTGACGTGGAATTCGTCAAAGCAGAGCAGCCAGCTTTCCTCGGCGATCGCCGGCGGCGGTGAGCCGGATCGGATCGTCGTCGGCGATCGGTGCCGTCCTTCAGCGGCTGGCGAAAGCTGCGCACCCGCTCGTGCACGTCGGCCATGAACTCGTGGAAGTGCGCGCGGCGCTTGCGCACCACCGGGCTCGCCTCGAAGAACAAGTCCATCAGCATGGTCTTGCCGCGGCCGACGTCGCCGTAGACGTAGAGACCTTCGGCGGCGGCCTCGCGGCCGCGACCGCCGAACAGCCAGCCGACCGGAAGGGACGCGGCGCGCCGCGCGGTGGCTCGCGACCCGCTGTTCGAGCGCGTCCAAGCGGTCGAGCAGGCGCTGCTGCGCCGGGTCGCGCTCGATCTTTCGCGCGGCGACCAGCGCCTCGTAAAGCTCGTTGACGGACATGAACGGGGATCGGGGCGGCGAGCGCCTTGCGACGGGACCGGCAGGGATAGGGCTTCGTACTCGCGAACCGGCAAGCAAAGTCGCGCCTGCCTTCGCTGCGACCGCCGGACATGGCTGCCATGCAAATCTGCGCGTCAGATCAGGCCGCACAATTGCGGCGCAAAAGTTCGGCTTGTCAAAATTATGCTGCAACGCAACATTAGGGTGACTGCGCGCGGCTTCGGCTGCGCGCCTCTGGGAAGGAAGCCACGGAGGTCTTTGGACGACGAACGTCAGGAGACCGAGATGCACGACCCACTCGCCGACGGCGGCATGATCCGCAAATTGTGGATCGGCGAAGCCGACCAATATCGCGATCACCTGCTGCGCCTCGACACCGACAGCCGTCACAGCCGCTTCGGCGGCGCGGTCGTCGGACGAATTCATCCGCGAACTACGTCACCACTACGTTCGGCCTGAACGCCGTCGTGCACGGCTTTTTCGTCGAAGGCATGCTGCGCGGCGCGGCGCGAACTACGGCCGCTTGGGCCCAGCCTTTCGCGCGCGAGGCCGAAGCCGCGTTCAGCATCGAGGCCGCCTGGCAGAGCCACGGCATCGGCTCCGCGCTGCTCGACCGCACGCTGCTCGCAGCCCGCAACCGCGGCATCAAGACGCTGCACATGGCCTGCCTCGCCAACAACCGGCGCATGCAGGAACTGGCGCGCAAGTTCGACGCCGAACTGTCGTTCGACTTCGGCAGCGTGGTCGGCGAAGTCGCCGCCGCCCGGCCGACGCCGCTGTCGGTGCTGCGCGAGTTCGTGGTCGACGGCCACGGCTTTGCCACCGCGGTGCTGGAGGTGCAGTCACGGCTGCTGCAACCTCTTTGATTTCGCTCAGGTCTGGGCGTCGCCAACCACTGAAAGATGGCGTTAAGGAAGTGCTGACTATCCTGTCTCCGCACAGTCCGAACGTTGGGAGCAGGGTCGATGCGTGTCCGCGCGGACCGAGTTCGCGTCTTGGGGCCGACGTCAATCGAGGACTACCATGCCCATCTGGTCCGGCTCGACCGCAAGAGCCGGTTTCCCGGTAAGACGACCACTCGATCGACGCCCACTGCCTCGATCCTTGGCGACCGGCGCAATCCTGATCGGCGCCTACGTCGATGGCGTGATGCGGGCCGCCGCCGAGATCGTGCCTGATCGCACCGCGCGCCACGCCGAGGCCGCGATCACTGATCGAAACCGGATACCAGGACAGTGGCTTCGAGCGCGAACTGACCGCCCGCGTGATCGATGAAGCGCGCCGCTATCACCTCAACAACCTGCGCCTGCACGAGCAGAGCGCCGTTACGAGCTACAATATCCCGCTTGTTCGAGCTGCGCGCCTACGCCGCCAACGGGTAGGCCTCCTCGACCACGTAGGGCCCGCCGCCGACCGAGGCGCGCGACGAAAACAGCACGAAGCGCGACACCGTGAACGGCATCGAGCGGAACGCCGCGCGCGCCGAGAGATACTCCGCCACCTGAAGGCTCGAGCAATCGCGCAGCCGTGCCAGCGTCACGTGCGGTGTGTACTTGCGCCCCTCCGGCTCGAGGCCGACGCGCTGCATCAGACGCTCGTGCTCGGCCTGCAAATCCATCACCGACTGCGACGGCGCGACCGCGGCCACCACCGCCCGCGGCTTGCGACCGCCGAACGACGACAGCCCGTCGAGCCGCAGTTCGAAGCTGCGCCGCCGCACGCGGCCGAGCAGCGAGGCGACCTCGTGCGCCAACGCGTCATCGACGTCGCCAATGAAGCGCAGCGTGAGGTGGTAATTCTCCGGATCGATCCAGCGTGCGCCGGGAATGCCACCGCGCAGCATCGACAGCGAATTCGGCAAGCGTGGAGGGAATTTCGAGACCGGTGAACAGGCGGGGCATAGCACGACCTTCCATACGCCGCTCAAGCGGCGAATCACGGCATCTTCGATTTAGCCACGTGCGGCACGTCCGTGACAATGGCGTGTCAGGACAGTCGTCCTTGCCGCGCCGCACCCGCGCTCGATCAGGTCCCTCGACCTTCGGCCGATGCGCGTCACGATGGCGGCAATGCCGTCGGCGGTCGGATGCATGCCGTCGCGCTGGTTGAGGCCGAAATCGGCCGCGACCCCTTCGAGAAAGAACGGATAGAACAGCACGCCATGCCTGGCGGCGAGCTCCGGATAGATCGCATCGAAGACGCGGCCGTAGTCCGGCCCGAGATTGGGCGGCGCGCGCATGCCGCAAAGCAGCACCGCGATGCCGCGCGCCTTCAGCCGCGAATGATCTCGTCGAGCGCCGCGCGCGTCACCTTCGGGTCGATGCCGCGCAGCATATCGTTGGCGCCAAGTTCCAGGATCACCGCGTCGGTGCCGTGCGGCACCGACCAGTCGAGCCGCGCAAGACCGCCCGAGGAGGTGTCGCCGGACACGCCGGCGTTGACGACCTCGACCGCGACGCCCTTGGCCTGCAGCGCCCTCTCAAGCTGGGCCGGGAACGCCGCGCTCTCCGGGAGCTGGTAGCCCGCCATCAGCGAATCGCCGAGCGCCACCATCTTGACCGGCCGATCGGTGGCGGCCTGGCGCCGAGCGCCAGAGGATCGCGGCCGCACGCGACCATGAGCGCGACGGCGATCCGCTGGACCAGCGGGCCTGTTTCCCATATGAGCGGGGCACCGAAGCGGAACCTGCGCGAGCGCCGGACCTCATGAACGATACCTCGATTGCGTCGACACCGGCCATTGCGCTTGCCGGCGTCAACCTCTCGCTCGGCCGCGGCGCGGCCCGTGTTCATATCCTCAAGGACATTGACCTGCATATAGGCAGCGGCGAAGCGATCGGCCTGGTCGGGCCGTCGGGATCGGGCAAATCGACGCTGCTGATGGTCATGGCGGGCCTGGAGCGCGCCGACGCCGGCTCGATTGCGGTCGCCGGCGTTGACCTCGATCGGCTCGACGAGGATGGGCTTGCCCGCTTCCGCGGCCGTAACGTCGGCATCGTCTTTCAATCCTTTCATCTGATCCCGACCATGACCGCGCTGGAGAACGTCGCCGTTCCGCTGGAACTCGCCGGCAACCCCGCAGGCGTTCCAGCTGGCGCGCGACGAACTCGCCGCCGTCGGACTTGCCGAACGGCTCGACCACTATCCGGCGCAGCTCTCCGGCGGCGAGCAGCAGCGCGTCGCGCTGGCCCGCGCGCTCGCACCCAATCCGTCGATCCTGGTGGCCGACGAGCCCACCGGCAACCTCGACGAGACCACCGGCCGGCAGATCATCGATCTCCTGTTCGCCGGCCACGTCGAGCGCGGCACCACGCTCGTGCTGGTGACCCATGACAACGCGCTGGCGCAACGATGCGACCGCATCGTACGGTTGCGCTCCGGGCGCGTGGAACGCGTCGAAGCCACCGCGTAGAGATCGATGACGAACGCAGATACGTCGCGGCGCAGCCGGCGGAGCAGCTGCCGTTGTGGCTCAAGCTCGCCTACAGCGCCTTCATGGCCGTACTGGTTCCGGTCTACTGGTACTACTACGGCCCGACCAATTTCCTCTACTTCTGCGACGTCGCGCTGTTTCTCACGCTCGCCGGCATCTGGCTGGAGAGCCCGTTGCTGGTCTCGATGTGCGCGGTCGGCATCCTGCTGCCACAGATGATCTGGGTGCTCGATTTCTTCGGCAACATGGTCGGCGCTGCCGATCACCGGCATGACCGACTACATGTTCAAGCACGAGAACTCGCTGTTCCTGCGCGGCCTGTCGCTGTTCCACGGCTGGCTGCCGTTCCTGCTGCTGCTATCTGGTCTGCAGACCGGCTACGACCGGCGCGCGCTGGCGGCGTGGACCTTACTGGCTTGGGCTCTCCTGCTGATCTGTTTCTTCCTCATGCCGCCGCCGCATCCCGATCCCGGGACTGACCCCGGTTAACATCAACTACGTGTGGGGGCCGAGCGACAACGTCGCGCAGACCTGGGTCTCATCCTTATGTCTGGCTCGCCGGCTTGATCATCGGCATGCCGGTGCTGCTGTTTGCGCCGGTGCACTGGCTGCTGGAGCGCTTTGCGCCGAGCGCAGATACGCCACGAGCAGTTCGGTATCGCAAGCTCGCCCCTGAATGATTGCAAGCATCTGGATAACTATATGTCCCCAGTCGCGAGCCTAGGACATCGCTCTGCATGAAGGTTCTTACGTCCGCTTCCACATCCACCGCACGGTTCTCGCCGCTTCGCTTTGCGCTGCGTGAGCTGCGCGGCGGCCTGCGCGGCTTTGCAATCTTCATCGCCTGCATCGCGCTCGGCGTGATGGCGATCGCCGGCGTCGGCTCGTTCTCGCGCAGCCTGACCGACGGTCTTGCGCGCGAAGGCCGCGTCATCCTCGGCGGTGATCTGTCGTTCATCCTGATCCATCGCGAGGCCAGCGCCGCCGAGCGCGCGTTCCTCGCGCGCAACGGCGACGGTTTCCGTCGCCGCCACGTTGCGCGCGATGACGCGCAGCGCCGACGGCCGCACGCGCTGGTCGAGTTGAAGGCGGTCGACGCCACCTACCCGCTTTACGGCACGGTCAAGCTCGCATCCGGCCAGCCGCTTGCGCGCAGCCATTGCGCGGCGCGGCGACGCCTTCGGCGCGGTGGCCGATCCGGCGCTTGCTCGCGCGGCTCGATCTCAAGCCTGGAGCTCGGCTCACGGTCGGCAGCGCGACCATCGAGATTACCGCCGTGCTCGCAAGCGAGCCCGACAAGCTCGCGGGCGGCATCGGCTTCGGTCCGCGCGTGATCATCAGCGAGGACGCGCTTGCGCGCGACCGGCCTGCTGCAGCCCGGCAGCCTGGTGCGCTGGCACTACCGGCTGCGCGTGCCCGGCGGCAGCGACCGCGCCGCCGAGACGGTGGCGGCACAGGCCAACACGCAATTGCCCGACGCCGGCTGGGAAATCCGCACCCGCACCAATGCCTCGCCGGCGCTCGAGCGCAATGTCGAGCGCTTCACGCAATTCCTCACCCTGGTCGGCCTCACCGCGCTGCTGGTCGGCGGCGTCGGCGTCGCCAACGCGGTCAAGAGCCATCTCGACCGCAAGCGCGACGTGATCGCCACGCTGAAATCGCTCGGCGCGACCGGCGGCCGCGTGTTCGCGATCTATCTGTCGCAGGTGCTGCTGCTGGCGGCTGATCGGCGCGGCGATCGGACTTGTGATCGGCGCGGCGCTGCCGTTTGCCATCTCCGCGGCGTTCGGCGCCATCATCCCGTTGCCGATCGCGCCCGCACTGCATCCGCTCGAACTCGCGCAGGCGTTCGGCTACGGCCTGCTGACGGCGCTCGCCTTCGCGATCTGGCCGCTCGGCCGCGCCCACGACGTGCCGGTGTCCGAACTGTTCCGCGATGCCGTGTCGCCGGAGCGCCGCTGGCCGCGCCGCCGCTATGTAGTGGCCGCGGCGCTGGTGGTTGCGGTGCTCGCGGCAGTGGCGGTGGTGCTGTCGTACGACCGGCGCATTGCCGCGATCTTCGTCGCCTCGCGCCGCGGCCGTGTTCGTGATGCTGCACGTCGTCGCGCTGCTGCTGATGGCGGCAGCGCGGCGGCTGCCGCACGCCCGCGTCGACCGCGCTGCGGCTTGCGATCGCCAACATCCACCGGCCCGGCGCGCTGACGCCGACCATCGTGCTGTCGCTCGGGCTCGGGCTCGCGCTGCTGGTGACCGTGATCGAGATCGACGGCAACCTGCGGCGGCAGTTCATGGCGGCGCTGCCGGAGCGCGCGCCGTCGTTCTATTTCGTCGACATCCAGTCGGCCGACGCCGACGCGCTTCGACGCCTTCGTCCGCGAACGCGCGCCGGGCGCGCAGTTCGAGCGCGTGCCGATGCTGCGCGGCCGCATCGTCGCCGCCAACGGCGTCAAGGCCGAAGACCTCAAGCCGCCGCCGAGCGCGGCCTGGGTGCTGCAAAGCGACCGCGGCATCACCTACGGCGACGAGCTGCCGGCAGGCTCGCGGCTGGTCGAAGGCCAGTGGTGGGGGCCGGACTACCAGGGACCGCCGCTGATCTCGTTCGAGAAGAAGATCGCCGACGGCCTTGGGCTCAAGATCGGCGACCCGGTGACCGTCAACGTGCTCGGCCGCAACATCACCGCGACCATCGCCAACCTGCGCACGCGTCGACTGGCAGAGCCTCGGCATCAACTTCGTGCTGGTGTTTTCGCCCAACGCGCTCGCGCGGCGCGCCGCACACCCACATCGCCACGCTGACCTATCCGGACGGCGGCACGACCGCGCAGGAGATCGCGCTGCTCAAGGCGGTCGCCGATGCGTTTCCGTCGGTCACCACCGTCCGCGTCAAGGACGCGCTCGACGCGGTCGGCAACCTCGTGCGCAACCTCGTGCTGGCGATCCGCGGCGCGAGCGTGGTCGCGCTGATCGCCGCGGTGCTCGTGCTCGGCGGCGCGCTCGCGGCCGGGCACCGGCACCGCGTCTACGACGCGGTCGTGCTCAAGACGCTCGGGGCGACGCGCGCGCGGCTGATCGGCGCCTACGCGCTCGAATACCTGCTGCTCGGCGTCGCAACCGCGCTGTTCGGCGTGGCGGCGGGCTCGATCGCGGCCTGGCTGGTGGTTACCCGAATCATGAACCTGTCGTTCGTGTGGCTGCCCGGCCCCGCGCTCGATCGCCGCCTTCGGCGCGCTGCTTGTCACGGTTGGCTTCGGACTGGTCGGCACGTTCTCGGCGCTCAGCCATAAGCCCGCGCCGGTGCTCAGGAATCTGTAGAGTTTGCGGCAAAGGGTCGCGGATTCGACCTGCATATCAGAGTGTTAGCCGCAATCACCTTCGCTTGCGCCGATGCTGTGATATACATAGCTGCAAGATTGGACGGCGCGCGCGGCGCGCCGGCCGCTTGAAGGAGACACCGGTTCGACAACCACGGGGGCCCGACGATGTCGGACTTTAATCGCAATACCACCGCTGCGCAGTACGGACAGACGATCGGCCGCGCCGGCACGGTCGCCGTCGACGAAGGCCTGCGCGCCTACATGCTGCGCGTCTACAACTACATGGTGCTCGGCCTTGCCATCACCGGCTTGGCGGCGCTCGGCACCTACATGCTGTCGGTGACCAGCGATCCGGCGCTCGCGGCGCTGAAACTGCGCGATCGGGCTGATGCTGACCGGCTTCGGCCGCGCGCTGTTCGTGAGCCCGCTGAAGTGGGTCGTCATCCTTGCGCCGCTCGCGCTGGTGTTTCTGCTGAGCTTCGGCATCGAGCGGCATGCGCCCGGCGATCGCGCAGATGCTGTTCTGGGTCTACGCCGCCCTGGTCGGCACTGTCGCTTGCAGCGATCTTCATGGTGTTCACCCACACCTCGATCGTGCGCGTGTTCTTCATCACCGCGGCCTCGTTCGGCGCGCTGAGCCTGTGGGGCTACACCACCCAGCGCGACCTGTCCGGGCATGGGCTCGTTCCTGCTGATGGGCCTGTTCGGGGTCATCCTTGCGAGCCTCGTCAACCTGTTCATGGCGAGTTCGGCGCTGCAGTTCGTGATCTCGGTGGTCGGCGTGCTGGTATTTGCCGGGCTGACCGCCTGGGACACCCAGCGGCTGAAGAACGAGTACCTCTACGGCGCGATGGACGGCGAGGCGACCGAGCGCTCGGCCATCATGGGCGCGCTTTCGCTGTACCTGAACTTCATCAACCTGTTCACGCTGCTGCTGCAATTGCTCGGCCAGCGCGAGGAATAGGCCGGCGCAGCACAACGCTATCCGGGGCCCCGGCTTTGCCGGGGCCCCGTTTCGGCACCGGATGACAGTTCGGTAACCATGGCTAGGCCAGCTGCACGCCATCTAGCGGGCGACCTCCGAGGCGCATTAAATTTAGCGCCGACATGGCGCCTGCGGCGCTTTCGCCGCGCGCGCCAGCGGGACCCGGCTTGGTCCGGGATCAGAGAGGAAAAGGCAATGTCGGATTTTGATCGGAACGTAGCGGCCCGCGGCAGCTTGGCCGACCGGGCTGTCGCGGTCGATGCGGGCCTGCGCGCCCACATGATCCGCGTCTACAACTACATGGCGGCGGCGGTCGCGCTGACCGGCGTTGTCGCTTGGTTCACCTTCAACGCGGCGGTGACCGCAACGCGGCGATCGCTGCCTACGCCGTTCGGTCAGACGCTGTTCGGCGGCCCGATGATGATCGTGCTGATGCTCGCCACGCTGGGCCTCGTGTTCTTCATCAGCTTCCGCATCCAGCAGCTACAGTTCTCCGACCGCGCTGACGCTGTTCATGGTCTACGCGGCGCTGCTCGGCGTCACGCTGGCGTCGATCTTCCTCGTCTACACCGGCGCCTCGATCACGCGCGTGTTCTTCATCTCGGCGGCCTCGTTCGGCGCGCTGAGCCTGTGGGGCTACACCACGCAGCGCGATCTCTCAGCGGCATGGGCAGCTTCCTGATCATGGGGCTGTTCGGCATCATCATCGCGAGCCTCGTCAACCTGTTCCTGAAATCGAGCGGGCTCGACTGGGCGATCTCGGTGATCGGCGTCGGCGTGTTCGCGGGTCTGACCGCCTACGACACCCAGCGCATCAAGGAGATGTACGACGTGAACGACGACGGCACAGTGTCCGGCCGCAAGGCGGTGATGGGCGCGCTGTCGCTCTACCTCGACTTCATCAACCTGTTCCTGATGCTGCTGCGCCTCGTCGGCGACCGCCGCTAACACCGGGCTACACCACCAAGACGAACGAGCGCCCCGGCTTGCCGCCGGGGCGTTTTGTTTTGGTAGATTGGCGGCATGACCACGGTCTCGATCCGGCCCGCGACCCCTGCCGACATCCCCGCCATCACCCGCATCTATGCGCATGCGGTCACCCACGGCACCGCCTCGTTCGAGCTTGAGCCGCCGGACGAAGCGGAGATGGCGCGCCGGCAGCACGCGCTGCTCGACGGCGGCTACCCCTATATCGTCGCGCGCCGCGACGGCGGCGCGGTCATCGGGCTACGCCTATGCCGGCCCGTACCGGGCGCGGCCGGCCTATCGGTTCAGCGTCGAGGATTCGATCTACGTCGACCCGGACGCGCAGCGGCTCGGCATCGGTCGCATGCTGCTCGCACGGCTGATCGATGAATCCGAACAGCGGGGCTTTCGCCAGATGATCGCGGTGATCGGCGATTCGGCGCAGCATCGCCTCGATCGAGTTGCACCGCGCGCGGGCTTCCGCCTGGTCGGAACGATCGAGAACTGTCGGCTACAAGTTCGACCGCTGGCTCGACAGCGTGCTGATGCAACGCGCGCTCGGCCCGGCGCGTCACGCGCTGGCCGGATTGAACGAATTCGGCCCACCTGCGTTCAGACCGCGACCAGGCTCGGCGACTTGTCGAGCGCGCGCAGCACGCGATCGAGTTCAGGCCGCGGCGGACGATCAGGCCGGTAGCGGAGACGACGCTATAGGCGCCCTGGCGGCGCGCCAGCCGGGGAGTTTTCTCGATGCGGTAGATCGGGACTTCCGAGGAGCGGCGAAAGACCGAGAACACGGCCCGGTCCTTGAGGAAGTCGATCGCGTAATCGCGCCATTCGCCGGCGGCCACCATGCGGCCGTAGAGGCCGAGGATTCGATCCAGTTCGCGCCGGTCGAAGGTCACTCGGCTGGCCAAGGGGGCGGCTGCGACGGCGCCGCCCCCGAAAATCTCGCTCGGTTCGGTATCGCCGAGGGTCATGCGGCGCCTCCTTGCTGTCATCCTGGCATCATAATCAACCGGAAGCCAGCCGCGGCAAGGGCTTGCAGGATATCGGCGGCGCATCGACATGGCGTCAAACCGGCGGTAAATCCGGTCCCCGGCGATCACGGTTATGTTAATAAAATCATAATGCTGCCTAAATTCGGTCAGGTACCTGCCTAGCTGATCGGTAAGATGTCCATAGTTGCCTCAGGCCCGGTCTCGCAAAGAGCACCGGATTCCTCAGCCCCCCAGCCCCCCGGGGCTCGAGTGGACCGGGCCCGTTGCTTCCGCGTACGGTTCAATCCCCAACGCTCTTAGGCCGGCCTTACAGCCGGCCTTTTTTCTTGTCCCGCTACGCGGCCGCGACACGCGTCGCCGCATCTCTTTCGAAGCGCTATGTGAAAACGCGGTGCCCGATACAAGGCCCTGACCTGACGAGTCGTGTGTCGCCGTCAGGCGCTTGTCGACATGGACGAAGCTGCGCGCGATGGCGCACGCGACCAAGCCGCAGCAAAAGAAAATCAGCGGATGGCGACCTGCGAGGCGCCCAGCATCAGCTTGGGCGAGCTTGTAGCGCCGTGCTGCACGATGACGGCAACTGAATCGATCGCGCCGGTCTGCAGGTCCTTCAGCGGCATGCTGAACGACTTCGGATTTTCCGACCCAGTCACCGAGCCTGACCCAGCGTCGCACCACGTTGGTGTATGTGATGGTCGTACCGTTATTCTCGCCACGCCCGATAGTGACCGGAACCTTGCTGCGTGATCGGGCACAACCACACTTCGGCCTGGGCATTGTCGCCGCTCGCGTCGGGCAGCTTCACCGTCACTTTGTCGTCGGCGACCGACATGGTGACCGGGAGCGTCAGCACCGCAGCGCCGGCAGCATCGCGCGTCTTGTCGGATCGCCTTCTCGATCGCGGCCTTGTCGCTCCCGAGCACATGCGCGACACCGTTGATCACAGCCTGCGGTGTGTAGACTTCGCGGTCGCCGCGCGCTCGCGCGTAGGCGCGCTGGCGGTTGGTGTGGCCGGCTGAGCGCGAGCGTGTCCTTCCAGCCGAGATAATCCCAATAATCGACCGCGAGACTCATCACGAGCACCGACGGATCGTCCGCGAACTCGGCGGCCAAGCTTGTCGGCGGCCGGACAGGACGAGCAACCCTGGCTGGTGAACAGTTCGACGACGGCCCGCGGTTCCGCCCGACCGTCCGGTTCGCCAATACCGCGACGCAGGCGACCGCAAGGGCCGACGCAATGCCGAGACGTATCTTCGTACATCTCCAGCACCTGACGCCCCCCGCCCTGCGACCTGACCAGCGGCCGGCGTAACCAGAGATGCGTAGCGCCACGTCAGCCGTCATATCGACTGCAACGTTCACCCGCCACTCACTTCGCAGTGAGTGAAGCGTGCCGGCCGCGGGCCATAGCCCACCGGTCAGGCGGCAAGATGGCGCAGCACGTACTGCAGAATGCCGCCGTTCTTGAAGTAGTCCAGTTCGTCGTAGGTATCGATGCGGCAGATCAGCGGCACGCGTTTGAGGCCGCCGTCGGCGGCAACGATCTCCGCCATCAGTCGCTGGCGCGGCTTGAGATCGCCGTGCAGCCCGCGGATGGTGACCTGCTCGCTGCCCTTCAGTCCGAGCGTCTGCCACGACGTTCCTTCCTCGAAGCACAGCGGGATCACCCCCATGCCGATCAGGTTGGACCGATGGATGCGCTCGAACGACTGCGTGATCACGGCGCGGATGCCGAGCAGCGTGGTGCCCTTGGCGGCCCAGTCGCGCGACGAGCCCGTGCCGTATTCCTTGTTGGCGAATACGACGAGCGGGACGCCCTCGGCCCTGTAGCGCATGGCGGCGTCATACATCGTCATGCGCTGCTTGGACGGATAGTGGATGGTCACGCCGCCTTCGACACCGGGCACCATCTGGTTCTTGATGCGGATATTGGCGAACGTGCCGCGCATCATCACCTGATGATTGCCGCGGCGCGTGCCGTACTGGTTGAAGTCCTTGGGACGGACCTGGTGGTCGCGCAGATATTCGCCCGCGGGACTCTCCTCCTTGATCGAACCGGCCGGCGAGATGTGGTCGGTCGTGATCGAGTTCGAGAAACAGCCCGAGAACGCGCGCATCCACGATGTCCTCGATCGGAAGTCTGCTTCTTGTCCATGCCCTCGAAATAGGGCGGGTTCTGCACATAGGTGGAACGGTCGTCCCAGGTGTACGTCAGGCTGCCCTTCACCGGAATCTTGCCCCAGGCGGCATCGCCCTTGAAGACGTTGGCGTACTTCTTGGCGAACACCTGCTTGGTGATGCACTGCCGGATAATCGAATTGATCTCGCGGCTGGTCGGCCAGATGTCCTTGAGGAAGACCTTCTTGCCCTTCTTGTCGAGGCCGAGCGGTTGCTTGGCGAGATCGACGTACATTGAGCCGGCGATCGCATAGGCCACGACCAGCGGCGGCGACGCCAGATAGTTCGCGCGCACATCGGCGTTGACGCGGCCTTCGAAGTTGCGATTGCCCGAGAGCACCGCGGCGGCCACGAGGTCGTACTTGTTGACCGCCTCGGAGATTTCCTCCGGCAGCGGCCCTGAGTTGCCGATGCAGGTGGTGCAGCCGAAGCCGACCAGGTTGAAGCCGAGCGTGTCGAGGATCCTTCTGCAGCCCCGACTTGTCGTAGTAGTCGGCGACCACCTGCGAACCGGGCGCGAGCGAGGTCTTCACCCACGGCTTGACCGTCAGACCCTTCGCCACCGCCTTGCGGGCGAGCAGACCGGCCGCAACCATCACGCTCGGATTGGAGGTGTTGGTACACGACGTGATCGCGGCAATCACCACGTCGCCGTGACCGAGCGTGAAGTCCTTGCCCTCGACCGGCACGCGGCCTTTGGCGCCGGCCTTGTCGAAGTCCTTGTCCATCGGCGCCGTCGCAATCGACGGATGTAACTCGAACACCTCCTTGCCGCCGCCGTCGCTCCCTTGTTGAACTCCTTGTCCATCGCATGGACGAAGCTCGTCTTGACCTCCTTGAGCGCGACGCGGTCCTGCGGGCGCTTGGGACCGGCGAGCGACGGCTCGATACTGGCAAGCTCCAGCTTGAGCACATCGGTGAAGATCGGATCGGGCGTGGTCTTGGTGCGGTACATGCCCTGGGCCTTGGCGTAGGCTTCGACCAGCTCGATCCGCGCGGCGGACCGGTTGGTGGCGGTCCAGATAGCGATCGTGTCGTCGTCGATCGGGAAGAAGCCGCAGGTGGCGCCATACTCCGGTGCCATGTTGCCGATCGTGGCGCGGTCGGCGATCGTGAGCGCCGCGAGGCCTGGGCCGAAAAACTCGACGAACTTGCCGACCACGCCGCGCTTGCGCAGCATCTGCGTGACGGTGAGCACGAGATCGGTCGCAGTCATGCCCTCCTTGAGCTTGCCCGTGAGCTTGACGCCGATCACCTCGGGCAGAACCATCGAGTACGGCTGGCCGAGCATCGCGGCTTCCGCCTCGATGCCGCCGACACCCCAGCCCAGCACCGACAGGCCGTTGACCATGGTGGTGTGGGAATCGGTGCCGACCACGGTGTCCGGATACGCGATCTCCATGGTCTGCTCTTTGCCGTCAACCTTGACCTTGCCGGGCGCGGTCCAGATCGTCTGCGACAGATACTCGAGGTTGACCTGGTGGCAGATGCCGGTGCCGGGCGGCACCACGCGGAAGTTCTCGAACGAGCGTTGCGCCCATTTCAGGAACTTGTAGCGCTCCTGATTCTGCTTGTACTCCTCCTCGACGTTCTTCTTGAACGAGTCCTTTTGCCCGAAGAAATTGACCGCAACCGAGTGGTCGATGACGAGATCGACCGGCACCAGCGGGTTGATCTTCTTGGCGTCGCCACCGAGGTGGTCCATGGCGTCGCGCATCGCCGCGAGATCGACCACCGCCGGTACGCCGGTGAAGTCCTGCATCAGCACGCGGGCCGGACGAAACGGGACTTCGCGGTCCGAGGTCTTGGTCTTGAACCACTGCGCGAACCCGAGAATGTCGTCCTTGGTAACGGTTCGCCCGTCCTCGTGGCGCAGCATGTTCTCGAGCAGCACCTTGAGCGAGAACGGCAGCCGCGAGATGCCCTTGAGGCCGTTCTTCTCGGCGACCGGCAGGCTGTAATAAGCGTAGGTCTTGCTGCCGACCTTGAGGGTCCTGCAGCACCTGAAACTGTCGAGCGAGATCATGATGACGCGTCCATCCCGACCCGCGGGAGCGGCGCCGCTCTGAGCTAACCCATTGTCAGAACTTGCCTTTTGCCCCCGGGCCGCGTGGAGATTGCGCTGCATCTTCGGCGGCGCGCGGCCTTTGGCTTATAAGAGTTTTTTTCGACGCTCTGCTAGACAAAGCACGAACGCGATGCTCACGGGGAGCTGACTTGCGGGTTTCACAGAGCTTTTCGTTCCGGTCCGATCGCACCGGACGGGGTCGGGCGCGGCCGATGCGGCTTGAGGCCAGCGATCTGGTCTGCCGGCGCGGCGGCCGCGAGGTGTTTGCCGGGGTCGGATTTTCCATGGCGGCCGGCGAAGCTCTCCTGGTCAGTGGCCGCAACGGTGCCGGAAAATCGTCGCTGCTGCGGATGGTGGCGGGCCTGCTGCGGATCGCCGGCGGCAGACTTGCCCTGGAGATGGCGAGCCCGACCGCAGCTTGCCCGAGCAGGCCCACTACGTCGGCCATCAGGACCCGCTGAAGCCCTCGCTGACGGTGGCCGAGAACCTGGAGTTCTGGGCCTGCTATCTCGGCCCGAAGCGCGAGAGCACGGCGGCGGCGCTGGCCGCGGTCGGACTTGAGACGCTCGCCGCCTTGCCGGCCGCCTATCTCTCGGCGGGGCAGCGGCGGCGGCTCTCGCTCGGCCGGCTGATCGCGGTCCGGCGGCCGGTCTGGCTGCTCGACGAGCCGACCACGGCGCTCGACGGTGCGGCGCAGGATTCACTGACCGCGCTGATGCGCGCGCACCTTGCGGCCGGCGGGCTGATCGTCGCGGCCTCGCACGGCCCGATCGGGATCGCACCGTCGGCCGAGCTGCGGCTCGGGGCCACCCCATGAGGCCGCTTACGGCGCTGTTCGTCCGCGATCTGCGGCTCGCTGTCCGGGTCGGTGGCGGAGGCGGCATCGGCGTGCTGTTTTTTTTGATTGTGGTGATGCTGACTCCGTTCGCGATTGGGCCGGACCTGCCCTTGCTCGGACGTATCGGTCCCGCGATCATGTGGCTCGGGGCCTTGCTCGCCAGTCTTCTGACCCTTGATCGGGTGCTCGCGGCCGAGTTCGAGGACGGTTCGCTCGACCTGTTCATGATGGCGGAGACGCCGCTGGAACTTGCGGTCGGCGCCAAGGCCTTGGCGCACTGGCTGACCACCGGACTGCCGCTCGTGATTGCGGCGCCGGTGCTCGGCCTGCTCATGAACCTCGACCTCCAAACAAGTTCTGCGGTTGCGCTCACGCTGCTCGCGGGAACTCCGGCGCTGAGCTTCATCGGGCTGATCGGCGCAGCGCTGACTGTGGCGCTCCGCCGAGGCGGGCTCCTTCTTGCGGTGCTGGTGCTGCCGCTGACCGTGCCGGTGCTGATCTTCGGGGTCGCCGCTTCCAACGCCGCGATTGTCGGGCCGCTGCCGTTCGGCACGCCGTTCACGATCCTGTGCGCGCTGACGTTGACAAGCCTCGTCGTGGGTATATTTGCCGCCGCCGCCGCCCTGCGGAATGGCATAGAGTGACCCGATGTCCGTGATCGACCTCGCCAACCCGTCGCGCTTCCTTGCGCTTGCCGAACGGCTGTTGCCCTGGCTCGCCGGGCTGACGCTCGTCGCCTTCGCGTTCGGGCTAGCCAAGAGCTATGGCGCGCCCGACGACTACCAGCAGGGCGCGACCGCCAAGATCATGTTCGTGCACGTACCGTCGGCCTGGCTCGCCATGTTCGGCTGGACGCTGATGAGCATCGCCGCACTCGGCACGCTGGTGTGGCGCCATCCGCTCGCCGACGTCGCCGCCAAGGCGGCGGCGCCGATCGGCGCGGGCTTCACGTTGATCTGTCTGGTGACGGGTTCGCTGTGGGGCCGGCCGATGTGGGGCACGTACTGGGTGTGGGACGCCCGCCTCACGTCCGTGCTCGTGCTGTTCGTGATGTATCTCGGCGCGATCGCGCTCTGGCGCACCGTCGAAGACCCCTCGAAAGCCGCGCGCTCGGCCGCGATCTTGACCCTGGTCGGCGCGATCAACCTGCCGATCATCAAGTACTCGGTCGATTGGTGGAATACTCTGCACCAACCAGCGTCGGTGATGCGGCTTGGCGCGCCCGCGATCCACCCGGCGATCCTCCTCCCGCTTCTGACCATGGCCGCGGCCTTCGTGCTGCTGTTCCTGACGCTCCACTTCGCCGCCATGCGCAACGAAATCCTGCGCCGACGGCTGCGCACCCTGATGCTGCTGCAGGCGCAGGCCGCCCCCGGAAGCCAGCCATGAGCCTGTTCGAAGGGCTCGGGCCCAATGCCGCCTTCATCGTCACGGCCTATGCGTTCGCGGCCGTGGTGATGCTGTCGATGATCGCCTGGGTCGTGCTCGACCACCGCGCGCTCAAGCGCAGGCTCGCGCTGCTCGAACGCAGCGGCATGGCGCGTCGCTCCGAGCGCCCGATCGAGCGGACGGCATGAGCATAGCCTCCGACCAACCCGCCCCGGTCCGGCGGCGCCGGCTGATCGTGCTGCTGCCGCTGATCGTGTTCCTCGCGCTCGCGGCGCTGTTTCTCTATCGGCTTGGCGCAGGCGATCCCTCGAAGCTGCCGTCGGCGCTGATCGGCCGGCCGGCGCCGGAGACGAGCCTGCCGCCGCTTGCGGGCCTTGTCCGCGACGGCGCGCCGGTGCCGGGCCTCGCCAGCGCCGATTTCGCGGGCCAGGTGACGCTCGTCAACGTCTGGGCGTCCTGGTGCGTGCCCTGCCACGATGAGGCGCCGATCCTGATGCAGCTTGCGCAGGACAAACGGCTGCGTATCGTCGGCATCAACTACAAGGACCAGCCCGACAACGCGCGGCGCTTCATCGGCCGCTACGGCAATCCGTTCGCCGCGGTGGGCGTCGACGGCAACGGCCGCAGCTCCATCGACTGGGGCGTCTACGGCGTGCCGGAAACCTTCCTGGTCGGCCGCGACGGCCGCATCGCCTACAAGCTCGTCGGCCCGATCACCGAGGACAACCTCGACTGCAGCACTCAAGCCCGCGATCGAGAAGGCGCTCGCGCGCTGACCGTAAGGCGTGAGCCGAGCCGCCTCGAAGGACAAAAGGGGCGCCAATCTAGTGTCGCGATTCGGAAGTTCGCAAGAATTCTCAGCTTGCTCGGGAGCGAACTTCCGAATCAAAGCGACACTAGCAACTTTAGGTTTTCTAGTGTCCTTCGAACCGGAAGTTCGCAAATGAGCCTGCTGCACAATCGGGCGAACTTCGGGTTCGGGACACTAGGTGCTGTTCTGAGATCAGCTTGACGTCACTCCACCCCTGGGCGGGCTCGCGAGCGTTGGATACGCTGGGCGCATGAGACGGCGGGCATTTCTTGGCTTGCTGACGGGAGCCGCGACGTTTCCGGTTGCGGCGCACGGGCAGCCGCATGACCGGGTGCGGCGTATCGGCGTGTTTATTGGCTTGGGGCAAGGCGATCTCGAAGGAAAGAAATGGGCGGATACCTTGGTCAAGTCGTTGCAGGACCTCGGTTGGGTACAGGGCAAGAATCTGCAGATTGATCTTCGGTGGGGCGCGAGCGATGTGACCCGAATGAGGTCGATCGCAAACGAGTTGGTCGCGTTGAGTCCGGAAGTGATCGCCGTGTCAACCACACCGGCGACGACAGCGATTCTGGAGACGAAGACGCGCATCCCGGTTGTGTTCAGTGCTGTATCCGATCCAATCGGCGCCAATTTTGTCACCAACCTCGCGCGACCAGGTGGGAACGTTACGGGGTTCATGAATTTAGAGGGGACAATTGGCGGCAAATGGGTCGAATTGCTGAAAGAGGTAGCACCTCAAATCGCAAACCTGGCGATCCTCTATAATCCCGCCACGGCAAACCCGCAGTTCGCGTACTATCGGCGTTCCGTTGAGGCCGCGTCCACCGCTCTTGGAATTACGACCCAATCGGTTCCTTGGGAAAATACCAGCGATTTAGAGCAAGCCCTTGTCGCTCTCACTCGCGAGCGTCACGCTGGATTGATTGTGATACCGACACCCCATACCGTTGCGCAGCGCGAGCTCATCGTCTCGTTCACCAATCGCAACCGCATACCTGGAGTGTATCCGTTTTCCTTCTGGGTGCGTGGTGGAGGGTTGATCTCTTACGGAGTTGACTTGGCCGATCTTCACCGCCGCGCAGGGGTCTATGTCGATCGTATTTTGAACGGAACTGCGCCCGGCGACCTGCCGGTGCAACTGCCGACCAAGTTCGAGATGGCGGTTAACCTCAAGACGGCAACCGCTCTCGGTCTCACTGTTCCGCCCACGATGCTTGGCCGCGCCGACGAAGTGATCGAATAAAGGCCACTCTGAATCGGTCGAAAATGACCGAAGCGGAAGTCCGATTGTTTTGAAAGGAACCTATTACTGACTTGTAACGTGTCGGTGCGGCGAATGCCCGGTATTTGGCAAGCGATCGCAGTCGACGAGCGCGAGACCGCCATGGCCAGCAGGCGAAGTTTCCTGAAAGGAATTTCCGCCGTCGCCCTGACCGCGCATCAGGCCTGTCGAGTTCGAGGCGCAAACCGCTGCTTCAGGATCGGCGCCTCGTTCCGGTTCGAAGGGCGTGATGCTCATGAACCGGATCGGGCCGTTCGTCCGCGGAGCTCGTACATCGCCAACGCCGACGGGAGCGGCGAGCGGAAATTCCTGCAGGATGCGGTCTTCGAGCTACAACGCATCCTTCGCGCCGGACGGCAAGAGCGTGGTGTTCACGTCGGAGCGCCACGGGCCCGGCCAGTCGGACGTCTTCCGCGCGCGCCTCGACGGCACCGGCATCGAGCCGCTGGTCACAAGTCCCGCGGTCGACGACGCGGCCGCGATGTCGCCGGACGGCAGGCATCTCGCCTTCGTCTCCACCGCAACGGCTACCGCGCGAACATCTGGGTGCTCGACCTCGAGCGCGGCGAGACGCGCAATCTGACCGGCGCGGAAGCGGTGCAGGGCGATCCGAGCGGCCCGAACGGTTTCTTTCGGCCGTCGTGGTCGCCGGACGGCCAGTGGCTCGCGTTCTCCTCCGACCGCAACACCGACTGGCGCGGCCACGATGACGGCCACGGCTGGGAGCACACCCAGGAGCTCAGCATCTACGTGATCCGCGCCGACGGACAAGGCTTCCGCCGCGTCGCGTCCAAGCCGGGCTATCTGCCTCGGCTCGCCTAAATGGTCGCCCGACGGCCGGCGCGTCGTCTTCTACGAAATGACCACGGAAGCGACCTGGGGCGCGCGCCGGCCGAACCTGGTCGGCTCGGTGGTGTCGCAGATCGTTTCGGTCGACGTCGCGACCGGCGACCGCGTCGAGCACACCTCGGGTCCGGGCCTGAAAGTGTTTCCACAATTCCTGAGCGCGACGGAGATCGCCTCTCACCGCAAGGGCGGCGCCGACGAAGGGCTCTACTACACGTCGGGCCGGCCGGCCTTCAAAGCCGCACTCCGCTCGCCCGCCTGGTCGCCCGACGGCAAGACGGTGATCTACGAGAAGGTGGATTTCAAACCCAGGCCGCAGAACCAGCGGCTCTACAGCTGGGATCCGGAGTGGGACTACCAGCACACCGACGTGTTTCCGCTGCTGTCGCGAGACGGCAAGCTCGTCATCACCGAGAAGGCGCAGAACTCTTCTCTCGCGATCATGAATCCGGATGGGTCCGACCGGAAGCGGATCTTCGAGACCGACAGCACCGGCCTCGACCGCACCAAGGTCGCGCGCGGCACCGGCCGGCGCCTTCGCGCCGAGCTGGTCGCCGGACGGTGCAATGGATCGCGTTCGGTCTCGGCGAGTGGTTCCAGGAGCGTCGCACCGGCAAGGCCCGGATCATGCGAGTGCGCCGGGACGGCACGGGCGCGGAAGCCCTTACCGACGGCACGGTGCATTCCGGGTTTCCGAGCTATTCCGCCGACGGCAAGCAGATCGTCTATCGCGTCTGGGGCGAGAACAAGGATACGGCCTGCGCATCCTCGACCTTGAGGACCGCACGACGCGCGTGCTGACCACCGAGCTACGACAACCTGCCCGGCTGGTCGCCCGACGGCAGCCGTATCCTGTTCACGCGTCGCGTCGATGCGGTCAACTTCGACGTCTACACGATCCGGCCGGACGGCTCCGACCTGCTGCGGCTCACCACGCAACCGCGCGACCGACGGTCACGCGGTCTGGACCGCGGACGGCCGGATCATGTGGAACAGCGGCATCTACGGCTTCCGCGACGAGGCCGCGCTCTACGACAACACCTTCCAGCAGTACGGCCAGATCTTCATCATGAACGCCGACGGCAGCGGCAAGCGCATGCTCACCGACAGCCGCTGGGAGGATTCCATGCCGCTCTACGTCCCGGCGAGGTATCTGTAACCGTCGGTCGCTGTGTTTGCGACGCGTTGCGCGTAGCCAGGTCCGCCGAGACCGGCCTATGACTTGGCGGCGTCCTCGGGGTTCACGGCATATTTCGTCAACAGGGGGTATTGCAGCGCTGCAAAGGCAAACGTCAGCGGCACGACGCCGAACACCTTGAAGGCGACCCAGGTGTCGGTCGTCTGCGTGCGCCAGACGATCTCGTTGAGCACGGCGAGCACGAGAAAGAACAGCGCCCATCGCACCGTGAGCCTGCGCCAGCCCTCGTCGGTCAGGTTGAACACCTGGTCGAACACCATCGCGAGCAGCGGCTTCCGAAACACGAGCCCGCCGAACAGCGTGACGGTGAACAGGCCGTAGATGATGGTCGGCTTGAGCTTGATGAAGGTCTCGTTCTGCAGGATCAGCGTCAGCGCGCCGAACACTAACACGACGAACGCCGACACCAGCGCCATCACCGGCAATCTCCGGGTCAGCACGTAGGAGACGATCAGCGCCGCGACGATCGCGACCATGAACACCGCGGTCGCGACAAAGATGCCGGCGCGCTCGCCGGTCGCGACCGCGTGCGGAATGAGCGGCGCGAGCAGCGGCTCGAACAGCGCCGGCCTGGAGTTGGCAAAGAAGAACAGGAGCAGCGGCCCGAGATCGAGCGCCATCTTGAGCCAGGGATTGAGCTGTTGCGGTTTCTCGGTCATGCGTCGTGTGTAACGCGAGACGGCTTCCTTGTCATGGCTTGAACCACGCGCCGCGGAGCACCGGGATCGCGATCATAAGCCCCAGCACCAGGAGACCGAGGCCGAGCGCCGCATACACCAGCGCGAGATCGGCGAACAGGCGCAGCAGCACGAAGCCGCCGCCGACCGCGATCACCATGCGCGAAAGGCCTGCGACCAGCGGCCATTTCAGCGCGCCGGCGCCCAGCGAGGCGAAGTAGAGCGCCATGCCGAGGCCGAAGAAGCCGTAGAATGGACCGACGATGCGCAGATACGTCGAGCCGGCCGCAATCATCGCCGGATCGCTGTCGAACAGCGTGAGCCAGGCGGCGGGCGCCAGCGCCGCCGCAATCCCGATGGCCCCGGTCAGCGCAAAGCAGATGCCGCCGCCGATCCAGGCAGCCCGCAGCGCACGATCGCGGCGACCGGCGCCGAGGTTGGTTCCGACCAAAGCCGTCAGCGCGCCGCCGAAGCCGAAGGTCAGCGGGATCAACAGATATTCCAGGCGCGTGCCGATGCCGTAGCCCGCGATCGCCGCGGGCCCGAACGCACCGACGAGGCCGGTGGTGAGCGCGATCGTGACGTTGGTCATCAGCGAACTGAGCGAGGCGAGCGCGCCGACCCGCAGGATGTCGTAGAACAGCGGCCAGCGCAGCGTGGTCTCGAACAGCCTTGGGCGGAGCACACTGCGGCCCGACCACAGATAGAGCGCAAAGGCGAGCGTGCCGAACCCGTAATAGCAGAGCAGCGCCCAGGCGCCGCCGGCGACCCCGAGCGCCGGCAGCGGGCCCAGGCCAAGGATCATCGCAGCCGACAGCGGCACGAGCAGGGCTGCACCTGCGACCGTCACCATCGCCGGCACCATCGTGTTGCCAGAGCCGCGGATGACGTTGGCGAACGTATTGAACAGCCACATCAGCACCACGCCCGCAAACACGATGTCGGAATAGGTCTGCGCCACGGCGAGCGACGCATCGTGTCCGCCGAGCGCCGCATAGAGCCATGGGCCGCCTGCGAGTGCTGCCGTTGTGAAACAGGCGGCGACCACGATCGCGATGACGAGAGCGTGCAGCACGATCGCGTCGGCATCGGCGCGCCGGCCGGACCCGAGTGCTCGCGCCACCGACGATGCGACGCCGCCGCCCATCGCGCCCGCCGACATCATCTGCATCAGCATGACGCCGGGGAACACCAGCGCTACGCCGGCCAGCGCATCGGTGCCGAGCTTGCCGATGAAGTAGGCCTCGATCAGGCCGGTCGCGGCCTGCACCAGCGTGGTGACGACGTTCGGGATCGCGAGCCGCAGCAGGGTCGCGGCAACCGGCGCTTCCAGCAGGGCCCGCGTGCGTGCGTCCAAGGGCGCCTACTCGATGCCGGCGATGGCGCGCGCGAAATCCCTGGCGGCAAACGGCGCGAGATCGTCGACGCCCTCACCAACGCCGATGTAGTGGATCGGCAGCCCAAACTTCTGCGCGATCGCGACCAGGATGCCGCCCCGCGCGGTGCCGTCGAGCTTGGTCATGACGAGGCCGGTGACACCCGCGATCTTGCCGAACACCTCGACCTGCGAGAGCGCGTTCTGGCCGACGGTGGCGTCGAGCACCAGCAGCACGGCGTGCGGCGCTGAGTCGTCGAGCTTTTTCATCACCCGCACGATCTTGTGCAGTTCGTCCATCAGCTCGGCGCGGTTCTGCAGCCGGCCGGCGGTGTCGACGATCAGCACGTCGGCGCCCTCGGACCGCGCCGCCGCCAGCGCCTCGTAGACGAGGCCCGCCGCGTCGGTACCCGGCGCCTTCGCGATGACCTTGGCGCCGGTGCGCTCGCCCCAGATCTTGAGCTGATCGATCGCGGCGGCGCGAAACGTATCGCCGGCCGCCAGCACGACCTTGCGGCGCTCGGCCGCGAGCTTTGCCGCAAGCTTGCCGATCAGGGTCGTCTTGCCCGAGCCGTTGACGCCCACGACCAGGATCACGAACGGCTTTGCGCCCTCGATCGCGAGCGGCTTCGCAAGCGGGGCGAGCACCTTCTCGACCTCGGCGGCGAGCACCGCCTTGACCTCCTCCGGCGAGATCGACTGATCGTAACGGCCCTCACCGACCGCGACGGCGACCCGGCCCGCGGTCTCAAGCCCGAGGTCGGCGCGGATCAGGACCTCTTCCAGCTCATCCAGCGCGGCCTGATCGAGCTTGCGCTTGGTGACGAGATCGGACAGCGCGGTCCCGATCGACGACGACGTGCGCTTGAGCCCTCCGGTGAGGCGGCGCCACCAGCCGCGCGCGGGCGCTTCGTCGGTCGTAACGTCGGCGCTCTCGTCGCTGCTGTCGCTCATGCCCACTGCCGTGGCGCCCGCGGGCTTGACCTACGGGGCTATCTGCGTTCGAAACCATGGCTTGTTTCGAACCTGGATGGCCGGGTCAAGCCCGGCCGCATCGGATCGCCATGACCCCGGAGGAGATAGGAAGCCGGCTGCTCTACCGCGACGGGCTGATGCTGATCATCGACAAGCCCGCGGGGCTTGCCGTGCACCGCGGCCCCAAGGGCGGGGCGAGCCTCGAAGACTGGTTCGACGCCTTGCGCTTCGGCCTGCCGCGTTCGCCGGCGCTGGCGCACCGGCTCGACAAGGAGACCTCGGGCTGCCTCGTGCTCGGCCGCCATCGCAAGGCGCTTGCCGACCTCAGCCTGCTGTTCCGGCACGGCAAGGTCGGCAAGACCTACTGGGCGCTGGTCGAGGGCAGCCCCGCCGAGCCGGAAGGCCGCATCGACCTGCCGCTCGGCCGGCTCGACGAAAGCCGCGGCTGGTGGATGAAGCCCGATCCGAACGGACTGCCGTCAACCACGACCTGGCAGGTGCTCGGGTGCACGACCGGCGCGCCGGCGCTGACCTGGCTCGCGCTTGAGCCGCTCACCGGACGAACGCACCAACTGCGCGTGCACTGCGCCGCGATGGGTTGGCCGATCCTGGGCGATACGATCTACGGCCATGCGCCGCGTCAGGGCGGGCCGGGGCTACACCTGCACGCGCGCGAGATCGTGGTGCCGCTCTACCGCAACCGCCCGCCGATCCGTGTGAGCGCGCCGCTCCCGCCGCACCTGCACGAGCGGTTCCGGGCGTGCGGGTGGCAGAATGAACCGCAGCCGAACTCTCCGCCGTCATTCCGGGGCGCGAGCGCGGCTCGCGAACCCGGAATCCAGGGCGGCCCGGCAAGCGCTTCCTGAAGGCTCTGGATTCCGGGTTCGCGCCTTCGGCGCGCCCCGGAATGACGATGAATCTCTTCAATAAATCGTCGCCTTCAGGCGCTCGGGCGCGAGGCGGTCGTGCTCCTCGCCGCCCATTTTGCCGTCGGTGATTTCGGCCAGGATTTTTCCCGGCGTCGGCAGGCTTGCGCGCTCAACCCGCGTTGCCGGGTCCCACAGCTTGGAGCGCACGATCGCCTTGGCGCACTGGAAGAACACCTGCTCGACCGCGATCACGAGCACCGAGCGCGGCGCCTTGCCCTGCATGGTGAAGCTCGCGCACAGCTCGGGATCGGTCGAGATCGTGGCGCGGCCGACGATCCGGAGTGTCTCGCTCACGCCGGGGATCAGGAACAACAGCGCCACGCGCGGGTCGTGAATGAGGTTGCGCAGGCTGTCGATGCGGTTGTTGCCGCGGCGGTCGGGCACGACGACGGTGCGACCGTCGACGACGCGCACGAAGCCCTTCGGATCGCCGCGCGGCGAGCAATCGAGGCCGTTCGGACCGATGGTCGCCAATGCAAAGAACGGCGAAGCCTCGATCAGCGCGCGATAGGCCGCGGTGATGTGCGTCGTCTCCTTGAACTTGGCCGGCGGATAGACCGGCTCGGGATAGAGCGATTCAAGCTGCGCCATCGTGGAGATGACGTGACCGCTGCCGTTGGATCCGCTCATTGCCGCACCTCCTTGATCCGCTGTCGCCACTCTACGCCGGCCGGCTCGGTTTGCCACGCGGCCATTGCCAACGCGCGATCACGCCGCCAACAGGGACCGGCCGTCGTGGCCCGCAATGGCGACATCCGCAATGACGCCGGGCTCGGCTGCCGCCGCAAGCCGCACCGCCGTGAACTGCTCGGTGTGCCCGAGCGACCGTGACTCAACCAGCACGCGGCGGCGCGCGCCGATCTCGCCGTCGAGATGACGGCGCAGCGTGGCCTCGCCCTTCTCGCGCAGCCGCCGAGCGCGGTCCTTGACCACATCGCCCGCAAGCTGCGGCATGCGCGCCGCGGGCGTGCCCGGCCGCGGCGAGAACGGAAACACGTGCAGGTGGGTCAGGCCGCAGTCATCGATAAGGTCGAGCGAATGGCCGAACATCGCCTCGGTCTCGGTCGGAAAGCCAGCAATGACGTCGCCGCCGAACACCACATCCGGCCGCAGCCTGCGCACCTGCGCGCAGAACGCGACGGCGTCGGCGCGCAGGTGCCGCCGCTTCATGCGCTTGAGGATGAGGTCGTCGCCGGCCTGCAGCGACAGGTGAAGGTGCGGCATCAGGCGCTCCTCGTTGCCGAGCGCGTCGAGCAGGTCGGCGTCGGCCTCCACCGAGTCGATCGACGACAGCCGCAGCCGCCGCAATTCCGGCACCTGCGCGAGGATCGCCTGCACCAGCGTGCCGAGCTTCGGCGCACCTGGCAGATGCTGGCCGTAGCTTGTGATGTCGACGCCGGTCAGCACGATCTCGCAATGGCCGCGCTCGACCAGCCGGCGCGCCTGCGCCACCACCTCGGCGATCGGCACTGAGCGCGAATTGCCGCGCCCGAACGGGATGACACAGAACGTGCAGCGGTGATCGCAGCCGTTCTGCACCTGCAGGAGCGCCCGCGCCCGGCCCTCGATGCGGTCGATCCGGTGCGGTGCCGTGTCCCGCACCGCCATGATATCGCCGACCGCGACGCGTTCGCCGGTGTCGAGCCCGCGCCAAGTTGCGGCGCTGAGCTTCTCCTCATTGCCCAGCACGCGATCGACCTCGGGCATGGCGGCAAAGCTCTGCGCTTCGGTCTGCGCGGCGCAGCCGGTGACGACGATACGGGCATCGGGCCGTTCGCGGCGCAGCCGGCGGACGGTCTGGCGCGCCTGCCGCACCGCTTCGGCCGTGACCGCGCAGGTGTTGACCACGACCGCGTCGGTGAGGCCAGCGGCACGCGCCTCGCTGCGGATCACCTCCGACTCGCTGGTGTTGAGTCGGCAGCCGAAGGTCACGACCTCGACGCTCATGCCGCGCCGGCCTTCTCGAACAGCGCCGGGTCGAAACGGCCTTCGAACTCGAATTCGGCCGGGCCGGTCATCAGCACGTGGCCGTCGCTTTCGCGCCACTCGATCGTGAGATCGCCGCCCGGCAGCGTCACACGCAGCTTGCGCGCGGTGCGCCCGAGGCGGGCGGCCGCAACCGCCGCGGCACAGGCGGCCGAACCGCATGCGCGCGTGAGGCCCGCGCCGCGCTCCCAGGTGCGGATCACGATGTGCTCCGGCGAGCGAACTGCGCAGAGCGTGATGTTGGCGCGCTCCGGAAACAACTGATGACGCTCCAGCATCGGCCCGAGGCTCGCGAGATCGTAGGCCTCGACATCGTCGACCCAGAAGATCGCGTGCGGGTTGCCCATGCTGACCGCCGATGGCGAATGCAGGATCGGCTTGTCGGCCGGACCGACCTGCAATTCGATGGCGCGCGTGTCGGGGAACTCTCGAGCAAGCGGAATTTCGTTCCACGCAAAGCGCGGCGGGCCCATGTCGACCGTGAACAACCCGCTGCCGGCGTCGCGCCAGGTCTGCAGCACGCCCGTGCTGGTCTCATAGGCAGCCGCGGTCCGTCCGGTCTCGCGGCTGAGCAGCGAGGCGACGCAGCGCATGCCGTTGCCGCAGGCACCGACCTCCGAGCCGTCGCTGTTGTAGATGCGCACGAACGACTCGGTGCCGGCGGTGCGCGGCGGGTAGAGCGCCATCATCTGATCGTAGGGGGCGCCCGTGGGCTGAGCTGCCGCGCGCGCCTCCTCCGCGCTGATCGCGACCGGCTTGTGGCGCATGTCGACCACCACGATCTCGTTGCCGAGACCGTTCATCTTCACGAAGGCACGATTGCCGAGCGCGCTCATTGCAGACCTGATGCGCCGAACTGTTGCAGGGGCCCGCCGGAGCCCTCCGGATGCGCTTGGGTTATATGGGGAAATGGCAATCGATGGCCAGAGGCGGCGACGGACGCCGACTGCAACCGCATGAAATTCGGTCATGCCGGTCGCGGCCGGGCGTGGTAGCTTCGGGAGGAATTCGCCGGCCGGGCGTAGCATTGCACTGTGCGAGGAGACTGCGATGACCTGCCCTATGCGGGCGTTTGTCCTGGCGGCGGCACTCATGGCGAGCATCATGCCGCAGGCCTCGGCACAATCGCCCGCCCCGGACCCGGCACCGCCGCCGATCCCGTCGGCGCCCCCTGCCCCGAATATCCTGGCACCCGGCGATCCGTTCGGCGAAGAGCTCACGCTCAACGCCAAGCGGATTATTTATCTCAAGGGCAACAGCACTTGGGACACCGCCTACGACACGCTGGTCGACGCCTTCAAATCGCTCTACGCCTTCCTCGACAAGGAAGGCATCAAGCGGGCCGGACCGCCAATGACCATCTACACCCAGGCCGACGACACCGGTTTTCAGTTCCAGGCCGCGGTCCCGATCGACGCCACGCCGAAGACCGCACCGCAGGGCGACATGGCGATAGGCCAGTCGCCATCCGGCAAGGCGCTGAAATTCGTCCACCGCGGCTCCTACAATTCGATGGACAACACCTACGAGGCGATCACCAACCACCTCGATGCCAAGCGGCTCGAAGCGCAGGAGGTGTTCGTCGAGGAGTATCGAGACCGACCTCGTGACCACGCCGGAAGGCAAGCTCGTGGTCTACGTCTACGTCCCGATCAAGTAGCCCTCACGACGCGATCGGCCTGCGCGTCTCGAATGCGCGCAGGATGGCGTAGCACGCACCGGCCGCGGCGAGGTGCTTGAGCGCGTGTCCGGCCATGATGTGCCCGACCGACCAGATCGCTGCGTCGAAGTGCTCGAGGAGCTTCGCGAGCAGGTACCAGCCCGCCGCCGCGAACCAATACCAGGTGCCGGTGTACTTCGGCGGGAACAGCCAGAACAGCAGCGGCAGCACGACGCAGGGGAAGAACTGCACCCAGGCGTAGAGCCGCAGATCCTCGAAGCGCAGCCAGACCAGGAGGCTCACGATGCCGAGCGCGACCAGCGGCCACAGCAGCGCGCGGCCGAGCCGCGCATCGACGCGCTCCTCGATCGCGTTCGACAGGATCGCCATGAATGCAATCGCCATCGGCAGCCGGTCCCAGAACAGGCCGAAGTCGTTCGGATTCCAATGGTAGTAGGACGAGCCGAACCCGGTCAGGAACACGCCGAGAAAAAACACCTGCGCCGATAGATCGCCGCGCACGCGTGCAAGACCAAGCGCGCCGACCAGGATGAACGGTAGGTTGCTCACGACGTTCCAGAAATGCGGAATGCCGAAGAACGTCCGCTGGTCGGCGAACTGGTGATAGTGCTGGGGCTGCGGGATCGGCGGAACAAACCAGAGGCCTGCAAGCGAAACGGCGGCAAGGCCGAACAGGAACACGTACGGGTGGGCGCGAATCGAGCCGGCAAGGGTCATTTTGCGGGCATAGCACAGCCTTAGGGCGCGATCTGCCGCCGTTGCGGCATGTCCGCGCCGTCCCCAATTTCGATTGACGGTCGGGGGTGTTCCCCCTATGGTCCGCCCGCTCTCGAAAGAGTTGCAGATCAGCCCCCGCCGACCGGTCCATGAGGCCGGAGGCAACCGCCCGACAGCGCGATGCGCCCTCGGGCGTAAAGGTGTTTGGAAACGATGTTCGACAGCCTGTCGGAAAAGCTTGGCGGCATCCTCGACCGCCTGACGCGGCGCGGCGCGCTGTCGGAGCAGGACGTCGATGCGGCGCTGCGCGAGGTGCGGCGGGCGCTGCTCGAAGCCGACGTGGCGCTCGACGTGGCGCGCGCCTTCAGCGAGCAGGTCAAGCAGCGCGCCGTCGGCATCGAGGTCATCAAGTCGGTCACGCCTGGCCAGATGGTGGTCAAGATCGTCCACGACGAACTGATCGCAACGCTCGGCTCAGACACCCAGTCGATCGACCTCAACGCCCCTGCCCCGGTCGCCATCATGATGGTCGGCCTGCAGGGCTCCGGCAAAACCACGACCACCGCCAAGCTCGCCAAGCGGCTCGCCGAGCGCGACCGCCGCAAGGTGCTGATGGCCTCGCTCGATACGCGTCGGCCGGCCGCGATGGAGCAGCTCGCGGTGCTCGGCCAGCAGGTGCAGGTGCAGACGCTGCCGATCGTCGAGGGCCAGGCGCCGGTGCAGATCGCCAACCGCGCGATACAGGCCGGCAAGCTCGGCGGCTACGACGTGGTGCTGCTCGACACCGCCGGCCGCATCACGCTCGACGAGGCGATGATGAGCGAGGCGGCCGAGGTCAAGCGCGCCGCCGAGCCCGCACGAGGTGCTGCTGGTCGCCGACAGCCTCACCGGCCAGGACGCGGTCAATCTCGCGCGCGCGTTCGACCAGCGCGTCGGCCTGACCGGCATCGTGCTCACCCGCGTCGACGGCGATGGCCGCGGCGGCGCGGCGCTCTCGATGCGCGCCGTCACCGGCAAGCCGATCAAGCTGATCGGCACCGGCGAACGCATGGACGCGCTGGAGGATTTCCACCCCGCGCGGATCGCCGACCGTATCCTCGGCATGGGCGACATCGTCTCGCTGGTCGAGAAGGCGGCGGCCTCGATCGACCGCGAACAGGCGATGCGGGTCGCCGAGAAGATGCGCAAGGGCGCATTCGATCTCACCGACCTGCGCGAACAGCTCATCGGCATGCAGAAGATGGGCGGCATGAGCGGCCTGATGGCGATGATGCCGGGCATGGGCAAGATCAAGAACCAGCTCGCCGAGCGCAACCTCGACGACAGCGTGATCAAGCGCCAGATGGCGATCATCAACTCGATGACGCCGGGCGAGCGCAAGCATCCCGACGTCCTCAAGGCGAGCCGCAAGAAGCGGATCGCCGCCGGCTCCGGCACCAAGGTCGAGGAAATCAACCGGCTGCTCGAAATGCACCGCACCATGGCCGACGTGATGAAGGCGATGGGCGGCGGCAAGGCGCGCGGCCCGATGGCGGGGCTTGCGCAGATGATGGGCTTCGGCGGCGGCATGCCGTCGCCGCAGGATATGGCGAAGCTCGCCGAGAAGCTGCCGGGCGGATTGCCCGGGCAGGCCCGCGCGCGCCGGGGCTTGCCGCCGACCCTGCCCGGCCTGCCACCGAAGTTCCCGGGCTTGCCCGGCCTCGGCGGTGGCAAGTTGCCGACGCCCGGCGGGCTGCCGCCGAATTTCCCTGGATTTGGGAAGAAGAAGTGAAAACGAGATCAACCCACTCGCTCCGGTCGTCGCCATAGCGCGTCGCGCGCTTGGCGGCGACGCAGCTGGCCACGCATCGCGGCTCCGATTCCGGACGCGCCTTCGGCGCGTCCGGAACTGACAAGCTCTGAAAGAGAAAGGACCAGCAATGCCTGTCGTTATCCGGATGGCCCGCGCCGGCACCAAGAAGCGGCCCGTTCTATCACATCGTCGCGGCCGACAGCCGCTCGCCGCGCGACGGCCGCTTCATCGAGCGGCTTGGCTACTACAATCCGCTGATGCCCAAGGACAAGCCGGAGCGGCTGAAGCTCGACCTCGACAAGGTCAAGGGCTGGATGGCGAAGGGCGCTCAGCCGTCCGACCGCGTGATGCGCTTCCTCGATGCCGCCGGCGTCGCCAAGCGCGAGAAGCGCAACAACCCGGAGAAGGCGGTGCCGCGCAAGGAGCGCAAGGCCGCCCGCGAAGAGAAGGCGAAGATCGCGGAAGCCGCCAAGGCCGAAGCCAAAGCCAAGGCCGACGCCAAGGTCCGAGAGGAAGCGGCGGCGGCCGCTGCGGCGAAGAAGTAAGCATGTAGAGCGCGATGGCCGAGCGCATCTGCGTCGCCCAGATCGGCGCCGCGCACGGGGTTCGCGGCGAGGTGCGGCTATGGCCGTTCACGCAGGACCCGATGGCGGTGCAAAGCTACGGCGCGCTTGAAAGCGAGGACGGCACGCGGCGCTTCACGATCGAGGCGCTGCGGCCGGCGAAGGGCCATCTGGTCGCGCGCTTCTCCGGCGTCGCCGACCGCGGGGCGGCCGAGCAGCTCACCAACCTTAAGCTTTACGTGTCGCGCGACCGGCTGCCGCCGGTCGACGAACCGGAGACGTACTATCACGCCGACCTGGTCGGTCTCGCCGCCGTCACGGCGGACGGCACTCGGCTCGGCACCGTGACCGCGATCCTCAACTTCGGCGCCGGCGATATTGTCGAGATCACGCCGGATACCGGCGGCGAGGCGCTGCTCGTACCATTCACGGACGCCGCGGTGCCTGCAATCGACGTTGCAGCCGGGCGCATGGTGGTCGCGCTGCCGCCTGCGACCGAGTGACGACGATGTGGCGCGCGACCGTGCTCACGCTGTTTCCGGAGATGTTCCCGGGCCCGCTTGGCGCGAGCCTCGCCGGCAAGGCGCTTGCCGCCGGCGTCTGGTCGCTCGACGCCCACGACATCCGCGCGCACGCAACCGACCGGCATCATACTGTCGACGACACGCCGGCCGGCGGCGGGCCCGGCCTCGTGATGAAGGCCGACGTGCTGGCACACGCCATTGACGCGGCAGCGACCAATGCGCGGCCGCGCCTGCTGATGAGCCCGCGCGGCACGCCGCTCACGCAGGGGCGCGTCGCCGAGCTTGCGCGCGGCGACGGCGTGCTGGTCGTCTGCGGCCGCTACGAGGGCATCGACGAACGGCTGATCGCGGCACGCTCGCTCGAAGAGGTCTCGATCGGCGACTACGTGCTTTCAGGCGGCGAGATCGGCGCGCTGGCACTGATCGACGCCTGCGTGCGGCTTCTGCCCGGCGTCATGGGCAAGGAGGCCTCCGGCGCCGAGGAAAGCTTCGCCGACGGGCTGCTGGAATACCCGCAATACACCCGCCCGGCGCTGTTCGAGGGGCAGCCGATCCCCGAGGTGCTGACCTCGGGCGATCACGCGAAAGTGCGGGCCTGGCGTCGGACCGAGGCCGAACGGCTGACCCGCCAGCGCCGACCCGACCTCTGGGCGGCCTACGAGCATCGTCATTCCGGGGCGCGGGCGAAGCCCGCGAACCCGAATCCAGACATGCGGAGAATGCACCTGAGATCCACCGCTTCGGGGCGTCCCGGAATGACGGCGGAGAGGGCGGGTCATCGAAAGGATGACAACGCGACCCGATTGTCGTAAAAGCCCGCCCAACCCAGACAGAGAGCCCCAATAGCGCGGTTCGCGCGGGCGCGCAGCGGACGGAGACTTTGCCATGAACCTCATCCAGCAGCTCGAAAAGGAGCAGGCCGACCGGCTCGCCGCCGGCAAGACCATCCCCGACTTCGAGCCGGGCGACACCGTCGTGGTCAACGTCAAGGTCAAGGAAGGCGAGCGCACCCGCATTCAGGCCTACGAAGGCGTCTGCATCGGCCGCTCCGGCCACGGCATCAACGAGAACTTCACGGTACGCAAGATTTCCTACGGCGAGGGCGTCGAGCGCGTGTTCCCGCTGCTTTCCCCGATGATCAACTCGATCAAGCTTGTGCGGCGCGGCAAGGTGCGGCGCGCCAAGCTCTATTACCTGCGCGGACTGCGCGGCAAGTCGGCGCGTATCGCCGAGGGCGCGCACCACGGCACGCAGAGCACCGACGTGACGGTGGAGGCCGCGAAGGAGTGACCCTCCATCGCGCACCGGCACTGCGGAGAAGGCCGGCCTGTCCGGCCTTTTTCTTTACGGAGGGTGCGGCGGCAGCGGCAGCGAAGTCCTACTTTTCCGCCGCGGCGGGACCGTTTAAAACACCTCCAAACATCGGACGCATGATGGAACCATCGATATGGCCAAGCCGCGGACCCTCTACGACAAGATCTGGGACGACCATCTGGTGCATGAGGAGCCGGACGGCACGTGCCTGATCTACATCGACCGCCACATCGTGCATGAAGTGACGTCGCCGCAGGCTTTTGCCGGGCTTCTGGAGCACGGAAGGGTCGTACGCGCTCCAGAGAAGACGCTCGCGGTGGTCGACCACAATGTCCAGACCACCGACCGCCACAAGCCGAAGGAGGATCCGGATAGCGTCGCCCAGATCGCCTTCCTTGCCGAGAACGCCAAGATTTTCGGCATCGAGTATTTCGACGAATTCGACAAGCGCCAGGGCATCTGCCACGTCATCGGGCCCGAGCAGGGCTTCACGCTGCCGGGCGTCACGCTGGTCTGCGGCGATAGCCACACCGCGACGCACGGCGCGTTCGGCGCGCTGGCGTATGGCATTGGCACGTCCGAGGTCGAGCATGTGCTCGCCACGCAGACGCTGATCCAGACCAAGTCGAAGAACATGCGCGTGCTGGTCGACGGCCAGCTACCGCCGAATGTCACCGCGAAAGACATCATCCTCGCGATCATCGGCGAGATCGGCACCGCCGGCGGCACTGGCTACGCGCTGGAATACGCGGGCGAAGCGATCCGCGCGCTGTCGATGGAAGGCCGCATGACGGTGTGCAACATGTCGATCGAGGCCGGCGCCAAGGCTGGCTTCATCGCGCCCGACGAGAAGGCCTACGCGTTCCTGAAGGATCGGCCCAAATCCCCCAAGGGCAAGCTGTGGGACGACGCACGACGCTATTGGGACACGCTGCCGACCGATGAGGGCGCCTATTTCGACCGCGAGGTGAGGCTCGACGCCGCCAGGCTGCCCCCGCTCGTCACCTGGGGCACGAGCTCCTGAACAAGTGGTGTCGATCACCGGCCGCGTGCCGGTGCCGGCCGAGATCGCCGATGAGCACAAGCGCCGCGCCGCCGAACGTTCGCTGGAATACATGGGGCTCAGGGGCGGCGAGAAGATCACCGACATCACCATCGACCGCGTCTTCATCGGCTCGTGCACCAATTCGCGCATCGAGGACTTGCGCGCGGCGGCGCGCATGGTCGACGGCAAGTCAGTCAATGCGCGCGTCAACGCCATGGTGGTCCCGGGATCGGGACTTGTGAAAGAACAGGCCGAGTCCGAGGGCCTGCATACCGTTTTCCTGCGCGCCGGCTTCGAGTGGCGAGAACCGGGCTGCTCGATGTGTCTGGCCATGAACCCCGACAAGCTCGCGCCGGGCGAGCGCTGCGCCTCGACTTCGAACCGCAACTTCGAAGGCCGGCAGGGGCACAAGGGCCGCACCCACCTGGTGTCGCCCGCGATGGCGGCGGCGGCGGCGATCGCAGGGCATTTCATCGACGTGCGCGACTGGCACTGACGCCGCGCGCTCCCGCTGCGGAGATGCAAGCCTCCCCGCAGTCACGCCAAGAGCACCCTACCAGCCGTAGCCGGTGGGGGTGCTCCAGCCGAACGGCCCCACGCCGTTAGGGGGCCGCCTGAAATACGGGTACGGGTAGTAGGCATAGCGATACGGGAAGAAGTTGTAAGGCAGATAGCCGTACGCGTAGTAGGGCTCGCAGCACGGCTCGACCTCCGGGCCGGTGTACGGCCGGCCGTAGCGATAGGCCCGAGGGGCCTTGCCGACCTTGACCTTGGCCGAGCCTGACTTGGTGCGGACGCCGACGTTCTGGTCGGCCGCACCGGCCGGTACCGTGGTGGCGACCAGCGCCGCGGCGAGGACCGCGGCGCAAGCCGCAAAAGTTCTTGTCATGATGCGCACCTCCAACAGCCCCCGATTGGACAACACGCGGTACTCGCAGAAACGTCCGTCACTCAGCCCTGCACCCACCAACAGCGCATCCGCGGCGTCACCACGGTGCCGCTCGGCCGATACTCGGTCACATACCAGTCGACGCATTTCCGCACGCCGTTCGGCCCAGGATATTCGTAAGGATACGGCAGCGGGTAGAAGCTGTGGAACGTCCGATAGGGATAGCGCGGCGTGATCCGAACTTGCGGACGCGCCCGCCGGGTCCTGGTCTGAGCCGACAAATCGGTCGCAGCCGTTGCGCCGGCGCTGTTGCGCTGCGCCGGCGCGGCTTCGCCCGGCAACGCCCCGACGAGCAGGACGCCCAACATCGCAAATGCCGCCGATGTTGCGATCTGTCGCATGGCCTACGGTCCCGCATCGCCACCGCGGCGTCAACCGCACAGATGGATCGCCACGGAATCACCCACTATGCTGCCGCCATGAATGACGAAACCCGCGCCGACCCGCTGGCCTGGCGGGCGCTGAAAGCTCCCTCCCTGGACGAGTTCGAGGTGATCGCCACCGAGGCGTTCCGGCGGCTGCCGCCGCGGTTTCGCAGCCGATGCGACGGGGTGGTGATCCGCGTCGAGGACTATCCGACCGACGAGGTGCTCGATTCCATGGGCATCGAGAGCGAGCTCGAGCTGATGGGTCTGTTCCAGGGTGTCGGCCTGCCGTTTCAGGCGGAGAGCGCACCGGTGCAGATGCCGAACATGGTGTGGCTCTATCGCGTGCCGATCCTGTTGTACTGGGCCGAGCACGACGAGACGCTCGGGGCCGTCATCACCCATGTGCTGGTGCACGAGATCGGTCATCACTTCGGCCTGTCCGATCGCGACATGGACGAGATCGAACAGGCCGCTGGTTAGAACAGCGTCCAGGGAGGCGTTCATGAAGATCAACGGATCATGCCACTGCGGCACCATCACCATCGAAGGCGAAGCCGATCCGGAAAAGGTCACGATCTGTCATTGCACGGACTGCCAGACCGGCACCGGTTCGGCGTTCCGCGTCTCGGTGCCTATCCCCGGCGAGGCGTTCCGGATGACCGGGCAGCCGACCAACTATCTCAAGACTACGGCCGACAGCGGCAACCCGCGCATCCAGGCGTTCTGCGGCAAGTGCGGCTCGCCGATCTACTCGACCTCGCCCGGCGAGGGCCGGCAGGCGTCCTACATGGTGCGGGTCGGCATCCTGGCACAGCGCGACCAGCTCACGCCCAAGCGGCAGAACTGGTTCCGCTCGGCGCGGTCGTGGGTGACCGGCATGAATGCGATTCACAAGAACCAGAAGCAGGCCTGAGCGGACGACAGGCTTGCGCGCCCTCTCTCGGCCTCATCCTTCGAGACGCCGCGCTTCGCGCGGCTCTTCAGGATGAGGGCGGGTAGCGCGACGTGCGCCGTGGGCAGCGCCCCTTGACCCGCGACCGGGGAGACGCCATTCAAAGGCGCAAGGAGACCCCCGATGGACAAATTCACGACCCTGGAAGGCGTCGCAGCACCGCTGCGGGTGATCAACGTCGATACCGACATGATCATCCCCAAGCAGTACCTCAAGACACTCAAGCGCACCGGCCTCGGCCAGGGGCTGTTCTCGGAGATGCGCTACAAGGACGACGGCAGCGAGAACCCGGATTTCGTGCTCAACAAGACGGCGTACCGCAACGCCAAGATTCTGGTTGCCGACAACAACTTCGGCTGCGGCTCCTCGCGCGAGCACGCGCCCTGGGCGCTGATGGACTTCGGCATCCGCTGCGTGATCTCCACGCAGTTCGGCGACATCTTCTACAACAACTGCTTCAAGAACGGCGTGCTGCCGATCAAGGTCAGCCCCGAGGACCTCGAGAAGCTGTTCGACGACGCCGAGCGCGGCGCCAACGCCACGCTTTCGATCGACCTGGAGAAGCAGGAAATCCGCGGGCCGGACGGCGGCGTGGTGAAATTCGAGATCGATCCGCACCGCAAGCACTGCATGCTGCACGGCCTCGATGACATCGGCCAGACCCACCTCAAGAAAGACAAGATCGACGGCTTCGAGGCCCAGTCCAGGTCTTCGCGGCCTTGGGCGTAGCGCGGTCCGCCGGTTAAGAAAGCGAGCCTATCCCGGGCAGCCGTGCTCGCTGCCGGGGCTTTGGGGCGCAGGCTCGATGCCGATGATGCCACTGCGCGCGATGGCCTCGCGCAGCAAGCCCGAGCCGCGGACCTCGTCGATGAACGCGTTCACCGTGACCAGCGCCTCCGGCCGGCCCATCGGCACGATGATGTTCTGCGGCACGTTGAAGAAGTTATCGGGCAGGAGCCGCGAGCCGGGCACGCTGCGCGACAGCGTGGTAAGGCGCTGACGGTTGGCGCCGAGCGCGTCGATCTCGCGCCCGAGCAACGCCTTGATGAGCACGTCGGGGTTGTTGTCGAGCTCCACCGGGCTTGCCTGCTTGAGCGCGCGCTTGAGGCAGAGTGTGATCGAATCGTTGCGCGTGCCGGCGATTTTCTGACCCGAGCGGTCGACGTCCGCCACCGTCGCGATCGGCGAGTCGCCTGGCACCAGAAACGTCTGGTGCACCAGCATGTAGGTCTGAGAGAACTCCACCGTGCCGAGCCGCGTCGCCTCATAGGCGACAAAGCCGATGTCGGCCTCGCCGTTTTTCACCGCCTCGATCACGGCCGGCGAACTCGCGACCGGCCGGAAGTCGAGCGACTTGCCCATGCGCTTGGCGAGTTCGCGCGCCAGATCGTACGACGCGCCGCGCGGCTCCCCGGTCTGCGGATCCCTGGTGGATTGCGCCGGATTGGTGGAGAGGTAGGCGGCGCGCAACGTGCCAGCCGGCGCCACGTCGCCTTGCGCTGCGCTCGGCAACGCGCCCACACACAGAAGTCCGAGGATCACCAGCAGGCGAGTTGCCATGAGCACCCCCGCGATGGTTGCGCGGGAGGCACTCTACCAGGGGATGTGCCGCGCGTCCCGGCCCGTTCAGCCGGTGGCCGAACCTTCGATCGCCTCCGCGATCGCAACGGTGCGGCGCGCCATCTCGGCGTGCATGCGCTCAACCATGCGGCCGTCGATCTGCACCACGCCCTTGTCGCGGTTTTCCGGCAGGTCGAAGGCGGCGATCATCTTGCGCGCCTGCGCGACCTCGTCGGTGCCAGGCGAAAACGCGCCGTTGCAGGGCCCGATCTGGTTCGGATGGATCAGCGTCTTGCCGTCAAAGCCCATGTCGCGCGCCTGGGCGCATTCGCGTTCCAGGCCCGCCGGATCGCTGAGGTCGTTGTAGACGCCATCGAGGATGTCGATGCCGTAGGCGCGCGCCGCCAGCACGCAGGTCGCAAGCCACGACACCATCGGTGCGCGGCCGGGAATGAGGCGCGCGCGGGTCTCCTTGGCGAGGTCGTTGGTGCCCATCACGAGGCCCGCGAGGCGCGTTTCGGAATCCTGCGCTTCCGCCGCCAGCGCCTGGATGTTGAAGATTGCGGCCGGCGTCTCGATCATGGCCCAGACCCGGGTCTTCAGGTCGGTCTTCATGTCGAGTAGGCGCTGGCCGACGAGATCAAGCTGCGCCACCTCCGAAATCTTCGGCAGCAGGATCGCGTCGGGCGCGGCCTGCGCCGCCGCCGCGAGGTCGTCGGCGTGCCAGGGCGTGTCAATGCCGTTGACGCGGATGAACACCTCACGGCCGCCGAAACCGCCGGCCTTGACCGCCTCGACCACCTGGGTGCGCGCCTGCTCCTTGGCTTCGGGCGCGACCGCGTCCTCAAGATCGAGGATCACGCCGTCGACCGGCAGCGTCCGCGCCTTGTCGATGGCGCGGGCGTTAGACCCCGGCATGTAGAGCACGCTGCGGCGCGGGCGGATGGTCATGGATCGTTCTCCTGCGGATCACCCTAGCGGCGTCGCAAGAGCCATGCCAGCGTGTGCAGATGATCGATGACTGTCGCAATAGGTGGCTTGCAGGCGTCGATGGCTGCGCTGGTGGCTGGATCGTCGCCTTTGTGCAACCGACGACCTACGAAGTCCGGCAACGCGTGGTGCGTACCTTTTCCGCAATTCCGCTGGAGCCAGAAGCTCCCACTATCATTGCCGTCGATATGCCGATCGGACTTCCAGATATAAGTCCAGAGAAAGGACGGTTACCAGAACGGGAAGTTAGACCGCTACTTGGAAGCCGAAAATCCAGCGTATTCCGAATCCCTTCTCGACCCGCCGTGTACGCAGGCGCTAGTTATGAACCGGTCGATGATCGACAAAGATACTTGGCCGCATGCGAAATCGCACGAGGAACATCTGACGATCGCAAGGCATTTTCTAAGCAAGGGTTTTTCATCTTTCGAAAAATCGTCGAGGTCGATGAATTCCTGCGCAGCAACCCGAGGATGATAGGCCGAGTGCATGAGGTTCATCCCGAGGTAGCATTCTGGTGCATCAACGAAAAACAAGAAGTGCGCGAGCCCAAAAAGAAGAAGAATCGCCCTTATGAGCCGGGCCTAGAACTGCGGCGCCGCTTGCTCATTGCAGAAGGATTTCCTGAAGAAAAAGTCAGGTTGTTGCCGCCAAAGTCCGAAGCTGGAGCAGACGACTGGCTCGATGCTCTCGCCGGTGCAGCTATAGCCAAGCGGATCAGCGATGGCCGAGCGCGGTCGTACCCAGTCTCGCCGCAACGCGATGCATTTGGCCTACCCATGGCGATCTGGGCATGACGCTTGCTTCGGAGACCGCCATGAGCTTTCCGCAACGCCTGATCGATGGCTATGGCGCCTTTGTCGAAGGCCGGCTGCCGTCCGAGCAGCACCGCTTCCGGGAGCTTGCCGAGCGCGGTCAGCGGCCGGAAATCATGGTGATCGGCTGCTGCAACTCGCGGGTGTCGCCCGAGGCGATCTTCGACGCGCGGCCGGGAGAGCTGTTCGTGGTGCGGAACGTCGCGAACCTCGTGCCGCCCTATACGCCGGACGGGGCTTATCATGGCGTCTCCGCCGCGCTGGAGTTCGGCGTCGGCGCACTCAAGGTCCAGCACATCGTGGTGCTGGGTCACGCCCACTGTGGCGGCGTGCAGGCGTTCGCGGAAGAGCATGAGCCGATCTCGCCCGGCGATTTCATCGGCCGCTGGATGTCGCTGATGGCGCCGGCCGCGGACAAGGTCGGGCCACGCGGGACATTGTCGCGCGAGGAGTACCTCGCGCGCATGGAGAAGGCCTCGATCGCCAACAGCCTCGACAACCTGATGACGTTTCCGCGGCTGCGCAAGCTGATCGAGCGCGGCTCGGTCGCGCTGCACGGTGCCTACTTCGGCGTCGCGACCGGCGAGCTTTCGGTGCTCGACCGCGCGACCGGGGAATTCCGGCCGGTCGCCGTCGGCTGATGAAAGTCCGCGGCCTCAAGCCTCCGCGCCGACTTCAAGCGTGGGCCGCTCGCGGGCCTCGGGCACGGTGACGATGACGTCGCCGTCGGCAACATGCACCTTCATCGGCCGGAGCCCCACCTTGGAATTGCCGGCATGGCGTCCCGTTCGGATATCGAACTCGTAGCCGTGCCACGGGCACACCACGTTGAGCTGCGTCTTGGAGAACGCCATGCCCTTGCTGGTGCGGTCGGACGCGATCACCTCGTCGACCTTCGGCATCAGCTTGCCCTGGCAGGCCGGGCCGCCCATGTGCGGGCAGTGATTGAGGTAGGCGAAGAACTCGCCGCCGAGCCGGAACACGCCGACCTCGAAATTCTCGAACGCCAGCACCTTGCGGCCGGGATCGCCGAACTCGGAAGCCGGACCGATGTTCACCTCACGCATGTTGCGTCCCTCCCGTTCTGCCATGGCCGAGCTTCTGTCCCGGCCATCCCGCTTCGGTGGCCCTTGTCCTCCGAAGCGGGATGCGCGGGTCAAGCCCGCGCATGACGTCAGTGCTTGTTTCGACTGCCGTGCTACCGCTTGCTCCGGTTGAACCACATCGACACGTCCCAGAGGTTGAGGCCGGCGGCGCGGATCAGGTCGGATACCGTGACCACGATCTCGGTCGGCGTCACGTCCGCGGGTGTGATCGGCGTCGCAGGCGGGCTGTCGGTCTCGGCCTTGGCCGCATAGAGGCGCACCGCGGCGGTCATCACGCGTTCCAGCTCGGCGTCGGACACCAGCGCCGGATTGCCGGACGAAAGCGCGCGCTCGGCCGCAGCAACAAAGTCGCCGCCAAGCGCGCCGTCGGCGGTCTGCGGCTGTGTGTCGACCGCCATCTCAGGACACGCCCGGCCGGGCCGCGAGCACCTCGGCGGCGTGCGGCCGTTTGCGCTTGACCTCGAGGTTGAAGATGCGCGCAGCGTTGAGCCCCAGGATGTTGCGCTTGGCCTGCTCGCTCAGGAACGGCAGCGTAGTGATCGAGCTCGGCGCGTCGAAGTCCCAGTGCGGCCAGTCCGAGGCGTACAGCAGCTGCGTGTCGGCCTGGAACGCCTCCATTGTGGCCTTGAGGAGATTGAGGTTCGTCTTCTCCAGCGGCTGGCTCGTGTAGAACATGTCGCTCATGTACTCGCTCGGCAGCCGCTTCAGCAGCGGCGCTTCGCAGGTCCGCATCTGGTACTCGTGGTCGAGCCGCTGCATCAGGAACGGAATCCAGGCAAGCCCGCTCTCCACCCACAGCACCTTGAGCTTGGGGAAACGCTCCGGCAGCCCGTTCATGATCCAATTGGTCATGTGAATCAGGCTGTAGTGCACGAACGACAGCGCGTGCATCGAGATGAAGCGGTTGAGCTGCAGGAACGACGGATCGTTCCAATTGAAGCCGGAGTGGAAGGCGAACGGCTTGCCGGTCTCTTCCATCAGCGCATAGAGCTTCATGTAGTTGTTGTGATGCACCGGCTTGTTGCGCGTCGAGCAGACGGTGAAGCCGATGATGCTGTCGACGTGGGCGTATTTCTCGACCTGCTCGACGCAGGCCTCCGGCGTGTTGAACGGCAGATAGATCAGGCCCTTCAGCCGGTCGTCCTCGGGCAGGATGCGCTCGATCAGCCACTTGTTGTAGGCCGCGCCGAGCGCCACCTCGATCTCGTCCTGCGGATGCATGCCGAGCGTGAGCATCGGCGTCGGGAACACGATCTGGTAGTCGAGCCCCATGGCGTCCATCGAGCGGCGCGCCAACTCGGTGAAGTGATGGACTTTGCCCTTCTCGACCTTCTCCAGCAGCGCCTGCTGGTGCGGGATGCGGCCGTAGACGTGCTGGTGCAAAATGCCGGGCGCCACGTTGAGCAGCGAGGTGGTGTTGCCGGGGCGCGCCATGTTGGCCTCGCCCATCTGCCGGATCACCTCGTTGTCGATGCCGCCGATGATCTCGGGCCAGAACGAGGTTTCGGTGACGTGGGCATCGATGTCGACGAGGAAGTAATCCTCATAGCTTTCGGACTGCCGCGTGGCATGCGCGAGAATGTCGCGCGTGTCCGTCTGCATGGTGATTTCCTGCAGTTCGCGGAACTGCGGAGGGGTTCGCTCAAGCATGGCGTGCTCCCTGAAGTGCGGCGCGGGCGGTTCTTGATTGCGGGCCGGCGCCCATATCAGCTTACGGACCCAGGGGTCGGGCGCGCAATAGAGCGATTCCAAGGACTGCCATGCAGGCTGGCGCCGCGACCTATTCGGCCGGCACCGCCACCGGCCGGCGCAATTCGCCGAGCGACTGCCGGATCACGATCGAGGCGCCCTGCATGGCAAGCCCCGCCATGATCGCCGCAACCGCGATGTCGGGCCATCCGGTGCCGGTTCCGAACACGCCGGCCGCCGCAGCCAGCACCGCGAGATTGCCGAGCACGTCGTTGCGGGTGCAGATCCAGGCCGAGCGCATGTTGGCGTCGCCGCCGCGATAGGCCCACAGCAGGCCGAACGAGGCCGCGTTGGCGAGCGAGCGCCGCGAGACCCACAGCACCCATGGTGAAGGCGCTCGGCAGCGTGCCGTGCACGAGATGCCAGACCACGGTTCCGACCACCCAGAGGCCGAACACCGCCATGCTGGCGCCTTTTGCGAACGCCGCCATGGCGCGATAGCGCAGCGCCATGCCGACCACGAACAGGCTGATGGCGTAATTTGCCGAGTCACCCAGGAAATCAAGCGCATCCGCCTGCAGCGAGGCGGACCCCGCCGCCACACCCGCAGCGATCTCGACCAGGAACATGGCGGCGTTGATCGCAAGCACCGCCCACAGCACGCGCCGATAGGCCGCGTTGCCGCGATGCGGATCGGCGTGATGCTCGTGGTCGTGATGGCAACAGTTCGCGCTCATGCCCCAGATATAAGAGCGCACCCCGGCGTTACACAATCACAATGGGGCTCGCCCGATGGAGGCGGCGAAGAGGCGGAGTACCCCCGCATTCGGCGTCATCGCCGGGCCGGCGCCATAAGCGCATTTACGCGCGTCTTCGACGCGCTATGGCGCCGTGACCCGGCGATCCATCCTCTCGCGAAAGCGATGGACCCGCGGGTCAAGCTCGCGGGTGACTTTGTTTGCTTGGCAAAGGCTGTGCGTCCCTGACCGAAACCGCCTGCCGCGTGTCTTGCGAAGAAGCAGCTACGCCGCCTTCCGTTTGGCCACGATCAGCTTGCGGTTGATCAGCACTTCGGCGATCTGCACCGCGTTCAGCGCCGCACCCTTGCGCAGGTTGTCGGACACGATCCACATCGCAAGCCCGTTCTCGACGGTCGCGTCCTCGCGGATACGGCTGATGTAGGTCGCGTCCTCGCCGGCCGCCTCGTAGGGCGTGACGTAGCCGCCGGGCTCGTGCTTGTCGATGACAAGGCAGCCGGGCGCATTGCGCAGGATGTCGCGCGCCTCGTCGGCGCGTGATCGGATTCTCGAACTCGATGTTGACCGCCTCGGAATGGCCGATGAACACCGGCACCCGCACGCACGTGGCGGTGAGCTTGATCTTGGGGTCGAGAATCTTCTTGGTCTCGGCCACCATCTTCCACTCTTCCTTGGTGTAGCCGTCCTCCATGAACACGTCGATGTGCGGAATGACGTTGAAGGCGATGCGCTTCGGGAAACTTCTTGATCTCAATCTCGGCGACGCGTGAACACCGCCTTGGTCTGCGCGAACAAGCTCGTCCATCGCGTCCTTGCCGGCGCCCGACACCGACTGATAGGTCGCGACCACGACGCGCTTGATCTTGGCCTTGTCGTGCAGCGGCTTGAGCGCCACGACAAGCTGGGCGGTCGAGCAGTTCGGATTGGCGATGATGTCCTTCTTGCGGAAGCCTGCGACGGCGTCGGCGTTCACCTCGGGCACGATCAGCGGCACGTCGGAGTCGTAGCGCCAGCACGACGAATTATCGATCACCACCGCACCGGCGGCGGCGATCTTCGGCGACCATTCCTTCGAAACCGCGGAGCCGGCCGACATCAGGCAGATATCGACGTCGGCGAAGTCGTAGTGCTCGAGCGTCCTGCACTTGAGTGTCTTGTCGCCGAACGAAACCTCGACGCCCTGGCTCTTGCGCGAGGCGAGCGCGACCACCTCGTCCGCCGGGAAACGCCGCTCGACCAGCACGTCAAGCATTTCACGGCCGACATTGCCGGTGGCGCCGACGACCGCGACCTTGAAACCCATATCCCGCTCTCCGAAGTCCTGATGTTGCCCGCTTTTAGGCGAGACGGACCGGGGATTCAACGCGTCCCAGCTCCTGATCGATGAATTCTGCAACGGCAATTCAATCGCTTCGACCGATTGATCGGGCGCCCGCCGCCGAATTCGCGGGCATTTGCGCGCCATAGCGCTACGCCCCGAACGGGGCCGCAAGCGGAATTGGCCGTTGCGCGATTAGCGTGGCAGCGAACGGGTTCTGCCAGCCCCGGTTGGTGGCCGGCGCGCGCGGCGGATAGGTCGCCTCGAGATAGTCGAGCACGACCTTCTGGTCCTTCTCCGGCAACGGCGGCATGCCGTGCTTGTCGGTCATCCAGTTGCAGCGAGTCCTCCCATTGCCGGCGGTTCATGCCCTGCTGGGCGACCAGCTTGAAGCCGTGGCAGGCGGTGCAGGCGTAGAACGTGTCGTCGCGGCCGGTGCCGGCCGGGAAGTCCTCGGGATTCTCGTCGCGCGGGACGAACTGCGGCGCCTGCGCCCGGCGCGGGACAGCAGAGCAGCAGGACGGCGGCCAGCGCGAGCCGGCCGCCGCGAGCGCTTTGGTCATCGACATCAGCCCACCAGCACCGCGACCCGGTGCATCGGGTTGCCGCCGTAGCCTTGCGGATTCCAGTTGCCGGCGATGTGCGGCTGCATCGTGCCCTTCGAGTCGGTCGCCGCGCGTCCAGATCTCGTAATAGCCGTCGGACGGCAGCTTCACCGTCGCGGTCCAGCGCTGCCAGTCATACTTGTTCTTCGGCTTGTCGAGCTTGGCGCGCGGTCCAGGTGGCGCCGAAGTCGGTCGAGACATCGACCTGGCGCACCGTGAGGTCGCCGGCCCAGGCGGCGCCGCGCAGCTTGATCTCCTTGGTGCCGGCCGGCAAGCTTGGTCGCCGTTGGCCGGATTGGTGATGATCGAGCGCACCGGCATCGATTCCAGGTCCTTGAAGTTCTTCGGGTCGGCCTTGTCGCCCGGCACCATCGGCTTGATCGCGACGCGATAGGAGAACTGGCCCATGCCCTGGCCGTCATGCTCCTTGTCGCGGATCCAGATGCGGGTCAGCCACTTCGACGACACCGAGCCCGGCCAGCCCGGGAATAACCAGCCGCACCGGGAAGCCATGGATGTTCGGCAGCGGCTGGCCGTTCATCGCCCAGACGATCAGGTTGTTCTCGTCCATCAGCTTCTTGATCGGCACGCCGCGCGACAGCGACGTCCTGCTTGGTGTCGCCCGACAGATGCGGGTCGGCGCCGTAATGGCCGCTGAACACCGCCGACGATTTCACGCCGGCGGCCTTGAGCACATCGGCGAGCGCGCACGCCGGTCCATTCGGCGCAGCCGGCGCCGCCGTTGGTCCATTGATTGCCGCGCGCCTGCGGGCGAGAAGAACGAGCGGCCGTTGCCGCCGCATTCCAGCACCATGCGGCGCGTCACCGGCTTGAACTTCGACTTCAGCTCGCCGAGCGTCAGTTCGAGCTTGTTGTTGACCTCGCCGTCGATCGTGATCTTCCACTTGTCGGGCTCCTTGGTCGCCTCCGGAATCTGCCCGTTGTTGCGGATGAAGAACTTGTCGGTCGGCGTGGTGTCGTCGTCGAGCAGGTGCTCCGGCGTCTCCGCCACCAGCGGCCGCTCGCCGAGCACCACCAGCTTGTCGCTCTTGCCGGGGAAGTTGAGATAGGTCGGCCCCTTGGCGGCCGGCGCTGCGGCGGGCCGGCGGCGATGCGGCTGGCGCCGGTTGCGCGAACGCCGCCGGGATCAGCCCGCCCGGCATGTTGGCGGCAAACGGAATGGCGCCGCCGACGGCCGCGCCCATGGCGGCAAGGCCGGCGCCGCCGAGAAAGCCGCGGCGGTCCAGTCCGGTCTTGCGCCCGAACACCTCGGCATCGGCGCGCTCCGGATCCTGCTGCATAAAGTTCTTCGATCGATCGTTCGGTCTTGCCGTGCATGCGCTTCCTCCTGCATGACTGGTCGCGATCCGCCTGCGAGCGTGCACGCCCATCGCAGTGCATTCGAGACTAGCTAGGCGGTGATGATATTCAACATCGTTGAATGAGTCGCTGCGACAATGCTGCAACTCGCCAGCCGCGCAACCATGTGCAGGAACCGATAACCGATGTCCGCGTTTTCTTGTGGTGCGATGCAGGAACCGACCTGTAAACTGACTTTCGGTCACGGGTTCGAAACGAGGACACCATGCATTTGCTGGTGCTTCGTGCAGTTGCGACGACGGCTGTCACGCTTCTCGTGTTGGCGCGCCCGGCGGCCGAGGCCGAAGCGCAAGCGGTCGTCTACCGGCGCGACCCGCTCGTCGACCGTTTTCGTCAGCCGCGACGAGACCGGTCGCACCCGGACCAAGATCATCGTGCAGAAGCGCTCCTATCTCGATGGCGGCACCGAAGTCCTGCCCGGCCAGCGGCATTTCTTGGACTACGCGATCCCGCCGTACTACTCGCCGCTCGAGACCGCGCTCGGCCCCGGCAAGAACTTCGACCGCATGCCGCTCAACCCGCAGTGGGAGAACGGCTGGCCCCGTATGTGGTTTCCGTAGCACGATCGGGCGAACTTAGACGACGCGCGGCCAATCGGTCGCGCGTTTGCTTTTGGCGCAACGACGTCTTCAGGCCGCGAGCTTCTCCATCTCCGCAATGATCGCGTCGCCCATCTCGCTCGTGCCGACGAGCTTGCAGCCCTCCGACTTGATGTCGGCGGTGCGCAGGCCCTTGGCGAGCGCGGCGGCGATCGCCTGGTCGATCAGGTCGGCCTCCTTGCCCATGCCGAAGCGAATAGCGCAGCGCCATCCCGAACGAGGCGATCATGGCGATCGGGTTGGCCACGCCCTTGCCGGCGATATCGGGCGCCGAGCCGTGCACCGGCTCGTACATGCGCCTTGCGCTTCTTGGTCTTCGGATCGACCTCGCCGAGCGAGGCCGACGCCAGCATGCCGAGCGAGCCGGTCAGCATCGCCGCGACGTCGGACAGCATGTCGCCGAACAGATTGTCGGTGACGATCACGTCGAACTGCTTGGGATTGCGCACGAGCTGCATGCCGCCGGCGTCGGCGAGCAGGTGCTCGAGCTGCACGTCCTTGAACTCGCGCTGGTGCACCTGCGTCGATCACCTCGTTCCAGAGCACGCCGGTCTTCATGACGTTGCGCTTTTCCATCGAGGTGACCTTGTTGCAGCTTCTTGCGCGCCGCGCAGCTCGAAGGCGACGCGGCCGATGCGCTCGATCTCGTAGGTGTCGTAGACCTGGGTGTCGATGGCGCGCTTCTGGCCGTTGCCGAGATCGGTGATGGTCTTGGGCTCGCCGAAATAGACGCCGCCGGTGAGCTCGCGCAGGATCATGATGTCGAGGCCCTCGACCAGCTCGCGCTTGAGCGAGGAGGCGTCGGCCAGCGCCGGATAGGTCACCGCCGGGCGGATGTTGGCGAAGAGCGCCGAGATCCTTGCGCAGCCGCAGCAGCCCCGCCTCCGGCCGCACGTCGTAGGGCACCTTGTCCCACTTCGGCCCGCCGACCGCGCCGAAGATCACGGCATCGGCGGCGTGCGCCTTGTCCATGGTGGCGTCGGTGATCGCGACGCTGTGCGCGTCGTAGCAGGCGCCGCCGACCAGCGCCTTCCTCGGTCTCGAACGTGCCCATGCCGTGGGCGTTCATCCAGGCGATCAGCTTCTTGACCTCGGCCATGACCTCCGGGCCGATGCCGTCGCCGGGGAGAAGAAGGAGCTTGTGGGTTGCCATGAATCGCGACGCCTCGCTTGACGCGAAATTCAGTGGCCGGGATTGCTAAAGCGGCCAGGCTGCGAGTTGGCAAGGACGCCGCCGCCCGGCGCCCGGCGTGCGCCGAGAGATTGACAGCGCCGCTGAGGTTCGTTAAAGAGCCCCGCTACAGTCCGCTGAACCAGTTGTAGCCCTGGTCCTCCCAATAGCCGCCGAGGTCCTTGTTGGTGACGTGCATGCGCGATGACGTACTTGGGATTCTTGAACCCGAGCTTGGTCGGGATCCGGCATTTCATCGGGAAGCCGTACTTGCGCGGCAGGATCTCGTTGTCGAACCTGAACGTGAGCTGGGTCTGCGGATGCAGCGCCGTCGCCATGTCGATGGTGTTGGAATAGCCCTCGGCGCACTGGAACCAGACGTATTTCGCGCGCGTGTCGGCGCCGACGCGCTTGCAGGAACTCGGACAGCCGCACGCCCTGCCATGATCCGATCGCGCTCCAGCCCTCGACGCAGATGTGGCGCGTGATCTGCGTTTCCTGCGGCAGCGCGTAGAGCTGCTCAAGCGTCCAGGTTCCTTGTTGTCGATCAGACCGCCGACCTCGAGCTTGTAAGTCCTTGCCGTCGACCTCCGGCGCATCGTCCTCCGGATAATAGGCGTTGAACGGAAACGGCCGGGTGATCGCGCTCTCGGGATAGGTCGGCGCGAGCTTGTTGGGATTGAACAGCCAGGCCTGCACGCGGTCGTTGAAGCGCGAAATCCTGCGCAGCATGCCTTCGGCGGCATCGCTGTCGACGATGTCGCAGCCGGTCAGGAACGTGAGCGCGCCGAGGCTCGCGGCGCCGCGCAGAAAAGCCCGCCGCGCCGGATCCGGCATCAGCTTTGCGGCGTCCTTGATCAGGAGCTTCGGATCGACGCCGGGGATTGCCTTGCGGATGCGCGGCATGGCATGCCTCCTATCGTCCGGTGATCATGGCGCGCAGGCTCTTCGGCACGAGCAGCGCGAGCACCACGTGCACGACGAGAAATCCGACGATCGCCGCCATGGCAAAGAAATGCACGTAGCGCGCCGCGTCGTAGCCGCCGAACAGCGCGGTCAGTTCCTGCAACTGCACCGGCTTCCAGATCGCGAGCCCGGACAGCACGATCACGATGCCGGCCAGGATCACGCCGAGCATAAAGCAGCCTCTGCACCGCGTTGTAGACCGACAGATCGTCATGCGCGAGCTTGAACGTCAGCGCGGCCCGGACATCGGAAACAACCTCGGCGCGGCCGGATCGGCAACAGCTTGCGTCGGAACCGTCCGGTGACGAGGCCGAGCGCGAGATAGACGAGGCCGTTGATCGCCAGCACCCACATCGCCGCGAAGTGCCACAGCAGCGCGCCGGCGAGCCAGCCGCCGAGTGTGATCGAGCCGGGGAAGGTGAACGGAAACAGCGGCGAGGCGTTGTAGATCTCCCAGCCCGACCCGATCATCACCAGCATCGCAAGCGCATTGATCCAGTGCGTGATCCGCACCCAGAGCGGATGGATCAGGGGCCGTTCCGGCGCAACCGCCACAGGGGTGTCGATGCTGCTCATGCTGCCGCCCTGAATGTCGTGGCGGCGCAGCGAGCCGGCAAGGCCCAGCGCTCCCGGCATGCCAGGACGGCTTTGCTCTCGCAGTAACGTTTTGAGAGGCAGCTAGCCTGCCAAACGCAGCGCCTCAAGTTGAGCCTCCAGGCGAAACTTGAGGGCCTTCAAGAGGCTAGCACGATACTTGTCCGGCTCGGACAGGAGCTCGCGATGCATCTTGGCAAGCTCCACTTCGAGTTCTGCAGCCGACTTCCGACGCCAGGCGTTGGAGTTCTCTTCGTTCGGATTGGGTTGCTTTGGGCTGCTTGGACTGACGGGGCTCATCGGCTTGTCTCCACAGGGAGAGCGCTCGGAGACCTCATGCTATTGAAACTTTGTTCAGGACGCAGTGTAAGGGACCAGTGAATAACGTGGATTACAGGTTGATTTCGGTCAGTGGCGTCCAGGTTCGTGGTGCCAACATCGCGCCCTCACCTGAACGAATTCGACCAGCGCCGCCGGCTGAAGATAACCAGCGCCGTCAGGTCTAACCGTCCTGGCAGTCGCTGCGGGCACATTGCCGTCAGGCTTCCGCCAAACCGCCGTGCCTAAAGCTCACAGCTTCGTGACGGCTGCAAAAGGCGGTATAGAGAGGCCGCCGGACCGTTCTGCTATCGTGAGGCTTCGTGTCAATGTCCAAGACCAGTTCCGGCAATTTCTTCGAAGACTTCCGGCTCGGCCAGACCATCCGCCATGCGACGCCACGCATGATGACGGGCGGCGATATCGCGCTTTATCTCGCGCTGTTCGGCTCCCGCTTTGCCGTGCAGTCTTCGAGCGCATTCGCCTCAGCGATCGGCTATCGCGAAGCTCCGATCGACGACCTCTTGGTGTTCCACGTCGTGTTCGGCAAGACCGTGCCGGATGTCTCGCTCAACGCCGTTGCCAACTTGGGCTACGCCGGGTGCCAGTTTCTCGCGCCGGTGTTTGCCCGAGACACGCTCACCGCGGTGTCGGAGGTGATCGGGCTCAAGGAGAATTCCAATCGCAAGACCGGCATCGTCTATGTGCGGACCCGCGGCAACAATCAGGACGGCACCGCGGTGCTCGAATACGTGCGCTGGGTCATGGTGCGAAAGCGCGACGAGGACGCGCCGGCCCCGGGCGACCACGTCCCGCGCCTGCCGACCGCGGTCGAGCCGAAGCTTTTGGGCGCAGCCTGTCCGCCGATCGACCTCGCGGCCTACGATTTCACCCTCGCCGGCAGCCCTTACCGCTTTGACGACTACGAGATCGGCGAGAAGATCGACCATGTCGACGGCATCACGGTCGAGGAGGCCGAGCACCAGCTCGCAACGAGGCTTTATCAGAACACCGCGCGCATTCACTTCGACCAGTTCACCGCCGCGCAGGGCCGGTTCGGCCGGCGTCTGATCTACGGCGGCCATGTCATCTCGCTGGCGCGGGCGCTATCGTTCAACGGGCTCGCCAACGCGTTCCACATCGCTGCCATCAACGGCGGTCGTCACGTCGCACCGCTGTTCGCCGGCGGCACCGTGTTCGCGTGGTCGGAGGTGCTGGGCAAGAGCGAACTGCCCGGGCGCAGCGACATGGGCGCGCTGCGACTGCGCACGGTCGCGACACGCGACCGGCCGTGCCCGGACTTCCCGCTCAAGGACGGCGACGACTACGATCCGGCCGTGTTGCTCGACCTCGACTACTGGGCGCTGATCCCGCGCTGACGCGGGAACGACCTGAGCCCCTCGTTCAGATCGTCAGCGTGCCGGCCTTGGCGGCGGCATAGCGCGCCGCGACCTTGTTCCAGTCGACGACGCTCCACCAGGCCTTCAGGTAGTCCGGCGCGGCGGTTCTGGTATTTCAGGTAGTAGGCGTGCTCCCAGACATCGTTGCCCATCAGCACGCGCTGTCCGTCCATCAGCGGCGTATCCTGGTTGGGCTTCGTCGATGAGCGCGAGCTTGCCGTTCGCGTCACGGTGACGAACACCCAGCCCGAGCCGAAGACGCGCAGACCGGCGGCGTTGAACTGCTCCTGCAATCTTCTCCAGTCCGCCGAGATCACGATCGACGGCGGCCTTCAAGTCGCCGTCGGGGACGCCGCCGGACCCGCCCATGATCTGCCAGAACATGGTGTGGTTGGCGTGACCGCCGCCGTTGTTGCGGACCGCGGTGCGGACCGCCTCCGGCACGTCGCCGAGCTTGGCAAGAACGCTCCTGCAGCGGGACGGGTGCCGAGTTCCGGATATCTGGCCTGCGGCGGTGTTGAGGTTCGCGACATAGGCCGCGTGATGACGATCGTGGTGGATCGTCATCGTCTGAGCGTCGATATGCGGCTCGTTCTTGTCGGCCGGATAGGGCAGCGGATCGAGCTTGAACGGACCGCTCGGCGCCTGCGCGATTGCACGCCCAGCCCAGACACTCGCACCGGCTGCAACCATTCCCGTCATGACAACGCGTCGACTGATCGCTTTCATCCTTGTCTCCCAAAGGCGCTGGCGGAACCTTGAACAACCGAGTTGGCTCGAGATTGGCGTCCTCCCGGATGCATCATCATACCGCAGACGCGATGTGAATTCTGTCCTGAGATCGCTCGCGGTGTCGCACGGCCCGCCAGGCCCGCTACGAGGCCGCGCGCATGTGCTCGACCAGTTGCCGGGCATAGGGCGGCAACGCCTCGAAGCTGCGGATGCAGATCGCAAGATCGCGTAGCGCCCAGGGGTCGGTGAGGTCGACCGCCTTTATCGCCATCGACTTCGCCGCCCGGCGCGCTGTGGTAGCCGGCACGATCCCCACCCCGACATTGCATTCGACCAGCCTGCACACCGCATCGAAGCTGCGAAGCTGGACCCGCAGCCGCAGCGGCCGGCCGGCGTTGCCGGCCTTGCCGGCAAGGAAGCGCTGCAGCGCGCTCGCGCGGTCGAGACCGACGAAGTCGAGGTCGAGCACCTCGGCGAAGCCGACCTTCGACCGGCGCGCCAGCGGGTGCTCGCGGGCGACCACCAGCACGAAACGGTCGCTGCGGAACGGATAAGTGGTGAGCCCGCCGGCATCGACGGTGCCTGCGACGATCCCGATGTCGCCGACGCCCTCAGCGATCAGGCCGACGATTTCATCGCTCAGCCGCTCCTCCAGGTCGACGCTGACGTTCGGATGGGCGGCCAGGAACGAGCTCAGCGCCTCCGGGAGAAACTCGGTCAGGGCATTGGTGTTCGACAGCACCCGGACCTGGCCTGCAAGACCGCCGGCGTAGGCGCCCAAGTCCTCGCGCAGCCGCTCGGCCTGCGCCAGCATGATGCGCGCGTGCTGAAGCAGTGTGCGGCCGGCCTGGGTCGGCGTGATGCCGTGCCTCGCCCGCACAAGGAGGGGCGCGCCCAGCGCCTCCTCCATGTTGCGGATGCGGGTGCTGGCCGCGGCAAGCGCCAAATGAGCGCGCTCGGCGCCGTGGGTGATGCTGCCCGCCTCCGCCACGTGGCGGAACAGGCTGAGATCGGCGAGGTCGAAGCGCATGTTTGCAGCCTTCGCACAAACCGAAGGGAAGCTATCCGAAAAGCGTATTGTACATGCACGATCTTAACCTCATGTTTCGTGATATGCGAAGCAAACATTGCCGCTCCGCATGCGCGCGGGCCGCTTCAGGGTTGCGTCGGCAGGCCCGTGGACGGCGTTGCGGCCGACGCGGTCATCCGCTAGGTACGCTTCGAGAGCGGCAATCCGCCGGAGCGTGATTTATGGTTGAGGCGAAAACATCCCCCTTGAAAGACCGTCCGCTCTCGCCGCACCTGCAAATTTACCGGCCGATGCTGACGATGATGATGTCCATCGTCCACCGCATCACCGGCGGAGCGCTGTATTTCGGGATGCTGCTGCTGGTCTGGTGGCTGAGCGCCGCGGCCGCCGGCCCGAACGCATACGGGACCCTGCAATGGTTCATGGAGACGGTGTTCGGCCGACTGATCCTGTTCGGCTACACTTGGGCGCTCCTTCATCACATGCTTGGCGGCATCCGCCACCTGATCTGGGACACCGGACACGGCTTCGGCGCGGCCGAACGCGAGTGGCTGACCGTGGCGACGCTCGTGGGCTCGGTCGGGTTGACCATACTCTTGTGGCTCGTCGGGTATCTGGTGATGGGGGGTATCCGATGAGCGACGAGGCGCCGCAATCCATGCGCACCCCGCTGAGCCGCGTCCGCTACCTCGGCTCGGCCCGGACCGGTACGCGGCATTTCTGGCACCAGCGGCTGACTTCGGTCGCCAACGTGCCCCTGACGATCGCCGTGGTCCTGATCATCATCGCGCTGCTCGGGCGCAACCATGCTGCGGTCGTGCAGATTCTCGGCTCGATCGTTCGTCGCGATCACGATGCTGCTGTTCGTCGTGACGAGCGTCTATCATATGTGGCTCGGCATGCAGGTCATCATTGAGGACTATGTGCATGACGAGCTGCTGAAACTGACGACATTGATGGCCAACACGTTCTTCTCGTTCGCCGTCGGATTGGCGGCCGTGTTCGCGATCCTCAAGCTGGCATTCGGATTGTAGGGCAATGGCTGGAAACGGCGCGCAATCTGTCGGAACCCCCAAGGTCAACGGGCGGGCCTATCCGATCGAAGACCACAGCTATGACGTGGTGGTGGTCGGGGCCGGCGGCTCCGGGCTGCGGGCGGTGGTCGGATGCAGCGAGGCCGGCCTCAAGACCGCCTGCATCACCAAGGTGTTCCCGACCCGCTCGCACACGGTCGCGGCCCAGGGCGGCATTGCCGCCTCGCTCGGCAACATGGGCGAGGACGACTGGCGCTGGCACATGTACGACACCGTCAAGGGCGCCGACTGGCTCGGCGACCAGGACGCGATCGAGTACCTGTGCCGGGAGGCGCCGGCCGCGGTCTATGAGCTCGAGCACTGGGGCCTGCCGTTCTCGCGCCGCGAGGAGGACGGCAAGATCTACCAGCGCCCGTTCGGCGGCATGACCACCCACTACGGCAAGGGCACGGCACAGCGTACCTGCGCCGCTGCCGACCGCACCGGCCACGCCATGCTGCACACGATGTACGGCCAGGCGCTGCGACATTCGGCCGAATTCTACGTCGAGTATTTCGCCATCGACCTGATCATGGACGAGGGCCGCTGCCGCGGCGTGGTCGCGATCAACCTCGACGACGGCTCGATCCACCGCTTCCGCGCGCAGACAACCATCCTCGCGACCGGCGGCTACGGCCGCGCCTACCTCTCCTGCACCGGCGCCCACACCCAGACCGGCGACGGCAACGCGATGGTGCTGCGCGCGGGCCTGCCGCTGCAGGACATGGAGTTCGTGCAGTTCCATCCGACCGGCATCTACGGCGCCGGCTGCCTGATCACCGAGGGCGCGCGCGGCGAAGGCGCCTATCTCGTCAATTCCGAAGGCGAGCGCTTCATGGAGCGTTACGCGCCGTCGGCCAAGGACCTCGCCTCGCGCGACGTGGTCTCCCGCTCGATGACGATCGAAATCCGCGAGGGCCGCGGCGTCGGCAAGAGCAAGGACCACATCTTCCTGCACCTCGATCATCTCGATCCGGCGGTGCTGCACGAGAGGCTCCCCGGCATCTCGGAGAGCGCGCGCATCTTCGCGGGCGTCGACCTCACCCGCGAGCCGATCCCGGTGCTTCCGACCGTGCACTACAACATGGGCGGCGTCGCCACGAACTATCACGGCGAAGCGCTGACCAAGAAGGGCGGCGATCCCGACACCATCGTCCCGGGGCTGATGGCGCTCGGCGAGGCCGGCTGCGTTTCGGTGCACGGCGCGAACCGGCTCGGCTCGAATTCGCTGATCGACCTCGTCGTGTTCGGCCGCGCCGCGGCGCTGCGCTGCGCCGAGATGCTAACGCCGAACGACAAGCAGCCCGAGCTGCCGAGCGATTCCGCGGAGCTTGCGCTTGCACGCCTCGACCGGATGCGCAACGCCAATGGCGGCACGCCGACTGCCGAGCTGCGCCTCAAGATGCAGCGGGTGATGCAGAGCAATTGCGCGGTGTTCCGCACCGGCGAGGTCCTGCAGGAGGGCCACAAGCTCATCCACGACACCTACGCTGCCGCCTCCGACGTGCGCGTGACCGACCGCTCGCTGATCTGGAATTCGGACCTGATCGAGACGCTCGAGTTCGACAACCTGATCGCGCAGGCGGTGGTGACGATGGACGCGGCGCTGAACCGCACCGAAAGCCGCGGCGCGCACGCGCGCGAAGATCACCCGGACCGCGACGACAAGAACTGGATGAAGCACACGCTGACGTGGCTCGATAACAAGGGCAACGTCACGGTCGACTATCGCCCTGTGCACACCTACACGCTCACCAACGACGTGGCCTACATCGAGCCGAAGGCTCGCGTGTACTAGGCTGCGCCCAACTGCGCTCGAACAGGCTATGCCCGCGTCCTGGCAACCAGTGGTCCAGCAGATCAAGCGCGTCGTCTTCCGCCTGCCTGGCGTCGGACGTGCGATGATGCCGCGTTACCCATTCATGGTGCAGCCCGACCAGTTGATCTGGCTGTGTCAGGCGTTGGATGCGACACAGCAGGCGCGCGCCCGCAGCCGCGGGGGCGAGGGCTGCATCGTCGAGGTCGGCGTCGCGCGCGGGCAAACGTCCGGTTTCCTCTTGACCCACATGCGCCACCACGGCGACACCCGGCCGTACTATTGCATCGACACGTTCCGCGGCTTTACCGAGTTCCGACGTAGCCCATGAGGTGCGCGAACGCGGCAAGGGTGACTTTTCGTTTCACGGGTTTTCGGTGAACGATCGCGACCTGGTCGAGCGAAGCCTCAAGCGCCAGGGTTTTGCCAACGTCTCCGCCATCGAGGCCGACGCCAGCCGGTTCGACTGGGCAAGCCTGCCGCCGATCGACGTGATGCTGATCGATGTCGACTTGTATCAGCCAAGCAAGGCCACCCTCGTGAACGCGCAGCCGTACTGGTCGCCGTTCGCCCGCGTCATGGTGGATGACGTGAAGGACGGCACGCCGTTCGCTGGCGCCCATCAGGCCTACGTCGAGTTTTGCGACGAACAGAACTATCCGCTGCGGATGGTCGGCACCAAGGGCGGCATCGTGATCGCCGACGAACACGCGGTCGAGGCCGCGCCGCCGCTCGCTGACGTGGCCTTGGCCGCTGCGCCGGCCCGCAGCCTCACGCGCTAGCAAGAGGAATCCATGGTCCAGCTCACGCTTCCCAAGAACTCCAAGATCACCGAGGGCAAGACCTGGAAACGCCCCGCCGGCGCGCGCAACGTCACCGCGTTCCGCATCTATCGCTGGAGCCCGGACGACGACGCCAACCCGCGCATGGACACGTATTTCGTCGACCGCGACGATTGCGCGCCGATGGTTCTCGACGCGCTGATCTGGATCAAGAACAAGATCGATCCGACGTTGACCTTCCGCCGCTCGTGCCGCGAAGGCGTGTGCGGGTCGTGCGCGATGAACATCGACGGCACCAACACGCTCGCCTGCACCAAGGGCATGGACGAGATCAAGGACACGGTCACGGTCTATCCGTTGCCGCACATGCACGTGGTCAAGGACCTCGTGCCGGACATGACGCAACTTCTACGCGCAGTACGCCTCGATCGAGCCGTGGCTGAAGACGCAGACGCCGACGCCCGAGAAGGAATGGAAGCAGAGCCACGACGACCGGCTGAAGCTCGACGGGCTCTACGAGTGCATCCTGTGCGCCTGCTGCACCACCTCCTGCCCGAGCTACTGGTGGAATTCGGACCGCTACCTTGGTCCCGCGGCGCTGCTGCAGGCAAACCGCTGGATCGTCGACAGCCGCGACGAGGCGACCGGCGAGCGGCTCGACAATCTCGAAGATCCATTTCGGCTCTACCGCTGCCACACCATCATGAACTGCACCAAAGCCTGCCCGAAGGGGCTGAACCCCGCGCAGGCGATCGCCGAGATCAAGAAAAAGATGGTCGAGCGGCAGGTCTAGCGGCCTCCGCCGGCGGCGTGCTCCGTTAGATCAATTCCAGCCGGGCTCGTGCGGATCGCCACTTCCAAGCCACGCCTGGCAGCCCTAAGTTCGCAACATGACAGACACCCTGGCCCCGACGAAACACTCCATCGCCCGCGTCCGCCATGAGCCGCGCCGGCGTCTCCTCACCGTAAAGCAGGTGGAGCGCCTTACGCCACACATGGCGCGCATCACGCTCGGCGGCGACCTCGCGGGCTTCAACAGCGCGGCCTACGACGATCATGTGAAGGTGTTCTTTCCGCTGCCTGGGCACAACAGTCCGACGATGCCGGAGCCGGGCCCCGACGGAAAGCCACCGGAAGGCGTCGAGCGGTCGCCGGGCCGCGACTACACTCCGCGGCGCTACGACAACAACGTGCTCGTCATCGACTTCGCGCTGCACAATGCTGGCCCCGCGACAAACTGGGCGGCACAGGCCGCGCCCGAACAGCAGCTCAGCATCGGTGGGCCGCGTGGTTCTTTCGTCGTACAGGACGACTTCGACTGGTACCTGTTCGTCGGCGACGAGACCGCCCTGCCGGCGATCGGGCGCAGACTCGAAGAGCTGCGTTCGGGCGTACGCGCCTTTGTGGTGGCGGCCGTGGTCGGCCCCGACGAGGAGCAGCGGTTCGAGAGCCGCGCCAATGTTGAGACCACCTGGGTGCATCGGCCGCTATCGCGCGCTGAGGACCCGGAGCCGCTGCTCGACGCGATCCGGACGCTCTCGCTGCCGGTGACTGGCGATGGCTACGCCTGGGCGGCCGGCGAGTCGCAGACCGCAAAGCTCCTGCGACGCCATCTCCTCGACGACCGCGGCCTCAACAAGGCCTGGATCAAGGCGGCCGGATACTGGAAACGCGGCGCGGTCAGCATCCACGAGACTCACAACGATTGAGCAACGCTGGCTCGACCGCGAGCCCATTGGCGGACGTCGGAACAGCGCCGCGCAGGGGAGACGGTTCAGCACTTGCGGCTGACCAAGCCTCCCGTACATCGTAACCCAATGGGGTGCGTGGTACGCAGCGCCGCCATGCCGTGGAGGATTGCATGATCGATCACGTCGGGTTCCCGGTCTCCGACTACGCGCGCGCGAAGGCGTTCTACGAGAAAGCCTTGGCGCCACTGGGCTACTCGGTCGTGATGGAGGTGACGGCCGCGCAGACCGAAAGCGGCGCACCGGCGGTGGGCTTCGGGATCGGCTGCAAGCCTGATTTCTGGATCGGCGGCGAAGGCGGCCTGCAAAAGCCTGTGCATATCGCGATAACTGCGAGCAACCGCGCGGCGGTCGGCGCGTTTTATAGCGCGGCGCTGGCAGCCGGCGGCAGGGATAACGGCGCTCCGGACCTGCGGCCCCACTATCATGCGAACTACTACGGTGCGTTCGTGCTCGATCCCGATGGGCACAACATCGAGGCGGTCTGCCACGCACCGACGTAACCCGCCGGTGCGCATCCACAAATTGGCCGCCACGTCACCACGGCGTCGCCGCAACTTCGCGGTTGAAATGGTATGACAATGCCGCCTCCGAACGGCGAAAACCCCCAAGGACATCCCCGATGATTATCAAGACTGCCCTGCTTGCAGCCACCGTGATTCCCGGATTCCTCCTGATCGCGCAGCCGGCCATCGGCGGGCCGTCGAAGGAACTCCAAGTCGCCCAGGCGCAGCCCCCCGATCAGCCGCCGCGAGACAGGCGGCAGGGCGGCCAGGGCCAGTCGCAGCAACAGCAGCAACAGCAGCAACAGCAGCAACAGCAACAGCAGCAACAGCAGCAGCAGCGGCAACAACAGCAACAGCAGCGTGTCCAGGAACGGCAACAGCAGCAACAGCAGCGCGTCCAGGAGCGGCAAGAGCAGCGTCAGGAGCGGGTGCAGGAGCGTCAGCAACAGCAACAGCAGCGCGTTCAGGAGCGCCAGGAACAGCACCAGGAGCGCCAGCAGCAGCAACAGCAGCGCGGCCAGCCGCAAAACCAAACGACCCAGCCCAGCCAGCAAATCCAGCCCAGCCAGCAGACGCAGCCAAGCCAGCAGACGCAGCCCAGCCAGCAGACGCAGCCCGGCCAAATTCCCGGCCGCGGCCCTGGCGGCCAGCAGCGCGCGCTCGATCGTCAGCAAACGCCCGGACAGGTGCCGGGGCAGCAGCAACAGACTTTGCCGGGCCGCCAGCAGACGCCGTCAACGCAGCCCGGCGCCGCAGGCCTCACCCCGCCCGCCGGCGGGACGCCCGCCAACGCCCGCCGGCTCGACGATTTCCGCGGCCAGCGGCGCGAAGTCCAGCAGGGCGGACGGACCATCATCCAGGAGCCCGGGCGGACCATTATCCGCGACGGCGGGCGGCTCACGATCCAGCACAATGAAACCGACCGCTTCCGCGTCAACGCACGAAACGTGCAGACCGAGCGCCGCGGCCGCGATACCGCGACCATCGTCGAGCGTCCCAACGGCGTACGCATCATCACCGTCACCGACGACAACGGCCGCATGCTGCGGCGCATCCGCCGCGACTCGTACGGACGCGAGGTCATCCTGATCGACAACACCCGGCGCGGCGCAGCGATCGCCGTCGGCGCCGCGGTGGTCGGCGGCATCGTTCTCCTCAACATGGCGGCGCCGGTCGTGCGCATCCCGCGCGACCGCTACGTCGTCGACGCGGAAGCGGCCGATCGCGCACTGATCTACGAGACGCTGATGGCCCCGCCGGTCGAGGTCCTCGACCGCGAGTACACGCTCGACGAAATCCGCTACAACGTCGCGCTGCGCGACCGGATGCGGCGGGTCGACATCGACACCGTAACCTTCGAGTCCGGTTCGTGGGAGGTTACGCCCGATCAGGTGCCGCGGCTGCAGATGATCGCGGAGGCGATCCTGCAGGCGATCCAGCAGAACCCCGACGAGGTGTTCCTGATGGAAGGCCACACCGATGCGGTCGGCAACGACGTCGACAATCTGTCGCTCTCGGACCGGCGTGCCGAGGCGGTGGCGCAGGTGCTGAGCGAACAGTTCAACGTGCCGCCGGAAAACCTGACCACCCAGGGCTATGGCGAGCAGCAGCTTAAGGTCCCGACCGACGGGCCGGAGCGGCGCAACCGCCGCGTCACCTGCCGGCGGATCACGCCGCTGCTGAACGGGCCGGTGGCGCAGCGGCGGTAGCAGGCTGCTGAAGAATCCTCCGTGGTCATTCCGGGACGGCGCGAAGCGCCGGACCCGGAATCCAGAAACACGCGCAGAATAGCTCTTCTGGATTCCGGGTTCGCGCCTTCGGCGCGCCCCGGAATGACCCGCCAACACTTTTCAGCGGCGGTAGCGATGATCGGCCGCCGCGCTATGGGAGCTTGATCCCGGCGCGGCGGATCACATCGCCCCAGCGCTTGGTTTCCGCTTCGACGTGGGCACCCAGGCGCTCGGGCGGGCCGAGCGGCAATTCCATCCCGATTGCGGTGAAGCGCGCGCTCACGTCGGGTGCGGTGAACACCGCATTGGCCTCGCGGTTGAGCCAGTCGATCGCGGCCTGCGGCGTGCCCGTCGGCGCGAAGAAGGCGAACCATGCTCCGGCGTCCATTTCCGGCAGTCCCGCCTCGACGAACGTCGGCACGTCCGGCAGGAGCGGCGAGCGCTCCTTCGTGGTGATGCCGAGCGCGCGAATCTTTCCTTCCTTGATGTTGTTCAGCGCATTGCCGATCAGATCGAACGTCACCGGCACGTGTCCCGCTAGCACATCCTGATTGGCGGGCGCTGCGCCGCGATACTGCACCGCGACCAGTTCGACGCCGGCTGCGAGCTTGAACTGTTCGGCGACAAGATGGGTGGTGGTGGCGATGCCGGCCGAGGCATACGGCAGCCCGCCCGGCTTGGATTTGGCCAGCGCAATAAACTCCTGCACCGTCGTCGCCGGCACCGACGGGTGGACCACCAGCAAATTCGGGCCGGTGACCAGGAACACCACCGGGACAAAATCCTTGGCCGGATTGTAGGGCAGCTTGGGATCGAGATGCTGCAGCACGGCGTTGGTGCCGTGGAAGCCAAGGTAGATGGTGTAGCCGTCGGGCGCTGATTTCGCGACGTAGTCCGCGGCGAGCACGCCGTTGGCGCCGGTGCGGTTCTCAACCACGATGACCTTGCCGGTGCGCTCCTGGACCTTGGCCGCGAAGGTGCGGCTGACGATGTCGGACATGCCGCCGGGCGCGGTCGGCACAATGATGCGAACCGGGCGGTTGGGGTAATCCTGGCTCTGCGCCGGGCCTGCGATGGCACCGACCAGCGCCGTAACTGCCGCAAGCGCGAGCGCAGAGCGGCGTGTGACAATCCTCATGGCGCTGGCGTCCCCTTGCCGTATCAATCGAGCGCTGCGACCTGCGCGTGGATGCGCAGCAGCTCCGGTATCGTTTTTGGATCGCGTCGGCCGAAACCGCATTCGGTTCCGATCGAGAACGTCGTCACGTACTTGCGCGCCGCGGCGAGGCGCTGCTTGGTGCCCTCGATCCCGTCGGTGTGGTGGACGAGCCCCAGGCAAAGCTCGGTTTCGGGACGCAGCTTCAGCATCCGCAGCGGCTCGAAATAGGCGTCGTCCATGCGGTTGCGCGGCACCGGCATGTGAATGAGCTGCACGCTGCGGGCAATCTGGCTGCCGACGCGATTGGCAAACTCGACCATGTCGCCCATGTCGGTCGGCTCAACCACGTGCTTGTGGTTGGAGTCGCCATAGCAGAGATGAAACAGGAGATCGATGTCGGCCGGCACCCGGTTGCCGAGGTCGATCAGAATGTTGCTGAAGCTCTGCTGGGTTTCCTCCTTGGTGCGGCCGTAGCTGCTCGCCTGATTGCGCTCGAGCCGCGCGAACACCGCGGAGGCCACATCGAATTGGATCGCGATTTCATCGTGTGGCAGCGACGCGGCGATCTTGTCGATCTCGCGCTTCACCGCCTCGTTGTAGATCGGATCGATCGGCGCGTGCAGCGCATCGACCAGATAGAGCCAGATCACCGAATGCGCCGGCACGAGGTCGATCTGGAACTTGGTCGCGGGCGGGATCTTGCCCGCCTCCTTCAGTCGTTTGAAAACGGCGAAGGATTGCTTCGCGAAGTCCGCGTAGTGGAGATTGTCGAAGTGCACATCCTCCGGCCTGCAGCCGGGCTTGAGACGATAGCGCTCGCGGCCGGTGCCGGTCGCGTGCACGCGGAAGAATTCGCCCGACTTTTCCAGCGCCGCGCTCGCGGCGAATACCGGTTCGAGCCAGGTGATCCAATCGCCACGCTCGCCGGTCTCGCCGTCGGGAATGCGCTTGATGCGCGTCCCGAGCGCGGCACTGACTGTCTCGAATACCTGCTCCGCATTCGCCATCGGCACACTGCCGACGAGATAAACATCATGAGCCATTTCGCGCGTCAGCCTTCTCATTTGTAGGGTGGGCAAAGCGGCCGAAGGCCGGGTGCCCACGCGGGCTGTACGGCCGCGAGTGTTGTCGCATTCGTTCGTTGGCGGCACAAGCAACGGAAGTGTATTTGCGGCCATGGTTCGAGACGCGCAGCTTCGCTGCGCTCCTCACCATGAGGCATCATGGGGGTGCACGACCTTGCGACGGTGCCATACACTCCGACCTCATCCTGAGGAGCGCCCGAAGGGCGCGTCTTGAAGGATGGCCGCAAGTGGTGGGCACGTCGCCGCTCGCGGCTCCTTTGCCCACCCTACAACATCACGGCTCGCGCTTGCCCCGCATCCCCAGCGTTCGCAGCCGCAATGCGTTGAGGCGGATGAAGCCCTCGGCGTCCTTCTGGTCGTAGGCGCCCTTGTCGTCCTCGAACGTCACCAGTGTCGATGAATAGAGCGACTGGTCGCTCTCGCGGCCCGTCGTCATCACGTTGCCCTTGTAGAGCTTGAGCCGCACTTCGCCAGCGACGCGCTCCTGGCTCTTGTCGATCGCGGCCTGCAGCATCTCGCGCTCGGGCGAGAACCAGAAGCCGTTGTAGATCAGCTCGGCATAGCGCGGCATCAGCTCGTCCTTGAGATGGCGCCGCGCCGCGGTCGAGCGTGATCGATTCGATGGCGCGATGGGCTGCGAGCAGGATCGTGCCGCCCGGCGTCTCGTACACGCCGCGCGACTTCATGCCGACGAAGCGGTTTTCGACCAAGTCGATTCGGCCGATGCCGTTGGCCTTGCCGAGCGCGTTCAGTTCGCGTCAGCAGCGCCGCCGGCGACAGCCGCTTGCCGTCGATGCTGACGGCGTCGCCGCGCTCGAAGCCGATGCGAACGTCGGTCGGCCTGGTCCGGCGCCTCCATCGGCGAGATGGTGCGCTGATAGACGATCGACGGCGCTTCCTGCGCCGGGTCCTCCAGCACCTTGCCCTCGGACGACGAGTGCAGCAGGTTGGCGTCGACCGAGAACGGCGCCTCGCCCTCCTTGTCCTTGGCGATCGGAATCTGGTGCTCGCGCGCGAACGCCAGCAGCTCCTCGCGGCCCTTGAAGCTGCCACTCGCGCCAGGGCGCAACGATCCGGATCGACGGCTCGAGCGCGTAGTAGGTGAGCTCGAAGCGCACCTGGTCGTTGCCCTTGCCGGTGGCGCCGTGCGCCACCGCGTCGGCGCCGACCTTGCGCGCGATCTCGATCTGCTTCTTGGCGATCAGCGGCCGCGCAATCGAGGTGCCGAGCAGATACTGCCCCTCGTAGAGCGCGTTGGCGCGGAACATCGGGAACACGTAGTCGCGCACGAATTCCTCGCGCAGATCCTCGATGAAGATGTTCTGCGGCTTGATGCCGAGCAGCAGCGCCTTGTCGCGCGCGGGCGCCAAGCTCCTCGCCCTGGCCGAGGTCGGCCGTGAACGTCACCACCTCGCAGCCGTAGGTGGTCTGCAGCCACTTCAGGATGATGGAGGTGTCGAGCCCGCCGGAATAGGCGAGCACCACCTTCTTGGGCGCGGGCTTTGGCCATGAAAAAGCGGCGCCGGCGCGCCGGTCCCTCCTGCGTTGTCCGCGAAAAATCGCGCGGACTATAGGGGGACCAGCGGGTGGCGCAAGGCAAACCCGAGGGCCTGGCCGGCGAGCCGGTACGTCTATCCGTCATGGCCGGGCTTGTCCCGGCCATCCCGCTTAGGTTGGCACAGTGCTCACCTGATCGAGATCGCCGGGACGAGCCCGGCGATGACAGCTGCGGGATGTGGCTCGGTACGATGTCACAACCGATTCCGATCAACCGGACAGCCGTGAGACAAGCCCGGGAGACCCCGCGTTAGTTGCAGACCTGCACGCGCGGGCGGACCCACATGCCGCGATAGCCGTCCCACACCGGCGCGCCGCGCGTCCAATAGCAGGCTGGTGCAGGCTCCATGTAGACCGGCGCGGGCGCGTAGTAGTAGGGGCGCGGCTGTGCTGCCGCGACGCCCAGCATGGTGCCGACGGCAAGGCCGCCGACGAGCCCCACCGCCACTCCGCTGCCGCCCGCCTGAGCGGGTGCGCTGGCAACCGCGATCGCGGCTGCCGCTGTCAAAACGATCAAGCTCCGATGCATGTTGGATGTCCCCGATGGGCGGCCGGCACCGCGCCGGCAGCTCCGCTGCGGACATCGAAACACGATTGGGCTTACCAGATCGTAAATTGCGGTCCGCCCCGCGGGGGCCAGGGCGCTCGCCGATTAACAATCATTCTAAGGTGTTGCAATTACGGGCCTATTCGGCTTGACGCCGATGCCAGGATTGCCGCACAGAGCCGGCCATAGACCGCAATCAAGCCATTCGGGCAAAAGCCCTGCGGTGAAAGTCCGACCATGCTGCCACTGGGACAGGCGCAACGCGGCTTTCGCGGCCGTATCCAGGCGGTCCAGGTCGAGACGCGACAGGCTCGGCCTGCCGGCGGCGGAACTCGAGACCCGCCTGATCGAGCTCGGCTTCGTCGAAGGCGCCCGGTCGAGATTCTGCACGAAGGCCAGTTCGGCCGCGATCCGATCGCCGTGCGGGTCAACAACGCGACGATGGCGCTGCGCCGCAGCGAAGCGATGGCCATCCTGGTGATCCCGGACGCTCCCGAATGAGCACCGTCGACCGCGGCCGGTGGCTTCCACATCGCGCTCGTCGGCACCCCGAACAGCGGCAAGACCGCGCTGTTCAACGCGCTGACCGGCAGCCGGCAGAAGGTGGCGAACTACCCGGGCGTCACCGTCGAGCGCAAGGCCGGCGTGCTGCAGACGCCGTCGGGCCGCAGCGTTCGACCTGATCGATCTGCCCGGCACCTATTCGCTGCGCGGTCGCAGCCCCGACGAGGAGATCACCCGCGACGTCGTGCTCGGGCGGCTTGCCGAGCGAGACGTCGCCGGATTTCCTGCTGTGCGTCGCCGACGCCACCAACCTGCGCCTGGCGCTGCGCCTGGTGCTCGAGCTCAAGCGGGTCGGGCGGCCGCTGATGCTGGTCCTCAACATGATCGACATCGCGCGCCGGCGCGGCATCGAGATCGATCTCGAGCGGCTCTCGGCCGAGCTCGGCGTGCCGGTGGTGACCGCGGTCGCGGTGCGCCGCGGCGGCACCGAGGAGCTGCTGCGCCGCGTCGACGAGATCACCGCGGCAGCGCCGACGGCGACCGGCGAGAACACCTGGAAGCCGCCGACCGACCGCCGAACTGCGCGCCGCGCAGCGCGAGGCCGACCGCATCATCGCCGCCGCCGTCACGGCGCCGGCGCCGCCCGACACGCTGACCGGCCGGCTCGACGCGGTGCTGCTGCATCCGGTCGCCGGGCTCGTGATCCTGCTGGCCATCCTGTTCGTGATGTTCCAGGCGGTGTTCGCCTGGGCCAAGCCGCTGATGGACCTGATCTCGGCAGGCTTCGACGCGCTCGGCGGCGCTGGTGCACGACGTGCTGCCCGACGGGCTGCTGCAGAGCTTCATTCAGAACGGCGTGATCTCCGGCGTCGGCAGCGTCATCGTGTTCCTGCCGCAGATCCTGATCCTGTTCCTGTTCATCCTGCTGCTCGAAGACCTCGGCTACATGGCGCGCGCCGCCTTCCTGATGGATCGCATCATGGGCAGCGCGGGCCTGCACGGCCGCGCCTTCATTCCGCTGCTGTCGAGCTTCGCCTGCGCCATCCCCGGCATCATGGCGACGCGGGTGATCGACAACCGGCGCGATCGGCTGACCACCATCCTGGTCGCGCCGCTGATGACCTGCTCGGCGCGCATCCCGGTCTACACGCTGATCATCTCGGCGTTCATTCCCGACCGCGCAGGTCTGGGGCTTCGTCAGCCTGCAGGGGCTCGTCATGTTCGGGCTCTATGCCGCCGGCATCGCCAGCGCGCTCGGCGTCTCGTTCCTCGCCAAGCTATTTCTTCTGGCGCGAAGATCCGACGCCGCCGTTCATGCTGGAACTGCCCGACTACAAGCTGCCGCGCCTGCGCAGCGTCGTCATCGGCGCTCTACATCCGCGCCAAGATTTTCCTGCAGCGCGCCGGCACCACCATCTTCGCGATGATGGTGCTGATCTGGTTCCTGGCCTCGTTCCCGCGGCCGCCCGGCGGGCGCAACGCAGCCGGCGATCGACTACAGCCTCGCCGCCATGATCGGCCGCGTCATCGAGCCGCTGCTGGCGCCGGTCGGCTTCAACTGGCAGATCAGCGTCGCGCTGATCCCGGGCATGGCGGCGCGCGAGGTCGCGGTGGCGGCGCTCGGCACCGTCTACGCGATCGAGGGCGGCAAGGAAGCGGCCGAGCAGATCGGCCAGGCGCTCGCCAGCAATGGAGCCTCGCGACCGCGCTGTCGCTGCTGGCCTGGTACATCTTCGCGCCGCAATGCGCCTCGACGCTGGCGGTGATCCGGCGCGAGACCGGCAGCTGGCACTGGATGGCGGTCACCTTCGGCTACATGCTGGCGCTGGCCTATCTCGGCCGCGCTGATCACCTACAACGTCGCGGTCGCGCTCGGCGCCGGATAGCCGCCGGTTCGATCGCCAAGCCTCACCGGCACCGGCGGCCCGCTCTTGATGCCAGCGATAGACCAGCCCGTGGACGCCAGACGACGAGAAACGTGAACACGCCCGCGAACCCCTCGCTGACGAGATGAGCGCCATGGCGGCGCGACATCGCACTGACGGCATCGCCGAGGCCCAGCGCCGTGCCGTTGGCGTGCGGCCGCCATCTGCGGCGACGTGATCGCCGCGGTGCCAAGTCCATAAGCGCTGCCCCTTCCCCGCTCCCGAACGAGCAGTTCTTCGGCACGCGCCGCGCGGGTCCCATCACGGCCAAGCGCTCACCCATGAAACTGCGGACATTGATCGGCCGCGATCTGCCCCAGTGCTCCGTCAGCGATGATTGGCGACAGACGCCGGGGGCGAGCACAGCGTCCGAACAGGAACACGACGGCTCGACCGGATCGTCACCGCGAGCGCGGCACCGTCATCTTCGTTCGAACCCGACGCCGGCGACGCCAGCCCCGCACCACCCACTCGGCATACGTCGCGCGATGGCCAAGCGCATTCTGATCGCAGCTAAGTCGCGCTGCGATGATCGAAGAACGCCGGCGACAGCGCGATGTCCCATTCCGGATGGACGCCGAAAACCAGTCGCCGGCGCAGCGATCAGCAGCGCAAGCGTCAAGCCGGTAAGGCTCACTGGGACTGTCCCGGGTGCTGATGAGCTGAGTGCGGTTCGCGAACACCGGCTTCCAGAAGCCCGCGCTCCAGCCTGCTACCAGCCAATACGCAAAGCCCGCGGCGATGCCGGCGCCGACAACGATCAGCGGCTCGTTCGTAGAACTCCGGCGGCCTCTGCGCATGTCGACCATGCGACACCCAGCCGACCCAGGCCGAAATGCCGCCGTTCGCCACGTGGAACATCCACGAGCGGATCGCAAACGCTCTCCGAGACGAGAATCCCCAGCGCCGCCGGCAGTATCATCGCCATCGGTCGACATGGCGATGACGATCGCCGCCCACGGCGCGATGAAAATCAGCGCGATCGCGAGATGGTCGTTGGCCGATCGGGATCGGCGGCGACCAGCGCGGCAAACCTGTTCCAGTGCGCGATGATCGACAAACAGCACCGCGACGCAGATCGCCAAGCCAGGCCGCGAACGGCACCACCAGAAAGCGCAGGATGAAGACGGCCGAGGATCACGGCTGTCGACCCGCGCGCGCCGTCGCTCAGTCGGTCATTGCCATCGCACGCAACGCCAGCCGCTCGCGCGCGGAGAGCTTCTCGGTCGCACTCTTGAGCTGGCCGCAGGCGGCCAGGATATCGCGGCCGCGCGGCGTGCGCACCGGCGAGGCATAGCCGGCGTTGAAGATGACCTCGGAGAACTTCTCGATCTGCTCCCAGTCCGAACATTCGTATTGGGTGCCGGGCCACGGATTGAACGGAATGAGATTGATCTTGGCCGGAATACCCTGCAACAGCCGTACCAGCTGCCGCGCGTCGGCAGAGCGAATCGTTGACGCCCTTGAGCATGACATATTCGAAGGTGATTCGTCGCGCATTCGACACGCCGGGATAGTTGCGGCAGGCTTCGAGCAGGCGCGCGATCGGGTATTTCCGATTGATCGGCACCAGCTCGTCGCGCAGATCGTCGCGCACGGCATGCAGCGAGATCGCCAGCATCACGCCGATCTCCTCGCCGGCGCGCACGATCTTCGGGCACCACGCCCGAGGTCGAGAGCGTGATCGCGCCGCTTCGAGATTGCGATGCCGTCGCCGTCCGACACCACGTGCAGCGCGTCGCGCACCGCCTCCAGATTGTAGAGCGGCTCGCCCATGCCCATCATCACGATGTTGGACACGAGCCGATCGCCCGTCGGTCGGCAGCCCCGGCCCCGTGGCCCGCTCGACACCGAGCCAGTCGCCGAGCCGGTCGCGCGCCACCATGACCTGGCCGACGATCTCGCCCGGCGTCAGGTTGCGCACCAGCCGCTGCGTCCCGGTGTGGCAGAACGAGCAGTTGAGCGTGCAGCCGACCTGGCTCGACAGGCACAGCGTGCCGCGGTCGGACTCCGGGATGTAGACGCACTCGACCTCGTGCGGCCGCTCGCCTGGCACTTCGCCGGGCAGCCGCAGCAGCCATTTGCGTGTGCCGTCGACCGAGACCTGCTCGGCCACGACCTCGGGCCGCGCCAGCGTGTAATGCGCGTCGAGCATAGCCCGCAGCTCCTTCGAGACGCTGGTCATCTGCGCGAAGCTGCTGCGCACCGCGCACATAGAGCCAGTGCCACAGCTGCCGCACCCGCATCTTGCTGCTGCGCGGGAGCCACTCCGACGGCGCCGAGCGCATCGGCGAGCGCGGCGCGCGTCATCCCGACCAGCGACGGCTTGGCCGGCGGCACGTAGCGCTCGAGCGGAGCCTTCTCGAGCGTGGTATCGATCGATAGCGTCATAATTTTTCGCGGCTCTCTCTGCCGCGGATCTCGGCACACGGTGTGGACGCATCCTGCGCCACCGCGCATCGCCGCGGCCCAGCGCCTCGCATCATATAGGAAACGGCTCCGCCCCGTGTAGGCGGCAGCGCGCGCCGAAGGCCCAGGGTCGTCCATATCGAACCGCGCATCGGCACTTATGGAAGGCGCCGCGGTCAGGCAGCGTCATTGCGCCTTGATGCCCGCAAACTTGATCACCCTGCCCCACTTCTCGGTTTCGTCCGCGAGGTGCTTTCCGAACGCGGCGGGCGAGCCAGGAAACGGCGTGGTGCCAAGGTCCGCGAGACCGGCCTTCATCTTGGGATCGTCGAGAGCGGTGTTGATCTCCTTGTTGAGCTTGTCGACGATTTCGGCAGGTGTGGCCTTCGATGCGCCGATGCCGAACCAGGCGCCCGCCTCATAACCAGCCACGAACTCACCGACGGTCGGGAGGTCGGGGAATGCGTTCGAGCGCGTCGCGGCCGTCACCGCCAGCGCGCGCAGCGTGCCAGCCCTGATATACTCGATCGATGAAATAGTCCCGGCGCACATGACATGCACCTGCCCACCGAGCAAGCCGGTGAGCGCCGCCCCGCCACTGCGATAGGGCACGTGGATCAAATCGACGCCGGCCATCATCTTGAACAGTTCGCCGGACATATGAGGGTTGGAGCCGATGCCGGCGGATGCAAAGTTGAGCTTGCCCGGATTGGCTTTGGCGTATGCGATGAGATCGGGAACCGACTTGACCGGAACTGACGGGTTGACCACTAGAACTTCGGGAGCTCGGACGAAGGACGCAACCGGTGCAATGTCGCGGAGAAGCACGAAATTGAGGTTGTCGTAGAGTGTCGCGTTGATTGCGCTGCTTGGGCCGAGCATGAGGAGCGTATAGCCGTCCGCGGGCGCACGCACGACCGCCTCGGTGGCGATATTGCCGCCGCCGCCCGGCCGATTTTCGACGATGAATGGCTGGGCGAGCCGCTCCGAGAGCCACTGACCCATCAGGCGCGCGAGGATGTCATTGGAGCCGCCCGGAGCAAGGCCGACGACGATGCGCACTGGCCGCGCCGGATAGGCTTGCGCCCTCGCGATGTGCGACACGGCCGGAAGCGCGGCAGCCCCGGCGGCCAGATGCAGGAATTTCCGGCGAGGAACCTTCATAGGTAGGTTCTTTCCTATGAATGGCGATGCGCCCTCGGACGCTCGCACTCGTCAATGATGCTTGCGAGGAACTATCGATCGCTGGTCGCGCTCGCCTGCGCATTCATCTCGATCAAGCGCCCACACAGTCTGGTCAGGCGCCTAGTTGCATTCCTGCGCGACCCGATCGAGTGCCTGGGAAATGCCCTTAAGCGAATAGGTGTCGGTCGTCTTCGTGCCCTGGCCCGACACGCTCTTGACCACGACATCCGCGCCCTTGCGCATGGCATCGACCATTTGCGCTTCGTCGGCCGCATTCTTGACCCAAGCGCCGTCGTTCTGAGTGTACATGACGAAGTTGGCTGGGCCGACGCTGGCGCTGGCGTCCACGTTCGGCCGCTGCTGATAGCCGACGATGACGGAGATTTCGTTCTTCACGCGCTCGGCGGGGCGCGTCGACACGAAAAGATAGGATTGGTCGCGCTTGCGCCCCGGCGGCTCGGTGGTGGCAGCCGAGGGCTTGGCCAGCGCAAAGCAGACCTTCCGTCCCCCGGGTGTCGCGGTGTAGGCGCCCCAGTCGCCAAACTGACCGAGCAGCGTGGCCTGCGCGGCTGGATTGGCTGCGGCGGGCTGCGCCGGCCGCGGTGCAGCCTGCCTCGGGGGCGCGCCAGGCGGCGGCTGTTGCGCCTGCACTGGGGCGGGCAGGCTGAACACCGCTACAAGCAGCAGCGGCAGGACCGGCAGGGACAAGGAGTTCGGCGTCATTAGACCTCGCGCAAAACAGCGGAGCGATTTTGCTTCAAGTCCATCGAAAGTATAGCGAAATAATGGGCAAACTCGGCAATGTGAAGGCCGAAAGGTCGCACCTCGTTTGGCCGAATGATTGCACCACGCTCGCACACCGTCCACAACACATCTTCTTCTTCGACGCGGGAAAATCGATCCATGAAAGCAGTCCTTTGCACCCGTCCCGGCAGGCGCCGACGACCTCGTCGTGGCCGACGTCGCCGACCCGGTGGCGGGCCCCGGCGAAGCGGTGGTCGCGATCGCAGCTACCGCGCTGAACTTCTTCGACAACCTGATCATCGCCGGCAAGTATCAGTACAAGCCAGCCTTTCCGTTCTCTCCCGGTGCCGAATTCGCAGGCACCGTCGAAAGCGTCGGAGCGGGCGTGACCGACATCCAGCCCGGCGATCGGGTGATGGGCTACGCCGGCTGGGGCGCCGCCCGCGAGCGGATCGCGATCGCCACCGACCGGCTCGTCAGGATACCGGACGACCTCGATTTCGACCGGGCCGCCGGACTGTTCGTCACCTACGGCACGTCCTACTACGCGCTGAAGGATCGCGCCGGGCTCGCCCGGCGAGACACTCGCGGTGCTCGGGGCCTCCGGCGGCGTGGGCCTTGCGGCCGTCGAACTCGGCAAGGTGATGGGCGCGCGCGTCATCGCCTGCGCCTCGTCCGACGACAAGCTCGCCTTCGCCCGCGCCCACGGCGCCGACGAGGGGGTGAACTACGACAGCGACGACCTGCGCGATGCGCTCAAGCGCCTGGGCGGCGACCACGGCATCGACGTGATCTACGATCCGATCGGCGGCCGCTACGCCGAGGCCGCGCTGCGCGCGCATCGCCTGGCAAGGCCGCTTCCTGGTGGTCGGCTTCGCCGCCGGCGACATCCCGAAGCTGCCGCTCAATCTGGTGCTGCTGAAGAGCTGCGACGTGCGCGGCGTGTTCTGGGGCTCCTGGACCGAGCGCGAACCGGCCGCCCATCGCGCCAACATGGCCGACCTCGTGCGCTGGTGTGCCGACGGGAAAATCAGCGGCCATGTGCACGCGACCTACCCGCTGGCGGACACCGCGCGGGCGCTCGACGACATCGCCGCCCGCAGAGGTCATGGGTAAGGTCGTGCTGAAGCCCGTGAGTCCGGATTAACCGGCATTCAGATTCGTCAGCGTGTCGCGCGCCGCCGCGCGATGCTGCGGGCCGTGATGTGATCCAACACGAGCTTGAGCGCAGTGCCGACCACTGCGGCATCGTCGGCCATGCCGAGGATCGGCAGCACGTCCGGGAGCCCATCGAACGGCATGACGAAGTATGCGAGCGCCGCGAGCAGCGTCCCCCGCACGTGCATCGGCGTATCGCGATCGAACGCGCAGTAGTAGGCGGTGAGCAGATCCTCGGCGAACGGAATCTTGGCGGCGAGCTGACCGAGCTTGCGCCAGAAGCCCGCTTCGAACGGTCGCTTCATCGCGGTTCAGCCGCTCATCGTCATTCCATGCCGCAGCGCGCGTAAACCGCATCGTTCTCTCCTGCCCGATCCTCCAGCCCGGCAAGATGGCCCTCGGCCACCCGACCTGCGCAAGACCCTTCAAACCCCCGCCAGTTCGTTCATCGCCTCGGCCAGCTTGACGTCGAGCTCGGTGACGCCGCCGGCATCGTGGGTCGAGAGCGTCACGTCCACCGTCTTGTAGACGTTGAACCACTCCGGGTGGTGATCCATCTTCTCGGCGACCAGCGCCGCACGCGTCATGAAGCCGAAGGCCGCGTTGAAGTCCTTGAACACGAATTTCCGGGCTGATCGCGTCGCGGTCGGCGACCTCGCTCCAGCCGCGATCGCTTGCTCAAGGCCTGGCGCGCGCCGCCCCGGTCAGCTTCTGCGCGCATGGTCCGTCTCCTGTGCGCGGGCGCTCGGCGATCCCGGCGCAGCCATCATAGGCCCGTTTCCGCGGGCGGCGAACGGTCTGGATGGCGCGATGGGGCCCGCCCCTCGCAAACCGCCGGCCAATCCCTACCTTTCGCAAGGCGCAACACCACATCGAGGACTTTCATGGGTTGGTCGGTCACCATCGGCTCGATTGCGGGCACCTCGATCCGGCTTCACATCACGTTCCTGCTGTTTCTGGTCTGGATCTTCGTCGCCAGCTACGCGTCCGGCGGCGCGCGGCGGCGTGGTACGCGCTCGCCTTCATGCTGCTGCTGTTTGCCTGCGTGGTCGCGCACGAATTCGGCCACATCTTCATGGCGCGCCGGTTCGGCGTCACCACGCCGACCGTCACGCTGCTGCCGATCGGCGGCGTCGCGCAGCTCGAACGCATTCCCGAGAAGCCCTGGGAGGAGTTCCTGGTCGCGATCGCGGGACCGGCGGTCAACGTCGTGATCGCGACCGTGCTGGTGCTGCTTCTTCGGCGCTTCGCTCGATGGCGGCAATCTGGCGGCATGAACAACTCCGCCATCGGCATGCTCGACCGGCTGGCGGTCGTGAACGTGTTCCTCGTGCTGTTCAACCTGATCCCGGCGTTTCCGATGGACGGCGGACGCGTGCTGCGCGCGGCGCTGGCGAGCCGGCTCGGCTACGTGCGCGCGACCGAGATCGCCGCCACCATCGGGCAATGGGTGGCCTTCGGGCTCGGCTTCCTCGGGCTGTTCGGCAATCCGCTGCTGATCTTCATCGCGATCTTCGTCTATCTCGCCGCAGCCTCCGAGGCGCAGCTCGTCGCGGTGCGCGCGATGTCGCGCGGCGTGCCGGTGCGGGCGGCGATGATCACCCAGTTCGCGACGCTGCCGCCGGACGCCACCATCGACCAGGCGGTCGAGACGCTGCTGCACACCAGCCAGAACGAATTTCCGGTGGTCGACGGCGCCGGCCGGCCGATCGGCATGCTCGGTCGCAACGACCTGATCCGGGCGCTCAAGCAGCGCGGTCCCGACGCCGTCGTGTCGGACGCGATGACCGGCGCCGTTGCCCGTGGTCGGTCATCGCAGCCTGCCTCGACGAGGCGTTCCGCGTGCTGCAGGAGAAGTCGGCGCCGGCGGTCGGCATCGTCGACGCCGACGGCCGCCTGGTCGGACTGGTCACCTCCGAAACCATCGCCGAGATGCTGATGGTGCAGGACGCGCTGCCGAGCGGCGTGCGCGTCGGGCCATGGAGTCGTCCGGCCGGAGCGTGATACCAATGGCAAGCAGCGACACCGCGTCGCTCGTTCGGATGTCGCGAACCCGCCGGTCGGACCGATGAGCGCCGAAAGCCGGAAGCAGCATCCGGATTGGGCGCCTCAAGGGCGTCCTGCAAAACGTGTGGCTGGTCATTGCCGCGGCCGTCCTGCTGTGCGCGGGCCTCGCAGCCGCCGCGTTCTATGTCAGCACGCTGCCGACCCGGTTGACCATCGCGGTCGGTCCGCCGAACAGCGAGGACGTCAGGGTGGTTCACGCGATGGCGACGCAATTGCTGCGCGATCGCTCCAATCTCCGTCTGCAACCGGTCGTCATGCCCGGCGGAACCCGCGAAGCGATGACCGCGCTCGACGACGGCACCACCGATCTCGCGGTCGTGCGCCACGACACCGGGATGCCGAAGGAAGGCCAAGTCGTCGCGATCCTGCGCAAGAACGTCGCGGTGTTCATCGTGCCTTCGGCGCCGGACTCGAACGGCAAGGCGTCTGAGACGAGCAAGCCGGCAGCGAAGAAGAAGGCGGCAAAGGACGAGGAGGAGGAAGAGGAAGAACCGGCCAAGAAACCGGCCGCAAAGAAGGCGGCCGCCAAGAAGGATACGGCCAAGAAGTCGGCCGCGAAGAAGGGCGCGCCTGCGGCCAAGTCCTCCGCGGCCAAGACTGAACCGGCCAAGCCTGAGGCGATCACCAAGATCGAGGAACTGGTCGGACGACGATTGGGGGTGGTCGGCCGGGGCCCCAACAACATCGACATGCTCAAGGTCATTCTGCGCCAGTACGGCATCGCGCCTGACAGGGTCGCGATCCTGAGCGGCGACGCCGCCCAGCAGCCGAATGCGCCGGACAAGGTCAACGTGGTGCAGTTCGATCCTTCCAACGTCGGCACAGCGATCCGCGAGAGCAACGTCGACGCCATCCTGTCGGTCGGTCCGGTCGGCAGCGTGATCACCGCCAACGCGATTGCCGCCGCCACACGCGGCAAGGAACCGCCGACGTTCATCGCCCTCGGTGCAGCGGAAGCGATCGCCGAGCGAAGCCCGATCTACGAATCGACCGAGATCAAGGCCGGTGCGTTTGGCGGCGCGCCGCCGCGGCCCGAAGAGGACACCGAGACCATCGGCGTCAATCATTACATCGTGGCGAGCAAGGCTTTGAGCGAGGCGACGGTCGCCGACTTCACCCAGCAGCTGTTTGCGATGCGCCAGTCGTTGGCGGTGGACATTCCGTCGGCGTCCAAGATCGAGACCCCGAGCACCGACAAGGACGCGGCTGTGTCGGTCCATCCCGGAGCCGCGGCTTATATCGACGGCGAGGTGAAGACCTTCTTCGACCGCTACAGCGACCTTTTGTACCTCGGACTGATGCTGTTCTCGTTTGCCGGCTCGGCGCTGGTCGGCCTGGCAAGCTACAGCAAGGCCGGCGACCGGGCGCGCCGGCTGGAAGCGCTGGAAAAGCTTCTGGAGATCACCAAGTCGGCGCGCGGCGCCGAGACACTCCAGCGCCTCGGCGAACTGCAATCCGAGGTCGACGAGATTCAGGCCGACATGATTTGCGAGGTGGAGAGCAGTTCGCTCGATGCGTCGGCCCTGGCCGCGTTTTCGATCTCGTTCGAGCAGGCCTGGCATGCGATTTCCGAGCGCAGTGCCGCCCTGGCCGGCCAGTCCCCGCGGCCGCTGGCGGCCGTGACCGCGATGGCCCGGTAGCGCAGGAGCGGCCCAGCGAGCCCTTTTCGTGCGCAGGCCGCCGCCTCGACGTTGCATATCGAGGTTGGCTGACTATATTGCGCTGCAAAACAGGCACAACAGCACGACCGTCGCCGACGCAGGATTGCCCTACGGCAGTCCTGCTGTTGTTTCGAGCCAAAGGGTTATCGCCGAACCCCTTGGGCCCGCGGTCGGCGTCTCGGAATTATCATGAACCTTCGCAACGTCGCCATCATTGCCCACGTCGACCACGGCAAGACCACGCTGGTCGACCGCCTGCTGCAGCAGTCGGGTGCTTTCCGCGAGAATCAGCGCGTGCAGGAGCGCGCGATGGATTCCAACGATCTCGAGCGCGAGCGCGGCATCACGATCCTTGCCAAGGCCACCTCGATCCTGTGGCAGGACACCCGGATCAATATCGTCGACACGCCGGGCCATGCCGACTTCGGCGGCGAGGTCGAACGCATCCTCAACATGGTGGACGGCGCGCTCGTGCTCGTGGACGCGGCCGAAGGCCCGCTGCCGCAGACCAAGTTTGTAGTCTCGAAGGCGCTCAAGGTCGGGCTCAAGCCGATCGTGGTAATCAACAAGGTCGACCGGCCGGACGCCCGCCCGATCCAGGTGGTCAACGAGGTGTTCGACCTGTTCGCCGCGCTCGACGCCTCCGACGAGCAGCTCGATTTTCCGATCCTCTATGGTTCGGCGAAGCAAGGCTGGATGGCCACCAGCCTCGACGGGGCCCACGCCCAGGGCATGAAGCCGCTGTTCAACCTGGTGCTGCGCCACGTCAAGCAACCGCAGGTCGATGCCACGGGGCCCTTCCGTCTCCTTGGCACCATTCTTGAGGCCAACCCCTATCTCGGCCGCATCATCACCGGGCGCATCACCTCGGGCTCGGTGCGTCCCAACCAGCAGGTCAAGGTGCTGTCCCACGACGGCACGCTGGTCGAGAGCGGCCGGGTGACCAAGGTGCTGGCGTTCCGCGGGCTCGAACGCACGCCAGTCGACGAGGCCGGCGCCGGCGACATCGTCGCCCTCGCCGGGCTGCCGGACGCCAACGTCGCGCACACCGTCTGCGATCCCGAGGTCGAGGTTCCGATCCCGGCCCAGCCGATCGATCCGCCGACGCTGGCAATGACCTTCCGGGTCAACGATTTGCCTTTGGCCGGGACCGAGGGCGACAAGGTCACCGGCCGTATGATCCGCGACCGCCTGTTGCGCGAGGCCGAGGGCAACGTGGCGCTGCGGGTTCGGGAGTCCGACGACAAGGATTCCATGGAGGTCGCCGGCCGCGGCGAACTGCAGCTTGGCATCCTGATCGAGACCATGCGGCGCGAAGGCTACGAATTGTCTGTATCGCGCCCGAAGGTGCTGTTGCGCCGGAACGGCAAGGACGAGTTGGAAGAGCCGATCGAGGAGGTCGTCATCGACGTCGACGATGTGCATTCGGGCGTCGTGGTGCAGAAGATGTCGGAGCGCAAGGCCGAGATGATCGAGCTCAAGCCCTCCGGCGGCGGCCGGGTGCGGCTCGTGTTCTACGCCCCGACCCGCGGCTTGATCGGCTACCAGGGCGAACTCCTGACCGACACGCGCGGCACTGCCATCATGAACCGGCTGTTCCACGAATACGCGCCGTTCAAGGGCGAAATCGCTGGCCGCCGCAACGGCGTGCTGATCTCGAACGAGCAGGGCGAGGCGGTCGCCTACGCGATGTGGAAGCTCGAGGATCGCGGGCCGATGATGATCGAGCCCGGCTGCAAGGTGTATCGCGGCATGATCGTCGGCGAACACACGCGCGACAACGACCTCGAAATCAACGTGCTGAAGGGCAAGCAGCTCACCAACATCCGCACCACCAGCAAGGACGAGGCGGTGCGGCTCACGCCTCCGATCCGTATGACGTTGGAAAAGGCGCTGGCCTATATCGAGGACGACGAATTGGTCGAGGTGACGCCGCGCTCGATCCGCCTGCGCAAGAAGTTGCTCGACCCGAACGACCGCAAGCGCGACGAACGGCGCAAAGAAGAGGTCGAGGCCTGATCCGAGCGCGGCGGCGAGTTCGGACGAGCCTGTCTACGAATCCGACTGCCGCGAATCAGTGCAACATTCGGGCCTTCCGGGCGCCATGCCGACCGATTCGCAGACGATGTGCACACCATCGTAGCGCCCCGGGCAATTTTCCCGACGAGGCGTGTCGCCTGCGCCACACGGCGCACAAATCCAGAATTGCTGCCGACTTTGCGGCGCAACGCCGGTATCCAGACCCGATTCAACCCCGAGTAATCCACATCGTTAACTGATGGTTAAACGTAGGACTTGAAGCGCGCCGACTCGCTTGCTCATATTCGGCTTATGAGCACTGTCCTTATCGAGATTCGTCGCGCCAAGTCGTCCGATGCGTTGTCGGTCGCGGAGACGCACGATGAGGCGTGGCGGGCGGCCTATCAGGGCGTCATTCCGGGGCGCGAGCTTGAGAAGCTGATCACCCGGCGCGGACCGGACTGGTGGGACAGCGCCATCCGCAAGGGCAGCCGGATCGCGATCTTTGCGTTCGGCGACAAGGTAGCGGGTTACGCTAACTATGGGCGCAACCGCGCGCGCAGCCTGTTCTACGACGGCGAGATCTACGAGCTCTATCTGCGGCCGGAGTATCAGGGGCTCGGCTTCGGGCGCCGGCTGTTCACGTCGGCCCGTCGCGATCTCGCCCAGAGCGGCTTGAAGAGCCTCGTGGTGTGGGCGTTGTCCGACAACGAGCCGGCGGTCGAGTTCTATCGCGCGCTCGGCGGCAAGGCGGTGGCGCGCTCGTCGGAGCGCTTCGGCGATCGCAGCCTCGAAAAGGTGGCATTCGCCTGGACCAACTGAGACGTTTCGCAGCGCTGCGATCGGACCGCCCGGCTTCCGGCCGGGCTCCTCGTTTGTGATTAGGCTGCTCTCGCTGCGCCGCCGGCCGGGCAGAGGGTTCACACCGCGGGCGGCGGCAGCCCGGCGAGCGCACAGGCGGCGCGTACCGTATTGACCATCAGACAGGCGATGGTCATCGGCCCGACGCCGCCCGGCACCGGCGTGATCGCGCCTGCGACCTGCGCCGCCTCCGCAAACGCGACATCCCCCACGATCCGCGACTTGCCTCCGGCAGGCGTCACCCGGTTGATGCCGACATCGATCACGGTCGCGCCCGGCTTGATCCAGTCGCCGCGCACCATCTCGGCGCGGCCGATCGCTGCGAACAAGAGGTCGGCGCGACGGCACACCGCCGGCAGGTCGCGCGTCTTGGAATGGGTCACGGTGACCGTCGCGTTCGCCGCCAGCAGCAACTGGGCAAGCGGCTTGCCGACGATGTTGGAGCGGCCGATCACGACGGCTTCGAGGCCCTCCAGCGACGGATGCACCGTTCTCGCGAGATGCATGCAGCCGAGCGGCGTGCAGGGCACCAGCGCCGGCAGCCCCGACGCCAGCCTGCCGGCGTTGACCGGATGGAAGCCGTCGACATCCTTGCCCGGATCGATTGCCGCCAGCACCTTCTGCGCATCGATCTGCGGCGGCAGCGGCAGTTGCACGAGGATGCCGTGCACCGCCGGATCTGCGTTGAGCCGCCGCACCAGTGCCAGCAGCTCGTCCTCGCCGACGCTTTCCGGCAGCCGATGATCGAACGACCGCATGCCGGTCTCGACCGTCACCTTTGCCTTGCTGCCGACGTAGGACTGGCTTGCGGGGTTGTTGCCGGCGAGCACCACCGCGAGCCCGGGCGTGATGCCATGCTCGGTGGAGAGGCGCTTCACCTCGCCTGTGACCTTGCCGCGCAATTCGGCCGCGACCGCCTTGCCGTCGATGATGCGTGCCGTCATTCGCTACTCGAACCGTTGCGTGCCGAAAATGGACATGGCCGGGTGAACGCCCGGCCATGTCGCGTTCTAGTGCCGCCTATTTGAAGTTCCTGCACCACTTGCCGCAATCACATTCAGGAACTTCAAATCGAAAGCGGCACTAGATTCATAGACCTACTAGTGCCCCTTTGCTTCCGAAGTTCGTGTCAGAGAGTGCTGCGATGTATCACGAACTTCGGAAGCGGGGCACTAGCCTACGGCGACGATCTTCTCCAGCGCAGCAGCCAACGTTGGGCCATGGCCCGCCACGGTCAGCCGCTTGATCCGCGCGGTCGCGCCCGCAACCAGTGACACGTCACGCGGCGCAACTCCGAGCGAGCGGGCAAGCAGCACGACGAGCGCGGCGTTGGCCTCGCCCTCGGCAGGCGCCGCACGGACCCGCACCTTCAGCACGCTGCGGCCGTCGCCGAACTGTTCGACCCCGCCCAGTTCGTCGCGGCCGCCCTTTGGTGTGAGCCGGACCACGACCGACAGTCCGCCTGCGACGACGGTCCACGGTCGGGCCACCCGCATCGGACTCAATAGACGTTCGGGAAGATGTAGCGGACGATGATGTCCTTGAGCAGGATGATCAGCAGGATCAGCACCACCGGCGAGACGTCGATCCCGCCGAGATTGGGCAAGAACGACCGGATCGGCCGCAGCACCGGCTCGGTCACCCGGAATAGGAAATCGACCACCATGGCGACGAACTGGTTGCGCGTGTTGACCACGTTGAAAGCGATCAGCCAGGACAGCACCGCGGCCGCGATCAGGAGCCAGATGTAGATGTCGAGAACGAGCAGGATGATGTAGAGGATCGATCGCATGATTGGCGCGGGGCTGAATGGAGCGTGGCGAACCTAGCGGGTCGCCCGCCCACAAACAAGCCGACCGCGCCGTTTGCCGGTCCGGCCCGTTCTTGACTCTCGTAATTCCGGGCCGTAAATGGCCCCACTCGCTGGGCGCGCGCAGGCATTTGGCGCGCGTCTCCGGTCGGGGCCGTAGCTCAGCTGGGAGAGCGCCTCGTTCGCAATGAGGAGGTCAGGGGTTCAAATCCCCTCGGCTCCACCAACCAAGCCTCAGGCTTGCCGGGTTTTCGCAAGGCTGCGCTCAAATCCTGAACACCGGGAATGCCGGTCTGTCACAGCGCCGGCACAGCGTCCGTCATTGTGCTTGAAATCGCACGAAACGAATGGAGGTTCAGGCTGCCCTGCGAGGCGATCCTCTAGCTGGGGATCCCGCTGCTGTAACCGCACGTCCACGTGCGACGAGCTCGTGGTCCATCAGCTGTACGGACGATCACTCGCCGCCAGCATTCGCGGCCGTAGCCGAATTCCCGATAGCCGCAACCATCGAACCCGTAGGCCGGCAGCCGCCCGCAATAACGGTCGTATTGGTCAGGGGTCATGTAGACTCGACTGTGCGACCGGGCGGCCGCCTCGGCGGGGGCAAGTGACGTGGCTACCAGCGTTGTCGCAACGACTGCCAAAAACACGTTCCGCCATACCATCGTCGCCTCCTGTCAGCGTGGTTGAGCTTGAAGGCGGTACCCTGGCATTTGGTTCCACGCCGTCAACAGGTTTGCCGGGACATCAACGCGCGACGTTGTGGACATCGCGCAGGACGTTCGTCTCAAGTTCCAGATCGTCCAGACGATGCTTGACGACATCGCCGATGCTGATGATACCGGCGAGCCTGCCATCGCGCAGCACCGGCATGTGGCGCACGCGACGGTGCGTCATCAGGTCCATCACGCGTTTCACACTCTCATCCGGGGATACGGTGGTCACGCCGGATCGCATGATTTCCTTCACAGGCATCGACCCGGCTGTCTCGCCGTAGCGAGAAAGTGCATGAACGATTTCACGCTCGGAAACGAGACCCAGAACTGCGCTCCCACTGGTCACCACGAGAGCGCCGATATTCTTTGCGCGCAGCCAGTCCGCGGCACTCTTGATGCTGGCCTCCGGAGCTATTGTCGTGACGTCGGTGCCTTTGCGCCTCAGAATGCTTTCGACGGACATAGTCTCCTCCCATCGTAGGACTAACTGCCCCTCTCATTGATCCGCGCGGCCGCGCCGGTGGAACTCGCCCCCCCGCAACTGGGAGCATACGACAAAAATTGTTCTTCTCTGCCAGTCGGCGCTGACATTGATACTATATCAAATCAATGGGGAGCAGTCAGCGGGATCGCAATGCCCGCGCAGCCGATCAGTCGTTGGAAAACTGCGTGGGCGACTTCGGGTCAATCGCGTCGTTTCCGCCATATCGGCGGCATGTCTGCTTTATCCCCCGAAAGCGATGGACCCGCGGACGTCGTTGGACGTCGTTGGACGTCTCAAACGTGCCAGTTGCGCCACTTCGCGCCGCAGCAAATATCGCTGCTACTTGATCACCTCGTCGGCGAGCGCGAGCAGCCTGTCCGAAATTCGACGCCTAGTGCCCTGCTTCCGAAGTTCGTGATACATCGCAGCACTCGCTGACACGAACTTCGGAAGCAAAGGGGCACTAGCAAGTCTATGAATCTAGTGCCGCTTTCGATTTGAAGTTCCTGAACGTAATTTGCGGCAAGTGGTGCAGGAACTTCAAATCGGCGGCACTAGTGGTGTGATTCATTCGGTCGATTCCCAAATCGGCCGAAGCAGTTCAAGCTCTCGGCATGAGAGCAGGAATTGTCGTCAAGGTCACGGCCGCGGATCGTCGTCAGCTTGAGGCGATCGTCGCGGACGGCAATGCACCGCAGAAGCATGTTTGGCGCGCCAACATCATTCTCGCCACGGCGGATGACTGCGGCACCGCGGAGATCATGCGGCGCTCTGGCAAATCGAAGCCGGTGGTGTGGCGCTGGCAGGCGCGCTTCATGGCGGAGGGCGTGGCAGGGCTGACGCGCGACAAGACGCGCAAGCCTGGCAAGCCGCCGCTGCCCGCTGCGACCGTGCAGCGGGTGGTCGATCTGGCGCTCGCACCGCCGCCGTGCGAGGCAACACACTGGACCGGCCGGATGCTGGCCAAGGCGGCAGGAATCAGCCTGCGGTCGGTGCAGCGCATCCTTGAGGCCTATCAACTGGCACCGCATCGCATCCGGACGTTCAAACTGTCGAACGACCCTGCGTTTGCCGAGAAGCTCAAAGATATCGTCGGTCTCTATGTCGATCCTCCGGACCATGCCGTTGTGCTCTCGGTCGACGAAAAGAGCCAAATCCAGGCGCTCGACCGCACCCAGCCGGGTCTGCCGATGAAGCCGGGCCGTTCCGGCACGATGACCCATGATTACAAGCGCCACGGCACCACCACCTTGTTCGCCGCCCTCAATGTGCTCGACGGCACTGTCATCGGCCGCAACATGCAGCGCCATCGGCACCAGGAGTTCATCCGCTTCCTCAACACCATCGAAGCCCAGGTTCCGGCACGAAAGGCGATCCATGCCATCGTCGACAACTACGCAACCCACAAACATCCCAAGGTTCAACGCTGGCTGGCGCGTCATCCCCGCTGGACCTTCCACTTCACGCCGACCTCGGCGTCTTGGCTCAACGCAGTGGAGAGCTTCTTCGCCAAACTCACCCGCCGACGCCTCAAGCGAGGCGTGTTCCGATCGCTCGCCGACTTGCAGACCGCCATCAACCGCTTCCTCGACGAGACCAACTCCGACCCCAAACCCTTCATTTGGACCGCAGACCCAAACCGCGTCCTCGCCGCTGTCAAACGCGGGAACCAAGCGTTAGAGTCGGTCCACTAGTGTCTTGGCGGTCTTATGGTTGATCACGCTGCTGAACCCGTCGCTCATCAGGCGCCGACCACGACAGCGTCGCGTTTGGGATAGCTCGCCGGCAGCGCACGGCGAGCCGCCGCGGCTTGCACCCTCACGCGCTTTGTTGCAATGGCTGGGCTACCCTTGAGAGGGAGCGCTCTGGCCGCCTTGATGTTTGTCGCAGACGGCTTGCGCGAGGCGCGAACACGTCCGGCCTGCTTCGCGGCAGCGACGAACACGGACTTGCGGCCGGAGCGCGCCGCGAAAGCCAGCATGCGGCTTCGCAAGCCACGCAGAATTCGACCCTCTGCGCGCGACGGAACTTGCGCCACCACGGTTTTGGCGCGTTCAGCGTCCTGGGCTTCCATGGTCTTGCTATCGGGACAGCGCGCATGCGGCGGCAGCCGCACCTGCGCCTCATGGCTGGCAGAGCGCGTCCATTGCTCGGCGGGACGGCCGGTGATGTTCTGCACATAATGGCGTGTCTCAGCGGGCAGCTTGCGGCGTTTCGCAAGCCAATCGTGGACGCGTTTTGGCCCCGCGTTATAGGCCGCTGCGGCGAGCCCGAGATTGCCGAACTGGGCAACCAGTTCGGTCAAAAACCTGCCAGCGGCCCGGAGCGCGTGGATCGGATCGAACGGATTGGTCAGCCCGTACGCGACAGCAACCCGCGGCATGAATTGCGCGATTCCCTGCGCACCGGCCGGACTGACCACGTTCGGGTTGAAGCCGCTCTCCTGCTGGATGAGGTTGGCAAAGAACGGAACCGGCAGATTGTTTGCCTCTGCGACCGAGGCGGCTGCGCTGCACAGCTCACCTTTCGAGAATGCGCGCGGTGCCTCCTCCGGAGCCACGGCCGCCTCTTCTTCGCTCGACGAGGACTGGCCGGCCTCGGAGGGATGCTCTGCCATGAGCTCGCCGTCCGAGCTGACGTGGCCTGCCCTGAAGGCGGACGACGTCACCTTGGGAACAGAGTTCCCGTCGTCCGAAAACTCCGCCGAAGATTCCAAAGGACAGGCAATGTACAAAGCCGTGCAGACAAGTATCAACCGCATGCCAGATGATTCCGCCCGCGCAGGCGCGTGCCTGCCTGTGTTTCTTGACGTAAGGAGGTCCCGTCTATTGGCGGGAGCGATGACGAACAATCGCGACGTCAACGTGGAAGCATGGATGTTCCCCAACCGATCGCTCGGGAGATTGCCGACGTCAGTTGTTCGACCCGAAGCGGTTTAAGCAAATACGCAACGCATCTCAGGTCCATGGCATCGCGCCGAAGTTGCTCATCGTCCGAGCCGGTCATGAAGATGATCGGAAAGTTAAACCCACACGCGGTAAGCTTCCGAGCCAGATCAATCCCCGACATGGCACCAAGCTCAACATCGAGCACCAGGCATGCCGCTTCCGTCGTAGCCGCGTCGGCGAGGAACTCGGCAGCCGAGGCGTAAAACTCGGTGCGATATCCCTGAGCGGACAGGAGGCTGCACAGCGCCTGCCGCACGGCAGGATCGTCGTCGACCACCACAATTGTCTTGCGGAGAGTTTCCAATCTAAGTCCCTGAGCGTCTGCCATGACGCGCGGACGCGCGATCCAGCGTGCGTCTGCAGCGCAGAGATAGGAGGACTTAGGCGGCGCGCCCTGCTATTTTGTGCCATCCGCTTGTGTGTACGGGCCAAGTGGAATGGGATCAAACGAGCGACAATCACGACGCAAAGCTTCCGTGCATCGCCGGAAGCATTGGCTGCCGAGTGCGGGCGGCCTCAGCACGCGTCTGGCCTATGCCCGCGCCAGGGCGGCGGGGGTCGCACTCGATCCGATTTTGAACAAAGCCGGTCTGACCCGCCAGCAGGTCGAAGACCCGGCAAGTCGTATAAGGGTGCACGACCAGATTAGGTTTCTAAGTCTCGTTGCTGACGCATTGGACGACGATCTGTTGGGGTTTCATCTCGCCCAAGCGCCTGATCTTCGTGAGATCGGCTTGTTCTATTACGTCCTCGCTTCCTCGCAGACATTCATTGAGGCGCTGCAGAGGGCGGCGCGATACAGCTCCATCGCCAATGAGGGAATTTCGCTGAGGTGCATCACGGGCAAAGCCTTCGGCGCATCGTTTCACTATGTTGGCGTCAGCCGTCATCTCGATCAGCATCAAATCGAGTTTTGGATGACGGCTTTGGTGCGGATATGCCGACAGCTGACGGGCCTTCATGTTCTGCCGAGCCGTGTGCGCCTTACTCATCGTCGGGCATGGAATCAGGAGCTTGCTTCATTTCTCGGTGACAATGTCGAACTCGGCGCAACCGCCGATGACATTGCGTTTCCCGACCGCATCAAGCACGCGCCCGTGGTCAGCGCGGACCTCCATCTCAACAAGCTCTTGCGCTCCTACTGCGAGGAGGCGCTCTCTCAAAAGCGAAGAGATCGCGGCTCGTTCCGGACCCGGGTCGAAAACGCCATCGTCCCGCTGCTGCCGCACGGCAAGGCCCAAGTTGGCGAGGTTGCGCGGCATCTTGGCGTCAGTCAAAGGACGCTTGCGCGGCGACTGATCGCCGAGGAAGTCTCCTTTTCTGATGTCTTGGAAAGCCTCCGCTCCGACCTGGCCAATCGATACTTGGCCGAGCCAGAGCTCGCGGTTTCGCAGATCGCCTGGCTGCTTGGCTATCGGGACGTCGGCGCGTTTTCTCATGCCTTCAAGCGCTGGACCGGCAAGACACCCGGCCAGGCGCGCAGGGAATACACGCGCTAAGGGAAAGTTTGTGCCGCGGTCACGTGTTCTGGCCCCTGGGTTTCTTGCCACCGCCTGCTTGAGCGGCAGAACCTCACCATGCGGATGCAGATGCGTCGATTTACGCGGCTCACCAATGCGTTCTCAAAGAAATTCGAGAACCACATGCACATGGTTGCGCTCTATACGGTCTGGTACAGCTACGTGAAGCAGCACAAGAGCCTGAAGGGTCTGTCGCCAGCGATGGCTGCTGGTATCAGCGTGACGCTTTGGAGCATGGCGGACCTGGCGGGGATGGTTGACGCTGCCGCCCCGAGACCAGGACCGCGCGGCCCTTACAAGAAGAGGGAAACTTGATAGCCTTTCTTATCAAGAGGAAAGGCTATCCATGTCAAATCCAACTCGACGCACTGCAATCGCCCTCACCGCGCTCGCGTCAACAGTATCAGTGTCTCTTGCGCAAGCGCCACAACAGACTACGGCCCGCCAACCGCCGGCCGAAATCCAAAGGCTAATCGACTCGCACATCAAAGCCTTCAACACGCAAGACAACAACCTGCTCTTCAGTGTGTTCGGGGAAACCGCGATCATCATTGACGGTATTGCGCCCTACCGTTGGCTGAACCCAAATGCTCCAGCCAAGTGGATGGCTGACGTAGAGATATGGCGTCAGGGCCTTGGCGTAATCAAGGAGCACCTGACCTACGAGATGGGCTTCTGGAATGTCGAGGGCTCGTCCGCTTATGCAGTTATCTCGGGGACGCTCACTATAACGCTTAAGGACCAGTCCATCGTTCGGACTGGTACTCTTGCGTATACGTTCGCGAGGCGCGATGGCGTCTGGAAAATTGAGGCGCAGGCTTGGGGCCGTACGTCGTAGCCTGTCAAATTTCAAACTGAGGCACTACCCGAACTTCGGAAGCGGGGCACTAGACTTGGCGAATTGGCTCATCGGGGTCGACACCGGCGGGACCTTCACCGACCTGATTGCATTTGACCACGCGGGCGGCGCGCTGCGGCGGGCCAAGGTGCCGTCGGTGCCGGACGATCCGTCGCTCGCCGTGGTCGATGCGCTGGAAAAGCTCTTCGCCGACGGCGTCGCGCCCGCCGACATCGCCATGATCGTGCATGGCACTACCGTCGCCACCAATGCGCTCCTCGAAGGCAAGGGCGTGCGTATTGGCCTGCTCATCACGAAGGGCTTCCGCGCGGTCTACGAGGCACGCGGCTGGTCGCAGCCGCGCGGCGCGGACCTGCTCGACACGTTCTACCGGAAGCCGCCGCTGCTGGTTCCGCAATCCCTGACCGAGGAGGCGATCGAGCGCCTCGACTATGAGGGCAACGTCGTCGTCGCGCTCGACGAGGAGGCGCTGCGTTCGTCGGCTCGCCGGCTTGCCCGCAAGGGCGTCGAGTCGATCGCGGTGTGCTTTCTGTTTTCGTTCGTCAATCCGACGCATGAGCTGCGCGCCGCCGAAATCCTGGCACAGGAGGCGCCGGGTTGCCGCATCTCGATCTCGAGCGAGGTGCTGCCGGTCATTCGCGAGTACCCGCGCCTCTCGACAACCGTGATCGACGCCTATGTCGGGCCGCGGATCGCGAACTATCTCGACAGCCTGGAAAAGCGCCTCGACGACCGCGGTATCACGACGCCGCAGAAGTTTCTGATGCAGTCGAACGGCGGCCTGATGCGCATTTCGCTCGGCGCCCGCCACCCGAACCAGACCTTGCTGTCGGGCCCCGCAGCCGGGGTGATCGCCGGCGCCGACCTCGCGCGCACCACCAGACGGGGTCATGTCGTCACCTTCGACATGGGCGGCACATCGACCGACATCAGCGTCATCATCGACGGCGCAATCCTCGAAATGTCGCAGGGCCAGATCGCGGGCCAGGACATCGGCACGCCCATGCTGCGGGTGCGCACGCTGGGCGCGGGCGGCGGCACGGTCGCCGAAATCGGCAAGGACGGCCTGCTCAAGGTCGGAGCGCGCAGCTCGGGCTCGGTGCCGGGCCCGGCGTGCTACGACCGCGGCGGGACCGAGGCCACCGTCACCGACGCCAATCTGCTGCTCGGCGCGCTGTCGGGCGAAACCTTGCTTGCCGGCACGCTGAGGCTCGACGAAGCAGCGGCGCGTGCGGCTTTGGAGCGCACCGGCGCTCCGCTCGGCATGGACGCGCTGCAGACCGCCGCGGGCATCATCCGCATCGTCAACACCCATATGGCGGTCGACATCCGGCTTGCCTTGCAGGAGCAGGGCCAGGACCCGCGCTCGTTCGCGCTGATCGCCTTCGGCGGCGCCGGCCCGCTGCACGCCGCGACGCTCGCTCGCAGCGTCGGCATTTCGACCGTGCTGGTGCCGCGCTACCCCGGCCTCAATTGCGCGCTAGGCATGCTGCAGACGAGCGTGCGCCACTCGTACCTCCGGTCGGAGATCGGCTCGCTTGCGCGCATCGCGGTCGGCCGGGTCAACGAGCTTTTCGCCACGCTTGAAGCACACGCCATGCAGGAGGCGAAGGAGGAGGGCTTTGCGCCCGGCCAGGTGAGGCTGACGCGGCTGCTCGATCTGCGCTATCCGCACCAGGGCTATTCGCTGTGCGTGCCGTGCCCGGCACCGTTCGACGAGGCCGCACGCCTCACGGTCAAGCACGCCTTCGATGCGCTGCATCAGAACGTCTACGGCCAGAGCGCGCCGAACGAGAACCCGGAGATCGTGACCTTTCGCCTGCAGTCCGAAATCGCAGTGCCGCGCCTTGTCCTGCCGGAGCTTGCACGCACCGACGGCAACACCGGCCGTGCGATCCAGGGACAGCGGCCGCTCTACGATACAGAGCGGCAGGCGTTCGACCGCGTCAACGTCTTCGACCGCGCGAGGCTTCTCGCCGGCGACCGCTTCGAAGGGCCGGCCGTGATCGAACAATTCGATTCGACGACCGTGGCACTCACCGGCCAGACGGTCAGCGTCGAGGGGAACGGCACGCTCGTCATCGAGGAACGGGGCGCAGCATGAGCATCGATCCGATCACGACCGAGGTCGTCGCCAGCCGCCTGCGCGAGGCGGCATCCACCATGGAGCACGCGCTCTATCACAGCGGCTATTCGCCGATCCTGCGCGAATTGAAGGACGGCACCGCAGGCCTCACCGACAAGGCCGGCCGCGTCGTCATCCTGAGCGGCGGCATCCAGTTTCACTACACCGCCTACGAGCAGTCGGTGCAGGCCACGCTCAAGCGCTATCCGCTGGAGCGCATGCGTCCAGGCGACAGCTTCGTCTGCAACGATCCTTACAAGGGCGGCGTGCCGCATGCGTCGGACTATTGCGCGATCACGCCGGCGTTCCACCGCGGCGAACTGATCGGCTTCGGCGTGAGCCTCGCACACAAATCGGACATCGGCGGCATCGTGCCGGGCTCCGCAGGAGCTGCGGCGCGCGAAATCTACCACGACGGCGTGATCCTGCCGCCGGTGCGGTTTCAGACCGCGCAGGGCATCGAGGAGTCGGTCGAGGCGATCATCGCCAACAACAGCCGCGTCGCCGAGGTCGTGCTCGGCGATTTGCGGGCCCAGGTCGGCGCGACCCGCATCGGCCACGAGAAGCTCGCCGCGCTCTGCGACGAATACGGGCGCGAGGTCGTGCTTGAGGTGATGCAGCGACTGATCGCGGGGAGCGCACATCGGCTCGAAGCGGAGCTGCAGCAATGGGCCGACGGCGACGTCGAGGCCGAAGGCTTCCTCGACCACGACGGGGTGACCAAGGACCAGCCGGTGCGCATCCATGCGCTCATCAAGAAGCGCGGCGGACGGCTCACGATTGACTTCAGCGGGTCCGCGCCGCAGGGTGCGGGTCCCGTCAACGTCGGCTCGTGCACGGCGCGCGCAGCGTCGGCGATGGCCGTGCTGGCGGCTTGCGACCCCACCATTCCGGTCAACGCCGGGTTGAACGAACAGATCGACTTCGTGTTCCCGGAAGCGAGCGTGGTCAATCCACGCCATCCGGCGACCATGAACCTCTATTTCCCGTCGGCGCATCTCGTCTACAACACCGTGCTTTCGGCGCTCTCGAAGATGAACCCAAGGCGCGCGGTCGCGCCCTCCGGCCTGGGTTCGGGCGCCGTCACCATCGGCTATCGCAAGGCGCGCGGCGGCAAGCCTGCGGTGCTCTATGAGCTGCTCAACACCTCGCTCGGCGGCACCAGCGTGCACGACGGCGTGGCCGTGGTGATGGCGATGAACCACTTCACGCCGGGCGCGCCGGTCGAGATTTTCGAGAGCGAATACCCGCTGCGGGTGCGCGCCTTCGAACTGGTGCGCGATTTCGCCGGCGCCGGCACCTTCCGCGGCGGGCTTGGCTACGCGCGCGAATTCGAGGTTCTGGAGGACAGCGTGCTCACGGTGCGCTCGTCGAACCACCGGTTCGCATCGCAGGGGCTTGCGGGCGGACGCTCGCCGCGGCTGTCGCGCGTCGTGGTCAACCCGCATGGCCCTAATCCCGAGGAACTGGGCCCGCTGGAGCTGCGCCTGCTGAAAGCCGGCGACGTGATCCGGTTCGAGCGCAGCGGCGGCGCCGGGTTCGGCGATCCGTTGCTGCGCGCGCGCGAGGCGGTCGCCGACGATGTCCGCAACGGCTATGTCAGCCGCGAGGCGGCGATGACCGTGTACGGGCTGAACGATCCGCCGGAGGACTGATGGCGGTAGCGCAGCGCCGTACGGCGCATGATTGTCTCGTCTCAGATTCAATCGAGCATGTGACTCGCTCGTTTCACCCTCCCCTGGAGGGGGAGGGTGAAGCACGTATGTCGCAACGTCAGTGCAAAGCTTTGCCGCTGTGGATGCGCCGCGCTTGGCAAAACTCACATACGAAGCACGCTTCAGCGCGTCCGATTCACTTGCCCGAGGTACCACGTCGCGATCTCCTCGCGGGTCGGGAACCACACGTGCTTCGCTCCTTCACGTACGCAATGAACTCGCGCAGCGCCGCGATCCGGTGCGGCTGGCCGATCACGTGCGGGTGCAGGCCCAGGTTCATGATGCGGCCGGTGACGGCGCCCTCGGCGTGAAGCTGATCGAAGCAGAGCTTGAGCATGTCGACGCCGTCCCGGGTCGAGAGCCCGCCGCGCGCGAACATGTTGAAGTCGTTGATGTCGTTCGAGTAGGGCACGCAGACGATCGGCCCATGGATCGTATCGATGAGATAGGGCTGGTCGTCGTTGAGGTAGTCGCAATAGGCGACGAGCCCGAACTCCTTGAGGAACGCCGGCGTATGGCGCGTGCCGCGGATCGCCGACGACAGCCACGCCTTGGCCGGCCGGCCGACCACCTCCTGGTATTTGTCGAGCGTCCGGCGGATGACCGCGCGCTCCTCGGCGGGGTCGTGGGCGTAGTAGGTCAGGAGATCGTTCTGCGCCCAGTTGTGCGGCACAAGCTCCCAGCCGCGCTCGTTGATCGCGTCGACGATCCGCCGTCGCTCGACCAGGATCAGGCCGTTGCAGGTGCACGAGGGCGCGATGCCGGCCTGGTCGAACACGTCGATGAGGCGCCAGATGCCGACGCGCTGGCCGTACTCCCGCCACGTCCAGTTCGCAGTGTCGAGCACGTCGCCCGGCAAGGCATGCGGGATCGTCGCCGGGCCGCCGGGAAACAGCGGCTCCTTCTGGCCGGGACGGAACGGCTCCCAGTACTCGACATTGATGGTGAAGATCAGCGCGACCCGCGCACCGTCCGGAAAGATCAACGGCGGACGGTCGGGCAGCGGCACGAAATCGTAGGACGACGGCGGTTGCTGCGACATCAGGATGACCTTCTCGCAAGGACCTGCGCGCGCCGCTCCGCCCAGTCGAGCCGCCAGGTGGTGATGCGCTTCGCCAGATCAGGCGCGTCAAGCACCGCGATCACGATCAGGATGACGCCAGTGACGAGCTCGTGGACGTGGGGAGAGACACCGATCGCGCTCAGGCCCGATCGCAGGATGCAGAGCGTCAACACGCCGGCCGCGATCCCCATCGCTCCGCCGCGCCCGCCCGCGACCGAAACGCCGCCGACGATCGCGGCAGCGGCCGCGGGCGCCAGCACGTCGGCGAGCGCGACCGGCGAAGCCGCGCCGAGGCTGTAGCTCAGCAGCACGCCGGCGAGCGCGGCAAACGCGCCCGAGGCGGCAAATACGCCAATGATGACGCGGTCGGTGTTCAGCCCGGCGATCCGGCTGGCGCGCCGGTCGCTGCCGGTCGCGATCACGTCGCGCCCGATGTGGGTGTAGGTCATCACCGCGGCGGTCAGCACGAACACGGCGAGCACGATGGCGCTGCGCGCCGAAAAGAGCCCAGCCACCGGCTCGTTCAAACCGAGCGACACCGGCAGGTTGGGATAGCTGACGGTCTTGTTCTCGGTGAGCACGTAGGTGATGCCCTGCAGCGTCAGGAGGCCGCCGAGCGTCACGCCGACCGAACTCAAGCCCAGCCGCGTCATGATCAGACCCTGCAGCGTGCCGGCGACGATCCCCGCGCCGACGCCGAGCGCCGCGCCAAGCCATGGGTTGCCGACGCCGGTCATCACCGCGATGCAGCCGGCGAGCCCCACCATGCCGGCCACCGACAGGTCGAACTCCCGCACCAGCATCGACAGGCCAAGCCCCAGCGCCACGAGGCCGAGCGTGGCGAACAGCTGCATGACGCTGAAGACCGTGCCGACGCTGAAGAAGAAGCCGGTGCCGCGATCGATCGCAGCCAGCACCAGGATGGCGCCCGCCATGATGGCGAACGGACGCACCGACGGCGACAGCAGGGCCTTTGCCCCATTCGCCAGCATCAGCGCCGCTCCCCGATGCTGTGCAGCATGATGACGGCGAGCACGATCAGCCCGGTGAACAGATACTGCAGCTGCTGGCTGAAGCCGCGCAGCAGCAGCACGACCTCGATGGTGGCGATCACGGTGACGCCGATCAGCGTGCGCACCACCGAGCCCGAGCCGCCCTGGATCGCGGTTCCCCCGACCAGGACCGCGGCGATGGCGGTGTAGTCGTAGCCCGTGCCAAGCTCCATGTCGCCCGAACCGTAACGCGCCGCGAGCAGCACGCCCGCCACAGCCGAAAACGCGCCCGCCAGCGCATAGGCCACGGTGATCGCAAACCCCGGGCTCACGCCGACCGCGTTGGCGGCGCGCGAATTGCTGCCGACCATGGTCATCGCCCGTCCAACCCGCGTCCACGACAGAATGGTCTGGCCGATCACGACGGTCGCGAAGAAATATAGAGCCTCGATCGGAATGCCCGCGATGCGGCCCTTGAACACCTCGAGCCCGCTGCCGCCCGGATAGATGCGCACCCCGCCGGTGACGAGTTCCGCCCCGCCGATCAACAACGACAGGCCCGCGATGCTGACCAGGATCGGGTTGGCTTTGAAATATCCGATGACGGCGCCCTGGATCGCCGTCACCACGATACCGAACGACAGCCCGAGCAGAAACGCCGGCAGGATGCCGAACGACAGGCTTGCCAGGAACACCAGCGCCGAGGTCGAGAGCGTCGCGCCGAGGCAAAGCGACATGATGTTGCCGGTCAGTGTGATGAACGTCATGCCGACGGCGACGCAGCCGATGAACGAAATCGCGTTGAGCAGCGCGTTGAGACTGAGCTGCGAGGTGAAGCCCGGCGTCGTCAGCGCGAAAATCGCAATCGCCAGGACGCCCACTATGCGGATGCCCTGGAACAGCCGGCGGGCGCGGGCGCCGCTCAGGCGAAACCGCGCGCGCGGGATAGCGCGGGCTGGCAGGGCCGGCGCTGGCGCGGCCTCGCCGCTCATGCCGCTGCAACCGGATGGGTGATGTCCGCCAGCACACGCTGCAGGCTCGCCTCGCCGCGGCGATAGTGGCCGACCTGCCGCCCGCGGTACATGCTGACGATCACGTCCGACATGCCGAGAACCTCCTCGATGTCGGAGGACGCCATGACAAGGCAATAGCCGCGGTCGCAGAACTGGCGGATCAGGCGATAGATTTCCGCGCGCGCGCCGACATCGACTCCGCGGGTCGGCTCGTTCATCAGCAGCACGCCCGGTTGCTGGTGCCCGATGGAGCGGCCGAACGCGAGCTTCTGCTGGTTGCCGCCGCTCAGCTCGTCGGCCTGCGAACGCAGCCGCGCGAGATCGACGCCGACTGCGGACGCCTGCGCCGACGCGCTCGCGCGCAGCCCGCGATGGTTCAACATCCCGAACCGGCTGTGCTCGACGAGGCGCGTCGCCACGAGATTCTGGCCGACGCTCAGCCGGAGGAAGATGCCCTCGCCGGCCCGGTCCTCCGAGATGAACTGGATGCGGGCGGCCTGTGCCTCCGCCACCGAGCGCAGCCGCACCGGCTTGCCCGTCACCGCGACCTCGCCGGTCGCGTCCGGCACAAGGCCGGCAAGCGAACGCAGCACCTCGATCGCGCCGGAGCCGACCTGGCCCGCAATGCAGATCACCATGCCGCGCTGGGCCACGAGGTTGAAGTCGTGCACGATCCGGGGCACGCGCAGGTTCTTCACCACGAGCATGGCTCGCCCGGCCGGTCTTCCCAGCGCCGGATACATGTCGTCGCAGGCTGCGTCCGAGCATCATCTCCATCAGATGGCCGCGATCGATGTCGGCAATGCGGCGCGTGCCGACCAGCTCGCCGTTGCGCAGCACCGACACGGTGTCGCAGATCTGAAACACCTCGCCGAGCCGATGCGTGATGTAGATGACCGACTTGCCGCCCGCCTTGAGCGCGCGCAGCGCGCTGAAGATGCGCTCGATTTCCACGTCCGAAAGCGTCGCCGTCGGCTCGTCGAGAATGAACACGCGGGCGTCGCGGGTCAGCATGCGGGCCAGCTCGATCAGCTGCCGCCGGCCGATGCTGAGCTGCGGATACCGGCGTGTCGAGCGGCAGGTCGCCGAGGCCGACCTTTTCCAGCGCCGTGCGCGCCGCGCTCGCGCAGCTCCGCGCGGCGGTGAAACAGCGGGACGTCGCCGATTTCCGAGCCAGATGTTGTCCAGCACCGACAGCGCCGGTGCCAAGCTCAGCTCCTGCGCGACGAATGCGATGCCGAGGTCCTGGGCATGCTGGGGATCGGCGGATTTCCGTCGGCTCGCCGTCGACCAGGACGATGCCTTCGTCGACCTGGTGCACGCCGGTGAAGACCTTGACCAGCGTGCTCTTGCCCGCGCCGTTCTCGCCGCAGATGGCGCGGATTTCCTGCGCGTCGATCGACAGCGTGACGTTCTTGAGAACCGTGTTCGGGCCGAACCGCTTGGTTGCGCCTTCGACGGCGAGGATCGGCGGCGCCGGTCAACCCGCGCAGCCAATCGATCGTCGGCCTCGGCTCCTTCTGCCATGGGACTATCGACCGCATCCCCCGCCGTTGCTTGACCCTAGTACGAGCAGCCCGCGGCGAACTGTTCGACATTCTCCTTGGTCGATGCCGAATACCGGCACGAGTTCGTACTTCTTGCAGCGTCTGGCCGTTGAAATGCGCGGCGATCTTCTTGGCCGCGGCCTCGGCCTCCTCGGTCGGGATTTGCGTCGCGGTGCCGTACTGCCGGCCGGCCCTGATGTGGATGATGCCGTCCTTCATGCAGTTGCTCGCGACCACAACGATGCCCTTGTTGGCTGACGCCAAGTTTGAGACCTGCGGATTCGATCGCCCGGATCGCGCCGGTCGCCTGATTGTCCGCCATCGCGAACACGCCATCGACGCCGCCGCGGGCGTTGAAGCGCACCAGCAGTTCGCCGGTGATCTTCTCGGTCAAGGCGGTGTTCCACTTGCCGTCTTCGTTCGCCACGAGCTCGAAGCCCGGATTCTTCGCGAGCACCGCCTTGAAGGCCTCGATGCGGGTCTGCACGTTGATCTGCTGCGCGACGCCGGTGACTGCGACGATCTGCGCCTTGGTCTTGCCGGCCGCCGCCAGTCCCTTGACCATGTTCTCGCCGGCGAGCCGTCCAAGCTCGGCGTGATCGGTGCCGATGTAGGACGTGAAGAGATCCTCGTAGTCCTTCTTGATGTTCGTCGCCCACAGCACCACCGGGATGCCGGCCGCCTTGGCGCGCGTCAAAGCGGGCACGATCGCCTGGTCGTTGACATAGCAGACGACGATGATGTCGTACTTCTGCGCGATCGCGTCGTCGATCTGCTGCGACTGCACCGCGGCATCGTAGTTCGCAGCTCAGGTTGGTCACCTTCATGCCGGCGGCGGTGGCGAACTTGGTGAAGGTCGCCGTCCAGGCGCCGATGTAGGGATTGGCATTGGTTGTGCCGAGCAGCAGCACGCGCTTGCCCTCGGCGGACGCAGCCGCTTCGCCAAAGCTCAGGACACGGCCAGCAGGGCCGCAAACATGGCCATCACGACACGCATCGACATCTCCTCTTTGCCTCGGGCGCGCCTTCGGTCGGGAAGGCGCACGATTTTCGCAAAAATGTTATCTGCAATTTCTGCTCCGCGCCAGAAGGCCGGCCGGAGGCCGATTTCAACCGATGTGGGTGTGGTGGTTCTTCAGATACCACTCGGCGATCTCCTCGCGGGTGGCGAACCAGACATCGTCGAACTGCCTTGACGTAGGCGAGGAAATCGTGCAGCGCGCGAATGCGAAACGGCTGGCCGACCACGTGCGGGTGCAGGCCGACGTTCATGAAGCGCCCGCTGGCCGCGCTCTCGCGATAGAGCCAGTCGAACTGCTCCTTGAACACCTTGAATGCGCCGTCGACGTCCTGGCCCTGCCGCATGAACACGGTGAAGTCGTTGACCTCCGACGTGTAGGGAATCGACACGATCGTCTTGCCGGATCGCGTCTCGATCAGATAGGGCTGATCGTCGTTGAGCAGGTCGGTGGTGAAGATCAGCCCCTCCTCGGCGAGGATGTCGACGGTGTTCAGCGTGCAGCGAAGCGAGCTTGAGAGCCATCCCTTGGCCGGCTTGCCGCAGACCTCCTTGTAGACGCGCAGGGTCTCGCGGATCACCTCGCGCTCCTTGTGTCTCGTCGAACGAGTAGTCGGCGAGCAGTTCGGTCTGCACGTAATTGTGCGCGACGATTTCCCAGCCGCGCTTGAGCGCGGCATCGATCACGGCGCGCCGCTCCAACCCCATCTTGGCGTTCATCGTGCAGGTCGAGGGCACGCCGAACTGGTCGAAAAGTATCGAACATGCGCCAGACGCCGACGCGCTGTCCGTACTCGCGCCAGGTGTAGTTCGGATTGTCATAGACGTTGCCGGGCAGGTCGCCGCCGACGATGCCCGGACCGCCCGGATAGAACGGCTTCGGCGTATCCTTGGTCGCATCCCAGTATTCGAGATTGGTGGTGATCATCACGGCGAGCCGCTTGCCGTTCGGCCAGCGCAGCGGCTTGCGCTGGGAAATCGGCACGTAGGCGTATTTCATTGGAATGGTTCCGTTGTTGCGGATGACGGGGAGCGCGACAAGAAAATGATATCCATGAAATGGCGTTTGTATACCGGCCGGCCGGTCGCGTTTGCAGACCATAGCTTGTGCCGGCAGTGCGCCTCGCGTAGCCTTTGCGCAACAGCCAATAAGGGCATGAGACTTGCTTTGCCTGATTGGGGGCCGTCCTCCTCCAGTCAGCACCGGAGACCACGATGAAGTGTCGCCACTTGTTGCTCATGCCGTTGTTCGCTCTGGCGATCGCCTCAGCACTCACGCTGCCGCTCGGCGCGTCCGAGTGGCCGGCACGGCCGGTCACCGTGGTGGTCCCGTTCGGGGCCGGCGGCAACACCGACATGATGGCGCGCCTCGCCTCGCAGCACCTGTCGTCGAAGCTCGGACAGACCTTCGTGGTCGAGAACCGGCCGAGCGCGGGCGGCGCGCTGGGCACCGGGCATGGTGGCTGCAGCTCGCGCCTGACGGCTACACGCTGCTGTTTGCGGCGTCCTCGATGATCGTGCTCACGCCACAACTGCAGAAGCTCAATTTCGATCCGCAGAAACAGCTCGTGCCGATCACCAACATGGGCACCGGTACGCAGATGATCGCGATCAAGCGCGACCTGCCCGTCAAGACGCTGCCCGAGTTCATCGCCTACGCCAAGGCCAATCCCGGAAAGCTCAACTACACAGTCGCGGGCACGCAAAACATCAGTCACCTCGCTCCGGTGCTGCTTGTTTGCGCGCGCCGGCATCGACCTCGTCATGGTGCCGGCCAAGAGCGAGCCGCAGGCGATTTCCGATCTGGTTGCCGGTCAGGTCGATCTCTATTTCGGCAACTCGTCTTCGCTGCTGCCGCACATCAACAGCGACAAGGTCCGGCTGATCGCGGTCGGCACCGCCGAGCGCGTTCTCGCCGCGCCCGATATCCCGGCCGTCGCTGAAACGCTGCCGGGTTTCGAGTTTTCCTCCTGGAACGGCTTTCTCGCCCCGACCGGCACGCCAGAGCCGATCGTTGCAGCGGTCCGCAACGAGATCGCCGCGCTCGCCAAGATCGCCGGAAATCTCGCAGCGGCTGAGCCGGCTCGGTATCATCCCCGGCGGATTGACCAAGGAACAGAACGACGCCGTGTTCAGGAAGGACTATGAGTCTTTCGCCGCCGCCATCAAGGCTGCCGGCATAGCCGCTCCCCAATAGGCCGCGCAGCGGGTGCCTGCCCGCAACGCCAAAACCAACGCGCGGTCGTTAAGATCGGAGGAAACGACCGTGACACCAGCAGAGCGATTGCGCGAGCTACTGTCGGAGCCCAACGTCGAGGTCATGCCGGGGTGCTACGACGCGCTTTCGGCCAAGCTTGTGGCCGGCGCCGGCTACAAGGTCACGTTCATGAGCGGCTTTGCGGTCTCGGCCGCGCGGCTGGGGCTGCCGGACACCGGATTGATTTCGTTTGCCGAGATGCTGGACAGCCTGCGCGGCTGCTGCAGCGCGGCGGGCAAGGTTCCGCTGATTGCCGACGGCGACACCGGCTACGGCAACGCGCTGAACGTACAGCGCACCGTCATCGAATATGCCCGCGCCGGCGCCGCCGGCGTCATGATCGAAGACCAGGTGAGCCCGAAGAAGTGCGGCCACACCCGCGGCAAGCAGGTCGTCTCCCGCGAAGAGGCGCGCATGAAAATCCGCGCCGCGGTCGAGGCCCGCGCCGAGGCCGATATCCTGATCATGGCGCGCACCGACGCGCGCGCGGTGCACGGCTTCGACGACGCGCTCGAGCGGTGCAAGGATTTCGAGGCCGAGGGCGCCGATATCATCTTTCTGGAGGCGCCGGAGACCGAGGACGAGATGCGGCGCTTCTGCGCCGCCATGTCCAAGCCGTGCATGGCGAACCTCGTGCCGGGCGGCAAGACCCCGATCCTGCCGCCGGCGAAGCTGCAGGAGATCGGCTACAAGCTCGCGCTCTATCCGGTGATGCTGCTGTCGTCGGCGATCGCGGCGATGCAGGCGACGCTCACTGCGCTGCGACCCGGCGCGGCGGTGCCGATGCCTGCAGCGGTGTCGTTCGCCGACCTTCAGAAGGTCGTGGGCTTCCCGGAATACTGGGACCGCGAAAGCCGCTACCAGGCGTAAGTAGAGCGACACGTTCGAAGCGGCGAAACGCGCCTACTCGATTTCGGCGGCGCGTCGCAGGCTGCTGATCATCGACGACCGCAGCATATATTCGCGGGCGGAGGTCTTGTCCGCCGCCGTCCGTCGCATGGTATCGAGCGACTTCTGGCGGACCGCGGGGTCGCGCTCGCTGATGACCTGCTGATTGCGGTGGGTCTGCTGCTGCACCGCTTCGACCGCGACGGTCCGCCGCTGCCGGTCGTAGCGGTCGAGCAGGCGATCGTCGGCGCCGTCCCAGATCGCCTTCAGCTTGTCGGCAAGATTGATGGCGTCCTGAATGCCGCCGTTCATGCCCATGCCGCCGAGCGGATTATTGATGTGCGCGGCATCGCCCGCGAGCAGCACGCGGCCGTGCCGGAAGCTCTTCGCCACCTTCTGATGCACGTGATAGAGCGACCGGTGCGCGATCCGATAAGGCTCCGGCCGGGGTACGACCCGGTGCAGCACGTCCTGCAGCGTCTCGTCCGACAGAAGCTTTTCGCGGTCGGCGTTCTCGGGCGCCGGGACCAGCACGCGCCAGAGATCGGGCACGCGCAAGAGCACGAGCCATTCGTTGGGGTCGGCGATGTAGTTCACATAGGCGATGTCGGTCAGCGTGCTCTCGAACCGGAAATCGGTCGAAGCAATCAGGAACAGTTCCGGATAGGTGAAGCCTTCGAACTCGACGCCGAGCACACGGCGCACCGCGCTGTGCGCGCCGTCGGCCGCGACCACGTAGCGGCCCGTGACCGACACCGGCCCATCCGGTGTCTCCGCGGTCACGGCGACACCGTCGCCGTCCTGCCGGACCTCAGTCACGCGATGGTTGAAGCGGATATCGTGGCCGGGCACCGCGCGCAGCGCTTCCTCGGCAAAGCGCATCATCTTCCACTGCTCGCATTGCACGCGGTACGGATGGTTGGTGTCGCCTGCAAGCAGCGAGAGATCGAAGGTCGCGACCGGTCCGGTTTCGCGGTCGCGGAACTGCCAGGTCGGGGCCTTCAGCCCGACCGCGATCATGCGCGGCACGAGATCGAACTCGTCCAGGAGATCGAGCGTCGGAGGGTGGAAGGTCGAGCCGCGCAGTTCCATCACGGGCTCAGGCTCGGCCGCCAGCAGTACGGTCGGAATGCCGCGCCGGCTGAGCGCGAGCGCCGCGGTCAGTCCGACCGGTCCGGCGCCGACCACGACGACGCGATCATTCTCGTTCGACATGTATGGAGGGGTCCTTGGTCACAACTTGACGCTCTGCGCCAAACCCTCGCACACTCGGCCGCGGCTGGGCTAGAAATTGTTGCGCAGGAGCGGCGTTGCGATGAGGGACGTTCTCGGTTGGCGGCGCAAGTTCGGCGTGCTCGGACCGTCGACCAACACCGTCGTTCAGCCGGACTTCGAGATGATGCGCCCGCCCGGCGTCACCAATCACTACAGCCGCATTTTCACGCCCAACGCCCAGGCGGTCAGCAACGAGACGTTCATGGCCGGCACGGATGTCATCGGCAAGAACGTGCTCGAGGCCGTACGCAGCGTCATGACGTGCTCGCCGGACTATCTGGTGATGGGCATGTCCGCGGTCACCTTCTTCGGCGGGGCTGCCGGCGCGGATGCCTTTCAGGCCAAGGTGGAGCGCGAGGCGGGCGTCAACATCAGCATCGGATCGCACTCCTGCACCGCCGCACTCAAGGCCTATGGCGGCGTCAAGCGGATCGCGATCCTGTCGCCGTACTATCCCGTCGCCAACGCCCAGGTGGCGGGCTATTTCACCGACTCCGGCTTCGAAGTGGTGCGCGACGTGTACCTGCAGTGCAAGAGCTGGACCGCCATCGCGGAGGTGACGCCCGATGAGCTGCGCGAACGGCTGATCGAGCTCAACGGCAACGGGCGCGACGTCGACGCCATCGTCCAGGTCGGCACCAACCTCAGCATGGTGCGGCTTGCCGTGGCGGCCGAGATGTGGCTCGGCAAGCCCGTGATCGCGATCAACACCGCGACCTACTGGCACGCCCTGCGGCAGAACAAGATCGCAGACAAGATCCCGGGGCTCGGCCGGCTGCTGGAAGAGTTCTGAGCGCGTCGCCCGACCAGGGCGTTTTCATTTCGCCCTAATCAATCCGAATCCCGTCATGCCCGGCCTCGTGCCGGGCATCCACGTCTTAATCGCAACGAAAGACGTGGATGGCCGGGACAAGCCCGGCCATGACAAACGCGGATTGTCTCGAACGAGTTGGAAAGCGTCACAGCTCAGCAAACCGATGCTGGCCACGATGGATGCCCTATGACTCAAGCTCGCTCTGATCGAGCGGAATGTCCATCGTGCAATGCAGGCCCTCGGCGTCGAAATTGAGCCGCGCGACACCCTGCAATTCGGCCGCGACGCTGCCTTCGATGAACCGCGTGCCGAAGCCGCGGCGGCTTGGCGCTTCCACCGGCGGCCCGCCCTGCTCGCGCCATTCAATGTGAAGCTGCGGCGGCTGCGAGGCCTCGCGGACGACGCTCCAGCCGACGCTGACCTGTCCCGACGGCGTCGACAACGCACCGTACTTCGCGGCGTTGGTCGTCAGCTCGTGCAGCGCCATGGCGAGGGTCAATGCGGTGCGCGGACGGATCGCAAGGTCGTCGCCCCTGATGACGATCCGGTCCTGTGCGCTAGCGAGGTACGGCGCGGTGGTGGCTACGATGATGTCGCGCAGGTCGGCATTGCGCCAGTGCCGGCGCGTCAACTGATCGTGCGCTTGGCTGAGCGCGATCAGGCGGCCCTCGAAGGCGTGCCGAAAGCCCTCGGGCGAGTTGGCGCCGCGCGCGGTCTGGGTGGCGAGCGACTGCACCGTCGCAAGCGTGTTCTTGACGCGATGGTTCAGTTCGTCGACCAGCAGCTTCTGCCGCTCCTCCGCCTCCTTGCGCTCGGTGATTTCCTGCACCACGCGCACGCCGTAGAGGAAGTTGTCGTCGGCGTCGCGGACCGTGGACGAGCGCACCGCGATCCAGATCACCCGGCCGTCGGCGCGCACGAAGCGCTTCTCCAGCGAGTAGAACCCGATGTCGCCCGCCACCTGCCGACGGTAAAGCTCTTCGTCGACGTCGCGATCGCTCGGGTGCGTGCGCGCAAACAGCCGCCAGCCGAGCAACTGCTCGCGGCTCAGGCCCGTGATGGCGCAGATCGCCTCGTTGACCCGCAGGAAGCGCCCTTCCATGTCGATCTCGACGATCCCGATCGCGGCGTGTTCGTAGGTGGCGTTCCAGCGCTGCTCCTGCTGGCGCAGATCCTGCTGACTGCGATCGAGCGCCTCGAGCACGCGCTTGCGCTCGGTGACATCTTGAAAGCAGCAGACCGCGCCGACCAGATTGCCGTTGGCGTCGAGCAGCGGATCGATGTTGATCAGCACCGTGACGCGTGCGCCGTTGGGCCGCTCGACCATCACCTCCTCGTCGCGGACGGCGCGGCCGGTCGTCAGCACCTCGGTGAGCTTCGACTGCGACAGCTCGTTACCGTCGTCGTCGAAGAACTTCGACGAAGCGGTGAAGCGCTCGTGGGTGTCGCCGGGCTGCGGCGCCCGGCCCCAGATTTCGACGGCGCGGCGGTTGTACTGGATGATACGGCCCCGGGTGTCGCAGATGCACGTCGCGACCGGCAGCAGTTCGAGAATATCGTCGGAGGCGCGAAGCGTCTGCTCCAGCGACAATGCGACTCTGCCCGCACGCTGCTCGCGCTTCAGGTCGTGCATCGCGCACCCCTGCAACAGACCATGTCCGATTCCGGCGTCTTCTGCCGCCGCAGCGACGTTCGGCTCTCTAGATGGCCGCGCCGCCCCACATGCGGACGAACGCCGGCCTCGGCGCGTGGATCATCGTGCCTTTCTGAGGCCGATTTTGGCCGAAGATAGCACGATCGACCGCGGTCGAAATGTCCTACAATCGCGGGAACCGGGGTTCCATTTCGCCGTCGGACAGCCAAGGTTGTGACTTTTCGATGAGTCTGGACACGCTCGGCGCGCCGCTGCACCGCCATCGGCCGTTCGCCTTCTATTGGCTCGCGCGGATCGCCGCCACCGTCGCATTGCAGATGCAGACGGTCGCGATCGCCTGGCAGATGTATCAGATCACCAACAACCCGTTCGATCTAGGCCTCGTGGGGCTGTTCCAGTTCATGCCGGCCATCGGCCTCGTGCTGGTGGCCGGCCACATCGCCGACCGCTACGACCGGCGCAAGATCGTGCGGACCTGTCATTTCGTGGCTGGCCTTGCCGGAGCCACGCTCGCGGCCGGAACGGCCGGCGGCTGGCTTGGCCGCGATGCGCTGCTGATGGTCGTGCTGGTCATCGGAGCGGCCCGCACGTTTGAGGCCACCACGTTCCAGACGCTGCTGCCGGCGGTGGTTCCACTGCCGTTGCTCGGGCGTGCGACCGCGGCCTCGTCTTCGGCCACCCAGCTCGCTGTGATCGCAGGCCCCGCGCTCGGCGGCCTGCTTTATGCCGTGAGCCCGGTTCTGGTCTATTCGCTATGCTGCGCCCTCTACGTGTCGGCCGGCCTGCTGGTGAGCATGATCCGGATCGAGCGCGTGCCCGCCGCGCGCGAACCGCTCAGCGTGACCATGCTGTTTGCCGGATTTTCATACGTGATGAACAACAAGCTCGTTCTCGGCGCGATCGCCCTCGACCTGTTCGCCGTCGTCCTGGGTGCTGCCACCGCGCTGCTGCCGGTATTCGCGCGTGACGTGTTCCATGCCGGCCCTTGGGGGCTCGGCCTCCTGCGGGCTTCGCCCGGCGTGGGGGCGTTGTGCGTCGCGCTCGTCATGACGCGCTGGTCGCCGCGGCGCCATATCGGACGGATCGTGTTTACCGCGGTCGCGACGTATGGCCTTTCGATCGTGGTGTTCTCGCTGTCGACCTCGCTGCTGCTCTCGATGCTGGCGCTGGCGGTGCTCGGCGCCTCCGACATGGTCAGCGTGGTGATCCGCCAGACCCTGATCCAGCTTGAGACGCCCGACGCGATGCGCGGCCGGGTCAGCGCGGTCAATTCGCTGTTTGTGCAGGCGTCGAACCAGCTCGGCGAGTTCCGTGCCGGCGTGATGGCGTCCTGGCTCGGAGCAATCCCGGCCGTGCTGCTGGGCGGGATCGGGGCGCTGGTCGTGGTCGCGATCGGACGGCGGGCGTTCTCGGAACTCTATTTCGCGGACACGCTGGAGACGAGACGGCGCTGACGCCGGCCGCCGGCCCGCTCGGGACGCGCCGCCTGCGTTGGCCGCTCGGCGTGCGCGTGGAGCCAGTGCTCCACGAACTCCGCAAGCCACATCCGGCAGGCTGCGTCGTGCAGTAGCCGGCCTTCGAAGTGCTGATCGCGCGGCTTGGCGTTAGGCATCTCCATGCGGGCATGGCCGCGGGTGGTCCAGCGGCACATCGTGGCGTGCGTCACGTCCATGTGGAACTGCAGCGCATAGGCCGTTCCGCCATAGCTGAACGCCTGCACCGGAAACGAATCGCCCTCGGCCAGCAGCACGGCATTGTGCGGCAGGTCGAAGCCCTCGCGGTGCCACTGATAAACGTGATCGGGCCAAGTCCGGCAGGTGGCGCGGCCTTCCGGCGTCGGACGGATCGGGTAATAGCCGACCTCGGCGTGACCGTCGGGATGCTTGTAGACGCGCGCGCCGAGGTGACGCGCCAGCATCTGCGCCCCGAGGCAGATGCCAAGGAAGGGCTTGCGCTCCTTGAGCGGCACCGAGATCCATTCGATCTCCCGGCGCACGATCTCGTCGTCGTCGTTGGCGCTTTGCGGGCCGCCAAAGATGACGGCGCCGACATGGCCCTTGAGCGAGTCCGGCAGCGTATCGCCGAAGCGCGGCCGGCGGATGTCGAGAACGAAGCCGCGGTTCCTCAGCGCAATGCCGACGCGCCCCGGGGTCGACTGCTCACCATGCAGGACAATCAGGACGGGGGTTGGGGCTTTCATGGCGCGAAAAGGATCATGCAAATCAGTAAGCAATCGGCATGCCAGCACTTCCTACCTCGATCGCGCGCGATTGCAAGAGCGCGCCCGCGCAAGGGTCATGACGCATGCACAGACCTCGATCGCCGCCGGGTCTGGCGCCGGTCGAGCGAGCCCAGCAGGATCGTGCGCGGCGTCACGCGCGACATGAAGGCCACGGCCCGGTTGAGCAGGCCCGGAATCACCAGACGCCGTCCCGCCATCAGCCCGCGGAAGCCATCCTCTGCGACGCGCCGGGCGGAGACAGCGAGCGGCCAGGACGCCTCGCCGGCGGGCAGGCCGGCGCGCGCCTGGAATTCGGTCGCGACCGGACCGGGACAGAGGCAGGTCACGCGCACGCCCCGCGGCTTCAGTTCGCGATGCAGCGCCTCGCTGAACGAAAGCACGTAGGCCTTGCTCGCGTAGTAGACCGCCGATTGCGGACCCGGCAGGAAACCCGCAACCGAGGCCACGTTGAGAATGCCGCCGCGGCGGCGCGCCAGAGGCTCGATGAACGCCAGCGAAAGCTCGGTGAGCGTGCGAACGTTGACGTCGATCATGCCGAGCTGATCGTCGCGGTCGAGTGCGGTCACCGGGCCGACCAGGCCAAAGCCTGCGTTGTTGACGACATACTCAGGCTCGAGCTTCTGCTCCGCCAGGAGCGCGGCGATCGCTTTGGCCGCACCCGGTTGCGACAGATCGAGCGGCAGCACAATTGGTCGTGCCCCACCGGCCGAAGCGATCTCGCTCGCCAGCGCCCGCAGCTTCGCCTCGCGCCGCGCCACAAGCACAGGCGTATGGCCGTGGCGGGCAAACAGACGCGCCAGTTCGACGCCGATCCCGGCCGAAGCGCCGGTGACGATAGCGACGCCGCCGCTCATCCGGTCCCGCCCTTGCGGGCCTCAGCGATGCGCTGGCGCAGCGCGATGCGCTCGCGCGACGACACGCCGAGCAGATCGGCCGCGCGCCAGATCAGGTTGTCCTGGTAGTCCGAGACCTGCCCGTCGGCGTAGGCGACCTGCCACATCATCTCGATGATGCGGACGCGGCCCTCTTCGTCGAGCTTGCTGTTGAGGAGCCGCGTGAAATGGTAGAGGTCGACCGACTCCTGCTCGGCCGCGGTCGCCTGCTGGATCAGGTCGTCAACCTTGGCATCGTCGAGCGCGAACCGCTCCTGCAGCAGCGCGCGCAGCGTGCGCTGTTCCGCCTCGGTGAACTTGCCGTCGATCACCGCGGCGTGCACCAAGAGCGCCGCCGCCGCCAGCCGGTAGTCGTCCGGGCCGAAGCCGGACGGATGCCGCTCGCCGCTCGCGAGATCGGCGACGAAATTCTTGAAGGCCTCGAACATGCACAGCTCCGCAACGGGCGGGCATGCAGGTGACATGCCGCGGGGCTTGAGTCCAGCGTGGGCGCTTAGGTGGGCGAAGGGTGTGCTCTCGGTTGCCGCCCTTGCCCTGATGCCGCAACAGGACTAACGGTCATTCAGGCTGCCCTGCCGGCAAGAGTACATTGGGAGCACCCGAGGACCATCGCCATGAGCAAGCCCCACATCAGCTATATTGATCCGGCCACGATGGACGCCGCCATGCGGGCCGAGTTGGAGCGTTGCCGCACCTATGGCACGCCGCGGCCGGAGAGCCAGGCCGTGCGTGCCCACGTGCCGGCGGCGTTCTGGTCGTTCGCCAACACCTGGCGCGACGTATTCCACAACGGGGTCGCGGACCACGGCATCAAGGAGTTGTGCCGGCTTTACGTATCGCGCTCGGTGCTGTGCGAATTCTGCGGCAACCAGCGCTCGATCAAGGCGCAGAAGGCCGGTGAGGTGGTCGAGGACCAGACCAGGGACCTGATCAATTTCGAGTCGTCGACGAAGTACAGCGAGAAGCAGAAGGCGGCGCTGTCCTACGCCGAGGCGATCACCTGGGATTTGCCGGTCGACGCCACGTTCTGGGCGCGGCTGCACAAGCACTTCAGCGAGCCGGAGCTGGTCGAGATCGGCTATTTCATCGCGATCACGATGGGTCAGCAGCGCTGGCTGCGCACGCTCAACATCGAACATCACCAAATCCTGGCCGGCGAGGACGGCTCGATGGCGCCGGGCTTCGAAACCGAAGACGCGCTGAAACGCTCGAAGGCGCAGCCCGACTACTGGGCGAAGAGCGCCCCCAAGCCGCAGCGCGAAGCCGCGGAGTAGCTTTGCTGTAGGCACAGCCGTCATCGCCGGGCCGGCGCCATAAGCGCGTTCACGCGCGTCTTCGACGCGCCATGGCGCCGTGACCCGGCGATCCATCAAACACGAAAGATCGCGCGCAGCTACTTCGGCGCCGATTTCGGCAGCGCCACGATCATGTCGAGCTCGATGCGGGCGCCGGGCGACGAGAGCTGGTTGATGCAGACCGTGGTGCTGACGCCGGCAGCCAGTCGCCGAAATAGGCGTTCATGGTCTTGTGCATGGCGTCGGCCTCGCGGAAGTCGGTGAGATACTTCGTCACCTTGATGACATCGCGCCAGGTGCGCGCCGACCTCGTCGAGGATCGACTTGATCGCGTTCATCGCGTTCCTGGTCTGCTCCTCGATCGAATGCGGATGAACGTGCTCGTGATCCTGATGCGGATGGTTGTGGTAGAGCGGCGACGACGTCGCCCCCGACAGGAACATCAGGTCGCAGGCGCCGACGATCTTGATCGCCGGCGCATAGGGCATCTTGTGCGCCTGCGACGGATCGGGATGGACCATTTCGAGCTTGAAGGTCGATTGCGGCTTGGCGTTGACGTTCATGGTGTGCCTCCGTGCGTTGAGGAAAGCGTAGCAAGCATCGCCCGCGATATGAAGGCGTCCGTCCCGACCCTGGCGCGGTTCGGTCGCTGGCCGAATGCGCTACGCCACCACCGCGGGCTGCGCCGGCGCAGCGGCGGGCGCGGCCCGTTCGCGCATCATCTTGCCGAGCGTCACGAGATCGACCTTGCCGGAGCCGAGCAGCGGCAGCTTCTCCATGTAAGACGATCTCGGCCGGCGTCATCAGTTCGGACGCGCCGCGCGAACGGGCGAACGCCTGGAACTCGCCGCGGGTCGGCGTCCTTCTTCTGCGTCACCAGGATCAGCCGCTCGCCCTTGCGGGCGTCCGGCACCGCGGTCACCGCCGACAGCACATCCGGCCACAGCTCGGCGGCGATGGCCTCGACCGCGGCGAACGAAACCATCTCGCCGCCGACCTTGGCGAAGCGCTTGGCGCGGCCCTTGATCGTGATGAAGCCCTGCTGGTCGATGCTGACGATGTCGCCGGTGTCGTGCCAGCCGTCCGGCGGCGGATCGAGCACGCCGGGATTCTCGACCCGTAGATAGCCCAGCATCACGTTCGGCCCTTTCACGAACAGCCGGCCGCCGTCGTCGACGCCCTCGACCTTCTCCAGCCGCGCCTCCATGCCGGGCAGCATGCGCCCGACCGTGCCGAACTTGTTGAACATCGGCGTGTTGAGCGCGAGCGCCGGCGCGGTCTCGGTGACGCCGTAGCCCTCCAGGATGCGCAGCCCGAACTTCTCGAGATAGAGCTTGCGCGTCGCTTCCTTCACCGGCTCGGCGCCGGCCAGGATGTAGCGCAGCGAGCGGAAATCGTAGGCATGCGCGGCGCGGGCGTAGCCGTTGAGGAAGGTGTCGGTGCCGAACAGGATGGTGGCGTTCACGCCGTAGATCAGCTCCGGCACGATGCGGTAGTGCAGCGGCGACGGATAGAGATAGATGCGCACGCCGGACACCAGCGGCAGCACGAGCCCGACCGTCAGCCCGAACGAGTGGAACACCGGCAGCACGTTGAACACCTTGTCCTGCCGGCCGAAGTCGATGCGGGCCGCCGCCTGCGCCGCGTTCGCCAGCATGTTGCGGTGGGACAGCACCACGCCCTTGGGCGTGCCCTCCGAGCCCGAGGTGAACAGGATCGCCGCCCAGTCGTCGGGCTTGCGCGGCACCAGCGGCTTCTTGGCCTGCAGCATGCCGCGCAGCTTGTCGCCGAGCGTGATGGTCGGCCGGATGTCGTCGAGATAGACGATCCGGACCTCCTTCTCGAGCGCCGCGACCAGCGCGTCGAGCCGGCCCTTCTCGATGAAGGTGCGCGAGGTCAGGATGGTGTCGAGCTGCGCCGCCTTGCAGGCGGCCAGCACGTTGGCCGGCGCCGGCGCTGAAATTGATCATCGCCGGCACCCGGCCTGCCGACATCAGCGCGATCAGCGTCACGGCGGCGCCGTTGGCGTTCGGCAGCATCACGCCGACCGGCTTGCCCTCCGGCGCGAACGGCATCAGCTTGCTGCCAAGCACGCGCCGCGCCCATCAGACAGCTTGCGGTAGCTGAGCGTGCCCGCGACCGGGTCCTCGACCGCGACGCGGCCCATGCCGTGGATCTTGGCGGCGTCGACCAGCGCCTCGAACACGGTGCGCTCGATCGAGGTGGTGCGGTACACGAGGTTGGACATGATCTCGTAGAGCGCCGCGCCGGCCGCCTGGCGCCGGTACTTGCCCCTGAGCGCCGGGATCGACCGTGAGCTTGACCGGCTCGAGCACGGTCACCGTCACCTTGGGAAACCAGCGCCGCCGCACCTGCGCGCGCGACAGCCGGGTGAACGGCGTGTACTCGAACCCATCGATCCGCACCGGCACGACAAAGGCGTCGGTCTTGTCGGCGATCAGGCCGGCGCCGTCGTAGATTTTCATCAGGCTGCCGGTGACGGTGATGCGGCCCTCCGGGAAGATCACCAGCGGATTGCCTTCGCGCACGGCATAGATCAGCGTGCGCGTCGCCATCGGCTTGGTCGGATCGAGCGGCATGGCGCGGGTGAAGCGCAGGAACGGCTTGACCCACCAGTTCTGCGCCATCGCGCTGTCGATGGCGAACACCGGCTCCTTGCCGAGCAGCGACATCGCAAGCGCCGGCATCGAGAAAGCTCACGTGGTTGAGCGCGATGATCGGATTGACGCCGGCGTTCTGCAGGTTCTCGACCCCGCGCACCTCGGCGCGATAGAGCGCGCGATAGACGATCGAGAGAAAATCCATCAGCCAGTTCGCCGGCATGGTCTTGGCGATGGCGAAGGCGACGACCAAGCGTCGCGAGGCCGAGCAGCATGAACAGCGCCGGCGTCGTCAGCCCGAACGCCTGCAGCGCCGCGACCACGATCGTACCGCCGACCATGAAGGCGGCGTTGAGCACGTTGACGCCGGCGATCACGCGCGCGCGCCGGTCGGCGCCGGCCCAGGCCTGCACCGCCGCAGAAGGTCGGCACGATGTAGAGGCCGCCGGCGATGGCGAGACCGGCGAGATCGAACATCACGCGCCAGCCGAGCGTGCCCGAGAACACCTCGCTGACGCCGGCAGGCACCAGCGCGAGCGGCGCGCCGTAGGTGGCCCAGCCGAGATCGAACGCAAAGATCGCGAGCAGCACCGCGCCGACCAGCGTCGGCAGGATCACGATGCGGCCGCTGGCGAGCCAGGCCGCGAGGCCCGAGCCGATCGCGACCGCGATCGAGAACACCGCGAGATAGACGGTCACCACCTCCTCGGTGCCGCCGACGACGTTCTTGACCAGCGGCGGCAGCAGCGACAGCACGACCGCGCCGACCATCCAGAACCAGCTCGTCACCAGCGCGCCCCACCACAGCCGCCGGTCGCCGCGCAGGTGCTTCAGCAGCCGTCCGGTCGAGGCGATGATGTTGGCCGAGATCTTGAGGTCCGGCGCGCCCGAGCCGACGCGCGGGATGAACAGGCTCGACGACCAGCACAGCAGCGCGAACACCAGCATCAGGCCGGCGAACGACGCCGGATCGCCGCCGTCCTTGGCGGCCAGCCCGCCGACGATGGTGCCGAGCAGGATCGCCAGGAAGGTCGCGCCCTCGACCAGCGCGTTGGCGGCCGGCAGCTCCGAGCGCGGCAGCAGATCGGGCAGGATGCCGTACTTGATCGGGCCGAACAGCGAACCGATCACGCCGAATCCGAACAGCGCCACGAACAGGATCGGCACCGAATGCATCACGAAGCCCGTGATCGCCACCAGCGCGACGCCGATCTCGGCGAGCTTCAGCCGCTGCGCCACCACCGCCTTGTCGTAGCGGTCGGCCATTTCGCCGCCGAACGCCGAGAGGAAGAAGTAGGGCGCGATGAACACCGCCGCGGCGAGCGTGATCGAGCGAATTCGGCAGCCGAACCGCCGATCTTGAACAGGATCAGGAACACCAGCGCGTTCTTGAGGAAATTGTCGCTGAACGCCGAAAAGAACTGGCACCAGAACAGCGGCGCAAAGCGCGCGGGAGCAGCAGCGGTTTCGTTCAGCGATTTTGGTTCAGACATGGCGTCCAGGTCTATGCCAGCAGGGGCGCGGCGGCAAGACCAGCCTCGCGCCGGAACGCGGTGCGACGATATAGCATGGTCGTTCAACAAGAATGTGGGAGGGGGGACTCATGACCATGGGCGCGCAGTCGCCGGCCGGAACCGTCGACAACGTCGTCGCGCGGATCGAGCGGCTGCCGACCTCGTGGTGGCACGTCAAGACCCGCATCATCGTCGGCGTCGCCACCTTCTTCGACGCCTTCGACGCACTGGCGATCGCGACCGTGCTGCCGGTCCTGGTGCCGATGTGGAAGCTCACGCCGCCCGAGATCGGGCTGCTGATCTCGGCGGGCTTCCTCGGCCAGCTGATCGGCGCCCTGTTCTTCGGCTGGATCGCGCGAGCGCTTCGGCCGCATGCACGCCATGGTCTGGTCGATCGCGACCTTCGCGGTCATGAGCTTCGTCTGCGCCTTCGCCTGGGACTACCAGTCGCTGCTGGTGTTCCGGCTGATCCAGGGCATCGGGCTCGGCGGCGAGGTGCCGGTCGCCGCGGTCTACATCAGCGAACTGACGCGCGCCCGGCATCGCGGCCGCTTCGTGCTGCTGTACGAGCTGGTGTTCCCGATCGGACTCGTCGGCGCGAGCCTGCTCGGGCTCTGGGTGGTGCCGACGCTCGGCTGGCAATGGATGTTCTACATCGGCGCGCTGCCGGCGCTGCTCGCGCTGGTGCTGCGCCTGCTGCTGCCGGAATCGCCGCGCTGGCTCGCCGTGCACGGCCGCCACAGCGAGGCCGAGGCCGCGCTGTCGATGATCGAGCAGCGAGACCGCAGAGATCGACCGGACAGCCGCTGCCGCCGCTGCAGCCGGTCGTGTCGACCCGAGATCGAGCGCGCCTCGCTGGCCGACCTGTTCGGCCCGCACTATCTGCGCCGCACGCTGGTGGTCTGGGTGATCTGGTTCTCGGCCTATTTCGTCAACTACGGCCTGGCGATCTGGCTGCCGACGATCTACCGCACGGTGTTCAAGCTGCCGCTCGACGTGTCGCTGCGCTACGGCCTGATCACCCAGGCGGTCGGGCTGCATCGGCACGCTGATCTGCGCGTTGACGCATCGACTACGTCGGCCGCCGCGTCTGGTTTGCGATCGCCTTCGCCGCCGCCGCTGCAAGCCTCGGCGTGCTCGCCACCGTCGCCGAGCCCGGAGGCGATGCAGGTGCTGACCTACATGACGCATCGCCTATTTCTTCGTCAGCACCATCAATCTCGGCGTCTACCTCTACACGCCGGAGCTCTACCCGACGCGGGCGCGCGCGCTCGGCGTCGGCACCGCGACCGCGTGGCTGCGCCTTGCCTCGATGATCGGTCCGACCGCGGTCGGCTTCATGATCGCCGGCGGGCTGCAATCGGTGTTCGTGGCGTTCGCCGTGGTGGCCGCGATCGCCGCCATCATCACCGCGGCTCTTCGCGATCGAGACCAAGGGCCGCGTGCTGGAGGAGGTGTCGCCCTGACCGGCCGACGTAGCCGCGGCCTGCCACTCCATTCAAGCAGAGCAATCGTCATGGAAGAGCGCGTCACGTTTCCGTCGGCCGGCCTCGAACTTGTCGGCGTCATGCACCGGCCGGACGATCTGCAGCCAGGCGAACGACGCGCAGCGATCATCGTCCTGCACGGCTTCGGTGGCACCATGGAGGGGCCGGGCGGCAAGCAACCCGGCGCCGTTCTTCTGCGACCTGGGCTATGTCGCGCTGCGGTTCGATTTTCGCGGCTGCGGGCAGAGCGCGGGCGAACGCGGCCGGATCATCTGCCTCGAAGAGGTGGAGGACGCGCGCAACGCGCTGAGCTTTCTCGCCACGCGCCCGGAGGTCGAGCCGACGCAGATCGCGCTGATGGGCGAGAGCTTCGGGGCGGCGGTGGCGGTGTACGGCGGCGGCGTCGACGATCGCGTCGCCGCGGTCATCTCGTCCGGCGGCTGGGGCGACGGCGAGAAGAAATTCCGGCGCCAGCATCCCGGCGAGGCAGGCCTGGGCGCGCTTCACGAAGATGATCGCCGACGGCCAGAGCGAGCGCGCCCGCACCGGCAAGACCGTGATGGTGCCGCGCTACGACGTGGTGCCGATCCCGGAGAAGATGCGCGGCCTGCTGCCGCCCGGCTCGATCATGGAATTCCCGCTCGAGACGGTCGAGAGCATGATGGCGTTTCGCGCCAACGACGTGGTCGGCAACATCGCGCCGCGGCCGCTGTTGCTGCTGCACAGCGCCAAGGATTCGGTGACGCCGACCGAGCAGTCGGTCGACCTGTTCAAGCCGTGCCGGCCAGCCGACCGATCTTCACCTGATGGCGGAGGTCGACCATTTCATGTTCTCGCACGAGCAGCCCGCTGGTCGCCGACCTGATCCGCCACTGGCTCGGCAAGCACTTCCCGGCACGGCCGGGCGCGCGGCCGCGATAGCGGCGGCCTCGGCGGCACCATCGGCCACCGTGTCCCGGGCGCGGCGCAGCGCCGGAAGCGCGTTCACGCGCGTCTTTGACGCGCTATGGCGGTGCGCTGCAGACCCGGGACCGTTCCAAGCGCCGAGATCGGTACGGTCCCGGATCAGCGGTGCAGCACTCCGTGCCGCACCGCGTCCGGGACACGGCGCGGCATCGCGGCGACCCGGTGACGACGACACAACCCGACGCCTTACCCCTCCTGAAACACCTCCTCGCGCTTGCCGCGGATCGCCGGCAGCGCGACGAGCAGGAGCAGCAATGCGGCGGCGATCAGAAGACCGAGGCTGATCGGCCGCTGTACGAAGATCACCGGGTCGCCGCCCGAGATTTTCATGGCGCGGCGCAGGTTCTCTTCCATCAGCGGTCCGAGCACGAAGCCCAAGATCATCGGCGCCGGCTCGCATTCGAGCCGCATCAGCACGAAGCCCAGCACCCCGAAGAATGCGGCGAGCATCACCGCCGACGGGCTGTTGTTTACGGTGTAGACGCCGATCGCGCAGAACAAGCAGGATCGCGAGATAGAGGAAGCGGTACGGCAGCCTTGAGCAGCTGCACCCAGATGCCGATCAGCGGCAGGTTGATGATGACCAGCATCAGATTGCCGATCCACATCGCTGGCGATCATGCCCCAGAACAGCGCCGGCCGCTCGGTCATGATCTGCGGGCCGGGCTGGATGCCGTGGATCGTGAGCGCCCCGATCATCAGCGCCATCACCGCGTTGCCCGGAATGCCGAGCGTCAGCATCGGGATGAACGACGTCTGCGCGCCGGCGTTGTTGGCCGACTCCGGACCGGCCACGCCCTCGATCGCGCCCTTGCCGAAGCGCGACGGGTCTGCGCGCGGACTTTCTTCTCCAGCGCGTAGGCCGCAAACGCGCTGAGCGTTGCTCCGCCGCCGGGCAGCACGCCGAGGATCGAGCCGATCGTGGTGCCGCGCAGCACCGCCGGCCACATCCGCCGGAAATCCTCGCCGGTCGGCCACAGCCGCGTGATCTTCTGCGCGATCACCGACCGCTGCTCCTCCGGCCGCGCCAGGTTGGAGATGATCTCGCCCACGCCGAACACCCCGATCGCGAGCGTTGCGACATCGATCCCGTCGGTCAGTTCGCGGATGCCGAAGGTGAAGCGCGTGCCGCCGGTGTTGCCGTCGGTGCCGATGAGCCCGAACAAGCAGGCCGAGCACGATCATCGCCACGGCCTTGATGACCGAGCCGTGCGCCAGCACGACTGCGGCGACGAGGCCCAGCACCATCAGCGCGAAATACTCCGGCGCGCCGAACGACTGGCCGACCCTCGCCAGCGGCGGCGCAAACGCCGCGATCAGGCCGGTGGCGATGCAGCCGGCGAAGAACGAGCCGATCGCCGCCGCGGCCAGCGCTGCGCCGCGCGGCCCCTGCGCGCCATCTGGTGGCCGTCGATGCAGGTGACCACCGACGAGGTCTCGCCCGGCAGGTTTACCAGGATCGCGGTGGTCGAGCCGCCGTACTGCGCGCCGTAGAAAATGCCGGCGAGCATGATCAGCCCCGACACCGGCTCGAGATGGAAGGTCAGCGGCAAGCAGCATCGCGATGGTGGCGATCGGCCCGATGCCGGGGAGCACGCCGATCAGCGTTCCGACCATCGCGCCGATGAACGCGAACCCGAGGTTCGCCGGCGTCAGCGCAACGCCGAAGCCGACCGCGAGGTTGTCGAGGAACTCCATCGCTACCACTCCGGCCAGACCGGGATGGTGAGCCCCAGTCCTGCGATGAACATCGCCCACGACAACGCGATCAGCACCAGGGCGGCGAGCGCGGTCTCCAGCGGCCGCAGCGCGCGCGTCGCCAAGGCGCCGACGCCGGCCAGCAGCACGATCGCGACGACGAGCCCGAGCCGCTCGATGCTGAGCGCAAACAGCCACCAGCGCTGCCGTCACCGAGATGACCGCGCGCCAGGCCGTCGGCTGCGCTGGCATCGCGCGCGCCGGCTCGCGCCAGCCCTGGATCATGATCAGCGCGCCGAGTCCGAGCAGCGCCCAGCACAAGAGCCGCGGCACGTAGCCGGTGCCCATCCGCAGCGCCGTGCCGACCGGATAGTCGCGCGATACCCAAAGGCCGAACGCGGCCACCGCCATGAACAGCAGCCCGGCCAGCACGTCGTTGCGCCCGAGCACTTGCAGGACGGCAGGCTTGCTGGCCTGTTCGCGGGTGTCGCTCATCGGGTCCTTGACGCACTCCGCGCTCTGTCTTGCGCCGTCATTGCGCGCGTCCGCCGTTCGGGATCACCGGCAGCAGCAGATAGGACTCGTATTCGCCGCCGGCGTAGATCGTGTTGGTCGCCGGTGTTGTAGTCGGCGTGATAGTGCATGTAGCGCCTGGCTGCCGACGCCGTCGCGCGGCTGCACGTCGAGCCGGATGCGGTGGCCCTTCCGGAACACCATCGAGGTCGGCCAGATCTCGACCTGCACCTGCACGATCTCGCCGGGCTTCAGATAAAGCCGCCGCGTGTGCTTGTGATACGGCCGGTACGGCAGCGACAGCTCCGGATCGAGCTCGCGGTGCGAGGCGCGCAGCCAGCCCTTCGCCACCGGCACCGGCGTGCCCTGCTGGCCGGTCTCCAGCACCTCGTTGCCGTCGGCGTCGAAGTTGCGGAGCGTCAGGAACAGGTCCATGTCCTCGCTCTCGCTCGACACCCAGAACGCTCGCGGCGAGCGGCCCGGTGATCTCGATGTCCTCGGTCAAGCGGCGGCGTCTCGAGCGAGATGCCCATGTCGGGCTTGATGCCGCCGCCCATCACCTGCGACGACGCCGCCGAGGTCGAGCCCATCGAGCCGAGACTGGACGACGGATAGGTGCAGGCGCTGACGCTTGGCCGGGCTTCTCCGTCACCAGCGCGCCGACGCGCGGCTCCTTGCCGTCGGCCGCCTTCGGACAGATCGAAATAGAATTTCGTCCATTGCGTGCGCTTGAGCGGCCATTCGTGCTCGTGCCGCCACTCGATCTCGTCCCTGCCCTTGCGGATCGCGAGCTTGACCGGCGGCTCGTCCATCACGCCGTTGTCGATGCCCTTGAGCCAGTAATCGAAGAAGCGAAGCTGATCGCGCCTGCCCTCCTCGGTGTAGAACGGATGCACGTGCGAGCCGGTGTGGATGCGCAGCTTCTTGTGCTTGCGAGGCGGCGCGCATGAACGCCTCGGTGTTGCCGCGCAGATGCAGCGCCGAAGCCGGTCCAGTTGCCGACCGTGAACATCGGCACCGTGATCCTGTCCCACTGCGCCTGCGCGCCGCGCAGCGCGCCGCTGTCGAGATTGTTGTGCAGCCAGTGCCACAGCGTGTTGGTCTGCCAGCCGTCCGGCAGATGCTGCGAGGCGCGGCCCTGCGGTGTGGTGCATCAGGTGCGCGGTGAACCAGTTGGTCATGAACACGCTCAGGATGCCGCCGTGGTAGAGCGCGTCGCGGTAGATGTCGGCGAAGCCCTCCCAGGGCATGATCGCCTTCGAGCGACGGCGGCTGCAGGTTGGCGACGAACCACTGGTTGATGGCGTAGTAGGAAATGCCCGACAGCCCGACCTTGCCGTTGCACCACGGCTGCGCCGCCGCCCATTCGATCGCGTCGTAGAAATCGACCGCCTCGGCGAGCGACCACGGCTCGCACTGGCCGGGCGACTTGCCGCTGCCGCGGCCGTCGACCCGCACGGCGGCGTAGCCGCTGCGGCACCCACCATTCCGGATTGACGGTCTCCCAGTTCATGTAGGGGTTGGCCTTCTCCTCCAGCGTCGGCGGCGGAACCCAGAGCTTGTCCTTCTGGTACGGCCCGAGATTGAGGATCGCCGGAAATCTTCCGCCGTCGTCCGGCCGGAACACGTCGGCCTTGAGCCGCGCGCCGTCGCGCATCGGCACGTCGACGTCCTTCTCGATCAGGAGCTTGTAGGCGGTCGCGGCCGGCTTCACTTCCACGTTCATGATCGACTCTCATCGTCCGTCATTCCGGGCCCGAGCGCAGCGACGGAACCCGGAATCCAGGCATCCAGGCTCAGTGTCGTCCTGGATTCCGGGTTCGCATGCTTCGCGCGCGCCCCGGAATGACGATCACTCCGCGTCGTTCGATCTTCACCGTCTCGGTGATCTTCTTCCAGTGCGCGGTTTCGTCCTTGTTCCAGGCCTGCGCGTCGGCGATCGAGGCGTTGGGAACCGCCTTGATCATCTGCTTCTTGAAAGTGCTCTGCACCGCGCTCGGACGTTGAGCGCCTGCACGACCTGCCGGTGCAGCGTCTCGAGCACGTCGCGCGGCGTCTTCGACGGCGCGTAGAGCGCCGACCACAGCCCCTTGCCGGCCGTGTAGCCGAGTTCCTTGAGCGTCGGCGCGTTGGGATAGTCCGGCAGCCGCTGGTCGGCCATCACCGCCAGCACCTGGATCTTGCCGGACTGCGCCAGGCCCGCCGAGCTCGCGGCGTTGACGAGCACGACATGAACGTCGCCGCGCAGCACGTCGTTGGTGATGGCGCCGCCGCCGCCCTTGTTCGGGATGTGCTGCGAGCTTGATGCCGGCCCATTGCGCGAAGGCCTCGGTGTCGTAGTGGTTGTTGCTGCCGACGCCGACGCTGGCGTAGCGCACCTTGCCGGGGTTCGCCTTGGCGTAGGCGATGAACTCGGCGTAGGTCTTCGGCGCGAAGTCCACGGTGGTGGCGGCAAGGATCAGCGGAATCTCGCCGAGCCGCGTCACCATCGTGACTTCCTTGTCGTAATCGAACTTGAACTTGCTCTTGTAGATGATCGGCGTCAGCGCGTTGGTGCCGGCGTTGCCGACCTGCAGCGTGTAGCCGTCGGGCGGCGCCTTCACCATTTCCTCGATGGCGAGGATGCCGAACGCGCCCGGCTTGTTCTCGACCACGAAGCCGTGGCCGGTCTGTCTGCCGCATCTGCTCGCCGACGATGCGGATGGTGATGTCGGTCGCGCTGCCGGCGGCGAACGGCACCATCACGCGGACCGGCTTCGAGGGATACTTGTCCTGCGCCGCGACGGCGCTCGCGCCGCACGCGACGGCAATCGCGGACATCAGGATCAGATGCAGTCGTTTCATGGCAATGCCTCAATGCTGTCTATCGGTGTGACATCGTCCCGAGCGAGGACGCCGCAGCCGTCATCGCCGGGCTTGACCCGGCGATCATCCAGCGCGAAACGCTACGCACGCACCACGTCTTGCGAGGGATGGATCACCGGGTCTCGCCGCTTTGCGGCGGCCCGGTGATGACGTGTATCGCGACGCAGCGTCATCGCTCGACCTGGATAAGCCTGGCCATGACTTCAGATTCGACAGATCGATCTTCACCTCGGCGGTGATCTTGCGCCACGAGGCGAGCTCGCCGTTCAGCCAGGTCTGCGACTTCCTCGAGCGACTCGTTCGGCTTCACGCTGACGAGCTGCTTGCTGAACGCCTCCTGCAGCTGCCGGCACCTTCGCCGCCTCCTGGATCGCCTTGAACAGCGTGTCCAGCACCGGCTTCGGCGTCTGCGCCGGCGCCAGCATGCTCTGCCAGTGCAGCGTGCCGACGCCCGGGTAGCCGGCCTCGGCCAGCGTCGGGATGTCCGGATAGTCCGCCAGCCGCTGCTCGGCCAGCACCGCGATCGGCCGGAGCTTGCCGGCGCGGATCATCGCCGCCCCGCTCGCCGCGTTGAGGAACGCGATCTGCGCGTCGCCGACCACGAGATCGTTGATCATGCCGGCGGCGCCGGTCTTGTTCGGGATGTGCACCATGTCGACGCCGGCCCGCCGCGCGAACACCTCCATGTCGAAATGCGGGAAGCGAGCCGACGCCGGCGCTGGTGTAGCGGACCTTGTCCGGGATTCTTCTTGGCGTAGTCCACCAGGTCCTTCACGCTCTTCATGTCGAAGTTCGCCGTCGTGGTGATCAGGAACGACGGATAGATCGCCAGCCGCGACACCGACACCACGTTCTTCTCGAAGTCGATCTGGAACTTGCTCTTGAACAGCACCGGCGTGATCGCGTTGGTCGAGACGTTGCCGACCATCAGCGTGTAGCCGTCCGGCTTGGAGCGCGCCATTTCCTCGATCGCCGAGGATGCCGAACGCGCCCGGCTTGCTCTCGACCACGAACTGCTGGCCGAGGATGTTCTTCATCTGCTCGCCGAACAGCCGCGACGGTGATGTCGGTCGCGCCGCCCGGCGCGTAGGGCACGACGATCTTGACCGGCTTCGACGGATACTTGTCCTGCGCGGCGGCGGTGCCGGCCAGGCGACGGCGAAACGCGGACAGCAAGCGCCACGTGTCAGTCGCTTCATGTCATTCTCCCTCGTCTGCGGTGCACTGGCCCGCGTCAGTTCAGTTCGGTTGCAGCCCGGCGGCCTTGGCGAGCGCGCCTTGGGTGACGATTTCGTCCTTGATGAATGCGTCGAACTCGGCGGGCGTCATGGCCATCGGCTCGACGTCGAGCGCCGCGAGCCGCTCGCGCAGACGCCGGCGTCTGCAGCGCCTTCACGGTTTCCTGGTGCAGCCGCTCGACGATGCGCGCGGCGTCTTGACCGGCACGAACACGCCGAGCCAGAGCGCGTAGTCGGAATTCGGATAGCCGGCCTCCAGCGTCGTCGGCACGTCCGGCAGCGCCGAGGCGCGCGCCTTGCCGCTGACCGCGAGCGCCAGCAGCCGGCCGTCGCGGATGTCCGGCACCGCGACCGCGATCGGCGAGAACGCGAAATCGACGCGGCCCGACGCGACCTCGGGACGGAAGCCGCCGCCGCGGAACGGCACGTGCACGGCCTCGAAGCCGGCGCTCAGCCGGAAGCGCTCGGCGGTCAGATGCGTGGTCGATCCGACGCCCGCCGAAGCGAAGGTGAACGATCCGGGCTTGGCCTTGGCGGCGGCGACGAACTGCTGGATCGTCTTGATGCCCTTCGACGGCGCCATCACCAGCGCGGTCGGCATCCGCCCGAACGGCGCGACGGCGGCGAAGTCGCGCGCCACGTCGTAGGTGCATGTTGGTGTGGATCGCCGGCGCGATGGTGTGCGTCGTGGAATGGCCGAGGATGGTGTAGCCGTCCGGATCGGCCTTGGCGACCACCGCGGTGCCGATGCGTGCCGCCGGCGCCGCCGCGGTTCTCGACCACGATCTGCTGGCCGAGCTGGATCGAGAGCTGGTTGAAGACCAGCCGGAACACCACGTCGGCGCCGGTGCCGGGCGCAATCGGCAGGATCGCGCGGATCGGCTTGCGTCGGCCAGGCCTGCGGCGTTTCGGCGGACGCAGCGCCAATGAACGGCGCCGCAGCGACGGCGCCGAGCGCGACGATCGCCAAGCTCAGCCGCCGCATCGCTATCCCGCCTTGATGCCGTGCAGGCTGTGGGAGGCATCCTTGCAGGTGAAGAACACCACGTCGCCGTCCTTGGTGGCCTTGCCGGAGTGCAGCGCGTCGGCCGGGACATAGACCACGGTGCCGGGCTTGGCGGTGAACGGCTTGCCTTCGATCGCGCCCTCGAAGGTGCCTTCGAGAATGTAGATCCACTGCTCGTTCGGGTGCGAGTGCGTTTCCGCGCCGGTGCCGGCCGGCATGCGCATCAGCGCCACGATCATGCGGTCGCCTTCCACCACCCCGCCCTCGACGCTGGAATAGTCAGGTCCGCCCTTGATGTGGTTGACGGTGGCAAGGTCAAACAGATGCTGGCCCGCGCCAGCGCGGAGCGCGCCGGGTGTGCGGGCTTCTGGTTGGCTCGTCATGACGGCTCCTCCCAAATCACCACGGTGGGAATCACTGTTTTTCGATGCCGGCTTCCTTGGCGAGTTTGTCGGTATCGAGCACGTCGGCCTTGAAGTAGCGCTCGAACTCCGGCTGGGTCATCACCAGCGGCGCGATGCCGAGCTTGGCCAGCCGTTCCTTGACGCTCGCGTCCGCGATCGCCTTCTGGGTCTCGTCATGGAGGCCGGTCGACGATGTCGCGCGGCGTCTTCACCGGGACGAACACGCCGTTCCAGAACGCATAGACCGCCCCCGGCAGCCCGACCTCGGCGACGGTCGGCACGTCCGGCAGCTGCGGCACGCGCTTGTCGGAGCTGACCGCGAGCGCGGCCACCTTGCCGTCCTTGATCTGCGCCAGCGCCGGCGCGATCGGCAGGAAATAGATAGTCGATACGCCCGGCCATCACCTCGGTCAGCGCCTCGACCGGCCCCTTGAACGGAATGTGCTGGGCCTTGATGCCGGCGGCGACGCGGAACTTCTCAGCCGCGAGATGCGAGGCCGCCCCGATGCCGGCCGATGCGTAGTTCAGCTCGCCCGGCTTGGCCTTGGCGGCCGCGATCAGGTCGGCGGCGGTCTTGTAGCCCTTGGCCGGCGAGGCCACGAGAACGCTCGGCGACAGGCTCGACCGCGCTGACCGCCGTGAAATCGCTCAAGCGTGTCGTAGGGCAGCGTCTTGTGCGTCACGTACGACGCGCTGAACGACGCCGAGTGGAACAGGATGGTGTAGCCGTCCGGCGTGGCACGCGCCGCCTGGCCGATGCCGATGGTGCCGCCGGCGCCCGGCCGGTTCTCGATCACGATCGCCTGGCCGAGCTGCTTCGACAGCGTGCTCGAACACGATGCGGCCGGTGATGTCGTTGGCGTTGCCGGGCGCGAACGGGATGATCGCCGTGATGGTGCGCGACGGATAGCTCTGCGCGGCCGCAGGATCGATGGGCGCCGCAGCGACGGCGGCGAGCAGCACGGCGGCCAGCGCACTCGAAGAGACCTGCAACGTTTCACTCCCAGGGTTGTTTTTTTGGTGGGCGTCCCACCGGAGTTTGGCACGGTGGGCCGCGCGATGTCACCCGGCGGCCTGCGACATCTGGCGCTCTCGCGGCGCGCCGATGTCGCAGCGGCACGGCGACCATGCGGATCGCTGCCGCACCGGCCGCGTGTTGGAGCATGCCTATTTTGCGGGCGCGCCGTTTGCGCCGGCCCAACCAGCGATGATAGGGAAAAGCACGAATCTCGGAACATTGTTCCATATAGCGGAACGTGTCCAAGCAGCGATCCGGAGCGCAAGAAGCGCAGCGGATCGCGGCGGACATTCGGAGACCGACACATGGCCAAGAACGCCATCGTTTCGGACGAGCTTGCGAAGAAATTCGCGACCGAGAAGGAGACGCCCTACACCCGCTGGGTGAAGAGCGAGGGGCTCGACCTCATCAGCTCGACCTACGTGCCCAACCTGCACACCGTCGAGCTGAAGCCCTGGGCGCGGCGCGGCGGCCGCGGCGTGTTCATGAACCACGAGGCCTCGCGCACCTCCAACGACTGCTACGTCTGCGAGATCCCGCCGGGCAAGTCGCTCAACCCGCAGCGGCAATTGTTCGAGGAGACCATCATGATCCTCGACGGCCGCGGCTCGACCACGGTGTGGAACGACGCCGGCCAGCGCATCACCTTCGAATGGAAGGCCGGCGCGCTGTTCGCCATCCCGCTCAACTGCTGGCACCAGCACTTCAACGGCTCGGGCCGCGACGGCGCGCGCTTCGTCTCGGTGACCAATGCGCCGATCGTGATCAACCTCTACGAGGACATCGATTTCATCTTCGGCACCAGGTACGACTTCAAGGGCCGCTTCAACGGCGAGCCGGATTATTTCTCCGCCAAGGACGAGACCAAGGGCTTCCTGCTCGCCACCAACTTCGTGCCGGACGCGGTCAACCTGCCGCTGATCACGGCGAAGGAGCGCGGCGCCGGCGGCGGCCACATCCGCTTCAATTTCGCCAAGAGCTCGCTCAACAGCCACATCTCGCAGTTCCCGATCGGCACCTACAAGAAGGCGCACGCCCACGGGCCGGGCGCGCACGTCATCATCCTCTCCGGCGAAGGCTATTCGCTGATGTGGCCGGAGGGCGACGAGCCGCGCTACTACAAGTGGGAGGTCGGCACCATGATCGTGCCGCCCAACATGTGGCTGCATCAGCACTTCAACACCGGCACGACGCCGGCGCGCTATCTCGCCTTCAAGCACGAGGGCGTCGCGATCCGCAACGCGCAGGGCGTGCCGAAGGCCTGGATCAGCCGGCGCGCTCGGCGGCGACCAGATCGACTATCGCGACGAGAATCCGGAGACCCGCAAGCAGTTCGCGCAGGAGCTCGCCAAGCACGGGCTCACGTCGAAGATGGACAACGCCTACGCCGCGGAGCTGGAAGGCGCCGGCGGCAAGTCGCTCGCCGCCGAGGAGAAAGAGCATGCGTAGGCTGCGGCGCCGCCGCGCACTCGCTTCACCCTCCCCTGGAGGGGAGGGTCGACCGCCGTAGCGAAGCGGAGGCGGTCGGGGTGGGGTGCATGCGATGCGAGCAAGTCACCCCACCCCGCTCGCTTCGCTCGCGACCCTCCCCCCCAGGGGAGGGTGAACGGAGTGTGCCGCTGGGCAGAAGCAATCAGGAGCACTGCCATGCATGACGTTCCGGGCCAGACGCACTGGCACGAGCCGACCGGCGGCAAGCGCGCCGGCTTCGGCAAGTTCGGCCGGCCGAAGACGCCCTACGACAACTTCATGGAGTCGGAGGGCATCCCGGTGTTCCGCGACATCGGCGTGAGCAAGGTGCAGAACCTGCCGCTCGCGCCGTGGAAGCGCACCGGCGGGCGCGGCACCTACATCCAGCTCTACGGCACCGAAGGCAAATGGGGCTGCTACGTCATCGAGGTGCCGGGCGCCGGCGCGCTCAATCCCGAGAAGCACCTCTACGAGGAAATCTATTTCGTGGTCGAGGGCCGCGGCACGACCGAAGTCTGGCTCGACGGCGACAACAGGCGCCACGTGTTCGAGTGGCAGAAGAACTCGCTGTTCTCGATTCCGGTGAACGCGATGCACCGCATCGTCAACGCCTCGTCCGCGCCGGCGCTGCTGCTCGCCGGCACCACCGCGCCGAACCTGATGAACCTGATCAACAACGTCGGCGCGATCTTCGACAACCCGTACCAGTTCCGCGACCGCTTCTCCGGCGCCGACGACTTCTACAAGTACAAGGACGACATCGAGCCCGATCCGGTGCGCGGGCTCGCCATGCGGCGCACCAACTTCGTGCCCGACATCGTCAACTGCGACCTGCCGCTCGACAACCGCCGCTCGCCGGGCTTCCGCCGGGTCGAGCCGTTCATGACCGGCAACACGTTCTATCTCTGGATCGGCCAGCACGAGAACGGCCGCTACTCCAAGGCGCACGCCCACACCTCGGCGCGCGGTGCTGATCTGCATCAAGGGCAAGGGCTACACCTACACCTGGCCGGAGCGGAACGGCGTCACGCCCTGGAAGGACGGCAAGGCGAGCGAGATCAAGCGCGTCGACTACGAGCCGGTCGGCATGGTGTCGGCGGCGCCCGGCGGCGCGCGCTGGTTCCACCAGCACTTCGGCGCCTCGAAGGAGCCGCTGCGGCTGACCGCCTGGTTCGGCCCGCACAATCCCGGCCGCGAGCCCGGCCCGCCCGGCGAGCAGCACATCGACTACACCGCGATGGACATCCCCGAGGGCGGCAGCGCCATCCCGTATTGGATGGAAGACCCGTTCATCAAGGCGGAGTACGACGAGCGGCTCGATCCGCGAGGGCGTCGAGAACCGCATGAAGCCCGAGTACTACGACAAGAACTACAAGGGCGAATTGCCGAAGGAGTAGACTGCGAGCGCAGCACTGTGCGCGCAGCCCGGCTTCCGAGATCGCAGTCCGGATCAGCGCGCGTTCGCTCCTCAGCTGCAGCGTCGGGACACGCAGCTACCGCTTGCCCAACCGCAGCAATGAATGCGACAACCTCCCGGCAAAATCGGGAGGAAACCGTCCATGCGTGTCGTCACACTTGAAGAGCACTTCATCGTTCCGGCCGTGGTCGCAAAGATCGACAAGGCCGCCATCGCCCGCCGCGGCTTCAAGGCCGGGCGCGAAGATCGCGCCGGGCCGGCCAGAACCCGATGGAGCTGCTGCCGGAGATCGGCGAGAAGCGCTTCAAGTCGATGGACGACGCCGGCATCTCGACGCAGGTGCTGTCGAACAGCGGCCCCGGTCCCGACCTGATGCCGGGCCAGACCGGCATCGATCTGGCGCGCGAGGTCAACGACCACCTCGCGGGTGTCGTCAGCCAAGCACCCGAAGCGCTTCGCCGGCTTCGCCGCGCTGCCGATGGCGAGCCCGGACGCCTGCGGCCAACGAGCTCAGGCGCGCCGTGAAGGATCTGAAGCTGGTCGGCGCGATGATCCACGGCAGCTCCGACGGCAAGTTCCTCGATCATCCGAGCTTCGACGGCCTGCTGTCGGCGGCCGAGGAGCTCGACGTGCCGATCTACATCCACCCGAGCATCCCGACCCCGAACGTGTTCGAGGCCTACTACTCCGGCCTGCCGGAGGGCGCCGACCGCGTGGTTTCGACCGCCGGCTGGGGCTGGCACTCGGAGGTCGCGATCCAGATCGTGCGCATGACGATGGCCGGCACCTTCGACAAGCATCCGAAGCTCAAGATGATCATCGGCCACATGGGCGAGATGCTGCCGGTGATGCTGGCGCGCCTCGACGACGTCTCGGCGGCCGACGTCGAGCACCTCAAGCGCAAGCCCAGCCGCCACCATCATCGAGCAGGTCTGGATCACCACCAGCGGCATCTTCAGCCAGCCGCCGTTCATCGCCGCGCTGCAGACCTTCGGCATCGACCGCATCATGTTCTCGGTCGACTACCCGTTCGCGCCGCGACGCCCAGGGCCGCAAGTTCCTCGACGAGGTCGCGCTGGCGCCGGCCGACATGGCGAAGCTCTGCCACGGCAACGCCGACGCGCTGCTGAAGCTGAAGGCGTAAGCCGGCGATCCGCCGTCATTCCGGCGCGCCGCGAAGCGGCGAGCCCGGAATCCGAGAGACGAGCTCGAGCCAGTATGCTGGATTCCGGGCCCCGCGCTTCGCGCGGACCCGGAGTGACGCGGCGTCTGGCGTTTACGCCGCCTTGGCGAACTCCTCCTGCACCGATTTCTCGAACGCAAGAGCTTCTGCACGCTCGGCCGCTGCATTCATGCGCTCGAAATGCGCCGATGCAGTGCTTGAAGCCGGACAGGTCGAGCTCGAACTGCGTCGCGCGGCGCTGGCACCAGAAGAAATGCGCGTCCGGCGCGGTGAAGTGATCGAAGAAGAACTCGCGCCCGGCCAGCATGTCGTCGGCGATCTTGAACAGCTCCATCAGGTTCGCGGTCGCGAGCTTCTTGCACGCTCTCGTCGGTGCCCGGCACATCGCAGACCCGCGGCGGCGAATTGATCCGCGCCAGGAACGGATGAATGCCGCCGGAGCACCATGACATCAGCGACGATCGCCTGCAGCTCCTGCCACGGATCGGCCGGCAGCAGCTTCGCCTGCGGAAAGGTGCGCGCGATCCAGGTCTGGATCGCGGTGCTCTCGCTCAGCACCTTGCCGTCGACGATCAGCAGCGGCACCTTGTGCTTCGGGATTGAGCTTCAGATACTCGGGCGAATTGTGCTGGTTCTTGCGGAAGTTCAGCGGCCGCACCTCGAACTTGGCGTTCGCCTCGGTCAGCGTGATGTAGGGCGCGAGCGCGCAGGTGATGGGGGCGTAGTACAGAACGATGTCCATGGGCGTCTCCAAATGATTGGTTTCGGGCTGATCGCAACCGACACAGCCTCATGTGCAGGGGCAACGCGACTATAAAGCCTTGCTCCCCCGAGAGTCATAGCGGATCGCTATCGTCCGCTCACGCTAGGCCGCCGCATCACTCGATGATCTGCCGCAGCCGCTCGCCCTGCGCCTTCGGCATCGCGACGATCTCGGCGACCAGCTTCTGCATCGCTTCGCCCGGCACCGGATCGATGTCGAAGTGCTCCGCGCTTTGCCTCCTCCAGAAACGCCGGATCGCGCATCATCGCGTCGAATGCCGCCCGCAGCGCCGCGACGCGCTCGGCCGGCACCTCGGGCGTGGTGAAGATCGGCCGCCCGATCTGCGTCGAGGCCGACAGCAGCCGCAGCAGCGCGCGGTCCTCGGCGTTCGTGCCAAGCTCCATCAGCAGCGGCACGTCCGGCAGGTCGGGCGCCTTCTTCAGCCCGATCTGCACCAGGATGTTGATCTTCTTCTCGGCGAGCCAGTGCGGCCGCGTCGCCTTCCACGACGCCCAGCTGTTCGAGCCGCGGCCGTCCACCTCGCCGCGCTCCATCGCGAGGTTGATGTCGTTGCCGCCCGGATAGCCGAGGATGATCTTGAAGCTTGGTGCCGAGCAGCGCGTTCATCGCCTTGGGATATTGCGAAGAGGTCGAGCCGCCGGTCGCGCCCATGGTGACCTCGCGGCGCTTGGCGTCCTCGATCGTCTTGATGCCGGAGGCGTGCCAGGTCGCGGTGGTGTTGTTCTCGACGTTGGGGTTGCCGATGTAGATGAACTTCGTGGTGTCGAAGTTGATGCGCTTGTCGCCTGCGGCCTGCTGCAGCGACAGCGACTGGTCGGCGGTCGCGAGCACGCGTGCCGTCGCGCGGCGCGATGTTGGCGACGAAGGTCGCCGCGGTGCGCGAGCCGGCGCCGGGCATGTTGCGCGGCACGATCAGCGGCTTGCCCGGGATGTGCTGCGCCGAGATGGCGCGCGACCAGCCGCGCGTAGAGATCGTAGGTGCCGCCCGGCGAATAGCCGATGACCAGGTCGATCTTCCTGCCGCGGTAGAAGTCCTCGACCGATGGCTGACTTGCGGCTGCAATTGGCTGGAGCGCCAGCAGCACCGCTATGGTCACGGCCGATCGCTTCATGACGATTGCGCCTTGACCGCGCTCGTGATGTGACGCGTTATCAGGGCCGCAATCTTGCCGGCTGTCAATGTTAGACGCCAGCGGCGCACCTTTCGCGGGACATTCGGCGCATGCCGACCGAACAGGACGACCAAGGCGGCCGCGTCTTTTTCTCCTCGACCGGCCGCACGCTGGAGACCGACGACGAGGTCTGCCTGCTCACGGTCGGCGTCGACATCGGCTCGTCGACCTCGCATCTCGTGTTCTCGCGCATCGTGCTGGAGCGGCTCGACAGCCGCTACGTGGTGACCGAGCGCGAGACCTTCTACGCCTCCGACATCCTGCTCACGCCCTACTCGGCGGAGGAAACCATCGACGCCGACGCGCTCGGCGCCTTCATCCGCAAGGAGTACGCCGACGCCAAGGTCGATCCCGACGAGATCGACACCGGCGCGCTGATCCTGACCGGCGTCGCGGTGCAGCGGCGCAACGCACGCGCGATCGGCGAATTGTTCGCGCGGCAGGCCGGCAAGCTGGTCGCGGTCTCGCGCCGGCGACAGCCTGGAGACGGTGATGGCGGCCTACGGCTCGGGCGCGGTGGCGCGCTCGATCCGCGATGCGTGCCGGGTGATGAACGTCGATGTCGGCGGCGGCACCTCGAAGATCGCGGTCTGCGCCGAGGGCAAGGTCGTCGACCTATGCGCGCTCGACGTCGGCGCGCGGCTGGTCTGTCTTGCGCCCGACGGCCGCATCGTGCGGGTCGAGCCGGCCGGCCGTGCGATTCGGCGCCGAACTCGGCTTGGAACTGCAAGCCGGCGGCATGCTCACGCTCGAACAGGGCGAGCGCACTGGCCGGTTCAATGGCGAGCAAGCTGTTCGAGGCGATGGCGCGGCGGCGTCGCCGACCGCGGCGGGCGTCCGCGCTGCTGCGCACCGAGCCGCTTGCGTCGCGGCGCAAGGATCGACGAACTGCAGTTCTCCGGCGGCGTCTCCGAATTCATCTACGGCAACGAACTGGGCAAATTCGGCGACCTCGGCCCGCTGCTCGCGGCCGAGATCCAGGCGCGCGCGGCGAGCATGGATGCCCGGCTGGAACAATCGGTCGAGGGCATCCGGGCGACCGTGGTCGGCGCCTCGCAGTACACCGTCCAGCTCAGCGGCAGCACGATCTATGTTAATCCGCTCAATGCCTTGCCGCTGCGCAACGTGCCGGTGATGGCGCCGGATCTGCCGCTGGAACAGGAGATGCTCGACCCGGCGGCGGTGGCGAACACGGTTGCGAATGCGCTGAAACAGCTCGATCTTGGCGGCGAGCAACCGGTCGCGCTGTTCGTGCCGTGGCGCGGGTCGGCGACCTATCAGCGGCTCGATGCGTTCTGCCGCGGCGCGGTGCTCGGGCTTGCTCGCGTGCTGGAACGCGGCCATCCGCTCGTGCTCGCCGGCGACGGCGACGTCGGCGGCCTGCTCGGCATTCACCTGCACGAGGAGATGAAGCTCGCAAGCCCGGTGATTTCGATCGACGGGCTCGAACTCAAGGAGTTCGACTACATCGATATCGGCGCCATGCTCGACAGTTCGGGCGCCGTGCCCGTGGTGATCAAATCGCTGATCTTTCCGGCCGCAGCCGACGCGCGCCGGCCGGCCGAGTGGGCGCCGGCTACGGCATAACCAGAAGCAGCGCGCCGAGCGCCGCAATCGAGCCGCCCGCCGCGCGCGCGGCAAACCGCACCGGCATGCGGCCGGCGACGAGCCCCGCGGCGACGCCGGTCGTATGCAGCACGAACGTCGCCGCGATGAAGCCCGCGCCGTAGGCGAGCGCCGACGCGCCCGCCGGCAATTCGGCGCCGTGGCTAAAGCCATGCAGCAGCCCGAACAGCGCGACTAGCGCCGTGCTCAGCCCGAGCGACGGCCGAAGCGCGAGTGCTACGGCCGCGCCCAGCACCAGCACAGAGCCCGCGATCCCGACCTCGACCAGTGGCAGCGCCACTCCGCTCATGCCGATCGCGGCACCGGCCGCCATCAGCGCCGGAAACGTCAACGGCAGCAGCCACAGCGCCGGCCGCCCAAGCTGCGCCGCCCACAATCCGACCGCGATCATCGCGAGCAGGTGGTCGAGCCCGGAGAACGGATGCAGCAGGCCCGCGACGAAACTCAGATGCGAATGATCGCCGACATGGGCGAACGCCGGCGAGCCGGAGCCCGCAATGGCAAGGATCGCAAGCGTGGCAAGCGACAGTTTCGGAGCGAGGGCGCGGAGCATGGTGTTCCTCATGGCAGAACGGCAAAGCGTATGCGGCTTCGCATGTTATTGCTTACCGCCCGCGCGCTTTCAATCGACTTCGATGAACACGGTGCCGCCCTCGACCACCGTCGGATAGGTCTTCACGGGGATCATACACGGCGGCGACACCACCTCGCCGGTCTTGATGTCGAACTGGCCGTTGTGGAAGTTGCACTCCACGACGTCGCCGTCGATATAGCCCTCCGAAAGCGAGCCCGGGCCATGGGTGCAGGCATCGTCGGTGACGTGGTACGTACCCTCGATATTGAACACGGCAACCGTCAGCCCAGCCGCCTCGACCCGGAGCGCGGACCCGGCCGCGACCTCATCGGCTTTGCAAAGTTCAACGCGCGTGGCCACGGCTCGACAGACGGAATTAGATGGATACGACGTTCCGCAGCGCGGAACCGGTTGGAAATTCACATAGACCATGGGTTTTGACGAAGGTCAACGCGCGGCGCCGTTGCCGAGCCACCATCGCTCGCCCGATAGGACTTGAGCCGATTTGGCTCCCGACGCTACATAGTCGGAGAACAATCTGGAGCGCTGCCGATGCTCAGAAAAGAACAGAACGACCTCCTCACCCAGACCGGCCCCGGCACGCCGATGGGGCAGATGTTCCGCCTCTCCTGGCAGCCGGTGGTGCTGGCCGAAGAATTGCCGGAGAACGAGTGCCCGCCGGTCCGCGTCAAGCTCCTGTCCGAGCGGCTGCTCGCCTGGCGCGACACGCAGGGCCGCTATGCGCTGACCGATGAATTCTGCGCCCACCGCGGCGTCTCATTGTGGTTCGGCCGCAACGAGCACAACGGGCTGCGCTGCCCCTATCACGGGTGGAAGTACGACCACACCGGACAATGTATTGAGGTGCCCTCGGAGCCGGAGGAGAGCGGCTACTGCAAGAAGATCAAGCTGAAGTCCTACCCGCTCGTGGAGCGCGGCGGCGTGCTGTGGACCTACATGGGTCCGCCCGAGAAGCAGCCGCCGTTGCCGGAGTGGGAGTTTGCCATGATGCCGGCCGACCGGCGGTTCATGAGCAAGCGGCTGCAAGAGAGCAACTGGCTGCAGGCCATGGAAGGCGGCATCGACTCAAGCCACGTCTCGTTCCTGCATTCGGGCGAACTCGACCGCGACCCGCTGTTCAAGGGCTCGAAGGGCAACCAGTACAACCTCGGCGACATGAAGCCGGTGTTCGAGGTCGTGGAAAGCCATGGCGGGCTCTTCATCGGCGCCCGCCGCAACGCCGAGGACGGCAAGTACTACTGGCGCGTCACGCAATGGGTGATGCCGGCGTTCACGATGATCCCGCCGCGCGCCGACCATCCGGTGCACGGCCACTTCTGGGTGCCAATCGACGACGAGAACTGCTGGGCCTGGAGCTTCGACTATAAGGTGACGCGGCCGCTCACCGCCAAGGAGCGCAAGGCCATGGAGGATGGCCAGGGCATCCACGTCAAATACGTGCCCGGCAGCTACCGGCCGCTCGCCAACAAGGACAACGACTATCTCATGGACCGCGCGGCGCAGAAGCGCGGCGACACCTTCAGCGGCGTCGAAGGCATCGCGATGCAGGATGCCTCGCTGCAGGAGAGCATGGGCCCGATCGTCGACCGTGCCAAGGAGAACCTGGTTTCGACCGACAACGGCATCATCATGGCGCGTCACCGGTTGTTGCGCGCGCTGAAGGCGATGGAAAAGGGCGAGACGCCGCCCGGCGTCAGCCTGGAGCATCAGCGCGTGCGTTCGGCCGCGGTCGTGCTGCCGCCGGATCGGCACTTCAAGGACGCGGCGAAAGACGCGCTGACGGTGCAGGCAGGACGCGAACACGTGACGGTGTGATCTGGATGGCCGTCATGGCCGGGCTTGTCCCGGCCGTCCCGCTGGGGGACGCAGTGCCGCCCCAAGCGGGATGCGCGGATCAAGCCCGCGCATGACGGCGGAGAGGAAAGTGCATGCAATCCGAATCCGCCCGTATGTCGAGCGCCGCCGAGGCGAAATTCCGCATCGATGCGCCGAACTCCAAGCCGCGCGCGGTCAAGGTGATCGCGCTCGACCATGCCAGCGAGCGCGTGGTCAAGAACCTCGCGAAGCTCAAGTGGAACGGCGCGACGTTCTTCACCGCCTCGGCGTTCGGCGAGGCGCCCCGCGAGGGCGAGAGCTTCGCCGGCTGGCTCAGCGACCTCGCAGGACGCACTAAGAATCTGATCGAAGAAGTCAACGGCGCCGATCTCGTGGTGATGGTGGCGCAAGCCGGTGAGAACGCGCAGGCCGCCTCCATCATCGGCGAGGCTTGCAGCGTCAAGCGCGTGATGACGACCGCGCTCGTGCTCGGCGGCGCATCTATCTCGGACGAGGCCTTGTCGAAGACGCTGTCGCATCTGCGACCGTGGGCGCTGATGCTGGTGATCGCAAGCGCCGAGGAGTATATCGCCGACATGCTGACGGCGTTGCGGGCCTAGCCTAGAAGGTTCGATCATGTGGCGAACCATTTGCGCGGCAGGAGCCGCCGCCATTGTCCTGTCCACCGCGCCGGCCCGCGCGCATACGCCTGAACAGAAGATGGAAACCTGCAACTTCGGCGCCGACGATCAGGAGCTCGCCGGCACCGCACGCAAGGCGTTCATTTCCAAGTGCATGGCCGATGCCCCGCAGGCCAAGCGCGGCAAGCCAGCACCCAAGCCGCCGGCACAGTGAGAGCGGCGGGGCATCGTCCCGGTCGCTTCAGCGCTGTTGCGTCGATCGACGGCGCGACGCCGCGCGCATGATCCAGGCGCGAAACGCCAGCAACGCCGTCTCGTTCCGTCGCGCCTCGCGATAGATCAGATACCAGTGCTCACCCTTCGACACCGACTGCGGAAACGGCGCGACGAGCCGACCAGCCTTCAGGTCGTCATCGACATAGGGACTGATACCCATCGCTACTCCGACGCCGTCGGCCGCCGCCTGTAGCGCCTGACCGTAGTACTCGAACTCCGGTCCCCTGGCCTGTAGCTTGGTCAGGCCGGCAGCCCTGAACCAGCTCGGCCATTCATCGGACGCGTGTGCAACCCGCAACAGCGTCATGCCGCGCAAATCGTCGGGCGTCTTCAGGCGCCTGGCCGCGGCCGGCGCGCAGACCGGCGCGAGGTCGGCCGCAAACATCTGCTCTGCGACAAAGCCGGGCCACTGGCCGTCGCCGAGCCGGATGCCGCAGGTCCAATCGTCGTTAAAGGGCACGGTTGCGCCGCCAGTGGCAAAACGGACCTCGATCTCCGGCTCCTTCTTCTGGAAATCGGCGAGCCGCGGGATGAGCCAGCGAGTCGCAAACGTCGGTCCAACGCCGACCGTCAGCACGCGCGATCCGCCGAGCGCGGTCACCTGCGCGGTGAGATTTGCAAGCTGATCGAACAGCGGTGTCAGGCCGGCCTGATAGGTACGCCCGGCGGCGGTGGGGATCAGTCGGTTGGCCTTGCGCTCGAACAGCGGCACATCGAGCCGCTGTTCGAGCAACTGCACCATCCGGCTGATGGCTGCCGCCGTGACATGAAGCTCGTCGGCGGCCTTGGCGAAGCTGCCGGCGCGCGCGGACGCCTCGAACGCACGGAGGCCGTTGAGGAAGGGCAGGTTGCGCATCGTTACCCTCAGAAAAGGTCAATGCGAAGGCTTCCGAATATCGCAGCCTCTCCAGCCGGTCAACGCGATGAAGTCAATCCCACCGCAATTTCTGCTGCGTCGCGCGCACAACGCCACCATCAGAATACCTGATGCTTAGCCTTCAATAACTCAGTTTGCCGGTCGTCCTGCTTCGGCGCATGGAAAGCGCGGGAGGCCGCCATGAGCCCGCTGCTGATATCGACCCTGTGCCTTGCCATTGTCGGCACGTCGTTCCTGTCAGGCATCTTCGGCATGGCAGGCGGGATGATCCTGGTCGGTATTCTGCTCGCGATCCTGCCGGTGCCGGAAGCCATGATGTTCCACGGCGTGACGCAACTGGCGTCGAACGGCTGGCGCGGACTGCTGTGGTTTCGTCATGTTCGCTGGGGCGCGATCGGCTCGTACCTGTTCGGCTTGGCGATCGCGCTGCTGGTGTGGTCGTTCACGCGTTACGTGCCGAGCACGCCGGTTTCATTGCTCCTGCTCGGCGCGACGCCGTTCATGGTGCGGCTGGCGCCGAAGGGGCTGCGCCCGAACCCCGAGAGCCTGCTGCAGGGGGCGATCTATGGCTCGCTCTGCATGACGCTGATCCTGCTGACCGGAGTCGCCGGCCCGCTGATCGACACGTTCTTCCTCGGCGGCAAGCTCGACCGGCGCGAGATCGTCGCGACCAAGGCGGTGTGCCAGGTCTTCGGTCACTCCGCCAAGCTTCTCTATTTCGGCGGCATCGTGGATCAGGTCGGCTCTATCGAGCCGCTGGTCGCAGCGCTCGCGATCTTTGCATCGATGATCGGCACCACGCTCGCCGCGCACGTGCTGGAGGCCATGTCCGACCAGCAGTTCCGCACCTGGGCCAACGGCATCATCACTGCGATCGCCGGATACTACGTGGCACACGCGGCCTATCTGCTGATGATCTCCTGACAGGCCAGCCAAATTGAAAAGCGCGCCGGCGGCGGCGCGCTTCCCTTCAGGAACCTTGCGGCCCGTCAATTCATCGGGGTGAGATTGATGTCCTTGGCGAGCTTGACCGTCGCGTTGATGTCGTCGCGGAAGAACTTGTCAAACTGATCCACGGTCATCGACATCGGCTCGACGCCGAACTTCGCGATCTTTTCCAGGAGCTCCGGCACCGTCAGCGCCTTCTCGACCTCGTCGTGCAGCTTGTTCACGATGCTGCGCGGCGTCTTCGCCGGCAGTCCGATGCCGCCCCAGAACAGATACTGCGCGTCCGGATAGCCGGCCTCGACCACAGACGGCACCTGCGGCAACAACGGCGCACGCTTCGGCGTGCTGACCGCAAGCGCCACCACCTTGCCGTCGTTGATATTGGGCAGGGCCGGCGCGATCGGCAGATAGTAGAAGTCGACGCGGCCGGTCATGACTTCGGTGAACGCCTCGACCGGACCGCGGAACGGGATGTGCTGCACATCGATTCCGGCCGCAAGCCGCAGTTTTTCGGCCGCCCAATGCGAGGCCGAGCCGCGACCGGCGGAGGCAAAGTTCAGCACGCCCGGTTGCGCCTTGGCCGCGGCGACGAGGTCGCCGACCGTCTTCCAGCCCTTCGAAGGAGCTGCGACCAGCACGCTCGGCTGAGCGCCAAACATGGCGGACGGCGCGAAATCGCGCAGCGGATCGTAGGTCAGCGTCTTGTGCAGCGCGACGTAGGACCCTTGCGACGACGTGATCAGAAGCGTCGAGTAGCCGTCCGGCTCGGCCTTGGCAACCGACGCGGTCCCGATCGTGCCGCCGGCGCCCGGTCGATTCTCGATCACGAACGGCTGGCCGATCTGCTTCGAGACCTGCTCAAGCACGATGCGCGCGATAATGTCTCCGGCGTTGCCGGGCGAAACCGTGCTGACCGCGAGAATCGGCCGGGTCGGCCAAGTCTCGGCCGGCGCGGCCACGCTTGAGGCTAGGAGCGCGGCAGCCACCATCGCGCCGCGCCAGGCGCGAAATATCATCATCGGTTCCTCCCTGGTGTGTCCACCGCGGAGTCTTGATCGCCCCGGGCGCCACGGTTTCCTGTTTTCAGTCGGCCAGCATGAGCCAGTGCGGTCCGCGCGGCAATGCGGTATGGCAACGGTTGCTGCGGTGGCGCGTCGCAGTCCTGCCGCCATCGGCCGGGCCGTCTGGGACCAGACCGGGCTACCTCCGCCAACCCTAATCAAGGGCTGCATAACCTGGCCGGGTCATGCTAAGGCTATGGTTAAGCCTTAATTAATCTCACTTTGCGAGGAAGAGAGGAAGTTGGGTCTTTCTCGGGGGAGTGGCGGCATTGATCGGGCGAAAGACGGCAGGGGCGTTTTTTTTCTGCACCGTGATCGGGTCCGTCATTGGCAGCCTCGTCGGCTGGAGCATGGACCCGTTGCAGGCCAATCAGCCGGCCGTCACCACGGCCAAATACACGTCCGCCGAATTCGCCCAGTCCACGAACACGACCGGCAAGGGTGACCGCCTCGCGGTCTACCGGCAGTACGACACGCAATCGTTCAATTCGCAGCCGTTCGGGACGCAGCTTGCTTCGCTCGCCCCGGTCGCGCTTGCGCCGACCGATCTGTTTCCCGGCCCGACTTTTGCGCCGGCCCTTCAGCCGCCCGAGGCACTGTTTGCTCCGCGGCAGGCCGTGCCGGCGCCCAAGCCCGAGAAGCCGAGGATCGGCACGCCTGCGTCCAGCGCCATCCTCGACGACGCGCAGATTGCGAGCATCAAGCGCCGGCTGCGGCTCACTCCCGATCAGGTCGGATACTGGCCGGCGGTCGAGAGCGCGCTGCGCGATGTCGCGCGCCATCAGGCGGCAGAGGCGCGCAAGCGGCGCCCGCACGCGACGCCGGCCCCGCTCGACGTGAACAGCGCCGAAGTGCAGCGCCTGATCTCGGCGGCGACGCCGCTGCTGCAGCGGATGCGCGAGGATCAGAAGCGCGAGGTCCGGATGCTGGTGCGCATGCTGGGGCTGAGCACCGTCGCGTCCTATATCTGACGGCGGGCGGTCCGCCGTACCAGCACGAATGGGACCGCGCCGACCAAAAGGCAGAGCGACCCGCTGAGGGTCGCGATCGCCACCATCGGCACTGCCGATCCGTCCACCAGCAACCCATACAACTGGGTGAACGCGGCACCGCAGAAATTCTGCACGAACACGCCGCCGCCGGCCGCGGTGCCGGCGAACTGTGGAAAATCGCTCATCGCCCCGACCTGCGCGAAGGGCAGCGCAATGCCCTGTGCCATGGTGACGACCAACCCCGGCACGAACAGCGCAAGCGGTGTCGCCTGACCGAACGTCAGGATGAGCGTCTGAACGACGACGCAACGGCGCCGCTTCACGCGCGCTTGGAACAATGTCGAGCTGCGACGCCCACCTAGCTCGCGATCCGCGGGCGATGGCCGAGACGGGTCGAGATCGCGGCTGCGGTCTCGACCACGTGCGGAATGAAGGAGGCGAGCGCCTTCTTCGACAGCCGGCTCACCGGGCCTGCGATGCCCATCGCCGCGACGACCTCGCCGGCGTCGTTGCGGATCGGGGCTGCGATGCAGCGCATGCCGATCTCGCTTTCTTCGTCCTCGATCGCGCAGCCGCGCTGGCGCACGCCTTCCAGCACCCGCCTGAGCTTGTCGCCGTCGGTGATGGTCTGCGGCGTCCGCGCGACCAGCCCCGCGCGGATCACGTCGTCGACCACGTCGCTCGGTTGAAATGCGAGAATCGCCTGGCCCTCGGCCGTGCAATAGGCGGGCTTTCGCACGCCTACGTCGGAGCGCATTCGGATCGCCTGCGTGCTCTCAAGATTGTAGACGTACATGATCTCACTGCCGTCGAGCACCGCGAGATGGACCGTCTCGTTCACCTTCTCGCGCAGCTCGCGCAGCAGCGGGCGCGCCTCGGTCGAGACGTTCATGCGTCTGCGCACCAGCGAGCCGAGCCGAAACAGCGCAATGCCGAGCCGGTACTTTCCGGTGTCGGGGTTCTGCTCCAGCATGCCGTGAGCGACGAGCGTCACCGCCAGTCGATGCACCGTGCTCTTGGCAACGCCGAGGCGCTTCGCCAGATCGCTGATGCCGATCTCGACCTGCTCCTCGGAAAACGCCTTCAGCAGCCGCACTGCGGTGGCCACGGACGACAGGTGGCCGGCTGCGGGACTGCGAGGTGGCGTGCGCGTCTGCGGCACGGTATGTTCCGCTCCGTGGACCAGCGTTCCGCACTCTAGGAGCCCGCACCGGCGGCGGCAAGCATGGCGCGCAGCATCGTCATCATCGGCGGCGGTCCGGCGGGGGTGTTTGCCGCGATCGAGGCCAAGAAGCGCGACGCCGCTGCGACCGTGACGCTCGTGACCGAGGAGGCGGGCGAGCCCTACGAGAAGCCGCCGCTGTCCAAGGCCGTGCTGCTCGGCAAGGCCAATCCCGCGGACGCGCCGATCGCGGGCAAGGGCGGCGTCGCATCGTTCGGCGTGGAGATCAGACACAATGCGCGCTGCACGGCCATTGATCGCGCGGCGCGCGAAGTGGTCACGACCACGGGCCGGCTCGGCTACGATTCGCTCGTGATCGCAACCGGCTCGCGCATGCGCGAAGTGCCGCTGTTGCCTCCCGGCACGCCACGCGTGCACTACCTTCGCACCGATATGGACGCGCTTGCCTTGCGAAGCGCGCTGACCGGCTGCAAGCACCTTGTCGTAATCGGTGCCGGATTGATCGGGTTGGAGGTCGCGGCTTCCGCCGCAGCGCTCGGCATCGAGGTGACGGTCATCGAATTCGCGCCGCGCATCATGGCGCGTGCCTGCGACGAAGACACGGGTGCGCGCATCCTGGCCGAGCACCAGCACCATGGCGTCGAGATCGAGCTGTCGACCACGGTGACGCAGGTCACCTCCCAGCTCGACGGCTCGATTGCGCTCGAAACCGCCGATGGCGACATGCAGGTCGCCGACCTCGTTGTGGTCGGCGCCGGCGTCATGCCCGACGACGCGCTCGCCGCGCAGGCCGGATTGCAGGTGCAGGACGGCATCGTGGTCGACGCTCAGTGCCGCACCTCGGATCCTGCGATCTTCGCCGCCGGCGACGCCACGCGCTTCCCTGGACCGCACGGCCTCGTCCGGCTGGAGAACTGGCGGCACGCCCAGGATCACGGCGCGATTGCCGGCCGGAATGCCGCCGGCGGCAGCGACACCTACAACGCGATCCCATCCTATTGGTCGGAGCAGTACGACCTCTACATCCAGGGTGTCGGCTGGCCCGAGCCGTCCGCGCAGCGCGTGCGCCGGCCAATGCCGGGCAAGAGCACGCTCATGCTTGAAACCGCTGGCGGGGTTCTGTTTCATGCGATCGGAATTAACGTGCAGCGCGATCTCGCCGCGGTGCGGCGGCTGATAGAGCGGCGGGTCCCGGTCGATGCGGCGGCGCTCGCCGACCCCAATCAGCCGTTTGCGGCGATGCTGAAGGCCAAGGCGTGAGATGCAACGGCGGTGTTCAGTACCGACGCGGGGCTTGCTGGCGGAGAGTTCGTCATGACCGACCAAGTCACGATCCCATCACTTCAGCAGATGAAGCGCGACGGCACAAAGATCGTTGGCGTGGTGGCCTGGGATACGCCGATGGCGCGGATCGCCGACCGCGCCGGCGTCGACATCGTGTCGGTTGGCGACTCGGTCGGCGTCAACCTGTGGGGCCACTCGAACCCGCTCGAAGTCACGCTCGAGGAAATGCTGGTGGTCTGCAAGGCGGTGCGCCGCGGCGTTGAGCGCGCCTTGGTGAGTTGCGACGTGCCGTTCGGCCCGGTGCAGCAAGGCACCGACAGCGCGTTGCGTGCCGCGATCCAACTGGTCAAGGAGGGCGGCGCCGACATGGTCAAGCTCGATGCCGCCGCGGACTTTCCGGAGACGGTACGCGCGCTGGCGCGCGCCGGCATTCCGGTGTTCGCCCAGTTCGGGCTCACGCCGCAAACGGCGCTGAAGTACGGCGTGCCCTACGCTGCGCAGAACGCGGCCGGCGCGCAGGCCACTTCCGAGATGACCGCAAAGCTCGTGCAGGAGGCGAAGGTGCTCGAGGCCGCGCACGCCTCGCTGCTCGATCTCACCAACTCCGGGCCGGTCGCCGGCCCCGCCGTGGTGCAGGCGGTGCGGATCCCGGTGGTCGGCGGATTCGGCGGCGGGCCGTGGCTCGACGGCCGCATCCGGCTCGCCCACACCGCGATCGGTTATGCCGACAAGTGGCTCGACGCCAAGACCGAGACGTACGTGAACACGGCGAAGGCCGCGCTCGACGCATTCACGGCGCTGATCGAGGACGTCCGCGCCGGCCGGCAGATCAAGGGCTGACCGGACATGCCGACTGCAACAATCGACGGCATTGCGACGCGCTACGAGGCGCTGGGCTCGGGTCCGCCACTGTTGATGTATTCGCCGGGCGGGTTCAACGCCACGATCGAGACCTGGCGCACGCAAGGCGTCTATCCCAAGATCAAGTTTCTCGATCACCTGCCGAAGCATTACACCTGCATCGTGTTCGATCGGCGCGAATGCGGCCAGTCCGGCGGACGCGTCGAACGCATCACCTGGACGCATTTCGTCGCGCAGGGCGCAGGGCTGCTTGATCATCTCGGCATGCGGCGCGCACACCTGATGGGCGGCTGCATGGGCTGCTGTCCGGTCGCGGCGTTCGGCGTCGCGCACCCCGAGCGGGTGCTGAGCATGGTGCTGTTCTGGCCGGTCGGCGGCGCCAAATACCGCATCAACACGCAGCAACGCTTCGCCGAGCATCTCGCCTTCGTGCAGCAAAGCGGTCTCGCACAGGTGGTCGCCACCGCCAAAGCCTCCGGCAAGACCTTCGGTCAGGAGCCGCAAGGCGGCCCGTGGGCATCTGTAATTCGCAACGACCCGGCGTTCGCCGACGCCTTCGCTCGCCAGGACGCCGAGCGGTATCGCCTCATCGTCGGCGGCATGGCGCGCGCGCTGTTCGACCGCGACACCGCGCCCGGCGCCGAGCCCGAGGACATGATGCGCTGCGAGATTCCGGCGCTGGTCATTCCAGGCCAGGACGCCGCGCACGCGACCTCGGCGGCGCGCTATCTGCAAGAGTGCCTGCCGCGGTCGGACTATTGGGACGCGCCGGTCGCCGAGCAGACCGAGGAGGCAACCAACGCGCAGGTGCTGGCGTTCCTCGCCAAGGCCGACGCCGCGGCTCGGTAGCGCGACGCTACTGCCACGCGCGATTGTCGACGGTGTTCTCGTAGGTGGCGCCCGGCACGGTCATGTTCCATTTGACCGTCCAGTTGTAGGTGTCGTCGAACCGCTCGCGCGTGTACGGCTGCGGCGGCGGCGTGCAGCAGCCGCCAGGTCTGCAGTTCGTGCGGCTCCAGCAGGCCGCCGGTCTCGGCGACGAAGTAGTGGGCGTACGGCGTCGGGTCCTTCTCGATCAGCTCGACCGCGCGCGCCTGCGCGTCGGAACATCTTGGCGAGCGTCGGCCCGTCGAGATCGTCGCCGGCCGCCTCGCTGCGCGTCGAATGCGACTCGATCAGGATGCGCATCCCCCACTTCTGCGCCACGCTGATCCAGGGCTCCATGACGCTCGCCGCCGCGACCTTGCCGTCGCGCACCGCCTCGAGCCGCTTCAGCATCGATCCGGAGTGGATGCGCTTGATGTGCTCCGGCGCGAGGAACCCGTCCATCATCTTCAGCGTGGTGAAGTCCGAGCCGTTGTTCGGCGTGACCGCGATCGGCTGGTCCTTGAGCATCTCGGGCTCATAGACCTTGGAGTCTCGCGCGACACACGATGGCGAACTTCGACATCGAAGCGCCGAGCGCCACGATCTTGCGCCCGCGCAGGCCCGCGGTCGTTGGCCTCGACCGCGCGCTTCATGATGCCCCACTCGCACATCCGGTACTGATCGATGCCGCCGTCGTTGTAGACCGAGTCGAGCGGCCGATCGAAGATCGAGTCGAACTTCACGAGATGCGTGGTCGTGACCTGCGCCATGCCCGGCGTGGTCACGAACTCGATGTCGAGCCCCTCGTCCTTGAAGAATCCCTTGTCGCGGGCGACCAGCACCGGCAGGTCGTGCACCGCGTTCATGACGGCGACTTGCGGCTTCTTCGAATTCCGCTGGATGTTCATGGTGTTTCCTCCCGTTATTCTGCCTTGATGTTGGCCGCCTTGATGACCGGCCACCACTTGTCGGTCTCCGCCTTGTGGTGCGCGGCGAGCGCCTCGGGCGTGAGCTGATCCGGCTGCGGAATGTCGAAGCCGGCTTCGACGATGCGCGCCCGCACTGCCGGATCGGTCATTGTCTCGACCACGGCGGCGTTGAGCCGGGCGACAACCTCCTTCGGCGTGCCCTTGGGCGCCCACAGCCCAGTCCACATCGCAATATTGATGCCGGGCACGCCCGCCTCGTCGGCGGTCGGAATCTCGGGCGCCGCGAACCAGCGCTGCTTCGACAACACCGCATAGGCCTTGAGCCGGCCGCTGCGCACATGCGGCAGCACCTGCGAGGCCTCGGCGCCGATCCGCAAATCGACCTGGCCGCGCAACCAGATCCTGGTTGGCCGGCCCGCCGCCGCGATAGGGCACGAACTGGATGCGCGTGCCGGTGACGTTCTGGAAATGGATGCCGCTGACATGACCTGGGCTGCCGGCGCCGACGGTCGCGGCAGTGGCCTTGTCCGGGTTGGCTTTGAGCCAGACGACCAGCTCCTGCAGGTTATCGGGCGGCAGGTGCTGCCGGCCGACGATCACCGTCGGCGCGATCAGCAGCATCGAAACCGGTTCGAGATCGGTGAGGATGTCATAGGTGATCGGGAAACATCGCGGGCGAGCCGACGTGGCTCGTCCAGTTGCCCATGCTGAGCGTGTAGCCGTCGGGCGCCGAGCGGACCGCACGACCGGTGCCGATCGACGCCGGAGGCGCCGCCCACGTTCTCGACGATCAGCGGCTGACCGAGCGACGCCCGCACGCGGTCGAGCAGCAGGCGCGCGACGGTGTCGACCTGTCCGCCCGGCGGGAACGGCACCACGACGGTGATCGGGCGCGACGGATAGGTCTGCGCAAGGCTTGCGGCGGTGGACCAGAACGCGAATGCAGCAACGGCAAGCGCCAGCGTCAGTCTGCGCATGTCACACCTCGCGTCGCCCGGCCGGGCGGGGCCGCGATGGTAACAGATCAGCAGCAGTCGCACACGAAGTCGTCCGACACCGCGAGCGCCCGCTTCATCCACCACGGCGGCAGGTCGTCGGCTGCGACCTCGGCGACCGGCTTGAACACCTTGAAGTGATGGCGCCGCTCGTCCGACCAGAACGCGATCACGGTCTCGACCGGCGGGCAGCCCGGCACCGCGCAAGCCACCTCCGCCACCAGGATCGCGGTGTCGTCCGAAAGCCGGAAACGCTCGCGAACGCTTTCGCGAACGCGATCGAGGTCCGCGGTGCGCGCCGCGCTTTTCCTGGTGAAGGCCAGCATCGCCGAAGCCTACCACGCTTGGGCCACACGCGACGGGCCTCGGTCCCGCCTCGTCCTGAGGAGCCCGAGCAAAGCGAGGGCGTCTGGAAGGATGAGGACGGTTCGCGTGCTGCGCTTCTTGAGCGTCCCGGCAGGCAAGGCTACGTATGAGCATCACTGGAGGATCATGGCGTGGCAGAGCAAGTGCTGGCGGCCGTGCGGGTCGGACCGAGCCGGACCGAAATCCGCGAATACCCGATGCCGGACATCCCGGCCGACGGCGCGCTGATGAAGATGGAGGTCGGCGGCATCTGCGGCACCGACGTCAAGCTCTACAAGCATCCGCCCTCGAATGCGCCGGTCATCATGGGCCACGAGAACATCGGCGTGATCGCCAAGGCCGGCCGCGAATTCACCGCAGCGCAAGGGCTTCAAGGAAGGCGATCTGGTCTTCGTCGAGCACTACGTGAGCTGCGGCAAGTGCGAGTGGTGCCACGCCGGGCAATACCGGCACTGCGAGAACACCAACTGGCGCACCAACCCGGACGCCATCCGCTACGGCTACACCTCGGCCGAGAAGGCGCCGCACCTGTGGGGCGGCTTCGCGCAATACGTCTACCTGCCGTGGAACGCGGTGGTGCATCACGTGCCCAAGGGCGTCACGCCGGAGCTTGCCGGGCTCGTCACGCCGATGGCGAACGGCGTCGAGTGGTCGCTGTTCGACGGCGGCGTCGGCTACAACTCGACGGTGCTGATCCAGGGGCCCGGGCCAGCAGGGCCTGTCGCAGACCGTGATCTGCAAGCAGGCCGGCGCGTCGCTGATCATCGTCACCGGCCGCACCAAGGACCGCGCCCGCATGGAGGTGGCGAAGAAGCTCGGCGCCGACCACGTGATCGACGTCGACAAGGAGGACCCGCTCGCACGCATCATGGAGATCACCGGCGGCAAGGGCGTCGACGTCGCGCTCGACTGCACCGCGGGCGCCGGCACCATCCCGATCCTGCTCGGCATCGAGGCGCTCAAGCGCAAGGCCGGCGTGATCGTGGCGCAGGGTGAGCTGCGCGAGTTCCCGAACTTCCCGCTGGAGAAATTCACCGTGAAGTTCATCACCATGAAGAGCGCGCGCGGCCACAGCTACCGGGCGTGCGAGCTGGCGCTCGAGCAGCTTGCGTCGAAGCGGTTTCCGCTGGAGCTCGTCACCACGCACCGCTTCGGATTGAAGGACGTGGACCTAGCGATCAAGTCGGTCGGCGGCGAGGGCGTGCCGGACGTGATCCACGCCTCGCTGATGCCGTGGGAGTGACGCTTTGCGTTATCCGATGGCCGCCGCCAGCTACCGCGAAATTATCCGTAGTAGTAGGTGTTCGGTCCGCCACGACAATTGGCACGAATCCAATCCCAACATCCCTGAAAGGTGTCGGGGCCATGGAGTTGCTGCCAACCGATGGTCCCTCCCTCACCCATGCGGGCAACCGCGCAATGTCCGTCGATCGGGCTCCGAAACACATATTGGTCACGCATTTTGGGGCTCCTATGTCACCATCCCCCGTTGTTCATCGAAATGAGTGTCTCCGCTCACTTCGGCGGAACATGCCCGTGACTTAAGGGAAGCTCAAAACAGCCTCCGAAGCCTTGCTGCCCGGCATGCCTGGCAGCTTCCGGATCGGGCCGAGCTGCAAGTATACGATGCAATATCCCAACAAACAGCTACTGATTGTTGGAATCTGAGCATCCACCAGAGCAAGCGAATGGAACCCATGCGCCCGGACAGGATCAAAATCGCTCTGCCGACCGGCGATCCGGCCGGCATCGGCGCGGAAATCTGCCTGAAGGCCGCGCTCGATCCCGCGGTGCGCGCGGCCTGCGATCCGATCCTGGTCGAGCGACCCCGGCGTCGTCGAGCGGCACGCGAAACTCTGCGGCATCAACGCCGAAATTCGCGCGGTGGCGCGTGTCGGCGACGCCGACTGGTCGGGCGACGGCGCTCAACGTGCTCGCCTGCGCGCAGCCGGAAGCGGCGACACTGCCGCTCGGCGAGATCAGTCCCGCCGCCGGCCGCGCCTCGATCGCGTTCTGCGCCGCCGCGATCAAGGCCGCGCGTCGCAGGCGAGGTCGACGCGGTGGTGGCCGCGCCGCAGCACGAGACCTCGATCGCGCAGGCCGGCATCGCGTTCGACGGCCATCCGTCGTTCGTGGCGCGCCAGACCGGCATGGACGACGACGCGATGTCTACATGATGCTGTGCTTCGGCGACACGCAAGATCGCGCATGCGACGCTGCACACCAGCGTGCGGCAGGCGATCGCAGAGATCACGCGCGAGCGGCGTGCGTGCGCGTGATCCGCGCCACCGAGCGCGACGCTGCGGAGCCTCGGCATCGCGCACGCCGCGGATCGCGGTGAGCGGGCTCAACCCGCACGCCGGCGAAGGCGGGCTGTTCGGCCGCGAGGAGATCGAGATCATCACGCCGGCGATCGAAGCAGCCGCAGCCGAGGGCATCGCGGTCGACCGGCCCGTTCGGCGCCGACACCATGTTTCACATGGCCGGCTATCGACGCGTTCGTGGTCATGCTGCACGACCAGGGCCACATCGCGGCGAAGCTGCTCGCGCAGAACGCCGCGTCCGCGCTGTCGATCGGCAGCCCGATCCTGTTCGCGTCGGTCGCGCACGGCACCGGCCACGACATCGCCGGCCAGGGCATCGCCAACCCGGCGGCGATGATCGAAGCGGTGCTGCGGCTGGCGAAGGCAAGGCCGGCGTAGCACCGCGGCCTGAAGCGCTCCCGCCGTCATTCCGGGGCGCGCGAAGCGCGAACCCGGAATCCAGAGTCACGAGTTACCGAGCGTGTCCCCCTGGATTTCGGGTTCGGCGCTACGCGCCGCACCGCGGAATGACGAACTTCTCAGCCTTTCTTCTTCCCGTCCAGGCCGGCGGATTGCTCGCCTTGATGCGGCGGGCGTCCTTGACCAGTTCCTTGATCGCGCCGGTGATCGGCAGCGACAGCCCGGCCTTGTCGGTCATCTTGGCGACGATCTGCATGTCCTTCAGCGCCCAGGTGAACGTGATCATGTCCCATTCCTTGAGCGCGTCGGAGGCGCCGGAGCTCATCTGCAAGGCGTCGCGCAGCTTCGCCAGATCGATGCCGGTCGATCTCGGCGAGCCTGCCGGCCTCGATCAGGCCGATGGCGTTGATCCAGAGCAGCAGGTTGTTCATCGCCTTGCCGACCTGGCCGTGGCCGACCTCGCCGAGATGCGCGATGTCGGAGCAGAAGCATGCGTAGATCGGCCGCGCGCGCTCGACCACGTCGGGCTTGCCGCCGACCAGCGCCAGCAGCGTGCCGTCGTCGGCCGCAAAGCGGCCGCGGCAGATCGGCGCGTCGAAGATGTCGATGCCCTTGGCGCGCGCCTTCTCGTCGAGCGCCTTGACGTTGTCCGGGCGTGGCGGTCGACGACACCGCGACGATCGAGCCGGCGCGTCATGGTGCCGAGCAGCCCGTCGGCGCCGAGCATCACCTCGTTCGACCTCGTCGTCGTAGCCGACGCCGATGATGACGAAGTCGCAGGCCTTGCCGACCTCGGCCGGCGTCGCGGCGATCTCGCGCGCCGGCCGCGCGCGCGGCGTCGCACTGCTTCGGATTGAGATCGCAGGCGGTGACCGGATGGCCGTGCTTGACCAGATGCTTGAGCATGGCGAGGCCCATGCGGCCCACGCCGACGATGCCGATGCGCGATTTGTCAGTCATGCAGCTCGTGTCCCGGCGAGCGAGCCGAAGCGTGCGCGAGACCGGGACCCGGCTTGCTTCAGAAACCGGGGTCCGGGCTCGCTTCGCTCGCCCGGGACACGTCGAGTCATGCGCTTCAGCTCTCACGCTGGCCGCCGCCGTTGGCCTTCGCGGATCGAAGCCCGGCGCGTTCGCGACCTGGTCGAACCAGTCGAAGCCCATCTCCTTGACGATGCGGTTCGACATCACGATCAGCCGGCAATCCTCGTGGTCGCCGGCGACGTGCTGGTGGTTGGTGAACGGCGGGATGTAGATGTAGTCGCCGCGCTTCCAGGAATACGCCTTCGGCTCCGCCGCCCATTCCCACTGGAACGCCTCGAGGCAATCCCACTTCAGGTCCCAGTGCAGGTCGTAGCCCGAGCCCTCGACCACGAAGATCAGCTCCTCCCACATGTGGCGGTGGATGCCCGACTTCTCGCCGGGCTTGAGGAACTGCATGTAGGCCTCGACGCACATCTCGCGCGTGTTGAGCTTCTCGTGCACGAGGTGCTTGATCAGCCCGTCGGCGCGAATGCTCCCACGGCATGTCCTCGGCGAGCACGACGTTGGTCTTGCTCTCGTAGGCCTTGCGGAACTCCTGCGACGCCTTCACCTCGTCGGCGCGGAACGTGCAGGTCTTGTTGCCGGACAGCGACGGCTCTCGTCGGTCAATCGGTCGTCATGCATGGCGCTCCTCCTCAGAGGTCGCTCGGCGGCTGGTAGTTCTCGGCGCCCTTGGGCGGAATCTTCGACGGCCATTCCACGATCTTCTGGAACAGCAGGTGCATGAACAGGAACAGCGGCTTGGCCTTGAACACCAGGAGGATCGCCTCCTCCTTCGGATCGTCGTTGAAGTGCTGGTGCACGCAGGCGTTCTCGACCAGCATCACGTCGCCGGCCTTCCACGGAATGTGGCGGCCGTCGTGCACGTCGTGGCCGCGGCCCTTGAGCACGTAGAACACCGCGCTGTTGAGATGGCCGTGCTTCTGGCCGGACGCCGCTCGGCGCGTAGGCCTCGATGTGCGACTCGATCGACTGCGTGATGTTGACCGCCTGCGGCGAGATCACGCTCTTGCCGTAGTGGCCGGGGCCGCCCTTCCAGGGCACGTCCTTCGACGAGAACACCCGCGGCTGGTCGATCAGCTGCTTGTAGAGATGGCTGTAGGTGCCTTCCAGCGCGCGCACGAAGGTGCGCTTCTTGGCCCAGCGCTCCCAGTGCTGGTTTTCCTTTTCGGCGCCTTCCGGCGTCGGCTGGTTGTGCCCCACGCCGGGGTTCTCGAGAATGCCTGTCATCGGGCTTGCTCCTTGGGCGGCGTTCCATGCGCGCGCGATCATCGCGATCGTTGCAGCACCATATCGTGCGTCCTTGTCAAATCAATCGGACGGCGAGGATAATGGGCCGACGCGGACACGCACGAACGCCGCCCCGTTCCGAAGGGAGGAACATGATGCCGATGATGCTCATGCGCGCGGCATGGTCGCCGCGCTGCTCATGGCTGTCGCGGCGATGCCCGGGCGCGCGCGCAGAGCCCGGCCGACTTCTACAAGGGCCGGACCGTCGAGCTCTACATCGGCTACAGCGTCGGCGGCGGCTATGACCTCTATGCCCGCATGCTCGCCCGCCACATGGGCCAGCACATTCCGGGCAATCCGACCGTGGTGCCGAAGAACATGGAGGGCGCTGGCTCGCTGCGGCTCGCCAACTGGCTCTACAACGTCGGCCCCGAAGGACGGCACCGCCTTCGGCGATCATCGGCCGCGGCACCGCCGTTCGACCCGATCCTCGGCAACGCCAAGGCCGCAGTTCGACGGCACCAAATACACCTGGATCGGCAGCGCCAACAACGAGGTCAGCGATCTGCGTCGCCTGGCACACCAGCCGGCATCACCAGGTTCGAAGATCTGCTGACCAAGGAGCTGATCGTCGGCGGCACCAGCTCATCGGCCGACACCGACCAGTTTCCCAAGGTCCTCAACGGCGTGCTCGGCACCAAGATGCGCATCATCACCGGCTATCCCGGCGGCAACGAGGTCGGCCTCGCGATGGAGCGCGGCGAGGTGCAGGGCCGCTGCGGCTGGTCGTGGTCGAGCGTGAAGTCGACCCATCAGAAATGGTACGACGAAAAGAAATTCGCGCATCCTGATGCAGCTCGCGCTCGAGAAGCATCCGGACCTGCCGGACGTGCCGCTGATCGTCGACCTCGCCAAGACCGAGGAGCAGCGCCAGATCCTCAAGCTGATCTTCGCGCGGCAGGTGATGGGCCGGCCGTTCCTGGCGCCGCCCGGCGTGCCGCGCGACCGCGCCGAGGCGCTGCGCAAGGCGTTCATGGACACGATGCAGGACAAGGATTTCCTGGCCGACGCCGACAAGGCCAAGATGGAAATCACGCCGGTGCCGGGCGACCAGATCGAGAAGCTGGTGAAAGACGTCTATGCCACGCCGAAACCGGTCGCCGACAAGGCGGCCGGCCTGATCGTCCGCTAATCATTTCATCGCAGGTTCAGCCATGGACGCCAAGGTCAAGAACTACGTCGGCTGGCAGTCCGACGTCATCGTCGACTGCATCAAGCGCTACGACTTCCCCTACATCACGCTCAATCCGGGCGCGAGCTTCCGCGGCCTGCACGATTCGCTCGTCAACTACGGCGACAACCAGCCGCCGATGATGCTGTGCAACCACGAAGAGATCGCGGTGCAGATCGCGCACGGCTACGCCAAGGCGACCGGCCAGCCGATGGCGGTGATCCTGCACGATCTCGTCGGCCTGCTGCACGCCTGCATGGCGATCTACTACGCCTTTCTCGACCGCGTGCCGATCTTCATCATGGGCGCCACCGGCCCGATGGACGAGAGCAAGCGGCGGCCGCACATCGACTGGACCCACACCGCGCTGGTGCAGGGCAACGCGGTGCGCGACTACGTCAAGTGGGACTATCAGCCGACCTCGATCGACGGCGTGCCGGAGAGCTTCGCGCGCGCCTATTCGATCATGATGACCGAGCCGAAGGGCCCGATCTACATGTGCTACGACGCGGCGCTGCAGGAGACGCCGAAGACGCACGAGGTGCCGCTGCCGCCGGCCGGCGCCGTCGCCGCGCCCTCGCCGATGGCGCCCGATCCGCGCGCCATCGAGGCGATCGCCGACAAGCTGCTCGAAGGCCGAGCACCCGATGCTGCTGCCGGAATACGCCGGCCGGCGCGCGGGCGGCTTCGAGAGCATCGTCGAGCTGGCCGAGCTGACCGGCTCGGCGGTGTGGGACGTCAACAACGCGCTCAACTTCCCGAACAAGCACCCGCTGTGCCTCAGCATGGACAAGGAGTCGCTCAAGCACACCGACCTGATCGTCGGCCTCGACGTCAAGGACTGGGAGAAGCAGCTCACCGAACTCAACAACGCCAAGCGCATCCGCGAGCCGCTGCCGCCGCCGCACTGCGACTACGTCGAGATCGGCTTTGCCGAGGTCGGCATCAGCAAATGGGCGATGGACTATTGCCGCATGCAGCCGTGCTCGGTGCGCGCGCTTGGCGACACGTCGATCGGCATTCCGGAGCTGATCGCATATCTGCAAGGAGCGCATCGGCGGCGACGCCAGGCTTCAGAAGCGAATCGCCGACCGCAAGGCCGCGATCGGCAAGCGCCACGACCGAGGTCTGGGCGAAGTGGCAGGAAGAAGCGCGCAAGGACTGGGATGCCTCGCCGCTCACGTTCTCGCGGCTTGCGCTCGAAGTCTGGGAGGTCATCAAGGACGAGGACTGGGTGCTGACCGCCAACGATCTCAAGCAGCAGGTGCGCAAGCTCTGGGATTTCGACAAGCCCTACCGCCATCCCGGCGTCGAGCTCGGCACCTCGACCCAGATCGGCATCTCGATCGGCGTTGCGCTCGCGCATCGCGACAAGAAGCGCATCGTGGTCGACATCCAGCCCGACGGCGACCTGATGTTCGACGCCGGCGCGCTCTGGATCGCGGCCAAGTACCAAATTCCGATGCTGGTGGTGATGCACAACAACCGCGCCTACTACAACGACTGGGAGCACCAGATCCGCATGGCGCGGCTGCGCGGCACCGACGAGGCCAAGGCGCACATCGGCATGGACCTGTTCGGCCCGGAGCCGGACTTCGCGCGCGCTCGCGCGCTCGATGGGCTGCTACGGCGAGGGCCCGATCGACAAGCCGGCCGACGTGCGGCCGGCGCTGCTGCGCGCGCTCGCCGAGGTCAAGAAGGGCCGGCTCGCGCTGGTCGACACCATCACGCAGCACCGCTGAAGCGCGCAGCGAACCTCGCACCTCGGGGCAATACACGAAGGCCGATCCCTATCGGAGTGCCCGCACTCATGCCGCGATGCGCCGCCATGTCGCATCGGGACGATGGCGGCGTCCGATGACAGACGGTAGTCTCCGGTAAAACCGCGACAGCCTTTCGGGAGGGATATCTCATGCCTCGTTACGCGACCTTTGCTCTCACGGCGGCGTTTACCGCCGGCGCGCTCATGTTCGGCACAGCGCACGGCCAGGACTATCCGACCAAGCCGATCAAGTTCATCGTGCCGACCGCGCCCGCCGGCGTCGGCGATATCGTGGCGCGGCTGCTGCAGCAGAAGTTCGGCGAGCTCGGCACGCCGGTGACCGTGGTGGTCGAGAACCGCGCCGGTGCGGCGGGCGTGATCGGGACCAATGAAGTCGCGAAGGCGCCGCCCGACGGCTACACGTTCCTCATGGGCAACCACGCCGTGCTGACCATGCTGCCGCACCTGCAGAAGATTCCCTACGACCCGATCAAGGGCTTCGCGCCGGTGTTCCTCGCCGTCACGGTGCCGAACATCCTGGTGGTGCATCCGTCGGTGCCGGCGAAGGACGTCAAGGAGCTGATCGCCTACGCCAAGGCCAATCCTGGCAAGCTCACGTATGCCTCGCAGGGGGTCGGCGCGTCAGGCCACATCGCGGGCGAGCTGTTCAAGCTGCAGACCGGGACCGACATCACGCATGTGCCCTACAAGGGCGCGGCGCCCGCGGCACAGGACCTCGCGGCCGGCCATGTCAGCATGATGTTCGACGTGGTGTCGCTGGCATTGGGGCCGATCCAGGGCGGACGTGTCCGTCCGCTCGGCGTGACCACCAGGGAGCGCGTCGCGGTCTTGCCCGACGTGCCGACGATGAACGAGCTTGGCACGCCGATGGAAATCGGCGCCTGGTTCGGCCTAGTCGGGCCCGCCGGCACGCCGCCAGCCGCGATCGCCTGGCTCAGCCGCGAGTCCAGCAAGGTGTTTGCGACGCCTGACGGCAGCGACCGGTTCGTCAAGCAGGGCGCCGCCGTTCCCATGCTGACCACCGATGCGTTTGCCAAGTTCATCCAGGCGGAGTCCGACCGCTACGGCGAGGTGATCAGCAAGGCCGGCATCAAGCTGGACTGACGTTCCAACCGCCGAGGGGCCTGCCTATGCCTGCCGCGCGTTACGTCATCGTCGGCCTGATGGCTATATTGGGCGGAGTCCTGTTTCCGGCGGTGCAATCAGCAACGGCGCAGGACTATCCCACCCGGACCATCCGTATCCTGATCTCGACCGCGCCCGGCGGACTGCTCGATATCCTGCCGCGCATCCTGGGGCAGCGGATCACCGAGACCACCGGGCAGGCGGTGGTGATCGAGAACAAGACCGGCGGCAACGGCGCGGTCGCGGGCGCCGAGTTCGCGAAATCCGCGCCCGACGGCTACACCCTGATGGGCGCGTTTCACGGCGTGAACTCCATCCTGCCGCACATGACGAAGCTGCCGTTCGACCCGTTGACCGAGTTCACGGGCGTCGCGCACTTCCTCACCGTGCCGACCATCCTCGTGGTCCATCCGTCGGTGCCGGCACGGTCGGTGCAGGAGCTGATCGCTTACGGCAAGGCCAACCCCGGCAAGCTCAGCTACGCCTCGCAGGGTGTGGGCAGCGGCGGCCATCTCGGCGCCGAGCTGTTCAAGCAGATGACCGGGCTGGATATCACGCACGTGCCGTTCCGCGGCGCGGCGCCGGCGGCGCAGGCCGTGGTCGGCGGCCAGGTCTAGATGATGTTCGACAACGTGACGCTTGCGGGAGAGTCCATCAAGGCCGGGCGCATGCGCGCGCTTGGCGTCGCGTCAAAGTCGCGCAACAGCACCCTTCCCGACGTTCCGACCATGGCCGAGGGCGGGCTGCCGATCGAAGTCAGCGCGTGGTTCGGGCTGATGGCGCTCGCCAAAACGCCGCCATCCATCGTCAACTGGCTTAACCGCGAGTCGAACCGGGTGTTCTCCCAGCCCGAGGTGCGCGACCGCTATCTCGCACAAGGAGCGGAGCTGCCACTCGGAACGCCGGCGGACTTCAACGCGTTCATCCTCGCCGAGTATCAGAAGTGGGGCCCGGTCATCACCAAGGCCAACATCCGGATCGATTGAAACGGCGAATGGTCTCTGCTGTATTCGTAGCCTGCTCGCGGCTTTGCCGACGGATGAGCGTCACCGCAATCACCATGCCCTATCTGAAGCGAATTCTGATCGGCTGCGCATGCGCGGCAGTAATCGCGGCCGGGCCCGCAAACGCGCAGGACTATCCGAGCCGGCCGATCCGGGTGCTGGTGCCGGCGGCGCCGGGGGGCATCGGCGACGTGCTGCCGCGAGTCCTCGCGGCCAAGCTCGCGGAGGCCGGCAGCCACACGATGATCGTCGAGAACCGGACCGGCGGCGCCGGGGTGATCGCGACCACCGACGTCGCGAAGGCCGCACCCGACGGCTATCTGCTGCTGATGGGCAACCAGGGCAGCCTCGCGATCCGGCCGCTGCTCACCAAGGTGCCGTACGACCCGGTCAAGGACCTCGCGCCCGTCGTGCTGATGGTGACGGTGCCGAACATCCTGATCGTGCATCCGTCGGTCCCCGCAAAAACGCTGCCGGAACTGACCGCACTTGCGAAGGCCAGTCCCGGCAAGCTCAGCTATGCCTCGCAGGGCCTCGGCGCCTCTGGCCACATCGCGGGCGAACTGTTCAAGCTCGCCGCCGGGGTCGACATCACCCACGTGCCCTATCGCGGGGCTGCGCCGGCCGCACAGGACCTCGCCGCCGGCCACGTCAGCATGATGTTCGACGTGGTGTCGCTCGCGCTCGGCCCGATCAGGGCCGGCACCGTGCGCGCGATCGGCGTCGCCTCGAAGGAGCGCGTCGCCGTCCTGCCCGACGTGCCGACGCTGGGCGAACAGGGCTTCCCCGACGAGATCGGCGCGTGGTTCGGGCTGCTGGCGCCGGCCGGAACGCCTGCGCCGGTGATCGCCTGGCTCAACGAGGCCGCCAACAAGGTTCGCACGCCGGACCGCGCACAAGTTCACGCGCAGGGCGCCGCCATGCCGCTCGGCCGTCCGGAGCAGTTCGCAAACTTCATCGCCGCGCAAACCGCGCGCTTCGACGAGGTGATCCGCAAGGCCGGCATCAAGGCCGAGTGAGCCGAGCGGCAAAGCGCCTCAGTTCGATCTTGAGGTTCGCGTCCGTGATGACCTTGCTCCACTTGCCGCCTCGGCCTGGATGAAGGCGGCGAACTGCTCCGGCGAGCCGGCGATCGCGTCGAGCATGGCGCGGTCGAGGAATTTCTCGCGGAAGTCGGCGTCGGCGAACACCTTCTGGATGTCGGCGTTGATCTTGCGCACGACCTCGCGCGGCGTGTCGGCCGGCGCCCAGACCCCGAACCAGCTCACCGCCTCGAAGCCGGGCACGCCGCTTTCGGCGACCGTCGGCACGTCCGGGTGCTGCGCCAGCCGCGCCTTGCTGCCGACCGCGAGCGCCCGGAGGTGCCCCGAGCGGATGCCCTGGTCCACGAGCTGCGAGCTCAGGAACGCCAGCGGCACGTGCCCGCCCAGCAGATCGGTGACCGCGGGCGCGCCGCCGCGATAGTGCACCGGCGTGAGCTTCAAGCCCGTCATGCTCTCGAACAGCACCATGTTGATGTGGCTCGAGCCGCCGAGCCCGATCGTGCCGTACTGCAGCTCGCCGGGCTTGGCGCGCGCGGGCGCCATCACCTCGGCGAGCGTCTTGAACGGCGACGACGCCGGCACCACCAGAATCTGGTTCGACAGCCCGTAGCCGCTGACCGGCATGAATTCCTTCACGTCGTAGGACAGCTTGGCGCAGCATGAACGGGTTGATCGCGAACGTCTCCATCCCGGTCGCGAACAGCGTGTAGCCGTCGGGCGCGGATTTCGCGACCGTCTCGGCGCCGATCTGCGTGGCGCCGCCGGCCTTGTTCTCGATCACGATCGGCTGGTCCCACAGCGCGCCGAGCCGCGGCGCTACCGCGCGCGAGATGTTGTCGACCGAGCCGCCGGCCGGATACGGCACCACGATGCGGACCGGTTTCGAGGGATAGCCTTGCGGCTGAGACTGCGCGGGCGCCGCGCCGAGCGCGAGCCGCAGCGCGAGCAGCGTTATGAACAGGCGCGTACTCATTTGGCGTCCTCCGTCATGACGTTGATCTTAGACACCGATCCCTTCAGATTGAACGCGGTGCAGCACGCACGCTTCCCTCTCCCGCAGGGGAGAGGGTTTGCCCGCCGCGCCACCGGACCTGAATTGCAATCGGAGCGGAGGAGGCACGATGGTCGAGCGCCAGAACATTTTCCCGGAAGGCCTGTCGAAGCGGATCGTCAAAGGGCACGTCCTCTACACGCCGGTCGTCACCGTGGTGCCGGGCAAGCTCGTATTCGTCTCCGGCATCCTGTCGCGCAACGCCAACGGCGAGATCGTCGGCAAGGGCGACATGGCGGCGCAGATCAAGCAGGTGTTCGCCAACATCAAGACCGCGCTCGCGGCCGCCGGCGCGACCATGGCCGACATCGTCAAGCGGCAGACCTTCGTCACCGACATCGACGCCTATTTCGCCAACATCGACGCGCGCATGGAGCATGGCGGCGACAATCACTCGACCAGCACCGACCGTCGAGGTGCGGCGCCTGTCGCATCCGGATTTCCTGATCGAAGTCGAGGTGATGGCGGTGGTCAAGGCGTGACGCGGCCCGGCCGTGCGCGACCGCGCGAGCCGTTTGGATTGACCGAAAACCTTCCGTGGTCATTCCGGGACGGCGCGAAGGGCCGGACCCGGAATCCAGAAACCAGCGCAGGAACGGCCTTCTGGATTTCGGGTTCGCGCCTTCGGCGCGCCCCGGAATGACCCCCAACATCTTTTCGGCAATCACTCTACCCACCTTTCTCATTTTTCGCCCTTTCCGCCTCGACCTCCGCAAGCCTTCGCTGCACCGCCCGCAGCACGGCCGCGCGCGCGGCGGCGTCCTGCTCGGGCGTGAGCGGGGGCAACGCCCGCTCGGTCAGCCGGCAGCGCATGGTGGCGCCGGCGCAGACTTTCATGCGGCGGCAGATCGGCTCGCGGCAGCGGCGCGGCGCGTGCGTCACCATCGCGAGCCTGCGCGCGAGCAAGTAGGTGAGCACCTCGACCTCCGGCTCCGGCAGCGGCGGCGCGCCCGGCTTGCGCGGCAGGATGTGCTGAACCGATGCGCGCAGCGCGGCGCGCCGGCGAGCCTCGGGATTGTCTGCGGGCTCGTCGGTCCTGCCCGGCCTGGTCGCGGGCGTGGTCGCAGGCTTGGCGAGCAACTTGGGCTTGGTCACGGATTCCGTCCTCCTCTGAATACCAACGGCGACGAACGCTCACTCATATCCGTCACCCTGAGGTGCGACCCCGGCGAAAGCCGGGGGAGCCTTCGGCGGGCACCTCAGGATGACGGGGATCGTCCGCATTCTGCATGTTGCTCTCCATGGGGGCGGGGCCTTTCGGGCATAGCGGTGCGCTTGCGCGGGATGCCCCATCCGGGGCCGGCCCTCTTAAGCCCGAGGGGGGCGGAGCGCCGGGCGGCGCTTCCTTTAAGTTTCCGGCCTTGCGGCCGGCGCGCCCTCAAACGGGAGGGCGCAACGCCTTCCGGCGCTCCACCGCGGCGATTTTGGGCTTCGGGACCGTAGCTTCCGGGGCCGGACGGGGGACCTTTGTCCGCCCTGATCCGGGAGGCTTTCGCCTCCCTTCATCCGGCCCGCGTCCAGCCCACTGAAGGGCGGCCCTCGTAGTAGGGCGGACGGTGACCCGGAGCCTCCCGGAGTTGCGCTTGCGAGGCACAACCGCGGGCGCCGCCGCCCCCGCTCCGCCAACCGAACGCCTCCGGAAGGCGCCCTCGGTGAACGGGGATGTCGTGGAATATAATCCTATGCCGACCTCCTGTCAAGCAGCCTTCGCAGGCTTTCTGAGCCACACGTGACGGTCGTTGCGTCGCAATCGAGGTGCCTACTTTTGGCGCGAGGCGAAGAATGGCTCGTTTATTCTCCGCGCACTGTGCGGAGAATAGCCTTGCCGCCGCGGGAAATGGCCGCCATAATCTCCGCATGAGGTGCGGAGATTAAATGGCGGCCTACATTCATGAGCTATCGGATTGGCCAAACTTTCAATGGGATAGCAAGGCTCTGGCCGAGCCTTTGGCCTCCGTGCGGCTTCAGCAGGGACGGCTGATCGGGCGCATGGAGGGCCTTGGGTTCCCCCTAGCGCAGCGAGGCGCTGCTGACGACGCTGACCGAGGACGTGGTCAAATCCAGCGAAATCGAGGGCGCAGGTCCTCGACCGGGACCAGGTGCGCTCCTCGATCGCCCGCCGGCTCGGAATCGACATCGGCGCGCTGGCGCCGGCCGACCGCGACGTCGAGGGCGTCGTCGAGATGATGCTCGACGCAACGCAGAACTACGGCCAGCCCCTGACCGAGGAGCGGCTGTTCGACTGGCACGCGGCGCTGTTCCCGACCGGGCGCAGCGGCATGCGGCGGATCACGGTCGGCGCGTGGCGCGACGACAAGCGGCGGGCCGATGCAGGTCGTGTCCGGCGCCGATCGGGCACGAGCGTGTCCACTACGAGGCGCCGAAGGCACCGCTGCTGGCGAACGAGATGAAGGACTTTCTGTCGTGGTTCGAAGGCGAAGCGCAGGCCACCGACCCGGTGCTCAAGGCCGGCATCGCGCACCTGTGGTTCGTCACCATCCACCCGTTCGATGACGGCAACGGCCGCATCGCGCGCGCCATCGCCGACATGCAGCTCGCGCGCTCGGAGAAGAGCCCGCAGCGCTTCTACAGCATGTCCGCGCAGATCCGGCAGGAGCGTAACGCCTACTACGACATCCTCGAAGCGACGCAGAAGGGCGAACTCGACATCACGCCGTGGCTGTCGTGGTTTCTCGGGTGCCTGGGACGCGCATTTGACGGCGCGGAGAATATCCTCGCGGGCGTGCTGCAGAAAGCGCGACTTCTGGGAGACGCACGCCGATGCAGGCTTCAATGACCGTCAGCGCGACTTGCTGAACCGCCTGCTGGACGGATTTGAAGGCAAGCTCACGTCGTCGAAGTATGCGACGATCGAGAAATGCTCGCCCGACACGGCACTGCGCGACATCACCGATCTTGTCGAGCGCGGCGTCTTGCAGAAGGACGAAGGCGGCGGTCGCAGCACGAGCTATTCACTGAAGGAAACGATGTAAACGACACGCAAAGCCAGCGGTTTGTGGCTCGTGACCGTTGTGACCTCGCTCCGCCAGCGCTCCCCCCTCACCCAAGCCGGGAAACAGCCGGAGCGTGTTGCCGCGGCGATCGCGGCGCGTTCGGCCGGCGAGATCGCGGCAAGCGCCTCGTAGGTCGCAAGCGCCGCAGCAAGCGTAGCCCGGATGAGCGGAGCGAAATCCGGGGTTAGCGCCCGCCCCGCATGTCGCTTCGCTCATGCAGACTACAGTTCTCGATATGCCGGGCGCCGCCGCGCCAGCACGAACGGCACAGCGCCGGCGAGGAGGCACAGCGCGCCGCCGGCGAGCGCGAGCGCCGCCATCGGCCACGGCGTGCCGTCGGCCACGAGCCCGTAGAGCTGGGCGAACACCGCGGCGAAGAAGTTCTGCATGAACACGCCGACGCCGGCGGCGGTGCCGGCAAAGCGCGGCACCTCGGCCATCGCGCCGACCTGCGCATAGGGCATGGCGATGCCCTGCGACATGGTGATGAACGTGCCCGGCAGGAAGAACGTCAGCGGCGTCACGAAGCCCGCCCACAGCGCCCCGGCCTGCGCCACCGACGGTGACGAGCGCCAGACCTGAGCCGATCAGCACCATGGTCTCGGTCGACACCCGGTTGCCGATCCGGCTCGAGATCAGGTTGCCGAGAAAGAAGCCGATCGGAAACAGCAGGAAGTACAGGCCAAATTCGGTGGCCGGGCGGTGCAGCAGCTCGGTCATCAGCGAGGCCGCAGCACTCGCCATCGCCATGAACGTGCCGGTGACGAAGCCGCTCTGCAGCACGAACGCGTTGAAGCGCAACCGGCGGAACAGCGCGGCGTAGCTTTGCAGCACGCTCGACGTCGCTCGGCGTGCGGCGGGCGAGCGGATGGGTCTCGTACAGCGCGCGGTACGCGACCACGATGATGATGCAGCCGGACACGCCGCAAAGCCGAACACGCTGCGCCAGCCGAAGCTGTCGATCAGCACGCCGCCGACGAACGGCGACACCATCGGGCCGAGCGTGCCGAACATCGTAAGATAAGCGATGGCCTTGATCAGGCGGTCGGCGCTGTAGGCATCGCGCGCGATGGCGCGCGTCAGCGCCAGCCCGCAGCCGGCGCCGACCGCCTGCACCAGCCGTCCGGCCACCAGCATGGTCGCGCGTCTGCGCCGCCGCCGCGATGACGCTGCCGACGATGAACAGCGCGAGCCCCCACAGCAGCGTCCGGCGCCGGCCGTGGCGATCCGACACCGAGCCGTAGACCAGCGTGGCAAACGCCATCCCGAACAGCGCGATGCTGAAGGTGAGGTAGGCGAGGCCGTCGGACAGGCCGAACGCCGCCTTCACCACCGGAATCATCGGGAAGTAAAGATGGACCGCGAGCGGCGTCACCAGCGCGGTGAGGCCGAGGCCGATGGCGAAGGTGCGGCCGGGTGTCCGCGTGGTGGATTCCATCGCGCGCGGTTCAGCCGAGCCGCGGGAACAGCCGCAGCGCGTTGCCGCGATCGATCGCGGTGCGTTGCGGCGGGCGAGATTGCGTCGAGCGCCTCGTAGGTTTGCAGCGCCGCGGCGGTCACCCGCGCGTTGGCGAACGGCCAGTCGCTGCCGAACACGATCTGGTCCGGCGCCGCGACGTGCTGCAGGCAGCCCCAGGTCTGCGCGCCGGGCGACAGCGCGTTGTCGTACCAGAAGCGCTTGAGCAGCGCGAACACGCTCGTCCTGCGTGAGCTGCGGCAGCCGCGGGTCGATCATCGGCGACACCGACAGCCGCCACGAGAAGTACGGCACGAGCCCGCCGGCGTGCGGCAGGATGTAAGCGGATGCGCGGGATAGCGCTCGAGCCCGCCGCCGAACACGAGATTCACCACCGCGCGCGTGGTGTCGAACAGGTATTCCATCATGAAGCCCGGCCACGGCAGCTCGATGCAGCTTGTTGGTCGGATGCACGCCGGGATGCACGAACACCACGGCGTCGCGCTCGTTCAGCGCGGCCATCACCGGATCGAAGCCGGGCGTCGCCGAGGAACACGCCGTCGTAGCTCGCAAACAGGCTCACGCCGCTGAACTTCAGCGTGTCGAGCGCGTAGGCGATCTCGTCGACCGCGTCGCGGATGTCGAGCATCGGCACGGTGCCGAAGCGCGCCGAAGCGCTTCGGCCAGAGCGCGTTCAGCTCGGCGGCGTAGTCGTTGCTCCGCCGCGCCATCGCCTTGGCCGCGGCCTGCGGCAGGAACTGCACGCCGGGCTGCGCGAGCGAGGTAAGCGCAAGCTCGATTTCGAACCGGTCCATGATCTCAAGCGCAAGCTCCGGCGACCAGTCCGGAAAGCGGCCGATCGCGGGGCCGCGGCCGGCCTCGTAGACCGCGTCCTGGTAGAACTTCGGGATCAGATGGAAATGGACGTCGATCCGGCGCGCTCCCGCCATGGCTCAGACCCCGCCCCTGCTGTCGCCGAGATACTGCTCGCAGCCGGCGCGGCGGGCCCAGTATTCCCAGCCGCGCTGCATTTCCGGCGAGCCGGGGCGGAAGTTCGTGCGGGTGCGGATTTCGCCCTCCGACAGCGCCTTAAACTCGCCGATCCGCATCGCGGCAAGCAGGATGCGGGCGTTGCGGGGCAGGTAGACGCACAGCCGTACCACCTTGAGCAGATGGTCGGCCGCAGCCGAGAAGCCGTGGCCGCGCATCAGCACGACCGCGTCCTTGCCGAGCCGCGCGCCATGTCGCGGCCCTGCGCCATGTTGACCACCAGCAGGTTCGTCTCGTCGCCGAACTCATCGGCGATGTCCCACACCGGCACGTGCATTCCCATGTCGCTTGCGACATGCGCGACGCAGCAGAGCGGCGCCCGCGTGATGCCGAACGGCAGCAGTGTCCTCGGCGTGCGAATGGACCGCGGCCTGCACGTCCGACCGCGCCTCGTAGATCGCGCCGTGGATGAAGCGCTCCAGATACGGCGGGCGCTTGTCGCTCACCGGCTCGCCGTCGAGCGTGAACTCGATGATGTCGTCGGGGGTGACGAACTCCGGGCTGAGCGAGCGCGACAGCAGGTAGCGGTCGGGCCGCAGCGGATGGCGGATGCTGACGTGGCCGTAGGCGTCGACCACGTTCTCCTTCGCCAGGATGCGGTTGGCGATCACCAGATCGCGGATGGCGCGTTCGACCTCGTTCATGCCGTTCCTTCCCCGTTGCCGCCTGCCCGGTGCAGGCGGCCGGAAACGTTAACGGAAGGGCGATCACGAGAGTCTCTGACCGTCCCAAGGCCGATGGTTTCGGCTTGCGAAGCGGCGGCGAATTCGCGTACACAAATCGGCCATGGTCGGATGGGAATTTCGTCAGGCGACCCAATTCAGGGTCGGGGTGAACGGCATGTGGATGCGACAGACTACGGGCCTGCTGCTGGCGCTTGCGGCAACGGCGGCAGTCGCCGCGAGCGCGCAGGAATTCCAGATCGTCAAGGTGTCCTCGGTCGCGACCTCGGCCGTCAACGAGCTGAAGCCCAAGACCATCGTCTTCAACGACTACCGCGTCGACGACAAGACCGACGAGGGCGCGTTCATCCGCTTCGACGAATGGACCCGCACCAAGCCGGTGCAGCGGCAGTTCCTGAGCCTGTTTCCGACCTACACCGAGGGCATGGTCCACAAGATCGTCGACGGGTCGAAGAAGGAGGTCAAGGACGAAGTCCAGATGTACATCACCGAGGCGCGCTTCAAGCTGTCGCGGCCGGCCGCGTCGATCGATCTGGCGAAGTACGCCACCCTGCCCTTCATCCAGGGCATCGATCCGACGATCAAGCACCAGGAGATCAAGCCTTCGGACGTCTCGGTGATGAAGGAGGAGAAGTCCGCCGAACAACAAGAACCCCGACCGCAACTGGTGCGAGGGCAAGGGCGTCACGAGCTGCATCCGCTCGTTCTACAAGCTCGAAGGCAAGCTGCCGATCGGGGTTGCGCTCGCCAACAAGATCCGCGACGGCGAAAAGAAGATTTCGGACACCATCGAGTTCGAGAGCGAGCTGCGGCTGCTGTCGGCGGCCGACGTCGACCAGGACGGCTTGAAGAAGCTGACCGGGATCAGCACGCCGGTGGCCGGCGTGCTCGAGCAGAACATGTTCTACATCAACCAGGTGATGCGCTTCGGCAAGCTCGTCGCGGTGTTCCAGCCCAATCCGGTCGATGCCAACAGCACCATCGCTTCCGTGATGATCGCGCTCGCGGTCAGCTCCAGCACGCTCGAGACCAAGAAGAAATATCAGTCGGTGCCGGTGCTGCGGAACCTCGTGCCGGCGCAGGTCCTGCTCGGCAACAGCTCGTTCAACACCGGCAATTCGATCAGCGCGGGTCTGCCGAGCTACGTGCGCAACCGGATCAAGGCGATCGCCGGCATTCTGGAGCAGGGCTAGGGCGTGCCACGCAGGTTGTTCCGCAGCATCGGCTTGATGGCCGACCATTCATCGTCGGTGAGTTCGCAGCGCATGATCCGAGCCCCTGTTTTGCGGGCTTGAATCACGGTCTGGCAGTCAGTCTCAACCGGCTCCGCCGTGGCGCATCTTGGTTGCTATCCACCAAAAGCGGACCAGTTGTGCTCACTTCGAATGTTGTCGCTCATGACTCGAAGCGGACATGGACCGATGTCCGCTTCTCTAATCGGCCGGTTTAGGTCAAGCACTTTCAGGCTATCCACCACTGCAGTGTCGATGTCGCTCACGGACTCTCGCTTCTCTACGGAATCGGCACCAGGGCCCTTCCACCATGGGATTCGAGGACGAGGCGGAACAATCTCTGGGGCGGCCTTGCCGTCAGGTTGACGGCAGGTCCGAGCGGACATGCGGACTCACCTCATCCATCGTCCCGCGAGGGACATCTTTCCACCGCAGGGTGGAGCTCGAGTTTCCTCCTATCGGATCTGATCTTGCACGGTTGTCATGCTGCTGCCGCGGCGTGCTCCCGGGTCCAGCGGAACTCGGTGCCGTCCACCCAGATGCGGTGCATGATCACGGCCAACCGGCGCGCCAGCGCGACGATCGCCTTTTTCATCCCGCAACGCTTGGCGATCTGCATCGCCCAAGCCTTGAGCCAGGACCACTTCTTCGAACGCATCATGCTCTGAGCTGCCTCGTAGAGCATGACCCGCATCATCTCGTCTCCACAGCGCGATATTCTGCCGTTCCAATCGACCTCGCCCGATTGATACTTGGCGCACGTCAGCCCAAAAACTGCACCGACTGACTTGGACTTGCGGAAGCGAGCCGGAACGTCGACGGTGGCGCGATAGGTCAGCGATACCACGGGGCCGACACCAGGGGTCGTCATCAAGCGCCGGCACACCTCATCATCCCGGACGATCGCCAGCAGGCGGCGATGCAGGATGCAGAACTGCTCGCGAAGTGTCCGTCGGACAATGAGCAGCGGTTCGACCAGCACCGCCAGGTCGGGGAGGTTCTCGACAAGCTCCCTGATGCGCGTCTCGAACTTCACCTTCCCGACCATGCCGACCTTAAGGCCAAAGTTGCGCAAGGTGCCGCGTAGATCATTCTCGATGGCGATGGCCTTCGACTGCAACAGCTTGCGATGGGTCAGCAGCATCCGCAGTTTCTGGCTGCGTAACGTCTTCACATGCACCGGGCGGTAAAGCCCAACTCGCATCATCTGCGCCATGCCACGCGCATCGTTGCGGTCGGTCTTGTTGATCTGCGCCTTCAACACCGCCCTCATGTGTCGCGTCTCGACACAGATCACCGGCAAACCCGCTTCGGCGAGCGTGCTGAACAGCCATTGCGATAGTGGTCCAGCTTCCAATCCAATTCGCTTGAAGTGGTAGGCGGGGTTCTTCAGTACCGCCAGCAAAGCGTCAGGCTCGCTCGCCACCTTCACTTCGCGAACGATCTTGCCCGTGTCATCCACGATGCAGACGCTGGTCTCCTTGACCGAAACGTCCAGTCCAGCAAAATGGTCCATGCTGCGCTTCTCCTTCTGATGCTTGAGGCCGTCACCACGGACCTCGTTTCACCATCAGCCTGAAGCGCAGCACCCAAAATCCTTCAGCTATCCACAAGCTGCCGGCCGATTACCCCATCTCTGGGTCGCTATTGGGGCGCAAGCGGACACACGAAATTATGCGCACTCGACCATACGGGGTAAATGCGGTACGGCCGCGCTGGAAAAACGCCGCGTTACACCGCGTTACACTAGAGACTTTGCAAGCCCCCAAACCCCGTAATTTACCTCATGGGCCCGGAGCGCTCCGCCTCAGGCCGCCTCCCGCGTGGCGGGGAAATCCGCGCGCACGCGCACAATCAACCCAGCGGCGTTGCGGTGGAGAATTTGCTCGCGTGCCTCTACGCCGATATCGGCCCCCGCCAGCGCATCGCGTGTCCAGTTGACTCCGAATTCACTGCCGTCCGTGCCGCAGACAATGCGATTGGCGCCGTAGAGCCGCACCGCTGCCTCGATCGCGCGCGGGCCGAAGGAGTTGCAATCGACGAACACTTTCGATTTGCGGAACCGCGCCGAGGGCAATTCCTCCGCCGGCGTGTCGAGCAGGGAGCGGTGGTCCATCCGCTCCACCTCAAAGGGAATGTTGCCACCCAGATTGTGCACCTGGACCGTGACGTTCGGGTACGGTGCCAGAATATCCGTCAGGCACAAGGTGACCATCACGGACGAAAGACTGGTTTGCATATCCAGCGTGCCGTTGCGCCGGCGCTCATTGTCCGCCTCGCCACCGAATTTCGGGAACGCATCGCCCGGACGCGGGCCATGATGAATGAACAGCACCGCGTGATGGCGATTGGCCGCCTCCAGCAGCGGCCGCGCCGCCTCGGCGTCCTTACGCGTCAGAAAATAATTGCCGGGCAACTGCGCCCCGATCATGCCGGGGAGCGTCATGACCCGGTCAAGTTCCCCCGCCGCGGCGGTGAGATCGGTCAGCGGCAGGGCGGCGAAGGCGGCGAAGCGGCCCGGGTGCTGCGCGCAGATTTCCGAGAACCGATCATTCACCCGCCGGCACAGCGGGCCGGAAACGTCAAGCGGCTGCGATTCGATCCAGCAGAAGGAGCCGACGACCGAGAGCACGCTGGTCTGCACCCCTTGGCGATCCATGCGGGCGAGGTGTGCGTCCACATCATCGAAGGCGGTGGCGAGCGGCTCATCACCCATGCGCGTGCTCAGGACCTCCGCCCCGCTCGCCTCGCGCACGATGCGCGGCTCCTTCATGCGCGCCCGCAAGGCATCCGCAACCTCGGCCGGCCGCCAATGGGCGTGCATGTCGATCATGGCGCTCTCCATCCTTGGGTTGGTCGTAACCGACTTTTGGCTGATGGACGGGCACCCGTCCATATTTCAGGAAGGCTATCCGCCAAACCCCACGCCGAGCAATAGCGGAATGTGGCGCAAGCTCGACCTGATTGCACCGTCGTGTGACTTCGGTCGCAGACGGAGAGCTCCAGACATGCCGTGATCACCCGCGCAAATGAGATCATCGAATAGCTACGATGTCCGCTTGTGGCACGAGGCCGACGTGCCGTGATGTCCGCTTCTCTAATCGGCCGGTTTAGGTCAAGCACTTTCAGGCTATCCACCACTGCAGTGTCGATGTCGCTCACGGACTCTCGCTTCTCTACGGAATCGGCACCAGGGCCCTTCCACCATGGGATTCGAGGACGAGGCGGAACAATCTCTGGGGCGGCCTTGCCGTCAGGTTGACGGCAGGTCCGAGCGGACATGCGGACTCACCTCATCCATCGTCCCGCGAGGGACATCTTTCCACCGCAGGGTGGAGCTCGAGTTTCCTCCTATCGGATCTGATCTTGCACGGTTGTCATGCTGCTGCCGCGGCGTGCTCCCGGGTCCAGCGGAACTCGGTGCCGTCCACCCAGATGCGGTGCATGATCACGGCCAACCGGCGCGCCAGCGCGACGATCGCCTTTTTCATCCCGCAACGCTTGGCGATCTGCATCGCCCAAGCCTTGAGCCAGGACCACTTCTTCGAACGCATCATGCTCTGAGCTGCCTCGTAGAGCATGACCCGCATCATCTCGTCTCCACAGCGCGATATTCTGCCGTTCCAATCGACCTCGCCCGATTGATACTTGGCGCACGTCAGCCCAAAAACTGCACCGACTGACTTGGACTTGCGGAAGCGAGCCGGAACGTCGACGGTGGCGCGATAGGTCAGCGATACCACGGGGCCGACACCAGGGGTCGTCATCAAGCGCCGGCACACCTCATCATCCCGGACGATCGCCAGCAGGCGGCGATGCAGGATGCAGAACTGCTCGCGAAGTGTCCGTCGGACAATGAGCAGCGGTTCGACCAGCACCGCCAGGTCGGGGAGGTTCTCGACAAGCTCCCTGATGCGCGTCTCGAACTTCACCTTCCCGACCATGCCGACCTTAAGGCCAAAGTTGCGCAAGGTGCCGCGTAGATCATTCTCGATGGCGATGGCCTTCGACTGCAACAGCTTGCGATGGGTCAGCAGCATCCGCAGTTTCTGGCTGCGTAACGTCTTCACATGCACCGGGCGGTAAAGCCCAACTCGCATCATCTGCGCCATGCCACGCGCATCGTTGCGGTCGGTCTTGTTGATCTGCGCCTTCAACACCGCCCTCATGTGTCGCGTCTCGACACAGATCACCGGCAAACCCGCTTCGGCGAGCGTGCTGAACAGCCATTGCGATAGTGGTCCAGCTTCCAATCCAATTCGCTTGAAGTGGTAGGCGGGGTTCTTCAGTACCGCCAGCAAAGCGTCAGGCTCGCTCGCCACCTTCACTTCGCGAACGATCTTGCCCGTGTCATCCACGATGCAGACGCTGGTCTCCTTGACCGAAACGTCCAGTCCAGCAAAATGGTCCATGCTGCGCTTCTCCTTCTGATGCTTGAGGCCGTCACCACGGACCTCGTTTCACCATCAGCCTGAAGCGCAGCACCCAAAATCCTTCAGCTATCCACAAGCTGCCGGCCGATTACCCCATCTCTGCGGTCGGCATCGGGAGTAAAGCGGACTCATTATGCTTGGCCCGAGGATTTCCGGCTTTGACCCATAGCGGACATTCTAACGATATCCGACGACCTCGCCGAGGAGCTCTCGGGTTGTTACGATGTTGGAATGAGACGGCGCAGTTTCATCGCAGGAATAATTGGATCGGCTGTCATATCGCAGCTGGCAGCGCGCGCACAGCAGCAGGCGGGAAAGGAGCCTCGGATAGGTTATCTTGGGGTGACATCCCCTTCCGATAGGCCGCCCCTGCTCGACGCGTTCCGGCAAGGGCTGCGCGAGCTCAGGTGGGTTGAGGGCCAGAATATTGTCATCGACTATCGATTTGCGGAGGGTAGGCTCGACCGGCTGCCCGACCTTGCGGCCGAGCTGGTCCGACTCAAGGTGGACATCATCGTATCGGCGGGGACGCAAGGAGTGACGGCAGCCAAGAATGCCACCGAGACGATCCCTATCGTCATGATTGGTGTTCGCGATCCCGTTGGCACCGGGCTCATCGCGAGCCTCGCGCGGCCGGGCGGGAACGTCACAGGGGTGTCCGGCAGCGCCGGCCTGGAAATCGTCGCCAAACAGCTGGAGCTGCTCAAGGAGACCGTCCCCAAGGCCCACCGTGTGGCCATCCTCTCGAACCCGGCCAATGCGTACCACCAGCTCGCGATAAGAGAAGTGAACGTCGCGGCCCAGTCGTTGGGAGTGCAGCTTCAACTCCTGGAGGCTCGAGGTCCGAACGAGTTCGACGGCGCGTTCGCGGCGATGGCCAAAGAGCGCGCGGGAGCGCTGCTCGTCCTGTCAGATTTGATATTCAACAGTCACCAAACACGGCTCGCAGACCTCGCAGCAAGGAGCCGCCTACCGGCAGCTTACGGCGTCAGAGAGAGTGTGGAGGCCGGGGGGCTCATGTCTTACGGGCCGAGTTTTCTCGACTTCTATCGGCGCAGCGCCGCGTACGTGGACAAGATCCTGAAGGGCGACAAGCCCGCCGACCTACCCGTCGAGCAGCCGACGAAGTTCGAGCTGGTCATCAACCTGCAGACGGCCAAGACACTCGGCCTCACAATTCCTCCAACGCTGCTCTCTCTCGCCGACGAGGTGATCGAGTAAACGGCGCGATGTCTGCTATTGGCGAGTCACGCGGAGGGGTCTCACCTCCGCGTGCTCCTAAAACCGTGCTTGAACCTCTCGATTCACACGGCTTCCGATGTTCGGCTGCCGACATTGAAGAACCGCCAATAGGAGAAGAGCGTTGGATTGGCTCGGCGAACCCGGGCCAGCCATTGTCTTGCTCCCTTGGACCGTCCGCGCAGGCGCTTGAACTTCCGACGCGCCCAGCGGATCAGATAGGCGTCGATACGCAACAGCGCCGGTCGCAGTTGCGTTCGATAGAAGTGGCCGAAGTAATTGATCCAGCCCGTGATGTACGGATTGTACGTCGCAGCCAGATTTTCCAGGGACTTGTCGCTGTGATGGTGAAGGGTCCAGCGCCGGATGGTCCGGCTGATGGTCTTCAGCGCGTTCGAGCTAACCGCGGGCATGAAGCCGTGCGCAGGGAGACCGCCTTGCCAGAGTGTTCTCCTTGCTCGGAAAGTGAACCCGAGGAAGTCGAACGATTGGTTTGGGAAGTCGCCGCGCCGGTTTGCATCTTTGCAGTAGACGATCTTCGTCTTCTCAGGATGCAGGACCAACTTGCAGCTCGTAAAGCGATCAGCAAGTACACTCCATAACGCCCGCGCCTCCTCGGCGCTCTTGCAGTGACAAATGACATCGTCCGCGTACCGCTCGAACGGGATGCGAGGAAAGTTCCGCGTCATCCACATGTCGAACGCATAGTGCAGGAACAGGTTCGCCAGCAGCGGGCTAATGACCCCACCTTGCGGCGTTCCTGCCGTACGCGGCACGATGCTGCCGTCCTCCATCTGCACCGGCGCCTTCAGCCAGCGTTCGATGTAGAGCAGAACCCACGCGCAGTCCGTATGACGCCGGACCGCCTTGAGCAACAGCTCCCAATCGATGCTATCGAAGTAGCCCTTGACGTCGATGTCGAGCACCCAGTCGTAGCGCCAGCAGCGCTGACGAGCCGTGCGCACGGCTTCGATCGCAGATTTACCGGGCCTGTAGCCATAGGAATCGATGTGGAACACCGGCTCCAGAACGGGCTCCAGATATCGACGGGCAACTTCCTGAGCGACGCGGTCAGCAACAGTTGGAATGCCCAACGGGCGCGTGCCACCATTCGCTTTCGGAATATCGACCCGCCGCACCGGCGGAGGAAGGTAGCTCCCTGACGACAGCCGATTCCAGAGCTTGTAGAGGTTGTTCGATAAATCAGCCTCGAAGTCCGCAATCGACTGTCCGTCTACTCCAGCCGCCCCTTGGTTTGCCTTCACCTTCTTGAAGGCCTCCCACACCTCTCGCTTCGGGATGTCGAACGGCTTTGCCTTGTCCACGGGCTCCTCCCGTTACCAGTTGGCCTGTGGCCTCGGCTGAACAACGCAGCCCCTTCGCTCCGGTCCCATTACAGGACCTTCGTCACTACTACGGGCTGCTCCGTCCCTGTGCTCCGCATCGGTACTCTGATCCTCGCGGTTTCAGCCGCTTGCGATCTCTCCCTTTCCATCGGGGCACAGGTTCTCACGTTCCGTATAAGAGCCTGATTGAACTTCGCGCCGCCTACATGCCGGATGCCGCTCGGGCAGTCTTCAGGACCGCCCCCGAGCTGTTCCCGAAGGAAGTGCCAGCCTCCGGTTCTGACATCATCTAATCGCTTTCGACACTTCATCGACGGTTCGCTTTCGCTCGCCTCTTTCAATCTTGCCTGCCGAAATCTTGTTCCGGCGTTTCCGCAACGCTCACCACCATTGCTTTTGACAACGGCAGCTTGCAGTGGCTTGAGACCAGCACCTGACTGCCGACCTCGAAGGGCCCTCCTTCATCTCTCATACAGTTGCGCACCGCCGTTTGGACCGGCGATACTCGTGACACACGGCACATCGCCGACATCAAAAGATGTCCGCTTTTCGGTCGCTATAGGGGGGATAGCGGACATCGGGAATTCATGAGTACACGGCCTGCTAGTCGCGGCGCGGCGCACGCTCCCGCTGAGGAATGAAGGCCCGCGCCTGGCGGCTTTTTTTTGGCGGCTGTGTCGCGCGCCGGAGGAGGCGCGCCGAGGCAGCCAATATCGGGCTTCTAGTGGCCGGCGGTTGTCGCTAGGGTGCGGGCACAATCGCCAAACACAGCGCAAGACTAAAGCGGAGGAACGACGATGGCGCGGGAAGTGACCGAAGCCCTGGCGGAATTTGCGGCAGGCCTGACCTACGAGGCCATCCCCGAGCGCGTGCGCGAGTTCTGCAAGAACCATCCTGCTCGACACGCTGGCCTGCGCGGTCGCCGGCGACCGCGGCGAGGAAACCGACCAGGTCGCGGCGCTGGCGTCGGCGCTCGCGCAGTCGCACGAGAGCAGCGTGATCGGCGGCGACCGGCTGTCGCTCGCCGGCGCGACGATGCTCAACGGCTATCTGGTCACCGCCGTCACCATGTGCGACGTGCACCGCGCGACGCTCACCCACATCACGCCCGAAGTGGTGCCGCCGGCGCTCGCCATCGCCGAGCGCGACGGCCTGTCCGGCCGCGACCTCCTGGTCGCGCTGGTCGCCGGCTTCGAGGCGATGACGCGGATCGGCATCGGCCTCGACTATCCGGCATTCCGCGCCGCGCGGCTGGCACGGGCCGGGCGTGCTCGGGCCGTTCGGCGCCGCCGCGGCGGTCGGCCGGCTGCGCGGCTTCGACGCCGAGACCATGGCGAAGGCCTTCGGCCTCGCCGGCAGCCAGTCCGCCGGCACGTTCGCCGCCTGGGCGCACGCCGACGGTGAAATTCCACCAGTGCCGCGGCGCGCTGTCCGGCCTGATGGCGGCGCTGCTCGCCGAGCAGAAATTCCTCGCCACCCAGGAATTCCTCACCGCCAAGGACGGCGGCCTCTACAACAGCTATGCCAACGGCGGCAAGCCGGAGGTGGTGATCGCCGATCTCGGCCAGCGCTGGGAGCTCGAGCAGATCGCGCTGCGGCTGTGGCCGTCGGCGTCGTCGACGCAGGCGATGAACACCGCGCTGTTCGACCTGGTCGAAAAGCACGCGCTCGATCCCGACAAGATCAAGAAGCTGCGCGTCGTCGCTGAGCCAGACGGTGTTCGACCTGCACGGCAAGCTGCCGAACTACAAGGGCAAGTTCGACGCGCTGATTTCGGCGCACTACGCCGCGGCCATCATCCTGCACGACCGGGCGCTGACGCTGGCGCAGTTCGAGCCGGCGCGCTACGACGATCCGAAGCTGCGGCGCGCCGCGGCCGAGCTGGTCGAGGTGCGGCCCGATCCCGCGCTCAGCGGCATCCAGTCGCGCGGTCGAGATCGAGATGGCCGACGGCACGAAGCTCGCCGCGCGCTGCGAGCATCCGCGCGGCTCGCTCGAGAACCCGCTGACGCGCGCGCAGATCGAGGGCAAGTTCCGCACCTACGCCAAGGGCGTGCTGACGGACGCCACATCGAGGAGACGATCGCCGCGGTCAACCGCCTGGAGGACTTTGCTTCGGTGCGCCGGCTGATGGACATGCTGCGCGCACAGCCGAGGAAGGCCGGCGAGCGGGCGGCGTGAGGCAGGGAGTGCCCGCGGAGGCAGCGTCGCGGCAGCCTTAGACTGAAGCTTCGGCAACTCACCGGTCTCGCAGTATTGACGGCAACGACGGCAGCGGGATTGACGGCAGCGGCAGCCCCAATGGCGGCCGGAGAACAGGCTCGCTGCGCGTTTCCGGCGGCGGCGACAGGGCCATCGGAGCCGCTGCGGGCGAGCCGGGCGCGGGCTCGGGCGGCGGAAACTCAGCCTCGGGTGGCGGTGCGATTCTTGTCGTCGCATTCCTGCGCGGCGGAGCGGTCAGCAGGACAGGAGACGAAAGCGTCCTCTTGCCGGGTTCCTGCTCCGCGTTTTTCAGTCGCGCAACTTCCAGGGCGGTCCGTTCCTGCAAAGCCGTGACCTTTTCCAGGCTTTCCTGGACGAGGGCGAGGCTTTCCGCCAACGCTTTTATCCGCTGTTCCAGCTCGGAATAGCTGGGGCTCCCAGCGGGCACTGCCGTCAACGGAGTGAGCGGCACCGCAGTGCGCAGCGGCACGTTCGGCGTCGAGGCCTCGGCGGACTTGGGCGCCGACGGCTCGGCGGCGGGGACAGCATCGGAGCTTGTCGCCGTCGTGGTCGGCGACAGCGAGCCCTGCGACGGACCGCTGAGCCTGTCCCAGGTGAATATAGCCGCCGCACCAAGCGCGACCGGAACGAACGCCAGCGCAGCGATGGCGGCCGTTCGGCGCCATCGTCCGCCGCTCGCAGGCCGGTTCTTCTTTGCAAGCGCCATCAGTTCCGCAACCGGAATATCAATCGGCTTTGCTTGGCCGGGTTCTGCCGAACCGCCCTCGGCGCTCCGGCCGACCGCGATGCGCGGCTCGGGCGACCGGAGGAGAACCTCCGGCGCGCGGCCAAGGAGGCGGTCCCCTTTGGTGGTCGGGCCATGCACCTCAAGGTCACCTTCATCGCGCAGGCGCTGATCGCTGGGCGCTTTCTTGACTGGATTCATGACGACCGATCCGTTCCCTGTCAGTCAGGACATGCCGGGCCTCAAGCTTTTACGGATTTCCGCGGCAGAAGGCCAAACCGCTGTGACCAAAGGAAGGCGCGCGGACCTTTGATTCACGCTGTTCGCCGATGCGCTCGTTACGGCCCCCGACGCGGATCGTCATGTTCCTGACATGGACGTCGCTGCGCGCAAGACTTCTGGAGAGAATGCCGGTTCTGCCTTCGCCGTTGAATTCTGACCGTCTGGACTGTGGCTGGTGGAGGGATTTTGAACAGCCCGCCCCCCGGTCCGTTCGCTCTGTGGGTCTAGCCTAAAGGATGCACCTTGGTTAGGCTTCAACCAATGCGCTGGCTGTGATGAGGGGGGCACCATGCAAACAATTGTGGCCGTGGCAATCGGCGAAGGGTTTCTAACATTCCCTATCAGGAGCAATAGCGACCTGAAAGACGCGGGTTCCAGGAAGGTAAGAAGATATCTTCATGGGCTGGTTAGCGGTCTGAATAGGAGGGGATATCGATTTGGAACCGGTGCCGCGAACCCCAAACATTTTGTGATCGATTTTCGTCTTGTCGATGCGAGCAATCTTGGAAGTCCGGGAACATTCAAAGATGCAAGCGGGAACAATCCCCAAGTCATCTTTGGCATGTCGACCGCCGTCGTAAAAGCGGCGGGAGTTCAGCTGCCGGGGGTCCCCATCGTCGGCGTCGTCTCTGACCCGGCGGGCGAAGGCCTCAACGCGGACCCATACTGCGGAATTAGTGCCCAACGAATTCAAACGGCAGGCGATTGCTTCAACAACTTCCGCTTGCCAGTCCCCAGCCTCAACAAGATATACGTCTTGGGCAATAGCGCTTCGAGCGTGTCGAATAGTGCGCTGGCGAAGGTCGATGCCGCGGCGAAAGCGGCGAGCTTTGCGATTGCCTCTGTAGACGTTACGAGCTTCACGAGCTTTGAGCAAACACTCAAGAACCAACTACCGCCTCCAAGGGACGTGACCGATCCGTGCCTTAACGGTCTTTTGGTGCTTCCGGTCGACATGTTCCTCAGCAAAGCGACCGACATCATTCGGATCGCGCAGAAAAATCGGGGTATGCCGGCTTTCCTGCCAGTCCCAGATTGGGTGAAAGGAACCAAGTCGAGTGCTCTCGGTGCCTATGGCGTCTCGCAAAAGCGATGTGGCGTGTTGATGGCGAAACAGGTTGCTTCCGTTTTCAACGGAACCATTCCCCAGGACGCGAACAGGTGGCTACCTGCCGCGGAAGACGACTTCGATTTTGCCACCAGCCAGCCAGCGGCGACAGCCTTGAACATAACGCTTGGCCCCGACATACCTCCCTCGGAGGAATGACGAGAGATCACGCTCAAGTGCGCCTTCTTGTGAGCGTGCGCCAAACCAACTCTTTGATTGTTGAGTTCGTGGTGCCGGCGGAGGGATTTGAACCCCCGACCCCCCGCTTACGAAGCGGATGCTCTACCGCTGAGCTACGCCGGCAAAGTCGGTAAGTTCGGTTGGAAACGCGGCCTCTCATACCGAGCAGGCGGCGGCTTGGCAAGCAAGCCGGCGGCGCTGTCACTTGAACAGGCGCAGGCCGCGCGAGCCGGACGGCTCGGGCTCCGGCTCGCGGTCGGCGACCGGCTCCGGGCCGGGATCGTCGGGCACGTGTATGAGCGGGATCACGGCGTCGGCGCGCGGCCGGCGCCGGAGCCCGTGGCGGCACCAGCGCCGTTGTGCGGCCGGCGGCAGCCTTGCCGGCATCCGGCGCGGGAGCGGCGGCGCCGTCCGCGACCGCGCGATCGGCGCGCGGCGGCGGTTGGGGAAGTGCGATCGCAGGCGGCGGCGCATCGCCGCGGACCGCCGTCTCCGCAGCATCGATAACCGGCGTATCGTCCTTGCCAAGTTGCGAGACGGGAACCCGCCATTCGAACGCGTCCAGCCGGCCGCTTGCGGGCGACACCGGCATCCAGCGGTCTGAGACGACGCTATCGGCGGTCCAGGCCGGATCGGGCGCGGCACGCAGCGCACGCGCCATCCATTCGCGCGCCCGGCCTTCGTCGCCGCTCTCGCTCTGTTCGATGTGCGCCATCAGCTCCGCCACGCGCCGGGTCGGCTCCTTGAACAGCGGCTTGAGCGTCTCGCGCGCAGTGGCAAACTCGTGCGCGTCAAGGGCGGCTTGGGCAACGGCGAGCGCACCCTCCCGGTTCCCCGGCGTCTTGCGGGCCAGGACTTCGACCCGGGCCAGCCGTTCGCGGGCAGAGTCGCCCGCGCGCAGGTGCGCATAGGTGTCGGCAAGGTCCGGATGCGGATTGGCCTGCCAGGCGCGCTCGATGACGCGGCTCGCGCGCTTGAGGTCGCCGCTGTCGCCGAGCAGACGCCCGGCCAGTTCTGCGGCCGGAACGAACGTCGGCAGGAGCTTGAGCGCATCGAGGGCAAGTGAGCGCGCGCGGGCCGGATCGGTGTCCTCCACTTCGAGGGCGCGCGCCGTCAACAGCACGGCGCGCTGGCGCTGCCGCTGCAATTTATCGATCAGCCCGTACCGGTTGTTGCGGTCGAGGGCTGCGAGCGCGCCGTCCCAGTCGCCGGCAGCGCACCGGAAATCGAGCACGGCCTGGCCTGCCCAGGCGAGCCGCGGCGCGGCCTTCGCCGCCTCCTCGGCATAGGCTTGGGCTGCGGCCATGTCGCCGCGCCGCTGCGCTTCGACGAACAGTCCGCGCAATCCGAGCAGCTTGGTATCGGCCCGATCCGCCATGGCGCGGAAGGCGTGCTCGGCCGCAGTGCGATCGCCGGCAAGCTGCGCGCACTGGGCGTTGAGCAGCAGCGCCAGCGGCTCGCTGGGTGCGATCCGTTCGGCTTCGGCCGCAGCCTTGCGCGCCGCGCGCGCGTCGCCGGCCCCGATCGCGACCAGACCGCGCGAAATCGCGAGATAGCCGCGCACGCCGCGACGATGGCTGAGAAACAGCGCGATCAGGTCCGGCACGCGCAGCAGGGTCCGCAGCATCGACCACAACAGCAGCGTCGCAACGATCAGCGCGGCGATCGCCACCACCGCGAACATCACCGTGGTCTCGATCCGCCAGCCCTGCCAGGTGATCGCGACCTCGCCCGGCCGCTCCACGACCCAGACCGCTCCAAGCGCGATCAGTGCGACCAAGACCAGAAACAGGATTACGCGGATCATCGGTAATCCTAGGGTGCGGACTTGAGCGCCGAGACGGCGCTGCCGGCAAACCGCTGCGCGGTGTCGAGTGCCTTGTTGCGAGCGTCGACCCTGGCGATCCAGGGCTGCACTGTGGCACGTTCGGCCGCAGGCAGCTTGCCAAGCTCGGTCACCGCGCCGCCGACATCGGATTGCGCCGTGCGCGCTTCGACCCGCGCCAGCACGGCCGACGCATCGTCGCCCGGCGCCTGGTCGATCGGGCGGATGCGTACCAGCCGTTCGGCGTTGGCCTGCAGGCGGTCGAGGAAGCCGTCGCCCGTGCGCACCGCGGTGGTGGCGCGGCCGACCTGCAGCATCGGCTGGATGAGCCGCGAGAGTTCGCGCGCGAGCGCGAGATTGCTCGGCACACCGCTCGCGGCGAACGGTTCGAGCGGTGCCAGCATGGCTGGATCCGACGTGAGCGGCTTCGCCACGGCAAGCTCGTCGGCGAACGGATCGCCGCGCTCGACCGCGGACCGGAGCGCGGACGCCGCGACCGCGAGGCGGACCGCACGGTCGCTGCCGACCGCACTTGCTTGCGCAACCTTCTGTAGTTCGGTGACGGTGGCGGCCAGGGCGTCGATCCGATCCTGCGTGCTCCGTAGCGTGGCGGCGAGTTCATCGCTGCGGCGCGACAGCGCCGTGACATTGTCGGCGAGCGATTTGAGCGCGCTTTCGGCGGTATTCAGCCGGCCGAGCGCGACCGGATCGGTGACCGGCGGGCGGGGCGCGGCGACGGCTGCTTCGAGCCGCACCAGCCGCGCCGCAAGGTCGTCGATCGCCCGCGGCTCGATGCCGGGCGGCGGGGCTGGGCGGGCGGCGATTTCACGCAGTTGCGTCTCGATGGCCGCAAATCGTGGGGCAAGGGCGCTGGCCGGGTCTTCGGCGCGCGGCCACGCCCCCACGAGCCAGAGCAGCAGGAACGCGAGCAGCCCGCCGCCCGCCCCCACGGCGCCGGCCACGGTCAGCGGCCAAGGCAGTTCCGGCGGCAGCCAGGCCATCGAACCCGGCCCGGGTCCGGGATCGGGCACCGGGTCGGAGGGGCGCGGCGGTTCCGCGGTTTCGCCGTGGGATTCCTGCCGCATTGGCCGCTCGGCCCGCGTTGCGAACGGCGGCTCCTCGGCCTGCTGTGGTGGCGGCGGCGGCTGAGTCGCAGCCTGCTCGAATTGGGGGGCCTCGCCAGCCTGGACATTCGTCTCGGCCGGCGGCTCCGGCGGCGAGGCCGGCGCGGCCATTTCGGTCGCCTCCAGGTCGATCAGCGGCGGCTTTCGCCGCCGCGCGCCAGGCTGTCCCAGAGGTGTGCGCTTTCCACTCGCCATGTCCGGCATCCTACCCGATTTGGGTTAATCCCGGGGCGCGACCAATGCGAGCAATGCGGCCTCGTTGGGGCGGGCCGGGATGCGCACGTCAGCAGCGCCCGCGCTGCGAAGCGGCTCGGCCGCCCGTGCCGACATGCAAAAATGCACGGGCTTGAGCGCCTGCTTACGCAGGTCGCGAGCGGCGTTCAGGTAGCTATCCACGCTGCGCCGGGAAAAATGCACGACCCCGTCGATGCGGCCGGCCTCGAGCGCGTCCCTCGCCGCTTGTGGAAACTCCGCATCGGCCACGGCGCGGTAAACCACGACGGTGCGGACCTCGATGTTGGCCGCCGCGAACTCGGCCGCGAGATCGTGGGCCCGATCCTCGCCGGCGAGATAGAGCAAAGGCCGTCTTGCGTCCACGAACCGGCGGGCTGCCAGCCTCGTGAGATCGCCGCCGTCGCCATCGGCGGAAACGACATCGGCGAAGCCCGCCGCCCGCGCCGCTTCCGCGGTCGCGCGCCCCACCGCCAGCACCGGCAACCGGGCGAGCTCCGGGCGTCGTGGATGGCTCGCGATCGCCCGCGCACCGTTGGCGCTGGTCAGGAGAACTCCGGACCACGGTCCCGCGCCAAGCTCGACGCCCGCGATCGGCTCGATGCGCAGCAACGGCGCGAGCAGCACCTCGTGCCCACGGCCGCGCAGCTCGGCCGCAGTACGCTCGCCGTCGGGTTCCGGCCGGGTCAACAGCAGGCGCATGTTCAGCCTGAGAAAAAGCCGGGGCCGGCGCGCGCCGCAAGCTCGCGGCCGGCGTCAGCGCCGAGCGTCGCCGCATCCGCCGCTGTGCCGGTTCGCGTCGTCTCGAATGATGCGCTGCCGTCCGGCTTGAAGAATCATTCCGCGGAAGCGCACCTGCCCGGCCATGACGGTTGCGTGGCCCGCGATCGGCGCGCGGCACGAGCCGTCGAGCGTGCCGAGAAACGCTCGCTCGGCTGCGAGCGCTAAGGCAGTCTCGTGGTGATTAATGGGTTCAAGCAGCGCGCGCGTGCGATGATCGTCGGCACGCGTCTCGATGCCGATGGCGCCCTGCCCCACCGCCGGCAGAAAATCGTCGATCTCGAGCACGGCCGTCGCAGCCGCGGCGAGGCCCAGCCGCTTGAGCCCGGCGAGCGCGAGCAGCGTCGCATCGGCCACGCCTTCATCGATCCGCCGAAGCCTCGTCTCGACGTTGCCGCGCAGCGGAACGACCTTCAGGTCGGGCCGCAGCCGCCGCACCATCGCCTGCCGGCGCAACGACGCGGTCCCAACCGTAGCGCCGGCCGCAAGGGCCGCGATCGTCGACGCGCGGCGGCTGACGAAGGCGTCGCGCGCGTCCTCGCGCGGAAGAAACGCCGTCAGGACAAGCCCTGCCGGCAACATCGTGGGCATGTCCTTGGACGAATGCACCGCAAGATCGATCGCGCCGGCCGCCAGGGCCTCCTCGATCTCCTTGGTGAACAGGCCCTTGCCGCCGGCCTCCGACAGCGGCCGATCCTGGATGCGGTCGCCGGTCGTGCGGATCACCTCGATGGCGACGGCCTCCGGATCGAGGCCGTGCGCTTCCGCCAGCGCCGCGGCGCACCATTCGGCCTGCGCCAGCGCCAGCGGGCTACCGCGCGAGCCAAGCCGCAGGATCACGCCGGAGGATTGCGCCACGGGACCTCGCAGTGCTAGCCGTTGCACTCAACCAAGAGGCCCCATGGTTGTACTCGGAATCGAAACCACGTGCGACGAGACCGCAGCCGCGGTGGTCGAACGGCTGGACGACGGCTCGGGCCAGATTCTGTCAAACATCGTGCTCTCGCAGGTCAATGAGCACGCCGCCTTTGGCGGCGTCGTGCCAGAGATTGCGGCGCGCGCGCATGTCGAGACGCTCGATCGCGTCATCGCCAAGGCGATGGCCGAAGTCGGCAAGACCTACGACGACCATCGACGGCGTCGCGGCCGCGGCCGGTCCCGGTCTGATCGGCGGGGTGATCGTCGGGCTGACCACCGCCAAGGCGATCGCGCTCGTCAATAGCAAGCCGCTGCTGGCGATCAATCACCTGGAGGCGCACGCGCTCACGGCGCGCCTGACCGACAAGGCGAGCTTCCCCTATTGCCTGTTCCTGGCCTCGGGCGGCCACACCCAGATCGTCGCGGTGCAGGGCGTCGGCAGCTACACGCGGCTCGCCACCACCGTCGATGACGCGATCGGCGAGGCCTTCGACAAGACCGCGAAGCTGCTTGGGCTCGGCTACCCCGGCGGCCCGCAGGTCGAAAAGGAAGCCGAGCGCGGCAATCCGACGCGCTTTGCCTTGCCGCGCCCGATGCTGGGTCGCGCCGAACCGGACTTCTCGCTGTCAGGCCTCAAGACCGCGCTGCGCCTCGAAGCGGAGAAGATCGCACCGCTCAGCGACCAGGACGTGGCCGACCTTTGCGCGTCGTTCCAGCAGGCCATCGTCGAGGTCATTCTCGACCGGCTGCGGGTCGGCGTGCGCAAATTCCGCGAGCAGTTCGGCCCGCCCACGACACTGGTCGCAGCCGGCGGCGTCGCCGCCAACCAGGCCGTCCGGAAGATGCTTGCAGCGCACCGCGTTCGAGGCCGGCGTCCCGTTGCTGGTTCCGCCGGTCGCGCTGTGCACCGACAATGGTGCCATGATCGCCTGGGCCGGATGCGAGCGGCTCGCGCTCAATCTCACCGACACGCTCGCCGTTGCACCGCGGGCGCGATGGCCGCTCGAAGAGGTGCACGGGCCGTCGCCGGTGCAGTCGCTCCTGATGCGGTCGTAGCGATGGGCGCGCGCGAGGCGTCGCCATGACCTTCGATCACATCGCCGTGCTCGGCGGCGGCGCCTGGGGCTGCGCGCTCGCCAATACGGTTGTGCGGGCCGGCCGCACGGTCACGCTGTGGGCGCGCCGACGCGCCGACGTCGATATGCTGAGTGTCTCGCGCGAGTGCCCGAAGCTGCCGGGCGTGCTGATCGATCGCAAGATCGAAGTCTCAGGCGACCTCGCGCAGGCGGCCAAGGCCGACGCGGTGCTGATCGCCGTGCCGGCGCAGTCGCTGCGCGCCGTGATCCACAACGTTGCGCCGCTGCTCCGCGCCGAAGTTCCGGTGATCGCCTGCGCCAAAGGCATCGAGCGCGATACCAACAAGTTCATGACCGAGGTCATCGCGGAATGCGCCGCCGCTGCGACGCCCGCGATCCTGTCGGGCCCGAGCTTTGCGAGCGACGTCGCGCGCGGATTGCCGGTCGCGGTGACGCTTGCGGCCCCGACCGAACGCCTCGCCGCGGCACTCGCCAGTGCACTCGGCTCGGCGACGTTCCGACCCTACCATTCGAGCGATGTGCGCGGCGTCGAGATCGGCGGCGCCGCAAAGAACGTGCTCGCCATCGCCGCCGGCATCGTTCACGGCCGCGGGCTCGGCGCCAGCGCCGCCGCTGCCCTCACCACGCGCGGTTTTTCCGAGCTGTTTCGGTTCGGCAAGGCATTCGGCGCGCGGCAGGAGACCCTTGTCGGCCTGTCCGGGCTCGGCGACCTCATCCTCACCTGCTCGAGCCCGCAATCACGCAACTTTTCGCTCGGCATCGCGCTCGGCCAGGGCCGCCCGAAGGCGGCGGGCGACGCGCTCGCCGAAGGCGTTGCGACGGCTCCGGTCCTGATCGCGCTGGCAAGGTCCAAGGGGGTCGACATGCCGATCGCCGAAGCGGTCGCCGCCGTGCTCGACGGCAGCCTGAGCGTCGATGGAGCGATCGAGTCGCTGCTGACGAGGCCATTCAAAGCCGAGGCCTGACGTGGTTTGCTATCCTAGTGCCCCGCTTCCGAAGTTCGTGATACATCGCAGCACCCTCTGACACGAACTTCGGAAGCAAAGGGGCACTAGCAAGTCTATGAATCTAGTGCCGCTTTCGATTTGAAGTTCCTGAATGTGATTGCGGCAGGTGGTGCAGGAACTTCAAATCGGCGGCACTAGCCGGACCTGTTCCGGAGACAGGAATGGAGGCGGACGATGGCCTATTGGCTGCTGAAGAGCGAGCCCGACGCCTGGTCGTGGGACCAACAGGTGGCCAAGGGCGCCAAGGGCGACGCCTGGACCGGCGTGCGAAATCACACCGCCCGGCGCAACCTGATGCAGATGAAGAAGGGCGACCGCGCCTTCTTCTATCACACCGGCGATGAGAAGCAGGCGGTCGGCATCGTCGAAGTGATCCGGGAGCACCATCCCGATCCGACCGCGGAGCCCGGCGAGCCCTGGGTGGTGGTTAACGTGAGGGCGGTCGAGCCGCTGCCACATCCGGTCACGCTCGCCGCGATCAAGGCCGATCCCAAGCTCAAGAACATGGTGCTGGTCAAGCAATCGCGGCTGTCGGTGCAACCGGTGACGGCGGAAGAGTGGACGGCGGTGCGCCGCATGGCCGGCCTGAAGTGAGGCGGCGAGATGGCATTCGCCCAGGTCAATTTCGTATCGATCTTTATCGCTGCCGTCGCAGCCTGGATTTTTGGCGCGGTGTACTACGGCACGCTCGGCAAGGTGTGGGTCGAGGCGCAGGGCAAGACGCTGGAGACCTTCAAGCAGGAACAAGCCGCCAAGGCCGGCAGTCTCGCAGGCATGGTGCCGTTTCTGTTGGCGTTTGTGGCCGAGCTGGTCATCGCCTATGCGCTCTATGGGCTCTTGATCCACATCGGACAGTTCACCATCCGCGCCGGTCTGGTATCGGCCGCGTTCTGCTGGTTCGGCTTTGTGCTGACGACCATCGCCGTCAACAATGCATTCAGCGGACGCAGATGGATGCTGACGGCGATCGACGCCGGCGGCTGGCTTGGGGCGTTTGCCATCATCGGGGCCATTGTCGGAGCGATGGGGCCGTAGTGCCGCCGATTTGAAGTTCCTGCACCACTTGCTGCAATCACATTCAGGAACTTCGGAAGCGGGGCTCTAAACTAGCTTTCGCGCGCGAGCCTACTCCTTCGGCAGGTCGGGCCAGGGGTGGTTGGGGCTGATGATCCGGGTGATGTCCTGGATCATCAGCCACGAGCCCGGGATGTCGGCGCCCGAGTTCAGCATCACCACCATCGTGATCCGCTCGGACGGCAGATAGTAGGGGTAGACCATGTAACTCATGATGTTGCCGTTGTGGCCGATCCAGCCGTTCTGGTTCTCGAGCGCCAGCCCGTAGAGCGCGCCGTCGCCTTCCGCGGGCGCGGGCAAGAACTGGTGTTGCTCCTGCTTCATGGCGGGCGAGATCAGCTTGCCGATGGCGAGGTCGCGCGTCCACACGCGCATGTCGTCGAGCGTCGAGATCATGTTGCCCGACGCCCAGCCCCATGACGGATTCCAGTCCGTCGCGTCGACGATCTTGCCGTCCGGCATCTTGAAGTAGCCGTGGGCATGCGGCGACGGGATCTCGGCTCCCGCCGGGAACACCGTGTGGGTCAGGCCCTCCGGTTTCAGGATGTTCTGCTCGATGAAGGACGCGAGCGACTGGCCGGAGACCTTCTCGACCACCAGGCCGAGCAGGACGGTGTTGGTGTTGCAATAGTCGAAGTCGCTGCCCGGCGGAAACAGGAGCGGATGGCGGAATGCGACCTCCAACAGCTCGTGCGGCGTCCATTGCCGGAAGGGCTGCTGCGGTAGCTTCGTGTTGGTGTCGTCGGCGTAGTTGTAGAGCCCGCTGCGCATCTCCGCGAGCTGCCGGAGCGTGATCTGGTCACCGCTCGGCACGCCCTTGACGTAGCGGTCGATCGGATCGTCGAGACCAAGCTTGCCCTGGTCCGCCAGCATCAGGATGGCGGTGACCGTGAAGGCCTTGGTGTTGCTGCCGATGCGCATGTACAGGTCGGTGGTCATCGGCTCGCCGGTCGCCGTATCGCGCACGCCGAACGCCCGCACGTACGGCTCGCGGCCGTCCTGCCAGATGCCGACGATGGCGCCAGGGATCGAGGCACGCTGCATGGCGGCAGGGATCGCCTTGTCCAAGGCGTCGGCTCGCTGATCCGCGAGGCTCGACGCGTTGCATCCCAGCAGGAGCCCGGCTGCGATCGTGGTCTTGAACGCGACCGCACGCAGTCGACGTAACGCTCGCTGGCTATTCATTGATGCGTGCCGACCTGGGGCGCGTACTCATGAATCGCGGCCGCTGGCATTCGCTGATTGATGTCCGCTGAGACGGTCGCATTCAGCGTCTGTCACGCTTTTTCCTTGTCGCCCTGAACAAGATTGCGGATTCGGTTAGGCTCAGGCAGGCCCCGGACATGAAGCTCCGGCTGGTCGCCCGCCGTGAAGATCATCACGTCGCCGGCGTTCAAGATACGCTGTATCAGAGTTTGCTTGACGCGCGTCGTCCTGACCGAGCTCAGGCTGATTTCGGTAAACTGCTTCCTGATCAGCCCGTGCGACCAGACGATCTCGTCATCCTTGATGGTGAGGTGATCCACCTTCATGGCGATGTACCAGAACAGCAGCCATGCGAAGGCGGCCACCGCGACGGCGCCGCCGGCAAGCCTCAGGATTTTGGCCGGCAATCCAAGCGACTCGGAAACCGCTCCTAACGCAATCGCAATCCCGGCCAGCAACAGGACGATGAGAAGGGCCGTTTCCAACGGCTTCGCCCTCAGCAGTGAGGGATTTGCCTCGTAGAGAACCTTCGCCATCGCCACCTCCGCTGTGATCCATCGAGTTGATCCGACACTTCCCAGATGCCGGGTTCTCGTTGGATAGCTCGGGAATCGCCTTGGCTGTGCGGCGTCAGCGATCCTTCGGTACGGTTGGCAGAATCTTGCGCCGCTTTCGCGGGGAAGTCGAGCAACATGCCATGTGAGTGGCCCTACAAATTAGGGCAGTAGTGCAGACGCTTCGTGCGGATGCGGACACAGCGTGCCGATGAGCGGTTTGTCCGAGATGGGCGCCGCGGAGCTTCGAGCCATATGCCACTTGCTACGATCGCTTCGTTCGCTGGCGTCTAATCAACCTTCAACCCGATGCTCGCGCATCACCTGGCCGTAGCGTTCGTAGTCGCGGCGGATCATGGCGGCGAATTCATCGAGCGGCATGATCGACGGCTCGCCGGAGCCGGCCGCGATCAGCCGCTGCGCGACCTCGGGCTGCGCCAGCACCGCATTCAGCTCGGTGCGCAGCTTGTCGACGATCGCCGCGCGGCGTGCCGGCCGGCGCGAACAGGCCCTGCCAGATCGTCACCTCGTAGCCTGGATAGAACGCTGTCGATGGTCGGCAGATCGGGCAGCGTCGGCGAGCGGGTCTTGCCGCTGACGGCGAGCCCTTTCAGCTTGCCCGACTTGATCATCGGCACCACCGAGCCGCCGCCGAACATGACGGCGTTCTCGCCGGCCATTACGGCAATGCCGGCCGGGCCGCCGCCCCGGTAGGGCACATGCGTCAGATCGATCTTGGCGCGCTGCTTGAGCAGCTCCATGGCGAGATGATGCATGCTGCCGTTGCCGATCGAGGCGTAGAACAGCGGCGAGCTGGCGCGGCGCGCGAACTCGACGAAGCCCGGGAAGTCGTTGACCGGCACCACCGTCGGATTGACCGCCAGGATCAGCTGATTGGTCATCAGCGTGCCGATCGGCACGAAATCCTTGGATCGGATTGACCGGCATCGTCGCGTAGATGTGCGGATTGACGCCGAACAGCGCGTCGGAGCCCATGAACAGCGTGTAGCCGTCGGGCCGCGACTGCGCCGCGATCTCGGCCGCGATGTTGCCGTTCGATCCCGGGCGATTGTCGACCACGACCGCCTGACCGAGCCGCTCGCCCAGCGGCGTCCCGACGGTGCGCGCGATCACGTCGACGGCGCCGCCCGGCGGGAATGACACGATCAGCCGGATCGGCCGATTGGGATAGGACTGCGCGCCAGCCGGGCCGGCGGCCGTTGCAACGAGCGAGCACCGCGCCAGAACGATCCGGATGAGGCCCATCATCACGCGCTCTCCTCTCGCGCCTATCCTTTCGAATCCGCGCCGCTTTTCCAAGCCGCCTTCTGAGCCGATTGCGTCCGCGTGAGCGCGGCGCGTGCGGCTCGACCAAAGTGGCAGCCGCCATGTCTTGTCGCTCCTCCGCCGCCCGTCGCATAATGATGCTAAGTTAAAGGAAGCAGCGATCACGCGAATTAACGCGAAATCGCGCCGCCGCGTGGAGGGTAAGGATGTCGGACAAGATTTACGAGATTCCCGCCGAGTGGAAGCAGCGCGGCTACATCAACGAAGCCAAGTACCAAGAGATGTACCAGCAGTCGGTCGCCGACCCGGACGGTTTCTGGCGCGAGCAGCTCAAAGCGCATCCACTGGTATCGGGCGCCGACGCGGATCAAGAACACCTCCTACGATCCGCACAATGTGTCGATCAAATGGTTCGAGGACGGCACGCTGAACGCCGCCTACAACTGCATCGACCGCCATCTGCCGGCGCGCGCCGACCAGGTTGCGATCATCTGGGAAGGCGACGATCCGAAGGACTCCAAGCACATCACTTATCAGGAACTGCACGATGAGGTGTGCCGGATGGCGAACATCCTGCGCAACCGCAACGTCGAGAAGGGCGACCGCGTCACGATCTACATGCCGATGATTCCGGAGGCCGCCTACGCCATGCTGGCGTGCGCCCGGATCGGTGCGATCCATTCGGTGGTGTTCGGCGGTTTCTCTCCGGATTCGCTCGCCGGCCGGATCGAGGACTGCCAGTCGAAGATGGTTATCACCGCCGACGAGGGCGTGCGCGGCGGGCGCAAGATTCCGCTCAAGGCCAACACCGACGCTGCTATCGCCAAGGTTGGCGGCGTTGACCACGTCGTCGTGGTCCGCCGCACCGGAGGCCATGTCGACATGGATCCGGTGCGCGACGTCTGGTACCACGAGGCTGCGCAGGTGGTGACCTCGGAATGCCCGTGCGCCGAGATGCACGCCGAGGACCCGCTGTTCATCCTCTACACATCAGGCTCCACCGGCAAGCCGAAGGGCGTGCTGCACACCACCGGCGGCTACTGCGTCTACACCTCGATCACGCATCAGTACGTGTTCGATTATCACGAGGGCGACATTTACTGGTGCACCGCCGATGTGGGCTGGGTGACCGGCCACAGCTACATCGTCTATGGCCCGCTTTCGAACGGCGCCACCACGCTGATGTTCGAAGGCGTGCCGAACTATCCGACCATGTCGCGATTCTGGGAGGTCTGCGACAAGCACAACGTCAACACGTTCTACACCGCGCCGACCGCGATCCGCGCGCTGATGCAGGCCGGCGAAGGCCCGGTAAAGAAGGCCTCGCGCGCTTCGCTGCGTCTGCTCGGCAGCGTCGGCGAGCCGATCAACCCGGAGGCCTGGGAGTGGTATCATCGCGTGGTCGGCGACGGCCGTTGCCCGATCGTCGATACCTGGTGGCAGACCGAGACCGGCGGGATTCTCGATCACGCCGTTGCCCGGCGCGACGAGGCTCAAGCCGGGCTCGGCGACGAAGCCGTTCTTCGGCGTGATCCCGCAGATCGTCGATGCCGAGGGCAAGGTGCTGGAGGATGCCGCCAGCGGCAACCTCTGCATCGCCGATTCCTGGCCGGGGCAGATGCGGACGGTGTTCGGCGATCATCAGCGTTTTGTCGACACCTACTTCAAGGCCTACCCCGGCAAGTACTTCACCGGCGACGGCTGCCGGCGCGACGAGGACGGCTACTACTGGATCACCGGCCGGGTCGATGACGTGATCAACGTCGCCGGCCACCGCCTCGGCACCGCCGAGGTGGAGAGCGCGCTGGTCGCCCATCCGAAGGTGTCGGAGGCCGCAGTGGTCGGCTATCCGCACGACATCAAGGGCCAGGGCATCTACGCCTACGTCACGCTGATGGCGGGCGAGCACCCGAGCGAGGACCTGCGCAAGGAACTGGTGCAGTGGGTGCGCAAGGAGATCGGCCCGATCGCCTCGCCCGACCTGATCCAGTTCTCGCCCGGGCTGCCGAAGACGCGGTCCGGCAAGATCATGCGCCGCATCCTGCGCAAGATCGCCGAGGACGAGTACGGCAGTCTTGGCGATACCTCGACGCTGGCGGACCCGGGGGTGGTCGACGACCTGGTGAGCAACCGGCAGAATCGGAAGGAGCCGGCGAGCGCGTAACAAGTACAAGAAACACAAATGTGTTATGCGTCAATCACGGTATCGGCCGGATCGGCGGATACCGGCCCGGCAGTTCATCTATCAGCCTTTGCTCTCTAGACTAGGTCCCAAACTCATGCCTTACACCGCTACTACGGTTGCCAATACTATAGACAGGATCAATCGTACTTATTTCCTACCCGCTATCCAGCGCCCATTCGTGTGGAGCCCAGAACAGGTTCTTTCGCTCTTCGACTCGCTTATGAAAGGCTATCCGATTAGTACCTTCCTATTCTGGGATGTTGAGCCAGAGAACAAGCCTAACTGGCAGATATATAAGTTTGCAGAGAATTTTCGCTACGGCGAGGTCCATAACGAGATAGCGGAAACTGACGGCCGTGATGTCATACTCGTACTCGACGGTCAGCAGAGACTAACCTCATTGCTTGTCGGCCTTCGCGGATCGTTCACCGTGAAAGCCAAGAACAAACGCTGGGATAGCCCAACGGCATGGCAGCGGAAGCGCCTGTATATCGATCTTCTAACCGATCCACATGCCACCCAAAGCGATGACGACGCAGAGGAGGCGGGTACCGCTCCCTACGGCTTCCACCTGTTCGAGAATGCACCGGCTACTAGCCCAGGTCGGCTGTGGATCAAGGTCGGAGACATTCTAAATTATCCCGGGGACGATGCGTTCGACCGGTACAAAGACGCGCTCATCGAGAAATTGCCGCCGACGGCCTCTCGCCTCGAAGAAAAGATAGTGAATCGCAATCTCGATCGACTGCATCGGACGATCTGGAAGGATGAGATCATCTGCTACTACACGGAGAAGGATCAGGACTACGACCGCGTGTTGGGCATATTCATTCGCGCGAACGATGGCGGTACCAAGCTGAGCAAGTCAGACCTCATGTTGGCAATGGTCTCTTCCAGATGGTCGGACCTTTCAGCAAGAGAAGAGATCTACAGCAGCGTGGAAATGCTGAATACCCGGCTCGACCGCAAGAACGACGTGAACAAAGATTTCGTGATGAAAGCTTGCCTTCTTTTGTCAGACCTCGATCACGTTTACCGAGTAAGGAACTTCTCGAACCGCAATCTAGACATTATGCGAAGGAACTGGCCCGCAATCAAACTTGCGCTGCGCCGGACATTTTTGCTGATAAATCGGTTTGGCGTTGACCGAGACAATCTTACCAGTTTGAACGCACTGATGCCTATATCTTCACAAGGTGAACATGGATTTACTCGAAGGGACCACTTCGTTTCATTCTCGCAACGTCGAAAGAATTCGGCGATGGCTGATCGCCGTGCTGTTGAACGGTGCTTTCGGCGGCGCTTCCGATCAAGCCATCGAGGTTTGTCGCAATGTGATTTCTGACGTTATGCATGAGGGCCGAGAATTCCCACTTTTAGGCCTCTACGCAGCCTTATCGAAACATCGCAGGCGACCTGTCAACATCACCATGGAGACTGTAAGGAGTTTGATGGAGACGCGGTATGGGCACAAGACAACGTTCCTCCTTCTCTCGCTCCTCTATGAGGAGAAGGGTTGGGGGGCTATCTCGCATCAGGTTGACCACATCTTCCCACAAGCGCGTGTCAATCGAAAATCTTTGATGGGTTTGAACATTCCAGCGTCTAGAATCGATCGTCTGCTTGAGGCAGCTGATCGTATCGGAAATCTTCAACTGATAACGTCACACGACAACGGGAGTAAGAACGACCGGAGCTTCAATGACTGGATTGGATCGCGAGACAGAGCTTACTTTGCCCGACACCTGATCCCCCACGACCAGCATCTTTGGGATGTTCTGATGCTCCCCGAATTCGTACAGGCGCGCGAGAAATTGATTGAGAAAAAGCTCTTATCACTCCAGGGCGACGCCAGCGACGATGCGCCCGGCCGTGTAGCCGCAGAGTGAACATTGCGGAGCTGGGGGATTAGGAATGTCACTAGATGAAAGAATGCGCCGTATTGCTGAAGAACGTGAGCGTCTAATTGCTGAAGAGACCTCGATGCGGGCCGAGGTGATGGCCGAATTGGATCGGCTCAATGAGGAGATCGAGGCGCTGGAGAGTCGGAAAGACCAACTCGAAGCATTTCTGGGGTTGAATGATTCTGCTCAAAGGGCTGGGCACGGCCAGATACTTCAATTGTGTCTCAACGCCGTATCCGAATGCGGTGGGGGCCTAACCGCCGGCCAGGTGAGAGAACATATTGAACGTCAGCATCCTGATCTGAAGGTATCCTCGGTTCCGGCGACATTGAGTTCGTCTTGCAACGTCAGGAAGGATGCGCCGCGATGAGGCTGGAAAGTACTACATGTCCTGATCCGGAATGCGCTTTGCTCGGGCCGAGTATGAAGCGCTCTCGAGGCGGTGTTGGGAGGTATGCAAGGAGATCGGCCCGATTGCTTCGCCGGACCTGATCCAGTTCTCGCCCGGACTGCCGAAGACGCCGTCCGGCAAGATCATGCGCCGCATCCTGCGCAAGATCGCCGAGGACGAGTACGGCAGTCTTGGCGATACCTCGACGCTGGCGGACCCGGGGGTGGTCGACGACCTGGTTAGCAACCGGCAGAACCGGAAGGAATCCGCGAAAGCTGGGGCGGCGTCGTAGCGACCGCTCCCGCCAGCTACCCGATCGGCGCAGCCCGGCATGCGCTTCGCCCGCCGGGCATCGCAACGGATTCAAGCAGAGGCCGTCGGCACGCTCCATTCGGAATAGTACAGGCGTTCGATCTCGATAGCGTCACCGCCGCGTGCGTTGCCGCGCGGCAGCTTGTCGGCACCTTCGACACCGCTCCGGCACAGCAACTCGATAAGGTTGGCCGAGGGATCGCGAAAGAACATCAGCGCTTCGACCCCGGTCCGAGTCCAGAGGTTCGACATCGGCACGCGGCACAGCGTGAGCCACTTGCGCATCCGCATCATCTCGTCGGCGCTGACGTAGAATGCGATGTGCGGGTACTCCATCCGCGGCTGGACGAACGAACAGCCATCCGTTCCAAGGCCGAACTGGATGCCGGCGATCTCGACCGCCGCATAGGTCGGCACCTGGAACATCAGCTTGCCGCCGAGCACCTGCGTGTAGAACTTGACGCCCTCGTCGAGATCGCGGGTCGGCAGGCTGACATGAGCGAAGCGGGTCAGCGGCGGCGGGCCGTGAACGGCGTCCTGCGTCTGGGTGCGTGCCTCCAATACGTCGGCCATGGGCGCTCCAGTGTCTCGTGCTGCGTCGGCAGCGAGCTTATTCCAGCTTCAGATTGTTGTCCTTGATGACTCCAATGCAGCCCTTCGACGCGGACCAGGTCGGCGAGCTGTTCCGGTGAACCGACGATCGGCTCCATTTGATTGGCCTCCAGGAACTTCTCGCGGAATTCAGGATCGGCGAAAACCGCCTTCACCTCGGCATTGACTCGCGCCACGACCTCCGGCGGCGTCCGACTTGGCCCAAACAGCGCGAACCAGGATTTGGATTCGAAGCCTGGGACCCCGCTCTCGGCGATCGTCGGCAATTCGGGGAACTTGGGCAGCCGCTGTTTGCGGCCGATGCCGAGGAGTTTCACTTGACCGGACTTCCAGACCTGGATGGTCGAGCCGAAGCTGACGAACATCAGGGGAATGTGGCCGGCAATCACATCGGCGAACGCGGGCGCGGCGCCGCGATAGTGGACCGGCGTGAACTTCGTGCCGGTCGCCGCCTGAAACAATTCCATGTTGAGGTGCCCGGACGAACCGAGACCGAACGTGCCGTAGTTCACCGAACCGGGCTTCGACTTGGCCAACCCAATCAGCTCGGGGACGTTCTGCGCCGGCAGCGATGGATGAGCGGCCAACACCTGATAGACAGCGGCGAGGCCGCTGATCGGAACGAAGTCGTTCACCGGATCGTAGGCCAGCGTGCTGTAGATGCTCGGATTGACCACAAAGGTCGAACTCCGGCGCGAAGAACAGGATGTGGCCGTCCGGGTTGGCCTTGGCAATGTACTGCGCCGCGAGCTGATTGTTGGCGCCCGGCTTGTTCTCGATCACGATCGGCTGGCCGAGCCGTGGCGACAGGTTCGCAGCCACTGCGCGCGCGATCGCGTCGGCGCCGCCGCCTGCCACGGTTGGCACAACGATGGTGACGGGCCGGTTGGGATAGGCCTGAGACGCCGCCTCGCCATGTATGCCCACACAGCAAACAAGCGCGAGCAGCCGCAGCCATGGTGTCATTGTTGTTCGCCCCCCCCCCAGACGCCGCGCACGACGATATCGGCGTGCGACCGGGGTGGCAATTGAACGGCGGCATGGATGACGAGGCGGGCCGGCTATCGATCACACCAGCCGTCGCGCCGTCCGCCGTCGTAGCGGCGGGCGTGGCCGGCGCCGAGCATCGCTGAGGAGACGTTGCTCGTGATGTTGGTGGAAGCGTCGGCCAAGACCCGGCCGCCGTACTTGTCGAGCGTCACGTTCATGATGCCGACCGCACCTTCATCGAGGATCGCCTGTAGCGCCGCGCGCGCGGCGAGCGCGAGATCCCGCTCTTCGGCGCAGCGCGCCTTCAATTCTGGTGCATCGATGCCGCGCAAACGCACCCGCGTGGTGACGCTGAGCCCGGGCCAGAGCTGGACGCGGGCCTCGAACGTATCGCCGTCGACAACCTGCAGGATTTCAACCGGATAGGCCATCCGCGGCGGCAATTCCGGAACTGGCAGTGCAGACCCGTTGCCGCGGCCGGCTGTGACCGGGCCGATGCTCGCACCCAAAGCGATGCCGAACAAGAACGCGAGCAATGCGAATGTCGCCCAGCCAGGGGAACTTAGTCTTGCTCGCAAGATCATAATCCTAAGATAGGCGAGTCGGCGGGATATATGCAACCACAATCCGCGAGCGACCCGGCCGGTATCGCAATCTATAGTTGCATACGAGAAGCGTGGAAAATCCCAGAGGCGCCAAATTTGCCCCCCGGCCAAGGGCTCGCTCGCCGGGCGCAAACCTCGCCCGCCGAGCCAGCCCTCAAAAATCCGAGGCGATACCCTTCTTTTCCCAGTCGCCGTAACGGGTCGGTTCGGGTCCGGCCGGCCCGCCGACCTCCTTTGCCCCGGCGGCGGCCCGGCGGTCAGCCGCGGCGCGCCGTTCGGCGGCCTCCGCCAGCGCCCGCTCTGCCGCCGGCGACAACGCCTTCCGCCGCAGCGGATCGGCCGCCGGTTGGTCCGCGGATCGTTCGTCAGGGCGCGGCATGGCCCTTAGATGCCCGCACCCACCGCACCGTCAAGTCCGCGGCTCTTCCGCGCACGATATCTTGAAGTTCGCCGCGCCATTCCCATGTTTCCGCGCCGGGTGGGCGGCCGTTCTCCGGCGGGCTCACCGCGTGGGAGGCGCTGCCATGAACTACCTGCGGACCGCGATCCTGCTGGCCGGCCTGACCGCCCTGTTCATGGGCGTGGGCTTCCTGATCGGCGGCCAGACCGGCGCGCTGATCGCGCTCGCCGCCGCCGCCGTGATGAATCTCCTCAGCTATTGGAACGCCGACAAGTTCGTGCTGTCGATGAACGGCGCGCAGGAGGTCGACGCCTCGACCGCGCCCGACCTCGTCGGCATGGTGCGCGACCTCGCCGACCGCGCCGGCCTGCCGATGCCGCGCGTCTTCGTCATGGACAACCCGCAGCCCAATGCGTTCGCCACCGGCCGCAATCCAAAGAATGCCGCGGTCGCGGTGACGACCGGGCTCATGCACACCATGACCCGCGAGGAGCTCGCCGGCGTGATCGCGCACGAGCTTGCCCACATCAAGAACCACGACACGCTGACTATGACCATCACCGCCACCATCGCCGGCGCAATCTCGATGCTCGCGCAGTTCGGCATGCTCTTCGGCGGCGGTCATCGCGACAGCAACAGCAGCAGCAGTGGCGGGCTCGGCATGATCGGCACGCTGGCGATGGTGATCCTTGCGCCGATCGCCGCCATGCTGGTGCAGATGGCGATCAGCCGCACCCGCGAATACGTCGCCGACGCCGACGGCGCGCGCATCGCCGGCCAGCCCGACTGGCTTGCGTCCGCCCTCGCCAAGCTCGAGGCCGCCGCGCACGCGATCCCGAACGAGACGGCCGAACGCAACCCGGCGACCGCGCACATGTTCATCGTCAACCCGCTCTCCGGCCGCGGCATGGACAACCTGTTCTCGACCCATCCCTCGACCGCGAACCGGATCGCCGCGCTCGAGCAGCTCGCGCGCGAAATGGGCCGCGGCGAATTCGGCCTGCGGCCCGCTCCGGCGGGCGGCCCCTGGGGCGGTCCGCGACCCGGTGGCGGCGGCAGCGGCAGCGGCCCGTGGGGCCGGCTGCGCGGCTGAGGCCTGCGATTGGCCGTTGTCAGGCCGCGCGAAAGCAAGGCATGACAGTGCGGCATGGCGCCTCCCCAAACGGCCACTTCGCCGCCCCCGCCCGGCTTCGCCGCCCGGCGGCATCGCCGCCGACATCCTCGAAGGAGTGATGCGGCGGCGGCGCCCACTCGACGAGCAGCTTGAAGACAAGCGACCTCGGCGTGCTGCCGGAGCGCGACCGCGCGCTGGTGCGGGTGCTGGTCGCAACCGTGCTGCGACGGCTCGGCACGCTGCGCCATCTGCTTGCGGCGCTGCTGCAGCGCGGACTGCCGAGCGCGGCCCCCAAGGTCGAAAGCGCGCTTCTGATTGGCGCGACGCAAATCCTGTTTCTCGACATGCCCGACCACGCCGCCGTCGACCTGTCGGTCCGGGTCGTGCAAGCCGAGCGAACCGCCGCGCGCTACACCGGCCTGGTCAACGCCGTGCTGCGGCAAGCATCACGCGCGAAGGCGCCAGACCGGCTGGCCGCGCTCGACACCGTCGCGCTCGACACGCCGGACTGGCTGATGCAGCGCTGGATCGCCCGCTACGGCGAGAACACGGCGCGCGCCATCGCGCTCGCCCACCGGCACGAGCCGGCGCTCGACCTCACCGTAAAGGCGCGATGCCGACGCATGGGCCGCCCGGCTCGGCGGCCGTGTGCTGCCGACGGGGTCGGTGCGCATGGTCCCGCACGGCGCCGGTCGGCAAGCTCGACGGCTATCGACGACGGCGCCTGGTGGGTGCAGGACGCGGCCGCCGCACTGCCGGCCCGCCTGCTCGGCGATCGTGCGCGGGCTGAGCGTCGCCGATCTCTGCGCCGCGCCCGGCGGCAAGACCGCACAGCTTGCGAATGCGGGCGCCCAAGTCACCGCGGTCGACCGCTCGACGACCACGGATGGCGCGGCTGCGCCAGAACCTCGCGCGGCTTTCGCTCTCGGCCGAAACCGTGATCGCCGACGCGGCCGAATGGCAGGGCGGGCCGTTCGACGCAGTGCTGCTCGACGCGCCCTGCTCCTCGACCGGCACCATCCGCCGGCATCCCGACATCCCATGGCTCAAGAGCGAGACCGACTTGAAGAAGCTCTGCCGCCCTGCAGGCCCGGCTGCTCGACCGTGCTGCAACGCTGCTCAAGCCCGGCGGCACGCTCGTCTATTGCACCTGCTCGCTCGAACCGGAGGAGGGCGAGGACGTGGTCGCGGCGCTGCTCGCCCGGAACCCCGCGCTGGTCCGCCGCGGCCGATCGTCGCCGGCGAGGTCGGGAACCTGGCCGAGCTGGTCACGCGCCGACGGCGACCTGCGGACGCTGCCGTGCCACCTGCCCGATCCCGACCCGCGCTTCGAGCGGCTTGGACGGCTTCTACGCCGCCCGCCTGACGCTAGTGGGCTGACAGTCACGTTGAGGATGTGTGGGGAACGCTGCTTGTTGGTCGAGACACTGCTTGATGCCTCACCCTCCCCCTCCAGAGGAGGCGTAAGCGGCATCTGTTGCCGGCTGAAAATCCAACTTTGCCCAATCTGCCAGACGAATTTCGATCGCTGTCGTCCCGGTTGGCCACATTGATCGCTTCGTTATATGTTGCGCTGGGAAGGGCGGGCCGTCGGGGCCCGCCACAGTGAAGAGGCGAGCGCCTTCATGTCGGGCCTGTCGATCGCGGAGCGGGCCAGACTGTCCCTGCTCCTGGGGCGCCGCGGGATGCGCTCCCTCACGGGCCTGCTGCGCGGCCATCCGCTGATCCGCTGGAACATCTTCCCGGGCAAGACCGACCGCCTGCTGATCGCGCCGCAGGACCTGCGCACCGCCGACGGCACCCGCGCGAGCGAAATCTACGCCGGCCGCTTCGCCTTCGCCGGCAAGGTCGTGATCTGCGACGGCCGCTCGCCGTTCGAGATCACGCCGCCGTCGGACGAATGGGCGGCGAGCCTGCTCAGCTTCGGCTGGCTGCGCCATCTGCGCGCCGCCGAATCCGGCATCACCCGCGCCAACGCCCGCGCCCTGGTCGACGAGTGGATCAGCGCTGCAGGGCGCGTGGCACCCGATCGCCTGGCGGCCCGACGTGCTGGCGCGCCGCATCACCGCCTGGCTCGCGCAGGCGCCGCTGATCCTGCACGACGCCGACGAGCACTTCTATCGCCGCTTCCTGCGCAGCCTCGCCCGCCAGGTGCGCTATCTGCGGCACACCGCGATCGAAGCGCGCGACGGCGTGCCGCGCCTGCAGGCGCTGATCGCGCTGACCTACGCCGCGCTGTGCATGGCCGGCCAGGTGCGCCACATGAAGCAGCGCGATCAAGAATCTGGTCGACCGAGCTCGACCGCCAGATCCTGCCCGACGGCGGCCACATCAGCCGCAATCCCGGCGCGCTGATCGAACTGCTGCTCGATCTCCTGCCGCTGCGACAGGCGTTCGCCGCGCGCAACATCGCGCCGCCGGCCGCGCTCAACAACGCCATCGACCGCATGATGCCGATGCTGCGCTTCTTCCGGCACGGCGACGGCAACTTCGCGCACTTCAACGGCATGGGCCCGACCCCGCCGGATCTGATCGCCACCATCCTCGCCTACGACGACGCGCGCGGCGCACCGCTCGCTAACGCGCCGCACTCCGGCTATCAGCGCCTCGAAGCCAACGACCTGCTGGTGATCATGGATGCCGGTCGCGCCGCCGCCGTTCAGCGTCAGCCAGGAGGCGCACGCCGGCTGCCTGTCGTTCGAGTTGTCGCACGGCACGCAGCGCATCGTGGTCAATTGCGGCCTGCCAGCGACCGGGCGCGAGACCTGGCGCCAGGTCGCGCGCGCCACCGCCGCGCATTCGACGGTGACGTTCAACGACACGTCGTCGTGCCGCTTCCTCGAGACCGGATCGTTCAAGAAGCTGATCGGCACGCCGATCGTCAGCGGGCCGACCAGCGTCCCGGTCTCGCGCGAGGAGCGCGACGACGCGCGTGGTGCTGCGCGCCTCGCACGACGGCTACGTCGACCGCTTCAGCGTGGTGCATCAGCGCGCGCTGAAGGTGGCGCACGACGGCACGCGGCTCGACGGCGAGGATCTGTTCGTCGCCGCCGACGGCGACATCCTGCCGCCCACATTCCCGACGAATTCGCGGTGCGTTTCCATCTGCATCCGGCGGTCAAGGCCAACCGCTGACCGACGGCACACGGCGTCATGCTGATGCTGCCGAACCGCGATGTCTGGACCTTCAACGCCTACGAGGACCGCGTCGAGCTCGAGGAAAGCGTCTACCTCGCCGGCACCGACGGCCCGCGGCGCACCGTGCAGATCGTGATCTACGGCCGCGCCCGCAAAATCCCGCGCGTGCACTGGAGCTTCGCGCACGTCGCGGCAGCCCGGCGGCGCGACCGGCCGCCGCGGCCGCGGCGAAGAGCCGGAACTGCCGCTGTCGTACGATCATGACCGAACTGCGCCGCGTCGACCCGCGCTCTGCATCTCGGTGTCCGACAAGACCGGCCTGATCGAGCTTCGCGCGCGAGCCTTGCCGGCCACGGCATCGAGCTCGTCTCGACCGGCGGCACCGCCAAGCGCGCTCGACGACGCGGGCCTTGCGGTGATCGACGTGTCCGAGCTCACCGGCTTTCCCGGAGATGATGGACGGCCGCGTCAAGACGCTGCACCCCAAGGTGCACGGCGGCCTGCTCGCGATCCGCGACAACACCAGAGCACGCCGCCGCGATGCAGGCGCACGGCATCCGGCCGATCGATCTGCTCGTGGTCAATCTCTATCCGTTCGAGGCGACGGTCGCGAAGGGCGCGGCGCTTCGACGACTGCATCGAGAACATCGACATCGGCGGCCCGGCGATGATCCGCGCCGCCGCCAAGAACCACGCCGATGTCGCGGTGGTGGTCGAGCCCGAGGACTACGCCGCGCGTGCTCGCCGAACTGACGCCAGCATGGCGGCGCGACCACGCTCGACGCTGCGCAAGAAGCTCGCCGCCAAGGCCTACGCGCGCACCGCCGCCTACGACGCCGCGATCTCGAACTGGTTCGCGCGCGACGCTCGGCGATGACGCGCCGACGTATCCGCGCCTTCGGCGGCCGGCTCGCCGAGGCGCTGCGCTACGGCGAGAACCCGCACCAGAGCGCGGCGTTCTATCGCACGCCCGAGCGGCGCGCCGGGCGTCGCCACCGCGCGCCAGGTGCAGGGCAAGCAGCTCTCCTACAACAACCTCAACGACACCGACGCGGCCTACGAATGCGTCGCCGAGTTCGATCCCGGCCGCACCGCCGCCTGCGCCATCATCAAGCACGCCAATCCGTGCGGCGTCGCGGAGGGCGACGAGCCTGGTCGAGGCCTACCGCAAGGCGCTGCGCCTGCGATCCGACCTCGGCCTTCGGCGGCATCGTCGCGCTCAACCGCACGCTCGACGCCGACGCCGCGCGCGCCATCACCGAGATCTTCACCGAGGTGATCATCGCGCCCGACGCCAGCGAGGAGGCGATCGCGATCGTCGCCGCGAAGAAGAACCTGCGGCTCCTGCTGGCCGGCGGCCTGCCCGATCCGCGCGCCGCGGGGCTCACGGTGAAGTCGGTCGCCGGCGGCCTCCTGGTGCAGTCGCGCGACAACGCCGTGGTCGACGAGATGCAGCTCAAGTCGTGACCAAGCGCGCGCCGACCGAGGCCGAGCTCGCCGACCTGCGCTTTGCCTTCCGCGTCGCCAAGCACGTGAAGTCGAACACCATCGTCTATGCCAAGGACCGCGCCACCGTCGGCATCGGCGCCGGCCAGATGAGCCGCGTCGATTCCGCCCGCATCGCCGCGCGCAAGGCCGAGGATGCGGCGAAGGAACTGGGGCTGAAGGAGCCGCTGACCAAGGCTCGGTGGTCGCCTCCGACGCGTTCTTCCCGTTCGCCGACGGGCTTGCTGGTCGCGATCGAGGCCGGCGCCACCGCGGTGATCCAGCCCGGCGGCTCGATGCGCGACGACGAGGTGATCAAGGCCGCCGACGACCACGGCATCGCGATGGTGTTCACCGGCACGCGGCATTTCCGGCATTAGGTTGGACATCGCGACGCAAGACGAACGTCACCCCTCCGCGAGATCGCCGAGCAGGCTCGCCGCCACCGTGAGCTTGCGACAGCGTCAGCCCGGCTGCTCGGCGATCTGCGTGCATCGACGGCGCGGATGCGCTCGACCTCGGCCTTGCGCGGCGCGACCCAGGCCTCGACCGCGGCCGCGCCCTGCTCGCCGGTCGCGACCATCGCCGCGGTGAGGCGGCGCTCGGCGTCGCCGATCGCATCGAGCGCGCGGTCGAGCGCCAGCCGGTCGAAATAATCGGTGACCGCGATGCCGCGCGCCGCCGCCGACGATCGCGGTCGAGCCGGAAGAAGGCCTCGGCGCGCAAAGTAGGTCGCCGCGATCGGCAGCGATCGGCTTGCCGGTGCGCTCGGCGACCAGCACGATGTCGGGCGCGGCGGTGAGCTCGGGCAGGTCGGCGATCCGCCGCGCCAGCGCCTCCGGCACGCCGGCCTTGGCGAGTTCCGTCGGCGCGCGCCGCGCGCGCGGCGGCAGCCTCCGCCGGCAGCGCGCTCGTCGAGCGCGGCCGCCACCGCGGCGATGCCGGTGCGGTAGTGCTCGACCACCGCCGGCGAGGCCCTTGCGACAGGTCGGCGTTGCGCAGGAACCAGACCAGCCGGTCGAGCAGCAGGTTCTGCACCGCCGCGTAGAGCGCGAGCTGCAGCTTGCCGGCACCTTGCCGTCGAGCGCGTCGATCTCGTCGTTGAGCGCCGGCATGTCGTAGCTGTCGCGCACCGCGGCGAAGGCCGCCGCGATGTCGGGCGGCGGCGGCGCCGGTCTGGTCGGCGATGCGCACCACGAGCGACGGCCCGCCGCGGTTGATCATCGAGTTGGCGAGCTGCGTCGCGATGATCTCGCGGCGCAGCCGATGCTGCTCGAGCGCGTCGGGGAAGTTCTGCGCCAGCGCCGGCGGGAAATAGCGGTCGAGCTCGCGCGCGAGATAGGGATCGTCCGGCACCGCGGATTCGAGCAGCTCGCGCTGGAGCGAGAGCTTGGCGTAGGCGAGCAGCACCGACAGCTCCGGCCGCGTCAGCGGCTGCGAGCGGCGGACGCGCTCGGCGATCTCCATGTCGTCGGGCAGGAACTCGACCGCGCGGTCGAGCTCGCCGCGCGCCTCCAGCGTCTGCATCAGCCGCTGCTGGAAGCCGAGGTCCTCGAGCCCGCGCCGCTCGGCCAGCGACAGCGCCAGCGTCTGCAGATAGTTGTTGCGCAGCACCAGCGCCGCGACCTCGTCGGTCATCTCGGCGAGCAGCGCGTTGCGCGCCTCGATGGTGAGCCGCCCGTCGCGCACCGGCGGGCCGAGCGCGATCTTGATGTTGACCTCGACGTCGGAGGTGTTGACGCCGGCCGAATTGTCGATGGCGTCGGTGTTGAGCCGCACGCCCTTGCAGCGCCGCCTCGATGCGGCCGCGCTGGGTCATGCCGAGATTGGCGCCCTCGCCGATCACCTTGGCGCGGAGCTGCGCGCCGGTGACGCGGATCGCATCGTTGGCGCGGTCGCCGACCGCCTCGTCGCTCTCGGTCGAGGCGCGCACATAGGTGCCGATGCCGCCGAAGAACAGCAGATCGACCGGCGCCTTCAGGATCGCGTTCATCACCTCCTGCGGCGTCGGCCTTGGTCCTTGCGCGAGGCCGAGCGCCGCCTGCGCCTCCGGCGACAGCGCGATCTCCTTCGACGCGCGCGAGAACACGCCGCCGCCCTTGGAGATCAGCGCCTTGTCGTAGTCCTGCCAGCTCGAGCGCGGCAGCGCGAACAGCCGCTTGCGCTCGGCGAAGCTTTTCGCCGGATCGGGATCGGGATCGATGAAGATGTCGCGGTGGTCGAAGGCCGCGACCAGCCGGATCGTCGTCGCGCGCAGCATGCCGTTGCCGAACACGTCGCCCGACATGTCGCCGACGCCGACGACGGTGAACGGCGTCGTCGTGATGTCGACGTCCATCTCGCGGAAATGGCGCTTCACCGCCTCCCAGGCGCCGCGCGCGGTGATGCCCATCTTCTTGTGGTCGTAGCCGGCCGAGCCGCCGGAGGCGAAGGCGTCGCCGAGCCAGAAGCCGTGCTCGCTCGGAGATGGCGTTGGCGATGTCGGAGAAGGTCGCGGTGCCCTTGTCGGCGGCGACCACGAGATAGGGATCGTCGCCGTCGTGGCGCACGACGTTGTCGGGCGGCACGACGCCGTTGCCGTCGAGGTTGTCGGTGATGTCGAGCAGCGTCGAGATGAACAGCTTGTAGGTCGCGGTGCCCTCGGCCTGGATCGCCTCGCGCGGCCCGCCGGCCGGCAGGTGCTTCGGCACGAAGCCGCCCTTGGCGCCGACCGGCACGATGACCGCGTTCTTGACCTGCTGCGCCTTCACGAGGCCGAGCACCTCGGTGCGGAAATCCTGCGGCCGGTCGGACCAGCGGATGCCGCCGCGCGCCACCTTGCCGAAGCGCAGATGCACGCCCTCGACGCGCGGCGAATAGACGAAGATCTCGTAGAGCGGCTGCGGCAGCGGCAGGCCGTCGACCTTGCGGCTCTCGAACTTGATGGCGATCAGCGGCTTCGGCTGGCCGTCGTTCGTCGAGCTGGTAGTAGTTGGTGCGGATCGCCGCCTGCACGGCGTTGACGAAGTGGCGGAGGATGCGGTCCTCGTCGAGGCTCTCGACCGCCTGCAGCGCGCTCTCGATCGCGGCGACGATCGCCGCCTCGCGCTGCGCGTCCTCGCGACGCGTTCGGGCGCGGATCGAAGCGGGCGTGGAACAGCGCGACGATCTTGGCCGCGAGCGCCGGATGCTTGCGCAGCGTCGCCCACATGTAGTCCTGCGAATAGGGCACGCGGATCTGGCGCAGGAAGCGCGAGAGCGTGCGCATCAGCGCCACGTCGCGCCACGCCAGGCCGGCCGTCAGCACCAGCGCGTTGTAGCCGTCGTTCTCGGCGACGCCCGCGCATCACCACGAGGAACGCGGCCTCGAGCCGGCCCGCATGGCGTCGAGATCGACGGCGCCGCCGTCGGCGCGCTCCAGCATCATGTCGTGCAGCCAGACGCCGGGCTCGCCGTCGGCTGCGAGCCGCGACCTCGATAGGTCTGCTCGTCGACCACCTTGAAGCCCATGTTCTCCAGCACCGGCACGCGCTCGGACAGCGGGATCGGCCGGCGGTGGCTCCAGACCTTCAGGCCGACGCACGGCTGTGCTCGTCGCCGGCTGCGCGCGGTAGAAATCGACGCCGAGCGGGCGGTCCGGCGACAGCGCTTCGATGACGCGGATGTCGGCGACCGCGTCCTGCGGCGAATAGGCCTCGCGGTAGCCGTCGGAGAACGCCGTCGCGGTAGCGCGCGAACAGCGCCTGCGCGCGCTCCGGGTCGCGCGCGTTGCCAGGAGCGCCTCGCCGAGCGCGTCGCTCCAGGTGCGCACGATCGCGGCGACCGCCTGCCTCGAGCGTCGGCGCGGTCGGGATCGGGCGTCGTCGCCGACGTCGCGGCCGATGATGAAGTGCACGCGGGTCAGCGGGCCTTCCGGGAAGAACGGATAGAAGGCGCTGACGTGGCCCTGGTAGACCTCGGCGAGATAGTCGCCGATCGCGGATGCGCACCTCGCTGTCGTAGCGCTCGCGCGGCACATAGACCAGCACCGAGACGAAGCGGTCGAAGCGGTCGCGCCGCGCCAGCACCCGCACGCGCGGGCGCTCGTCGAGCTGCAGGATGGCCAGCGCGAACTGATAGAGCGTGTCCTCGTCGATCTGGAACAGCTCGTCGCGCGGATAGGTCTCCAGCACGTTGACCAGCGCCTTGCCGGAATGGCTGTCGCGGATCGAAGCCGGCGCGCGCGAGCACCGCGTCGACCTTGCGGCGCAGATAGGGAATGGTGCGGGTCGAGCGCGTGTAGGCGGTCGAGGTGAACAGGCCGACGATGCGGAACTCGCCGGCCGGCTTGCCGTCGGCGTCGAAGCGCTTGACGCCGATATAGTCGAGATAGACGCGCCGGTGCACGCGCGACCGCACGTTGGCCTTGGTGATGATCAGCGTCTTCGGCTCGTCGAAGAACGCGCGCAGCTCCGGCGTGATCGGCGACGACCTGGCCGCCGCGCTTGAGCACCGGCACGTCGCGGCCGCGCAGGAGGCCGAGGCCGGTCTCGCGGCACCGGCGTCGAGATCGCGCTCCGTGCCCGGTGAAGGCGTAGTCGCGCACGCCGAGGAAGGTGAAGTTGTCGGCCGGCCAGCCATTCCAGGAACTGGATCGCCTCGGCGATCTCGTCGACCGGCAGCGGCGGCGGATTGGCCTTCAGCTCGGCGATCACCTCGCCGACGCGGCCGAGCATCGGCCGCCAGTCCTGCACGCAGACCCGGACCTCGGCCAGCACCTGCTCCAGCGCCTGCACGATCTCGGTGCGCCGGTGGGCGTCGTCGATCCGGTCGACGTGGATGTGGATGAAGCTCTCGCGCAGCTCGCCCTTCGCGGCCGCGCGCCTCGCGCCGGCGGCGCGGTCGAGCTTGCCGTCGCGCGTCGCGCTCGACCGCCAGGATCGGATGCGCGACCAGCCGGACCGTCGAGGCCGCGCTCGGTCAATTCGCCCATCACCGAATCGACCAGGAACGGCATGTCGTCGTTGACGATCTCGATCACCGAGACCGTCTTGAGCCGCTCGCCGGCCGTGCGGCGGCGGCGACTCGAAGCGGATTTTCGGCGCGCCGGGCTTGCGCGTCGCCAGGAACGCGCAGGCGTCGCGCGCCAGCGCCGGCGAGCTCGGCCGCGCTGGTAGCCGACGAGGTCCTCCGGCGCGGCGCGGCCGAACAGCAGCGCGGCGAAGCCCGGCGGACCTCGCCGTCCGCGTCGTGCAGCGCTTCGCCGGCGGCATCGATGCAGCGCGCGGGCGGCGCGCTCCTCGTCGCTGCCGGGCGACCGGCCGGTGCCGTGGTTTGCGTCATGCGAGAATCTCATGGCTGGCGCCCTGGCGGACTGTAGTGGTTTCGCTTCGCGAGCGGAAGGGTTGTAGGCTTGTGGCGACATCATGCAGGAGAGCATGGCCGTGGCGAGGAAGACGCAAAAAGTCCAGCAATATCAACGGCAAAGCGGCGCACGCCGGAGCTGCCGCGCAAAGCCCGTCGCCGCATCGCCGCGACGCGATGACACGACGATCACGGCGCTCGCGCTCGAGCCCGGAACGCTGTCGGACGGCATGGCGGGCTATTTCGCCAAATGCCAGGAGAAGCTCGGCTTCGTGCCCAACGTGCTCGAAGGCCTATGCCTTCGACAACGCCAAGCTCGAAGCCTTCGTCGCCATGTACAACGACCTGATGCTGGCGCCGTCGGGCCTGTCCAAGCTCGAGCGCGAGATGATCGCGGTCGCGGTGTCGTCGCACAACCGCTGCTACTACTGCCTGGTGGCGCACGGCGCCGCGGTGCGCGCGCTGTCGGGCGATCCGCCGCTCGGCGAACTGATGGTGATGAACTATCGCGCCGCGCGGCTGAGCAAGCGCCAGCGCGCCATGCTCGACTTCGCGGTCAAGCTCACCGCCGAGCCCTGGAGCGATCGAGGAGCGCGACCGCGAGGCGCTGCGCCGCGCGGGCTTCTCCGACCGCGACATCTGGGACATCGCCGCGGTCGCGGGCTTCTTCAACATGACCAACCGCGTCGCGAGCGCGACCGACATGCGGCCGAACACCGTGTATCACGGCCAGGCGCGGTAGTAGCGCTGCAGCAGCGGCATTTGCGGCGCGCTCCCCTCCCCCTTGTGGGGAGGGGTTGGGGGTGGGGACCTTTCGCTCACCGACTAAGTCATTACCCCACCCCGCTCCTCCGGCTCTCGCTTCGCTCGGCCGGAGCAGCGACCCTCCCCACAAGGGGGAGGGTCAACGCGGCTGTGGCGCTACAAAGGCAATCCCGGCTTCGCGCTCTGAGTACAGGCTCGTGATGCCGCGCCGAGAAGTTGGACCAGCTACGCCCGGCGCCACATCGCGCGCATGCGGGCGCCGACATCGATCTGCGACTGTGGCCGAGCGGCCGAGGCCTCGGGCTGCGCCGCGGGCCAGATGCGTGTCTCGAACGCCGAGACGATCGCGTGCGGAATGAAGCGCGTGCGCGGGCGTAGACGTGGCGGTCGCCGTTGCGCGCCTGCTGGTGGGTGTAGAAGCGCTGCGGCACGATCACGTCGAGCTGGTCCTTGGCGCGCGTCATCGCGACGTAGAGCAGCCGCCGCTCCTCCTCGATCTCCTCGCTGGTGCCGGCGGCGAGGTCGGACGGGATGCAGCCGTCGACGGCGTTGAGCACGAACACCGACTTCCACTCCTGCCCCTTGGCGGAATGGATGGTCGACAGGATCAGATAGTCCTCGTCGAGCAGCGGCGCGCCGGCCTCGTCGCTGACCGCGTCGGGCGGATCGAGCGTCAGCTCGGTGAGGAAGCGCTCGCGCGACGGATAGCCGGCGGCGATCTGCCTCGAGCTGGTCGAGATCGGCGGCGCGGATCGAGGCGTCGTCGTGGATGCGCTCGAGATGCGGCTCGTACCACGCGCGCACCGCGCCGAGCTCGGCCGGCCAGCCGTGCGACGCGCCGGAACAGCTGGCCGAACAGCTCGGCGAACGCCCGCCACTCGTCCGCGGCGCGCGGCGGCGGCGCGAACTCGCGCGAGCGCCGCGCCACGGTCGGCGGCCGCGAGCGCGATCGAGCACGCGCGCCGCGGTCGCCGGCCCGACGCCCGGCAGGAGCTGCAGCGACGCGGAAGCCGGCGACGCGGTCGCGCGGATTCTCGGCGAGCCGCAGGCAGGCCAGCATGTCCTTGACGTGCGCGGCGTCGAGGAACTTCAGCCCGCCGAACTTGACGAACGGAATGTTGCGCCGCGTCAGCTCGATCTCCAGCATGGCGGCATGATGCGAGGCGCGGAACAGCACGGCCTGCGACTTCAGCGCGATGCCGGCCTCGCGGTTCTCCAGCACGCGCTCGGCGACGTAGCGCGCCTGCTCGCTCTCGTCGCGCACCGTCACGAGCAGCGGGCGCTGCGCCATGCGCGCGCTCGGTGCGCAGGTTCTTGGTGAAGCGCTCGCGCGGCGAGCCCGATCACGGCGTTGGCGGCGTCGAGGATCGCCTGCGGTCGAGCGGTAGTTGCGCTCGAGCGTGACGATCTGCGGCCGGCGGCGAGAAGCGCTGCGGGAAAGTCGAGAATGTTGCGCACGGTCGCGGCGCGAAACGAATAGATCGACTGCGCGTCGTCGCCGACCACGGTGAGGCCGCGCCCGTCCGGCTTGAGCGCGTAGAGGATCGAGGCCTGCAGCCGGTTGGTGTCCTGGTACTCGTCGACCAGCACGTGATCGAAGCGGCCGCCGACATCGGCGGCGAGCGACGGCTCCGCCATCATCTGCGCCCAGTAGAGCAGCAGGTCGTCGTAATCGAGCACGTTCTGGCGCTGCTTGGCCTCGACATAGGCCGCGAACAGCTCGCGCAGCTCGTCCTCCCAGCCGGCGCACCAGGGATAGGCGCTGCGCCAGCACCGCCTCGAGCGGCGGCTCCGCGTTCACCGCGCGCGAATAGATCGCAAGGCAGGTGCCCTTGGTCGGAAAGCGCTCGCTCGGTCGCCGACAGGCCGCGCTCGTGCCGGACCAGGTTGAGCAGATCGGCGGAATCCTCGCGATCGTGGATGGTGAAGGCCGGATCGAGCCCGATCGCGCGCGGCGTATTCGCGCAGCAGCCGCGCGCCGATGCCGTGGAAGGTGCCGGACCAGGCCAGCGCCGCGCGCCGCGCCGTGCCGGCCGCAGCACGGCTGCGGCAGATGCGCTCGACGCGGCGCGTCATCTCGGCGGCGGCGCGGCGCGAGAACGTCAGCAGCAGGATGCGGTGCGGATCGGCGCCGTTCGTCGATCAGATGGGCGACGCGATGGGCGAGCGTGTTGGTCTTGCCCGAGCCCGCGCCCGCGATGACCAGCAGCGGGCCGCCGCCATCCGGCGCCCGACGCCATGCTCGACGGCGCGGCGCTGCTCCGGATTGAGCGTGTCGAGATAGCGGCGGTCATCGGCGAATCGCTTTCGGCGGCGAGTCCAACCAGAAATCACGTTTCCTGTTTTGTTCGCAATGAAGCCGACACCGACTGAGGGAACGCCTGTATTTCGCGGCGGGCGTCGGGGATACTGCCGGCCCCCGCCCGGCCATCCCGAACGCGAGTCGTCCAATGACCGACATGACCATCAAGGCCGTCCGCACCACCATGCTGCGCGTGCCATGGCCGGACACGCCGTGGCTCAAGGGCCACGCCTTCGGCGACGCGCGCAACCTCCTGGTGCTCGAGGTCGAGACCAAGGGCGGCATCGTCGGCATGGGCTACCTGTTCTCGTTCCGGCCGGGGCTGAAGACGATCGCCGCGGCGCTCGAGGAGACCATCCTGCCGCGCGTGATCGGCAAGGACGCCACCGCGGTCGAGGGCATCTGGAACGATCTCTGGAAGCGCGACCGTCACCTACAACCGCGGCGGCATCGTCACCATGGCGATGTCGGCGCTCGACATCGCGCTGTGGGACGCCATCGGCAAGCGCGCCAACCTGCCGCTGCACCGGCTGTGGGGCCACGTCCGCTCGCAGCTGCCGGTCTATGGCTCGGGCTGCTTCCGCGGCTCCGGCGGCGACGGCATGATCGCCAAGGCGCTGCACTACAAGTCGCAGGGCTACAAGGCGATCAAGATGCAGATGGCGCACACCGACGACCTGCGCCGCGACGTCGACAACGTGAAGCGCATGCGCGAGGCGCTCGGCCCCGACATCGACATCATGATCGACATCAACCAGGGCTGGACCGCCGACGTCGCGATCAACCAGGGCCGCAAGATCGTCGACTACGACATCTACTGGCTGGAGGAGCCGGTGCCGGCCGACGACTTCAAGGGCTACATGCGGGTCGCCGAGGCGCTGCCGATCCGCATCGTCGGCGGCGAGACGCATTTCACCCGCTTCGACCTGCGGCCGTTCTTCGAGAATCCGCGCTGCCCGATCCTGCAGCCCGATCCGATGCGCGGCGGCTTCACCGACCTGCGCAAGATCGCGGTGCTGGCCGACACCTGGGGCCTGCAGATGGCGCCGCACCTGTTTCCGGAGCTGAACGTGCAGCTTCTGGCATCGATCCCGAACGGCGCCTGGATCGAGGACATGGGCCTGTCCGAACGACCTGTTCGTCGACCCGGTGCCGGTCGAGAACGGCATGATCACCGCGCCGGAGCGGCCCGGGCCATGGGCTCGCGTTCAAGCCGGAGATCCTGAAGGACTGCAAGGTGTGACGTTCGACGCCGCTGCACGTCATTGCCGGGCTTGACCGGGATCCCGCTGAGTGGCACGTGCGTCCCTGATCGGGATGGCCGGGCAAGCCCGGCATGACGTCGACAGGATGCGCCATGACCAACTCATCACCGAAGAGATGACGGTGCCCTCCGAGCCGGGCATCGACATCTACGTCCGCAACAAGCGGCCGGCCGATCTGACAGCGTTCACGCCCGAGCGCACGCTGCTGTTCGTGCACGGCTCGACCTATCCGGCGCACACCGGCTTCGACCTGCCGCTCGGCGGCCAGTCGTGGATGGAATCCATCGCCGTCGCGCGGCTACGACGTCTATTGCCTCGACGTGCGCGGCTACGGCCGCTCGACGCGGCCCGCGGCGATGGCCGAGCCGCCGCAGAACAATCCGCCGGTCGCGCGCACGCCGGACGCGGTGAAGGACATCACGGCGGTGCTCAACTTCATCCTCAAGCGCCGCAGCATCCCGCGGCTCAACCTGCTCGGCTGGTCGTGGGGCTGCACCCTGATGGCGACCACCGCGATCCAGAACCCGGACAAGGTCGCGCGGCTGATGCTCTACGCGCCGGGGTGGCTGCGCACCACGCCGTCGCTGCTCAACGCCGGGCCGGGCCCGCTCGGCGCCTACCGCACCGTGACGCGCGAGCAGGCCAAGGCGCGCTGGCTCAACGGCGTGCCGGAGGACAAGCAGGCGGCGCTGATCCCGGCCGGCTGGTTCGAGCAATGGGCCGACGCCACCTGGGCGACCGATCCGGTCGGCGCGCAGCAGAATCCGCCGGTGATCCGCGCGCCGAACGGCACCGTGCAGGACACCCAGGAGTTCTGGATCGTCCGGCAAGACGATGTACGATCCGGCCAAGATCACCGTGCCGACGCTGATCGCGATCGGCGAATGGGACCGCGACACGCCGCCCTACATGGCGCAGGCGCTGTTCCCGCTGCTGGTCAACTCGCCCGGCAAGCGGCTGGTCATGCTGGCCGAAGGCACGCACCACATGATGCTGGAGAAGAACCGGCTGGCGCTGTTCCGCGCCGTGCAGGCGTTCCTCGACGAGGGCGAGCGAGTAAGCTGCGCGTCATGATTGCGATCGACCCGCCGTGCCTTCGTCGCTGGCCTCCTGCTGGCCGCAGCGCGCTCGCGCCCGCGCAGGCGCAGCGCGGCACGCGCGCCGACATCCCGCCGGTCCAGCCGGTCACCGCCCGCAACGGCATGGTGGTGGCGCAGGAGAGCGCGCGCCGCGCGCATCGGCGCCGACGTGCTGCAAGCGCGGCGGCAACGCCGTCGATGCCGCGGTCGCGGTCGGCTTCGCGCTGGCGGTGACCTATCCGCGCGCCGGCAACATCGGCGGCGGCGGCTTCATGGTGATCCATCTCGCCGACGGCAACCGCGACATCGCCATCGACTACCGCGAGACCGCGCCGGCCGCGACCACGCGCGACACCTACCTCGACGACCAGCGGCGAGGCCGATCCGCAGAAATCGCGCGACATCGGGCTCGCGATCGGCGTGCCGGGCACGGTCGCGGGGCTCGCGCTGGCGCACCGCGAAATACGGCTCGGGCCGGTTCACGCTGCGCGCAACTGATCGCGCCGGCGATCGCGCTGGCGCGCGACGGCATTCCGGTCGACGACGACATCGCCGACTCGCTGCCGTATGCGCGCGCGCGGTTCGCGCGCTGGCCGTCGTCCGCGAAGATTTTCCTGCGCCCGACGGCACGCCGCTCGCGCGCCGGCGACCGCCTGGTGCAGACCGACCTCGCCGCGACGCTCGCACGCCATCGCCCGCGACGGCCCGCGCGCGTTCTACGAGGGGCCGGTCGCCGAGCGAGATCGCCGCCGCGGTGCGCGCCGCCGGCGGGCTGATGACCGCGCGACGACCTGCAAGAACTACCGCGCGGTCGAGCGCCCGGCGCTGCGCGGCACGCTACCGCGGCTACGACATCGTCTCGATGCCGCCGCCGTCCTCCGGCGGCGTGCTGCTGATCGAGATGCTCAACGTGCTGGAGGGCTTCACGCTCAAGCCGAGCGATCCGGCGTCGCTGCATCTCGATGATCGAGACCATGAAGCGCGCCTACGCCGACCGCGCGCAGCTCCTCGGCGATCCCGACTTCGTCAAGGTGCCGGTCGCGGGCCTGATCTCGAAGCGCTACGCCGCGGCGCTGCGCGGCGCGATCGATCCGCGAGCGCGCGCGCGCCGTCGCGCGAGATCCGCGCCGCGCGATCCGGCCGCGTTCGAGGGCGACAACACCACGCACTATTCGGTGGTCGACCGCTTCGGCAACGCGGTCTCCAACACCTACACGCTCAATCTCGAGCTACGGCGTCGGCCTGGTCGCCGAGGGCACCGGCGTGCTGCTCAACAACGAGCTCGACGATTTCGCCGCCGCGCCCGGCGCGCCCAACGCCTTCGGCCTGGTCGGCTTCGACGGCCAACGCGCCGGGCCCGAACAAGCGGCCGCTGTCGTCGATGACGCCGACCATCGTGCTCAAGGACGGCAGGCCGTTCCTGGTCACCGGCTCGCCCGGCGGCAGCCGCATCATCACCGCGGTGCTGCAGGTGCTGCTCAACGTCATCGACCACGGCATGACCGGTCGCGGAGGCGGTGCAGACGCCGCGCATCCATCACCAATGGCTGCCGGACGAGGTGATCGTCGAGGCGGGCGTGCCGGCAGGCGACGGTCGAGGCGCTGGAGGCGCGCGGTCACCGCGTGCGGATGCGGCCCGCCGTTCACCGTCGGCGAACTCGATCCTGGTGACGCCGGCAGGCCTCATCGGCGCCGCCGACACCCGCACCCGCGGCGCGCTGGCGGCGGGGTACTAACCTGAACTAGCAATGAAATACCTGCAGGGCCGCACGCGCGCTTAATCCCTCCCCCTTGTGGGGAGGGTGGCCGAGCGGAGGCGACAGCCGAGCGAGGCCGGGTGGGGAGTGGACGCTTCCGCGCATGGCAAGGCCCCACCCCGCCGCCTTCGGCGGCGACCCTCCCCACAAGGGGGAGGGATAAGTGTGCCCGCTGCAACGCCAGCGCGGGAACCAACCTACGTCAGCAGGAAATCGTCGATGGTGACGGTAGTCGCATTGCCGACGCCGACCAGACGGATGGTCTGATTGACGTTGCCGTCGATGGTCACGAGCGTATCGGCGCCCACGTCGGTGATCGTGACGTGGCTTGCGAAATTCGCTTCCGTGATCCCGAAGCCCGCCAGTTCGATCAGGTCCTGACCGCCCGACGGATTGGCGTCAAAGCCGCTGATTCGATCCTGACCGAACCCCGGCGAGAACACGAACGTGTCGGCGTCGGCGCCGCCGTCGAGCTTGTCGTTGCCCGTGCCGCCTTCGAGCCGGTCGAGACCCGCCCGCCGGCCAGCTCGTCATTGCCCGCGCCGCCGTAGAGCTTGTCGTTGTCTGCATCGCCGGCGAGCTTGTCATTGCCGTCGCTGCCAAACAGCTCGTCCGCCCCTTTGCCGCCGCGGATGTTGTCGTTGCCCTCATTGCCGAGCGCAATGTCGTCGCCGTCGCCGCCATCGATATCGTCGTTGCCGGCGCCGCCACTGGCCCAGTCGTTGCCGGACCCCAGGATGATGGTGTCGCTGCCGCCTTCGCCTGCGACGTTGTCGTTTCCGACTCCGCCATCGAGGCGATCGTTGCCTTCGCCGCCCCGGAGAAAGTCGTCGCCATTTCCACCATTGAGGCGATCGTTGCCAGCGTCGCCGTAAAGCGTGTCGCTTCCTTCCCTGCCTGACAGCGTATCGTTGCCGCTGTTGCCGATCATCAGGTCGGCTTTCAGCACCGTCGGGTCGTCGGCACCGTTGCGGGTTTCGCTCTTGGTGCCGCCCTCCCAGGTCTCGGCGACCTGGAACGAATCGAGGTGCATATGCTCGGCGCCGCTGTTGCGCTCGATTACCTCGGCAAAAGGCGTGCCCTTGATTTCGGCAATGAGTTCCGGATTGTCCGCGAGCCTGTTCTCGTAATAGAACGCGTCCTGCTTCAACACATCGAACTGGATCGCATTCAGCAGCGTGAAGGTTTCGCCAAGCTGGCTGTCCATGTAGTGCTTTTCGAGCATGCCGCCGACGATGGAATCGAGCTTGGAGATGTCGTTGCCGTAGACGTTTTTGAGGGCAATGATTCTCGCATCGGTCAACGCATAGCCGTTGGCCAGGGCGAACGCGTCGAATGAGGCGTAAGTCGTAAGGCCGAGGCCCGCGCGGAGCGCGTTGTAGTTCCACACGCCGTGATCGCGGCCGCGTTGAATGTCGAAGGCCTCCAGGTCGACGGTCGTGCCCGGGATGCCGAACAGCGCGTCGCGGTTGCCGTCGGCGACCCTGCCGTCGATCTCCTGCGCGAATTGTGCGGAGAGGCCGCGGATCCACGCGTCGATATCCTCCGCGCTGCTCGCGGAACCGGGAACGTCGGCAGCGGCCCCGGCGAGGGCGAAAGCCTCACCGAGCGTCAGCTCAACACGGGTCGAGCCGTCGGCATTGAGCAGCGTGTAGTCGTTGCTCGACTGGTCGTGGCCGAAGCGAAACGCCACCGTCGTCCATTCGTTGATGATCCCGGGACCGATCGCGTCGTATGTGCTGAGCCCGACGAAGGTCTTGTATGCAGCGAGCAGATCGTCCGCGTGGCTTCCAATCAGGGTCGGCACGTACTCCTCAAAGACGATGTGCTGCCATTCGGCCTCGGTGACGGCGCGGGCCGCCTCGAAAAGCTCGTCCTGCGTCCAGCCGGCAGCATACGGCGTGATCTGATCGACCTGGTAGTTATGTTCGCGCGCCCAGATCGTCTGCATCACGATCAGCGGCCCTTGCTGGTTCACGCGGTTGTCGCCCGCGTAGTACAGAAAATCGAAATCGGCGTCCGCGGGAGTGTTGGCCGGATTGGGAAGTCCTGCGAATCCTTCTTCCGTAAAGATTTCGAGCACCTCCAGCGCGCCGCTCTTGCCGGCGTCGTTGTCGATGCCGGAGTTGGCGGCAACCTGCGCGATGGTCGGCAGCAGGCCGTCGGCGCCAAGCAGCAGCTTGGCCGACTGCACACCGCTCCCTGGGGAGGTGTCGGCCCGCGCAAGGTCCTCGCGCGCCTGGCTGTTGCCGTAGATCATGCTCAGATCGAGGAAACTCGTTTCCTCGTTGATCTGCTGGCGTACGCCTCCTTCGAGTTCATAGTCGGTGCGGCCGAACGGAAACGGTAGGCCGTCGATCAGCATCGGGGGATCGGACGTCGCCGCGGTGGCGGCCTCGGCCAAATCGTGAGTCAGAAGCTGCCCGGTAAAGTCGAACAGCTCATTGACGGCAAAAGAACTCGGATGATTCTGGTCGTTGGGCGCGAGCGCCATGACCGCATCGGAGACGGCGCGAGCCTGCGGCATGTTGCCGACCAGGACATTGGGCACGACGCCGGCCCCACCACCTTCGGCATCCAGGATGACCGTGAAGGGAAAGAAATTGAAACCCGGGAAGGTGCCGGTCGGGGAAACCGGCAGCGGCATTCCGTTGGGGCCGGGGGTCCCTGGGAGCGGGAAGCCGCCGCCCAACGACCCGTCGCTGGCGTTGGTAACATACATCGCCGGCGTGATTCTGAGGTAGGTGTCGCCGTGCTGTCCGACGTCGTTAGCGTTGTGTTATCGCCGTCGTTGTTGTGACCGTCGGGCTCGCGCGCCGTGAGATCCTGAAGACCCCCATACAGGTTGGCCATGGCCAGCTCCCCTCAATAGGCGCGCGCGCCAGCGCGTAAATGCCCAGCTATGGTAATTTTATACGGAGAATTCTCCTGCCCGACACAGTTTTGTCCAATTCTCAACAGGAATTGTCCACAGAGATGACGCCGCAGCGTCGAAACCCGGGGGTGGACGGCTGAGCCCGCCGGGTCGGTAAATTGGCCACAATCTCAAAGGTTTACAGGTAATTAGGACTTGCCCCTCCGAAACCCTACATTGGGGGGATGCTGTACGGGGAACTTGCCGTCGCCTTCGCCTTGATTCTCATCAACGGCCTTCTGGCGATGGCGGAGCTTGCCATCATCTCGTCCCGCCGCCTGCGGCTTCAGGTGCTGGTCAGTCGCAGGGTTTACGGCGCGCGCCGCGCGCTCGCGCTAGCGAACAACCCCGGCAAATTTCTGTCCAGCGTTCAGATCGGCATTACGCTTGTCGGCGTTCTCTCCGGCGCGTTCTCCGGGGCGACGTTGGGGTTGCGTCTCGGCCAATGGCTGCTGAACCTGGGCCTGCCGCCCGGCATCGCCGAACCTGCGGGCGTCGCCGTCGTGGTCGCGGCGATCACCTATTTATCGCTGATCGTCGGCGAGCTGGTCCCAAAGCAGATCGCGCTGCGCAATCCGGAACGGATCGCCGTCCGGGTGGCACCCGCCATGACCATGCTCGCCAAGATCGCGTCGCCGCTGGTCTGGCTGCTGGATATGTCCGGCCGCGCGCTGCTTCGCCTGCTGGGCCAGGGTGCGAAGCCGGAAGCGCGCGTGACCGACGAAGAGATTCGCATGCTGATGGCCGAAGCCGAAACCGCCGGCGTGATCGAGCCGGGCGAACGCAGCATGATCGCCGGCGTCATGCGTCTGGGCGATCGTCCGGTTCGTGGGGTGATGACACCGCGGCGCGACGTCGAGATGATCGATCTCGCAGACGATTTCGAAACGATCCGCAAGTCGATCCTCAACAGCGTGCATTCGCGGTTCCCGGTTCACGACGGCGAACAGGACAATGTCATCGGCGTGCTTCAGGCCAAGGATTTTCTGGACGGCTACTTGAGTGGAACGCCGCCCGACGTGCGCAAGTCTGTCCGCAAGGCGCCGACCGTTTCGGATACCGCGGACGCTCTCGACCTGCTTGAGATCATCCGGCAGACCCCGGTCCACATGGCTTTGATCTACGACGAATACGGGCACTTCGAGGGCATCGCGACCAACGCGGACATCCTGGAAGCGATCGTCGGAGCCGGGCGCACCGACGAAGGCCCACCGGAACCCGACGCGGTGCGCCGCGAGGACGACTCGTGGCTCCTGGCGGGCAGCATGCCGGCCGATGAATTGCCGGAGCGGCTCGGCATCGCGATCCCGCAGGATCGCGCCTATCAAACCGTGGCAGGCTTTGTGCTGGATCGGCTCGGACACCTGCCCCAGGTTGGCGAGTGCTTCGACGATCAGGGCTGGCGCTTTGAAGTGGTCGATCTCGACGGCCGCCGGATCGACAAGATCATCGCAAGACGCGCTGCCGAGGTTCGCCGTCGAATGTGGGCCTAGCGCCCCGCTTCCGAAGTTCGTGATACATCGCAGCACTCTCTGCGTGATTACGTTCGGCTGACCACGGCGTGCTCGTAAATGTCTTCTTCTTGCGCGTTGTGAACCCGCACCAAGGCCTCCACGGATTCGATCACACGCTGCGCATCGCGGATGAGATAGCGATCGGCATCCTTGGCGGTGAGCCCATCGGCGAGCTGCCCAAGCAGGCGTCCGAGATGGATGATCTCGCGATGGGCCCGGCTCATGGCACCGAGACCATGGCCGTCGGAAAGATATTTCGCGAGGCGAGGGTACACCTTGGTCTCATCGTCGCGCTCGTGCTTGACGATCTGCCGCGCCACGATGTCGTTTGCCTCCAGAATCAATGAGACTGCCGGTTGTCCTTCGGCGTCGTCCAGGGCATCGGCGATTTCGCGCAGCCTGTCGAGCTCAACCTCCAGCCTCTCGTGATCCTGGCGGAGCGCGGTTGCGGTGGCTGCCGGCATCGTCGGACGTCCGAACCGATGTCCGGGAGACAACGCCCGCAGCGCATTCAGGATGACGGCAACGTCGATCGCCTCCTGCGTCAACGCGCCAGCCACGGGAGGCAGCCAGCCCACTGCTGCAAAGGCCATGGCAATGCCCGACATGGCCATGCCGGCCACGATGCTCTGCACGGCGATGTGCCGAGCGCGCTTGGCGATCGAAACTGCGTCGGAAACTCGGTCGAGCCGATCGACCAGAATGACAACGTCGGCCGCCTCCGATGACGCACTGGCGCCCCTTGCGCCCATGGCGATGCCGACGCTCGCGGCCGCGAGCGCAGGCGCATCGTTGATGCCGTCGCCGACCATGACGGTCGGATTGAGCCGCTGCTCGGTCGCCACCGCATCGACCTTGTCGGATGGCACCCGATCCGCAAGCACGGCGTCGAGATCGAGCGCAGCCCCGATTGTCTCGGCGGCATCGGCCCGGTCGCCGGTCAGCATCACGATCCGAGACACTCCGGCTGTTCGCAGGGCCTGCACGGCATGTGGGGTTTCGCGCCTGAGCTCATCCCCCAGCAACAGAACGCCGATGGTCCGGTCGTTCAATGTGACGAAGACACTCAATGCCGAACGCCAGGCGGCGCGTCTCAGCGCGCGAAGCGCCCATTCCTCCGGTTTGCGCGGGCCATAGATCAGTTGCTGGGAGCCCGCTCGGACGGTCTCGCCGTCGATCACGCCTTCCAGTCCCGAGCCCTGCGTCTCACGCACATGAGACGGAACGGCGAGTTCGAGGCCTTTGCGCTGGGCCGCCTCGACGATCGCGGCGGCGACAACGTGATGCGATGCCTGTTCCAGCGAGCCGGCAACGCGCAAGACATTGTCCGGACTCTCGCCCGGTGCGGTTTCGATCGCAACGAGGCGAGCGCCGCCGACCGTCAGGGTGCCGGTCTTGTCGAACATTACGGTGTGGACCCGCGCCAGCGCTTCGAACGGACGACCGCCCTTGATCAGAATGCCAAGACGCGCCGCTTGAGCCACGCCGGCAATGAAGGCGACCGGAGCGGCCAGGATCAACGGGCATGGCGTTGCTGCCACCAATACGGCGAGCCCCCGGACGGGATCGCCCGAGAACAGCCAGGCGCCGCCGGCCACAGCCAGGCTCGCTGGAAGCAACAGCAAGGCATAGCGATCGGCGAGGCGTATGAAAGGAGCCTTGGCCGTTTGCGCCGCCGTGACCATTCGCACGATCCCGGCGTAGGTGCTTTCGCCGGCCGTCGTTGTGGCGCGGATTTGAAACGTTTCGCCGGCGTTGACGGTGCCGCTTCGCGCCAGTTCGCCTTGCCTTCGCGTGACAGGAATGGGCTCGCCGGTCAGCGCGGCTTCATCGATCATGGCGGCCTGATCGATGATCAGGCCGTCGACCGGAATCATCTCGCCGGCGCGAACCAGCACGATGTCGCCGACGGCCACCTGCTCGATGGCAATGTCGGCGATTGTCGATCCTTCGCGGCGGTGAGCGATCCGTGGCGCTCTATCAACCAGCAGGCGGAGATCGCGTTCGGCCCGTGCCACCGCGAAATCTTCCAGCACGTTGCCGCCCGCATACATCACGGCAACCACGGCACCGGCCAGATTCTCACCGAGCGCGATGGCCGCGGACATCGAAACGAAAGCGATGGCATCCACACCAAGCCGGCCCGCGAGAAAATCGCGGATCATGGATAGAAGGAGCCCGGCGATCACCGGGACCGTTCCGGCTGCCCAGATCCAATGGGCCAATTCCCAACGACCAATCCCCCAGGCGAGCAGCCCCAGGACGAGGCCACCGAGCGCAACGACAATCAACGCCCTTCGGAGAACACGCTCGGTCACGATCGACGCCATGGAATGGGATTCCGAATGGAGCCTTGCAGAGCTGGCGCGTATTGGCCGTCAGATCATAACAAGGCTCTGTATGGCCACCGCATCATGGCTACCGCATCGAACCCTGATCCGACGCTCAGGAAGCTGACGCTCCCGCACAATTACACGTCGCCGACGCTTTTCGAGCCGGCGGATGCGAGCAGCGACTGGACGCGGTCGGACCGGATGATCGCTGCAGCAAATTCTTCGAATTGTTTCGCGTTCTGGGGGGGCATGGCCAGCGACGGTTCCGAGCTGTCGGCCGCACCCGGCGCCCAAACCTGGCGGGTTTCGAGGAGATAGACCCCGTACACCGCACGCAATCGGCTCTTGTCGATCGCACCGAGTTCCTGCTCGATCGAGTAGGCGGCGAGCGCCGCATTGGTCGCAATCGAAGCCTCGATCAGCACTTGGCGGTATTTCGGATGACTCGCGATCTCGGGGCCGAAGGCTGCGAGCAATCGCCTCGATGAAGCCTCCACGACAACCAGGAAGCGATCGATGATGCTTCGAAGCGCATGCATGGTCGCAAGCGGCAAGTACCTGGCCGGCTCCAGGAAAACATCGACCGCCGCAGACAAGGCCCCGCAACCGCTGTGTCCGAGCACGACGATCAGCCGCAAACTGTCGCCGAGGTGATCGATGGCGTATTTGAGGCTGCCGAGCACTTCACTGCCCAGGCCATTGCCGGCGACACGCAGGACGAAGACGTCATTGGGCCCTTCGCTGAAGATCAGCTCGATCGGCACCCGGGCGTCCGCGCAGCCGAGAATGGCGGCGAACGGGTACTGCTTCGGCGCCGCTTCGGCGCCCGCCGACAGCCCGACATCGCGCGCATCGACTTGTACGACCGCTCGTGCCGGGCCGGCGTCGCCTGCGGTGGCTTTGAACAGCGCGGCAAACGCCCGGTTGCCCTCGCACAGCCGACGCACCGCGGCGTCGCTGTCGGATGGATGAGGTCTCACCGACTGGTCCCGGGCCTCGAAGCGATAGGTAATGTCGACCATGTTCGACCCTGCAGCTCACTGCGATCCCGTTGCGCCGAAGTGACGCGGCTTGTGAGAACGTGCGCCGCAAACAACCCGCTCCGGCGCCGAGCGCATCGGCCTTCAGTGGCGGGATGCCGCCCGCCGACCAGCACGAGGTATTCAATTTGCAAGAGAACAAGAGAAATTGGAGCGGGCGAAGGGATTCGAACCCTCGACCCCGACCTTGGCAAGGTCGTGCTCTACCCCTGAGCTACACCCGCATTATTGGCAGTCTAGCCGGCCCGTGGGGACCTGGAAACCGGCCGCGCGGAGCGGTCCTGGAGCGGGCCCCGAAGGGGCCGCCGGCCTGGGCCGTTGCCGCGTGGCGTCGCCATAGCATGGTGCCTCCGCGGTAGGAAGCCCCGCGTGCGGCTGCGGAACCAGGCCCCAGCCGCGGCCGGAACGGCGAAGACCGGGTGTGGAACCCGCGCGGCCCACCCGCGCCGGGCCCGGCAGGTCGCCCCGCCGGCACCCCTGCGCGCGGCGAAGCCTCTTCAAACCGGCAACTGCCCGGAGCGGCCACAGGTCGCGGCGGCCGGTTAACCGCTGTCCCAATGCGACCCTATTCAGCGGCGAATTAATTTGCTCAGAATTGGACCACGGCACCGGGCCGCCCCGGCCCAGTCCGCCCCCCGTTCCCCCTCGACGATGCGGCGGCATCGTTCGGCAACCGGCAGAGCGCCTAACGAGGTCGCGATGAGGTCCAGTCGGTTTTTCAGTCGACGCGAAATGCTCAAGCTGTCGGGCGCGGCGGCGGCGAGCTTTGCTGCACCGCTTGCGCATACGCCGGCCGACGCGCAGCCGGGTTGGAGCCCGGGCGAACTCGTCCACCTCATCCCGAGCGCGAGCCACGACCGCTTCCTGATCAAGGCGTCGCTTCGGACTGCGCTCGAACGCCCGCCGGTGCTGCGGCTGCGCGACCGCCGCTTCCAGGGCATCAAGACCGACAGCGACGGCCGCTGCTGGATGTTCTACGCGACGCGGCTTGCGGCGGCGACGGGTTACGAACTGCAGATCGTCGCATCCGACAACAAGCCGCTGTGCGATCCCTGGCCGCTCAAGACCTTCCCGGCGCCGAACGCCAAGCCCGAGCAGTTCCGCATCCTCGCCTACACCTGCGCCGGCGGCTACGACGGCCCGCCGCTCGCCGGCAAGACGTTCTGGCTCGAGATGGCGGCGCGACGGAAGCTGCTCGACCGCGGATTGTCGTTCGAGCCGGACGCGATCATCGCCAACGGCGATCACATCTACTGGGACCAGGAGACCACCCTCAACAAGCCGAAGGCGGTGGCCGATCACATCGTGCAGCACTGGTGGGGCAAGTTCGGCGAGTTCGACCGGACGCGGCCGATGTTCGGCACCAAGAACGAGAGCGTGCTGAAAGCGATCGCCGACTATCAGATCGCGGGCTTGTACGAGAACAAGCTGAGGTCGATTCCGGCGTTCTTCCTCACCGACGACCACGACCAGTTCGAGGCCGGCGAATTCACCGACGATGTCGCGACCATGCCGGCACCGGAGTTCGGCCTCGACGGCGAGGACGCCACGCAATTCATGTACTACCCGGAGTTCATGTACGACCCCACCCGGCCGGACTCCCTGCCCGGTTCGCGCAAGGCGGGTCGGGTGCCCGGCGCGAACCAATTCTGCGGGACGCTGCGCTACGGCAACCTGTTCGAGGCCGTGTTCTACGACTGCCGGCGGTTTGCCGACTACAAGGGCACGCAGGGCCGCCTGATCCCAGACTGGACCGAGGACTGGCTGATCAAGCGGACGCTCGCGCGCGACACTATGCATTTCGCGCACGTCCCTTCGGTGCCGTTCGGCTACACCGCCGGCAAGCTCGGCGAATGGTATCCGGATTCCGTCGGCGAACAGGGGCGCATGGTGCTTTACCGGTCGAAACCCGGCTGGCAGTTCGGCTGGCTCGCGCAGCACCAGCGGCTGATGGAGGCGCTCGGCAAACAGCAGCAGCGCAGCGCCGTGGTGGTGCAGGGCGACATCCCCGCCTCTGCCGCCGGCAAGATCACCCGCGTCGGGGGCCTGAACCTGTCCGGCAACCCCGTGCACGTCGTGATGACCGGCACGCTCGGCACCGGCGACTATGGCTTCCCATCCGTGGCCCGCTCGGTGGCGAGCGCGCCGTCCGGGCTCGTGGTCATGGAGGAAACGATCCGGCCGACCGAGAGGAACGGTTTCACGATCATCGACATCACCCCGGACAAGATGACGTTCCGCCTGTTCATGTGGCGTCCGCCGCAGCCGGTGGCGGTGATCGACAGTCTGCAGCCGGCCCTGACCTATGAGGTCAGCCGGCCGTCCTGAAGGCGCATGCCCGCCACCCCCGACGAACTGTTCGCTTTCCTCGACCGGCTCGGCATCGCGCACCCGACGGTGTCGCATCCGCCGCTGTTCACGGTCGAGCAGTCGCAAGCGCTGCGCGGCACGATTCCGGGCGGCCACACCAAGAACCTGTTCCTGAAGGACAAGAAGGGCGCGCTGTTTCTCGTGACCGCGCTGGAGGACACGGCGATCGAGCTGAAATCGCTGCATCGGAGGCTCGGTGCCGGCGGCCGCTTCTCGTTCGGCCCGGCCGAACTCATGCGCGCGACGCTCGGCGTCGAGCCCGGTGCGGTGACGCCGTTCGGTGCGCTCAACGACCGCGACGGCCGCGTCACGGTGGTGCTCGATCAGGCGCTGATGATACACGGCACGATCAATGCGCATCCGCTGGTCAATACCATGACCACCTCGATCGGCCGCGGCGACCTCGTGGCGTTCCTGCGGGCCACCGGCCACGAACCCCGGATCGAGCCGGTGTCCGGCCTTTCCGAGGCAACCTGACGGCCGTTGCAATCGGGGCTGCGCTCGCCATTTAATGCACGAACGCCGGCCGAGACCGGCATCGACGCCCCAGGGACCGAGGCAAAACGACAATGACGATGCTGCAGAACGACGGGGGCCCAGTCGCGCCGGCCCAGGATGGTCTGATCAAGGAGACCACCACGCAGGCCTTCGTGAAGGATGTGATCGAGGAGTCGAAGCGCCAGCCGGTGCTGATCGATTTCTGGGCGCCCTGGTGCGGGCCGTGCAAGCAACTCACCCCGATCCTTGAGAAAGTCGTCCGCGCTGCCAAGGGCAAGGTCAAACTCGTCAAGATGAACATCGACGACCACCCCGCGATCCCGGGCCAGATGGGCATCCAGTCGATCCCGGCGGTGATCGCCTTCGTCAACGGCCAGCCGGCCGACGGCTTCATGGGCGCGCTGCCGGAAAACCAGGTCACGGCGTTCCTGGAGCGGCTGACCAAGGACAAGATCGGCGGCGAGGCCAAGGATCTGCTGAAAGCAGCGGACGCAGCACTTGCCGAGGGCAGCGCCGCAGAAGCGGCCGACATGTACGCGCAGGTGCTGGCCGAGGACAGCGCCAACGTGGCAGCGCTCGCCGGCCTTGCCCGCTGCTATCTGGCAGCTGGCGCAATCGAACAGGCCAAGCAGACGCTGGCGGAGGTTCCGGAGGCCAAGCGCAACGAGGCGTCGGTCGCAGCCGCCCGCGCGGCCCTCGAGGTCGCCGAGCAGGCGAGCTCGGTCGGCCCGATCGGCGAACTCGAAGCCAAGGTGCAGGCCAATCCGCTCGATCACCAGGCGCGTTTCGATCTCGCGGTAGCGCTCAACGCCAAGAACAAGCGCATCGAGGCGGTCGATCAGTTGATGGAAATCGTTCGGCGCGACCGCAAATGGAATGACGACGGCGCACGCAAACAACTGGTGCAGTTCTTCGAGGCCTGGGGCCCGACCGACGAGGCGACCGTCAACGGGCGCAAGCGCCTGTCGTCGATCTTGTTCGCGTGAGGAGTTCTTGACCCGGGCGCGGAGCAACGCATGCCGATGAACGTCGTCTACCGTGGTTCGGCAGACCTGCCGGAGGTCATCCCGGTGTTTCCGCTGGCGGGCGCGCTGCTGCTGCCGCGCGGGCAGATGCCGCTGAACATCTTCGAGCCGCGTTATCTCGCGATGGTCGACGACTCGCTGCGCGACGGCCACCGGCTGATCGGCATGATCCAGCCCGACGCGGCCCATCCGGGACCCGAGGACAAGCCGAACCTGTTCAAGGTCGGCTGCGTCGGCCGGATCACCCAGCTCGCCGAGACCGGCGACGGCCGCTACCTGATGCAGCTCACGGGCGTGGCGCGCTTCCGGGTCGAGGAGGAGCTTTCCGTCGCCACCGCCTATCGGCAGTGCCGGGTCAGCTACGTGCCGTTCGCTGGCGATTTCGTCGCGCGCAAGGGCGAAGAGTCGGTCGACCGCGAGGCGCTGCTGGAAGCGCTGTCCGCGTTCCTGAAAGCCAACAACCTCAAGACCGACTGGGACGGCATCCAGAACGCGCCCAACGAGGCGCTGGTGAACGCGCTCGCCATGATGTCGCCCTACGGCTCGGCCGAGAAGCAGGCGCTGCTTGAGGCGCCCGATCTCAAGAGCCGCGCCGAAATCCTGATCGCGGTGACCGAGATGGAGCTGGCCAAGAAAACCGCCGGCTCCGGTGGCGAGACATCGCTGCAGTGACGGCCCGGACCGAAGGGGCCCTTCAACGTAGTTCGAACATGCCCTAACGCGGAGCGCATCATGTCCAATCCCCCCGTCGATCGCCCCGTGAGCGGCGTCGATCCGAAGCTCCTGGAAATCCTGGTGTGCCCGCTGACCAAGAGCACGCTGGAATACGACGCCGACAAGCAGGAGCTGATCTCGCGCGCGGCCAAGCTCGCCTATCCGATCCGCGACGGCATTCCGATCATGCTGCCGGAAGAGGCGCGGCGGCTCGACTGACGTGAACGCGACGCCATCGGCGGACGCAACCCGACCGGGCGGCTCCGCCGGCAACCAGCCGGTCGGGCCGCAGATGGCGGCGCTCAGCGATTACATGAGCCGTGCCCGCGAGCGCGCGCTGCCTGACGCCGTCATCGAGAAGACCAAGCACCACGTGCTCGACACGCTGGCCGCCATGATCTCCGGCGCCGATCTGCCGCCGGGCCGGGCCGCGATCGCGTTCGCGCGCGGCTATGGCGGCGCGCCGGTGGCGACGGTCGCGCCTCCGACGTGCTGACCGGACCGATCGAAGCGGCGCTCGCCAACGGCGTGCTGGCGCATGCCGACGAGACCGACGACTCGCACCAGCCGTCGCTGTCCCATCCCGGCTGCGCCGTGGTGCCGGCAGCGCTCGCGGTCGGCGAGCAGCTCGGCATCGGCGGCACGCATGTTCCTGCGCGCGGTGGCGCTCGGCTACGACATCGGCCCGCGCGTCACCATGTGCCTCGGCACGCCCGGCGCTGTCGCGCGAGCACCACCGCAGCAGCCACAGCATCGCCGGCGCGTTCGGCGCCGCCGCTGCGGCCGGCTGCGCTCGCAGCGCTCGACGCACGGCAGATGCGCTGGCTGCTCGACTACACCGCGCAGCAGGCCTCCGGCATCGCCGCCTGGTCGCGCGACAGCGAGCACATCGAGAAGGCGTTCGTGTTCGGCGGCATGCCGGCGCGCAGCGGGCGTCACCTCGGCGCTGCTGGTGCGCGCCGGCTGGACCGGCATCGACGACATCTTCTCCGGCGCGGACAATTTCCTGATCGCGAATTCGCCCAACGCCGAGCCCGGCAAGCTCATCGAGCGCTCGGCGAGCGCTATGAGATCGTCCGCACCAACATCAAGAAATGGTCGGTCGGCTCGCCGATCCAGGCGGCGCTCGACGCGCTCGAAATCCTGATGAAGCGACGCGCCGTTCGAAGCCGTCGAGGTGCGCAAGGTCACGGTGCGGCTCGATACCCGCGGCGCCTCGGTGGTGAACAACCGCGACATCCCGGACATCTGCCTGCAGCAGATGGTCGCCGTCATGCTGCTCGACAAGACCGTATCGTTCGCAGGCTCGCACGACGAGGCGCGGATGCACGACCCGGCGGTGCTGCACGAGCGCGCCAAGGTCGAACTGCTGCCCGACAAGGAGCTCGATCGCGGCGTGCGCGAGGCGATCGTCGAGGTCACGCTTCGCGGACGGCACGACGCTGCGCGAGCACGTCCGCGACGTGCGCGGCACCGCGGCCAATCCGATGCCGCGCGCCGAGGTGGTCGCCAAGTGCCGCGACCTGATCGCGCCGGTGCTGGGGGCAGCGACCGCCGAGGCGCTGATCGACAAGCGTGCTGACGCTTGAGAGCGTGGCCGACATCCGCGAACTGCGGCCGCTGCTGCGGCGCAGTTAAGTTGGAAGCACCGCGGTTGCCGCACCAAGATTGTCACCCGCGGGCTTGACCCGCGGGTCCATCTATTTCGCAAAAGGATGGATCGCCGGGTCACGGCGCCATAGCGCGTCGAAGACGCGCGCAACTGCGCTTATGGCGCCGGCCCGGCGATGACGGTCATCGGGATGCAAGAGCCGAGACAAGCCCGGCCGCGGGAGATAACAATGAGCCATATAATCCGGGAGGAATAACCATGCTGAAAATCTGGGGCCGCAACACCTCGTCGAACGTGCAGAAGGTGATCTGGGCGCTGGCCGAGATGAAGCTGCCGTTCGAGCGCATCGACGTCGGCGGCGCCTTCGGCAAGACCAAGGACCCGTTCTATCTGGCGATGAACCCGAACTCGCTGGTGCCGACGCTCGAGGAGGAGGACGGCTTCACGATGTGGGAGTCGAACTCGATCGTGCGCTATCTCGCCGGCAAGCATGGCAACCGCACGCTCGAGCCCGCCGACCTGCAGACGCGCGCGCGCGCGCAGATGTGGATGGACTGGCAGCTCTCGGTCATGGCGCCCGTCGATCACGCCGGTGTTCTGGGGTCTGATCCGCACGCCGCCGGAGAAGCGCGACGCCAACGCCATCGCCGCCGGCAAGGAGAAGACCATCACGGCCGCCAAGATCATGGACGCGCAGCTCGGCAAGACCAAGTTCCTGGCAGGCGACGAGTTCTCCTACGGCGACATTCCGGTCGGCATCATGATCTATCGCTACATGCAGCTGATCCCGGAGCGGCCGGCGACGCCGAACCTCGATCGCTGGTACGCCGCGATCTCTTCGCGCGCACGGCCTTCAAGCAGCAGATCGCGGTGGTGCCGTTGTCGTAAGCGGCGGTCCGGAAACTACAACGCCTCGCCGCGCAGCAGCTTCGGCACCTCGCCGGTCAGGCCCGCGGCCTCGCGGATGAACAGCCGCTTCAGCGCCGGCACGCGATCGACCAGGCCGAGCCCGACGTCGCGCACGAGCCGCAGCGCGTCGGAGCGGTTGGAGAACAGCCGGTTGAGCCCGTCGGTCGCGATCCCCATCGCCAGGTGTCGAACCGCCGCCAGCGCTGGTAGCGGTCGAGCACGCTCGGCGCCGCCGGGATCGAGGCCAAGCCGTGCCGCGTCGACGACCGCCTCGGCGAGCGCCGCAACGTCGCGCAGCCCGAGGTTGAGTCCCTGCCCTGCGATCGGATGGATCACATGGGCGGCATCGCCGATCAGCGCCAGCCGCTCGGCGACGAACGAGCGCGCCACCGACAGCCCGAGCGGATAGGCACGGCGCGGACCCGCCACCGCGATGTCGCCGAGCTTCAGCCCGAAGCGCTGCTCGAGCTCGGCATGGAATTCGTCGTCCGGCAGCGCGACGATGCGTTCGGCCTCGCGTGTCTCCTCGGTCCACACGATCGACGAGCGGCGGCCGGTGAGCGGCAGGATCGCGAACGGTCCGGCCGGCAGGAAATGCTCCTCGGCGCGGCCCTGATGATCGCGCTCGTGCGCTCACCGTGGTGACGATGCCGGACTGCCCGTAGTCCCAGCCGACGGTCGGATGCCGGCGCGCTCGCGGATCGCCGAGCGCGCGCCGTCGGCGGCGACCAGCAGGCGGGCAGCGATTGCGTCGCCGCCGGCGAGTGCGCACCGAAACGCGCGCCGGCGGTGGCCTCGAAATCGGCAACCGCATCGGCACGAAGCTCCACGCCGTCAGCCTTGGCCTTGCGCGAGCAGCGCATCGACGAGCGGCGCGTTCTCGATCATGTGGGCGAACGGCTCGCCCGGTTCGACCTCGCCTGCGAATGACAGGAACACCGGCCGCACCGCGTCGGACAGCTTGGAGTCGGTGACCACCATGTCGAGGATCGGCTGCGCCGCGCCCGCGACCTCCTCCCAGACGCCGATGCGTCTCGAACAGCCGCCGCGCGGCCGCCGCGATCGCCGAGGCGCGCGGGTCGCCTGCAGTGACTGCGGCCGAGCGCCGGATCGGCCACCATGACCGAGAACGTGTCGCCCAGCCCCTGGCGCAGCGCGATCGCAAGCGCGAGCCCGGCAAAGCCGGCGCCGCCGATCAGAACGTCGGTCGTCGCGTTTTGAGCGTTCCCGGACCGCTTTGTCTTGGCCATGGCGCGAGTATATCACTGGCGCCATGACCAGCGCCGTTGAACAGCTCCTGGCTATCCTCGATCTCGAACCGCTCGAGGTGAACCTGTTCCGCGGCCGCTCGCCCGCAGGTTGGCTGGCAGCGCGTGTTCGGCGGCCAGGTGATCGGCCAGGCGCTGGTCGCGGCGAGCCGCACCGTCGATGGCCGGCCGCCGCATTCGCTGCACGCCTATTTCCTGCTGGCCGGCGATCCCAAGGTGCCGATCATCTACGAGGTCGATCGCATCCGCGACGGCAAGAGCTTCACCACCCGGCGCGTGGTGGCGATCCAGCACGGCCAGGCGATCTTCACCATGGCGGTGTCGTTCCACGGCGACGAGTCCGGCCTCGACCATCAGGCGCCGATGCCAGACGTGCCGCAGTCCGGAGGCGTTGCCGAGCGACGCCGAGATCAAGGAGCGCATCCTGCCGCAACTGCCGGAGGCGGTCCGGCGCTACTACGAGCGCGAACGGCCGATCGAGCTGCGGCCGGTCGAGTTCGGCCGCTACGTCGGCGAGAAGCCGAGCGATGGCCGCTTCAACGTCTGGATCCGCACCACCGGCCGGCTGCCCGACGATCCGGCCATCCATCGCTGCGTGCTGGCCTACGCATCGGACCTGACGCTGCTCGATACCGCGCTGTTGCCGCACCAGCGCAGCGTGTTCGACCGAGAGCATCATGGCGGCGAGCCTCGATCATGCGCTGTGGTTTCACCGCCCGTTCCGGGCCGACGAATGGCTGCTCTATTCGCAGGACAGTCCCAACCTGCACGGCGCCCGCGGCTTCGCCCGCGGCCTGATCTTCGCCGCCGACGGCACGCTGGTGGCCTCGGTCGCCCAGGAGGGCCTGCTGCGCGAGCGACGAGCCAGACAGTCCGGCGTGATTGCCCACAACCGTGCGGTTGCCTGCGGACAAGGCAATAATATCGCTTAAATTTCTAGCCGTAATGCCGATATCGTGCGCAGCCCGGCGTCGCCTGCCAAACCAATCGGGCCGGCTTTCGTTGTCGAGTCAGGGCGCCTTCGATCCGGCGGCCCCGATCAGAGGATTGCAATCATGAAACTCGTCATCGCCATCATCAAACCGTTCAAGCTCGAGGAAGTCCGCGACGCGCTCACCGGGATCGGCGTGCACGGCATGACCGTCACCGAGGTGAAGGGCTACGGGCGGCAGAAGGGCCACACCGAGATCTATCGCGGCGCCGAATACGCCGTGAACTTCCTGCCCAAGATCAAGATCGAAGTCGCCGTCGCCGACGATCAGACCGACAAGGTCGTCGACGCGATCGTCGGCGCCGCCAAGACCGGTCAGATCGGCGACGGCAAGATCTTCGTCTACGACGTCGACCGCGCGGTGCGCATCCGCACCGGCGAGACCGACAACGACGCGCTCTGAGATTCGCAGATTTCAAGGGGGGACGCCATGACCAAGCTCGCGACCACGCGCGGCGTGGCGACGGGCGCTGGCGGCGGCTTGGCTCGCGCTGTCGGCTACTCCGGTGCTGGCGCAGGCGCCGGCGCAGCCGGCCAAGATCGATGCGGCGCCGACACCGCCTGGATGATTGCCGCCACCGGCCTCGTGCTGATGATGAGCATCCCGGGGCTCGCGCTGTTCTATGCCGGCATGGTGCGCAAGAAGAACGTGCTCGCCACCATGGCGCAGACGCTGGCCGCGGTCGCGCTCGGCTCGATCCTCTGGGTCGTGATCGGCTACAGCCTGGCCTTCACCGGCGAAGGCGCGGCGATCGGCACATTCGACCGGCTCATGCTGCACGGCATGGCATGGACACGATCAGCCCGCTCGCCAAGACCATCCCCGAAGTCGGTGTTCATGCTCTACCAGATGACCTTTGCGGTCATCACGGTGGCGCTGGTCGCGGGCTCGGTCGCCGACCGCATGCGATTCTCGGCCTTTCTCTGGTTCGTGGCGGGCTGGCTGCTGCTGGTCTACGTGCCGATCGCGCACTGGGTCTGGGGCGGCGGCTTCCTCGGCAGCGCGGGCCTGCTCGACTTCGCGGGCGGCACCGTGGTGCATCTCAACGCCGGCATCGGCGGGCTGGTCGCGGCCTGTGTGCTCGGCGCGCGACGCGGCTACGGCAGCGAGAATCTCGCGCCCTACGATCTGTCGCTCGCGGTGATCGGCACCGGGCTGCTGTGGGTCGGCTGGTTCGGCTTCAACGGCGGCTCGGCGCTCGGCGCCAACGGCGCGCGCCGGCTCTCGCCGATGGTCGCGACCCATCTCGCGGCCTGCGCTGGCGTGCTGACCTGGATGTTCCTGGAATGGTTCGACCGCGGCAAGCCGTCGGTGCTCGGCATGATCTCCGGCGCGATCGCGGGCCTCGGCACCATCACGCCGGCGTCCGGCTTCGTGCTGCCGTGGCACGGCATCGTCATCGGCATCGTCGCCGGCGCGATCTGCTACTGGGCCTGCACCAAGCTCAAGACCAAGCTCGGCTACGACGACTCGCTCGACGTGTTCGGCGTGCACGGCGTCGGCGGCGCGACCGGAACGATCCTTGCCGGCGTCTTCGCGGTCGCCGCTGTCGGCGAGCACCGCCGGCCTGCTCGAGGGCAACGGCAAGCAGGTGCTGATCCAGCTCTACGGTGTGGTGGTGATGCTGGTCTGGTCGGCGTCGCCACCTTCGTGCTGCTGAAGGTGATCGGTTTCTTCGTTCCGCTGCGGGTGCGCGACGAGGACGAGCGGGCGGGCCTCGACGTGTCGCTGCACGGCGAAGCGCTGCAGTAGACGCGAATACCGAGTCAGTCAGATATGGACCCCGCCTGCTCGGCGGGGCCGCTGCCTTCGATGCGGCGCGCTGCTTAAGCTTTGGGCAACAATGGCCAGTCGCTGGTCCCGACTGACTAATTCAGTCGCAGAATTGCCGGCGGCCTCGGCGAGAGCCCATTTTTCCACCGGGATTGCGCCAGGAATTCCAGCCTTAACAACCAGTTAACGACCGCCTCCGGGAACTGGCACGCGGTTTGATTCCCGTCGCTGCGGCAATGCACGCAGGCATGAGCAAGCGTGGCGCTGCCAGTAGTCTCAGCCCGGCCGCATAAGGCCGGGCCCAAGCGGGGATAGAACCCATGAAAATCGTCATGGCCATCATCAAGCCATTCAAGCTCGACGAGGTCCGCGACGCTCTCACTGCGGCGGGGGTGCACGGGCTGACCGTCACCGAGGTCAAGGGATACGGGCGTCAGAAAGGCCACACCGAAATCTACCGCGGCACCGAATACGCCGTGAATTTCCTGCCGAAGATCAAGATCGAGGTCGCCGTCCCCGCCGAGCAGGCGGACAAGGTCATCGAAGCCATCACCGCTGCCGCCAAGACCGGCCAGATCGGCGACGGCAAGATCTTCGTCTGGGACATCGACCAGGCCGTGCGCATCCGCACCGGCGAAACCGACGCCGCGGCGCTGTGACCCCGCGCATCCCTAATCTCGCGAACAGGAGTTCGACCATGACGTTGAAGACACTCATTCGCGCGGGACTGGTTGGGGTGGCCGCCCTCGCCGTTGCCGCGCTGTTTACCGATCCGACGCTGGCGCAGCAGCGCGGCGCCGGCCGCCGCCGCCGCCGCCGCCGAGCCGACCGTCAACAAGGGCGACAACGCCTGGATGATGACGTCGACCGTGCTCGTGCTGCTGATGACCATCCCGGGCCTCGCGCTGTTCTACGCCGGCCTGGTCCGTCCGAAGAACGCGCTGTCGGTTCTCACCCACGTGTTCTACACGGTGTGCATCGTCACGCTGATCTGGGTGATCTACGGCTACAGCCTCGCCTTCACCGGCGGCTCGGCCTATATCGGCGGCCTCGACAAGCTGTTCCTGAAAGGCGTGACCGCCGAATTCAAGGCCGCGACCTTCTCGGTCGGCGTCGCATCACCGAGTACGTCTACATCTGCTTCCAGATGACGTTCGCCGCGATCACGCCCGCGCTGATCGTCGGCGCCTTCGCCGAACGCATGAAGTTCTCGGCGGTCGCGCTGTTCATCCCGCTCTGGGTGACGCTGATCTACTTCCCGATCGCCCACATGGTCTGGTACTGGGCCGGCCCGGACGCGATCGACGCCGCCGCCAAGGCGCTCGCGGCTGCGACCGACGAGGCCGCCAAGAAGGCCGCGCAGGCCAAGCTCGACGAGGTCATGGCCGACGCCGGTCAGGTCTTCCTGTGGGGCGCGATCGACTTCGCCGGCGGCACCGTCGTGCACATCAACTCCGGCATCGCGGGCCTCGTCGGCGCGCTGGTGGTCGGCAAGCGCACCGGCCACGGCAAGGAACTGATGCCTCCGCACTCGATGGTCATGACCATGATCGGCGCCTCGCTGCTGTGGGTCGGCTGGTTCGGCTTCAACGCCGGCTCCAACCTCGAAGCGATCGGCGGCGCTCCGCTCGCCATGATCAACTCGTTCGTCGCCACCGCGGCCGCCGCGCTGTCCTGGATGTTCGCCGAGTGGATCTTCAAGGGCAAGCCGTCGCTGCTCGGCGCGCTGTCGGGCTGCAGTCGCGGGTCTGGTCGCCGTCACGCCGGCCTCCGGCTACGCCGGACCGATGGGCGCGATCGTGCTCGGCCTGATCGTCGGCGTGGTCTGCCTGTTCTTCGTCACGACGGTGAAGAACGTGTTCGGCTACGACGACGCGCTCGACGTGTTCGGCATCCACTGCATCGGCGGCATCGTCGGCGCGATCCTGCACCGGCATCCTGGTGGCTCCGGCTCTCGGCGGCGCCGGCATCATGGACTACACCACCGGCAAGATCGCGGACTACGACTTCTGGACGCAGATCATCGCCCAGTGCAAGGCCGTGCTGATGACGCTGGTGTGGTCGGGGGTGGGCTCGTTCATCCTCTACAAGCTCGTCGACTACACCGTCGGCCTGCGGCCGTCGGTCGAGCGGGAGCGCGAAGGGCTCGATCTCACCGACCACGGCGAGCGCGCCTACAACATGTGAGCGCCGCACCCAGACAACGGTTGGGGCGGATACCCGGCACCGCCCCGTCCGTCGGGAGGCCCCGGTCGCAAGACCGGGGCCTCACTCTTTTTTGGCCGGCCGGGCCGTCCGATCTGGACTTGGCGCGAGGCGACGGCGATGGTTAATCGCGCCTTAACCTCGCCGCCCCTATGGTGTCGAAGGGCTTAAGCGGCGGGCGGTTCCGCCGCCGTTCGATGCCGAGTTCATGACCGCCGCCATCGCCGCAAACCAGCCGGAGGCTGCCGCAACCGAGGGACGCTCGCCGTTCGTTCGGCTGCACGAGCTTCTGGCCGACATCAAGCCGGGCAAGCCCGCGATCAACCTCTCGGTCGGCGAGCCGCAGCACCCGATTCCGCCGTTCGTGGGCCCGGTGCTGCAGGCCCATCTCAACGACTTCGGCCGCTACCCGGCCAACAAGGGCACCGAGGGCTTCCGCAAGGCCGCCGCCGCCTGGCTCGGCCGGCGCTATCGGCTGCCCCGGCCCATGGACCCGGAGACCGAGGTGATCGTGCTGAACGGCACCCGCGAGGGGCTGTTCCTCGGTGCCATCGCGGCCAAGCGATTCGTGCCGCAGCGCGCCGGCAAGCCCGCGATCCTCATTCCCAATCCGTTCTACGCCGCCTATTCGGCCGGTGCCGCCGCCGCCGACTGCGAGCCGGTCTATCTGCCGGCGACCCGCGAAACCGGCTTTCTGCCCGACCTCGACGCGATCGACGAGGCGCTGCTGGCGCGCACCGTCGCCTTCTACATCGCGTCGCCGTCGAATCCGCAGGGCGCGGTCGCCGACTTCGCCTATCTGACACGGCTCGTCGGCGCTGGCGCGGCGCTTCGGCTTCCTGATCTTCGCCGACGAATGCTACTGCGAGGTCTATCTCAACGGCCGTCCGCCGCACGGCATGCTGGAGGCCTCCGGACCCGACTTCGCCAACGTCGTGGTGTTCCACTCGCTGTCGAAGCGCTCCAATCTTCCCGGCCTGCGCGTCGGCTTCGCGGCCGGCGACCGTCGCTTCCTCACCCGCTACGTCGAGCTGCGCAACATCGCAGCACCGCAGGTGCCGGTGCCGGCCCAGGAGGTTGCGATCGCGGCCTATGCCGACGAAAGCCACGTCGACCAGAACCGCGAGCTTTATGTCGCCAAGTTCGATCTCGCCGACCAGATCGTCGGCGACCGTTACGGATATCGGCGGCCGGCCGGCGGCTTCTTCCTATGGCTTGACGTGAGCGCCCACGGCGGCGACGAGGCGGCGACCCGCGCGCTCTGGCGCGAGGGCGGGCTGCGCGTCATCCCCGGTCATTATCTCGCGCGCGCCGGCTCTGACGGCCGCAACCCTGGCCAGGGCTATATCCGCGTCGCGCTGGTGCAGGACAAGGAAACCACGGCCGAGGCGCTGCACCGCCTCGTCGCGGTGCTGGGTTAGATGAAGACGTCTCCGCAGTCATTCCGGGCGCCGGACCCCGCAGCGACACGCGAACAATGGAACAGGCCATGACCGCGCTCGACCGCAGCATCGACCTCTCGCCCTGGACCGACGACCTGCGCCTGTTGTTGCGGCGACGCCTGCGCGAGGGCGGCGGCATCGCGCTGCTGGTGCTCGCGGTGATCATGGCGCTCGCGCTTGCGACCTGGTCGGTGCAGGACCCGTCGCTGAGCCATGCCGTCGATGCCCCGGTGCACAACCTGCTGGGCAAGCCCGGCGCGATCGGCGCCGACCTGCTGATGCAACTCCTTGGGCTCGCGTCGACCGTGCTGGTGCTGCCGGTCGCGGTCTGGGGCTGGCGGTTCGCCACCCATCGTCCGTTCGATCGCGAACTGATGCGGCTTGCGTTCTGGCTGATCGGCACGCTGCTGGCGGCAGGCTTTGCCGCATGCCTGCCAAAGAGCGCGGCGTGGCCGCTGCCGAGCGGGCTCGGCGGCGTCTTCGGCGATGCGATTCTGTACGTGCCGGCGCTGCTCGGCCCGCTGTCGGGCGCTTCTTTGGTTCTCATTGCCGCAATCCTCGGCATCGGCTCGCTGCTGTCGGTCACGATCGCCACCGGTATCGGCCTGCGCGATCCGGAACGGGAGGCGCTCGAAGAGCGGTGGGCGCGCGAAGCGAAACACGAAGACGAGGAAGAAGAAGAGGAGAAGGAGCGCACATCGGTTTCGCTCGGATGGCTGGCGCACGGGTTCCTGAGCTTCAAGGCGCGCTTCCTGCGGCTGGTCAAGCGCAGGGTGCCGGCGACGACCGCCAAGCGCCGCGTGCCGGTTCCGGTGGTGACCGCGCGCGATCGCATTGAGCCGAATTTCGATCGCCCGGAGCCGCAGTTCGATGTCGAAGATGAGGACGGCGAGCGCTCCGAGGTCGCGATCCAGCAGCCGCCGCGCAAGGCCGCGCGGCCGAAGTCCGCGGCGCGAAAGCAAGCGGGCGGCTATCAGCTTCCCTCGCTCCAGCTACTCACGAGCGCCAAGGCCAACGAAAAGTTTGCGCCCAGCTCTGAGTCGATTCAGGAGACCGCAACCTCGCTTGAAAGCGTGCTGCAGGATTTCGGTGTCCGTGGTTCGATCATCAACGCGCGGCCGGGACCGGTGGTCACGCTTTACGAACTCGAGCCCGCACCCGGTATCAAGTCGTCGCGCGTGATCGGGCTTGCCGACGACATCGCACGCTCGATGAGCGCGCTCTCGGCACGCGTTGCAGTCGTTTCGGGTCGAAACGCCATCGGCATCGAGCTGCCGAACGATAAGCGCGAGAAGGTCTACCTGCGCGAATTGCTCGACAATGACGACTACAACGGCAGCGCCGCGAAGCTTCCGCTCTGCCTCGGCAAGACCATCGGCGGCGAGTCGGTGATCGTCGATCTCGCCCGCATGCCGCACCTGCTGATCGCCGGCACCACCGGGTCCGGCAAGTCGGTCGCCATCAACACCATGATCCTCAGCCTCGTGTATCGCCTCAAGCCCGAGCAGTGCCGGCTGATCATGGTCGATCCCAAGATGCTTGAACTCTCCGTCTACGACGGCATCCCGCATCTGCTCACGCCGGTGGTCACCGACCCCAAGAAGGCGGTGGTCGCGCTCAAGTGGGCAGTGCGCGAGATGGAGGAGCGCTACAAGAAGATGTCGAAGCTCGGCGTGCGCAACATCGACGGCTACAACGCGCGGCTTGCCGAAGCGCGCGGCAAGGGCGAGACGCTGAGCCGCACCGTGCATACCGGCTACGACAAGGACTCGGGCGAGGCGATCTACGAGAAGGAGGAGCTCGAACTCGAGTCGCTGCCCTACATCGTCGTGATCGTCGACGAGATGGCCGACCTGATGATGGTGGCAGGCAAGGACATCGAGGGCGCAGTGCAGCGGCTCGCGCAGATGGCGCGCGCCGCGGGCCTGCATGTGGTTCTGGCGACTCAACGTCCGTCGGTGGATGTCATCACCGGCACGATCAAGGCGAACTTCCCGACCCGCATCTCGTTCCAGGTCACCTCCAAGATCGACAGCCGCACCATCCTGGGCGAGCAGGGCGCCGAGCAGCTGCTGGGCCAGGGCGACATGCTCTACATGGCCGGCGGCGGCCGCATCAACCGCGTGCACGGCCCGTTCGTCTCCGACGAGGAGGTCGAGAAGGTGGTCCGGCACCTCAAGGCGCAGGGCACGCCGCAGTATCTCGAAGCGGTGACCGCGGCCGAGGATGAGGACGAGGACGGTAACCCGATCTTCGATGCCACCAGCGTGGGCGCCACCGGCGACGCCACCGACCTCTACCAACAGGCGGTCCAGATCGTCATGCGCGACAAGAAGGCATCGACCAGCTATATCCAGCGCCGGCTGCAGATCGGCTACAATCGCGCCGCCTCGATCATGGAGCGCATGGAACACGAGGGCATCGTCGGCCAGGCCAACCACGCCGGAAAGCGCGAAATCCTGGTTGGCGAGGAAGAGCACCAACGCTATTGAGAATATGGGCTCGCAAGCGAGCACCGCGGGGCGTCGACGGGCCGCGAAATCGCCAGGAACCGGCGGTTAGTGGGCCGACAACGGGATCAACGGAGCAGGTAATGGTGCGCCCGGCGTCTGTGGTGGCGGCATGGTTGGGCAGTGTGATGCTTGCAACCTGGGCCGTCGCGCAGAATGTGCCGCTGCCGACGCCGGCCCCGTTCCCGAAAGGCACCGCCCCGCACACGGCTCCCGCGCCGCCCCGGCCACCGGCTGCGATTGCGCCAGAACCGCAAGCCCAGCCGGCACCCGGCAACTCGTCGAGCCGGTTCCCCTCGATCTTCCCGTTCCCGCCGAACCTGTTCGGCCGGCCGGGGGAGGCTACCGCCTTTGACGCGCGGCAGCGGGCGCTCGCCGACCGGGTCAGCGCCTACCTTTCGGGCGTTCGCGTGCTCAGCGGAGACTTCGTGCAGGTCGGTCCCGACGGCTCCAAGTCGGAGGGCGAGTTCTATCTCCAGAAGCCCGGGCGGATTCGGTTCGACTATAACCCGCCGAGCCCGATCGAACTGATTGCCGACGGCCAGTCGGTGGTGGTGCGCGACCGCAAGCTCGCCACTCAGGACCTCTATCCGTTGTCGCAGACGCCTTTGCGCTTTCTTCTGGCGGACCGCATCGACCTTCTGCGCGACACCAACCTGATGGGGGTCTACGCCGACGACGTGTTTGTCACCGTGGTGATCGAGGAGCGCCAGATCATCGCCGGCACCCATCGCCTGATGCTGATGTTCGGCGCCAAGGACTTCCAGCTCCGGCAGTGGACCGTGACGGATCCGCAGGGCTACGACACGACCGTCGCGGTCTATAACCTCGACAGCACGCGGCGACCGGACCCCAACCTGTTCCGGATCGACTACACCCGCGACATTCGCTAGCCGGCCGCTTCATCGCGAGCCTGGAATGGCGGGCGAGTGCGCGCGCCTCCGGCGTTACGCAAAAAAGCGTGGGAGGCCGCGGCGCGCGCCGGCGCAGCGCTGGCATTTCCGCCGTTCCGGTCCAATATCGGGTGTCATGCAGCTCAAGATAACGACCTGGAACATCAATTCGGTGCGGCTGCGCATCGACCTCGTGGCGAAGTTCATCAAGGCGGTGCGGCCGGACCTGCTGTGCCTGCAGGAGACCAAGTGCCCGGACGACCGCTTCCCATTCAAGCGCTTCAAGCGCCTGGGCTATCAGCACACTGCAATCAACGGTCAGAAGGGCTACCACGGGGTCGCCGTGCTGTCGCGGCTGCCGCTCGAAACGAGTTCGGTCAAGAGCTACTGCGGCAAGAGCGACTCTCGCCACGTCAGCGTTGTCCTGGGCGAGCGGGCCGGACTGCGTGACCCGCTGACGCTGCACAACTACTACGTCCCGGCTGGCGGCGACGAGCCCGATCCCGCGGTCAATCCAAAGTTCGCGCACAAGCTGTCGTTCCTCGACGAGCTCCGCGACTGCATCAACATGCGTCCCGGCCCCGGCGTGCGCGCCATCGCAGTGGGCGATCTCAACGTCGCTCCGCTGGAGTGCGACGTGTGGAACCACAAGGCGCTGCTCAAGGTCGTCTCGCACACCCCGATCGAATGCGAGAAGCTCGTCGCCGCGCAGCAGGCCGGCGGCTGGATCGACGCCGCCCGAACCTTTGTGCGCGAGCCGCAGAAATTGTACACTTGGTGGAGCTATCGTTCGCCCGACTGGGCGGCGGCCGACAAGGGCCGGCGACTGGACCACATCTGGGTGTCGCCCGCGCTCGGTGACCAGCTGGCGGCGATCACGGTGGCGCGGGAGGCGCGCGGCTGGGCGCGGCCATCCGACCACGTGCCGGTGACGGCGACGCTTCAGTTGTGAGCGGGGCGCTCGCGGCTGCCGGGGCCGAAAAGTCAAAGGCAAAGTTGTAGTGGGGCAATACCGGCCGATCAGCCTACTCCCAAAGCAATGTCGCCGGACGGTAATATCCGGCACAAGCCACACGGGCATCTTGGGGTAGGTGCGGTCAGGCGAGACGGGAGGGGTTCTATGGCTGACGTCGCCCAGATTCCGGAGATGATCGTCGAAGCGGCGACCTTCGACGACGACATCGCCATTGTGGTCGGTGCGGGCGCGAACAACTGGGTCGTCCGGTTCGAAAGCATGGATGTCGAAATCCAGCTCGATCCGGAGCGCCGGCGGCTCGTGCTCCTGACCAACATTGGCGTGCCCAACCCGGAGCGCAGGCTTGCAGTCCTCGAAGCAGTGCTGGTCTTCAATCTGCTCGTCCTGGAGACCGGCGGCGTCCGGATCGCCATGACCGCGACCGACGGCGACATGGTGCAGCTTGTGGACCTCGCCATCGACGACCTCACATCGCGCGATCTGTCCAACGTCATCACCAACCTCGCAGGTCGTGCGCTGGTGTGGCGGGCGTTCATCTCCGCCGCAGCCGCGGACGCGCCGCCGCCGCCCGGCGCATCGGGCGAAGTCGTGATGTTCAACGCTTGATTGTTCGGAGCCAAGCACAATGCCCATCGGAGACACCCTTACGGTCGGCAAGCAGACGACGCTTCAAGAGGTCAGAGATTTCGTCGATAAGGTCGGCGGCGACCAGCGCATCCACGGCAAGTACAACGAGAAGACCGGCGAGACGGTCCTCTACGTCGGCAAGAAGTCACCGAGCCTGTTGTCGAAGATCTTCGGCAATTGGGGCGAGCGCCGCGAAACCGCGAAGATCGCGATCTTCAACGTGATGGACAAGACGTTGAAGCAGACCATGCGCAATCCGTCCTTGAGCGAACCGGAGCGCGCCAGGCTTGATACGCTGCGTGACAGCATCGTCAATTCGACGAACTCGGTGCGCGGCCATTCCATGCGCACGGAGATGATCGCGCTGCTCTCGAAGGCCGTTGAGGGCGGCACGGAATCCTATCGCAAGACCGAGGTGCCGGGCGACCAGCGCACGCTTGCCCCGTTAGGGGATTTAGACGACGTGTTCAAGGAGGTCGCCAACGATCTTTTTCTCGTCAACACCCGCGTCCGCGACGTACACGGGACAAACGACAAAGTCTTCTGGGCCCGCGACGTGAACGAAGCGGGCGAGAAATTTGGCAATGCCCTCGCCGAGCGTTTCCTCGAGCTGTACGGGCACGACCAGAATCTCATCGCGATGTTCATCGCTTCCAACGAAGATAACTTGAAGTCCGAGATGCAGGAGCAGGTGAAGCGCGCATTCGGACCTGGCGCCGAGCGCACACTGACCAAGGAACGGTCCCAGGAGCTATTCAACATCGCCTACGACCGCATGATGTCGAGGCTCTTGGGCTCGAACGGCGTGGTGCAGGAAACCAGCACGCCGATCCAAAAGAGTGAGCGCGAAACGGTCAACCTGCCGAATATCCAGATCGGCGATACGATTTACGAACCGAGCCGATACCTCGGCGAGGGTTCCGGCACGGAAATTTATGCTTTTCGAGCCTTGGATGGGTCAAACAAGGAAATCGCCTTCAAGGTCCTGAGCACCACCTACCCAAAGGATTTCGTGCAGGACGGCGTGACTTACGGGTTCGTGGAGCGTCTCGAAAACGGCGACCTCCTCCACCGGGCGAAGGATGGGTCGAAAAAGGAGCTCATAGTCCCACCATTCAAGACTTTCATAGAACCACCGACGGTCGAAGAATTCAAAAGCGAGATTCGTTCCCACGCCATGCGCGCGCGCGGCAACCATTCAAACGTGCTCGGCTTCGAAGGCGTGGTTCCATTGCCGAACGGACAGTTCGGCGTTGCAATGGAGATCGCGCCCGGCGGCAACGTGCTCGAATTCTCCGAGACTCTGCAGAAGTCGATCGGGACCGGCCCCGGCCAGATTACGCCGGAAATGGCCGAGATCGTCCGTCTGACGCTGATCAGGGACATGGCGCAGGGCCTCGACCATATTCAGAACGAGCAGCAAAGCATGCATCTCGATCTGAAGACGCCCAACGTCCTGGTCGGCATTGATGGGCGGCCCAAGATCAGCGACTTCGGGTTAAGCAAAGAAGGGACGCATGTGCCGATGCGCGGCGGCGAACTGCCGGACAACCCGATCTGGAGCGCGCCGGAACTGGCCCGCGGCGATCACGACATCAAGGCGATGCGACAAGCCATGAAGGAGATCGAGACCGGCAGGGATGTGACGGGCATGCTGAGGTGGGAACCGACACTCAAGTCGGAAACACTAAAGGGCCTGGGGACCGAAGTGCTGGGTAAGGTCACAAACGCGCTGCCAAACGTCGAACAACGGACGATCAGGAACCTGACCACCAACATCACGAAGCCGGACCACGCCAAGCTCCAGGGCCAGGTCGAGATCACGAATAAATTCGACACCTGGGCGCTCGGTATCATGGCCCTCGATGTCTGTACGGCGGCGACGAATACAGGGACGGAGGGGAATACCTGCCGAGCAAGGTCCGGGAGCGCCTCGACAAGTTCGGCCTCGACCCGAACGATCGGGCGATCGGATATCAGATGGGCCAGGTGAACGAGCCGCTGTTGCTCAAAACGACCGGCAACGGCCACTTGGACGAACTGCTGAACAAGGTGCTCGATCCGGCCCCGGAGAAGCGGCCCGAGATGCACGAAGTCATCAACGACCCAATCTTCGACCGGCCGGGCGTTCAATCCGACGAAGTCTACGCTCTGATCCGCGCGATTTCAGAGGGAGACCCCGACAAGATCGACGAGGCCAAGAAGGCTCTGCAAGAGCAAATGCGGCTTCAACCGCAGTAGGGCGCGCGTATTGCGCGATGAGCCGGCGACAGAAAAAAGGCCCCGGTGGCGAACCACCGGGGGAGGGGGGCATCCATCCAGAGTGGTCGTCTGGAATCAGATCATCACGGAACGATGTCGCGGTGGAACCGAACGCGGGTCCCAATCACGTCTTGGTCCGTGATGGTGTAACGCGCGGAGTTGCAGTTAGGATTGCCGCCCCCGCAGGCTTGGTTGCCTCCGCTCGGCGGGCTTGAGCCCGCAACACCGCGGTAGTTGCCGTAGCCGGCGAACGCGGTCTGCAGCTTGGTGTAGTAGACGTCGACGCCCATGTAGAAGTCCTTGGTGACGTTCCACTGGGTCCTCGAGCCGATACCCCACCAGCTCCAGTCCGGGTTGCAGTTGGTGATGCCGGTCAAGCTGCCGCTCGGAGCAGCCGGCGTCGTAGTCGAGCCGCCGCTGATCGGAGCGCCAAAGCAGGTCGCCGACGAGATCATCTGCGTCGCGGCGATACTTATGATGCGGTGGGTTGTCGCATATGGCGACACGAACCCGCGCCAAGCGATTGTCAAGGCTGTTTCGCGAGCTGGTCGCGCGTTGCGTCAGCGCGGCGCGTCGCTCGTGTCGAGCAAGGCACGCACGTTGCGCATCTCGCCGAGCGATTGCTGTGCGCGCGCCATCAGTTGTTCGCGCAGCTTGTAGGCAGCTTCGGGGTAGCCTTCCAACATCTTCAGGAACAGCGTGCGCGAAATGCGAATCACCGTCGACGGCTCGCGCGCGATCGCGTCCGCCGGACGTTTGGTTTCCGCGATCAGCGCGAGCTCGCCGAGCAGGGTGCCGGGGCCTGTGACGACCTCGTTGCCGCGCACCAAATTCGGCGCGTTAAGCGTGAACGAGCCTTCCTGAATCACGTAACCACAATCGGCAACTTCGCCGGATTTGAACAACGCTTCGCCGTCATGGACGTATCAACTCTCCGCGCCGATCGCGAGGATGCGCAGCGCGGTGCGCCCGAGCATCCGCAGCGTCGGCACGCGCTCGAAAAACGCAATGTCGTCCTCGATGCTCAACGCCGCCTCACGGCACCAGCTTGTAGCCGCCGGCATCCGTCACCAGGATGGCCGGATTGGCGGCGTCTTTTTCGACCTTCTGGCGCAGCCGATAGACATGGGTCTCGAGCGTGTGGGTGGTGACACCGGAGTTGTAGCCCCACACCTCCTGCAGCAGCGTCTCGCGCGATACCGGGCGCTGCCCGGCACGATAGAGGTAGCGCAGGATCGCGGTCTCCTTCTCGGTGAGCCGCACCTTGCTGCCCTTCGGGCTGATCAGGAGCTTCGAGCTCGGCCGGAACGTGTAGGGCCCGATGGCAAACACCGCGTCCTCGCTCGCCTCGTGCTGGCGAAGCTGGGCCCGAATGCGTGCCAGCAGCACGGCGAACCGGAACGGCTTGGTGATGTAGTCGTTGGCGCCGGACTCGAGACCCAGGATGGTATCGGAGTCGGTATCGTGCCCGGTCAGCATGATGATCGGCGCCTTGAAGCCGTTCTTGCGCAGGATCCGCACGGCCTCGCGGCCGTCGATGTCCGGCAGGCCCACGTCCATGATTACGAGATCGACCTGGCCGGCCTTGGCGGCCTGGACGCCCTTGGTGCCGTTCTCGGCTGCGGTCGCATCGAATTCATCGTGCAGGGCAAGCTGCTCGACTAGCGCGGTGCGCAACTCGGCGTCGTCATCGACGATGAGGATTTTTCGGGTATTCGCCATGATTTAAGGTCTCCCGCCGAAGGCTGGCTCCGGCGGCTTTGCGCGCAGTAGAGCATTCGGGGATAAAAGAGCAAGCACCTTGAGACCCATGCAGAAATTCCATTTTCGGACCCTTCGCGTGCGGACGAGACCGGGCCAGCGGAGCCGCGGCTGGCTGCTGGCGGAGGGCCGTGCGCTGCCGGTCGCGCTCGGCCGTTCGGGCATCCGGGCGAACAAGCGGGAGGGCGATGGCGGCACGCCACGCGGCACGTTCCGGCTACGCCGGTTGTGGTTCCGCGCCGACCGCGCCCCGCCGCCGCGAACACGGCTTCCGATGCGCCGCATCGGCCGCGACGACGGCTGGTGCGAGGACCCCCACCACCGGAACTACAACCAGCCAATCCGGGTTCCCAAGGATCGCGCAGGCGACCGGCTTTGGCGCGCCGACCACCTCTACGACCTGATCGTCGAGCTTGACCACAACACCCGTCCGCGAATCGCCGGCCGCGGCAGCGCGGTGTTCGTGCATGTGGCACGGCCAGGCTTTGCACCGACCGCCGGATGCGTCGCCCTGACGATGGGAGCCTTGCGGCGGCTTTTGGAGCGGGCAGGGCCGCGGACGCGGATCGACATCCGTTGACCGCGGGCTAGTGCCCCACGTCCGAAGTTCGTGATCCATTGCAGCACTCTCTGACACGAACTTCGGAAGCAAAGGGGCACTGGAAAATCTAAAGTTGCTAGTGTCGTTTTGATTCGGAAGTTCGCTTCCGAGCAAGCTGAGAACTCAGGCGAACTTCCGAATCGCGACACTAGTGACCGCCGCTGCGGGCGCCGAAGATCGCCGAGCCGACGCGGACATGTGTCGCGCCGAACGCGATCGCCACCGGATAGTCGGCGCTCATCCCCATCGACAGCAGCGTCAGGCCGTTACGGCCGGCGATCTTGGCGGTCAGTGCGAAATGCGGCGCCGGCGCCTCATCGAGCGGCGGTATGCACATCAGGCCGTCGATCTTGAGCCCGTAGCTGTCGCGGCAGCGCTGCAGAAAGGCGTCGGCATCCCGCGGCAAGACGCCAGCCTTCTGCGTCTCGGCGCCGGTGTTGATCTCGACAAAGAGGAGAGGGCGGCGGCCCTGGCGGCCGATTTCCTTCGCAAGCGCCTCGCACAGACTCGGGCGGTCGACCGAGTGGATTGCATCGAACAGCGCCACGGCCTCCTTGGCCTTGTTGGATTGCAGCGGTCCGATCATGTGCAGCACGAGGCCGGGATGCTGCGCCTTGAGCGCCGGCCATTTCGCCTTGGCCTCCTGCACCCGATTTTCGCCGAACACCGTCTGGCCCTCGGCGATCACCGGGGCAATCGCCTCCGGTCCGAACGTCTTCGACACGGCAACCAGAGTCACGGTCCTCGGATCGCGACCTGCCTCGCGACAGGCGCGCGCGATCTCCTGGCGCACTGATGCGAGCCCCGTCGTGGTGGTGATCGTGCTCATCGCGTAGTGATAGCACGCCGCGATGGCAGTGTGCATCGGAGCAAGCCGTCACAAAAGGGAAGGGCGCGGCCGCAGCCGCGCCCCACCGATTATCGAATGCGCCCCTGACGGCGATCAGCCCTTCTGCATCTCCACGCCGGACCCGGTGACGATATCGACTCCTCTGGTGTCCTTGAGGAAGATCATGCCGACGACCAGCGTCATGACCGCGACTCCGATCGGATACCAGAGGCCGGCATAGATATCGCCGGTCGCCGCCACCACGGCGGTTGCGAGCAGCGGCAGCATTCCGCCGAACCAGCCGTTGCCGATGTGATACGGCAGCGACATCGATGTGTATCGTATCTTGGTCGGGAACATCTCGACCAGGAACGCCGCGATCGGCCCGTACACCATGGTCACGTAGATCACCATGATGACGAGGATCAGCTCTGCCATCGCCCAGTTGACCTTGGAGAGATCGGCCTTGGGCGGATAGCCGGCGGCTGCGAACGCGGCCGTCCATTGCGGCGCGTTAAAGCCCTCGACCACCGTGTCGTTGATCTTCAATGCCGCCGCTTTGCCGGCCACGTGTTGCTTGCTGAACGACACGCCGAGCTTGGTGACGAAGTCCTGCGCCCGGTCGCAGGGCGTGAAGTTCGACCACGGACCAACGAAGATGTGGAAGCTGCAGGTCGAGGTGTCCGCCTGGACCGTCACCGTGTTCTTCTGCTGGAACGCTTCGAGCGCCGGATTGACGTAGTGCGTGAGTGCGGCGAACAGCGGGAAGTAGGTGAGCGCCGCAATCAGGCAGCCCGCCAGGATGATCTTCAGCCGGCCGATCCTGTCCGACAGCCAGCCGAAGAAGACGAAGAACGGCGTGCCGATCACAAGCGAGATCGCGATCAGGATGTACGACTGCACGAAGTCGAGTTTGAGCGTGATCAGGAGGAAGAACAGCGCGTAGAACTGTCCCGTGTACCACACCACGCCCTGGCCGGCGGTGGCGCCGAGCAGCGCCAGCAGCACGTACTTGTTATTCGGGTAGCGCAGGAAGCTATCGGTCAGCGGCCGCGTCGAGCCTTTGCCCTCCTCCTTCATCTTCTGGAAGATCGGCGTCTCATTGAGCTTGAGTCGGATGTAGACCGAGAAGATCAGCAGGATCAAAGAGACCAGGAACGGCAGCCGCCAGCCCCAGTCGGCGAATACCTTGGCATCCATGTAGATGCGGCAGCCGCCGATCACGACGAGCGCGAGGAAGAAGCCAAGCGTTGCCGTGGTCTGGATGAAGCTCGTGGTGTAGCCGCGCTCATCCGGACGGGAGTGCTCGGCGACGTAGGTCGCTGCACCGCCGTATTCGCCGCCGAGCGCGAGGCCCTGGCACAGCCGCAGCGTCACCAGCAGGACCGGCGCGAGCCAGCCGATCTGCGCGAAGGTCGGCAACAGACCCACCGCGAAGGTGGCGACGCCCATCACCACGATGGTGACAAGGAAGGTGTACTTGCGCCCGACCAGATCGCCGACGCGCCCGAAGATGAGAGCACCGAACGGACGAACCAGGAAGCCCGCGGCGTAGGTCGCGAATGCGGAGAGCAAGGCCGCGGTGTCGTTGCCTGGCGGAAAGAACAGGGCGGCGAAGAACGGCGCCAGCGTCGCGTAGAGATAGAAGTCGTACCATTCGAACACGGTACCGGTCGAAGACGCGACGATGACGAAGCGTTCTTCCTTGGTCATGCCCCGGCCTCTTGCCGAGACGTCTGCTGTAACAGTGGTCATGATCCGCCCCTTGGGTGGTCGAGTCGGGGATGCGGCGCCTCCCCCTTGGGCACGCTAAGGGCGGTGGTGTTGGCTTGTCTTTTCGCAACTCGTCTTAGGCGAAAGGTGTATGGTGTCGACGCAAGCTATTGGCACAACATACGATTTTGTGAATTTCGCGAACGCCCATGCGACCGCGACGACACCGCCCAGACGGCCGTCCGCTATGCAGCGAACGGATGACCTTTGATAGCGTCCCGCCATGCTGAGCGGGCTGCGAGGATCGCGCGCGGAATGGGACGCCGCTTCGGTGCTGGCCTCGCTGCCGACGATCGGCATCTCGCTGCTGCTGCTTGCCGTTCTCACCGCCGCGCTGATAGCGCTGCGCCACGTCGTCGATGTCGAGACCGTCACCATCATCTATCTGATTGCGGTGCTGTTTGCGGCGATCCGCGGCGGGATTGTGCCGGCGGTGCTATCGGCGCTGGCTGCTATCGGCGCCGCAGCCTTTTTCTTTTATCCACCGATCTACGATTTCCGCGTCTACAACCCGATCCACCTCATTGACCTCGCGCTCTTCATCATCGTCGCGGTGGTGACGGGCAAGCTCGCGACCGATGCGCGCCGCGCCAAGCGCCGCGAGGAGACCGATACGCTGCGCGAGGCACTGATCGGCTCGGTATCGCACGAGCTGCGGACGCCACTGTCGTCGATCGTGGGCGCGGCTTCGGTGCTGGCGGAGTCGCCGGAGATCGTCGGCAACGCGCGGCTCGCATCGCTAGTGCAGGGACTGCGCGAGGAATCCGACCGGCTCAACGAGCACATCCAGAACCTGCTCGACGCAAGCCGCATCAGCAGCGAAGGCATCCACCCGCGGCCGCAGTGGGTTGACCCCGGCGACGTGGTCAATGCCGCGATCGAGCACAAGCGCCGGCTGCTGGCAGGGCATGGCCTCGCCGTCACCGTCGCCGCCGATCTGCCGATGGTCCGGGTCGATCCGACGCTGATCGAAAGAGCGCTTGGCCAACTGATCGAGAATGCTGTGAAGTATTCGCCGCAGGGTTCGCCGATCGAAATCAAGGCAGAGCGAAACGGAGGCATCGTGCGGATCGCCGTGCAGGATCGCGGTGTCGGAATGTCGGGGGAGGAGCGCGAGCGGATTCTGGGATCGGCTCTACCGCGGCCCGCGACACCGAGACGGCGTCCCAGGCTCCGGCCTTGGGCTGTGGATCGCCCGGTCGCTGGTGATGGCGTGCAACGGCCAGGTCGACTCGTTCAGCGCCGGCATCGGCCACGGTTCAACCGTCGCGATCTACCTGCCGGTGCAGGAACAGGCGAAAGCCGACGAGCGCGAGCCAAATAATGAGTAATCCGCAGCCGGTGGTGCTCGTCATCGACGACGAGGTCCAGATCAGGCGCTTCCTGCGCGCCGGCTTCGAGCTCGAGCAGTTTTCCGTGCTCGAGGCCGAGAGCGCCATGGAGGGGCTGCGCGCGGCTACGCTCCGGCCCGTCGATCTGATCGTGGTCGATCTGGCGCTGCCCGATCTCGACGGTGCGGCAGTGGTCGAACGCGTGCGCTCCTGGTCGACGGTTCCGATCATCGTGCTGTCGGTGCGTTCGAACGAGGACGAGAAGGTGAAGCTTCTGGAGCTCGGCGCCGACGACTACGTGGTCAAGCCGTTCGGCATGGCCGAGCTGCTGGCGCGCGCGCGCGCAGCTCTGCGCCGGCAGAGCCGCAGCGCCGGAGGCGATCCGGTGGTCAAGATCGGCTGGCTCACGATCGACCTTGCAATGCGCGTCGTGTCGGTGGACGGCAATCGCCTCCAGCTCTCGCCGAAGGAGTACCGCCTGCTGCAGATTCTGGCGCAGCACGCCGGCAACGTCGTGACGCACCAGCAATTGCTCAAGGAAGTTTGGGGCGTCAGCCACGTCGACGACACGCACTACCTGCGCATCTTCGTACGCAAGCTGCGGCAGAAGATCGAGCACGACGCGACGAGGCCGAGCATCCTGCTGACCGAGCTGGGCGTCGGTTACCGGCTTGCGCAGCACGGCGCGTAGGGTAAGGCGTAGCGGGCCTGGCCGCGAAAAGACCTGCCTGTGGTCAAGCACCAAAGCGCCTCCGTCATCCTGAGGTGCCCGCGCAAATGCCGTCGTGAAATGCACCTGCTGCCGCGCGTGGCGCGGGCCTCGAAGGATGAGCGGCCCGGGCGGCGTCGGATTCGCGCTTGCGGTACGGCCGGGGCCGTCGCCCTTCGAGGCTCGCACCTTCAGGGTGACGGATCGAAGCGGGAGATCGCAGTCATTCCACTTATGTATTTACGCAGATTTTACGAAAGCCGCCGGGTTTGATACGCGCTCCATGCTGGCCACGTCGTTAGCGTCGCCCCGTAGGTCGAATTGCAGATGTCTGCAGTCTCGGCCGCGGGAGCAAAGCGCGTGCCCACACCCGGGATGGCCTCGGCAGCAGGCCGCACCAGGCGAAAGTCGCCGCCAACGCCGTCGCGGCGCGTGGTCGATGCGATCCTGTCTCGCCGCGAGGCGCTGGTGGCGGAACTCGCGCGCCTGCGTGCGCACGGCGGCTGCTCGAGCTTCGTCGACAACGCCCAGCAGCTCCTGACCCGCTGGTGGTCGAGCGCAAGCTGGAGCGGACGCGAGGAACTCCTCAAGAACGCCGACTGGCTGGTGCGCATGGAACATCGGCGCGAGTCCGGTACGCTTGCGGCCGAGAGATCATGACGTGGCCGCATCGTCGACCTTCGGCGTCGCCATCCTGAGTCATCGCCAGGCTCGTCCCGGCCATCCACGGCTTTCTTAGCAGCCAAGACGTGGATGCCCGGCACAAGGCCGGGCATGACGAAAATGCGAACCGTCTCAGGCGAACTCAAATCGGCTATTCCGACGGCGGCAGGATCACGCCGGTCTGCGCGGTGATGCGACCATAGTGCTCGATGCGACGATGGCGGGCGAAGTCGAACACCGTTTCCTTGCCGAACCGCGTCGCGTTGAGGTCGCAGTCCACCACCACAAGCTCGTCGCCTTCGGTCTTGGCCTCGGCTGCGATCTCGCCGTCCGGACTGACGATCATGGTGCCGCCCATCAGCGGATGGCCGTCTTCGATGCCGCATTTCGCCACCGCAACCACCCAGGTGGAGTTCTGATAGGCGCCGGCCTGCAGCGACAGCCGGTGCTGGAATGCGCGCCGGGCAGGGCCTTCGCTGGCCTTCTGCGAATTCACCGACGGCGTGTTGAAGCCGAGCACCACGAGTTCCACGCCCTGCAGGCCGAGAACGCGGAACGTCTCCGGCCAGCGCCGATCGTTGCAGATGCACATGCCAACGATGCCGCCGAGCGCGCGCCAGACCGGAAAGCCGAGATCGCCGGGCAGGAAGTAGCGCTTCTCGAGATGCTGGAACGAACGCGCCGGATCATACTCGGCGTGGCCGGGCAGGTGCACTTTGCGGTACTTGCCGATCATGCGTCCGTCGCGGCCGACCAGGATCGCGGTGTTGAAATGCCGGCCGTCGGACGTGAGCTCGGCATAGCCGAGCTTGAACGCGATGCCGTGCTCGCGGGCACGGACGAACAGCGGGCGCAAGTGCGCACCGAAGCGGTCGCCGGCAAACGCCGACGGCGCGGTGTCCGTCTCGCGCTCGAAGAAGGCGTCGGTCTCGGCTGCGTCCCTCATGAGCCAGCGCGGAAAGAAGGTGGTGAGCGCGAGCTCCGTAAAGACCACGAGATCGCATTTCTGCGCGGCCGCCCGATCGAGCTGGGCGATCAGGCGCGCGACGACGGCCTCACGACTGTCGGCCCGCTGGATCGGTCCGCTCTGGGCGGCTGCGACGCGAACGATGCGGGGCATGGCGGCTCCCGGTTTGCGATGGGCCGCGGCAGCTATCGGCCCTGGTGGGAATCAAGCCCGATGCCGGTCAGGTGGCCGAACAGCTTGGCGAGCTTCGCGCGGTCCGCCTCCGGCAACGGCGGCTTGAGCAGCGAGGCTACGTTGGTCCGCAAGTGCTCGGCATCGCCGGTGCCGAACAGCACCACGTCGACGCCAGGCTCGTGACGTGCGAACCGATAGGCCGCGTCGATCACGCTTGCGGCACCGCCCTCGTGCACCAGGAAGCCGAGCGGGTCGTCGGTTTTGCCGAGCGATGGGTCAACCTGTCCCTTGGCGGCCAGCGCCTTCATCTCGCGGGCGATGCGCGGCGGATCGGCGAACATGCTGCGCACCGCGAACATCAGAAGCGTGCCGATGCCCTGCGCCTGCGTCATCGGAAACACGTCGCGGCGTGCGCCCTGGTGCATCATGTGGAAGCCCACCATGAACACCTCCCAGACCGGGTCGTTCACTGCGCGCTTCAGCGTTTCGTTGGTGTGATCGACAATCGGGTTCTCGGTGAGGCCGATGTGCCTGATCTTGCCCTTGGCCTTCTGCTCAAGCAGCGCCGGCCCAAGCACGTCGCGGGCATAGCCGTAGAACGGCGTCTCCACCGCATGCAGGTTGAACACATCGACGTAGTCGGTCCCCATCAGCTTGAGCGAGTTGTCGAGGCTCTCGACCACGCGCTGCGGCGTCCAGCGCACGCCGCCGCGCATCACCGTCGATTTCGTCGCCACTACCACTGAATCACGTCGAAGGGATTTCAGCGCCTTGCCGACCACGCCTTCGGTCCCATAGGGCGGCGCGGTGTCGATGAAATTGATGCCGAGCTCGACCCCGTCGAGGATGAGCCGCGCGGCCTCGTCCTCGGTCTTGCCGGACTTGAGCCCCATCCGGCTGAAGCCGCCGGTGCCGAGCCCCGCGACGCTGACGCGGAGGCCGGTGCTGCCGAGGTTGGTGTAGTGCATCGTCGGTCCGCTGCGCTATTGGGAGATTCAGGCCGATGCGGCTTGCGCCACGGAGGCAGGCGCGTCAATGCCAATGGGCAAAGCAGAGGCCGACCCCGGTGAGCGCGCGCGAGCGATAGCCCGGCACGTATGAAATCCAGTCGAGGTCGAGGTCGCTCGCGATCGCTGCGGTCACGATCCAGTTGCGGATCTCCGAGGAGCCGGAGACCAGCAGCCGCGGCGGCAACGCCTGCAGCGCCTGGTAGTCCTTCTTGCGCAACGCCTCGACCACCGTGTTGTCCAGCGCCTCGTTGACCAGGAAGTGGCTCAAGCCGCCGGACGCCATCACACCGACCCGCAAATCCTCGGGGAAGCTCTGCACCAGCTCGCGGATCGCGGTGCCGAGCGCGAAGCACCGCTGCGGGCTCGGCTGGTTCGGCGGGTAATACGTGTTCAGGAACACCGGCACGATCGGGATCGCGCCACGCGTCATGAAGCGGCGGTGGATGAACGAGTAGGCGTGGCCCTCGAACTGCTCGCCGACCAGCGCCTTGATCGCGGTGATGTCGAAGCTGCGTTCGGTCAAGCCCGCGATGAGGTGCGAACCGAGCGCCGCATGGCAGGGGTAGAAGCGGTCCGCACCGTCCTCGAGACGGCGGCGCTGATCGCGCAGATACCAGTCGCTGACCGGCGTTGCGGGCGCCGCCGCATTGCGGATGGTGTCGCCGTAATAGACGGCGATCGCCGGCCGGCAGTCGTCCTTGAAAATCTCGCGCTGGTCGTCGCCGATGATGACCATCACGTCGATCTTCGACTGCGCGATGTCGGCATCGAGGCGGTCCATCGCGTCCCAGGTCGCCTTGTGGCGCTCTGCGACCGCATCCTTGGAAACCTTGGCGGCGGCCGACGGCGGCGTCGACTTCAAGAGCTCGTCGTAGGAGCGCGGCGTGCCTTCGAAATCGTTGATCGGCGCCCGGCAGTCGACGTGATCGAACAGCGCCTGCCAGTTCTCGACCGCGGAAAACAGCATCGTGCTGTGCGAGGTGCCGAACGCTGCCACGATGCGCGCCATGTCATGCCCCTTCAGTCTTGCCCCATGAACCAAGGTGCGGCGGCCGCCCACCCCGTGTGGAACCGATTGCATACCACACCGACGCGGCTGCCAAGGGCCGGCTGCGGCCAGGCGCGGGCCGGCCATGCCAATGGCACAAGCGATGGTTTGCGATCGGAGCCCGGTCAGCCCGTGGGCTTGCCGCGCCGCTGGCGGCATTCGAACGTCAACATGCCGCTCTCGTAGTCCATCTTGGTGATGAACCCGGTCTTGCCGAATTTTTCGCAGTGGGCCGTGACCACCTCGTAGGCGGCCGACTGGTTGGCGGTGCCGATGCTCCGTGGAATCCGGCCGCCGTTCTGGTCGCCCGTGACCTGCGGGCCCCCGCTGTCGCCCGCGCTGCCGAAGTCGGCCCCGGGACCGGCGCATCCTGCCAGGATGGACGCCACCACCACCACCGCGACCGCCGCAAACACTGCCCTGGACATTGCCGACATTCCACACAACGGACCGTTCATGGGAGAGGCGGTATAGCAGACCGCGGAGGCAGCGTGGCCTGTGTGCCAAGGCTGGCGTTTCCCCTTCCCCATTGCTCCGGCGCGCTTAAAACACCCCACAAATGTCTGCCGAATCTCCCAAATCCGACCGCTACAACGCCCGCGAGGCCGAGCCGCGCTGGCAGCAAGCCTGGGACGAGCGGGCGATCTTCGCGACCGCCAACGACGACCCGCGCCCGAAATACTACGTGCTGGAGATGTTCCCCTACCCGTCGGGGCGCATCCACATGGGCCACGTGCGCAACTACACCATGGGCGACGTGGTGGCGCGCTTCAAGCGCGCCCGCGGCATCAACGTGCTGCACCCGATGGGCTGGGACGCCTTCGGCATGCCGGCCGAGAACGCCGCGATCGAGCGCAAGGTCCATCCCAAGGCCTGGACCTACGACAACATCGCCGCGATGAAGAAGCAGCTGCAGTCGATGGGGCTGTCGCTCGACTGGAGCCGCGAGATCGCGACCTGCGACCCGGCCTACTACAAGCACCAGCAGAAGATGTTCCTCGATTTCCTCGCCGCCGGCCTGGTCGAGCGCAAGCAATCGAAGGTGAACTGGGACCCGGTCGACCAGACCGTGCTCGCCAACGAGCAGGTGATCGACGGCCGCGGCTGGCGCTCGGGCGCGCTGGTCGAGCAGCGCGAGCTGACGCAGTGGTTCTTCAAGATCAGCGACTACTCCGAGGACCTGCTCGCCGCGCTCGACACGGCTCGACCGCTGGCCGGAGAAGGTCCGGCTGATGCAGAAGAACTGGATCGGCCGCTCGCGAGGGCCTGCTGGTGCGCTTCGCGCTCGATCCGAAGACCACGCCCAATCCGACGGCCAGGCCGAGACCGAGCTCGAGATTTTCACCACGCGGCACGACACGCTGTTCGGCGCGAAGTTCATGGCGATCGCGCCGGATCATCCGCTGCGCAGCAGGCGGCGGCCGCGAAGAATCCGGCGCTCGCCGAGTTCATCGCCGAGTGCAAGCGCCACGGCACCGCGCAGGAGATCATCGAGACCGCCGAGAAGCTGGGCTTCGACACCGGCATCCGCGCCATCCATCCGTTCGATCCGAACTGGAGGCTGCCGGTCTATGTCGCGAACTTCATCCTGATGGACTACGGCACCGGCGCGATCTTCGGCTGCCCGGCGCACGACCAGCGCGACCTCGACTTCGTCAACAAGTACGGGCTCGGCAACACGCCGGTGGTCTGCCCGCCGGGCGCAGGACCCGAAGAGCTTCGTCATCACCGACACCGCCTATGACGGCGACGGCACCATGATCAACTCGCGCTTCCTCGACGGCATGACCATCGAGCAGGCCAAGGAAGAGGTGGCGCGGCGGCTGGAAAACGCCTTCATGCCCGCCGACAACATGTCGCAAGCCCGCGAACGGCGCCACAGCGTTCCCTCCCCCCTTGAGGGGGAGGGACAGGGAGGGGGGTACAGCGAATTCACGGCCTGAAGCCACCCCCCTCCCCCAACCCTCCCCCTCAAGGGGGGAGGGAGCACGCCGTGCCCGCAGCAAGTTCAACGCAAAGCAACAGCGCCCGGTCGCCCAGCGCCAGGTCAACTACCGCCTGCGCGACTGGGGCATCTCGCGCCAGCGCTACTGGGGCTGCCCGATCCCGATCATCCATTGCGAGGCCTGCGGCGTGGTGCCGGTGCCGGCGAAGGACCTGCCGGTGCCGCTGCCGGACGACGTCACCTTCGACCGGCCGGGCAATCCGCTCGACCGCCATCCGACCTGGAAGCACGTCGCCTGCCCGCAATGCGGCAGGCCGGCGCGGCGCGAGACCGACACCATGGACACGTTCGTCGATTCGTCCTGGTACTTCGCGCGCTTCACCGATCCGTGGATCGCCGACGCGCCGACCGACCGCAAGGTGGTCGACGCTTGGCTGCCGGTCGACCAGTACATCGGCGGCATCGAGCACGCGATCCTGCACCTGCTCTACTCGCGCTTCTTCACCCGCGCCATGAAGGCGACCGGCCACGCCGGCCTCGACGAGCCGTTCGCCGGCCTGTTCACCCAGGGCATGGTGGTGCACGAGACCTACCAGCGGGCGAACGGCGAATGGGTCACGCCGGCCGAGGTCAAGCTCGACGAGGCGGGCGGCGACGCGCCGCGCCACGCTCGCCGCGACCGGCGAGCCGATCGAGATCGGCGGCATCGAGAAGATGTCGAAGTCGAAGAAGAACACCATCGACCCCGACGACATCATGGGCAGCTACGGCGCCGACGTGGCGCGCTGGTTCATGCTGTCGGATTCGCCGCCCGAGCGCGACGTGGAATGGACCGAGCGCGGCGTGCAGGGCGCCTGGCGCTTCACGCAGCGGCTGTGGCGGCTGGTCGGCGAGGCGGCCGACGATCGGCCAAGGCGCACGCGGCCGCGCCCGGCGTCGTTCGGTGAACCAGCGCTCGCGCGTGCGCAAGGCCGCGCATGGCGCGCTGGCCAAGGTCACCGACGCGATCGAGAAGCTGCACTTCAACGTCGGCGTCGCCCACATCTACGAGTTCGCCAACGCGCTCGGCGCGGCGCTGGCCGCGGCCGGCAAGGCGCCACCGCCCGACTTCGCCTGGGCGGTGCGCGAGGCGCCGACATCCTGGTGCGGCTGTTCCACCCGATGATGCCGCACCTCGCCGAGGAGTGCTGGGCGGCGCTCGGCCACGGCACCCTGGTCGCGACCGAGCCCTGGCCGCACGCTCGAGCCGGAGCTGCTGGTCGAGAACACCGATCACGCTGCCGGTGCAGATCAACGGCAAGAAGCGGGCCGACGTCACCGTCGCGCGCGATGCGAAAAACCCCGAGATTGAGGCTGCCGTTCTGGCGCTCGATGCGGTACAACGGGCGCTCGACGGCAAGCGCCCGAAAAAGGTCATCGTCGTCCCGCAGAGGATCGTCAATGTGGTGGCCTGAGACACCGCGATGCGGCCGGTCGCGTGGGCCGGCTTCGCCTTGGCACTCGCAGCGGCCGGCCTGCTCGCCGGCTGCTTCCAGCCGCTCTATGGCGAACGCTCGCTGACCGGCGGGCCGGGCGTCCGCGAGCGGCTGAGCGCGGTCGATGTCGGCACGATCCCGGCGCCCAACGGCACGCCGGAGGCGCGGATCGCGGTCGAGGTGCGCAACGCGCTGATCTTCGACCTGACCGGCGGCGCCGGCGCCAACAGCCCGACCCACGACCTTGCAGTCCAGCTGTCCGCCATCCGGCAGCAGGTCATCGTCGACATCACCACGGCGCGGCCGGACGTCGAGCAGTACGGCATCAACGCCACCTACACGCTGACCGAGATCGCGACCGGCAAGCCGGTGGTGACCGGTCAGACCTTCGCCCGCGTCTCCTACGACATCCCGGGCCAGGCAGCAGCGCTTCGCCCGCGCCCGCGGCCAGCGCGACGCCGAGAACCGCGCCGCCAAGGTGATCGCCGACAAGCATCACGCCGCGGCTCGCGTCGTATTTCACCGCCGGCACGTGACGGCGCGGCGGCCGCGCCCGTATCGCGGCCGGTGACGACTCGCCATCGATGGTCGCGCTCAAGAACACCGAAATCGATGCCTTCGTCGCGCGGCCCGATTCCGGCGCGGCCGATCGTGCTGGTCTACGGCCCCGATGCCGGCCTGGTGCGCGAGCGCGCCGAGACGATCATCCGCGCCTCGGTCGACGATCCGCGCGATCCGTTCGCGCTCGCGCACCTCGAAGGCGACGTGCTGGCGTCCGAGCCGTCGCGGCTGGCCGAGGAGGCGCACACGGTGCCGCTGTTCGGCGGCACGGCGCGCGGTCTGGGTCAAGGCCGGCGGCCGCAACTTCGCCGCCGCCGTCGAGCCGCTGGTGGCGACGCCGCCGGTCGACTGCCGCATCGTGATCGAGGCCGGCGATCTGCGCCGCACCGCGCCGCTGCGCACGCTCTGCGAGAAGGCGAAGTCCGCCGCGGTCATCGCCTGCTATGTCGACGGCGAGCGCGACCTCGGCGCGGCTGATCGACGACGAGATGCGCGAGGCCGAGCTGCAGCATCGCGCCGGACGCGCGCGCGGCGCTGGTGTCGCTGATCGGCGGCGACCGGCACGCCTCGCGCAGCGAGATCCGCAAGCTCGCGCTCTACGCCCAGGGCAAGGAGCGCATCGAGCTCGACGACGTGCTCGCGGTCGTCGCCGACGCCTCGGCGCTGGCGCTCGACGCCGTGGTGGACGCGGCGTTCGCCGGCCGCACGGCCGAGGCCGAGACGCAGTTCGCCAAGGCGCTGGCGGCCGGCACGTCGTCCGGCACGATCATGTTCGCCGGCGCTGCGCCACGTCACGCAGCTGCACAAGGCGCGGCTTGCGGTCGATGCCGGCGACAGCACCGATGCCGCGCTCGGCGAGCTTCATTCCGCCGGTGCACTTCCGCCGCAAGCCGCTGGTCGAACCGGCGCTGAAAGCGTGGACCGCCGGCGCCTGCTGCAAGCGATGGAGCAGCTCGCCGAAGCCGGCCGCGAGATGCGCGAGCTGCGCTCGCCGATCGACGCGCTCGCCGATCCGATCGCGCAGCGCGCGCTGCTGTCGATCGCCATGGCGGCGCGCCGCAAGGAGTCGTGAGGGTCAGAGCCTTCGCCTGTTCGGCGCAACCGGTGTCCACTTCGCCGGGACATGCGCTAGCCGAAGCACTGCTTCAGTTCCGGCTCGAATGCAGCGTCGATCAGAATGAACGCCACGCACGCACGGTGCATTGGAACGATTGCTCCAGGCGTGATTGGTGCCGCATTGGATCGACGATGTCGCCGGCCTTGAGCGCGACGTCGCACATCGTCCAGCACCATTGTGATCTCGCCCGACAGCACGATGGCATAGTCGATCGTCTCGGTGCGATGCATCAGCGGATGGCGCGCCGTCCTTGCCGAAGGTCGCGGCCTTCTCGTTGCCGAGCGCGGCGAACGCACGGCGTGAATCTTCCGGCGTCATCCGGCGAACCGCCTCCGGCTCCGGCGAGAAATGATTGATGCGCAGCACCGACGCCATGTTTCGTCGGCATCTGCCGCCGCGGACCGAGCGTCGGCTCTGCGTGGCTGCGCGACGATCCGCGCTGGCGTTTCGGCCGTGCGCCAGATGTCCGTTGAGTACCATTCGGCGATCGGCTGGGGTTGACGTGTACGAACGGCGCCGGACCGTCCGAAATCACCACGGCCCGTGCCGTCTTTGTCGTGCCCCGTCACCACGCGCCGAACTTGCTTCGCCATCTTCGTTGCTCCTCCCGCAGTTTTTGCGGTTGTCTCACTTCGACGGCATCGGAGAGAAGCCGCGCTCTCGGTCCCACGATCCACGAGTCGATGGCCGTCATCGCCGGGCCGCCGCGAAGCGGTCGTTGTTGCGCCCTCTCCCCTTGCGGGAGAGGGCCGCGCAGGCATTTGCCAAGGCATGAACTGGGTGAGGGGTCAGGCGTCGTTGTGGTGCACAACCCCTCACCCAGCTGATCGTGTGACCGATGCACGTTGGCCCTCTCCCGCAAGAGGGCGTTCACGCCCGTCTTCGACGGGCTATGGGGAGAGGGCATATCGACGCAGCACTTCAAAGCCTGCGGATGCGCGGCGCGCCGGGGTCAATGTCGATGTCGAGATTTTTCGGCCCGCTCTCCAGCCGCTTCACAACGTCGTCGAGCTGCTCCAGCGTGCGATAGCGCACCTGCAGAACGCCACCGCCACTGGGGCGATGTTCGATGGTGACCAGCAGACCCAAGCGCCTCGGTCAACCGGTTCTCCAGCGCCTCGGTGTCGGCATCCTTGATGCGTGCCGGTGCGCCGAACCTCTCTCGCCTGCTGGCGGCCGCTCTTGCGCGCCATCGCTTCGACCTGGCGCACGTTGAGGTCGCGCTTGACGATGTCGGCCGCGATCTCCTCGGCGTTCGGGCTGGCCGACCAGCATGCGCGCGTGACCGGCGGTGAGCTTGCCGGCGTCGATGTAGGCCTTGACCGGGTCGGACAGCTTCAAGCAGCCGCAGCGTGTTGGCGACATGGCTGCGGCTCTTGCCGACGATCTTGGCGATGTCGTCCTGCGAGTGGTTGTACTCGTTCGCGAGCGCCTGATAGCCGGTCGCCTCTTCCAGCGGATTGAGATCGGCGCGCTGCACGTTCTCGATGATCGCAAGTTCGAGCGCCTCGGCGTCGCTGACGTCGAGCACGACGATCGGCACGTCGTGCAGACCCGCGCGCTGCGCCGCGCGCCAGCGCCGCTCGCCGGCGATGATCTCGTAACTGTCGGTGCCGCGCGCCGCGCACCACGATCGGCTGGATGATGCCGCGCTCGCGGATCGAAGCGGCGAGTTCGTCGAGCTCGGCCTCGGAAAAAATGCGGCGCGGATTGCGCGGATTGGCGCGCAGGAATTCGATCGGCACGCGGCGCTGGCTGCGCGTCGCGCTCGACCGCCTGCGACTCGACGCCGACGTCGCCGATCAGCGCGGCGAGACCGCGGCCCAGTCGCGATCGTGGCTGCATCGTCTGCCATCCCATCCTCCGGACTTTCCACGCCCACCTCATTGCTTCGTCATGCTGTCGTTCTGTTGCCGTGTTGCGCAAAGCCAAGGCAAGATGATCGGCCGTTCGATCGCGATTGACGCACTCAACCGGCCAGCAGTTCCTTTTCGCGCTGGATGATTTCGGTGGCGAGCCGCAGATAGGCTTCGCTGCCGACGCATTTCAGATCGTAGACCAGCACCGGCTTGCCGTAGGACGGCGCTTCCGAGACCCGCACGTTGCGCGGGATGATGGTGTCGTAGACCTTGCGGCCCATGAACTCGCGCACGTCGGCGACCACCTGGTTCGAGAGATTGTTGCGCGCGTCGAACATGGTGAGCACGATGCCGTGGATGGTGAGTTCGGGATTGAGCGTGGACTTCACCTGCTCGACGGTCTGCAGAAGTTGCGACAATCCTTCGAGCGCGAAGAACTCGCATTGCAGCGGCACGAGGATCGCGTTCGCCGCCGCCATCGCGTTGACGGTGAGAAGATTGAGCGACGGCGGACAATCGACCAGCACATAGGTGAAGTCGCCGAGGCCCGACGAGCTTGCCGGCGTTCGAGCGGACTGATCGCGCTGCGCAGCCGGAACGCGCGATCGCGCGCCTGGCCGATTTCGAGCTCGAGGCCGGACGAGATCCATCGTCGACGGCGCGATCGACAAGCCGCGGCACGGCGGTGGCACGATCGCCTCGCGCAGCGGCGCATCGCCAATCAGCACGTCATAGGTCGAGCAGCGGCGGTTGCGGCGGTCGATGCCGAGACCGGTCGAGGCATTGCCCTGCGGATCGAGATCGATGATCAGCACGCGCTCGCCGATCGCGGCGAGCGCGGTGCCGAGATTGATCGCGGTCGTGGTCTTGCCGACGCCGCCTTTCTGGTTGGCGATCGCAAGGACGCGCGGCGGTTTGGCCGGTTCGGTTCGCGTGGCGAGCGGCACCACCTGTGCCTCGCCTTCGGAGGACTGAAGCGGCACTTCGGGTGGCGCTGTCGATGGATCGGACATGGTCGTCGTTTCCGAAAGTGTGATCGTCGGGTGCCTTCGACTCAACGCTTGCTGGGACGGCGCGCCAAGGCATGGACGGCGACGATGCGGCTGTCACGACTCGGTCTTGCTGGGTAACAGCGTTGCGTCGATGTTCCAATATTTAGAGGCTTCGGTCAATTCAACCTCAACATCTTGTCCCTTCAGGAACAGGCCTTTTGCACCCCTTTCAATCAGCGGAAACGCTAGCCCCAGCCAGACGGTTAAGCGGAGCGAGGGCCCGCGCCGTGACAATGTCAATCGGCTCCTTGAAGGTCTGCACGAAATCCTCGATGCGCACAGGCTCGATCACCGCGGGCGCCCCGACGAGGCGCGCCGCCTCGCGCAGGAAAGCAGCCTTTTTCATATTGCTTTCGACGAGATAGACGCACGCACCGGGGTTGTCGGCCAGCGCGCAGGCGATCACCAGGCCGGGGAAGCCTGCGCCGGAGCCGAGATCGACCCAACGGCTAGCGTCAGCCGCCAAGTCCAGGAGCTGCAGCGAATCGGCGATGTGCCGAGTCCAGATTTCGCCGACGGTCGAAGGCGCGATCAGGTTGGTTGTGCCTTGCCATTGCAGGAGCAGGGCCACGAAGCGATCCAGTCGATCGGCTGTTTCACGTGAAACAGGGACCAGCGCCAGCGCCCGTTCGCGATCGGCGCGCAGGTCGCTACCGGCATCTGCAGATGTGCGCGCCATGGTCGGCGCCTCTCAGGTCAGGCGGCCGGCCGGCCCCTGCCCTTGCGACGCACATGGGCCACAAGCAGGGTCAGCGCTACCGGCGTCACGCCGTCGATCCTGCCGGCCTGACCGATGGTCGCGGGCCGCACCGCTTGCAGCTTCTGGCGCACCTCGTTGGAGAGGCCCGGCAGCGCGCCGTAGTCGATCTCGGCCGGCAGTTCGAAGGCCTCATCCCGTCGATAGGCCGCAACGTCAGCCTCCTGACGGGCGAGATAAACCGCATACTTGGCGTCGGTTTCGAGTTGTCCGGCGATCGCCTCCTTGATCGCACCGAGCTCCGGCCAAATCCGGATGACATCCGGCATGCCCAGCGTCGGGTACGACAAGAGGTCGAAGGCGCTGCGGCGCTGGCCGTCGCGGTTGAGCGCGAGCCCGTGCCGTTCCGCCTCCTGCGGCGTCACCGCGAGCGAGCGGGCAAGCCTGCGGGCCTCGTCAAGGGCCGCGATCTTGCGCGAAAACGCGGCAGCACGTTCCGCCCCGACGCAGCCGATGGCGATCCCGCGCGGGGTCAGACGCTGGTCGGCGTTGTCGGCGCGCAGCGCCAGCCGATATTCGGCGCGCGACGTGAACATGCGATAGGGCTCGGTGACGCCCCTGGTGACGAGGTCGTCGATCATAACGCCGAGATAGCCATCGGCCCGGTCGAACACGATCGGGGCGCCCCCGCCCGCATGGGCGGCGGCGTTGAGGCCCGCCACCAGGCCCTGGGCGGCGGCCTCCTCGTAACCGGTTGTGCCGTTGATCTGGCCGGCCAGGAACAGGCCCGGCAGCCGCTTGGTTTCGAGTGTCGGGCGCAGTTCGCGCGGATCGACATGGTCGTATTCGATGGCGTAGCCGGGCCGGATCACACGCGCCTGGGCAAGCCCGGGAATACTGGCGACGACTGCAATCTGGACCTCCTCAGGCAGCGAAGTCGAGATGCCGTTCGGATAGACAGTGGTGTCGTCGAGACCCTCGGGCTCGAGGAAAATCTGATGACCATCGCGCTCACCGAAGCGGACGATTTTGTCCTCGATCGACGGGCAGTAGCGCGGCCCGCGGCTCCGAATCTGCCCGGAATACATCGGCGAGCGATGCACATTGGCGCGGATGATCGCATGCGTCGCCGCGGTGGTGCGGGTGATGCCACACTGGACTTGCGGGTTCCGGATTCGGTCGGTGAGGGTCGAGAACGGCTCCGGAGGCTCGTCGCCGGGCTGCATTTCGAGGCTCGCCCAGTCGATGGTGCCGCCATCGAGTCGCGGCGGTGTGCCGGTCTTGAGCCGCCCCAGCGCGAAGCCGAGCCGCTCCAGCGTGCCCGAAAGGCCCGTGGCGGGCGCCTCCCCGACGCGGCCGGCCGGAATCTGCCGCTCGCCGATGTGGATCAGCCCGCGCAGGAAGGTGCCGGTGGTCAGCACCGCGGCGCCGGTGGCGAGCGTCCGGCCGTCGGCCAGGCGGACCGCGGTCACCCGCCCGTTCGCGATCTCCAAATCCTCGGCCTCGCCCTCGACCACGGTGAGACCCGCGGTTTCGTGGATGGCGTGTTGCATGGCCTGCGCATAGAGCTTCCGATCGGCCTGGGCGCGCGGCCCGCGCACGGCTGGACCCTTGCGGCGGTTCAGCATGCGGAACTGGATGCCGCCTTGGTCGGCGACCCGCCCCATCAGGCCGTCGAGCGCGTCGATCTCGCGGACCAGATGGCCCTTGCCGAGACCGCCGATCGCCGGATTGCACGACATCGCCCCGATTGTCGCAAAGCGGTGGGTCACGAGCGCGGTCCGGGCGCCCATCCGGGCGGCCGCGGCCGCGGCCTCGCAGCCGGCGTGGCCGCCGCCAATCACGATCACGTCGAAATGGCTATCCATGGCGGGCCTCGATCGCGCGCTTGTAGCGGAGCCCTGGTGGGCGGTCAAAGCGCGAATGTTTCACGTGAAACACCGGCCAGCCGGCTACTTGCCGATGCAGAAATCGCGGAAGATCACGTCCAGAACATCTTCAACGTCGATCCGACCGGTCAGTTTTGCGAGCGTTGTCGCTGCGAGCCGCAACTCCTCGGCCAGCACGTCTTCACGGCCGCCACCCTCGGCCAGCGCCCGGTCGAGGATGAGCAGCGATTGCTCGAGCGCGAGCCGGTGCCGTGCTCGCGCAATCAACGACGGCTCAGCTCCGAAGAATGACCGAGCTTGGACACCCAGCGCTGCGACCAGGCCATCCACCCCCTCGCCGGTGGTCGCCGAAAGCGCAAAAATCATATTCGATTGTTTGAATTCATTTCTTAGCGCTTCGTTCTTGGGCTTCCCGCCCAGCAGGTCGACCTTGTTGCGCACGACCCAGACGGTCGGCCATTGGGCGAGCTCGCCGCTCGGGCCCTCCCCCTCGGTGACCCAGAGGACGACATCGGCCTCGGCCGCCCGCGCGCGGGCACGCCGCACGCCCTCCTGCTCGATCGGATCGTCGCTGTCGCGAATGCCCGCCGTGTCGACCATCGTCACCGGGTAGCCGCCGAGATCGAGTTGGACCTCGATCACATCGCGCGTCGTGCCGGCAATCGGCGACACAATCGCGGCCTCGCGCCGCGCGATCCGGTTCAGCAGCGTCGACTTGCCGGCATTCGGCGGTCCCGCGATCGCAATCACGAGTCCGTCGCGCAAGCGCTCGCCGTGCGCCGCGCCAGACAGCGCCTGCGCGATCTCGGTGCGAAGCTCTGCGACAATCGCGAGCGCCGGCGTGACCAGGTCCTCCGGCACGTCGGCCTCATCGGAAAAGTCGATCCGCGCCTCGACCAGCGCCAGTGCCTCGGTGAGCCGGCCGCGCCAGCGTTCGGCGCGATCGCCGAGCAGCCCCTTGAGCTGCCGGTAGGCCTGCCGCCGCTGCGCCTCGGTCTCCGCCGCGATCAGGTCGGCAAGCCCCTCGATCGCCGTCAAATCGAGCCGCCCGTTCTCGAACGCGCGCCGGGTGAACTCCCCCGGCTCCGCCATCCGCAAGCCTTCGATCCGGCCGAGCGCCGCCAGCACCGCCGCGATCACCGCACGGCCGCCGTGCAGCTGCAGCTCGGCCACGTCCTCGCCGGTCTCGCTCGCCGGCGCCGGAAACCACAACAGCAGCGCCTCGTCGATCGCCTCGCCGCTTGCCGGATCGCGCACGCGAGCAAGCGTCGCGCGCCGCGGCTCGGGCAGGCGGCCGGTCAACGCCGCGACCGCTACGCCGGCACGCCCACCGGAGATACGCACCACCGCGATCGCCGCCGGCGGGCGGCCGGAGGACAGCGCGAAGATGGTGTCGGCGGAGGAGGCGCGCATACCGCATGTTCAAACCGAGCGGCAGGCGCGCGTAAAGCCCCTCATTGACTGTCGCCGCGAATGTCGAGCGCAGCCAGCCCTCGGCTGCACCCTGTTGTCTTGCGTCTCTGCCACCCTTGTCTTACATGCGCCGCATGAAAACTCTGACCGTTCGATTGCCGGAAAGCTTGGTCAATCAGATCGAAGCTGAATCGCGGGAGCGCCGAATGTCGAAGTCCGACATCGTGCGGGAGCGTCTGAGTGCTGCGAGCAGCCACAGCTCTCCGACCGCATCGGTCGATGCCATCGCCGATCTGGTTGGCTCGGTCGAAGACTTGCCAGCCAGCCTCAGCAGCCGAGCGAAGAAGCAATTGCAGGCGACCGGCTATGGCCGCAAGCGTCCTCGTTGACAGCGGATTCGTCGTCGCGTTGCTGAGCCGCCGCGACACCAATCATCGCTGGGCAGCAGGCCTGCTCCCGCAGTATCCACCGCCTTGGCAGACCTGCGAAGCAACCCTCTCGGAGGCGTTTCATCTACTCCGGCCACACGGCTCGCCGAGACTTGCCGAACTGCTGCGGCGAGGAGCGCTGGTCTGTCCATTTCGCCTTACCGAAGGACTTCGAACCGGTTCTTGCTTTGATGCGCAAATACTCAAACGTACCGATGAGCTTTGCCGACGCCTGCCTCGTGCGGATGACAGAACTGCTGCCCGATCCGATCGTGCTTGCCACCGACACAGACTTTCGCATCTACCGCAGACATGGCCGACAGACCGTTCCCTGCCGGCTGCCGGACTGAGCGACTGTCCTCAGGAACCACAGCTAGTGTCGCGATTCGGAAGTTCGCCTGAATTCTCAGCTTGCTCCGGAGCGAACTTCCGAATCAAAGCGACACTAGCTCTCTGAATTTTTCTAGTGTCCTTCGAACCCGAAGTTCGCAAATGAGGATGCTGAGCAATGGTGCGAACTTCGGTTTCGGGACACTAGCATTACAGTTGCATTTGTCTTTTGAGATGTGCGTCCGTGCTTCGGCTTGATGGGCGCGCCGCCATAGTGATCATGGATGGTTGAGCGGGCTGGATTCGACGCTGGAGCTGTGGGCGTCGTCGTTTGCGGGAGGTGACCAGCGGATCAGGAACGCCGTTGTTTCGGGCCAGGCAGCGGGTTGCGAGCGGCAGGCAATTGCCTCGAGGCGGATGTGGCCATCTGGCGAAACGAGCTGCGCGCAAGACGGGCTGGTGCCGCGCGGCAGGAGCTGGTCTCGTCGTGATCGCGACCAAGTCGATCTTGGGGCCCGGAGCTGTCCTCGATGCCTTGCGCGACATGGTGCGCGAGTACGCGCTGGAAACTCTTGCCGACGAGGACGCGGTTCTGGTCATCGATGAAACTGGCTTTCTGAAGCAGGGCAAGACGTCGTGCGGGGTCGCGCGTCAGTACACGGGTTCGGCGGGCAAGATCACCAACTGCCAGATCGGCGTGTTCGCCTCCTATGTGTCGCGCCACGGCCATGGCTTCATCGACCGGGCGCTTTATCTGCCGAAGAACTGGACGGACGATCCCACTCGCCTGAAGGCAACGCATGTGCCGGACGATGTGGGTTTTGCCACCAAGCCTCAGATTGCACGCCGGATGATCGCACGGGCACTCGCCGCCAAGGTACCGTTTTCCTTTGTCGCCACGGACACCGTGTATGGCACCGGCGACATCGAGACCATGCTCCGCAAGGCGGGCAAGGGCTATGTGCTGGGCGTTGCCGCCAACCACGTGTTCAACTCCTGGGGCAAGAAGCAGTTTGTTCGCGGGACTGCCGCAAAGATCGCCCAGAGCCTCCCCAAGAGCGCTTGCGGCGCCTGTCGTCGGGCGAAGGAACCAAAGGCCCGCGTCTACACGACTGGGCCTATCTCGAATTGGCCGATCTCGATGCCGGCGAATACAACAGCGTGCTCAAGGGAAAATGGACGCGCGGTATGCTGGTCCGCCGCAACATTGGCGACGGCGATCTCGCCTTCTTCTCCACATGGTGTCCCAAGGGCACGTCCATAGGGAAGTTGGTATCGGTGGAAGGCCATCGCTGGGCCATCGAGGACAGCTTCGAGGCCGCCAAGAACGAACTTGGTCTCGATCACAACGAGACCCGCTCCTGGCACGGCTGGCACCGGCACGTCTCGCTCGTCATGCTTGCCTTCGCCATGATGGCCGCCATTCGCCACAAGGCCAATGCCGTGCCGCTCAAAAAAACGCTGCCACGCCTTCCGAAAAAACGGCACTCCTGATCCGCTGGTCAATCCAGGAAATCCGCCGCATCGCCATCAAGCTCACCCAGCGGCAAATACAGCCCGCTCATATCATCGCCTGGTCACTGTGGCTGCGCGCCCATCAAGCCGAAGCACGCGCCGCACATCTCAAAAGAACAATGCAACTGTAATGCTAGGCCGTGTACTCATAAATCGCCATGTCCGCTTAGCCCCCAGAAGCGGCAGAAAAGCGGACATTGGAAAACCGCCGCTTAGTGCCATGTGCAGACGTTAAATGTACGCCGGAGTGTCTGGTCTCAATCCTTACGCTCGCGCTCTAACGCCCAGCGCGCGATGTCCATGGGTCGCGCAAACCAGACGCCGTCATGCTGCTTCGCATAATTGAGGCACTTTCGGATAGTCGGTATCAGGGTGGGACGTCCGGCGATGTGCGCGTGTAGGGTGATCTCGGTCCACTTCGGCGCTCCACCTTCCGACTCCGCGTACAACTCATCAAACGTATCCTTGAAACCTTGCCAGATAACGTCGGGTGGGTTTTTCGTCAGCAGCCACATGAACAGGTCATTTTGCGGCATGTTGGTGCGCGGCATGATGATGATCGGACCCTTCGGCGTGTCTCGCGGGAATGGCAAATCGTCGCTGGCGTCATCTCCGTTCCACAAATAGCCTTCCTCGACCAGAATCTGGCACGTGTTCCGAGAGCCAGCGAGGGCAGGGCTGATCCAACCGACCGGGCGGGCCCCGGAAACCGCGGCGAGTACCTCCGTGCAGCGACGGATCATTTCACGCTCAGCGCCGGGGTCGTCGTCAGGCGCCAGTACATCGTTCACCCAACCGTGGCCGCCGATCTCATGCCCGGCCTCTGCGACGGCGCGAACCGCGTCTGGGTGTCGCTCGGCGGCGAGACCGTTGATCGCCAGGTTCCCTTTGATTGCAAATTCGTCGAGCAGATCGAGCAGACGCCAGATTCCCGCCTTCCAACCGTAATGTCCGTAGGAAATGGAGAAATTGTTGACCTTGCCGGCTTGACCCTCATGCCGTGCTTGGCTCTGGAGATTGAACTCCTCCAGCGCCAAACCAACCGAGAGAGCGATCTTGGCGCCATTCGGCCAATTCCACGTCCGCGGATTCCTACGTCTTGTCACGCTAGGTTTTCCTGGACTTGCCGGAGCGAAATTGTAGGCGCTTTCCGAAATGGCTGGAAGCACGGCGACTAGGTTGTAGCCGCCAATGTCGCTGTTGGGTCAAAACCGGAAGAACTCACGCGCTGGCCGCCACGCATGACGCAGCCGTGCAGATGATCGACACATCGATTATCCGCGTGCATCAGCACCCGGCCTGCGTCGCACGGAGTACGCGACAGTCCATGGGCCGATCATGCGGCGGTTTGACCAACAAGATTCACGCGCTGGTCGATACCAACGGCCTGCCGATCCGGCTCGCGCTGACAGCCGGTGAGGCGCACGACAACCGGCTCGCAGGCAAACTCTTGTCTCGCCTGAAGTCGGGAACCATGCTGCCGGCCGACCGTGGTTATGACGCTGACTGGATCAGAGCCCTTGCTGCCGCGAGGGGCGTTTGGGCCAATATCCCGCCAAGATGCAATCGCAACGATCCGGTCTGCTTCAGCCCGCATCTGTATCGTGCTCGGAATTTGGTCGAAACCGAGCCGCTCGGTTAAGACCAAATATCGGGCATCTGGCGAGGGCGCACGGGATCAAGCCTCGCTTGGGACTTTCTACATCCGCCGCCCGTCATATCCGTTGATATTGGACTACGGGCCAACTCGACCGTTACGGATTGCGCCCCCAATCTCTCTTTCGGGAACTTGCACCCCGTTCACCCTGGACTCCATCGCCTGGCAAGCACACGGCGTGATCGATCGAGTGGGAGACCGCCAATGGCCAAATCAGACAAGCCGAACATCCTGTTCATCATGGCCGACGACATCGGCTGGTTCAACCTCAGTTGCTACAACCACGGCATCATGGGCTATCGCACGCCCAACATCGACCGCATCGCCAAAGAAGGCGCGATGTTCACCGACTTCTACGGCCAGCAGAGCTGCACCGCCGGCCGCGCCGCCTTCATCACCGGACAATCGCCGATCCGCACCGGTCTGACCAAGGTCGGCATGCCCGGCGCCACGCTCGGCCTCAAGGCCGAGGACCCAACCGTCGCGCAGTTCCTGAAGAATCTCGGTTACGCCACCGGCCAGTTCGGCAAGAACCACCTTGGCGATCGCAACGAGCACCTGCCGACCGTGCACGGCTTCGACGAGTTCTTCGGCAATCTCTATCACCTCAACGCCGAGGAAGAGCCGGAATATCGCCGACTATCCGAAGGACCCGAATTTCCGGAAGAAGTTCGGTCCGCGCGGCGTGCTGAAGTGCAAGGCCACCGACAAGGACGATACGACCGTCGATCCGGTGTTCGGCAAGGTCGGCAAGCAGACGATCGAGAACACCGGCCCGCTGACGCGGAAGCGGATGGAAACGGTGGACGAGGAGTTCCTCGCCGCGGCGCTCGACTTCATGGAGCGCAAGACGCAAGGAGGGCGGGCCCTGGTTCTGCTACTTCAATCCCACGCGCATGCACGTCTTCACGCATCTGAAGCCGTCATCCGTGGGCAAGACCGGGCATGGCCTCTATCCGGACGGCATGGTCGAGCTCGACGGCTATGTCGGCCAGCTCCTCAAGAAGCTCGACGACCTCGGCGTCGCCGACAACACCATCGTCGTCTTCACCACCGACAACGGCGCCGAAGTAATGTCGTGGCCGGACGGCGGCGCGACGCCGTTCCGCGGCGAGAAGGACACCAACTGGGAAGGCGGCTGGCGCGTGCCCGTGCGTCATGCGCTGGCCCGGCGTCATCGAGCCCGGCCGCGTCATCAACGACATCTGCTCGCTGCAGGATTTCATCCCGACCTTCGCGGCGGCGGCGGGCGAGCCCGACCTCGTCGAGAAGGTGAAGAAGGGCTACAAGATCGGCGACACGACCTTCAAGGTCCATCTCGACGGCTTCAACCTGCTGCCCTTCCTCTCCGGCAAGGAAAAGAAATCGCCGCGCAAGGGCTTCCTCTACTGGAGCGACGACGGCGACCTGATGGCGCTGCGCGTCGACCAGTACAAGATCGTGTTCGCCGAACAGCGCGCCACGGGACTCGATGTCTGGCGCGAGCCGCTGTCGCAGCTGCGCATTCCCAAGATGTTCGACCTTCGCTCCGATCCGTTCGAGCGCGGCGAGGAGAGCTTCAAATACAACGACTGGTTCATCGAGCACGTCCCGCTACCAGTACGCCGCGCAGGCGATCGTTCACGAGTGGCTCGAGAGCTTCAAGGAATTCCCGCCGCGCCAGAAGGCGGCGAGCTTCACCGTCGACCAGATCGTCGAGAAGCTGATGCCGAGAGGGTAGGCCAAAGGGCGTGATGGGACGTGGCCCGATCAGCAACGTCGCTCCGATTGACGTCCAGGCAGCACGTTAGGGTGCCAGCCACTCAGTGGTCATTCCGGGGCCGGCCGAAGGCCGGAACCCGGAATCCAGATGCTGACTCGGAGTATGTTCCTGGATTCCGGGTTCGCGCTTCGCGCGCCCCGGAATGACCACGGAGATTCCGACGCCGTATCGCTATCCCTCAAACGAAAGCATCGCCCGCAAAACAAAGAAGCGTCATGGCCGTGCCAAACGCCCGGCCACAACGCTTCACCGTTCAATGGAAAGGCAGGCGCCGCCCAACCGGCGACGCCGACCCGCTATTTCACTTTGATGTTTTCGGCCGATTCCCGGCCCCGGCTCTGGACCAGCTCATAGTCGATATTCTGGCCCTCGTTGAGCGTGCTCAGGCCGGCGCGCTCCACCGCTGAAATATGAACGAACACATCCTTGCCGCCACCCTGCGGCTGGATAAAGCCATAGCCCTTGGTCGGATTGAACCACTTCACCGTGCCTGTAGCCACTCTACATCTCCAAGCGTTGTTGATCGCCGATCTGCCAACCGCGCGGAGCCGGCCCGCAGACGCGGGCCTCTCCTAGCCCAAACGAACGGCGAGAGCTACCCCGTGGTTCCCTCCTGGAGTTGGCGTAAAGTCCGTCCATGGCATCATCGCATCCGTCTATCGGCACCGACCCGCCACCGGGGAATCGTCTGGGCCAGGAGACCAGTCCCTATCTCCTGCAGCACAAGCACAATCCCGTCGCCTGGTGGGCATGGGGCCCGGAGGCGCTGGCCGAGGCCAAGCGCACCGGCAAGCCGATCCTGCTGTCGGTTGGATATGCGGCCTGCCACTGGTGCCACGTGATGGCGCACGAGAGCTTCGAGGACGCGGCCACGGCCGCCGTGATGAACGAGCTGTTCGTCAACATCAAGGTCGACCGCGAGGAGCGGCCCGACATCGACCAGATCTACATGTCGGCGCTCCATCTCCTGGGCGAGCAGGGCGGCTGGCCGCTCACCATGTTCCTCACGCCTGCCGGCGAGCCGGTCTGGGGCGGCACCTATTTCCCGAAAACCTCGCGCTACGGCCGACCCGCCTTCGTCGACGTGCTGCGCGAGGTGGCGCGGCTGTTCCGCGAGGAGCCGGACAAGATCGGCCAGAACCGCGACGCGCTGATGGAGCGGCTCGCCGACCAGGCGCGGCCAACCGGCAAGGTCGTGATCGGGCCGGCCGACCTCGACCGGATCGCGAACCAGATCGGCGGCGCGATCGATCCGCAGCACGGGGGCTTGCGCGGCGCACCCAAGTTCCCGAACGCCGCACTCTACGAGATGCTCTGGCGCACCGGCCTCCGCCGCGGCGACCAGCGCTATTTCAACATCATCGAGCTGACCCTCGACCGCATCTGCGAAGGCGGCATCTATGACCACCTCGGCGGCGGCTTCTCGCGGTACTCGGTCGACGAGCGCTGGCTCGTGCCGCACTTCGAGAAGATGCTCTACGACAACGCTCAGCTGCTGGAGCTCCTGGCGCTGGTCTACCAGCGGTCCGGCAAGGACCTGTTCCGGCAGCGGGCGGTCGAGACCGTGGGCTGGCTCGCCCGCGAGATGACCACGCCCGAGGGCGCATTTTCCGCATCGCTCGACGCCGATTCCGAGGGCGAGGAGGGCAAGTTCTACGTCTGGTCGGAGGCCGAGATTGTGGACACGCTCGGTGCCGACAATGCTGCACTTTTTGTGCAGCATTACGACGTGACGCCCGAGGGCAACTTCGAGGGTCACAATATCCTCAATCGCCTCAACAACTTACCGCGCAGCAAAAAAGATGAGGAGCGGCTCGCTATGCTGCGGGACAGGCTTCTTATTGTGCGCAGCAAAAGGATCCGGCCGGGGCTCGACGACAAGGTGCTGGCCGACTGGAACGGGCTGATGATCGCGGCCCTGGTCAACGCTGGTGTCGCATTCGACGAGCCGAACTGGATCGAGCGGGCGGCACGGGCCTTCGAGTTCATCGCCCGCAGCATGACCCGCGGCGACCGGCTCGGCCACTCCTGGCGGGAAGGCCGCCTGCTCTATCCTGGGCTCGCCTCCGACTTTGCTGCGATGATCCGGGCTGCGCTCGCGCTCTCCGAAGCGACCGGACATGCCAAGTACCTCGATCAGGCGCTGGCCTGGCAGCGCGCGCTCGACACGCACTACGCCAATCCGGGGAACGGCGGCTATTACCTCACCGCCGACGACGCCGAGGGTCTGGTGGTCCGGCCGGCCGCGACCAGCGACGACGCCACGCCCAACCCGAACGCCATTGCTGCGCAAAATCTGATCCGGCTTGCGGCGCTCACCGGCGATCAAGCATGGCGCGACCGGGCCGATCGGTTGTTCGACGGCGTGCTCGCGGGCGCCTCCGACAACCTGTTCGGCCATGCCGCGCTGCTTAATGCGCTCGACCTGCGGCTGGGCTTGGCCGAGATCGTGGTCACCGGGCCGGACAGCGGGCGCCTCACCGACGCCGCGCTGAAGGTGCCGTTCATCAGCCGCACCGTGCTGCGGGCGGCCGCAGCCGACACGCTGCCGGCGTCGCACCCGGCGCAGGCCAAGATCGCGGCAGGACTCGCCGTGGGCTCCGAGAGTGCGGCCTTCATCTGCGTCGGCGAGCGTTGCTCGCTGCCGGTCACGCAACCGGAGAAGATCGCCGAGGTGGTGGCGGCGATGCGGCACAGCACTGGCATGCCTGACCAGCATTGAGGCCAGCATTGAATACCAGCATCAATGCTGGTATGGTTTTGACATGGGTGACCTCCGCAAGATCACGGTGCATGTGCCCGCCGACGACCTCGCCATGGCGCAGGCCTATACCGGCGAGGGCGTAACCGAGACCGTGCGCGTGGCGCTGAAGAAGCTCGCGTCCATCAAGGCGCAGCAGGAGCTGCTCGCGCTGCGCGGCAAGGTCAAATTCTCGATGACCAGCGACGAACTCAAATACGACCGCGAATGATTGCGGCTGATACAAGTTCTCTTGTTGCCTATTTCAACGGAGAACCCGGCGCCGACGCCGACCGCATAGCCGTGGCATTCGCACTGACCGAACTTGTCCTTCCGCCTGTTGTCGTCACCGAAATCCTGAGCGATCCCCTCGGCTCTCCAGCACTATCGGAACGTTTCGGCCATGTGCCGATCCTCGACATCCAGGAAGGACATTGGGTCCGCGCCGGACATGCGCGCCGACTTGTCCTGATTCGCGGTTACAAAGCCAAGCTGGTCGACGCCCTCATCGCCCAATCCTGCATCGACCACGACGTTGCGCTCATCACTCGAGACCGCGACTTCCGTCACTTCGCGGAGGCTTGCGGGCTGAAGCTTGCGTGAGCGCAGCTGCCTGAGTTTCGAAGCCCTACGTGTTCATCGACTCGAAGAATTCGCCGTTGTTCTTGGTGTTGCGCAGCTTGTCGAGCAGGAAGTCGATCGCGTCCATCGTGCCCATCGGATTGAGGATGCGGCGCAGCACGTACATCTTCTTGAGCTGATCGGGCGCGACCAGCAGCTCTTCCTTGCGGGTGCCGGAGCGGGTGATGTCCATCGCCGGGAAGATGCGCTTGTCGGCGACCTTGCGGTCGAGGATGAGTTCCGAATTGCCGGTGCCCTTGAACTCTTCGAAGATCACCTCGTCCATGCGGCTGCCGGTGTCGATCAGCGCGGTCGCGATGATGGTGAGCGAGCCGCCTTCCTCGATGTTGCGCGCGGCGCCGAAGAAGCGCTTCGGCCGCTGCAGCGCGTTGGCGTCGACGCCGCCGGTCAGCACCTTGCCGGAGGACGGCACCACGGTGTTGTAGGCGCGGCCGAGGCGGGTGATCGAATCGAGCAGGATCACCACGTCGCGGCCGTGCTCGACCAGGCGCTTGGCCTTCTCGATCACCATCTCGGCGACCTGCGACGTGGCGCGAGGCCGGCTCGTCGAAGGTCGAGGACACGACCTCGCCCTTCACCGAGCGCTGCATGTCGGTGACTTCCTCCGGCCGCTCGTCGATCAGCAGCACGATCAGGTAGCACTCGGGATGGTTGGCGGTGATCGAGTGCGCGATGTTCTGCAGCAGCACGGTCTTGCCGGTGCGCGGCGGCGAGACGATCAGCGCGCGCTGGCCCTTGCCGATCGGCGCGACGATGTCGATGACGCGCGGCGAGAGGTCCTTCTTGGTCGGGTCCTCGTGCTCCATCTTCAGCCGCTCGTCGGGATAGAGCGGCGTCAGGTTGTCGAAGTTGATCTTGTGGCGGGCCTTCTCGGGGTCCTCGAAATTGATCGTGTTGACCTTGAGCAGCGCGAAATAGCGCTCGCCGTCCTTGGGGCTGCGGATCTGGCCGTCGACGGTGTCGCCGGTGCGCAGGCCGAAGCGGCGGATCTGCGAGGGCGAGACGTAGATGTCGTCGGGGCCGGGCAGGTAGTTCGCCTCCGGCGAGCGCAGGAAGCCGAAGCCGTCGGACAGCACCTCGACGACGCCTTCGCCGATGATGTCGACCTCCTTGGCGGCGAGCTGCTTGAGGATCGCGAACATCAGCTCCTGCTTGCGCATGGTGCTGGCGTTCTCGATCTCCTGCTCCTCGGCAAAGGCGAGCAGTTCGGGCGGGGTTTTGGCCTTGAGGTCTTGGAGTTTCATTTCCCGCATGCGGGTGATCCTGTGGGGATGGCCGCCGGCGTCGAGAAAACGAACGGACGCGGCGGAAGGACGAAGGGAAGGCGCAGGTCTTTGGGCTTGGGCTTGCGTAACGACCCGGGCCCGATGCGTGGGCCGGTCCGGATACCCGGGACCGAGCTGACTGCATCCGCCTGCGTTCGGAGGGATGCCGCGAAGATACGTGAAATCGCGCAATTCCGCAAGAGGCGGCGGTTGGATTTCGCCGCTTCAGGCTACGCCTCAGAACGGCTTGACGCACCACCAGGATCACGATCACGATCATCAGGACCGTCGGTACCTCGTTGATAATCCGGTAGAATTTCTGCGATCGGCGGTTCCGGTCGGCGGCGAAATCCTTGCACGTAGCGCGCCAGCATGCCGTGCACGCCGGTCAAGGCCACGACCAGCGCAAGCTTGGCGTGCAGCCAGGGCGCGCCGAAACCAGCCGCCGCTGCCAGGCGAGCCACAGCCCGAGCACCCAGGTCGCGATCATCGCCGGATTGATGATCGCCGCGCAGCAGCCGCCGCTCCATCACCTTGAAGGTCTCCGACTGCCGCGAGCCCGGCTCGGCCTCGCAGTGATAGACGAACAGCCGCGGCAGATAGAGCATGCCCGCCATCCAGGCGATGACCGCGATGATGTGGAAGGCCTTCAGCCAGTCGTACATCGGCCGCGGCATCGCCTCGGCGCGTCCAGCATTCCGCGGCACGCCGCGCTCGATCCGCAGCATCTGCTCGACATGCGCGATCGGCGTCTCCGGCAGGATGCCGTGGCCGAGATTGAAGATGAACGGCCCGCCGGCGAGCGCTGCCAGGATCGCGTCGACGCCGCGGTCGAGCGCGGCGCCGCCGGCGAGCAGCGCCAGCGGATCGAGATTGCCCTGCACCGGCCGCCGGCTCTGGATGCGCTCGCGCGCAAAGCCGAGGTCGATCATCCAGTCGAGACCGACCGCATCGACCGGCACCGCCTCGACATAGCGCGCGAGCTGCAGTGCCGGCGCCGCGCGGAAAGCCGATGATCTTCGCGCCCGGCACCGCTCGCCGCACGCCGGCGACGATCCGCCGCGTCGGCGCGATGCACCAGCGCTGCGAATTCGTCCGGCGGCAGCACGCCGGCCCAGGTATCGAAAATCTGCACCGCATCGACGCCGGCCTGGAGCTGCCGCGACCAGATAGTCGCGTCGAGGCCTCGACCAGGACGTCGATCAGCCGCGCGAACGCCTCCGGATCGCGATAGGCGAACAGCCGCGCCGGCGCCTGGTCCGGCGTGCCGTGGCCGGCGATCATGTAGGTCGCGACCGTCCAGGGCGCGCCGCAGAAGCCGAGCAGCGTCACGCTCGCGCGGCAGCGCCGCCTTGACCAGCCGCACCGTCTCGATAGATCGGCGCCAGCATCGCCGATCGACCATCGCGCCGCAGGCTGTCAGATCGCGGCCGGATCGTTCGAGCGGCTCGAGCTGCGGGCCTTCGCCGGCGGCGAACCGCACGCTCCGGCCGAGCGCATGCGGAATCACCAGAATGTCCGAGAACAGGATCGCCGCATCGAAGCCGAACCGCCGGATCGGCTGCAGCGTCACCTCGGCGGCAAGCTTCGGGCGAGAAGCACAGATCGAGGAAGCTGCCGGCCTTCGCGCGGATCGCGCGATACTCCGGCAGATAGCGCCCGGCCTGCCGCATCAGCCAGACCGGCGGAATGGCCTGGCGCTGGCCGTGCGAGCACGTCGAGCAGCGGTTTATGCACGGGCTTATCGGTCACGGCGTTCTTCCACTCTAAATACTAGAATCTTTATTGTTGTAGACTGTTAGGCGGTGGGTTGGACTCACAACTCGGTATCCACACGCCATCCACGTCAGCTGCTCCAATCCCCACAGTGCCAACGCTCTCCTGTGGATGCCTTTGGATAGCGATTTCCGGCTGAGCTTTCAAAGGCTAGTGACGGGATGAACGTCGCGGCATCGAGGCCTCGATCGCAATTTCCGCACAGCTCCATGTCGATTCGCTCGCGGTCCGCTGTCCCGGCATGGCAGCGATGTGGACCGATTTGCGCCGGGCGTGCGCCGGAAGTGCTTGCGCGGGCCGGCAGGCCGTGGCCTCCTCCCCAGCAGTCCACAGGTCCATCCGGCTGTTATCCATGCCGCATCGCGGCGCGCAGCTATTTCCATCTGCATCTCGTCTCCGACGCGACCGGCGAGACGCTGATCACGGTCGCGCGCGCGGCGGCGGCGCAATACGCCAACGTCTCGCCGGTCGAGCACATGTATCCGCTGGTGCGCACCCACAAGCAGCTCGACCGCGTGCTGAGCGAGATCGAGAGCGCGCCCGGGCATCGTGCTCTACACGCTGCTCGAGCGCGAGCTGGCCAACCGGCTGGAGGAGACCTGCCGCGAGCTCGGCCTGCCGTGCCTGTCGATCCTCGGGCCGGTGCTGGCGCTGTTCCAGTCCTATCTCGGCGGCGAGACCAAGCCGCGCGTCGGCGCCCAGCACACGCTCAATGCCGAATATTTCAAGCGCATCGACGCGCTGAACTACACCATGCTGCACGACGACGGCCAGCACACCGACGATCTCGAACAGGCCGACGTCGTGCTGGTCGGCGTGTCGCGCACCTCGAAGACGCCGACCTCGATCTATCTCGCCAACCGCGGCGTGAAGACCGCCAACGTGCCGCTGGTGCCGGGCGTGCCGGTGCCGCCGCAGCTCGAACAGCTGACGCAGCCGCTGGTGGTCGGCCTGTTCGCGAGCCCCGGAGCGCATCGTGCAGATCCGGCAGAACCGGCTGCTCGGGCTGCGCGCCGAGCACGACGCCGATCAGTATGTCGACCGCCAGGCGGTGGCCGAGGAGATCGCCTTCGCGCGCAAGCTCTGCGCCCGGCACAACTGGCCGATCATCGACGTGACGCGCCGCTCGATCGAGGAAACCGCCGCCGCGGTGCTGACGCTGCTGGCCGAGCGCCGCCGGCGGCACGTGACCGGCGTGACATGGCGCTCTGGCTCGCCGCGCAGCCGCTGGTGCTCGCCTCCAAGAGCGCGGCGCGCCGCGCATTGCTCGAGGCCGCCGGCATTCCGATCGAGATCAGGCCGGCCGACATCGACGAGCGCGCGATCGAGGCGCGCGCCGGGCTCGAGCGACCCCGGCGAGGTCGCGGCGCTGCTGGCGCGCGAGAAGGCGCAGCGCGGTTGCAGCCGCGCAGCCCGAGCGGCTCGTGCTCGGCGCCGACCAGACGCTGGCGCTCGGCGACCGGCGCTTCTCCAAGGCCGCCGACCGCGCCGGCGCGCGCGCGCAGCTCGCGGCGCTGCGCGGCCAGACCCACGCGCTGCATTCGGCGGTGGCGGTGGTGCGCGACGGCGACGGTGCTGTTCGAGCACGTCGATGCGGCGCACCTGACCATGCGCGCGTTCTCCGATCGCTTCCTCGACGGCTATCTCGACGCGGTCGGCGACGCGGCGACCGCGAGCGTCGGCGGCTATCAGCTCGAAGGCGTCGGCATCCAGCTGTTCGAGCGCGTCGAGGGCGACCACTTCACCATGCTCGGCCTGCCGCTGCTGCCGCTGCTGGCCTGGCTGCGGCAGGCCGGCTTGCTTGGCGGACGTGAGGCAGCCGGATGTTCGTCATCGGCCTCACCGGCTCGATCGGCATGGGCAAGTCCACCACGGCGCAGCTGTTCGCCGAGGAGGGCGTGCCGGTGCACGACGCCGACGCGGCGGTGCATCGGCTCTACGAGGGCGAGGCGGCCGGCGCGATCGAGGCGGCGTTTCCCGGCACCACGCGGCGACGGCAAGGTCGACCGCGCCGCGCTCGGCAAGCGCGTGGTCGGCGACCCGCCGGCGCTGCGCATGCTCGAGGCGATCGTGCATCCGCTGGTGCGCGAGGCCGAGAAGCGGTTCCTGGCCGCAGGCCGAGGCCGCCGGGCGCCAAGGTCGCGGTGCTCGACATTCCGCTGCTGTTCGAGACCGGCGGCGAGAGCCGCGTCGACGCGGTGGTGGTGGTGTCGGCGCCGGCCGAGGTGCAGCGCGCGCGGGTGCTGGAGCGCGGCATGAGCCCGAAGCGCAGTTCGAGGCGCTGCTGGCGCGGCAGATGCCGGACGCGGAAAAGCGCCGGCGGGCCGATTTCGTGGTGGATAGCTCGCAGGGAATCGAGCCCGCGCGCGCGCAGGTGCAGGCTATATCTGGCCGCGGTCGCTAAGATGCCGCGGCGGCGGCCATGAGCCTGACCTTGCAGCCGGTACAATGCGCGCGAATCGATTCGGGACGCGCATGCGCGAGATCGTGTTCGACACCGAGACCACCGGCCTCGATCCCGCGCAGGGCGCACCGGCTGGTCGAGATCGGCTGCATCGAGCTGGTCAATCGCTTCCCGACCGGCAACACCTTCCACCGCTACCTCAATCCGGAACGCGACATGCCGGACGAGGCGTTCGCGGTGCACGGCCTCGAGCGTCGAGTTCCTCAAGGACAAGCCGCTGTTCGCCGAGATCGCCGACGAGCTGGTCGCGTTCCTCGGCGACGCGCCGCTGGTCGCGCACAACGCCATGTTCGATCTCGGCTTCCTCAACGCCGAGCTCGAGCGCGCCGGCAGGACGCTGCGTGAGCCGCGACCGCCTGGTCGACACGCTGATGCTGGCGCGGCGCAAGCATCCCGGCGGCTCCAACCGGCTCGACGATCTGTGCGCGCGCTACCGGATCGACAATTCGCGCCGCACCAAGCACGGCGCGCTGCTCGACGCCGAGCTGCTGGCCGAGGTCTATCTCGAGCTGATCGGCGCGCGCCAGGCGCATGCTCGGCCTGGTCGAGGCCGCCGAGCGCCGCGGCGATCGCGCGCGCGCATCGCAAGGCGTCGATCCGCGCCCGCCCGCAGCCGCTCGCGCCGCGCGTCACGCGACGAGGAGCGCGCCGCGCATCGCGCGCTTCGTCGCGACGCTCGGCGAGGGCGCGATCTGGCGCGACTACGTCGTCCGGCCGATGCGCGCCGGACGCCGGCATGCCGGCGGCCTGATCACGTCAGCACGGCAGGCTGATGGCCGGACGCGGCCATGGGACTCATGCCGGCGGCGCGGCGTTGCGGCGCCTGCTGGCCATGCTGCTGCTGATAGAGCGCGACGAAATCGATCGGATCGAGCAGCAGCGGCGGGAAGCCGCCGTTGCGCACCGACGGTCGCGATGATCTCGCGCGCGAACGGAAACAGCAGCCGCGGGCATTCGATCATCATCAGCGGATGCAGATGCTCCTGCGGCACGTTCTGGATGCGGAACACGCCGGCGAAGACCAGCTCGATGCTGAACAGCACGGTGCCGGCGGTCTCGGCCTTGCCTTCGAGCTTGAGCTCGACCTCGAAGTCGGTGTCGGACACCGGGTTGGCGGTGACGTTGACCGAGACGTTGATCTGCGGCTGGCTCGTTCTGCGTCCAGCGAGCGCGGCGCGTTCGGATTCTCGAACGAGAGATCCTTGACGTACTGCGCCAGGACCATGAGCTGCGGCGCCGCGCCTGGCGGCGGCGCTGCCGGTCGGGCCGCCATTGGTGCTGATCGCCATGAAAACTCCTCCGGCTGATCGTGCCGCACACGGTCCGGACGGACTGCCGCGGTCGCGCGGTTGGCTAACACAGCGCCCTGGCGGGACAAGAACGCGGCCGGCGGCGCGCGAGCCTCAGCGGCGACCGGCGCTTGTCGCGCTTGTTCTCCAGCTCGCGGTCCGGGACCTGCTGCCATTCGCTCGGGCGCGAGGTCGATGACCGCGCTGCGGCCGCGGTCGCGGCTGCGGCAGCCGGCGGCCGGAAAGGCCGCGCCGCACCGGCGCCGCACCGGGCCGATCAGCAGCAGGGCGCCGATCAGGTCGGTCAGGAAGCCCGGCAGGAGCAGCAGGAGGCCGGCCAGCACGGTCAGGAAGCCGCCGGTATTGGCCTCGATCGCGGTGATGTCGCTGTCGGCGACCGCGACGCGGAAGCCGGCGAGCCGCGCCGCGGCCGGCCTGCCGCAGCACCAGAAATCCCGCCAGCCGAGGTCGCCAGCATCAGCGATCAAGGCCCAAAGCAGGCCGATGATGGCGGCAACCAGGACGAAAACGGCGATTTCCGCGACCGGCAGCAGCAGGATGGCGACGATGATCCACTTTACCATGGCGTCGTTTCCGGCCGGCCGCGAGGTTGGCGCGGGGGCGCGGATCGTCTAAGGTCTGGCCGAGGCAGAATGCGCGGCCGAATCGGCCGACGCGCCTCTGGATGGCTGAAGTCGCGTGCTTACATTATAGCGGCGGAACGGGCATGCCGTGCCGCGGTCGGCGCCGCGGATGACCCGTTCCGTCACGACAGCCGCCTCGGGAGCATGCGAGACGTGTTCGATATCTACACCATCATCTTCCTGGCGCTGGCGGTGTTCATTTTCCTGCGGCTGCGCAGCGTGCTCGGTCAGCGCACCGGCCGCGAGCGGCCGCCCTACGATCCGTATTCCGCGCGCGACGTCCGTCCGCGCCGAGCGACAAGGTGGTGGCGCTGCCCGGCCGCGCGCCCGACACCGGTGCAGAAGTCGGCCGAGCCGGTCGAGCCGGCGGAGCGCTGGAAGGGCATCGCCGAGCCCGGCTCGGCGCTCGCGGCCGGCCTCGACGCCATCGCGCGCGAGGACAAGAGCTTCGACGCCAAGCACTTCCTGGCCGGCGCGCGCGCCGCCTACGAGATGATCGTCACCGCCTATGCCAGCGGCGACCGCCGCCAGTTGAAGAATCTGCTGGGCCGCGAGGTCTACGACGGCTTCGAGGCCGCGATCCGCGAGCGCGAGCAGCGCGGCGAGACGGTCGAGACGCGGTTCGTCTCGATCGACGGCGCCGACATCATCGGCGCCGAGCTGCGCGGCAAGCACCGCGCAGGTGACGGTGCGCTTCGTGTCGCAGCTCGTCTCGGTGACGCGCGACCGCGCCGGCGCCGTCATCGACGGCAATCCGGACAAGGTGACCGACGTCACCGACGTCTGGACGTTCGCGCGCGACATCACGTCGCGCGATCCGAACTGGAAACTGGTCGCGACCGAAGCCGGGCAATGACGTCAGCGGGCCGGCGGCGCTCTGCAATCGCAGAACGGGACGGATCGGCGGGCGCCGCGCTGATCGTGCTTGGGCGTCGCCGTGCGCGGCGCAGGCCGCAGTGCGCAGACTCCGATGTGAAGATTCCGAACACGCAGATCGAGCCGGTCGCCTGGGCCGAGATCGACGGCTGGGCCGAGGACGATCACGCCGCGGCGTTCGCCACCTTCCTGCAAGAGCTGCAAGGCGATCCTGCGCGGCACGCAAGGCGATGCGCGAGGCGCGCCCGCTCTACGGCGCGCTGTACGACGTCTGCAGCAAGGCGGCCGACGACAAGCCGCACGATGCCAGGCGAGGCGCGCGCGTTCTTCGAGCAGAATTTCCGGCCGGTCCGGATCTCGCCGCTCGGCGAGCCGGACGGCTTCCTCACCGGCTACTACGAGCCGATCGTCGAGGGCACGCGCGAGCGAGAGCGACGAGTTCGCCGCATCCGCTCTATCGCAAGCCGGCGAATCTGCTGCCCGGCGGCCGCATGCTGCGGACGCGCTGCAGTGGTCGCCAGCCCAAGGGCAAGGCGGCAAAAGCAAGCGGCGGGCCGGCAAGCGCGCGGCTGGTGCCGTTCTACGATCGCGCCGCGATCGACGACGGCGTGCTCGCCGGCCGCAATCTCGAAATCTGCTGGCTGAAGGATCCGATCGACGCGTTCTTCGTCCACATCCAGGGCTCGGTGCGGGTCCGGCTCGACGACGGCAAGATGCTGCGGCTGAACTACGTGGCGCAGAACGGCCATCCCTACTATCGCGGTCGGCAGCTTCCTGATCGAGCGCAAGATCGTCTCCAAGGAAGAGATGTCGATGGACCGCATCCGGCAATGGATGGAGGCCAATCCGGAGGAAGGCAAGGAGCTGCGGCGCAAGAACAAGTCCTACGTGTTCTTCCGCGAGACCGACCTCGCCGACAACGAGGAGCCGATCGGCGCGCAGGGCGTGTCGCTCACGCCGTGGCGCTCGATCGCGGTCGACCGCAACCTGCACGTCTACGGCACGCCGTTCTTCATCTCGGCCGAGCTGCCGATCGAGAGCGAGCAGCCGACCACGAAGTTCCGCCGCCTGATGGTGGCGCAGGACACCGGCGGCGCGATCATCGGGCCGGCGCGCGCCGACATCTATTTCGGCGCCGGCGACGAGGCCGGCCGCATCTCCGGGCGGCTGCGCCATCCCGGCCGCTTCGTCATGCTGGTGCCGAACGGCATCGATCCGGGCGGCAGCCGACGTGCCGCTGCCGCAGCCGCGGCCGGAGACGCTGGTGTCCGGCCAGAATCCGGATAACGGCCGGCAAGGTCGCGGCGGCCAAGGCCGAGAGCCGAGCCGGTGGCTGCGGCGAAGCCGGCCGCCAAGAGCCGACGCGAAGGCCAGGCGCCGCCAAGGCCAAGCTGCGAACCGCGAAGGCAGGCCAAGCCCAAGCACCGGCGATGAGCCGGCGCCGGCTCAGCGACGACGAGCGCGCGCTGTGGAGCGGCGTGACCCGTTCGATCGCGCCGCTGCGCAAGCCGCGGCCCGCCGCGCCGGCCGAGCCGACGGCGCCGCGACGTCCACGCGCCGGCCGAAGCCGAAATCGCCAGCTCGCGCCGCACCGGCAGCGCCGTGTCCCGGCCCGCAACTGCGCTGCCGCCGCGCCGCCGCGCCGGCGCTCGGCGCCGCTCGGCCGCCGGCTGCAGGCAGCGCGTCGCGCGCGGCGTCCACGCCATCGACGGCCGGCTCGATCTGCACGGCCTGACGCAGGCGCGAGGCGCACGATGCGCTGCTCCGCTTCCTGCGCGCGGCGCAGGCGCGCGGCGGCCGGATCGTGCTGGTGATCACCGGCAAGGGCGCGCCGCAGAGCCGACGGCGAGCGCGGCGTGCTCAAGCGCCAGGTGCCGCTGTGGCTGCGGCTGCCGGAGTTCCGCGGCTGCGTCGTGGGCTTCGAGAGCGCCGGCATCGGCCACGGCGGCGAGGGCGCGCTCTACGTCCACGTCCGGCGCCAGCGCTGACGCCTTCGGGGCACAACTTCTCCACGTCATGGCCGGGCTTGTCCCGGCCATCGCGCTCAGGTTGGCACGGTGCTCACCTGATCGAGATCGCCGGGACGAGCCCGGCGATGACGGCCGCGGGTTGAGTCGCGATGCAGCAGCTCACCCCATCGGCAGGCCGCGCACCACCAGGCGGTTGAGGCGGGCGGTGAACGCGGCCGGATCGTCCGGCACCTCGCCGTCCAGAATCTTCGCCTGCTCGAACAGCAGATGCGCGATGTCGGTCACGTCGCCGTCGCGGGCGTCGGTCTTGGCCTTGGCCAGCGCCTCGACCAGCGGATGCCGCATGTTGAGCTCGAGGATCGGCTTCACGCCGGGCGTGCGGTTCTGGCGCGCCAGCAGGCGCGACAGCTCGCGATCGAACCCGCCGCCGCCCGCCACCAGGCACGACGGGCTGTCGGTCAGCCGGCGCGACGCGCGCACGTCCTGCACCTCGCCGCCCAGCACCTCCTTGACGGTCGCGATCACCGCGTTGTCGTCGGTCTCGTCGGCTGCCTTCGGTTCGGTCTCGGGCTTGGCGGCGTCATCCAGCAGCGGCACGAGGCTGAGATCAACTTCGCCCTGGCTCAGTGACTTCAGCGGCTTGCCCTTGAAGTCGGCCGGCATCGAGGTCCACAGCGCGTCCACCGGGTCGGTCAGCAGCAGCACCTCGATGCCGCGGGCGCGCGTCGCCTCGAGCTTCGGGTTCGACTTCAGGCGTTCGGCGGTCTCGCCGACGAGGTAGTAGATTTCGGTCTGGTTCGGCTTGAGATCGGCGACGTACTGCTCGAGCGAGCGCGGCTCGCCGCCGGCCGTGGTCTCGAACCGCGTCAACGCAAGCAGCTGCTCGCGCCGCTCGTAGTCGTCGTAGAGGCCTTCCTTGATCACGCGGCCGAACGCCTTCCAGATTTTGGCGAAGGCCTCCGGCTCCTTCTCTGCAAGATTCTCTAGCTCCGACAGCACGCGATTGGTGAGCGCCTTCCTGATCTGCGCCACCTGCGGATTGTTCTGCAGCATCTCGCGCGAGATGTTGAGCGGCATGTCTTCGCTGTCGACCACGCCGCGCATGAAGCGCAGATAACCCGGCAGCAGCTCGGCCTTGTCGGTGATGAACACGCGCCGCACGTAGAGCTTCACGAGGCCCTTGCGGGCCGCGTCGCCGAAGCCGAACGGCTGTTCCGATGGCGCAAACAGCATCACCGCGTACGACTGCCGGCCCTCGGCCTTGTAGTGCAGGGTCATCGCCGGATCGTCGGCCGTGCCGGCGGTGGCGTAGTAGGCCTTCTTGTAGTCCTCCGCGGTGAGTTCCGACTTCGACCGGTGCCAGAGCGCGCTCGCCTCGTTGATCTGGTGCGGCTCGGCGTCCTTGTCGGCGAACTCGATCGGAAACTGGATGTGGTCGGAGTACGACCGGATCAGGTGCTGCACCTCGTAGGGCTCGAGGAAGCGCTTGGTGGTGTCCTCGTCCTTGAGATGCAGGATGACCTCGGTGCCGCGGACGACGTGCTCGGCCTGCTCCGGCGTCGCCGGCGAGACCTCGAACCCCGCCCCGCCCGACGAGCGCCAGACCCAGACCTCGTCCGATCCGGCGCGGCGGCTTATGACCTCGATCTGGTCCGACACCATGAAGGCGGAATAGAAGCCGACCCCGAACTGGCCGATCAGGCTTGCGCTGTCTTTCGCTTCCGCCATGTGGGCCAGAAACGCGCGCGTGCCGGAGCGGGCGACGGTGCCGAGATTGTCGATCAGCTCCTGCCGGTCCATGCCGATGCCGGAATCGCTGACGGTCAGCGTCCGGGTGTTGGAATCGATGCGGACGCGGATTTTCAGGTCGCCGCCGGTCGCGAGCAGCTCCGGATGGGCGATCGCCTCGTAGCGCAGCTTGTCGCAGGCGTCCGAGGCGTTGGAGATCAGCTCGCGCAGGAAGACGCTCGGCTCGGAATAGACCGCGTGCACCATCAGGCGCAGCAGTTCGGCAACCTCGGCCTGAAACGGGTGGGTTTCGGCCACGGTATCAGCTTCGGTGGTCATGCCGTTCGCTCAGGGTCAGGTTGAGAGGCGGTTGGGATATAGCGCAGGCCGCTACGCCTGCAAGGCCCGCTGGCCCCTCCCGCCGGCAGGGCTACCGCATATGGCACGGCTTTCACCTCTCCCCGCGTGCGGGGAGAGGAGGCGCCGCGTGCTATTCCGCCGCCTGCGCCATCACGTGCTGGCGGAATTTCGGCATCACCTCGTGGGCCAGCAGCCGCATGCCCTCGCGCTCCCAGGCCTCGTTCGGGCCGCCCCAGTCGAGGCCGATCTTGAGCAGCGTGCCGAACGGCCCGACCCGCTCGCGGTAGGCGACGAGCTTGTCGATCACGGTGCGCGGCGAGCCGTGGATCACGCATTCGTCCATGACCGCGTCCGGCGTGCACGCCTCGTCGGTCATCTGCGGGTCGCGGCTTGATCATGGACGAGCCGTTTGCCGAGGAACAGCGCCTGGCGCATGTAGGTGAAGTAGTGGCGGTTCGACGGCGCGGTCGCCGTACACGCGCTCCTCGGCCTCGGCGTCGCTCGGCGCCACCACGACGTTGCGCGAGACGCGCCAGTTGTCGCCGCTCGCCGGCTTGCCGGCGGCGCGGCAGGCCTCGCTGTAGGCCTTCCACTGCGAGGCGATCGACCAGGCCGGCGCGGTCGGGCCGGAGATGATGCCCCAGCCGCGCTGCGCCGCGATCCGCGCGGTCGGCGAATCCGGGCTGCCGATCGAGACATGGACCGGCGGGTGCGGCTTCTGCAGCGGCTTCGGCATGCCGCCGAAGCCGAGCTCGGGCACGATCACCTTCTTGATCTGGATGTTCCAGAACTCGCCCTGCAGGTCGTAGGGCGGGTCCTGCGCCCAGATTTTCAGGATCAGGTCGATCGATTCCAGGAACTTGCGCTGGCGCACCGGCGCCGTCGAACACGTCGAACAGCTCGAAGTCCGGCGCAAGCCCGCCGGAGCCGACGCCGAACATGAAGCGGCCGCCGCTCATGTGGTCGAACTGCGCGGCCTCGGCCGCGACGATCGCCGGATGGTGGTTCGGCAGGTTGATGACGGCGGTGCCGAGCGAGATGTTCTTGGTCTGCGGCACGAGGCCGGCGAGGAACATCAGCGGCGAGGGGAACGGCTCGGTGGTGGCGGAGAAATGCTCGCCCATCCACAGCTCGTCGAAGCCGAGCCGGTCGGCGAGGATCGACTTCGTGGTGTCCTCGGCGAGCGTCTCGCTCATCGAGCGGCCGGGCGGATGCACCGGCATCATGAACATTCCGAGACGCATGCGCGGCCTTTCCTTTGTCGGCCGCGGGCATTCTAGCTTGTCGGCCGTCACACAGTCATCCAAGGAAAAGCATCATGACGAAGGACGATATCGTCGGGGTCTATCGCACGCTCGGCGAGGACACGGTCAGCGCGGACGGCAAGATCGTGAGCGACGACCAGCGCACCGCGCAGATCATGTACAGCCCCGACGGCTACATGTCGGTGGTCAGCATGCCGAACGGCCGCAAGCTCGCGGCCAAGACCTCGGGCGGCCCGGACCTGAACGCGGCGACGCCGGAGGAGCGCGCCGAGGCCGCCAAGGGCATGGTCTGCTACGCCGGGCACTACGAGCTGAAGGACGACGTGCTGCATCATCACGTCGAGATGGCGCTCAATCCGAACGCGGTCGGGCAGACCATCATGCGCCGCGTCGACGCTGAACGGCGCCGACCTCACGCTGTCGTCGGTGCCGGCCGCCGACGGCAGCTACCGCCGCATCCGCTGGCGGCGGGTCTGAGCGAAGTAGGGGCGATTGTTTCCCGCGCTCTCGCTGGCGTCACTTTGTCGGCCGAGCCTACGGCGAGTCGTCATGCCCGCGCTTGTCGCGGGCATCCACGTCTTTCTTCCGCGCCATTCGGCAAAGGAAGACGTGGATGGCCGGGACAAAGCCCGGCCATGACGGGGATGGGCCTCGCTCATCATGGTGCGGACCGCCTACCGCGGCCGGACTGGCGCACGCGCAAGCGGCGCGACAAGCTCGCGGGTGAGCTGCATGAACAGCTCCGCCGACGGGCTGATCGTCCGGTTCTTCAGCGTGATGAGCCCGATCGAACGGCCCGGCACATCCGCCGTGTCGATCGCCACGGCCTTGATCGAGAGCCGGTCGCCCGCGAACCGCAGCAGCGACCGCGGCAGCATCGTCAGAAACCGCTGCGTCGCCAGCATGCCGATCTGCATCTGCACCGAGATCGCGGCCATGGTCCGCGGCGGAGGCTCAAGGCCGTTGCGATGGAACATCTGGCGGCAGTGCGCGCCGGCGATGGTGTCGGCGGGCGGCAGGCACCACGGTTCGTCGAGCAGGCTCGCGAGCGCGATTCTGCGCCGACGCGCCCAGCGGCTGCGCGCGCCGGCGACGACCGCGTTGGGATCGTCGAACAAATGCTCCACCTGCAGGTCGGTGCCGCGCGGCTCGACGATCGGACCCAGCACCACATCGACGTTGCGGTCGCGCAGAGCGCTGTACTGCAGGCGATGCTGATCGAGCGACGCGATCGGCGTCTGCATGACGTAGATCGACATCCGCGGATATCGCCTCGTCAGCCGGTCCATGACGATCGGCAGCAATCCGGCGGTGATCGGCTCGGAAGCCGCGACCCGCACCTCGCCGGCCAGCGGATCGGTGAGGAATTCGATCTCGGACACGCCCTGCCGGAGTTCGTCGAAGATTGCGACCCCGCGCCGCAGCAATGCGCGGCCGTGCGGCGTCGGCTCGATGCCCTGGCGGCTGCGTTCGAGCAGGCGCACGCCGAGCACGTGCTCCAGCTCCGATATCGCCTTCGATACGGCGGGCTGCGTGAGGTTCAACTGGGCTGCGGCACGCGCCATGCTTTTCGATCGCACGACCGAATCGAGCAGCCGCAGGTCGCGTAGCTTGAGCCGATGGGCGACGCGATCGATCAGCGACTGCATGGCCGGCCCCGGACAGCATGAGGAATTCTTATGCAACGATAACGAATGAGAACTTTCCTTTCTAGGGCGGCCCATCCAGTGTGCGACGGCACGCCGCTTTCTTTGCAGGGGGAAACCATGAGAATGCGCGCGATTGCCCTGATGCTTCGCACGACCGCCCTGCGCGTTGTCGCGAACCGGCCACTCGCCCTCGTGCTCGGGATTGCTGTCGGAGCGGTGCCGGTCGGCGGCGCGATGGCCGGGACGTATCCCAGCAAGCCGATCCAGATCATTTCGCCGTTCAGCGCAGGCTCGGCACCGGACGCCCTCGCCCGACTGGTCGCGCAGCGCATGTCTGAGCGCCTCGGCCAGAACATCACGGTCGAAAACCGGCCCGGTGCGGGCACGACGATTGCGACCAAGGCCGGAGCGGGCGCCGAGCCCGACGGCTACACCTTGCTGCAGGTGAATGCCGCGCTGGCGTACAGCCCGGTGCTCTATCCCAATCCCGGCTACGACCCGCTGAAGAGCTTTGCGCCGGTGGCGCCGCTCGCGAGCTGGTCGCATGTGTTGGCGGTGTCCGCGAGCGTGCCCGCTGGCAGTCTCAGCGAGCTGATTGCCTACGCCAAGGCCAACCCGAACCAGCTCAACATCGGATTTCCGCTCGGGCAGCCGCCGCAGGTGCTGGCCGAGCTATTCAAGCTCAGATCGGGCGCCCCGCTCAACAGCGTGCCCTACCGCCAGGTCTCGCAGCTGATGGCGGACCTGCTCGGCGGCCGCGTCCAGCTGTTCTTCGGCGCGGGCTCGGGGCTCGTGTCGCTGATCCAGCAGGGCAAGCTCAAGGCGCTCGCCTATACGGGCGTGGCACGCTATCCGGCGCTGCCGCAGGTGCCGACCGTCGCTGAAGCGGGGCTGCCGCAGCTTGCGCTCAACCCGAGCGACTGGACCGGCATTCTCGCGCCGGCCGGAACGCCGGGTGAGGCGATCGCCACGCTCAGCGCGGCGATCAGTGCAAGCCTTGGTTTGCCGGAAGTCCAGGCTGCGATCGCGCAGCAGGGCGGCGAGGCGAGGATTGCGCAGCCGCAGGAGTTTGCGGCGTTCCTCGCCGGCGAAGTCCACAAATGGCCGCCGCTGGTCCGGCAGCGGGGATGAAATCCGAGTGACCGCGCTATCGGCGTGCGGATTGATGAAGAGCCCCGCGCGGGGCTCCCAGCCGAATGCAACAACTCACATTTGCCAGAAGCGTATCCGGCGCTGACGAACGGCTCTAGTCGTTGGCCTTGATCCCCGCCGCTTTGACGATCGGGAGCCAGCGGTCCGCCTCGGACTGAATCTGCGCCGTGAAGGCAGCCGGCGTGGCGCCCGCCGGCGTTGCCGCCTGGGTGGCGAACGCCGCCTCGAACCTCGGGGCTGCGCAGTTCCTTCAGCACCAGCTCATTGAGCTTGTTGACGATGTCGGCGGGCATCTTGGGCGGGCCGAACAGGCTGTAGGTGTTCGACGCGATGATCGCCGGATAACCGAGCTCCGCGGTGGTCGGCACATTGGGCAGGGACGCCGAGCGTTGTGGCGTGCCGACCGCGAGCGGGATGAGCTTTCCGGCCTTGATGTGCTCCAGGAAGAACGGCGCGTCCGAGAACATGATGTCGGCATGACCGCCGAGCAGGTCGGTGACCGCCGGCGGTGCGCCGCGATAATGGACCGGCACGATCTTGATGCCGGTTTCGCGCATCAGCAGTTCGCCGGTGAGATGCGAGATCGTGCCGGCGCCGGAGGTGGCGAGATTGAGCTTGCCCGGATTGGCCTTGGCGTAGCTCAGCAGTTCGGCGAACGTCTTGATGCCGAGCGAAGGCTTGACCACCAGCACCGCGGGCACCGTGCCGATCCCGGTGACCGGCGTCAGGTCCTTGAGCGCATCGAAGGCCGGCGGCGTGCTCAGGTTCGGCGGCACCAGCACCGACGCCACCGCGGACACCAGCAGCGTATAGCCATCGGGCGCCGCGTTGATGACCGCCTTTGCGCCGATGATCCCACCGGCGCCGGCCTTGTTCTCGATCACGATCGGGTGGCCGATCGACCGGGCCAAGCCGGTTGAAGATGCTGCGCGCGAAATAGTCCGCCGAGCCGCCTGGCGGGAAACGGCACGATCACCTGGATCTGCCGCGACGGATAATCGCCGGCCTGCGCCTGAGCACGGCGTGCGGACAGCGCCCAGCATCATCCCGAGCGAGGCGACGCCGGCAATCGCCGCCAGCGAACCATTTGCGCCAGCGCACCATCGGGTTCGTCATCGTCGCCTCGTGTTGCAGCAGTCGTCACTATTCCGCGGCTTTGGAAAATACCGCCCTGGCCCGCTCGGCCTCCTTGTCGAGCTTGAAGACCTTGACGGCGTTGTCCCACAGGATCATGCGGCGCTCTTCTTCGGTGAGCTTGGCGTCGTCCAGAACCTTCATTCGCAGCTTGTGCAGCGTGGTCGGGACGCTGATCCAGCGCCAGGTCGCCGACCAGTCGGTGCCGAACATGATGCGATGCGCGCCGATCTTGTCGATCGCAAAGCGCAGATGCTGCGGATTCGTGCCGACGACATCGAAATAGATGTTGACGTTGCGCATGGCGACCGTCATCGCGCTGTCGAAGTAGCGGCCGATGCTGCGCCCCATCTTGGTGAGAATGATCGGCACATTCGGGTGCCGCATGGCGACCTCGTCGGCCCAAAGCGGATCGCCGTAGAACAGTCCGCCGGGAAACTGCGACCATGCGGTCGGAAACTGGATCGGCACGCCGTGCTTGGAGACGACCTTCATCATGCCGTCGAGATCCTTGGCGATCTTCTCCGGGTGAATCTCGTCTGGTCAGCGAACGGATGAAGATCTCGCCGACGCCTTTCATCTTCAGCGTCGTGAGGCAGCGCTCGACTTCGTCCGGCGCCCATTCGCGCGTCGGGCCGGGGTCGTCGTGATAGCCCGCCGCCTCCTGATCGTGGCCGACCCGCATCAGTCCTGCGAGCCGATCGGGATGCCGCGCGACCGACTGCGCGACCTGATCGTTGGTCGTGTAGCCGGGCCGCGCCTGCACCAGCGTCAGCGCGACGTCGTTCTTGTCCATGTCGGCGATCAGAGCGTCGGAATTGTCGACCGACGGCTCCGTCAGGCTGCACTTGTAGAGATCGGGATAGCGCGTCCGAAATGCGATCAGGTCTTCCGTCGTCTTGATGTGCTGGCTGAGGTCGCGATACGACGGAAAGCTCCAAACGTGCGTGTGGGTGTCGATGATCATGGTCCGCGTCCTCGGCCGTGGGAACGTTGCAAGTAACGTTCCAGTTGAACGTCGAACAATGATGAAGCGGCGACTGGCAAATAACAATCAGGACCGACGCAACGCTGCGCTGCGACGCGGGTAGCGTCGCCGCGCGCGTCAACTTTCGGCCCCAGCTACAACTAGGAGTTGGCCTGCCCGGTTACTCCGCCGCCTGCGCCAGCGCGTGCTGGCGGAACTTCGGCATGACCTCCTGCGCGAGCAGCCGCATCGACTCGCGCTCCCAGTCCTGGTTCTTGCCGGCCCAGTCGAGCCCGGTCATCAGGAGGCCGCCGAACGGGCCGACGCGTCTCGCGGAACGCGACCAGCTTGTCGAGCACGGTCTTGGGCGAGCCGTGGATCACGCATTCGGTCGGTGATCGCCTGCACGCGTCGCCTCGTCGTCGGGCATGTCGGGCCGCGGCTTGAGGATGACAGCAGGCCGACGCTGTTCAGCACCTCGCGCATGTAGGTGTAGAAATAGTTGTTCGAGGCCTGCGCGCCGAACACGCGGTCGTGCGCCTCCTGCGTCGGACGGCGCCACCATGATGTTGCGCGCGACCCGCCAGTTGTCGCCGCGCGGCGTGATGCCGTCTCGGCGGCAGGCCTCGCTGTAGATCGTCCAGTGCGATGGCCACCGAATAGGTCGGGATGATGTTGGCCGAGATGATGCCCCAGCCGTTCTCCGCCGCGGTCTTGCGCCGACGACGAATTCGGGCTCGCGAGCGAGATGAAGATCGGCGGCCGCGGCTGCTGGTACGGCTTCGGCATGAAGCCGACGCCGAGCTTGGCATTGATGCCGTCCTTGATCGTGATGTCCCAGAACTCGCCCTTGAGATCGTAGGGCGGGTCCTGCGACCAGATGCGCTCGATCATGTCGACCGCCTCGACCACCATGCGGTTGCGCGCGGCGTGGTCGGTCAGCTTGAACAGCTCGAAGTCGGAGATCAGCCCGCCCGGCCCGATGCCGAGCATGAAGCGGCCCTTGCTCATGTGGTCGAACTGCGCGCACTCGGCGGCGACGATCGCCGGATGGTGGTTCGGGATGTTGATGACCGCGGTGCCGAACGTGCAGGTGCTTGGTGCGGTGCACGAGGTTGGCGAAGAACATCAGCGGCGAGGGGATCGGCTCGGTCGACGCCGAGAAATGCTCGCCGAGCCACAGTTCGTCGAAGCCGAGCTGGTCGGCGAGCAGCGACTTCTCGGTGTCCTCGTCGAGCGTGCTCCAGAACGCGCGATCCGGCGGATGCACCGGCATCATGAACATTCCAAGACGCATGCGTCGCTCCCGATCCTAGCTTCCGATTGCGCACTGGCGCACGGCATTGTGCAGCATCACAGCGAGCCCGCGACGCCGGCCTCGCGCACGATGTTGCCCCAGCGCGTGTTCTCGGTCTGCATGAATTTTCGCATGTCGTCGACCGAGGGGCTGTCGACCGGCATCAGCCCCATCCGCAGCATCTGCTCGCGGATCTCGGGCATCGCCGCGACCGCCTTCAGCTCGGCGTGCAGCTTGTCGACCACCGGCTTCGGCGTCTTCGCCGGCGCCACGATCAGGTGCCACGACATCGCCTCGAAGCCCGGCACGCCGGCCTCGTCGAGCGTCGGCACGTCGGGCAGGTTCGGCATCCGCGTGCAGCGACGTCACGCCGAGCGCGCGCACCTTGCCGCCGGCGATCAGGCCCGGCACGATCGACGGATCGGCGAACGTCACCGGCACATGGCCCGCGACCACGTCGTTGAGCGAGGCCGGGCCGCCCTGCCTGTAGGGCACGCTGATCATGTCGATCTTGGCGTCGTGCCGGAACATCTCGCCGGCGAGGTGGATCACGCCGCCGACGGTCGCTCGCCGCGTAGGACAGCTTGCCGGGATTGTCGCTGCGAATACTTGATCAGCTCCTTCACCGAGTTGACCGGCAGGTCGGGTTGACCACCAGCACGAACGGGATGCGGGCGTAGAGCGACGACCGGCACGAAGTCCTTCTCGGGATCGTAGGCGAGCTTCTTGAACAGCGTCGGATTGATCGCGTAGGCGCCGCTCGGCGCGTTCATCAGCGTGTGGCCGTCGGGCGCGGCGCTCGGCGACCGCGCTCGCGCCGATCGCCATGCCGCCGCCCGGCCGGTTCTCGACGATCACCGGCTGGCCGAGCCGCTTGCGACGAGCTGCTCGGCCATGAGCGCGCGTGATGCGGTCCATGGCGCCGCCGGCGCCGAGCGGGATCACGATCGTGACGGTCTTGTCCGGGATAGGTCTGCGCCGGCGCGCGCTGCGGCGCGAGCGCCATGCGCGGCGCAGCGCGGCGCAAGCGCGCAAGCGTTTCAGTCTGTCATCGTTGTTCCTCCCTGAAGCACGTTCGCGACGGCCGTGTCGGCCGGTTGCGGCCGGCTCGTTGGCGCGTCGTGGTCAGCGCCGACATGCCGGCGGCTTTGATCTCCACCAGGATCGGAATGCATCTTGGTGTCTTCTTCGAGATTGAACAGCTCGTGCGGCCCGCCGCTCGCCTCGCGGTACTTGATGTCGCCGGGCACGTCGACGAGCTGGCGCTCGCGGCCGTCCTCCCAGCGCATCACCGACTTGCCCTCGCTGATCGGCACGATCAGGTAGGGATGATAGTGCTCGTGCAGCGGCTGGTGGCCCTTGGGCGGCAGCTCGATGGTCCACACCCGGATGTGCTCGTTCTCGAACAGCACCTTGGTGCCGATCGGCCCGAGCGGCTTGCCCGACTTGCGAAAGTTCGGCCATCATGTCCTCTTGCTGCGCCGTGGCGGGCTATTGCACGCGCCCGCGCGTCCAGAATGGACGCGTCACGATAGGCCAGGCCAGGTCGGAAAGGAAAGTCGGTCTGCGCCGCTACAAAATGAACCGGCTCAGATCGGCGTTCTTGGCGAGATCGCCGACGTGCTTGCTGCACGTAGTCGGCGTCGATCTTCACGGTCTCGCCGGAGCGGTCGGTGGCGCCGAACGAAATCTCGTCGAGCACCCGCTCCATCACGGTCTGCAGCCGGCGCGCGCCGATGTTCTCGATCGCGGAATTGACCGCCACCGCCACGTCGGCGATGGCGTCGATGGCATCCTCGGTGAATTCGCAGCGTCACGCCCTCGGTCGCCATCAGCGCGATGTACTGCTTGATCAGCGACGCCTCGGGTTCGGTCAGGATGCGGCGCATATCGTCGCGGGTGAGCGGCTTGAGCTCGACCCGGATCGGCAGCCGGCCTTGCAGCTCGGGCAGCAGGTCGGACGGCTTCGACAGGTGGAACGCGCCCGAGGCGATGAACAGGATGTGGTCGGTCTTCACCGCGCCGTGCTTGGTCGAGACCGTGGTGCCTTCGATCAGCGGCAGCAGGTCGCGCTGCACGCCCTCGCGCGACACGTCGGCGCCGACGCGGCCCTCGCGGCCGGCGATCTTGTCGATCTCGTCGAGGAACACGATGCCGTTCTGCTCGACCGCCTTGATCGCCTCCTGCACCAGCTGCTCCTGGTCGAGCAGCTTGTCGGATTCCTCGCCATCAGGATGTCGTGCGATTCCGCGACCGTGACGCGGCGGGTCTTGGTGCGGCCGCCGCCGAGCTTGCCGAAAATGTCGCCGATGTTGATGGCGCCCATCTGCGCGCCGGGCATGCCGGGGATTTCGAACAGCGGCATGCCGCCGCCCGACGGCCTGCACCTCGACCTCGATCTCCTTGTCGTTCAGCTCGCCGGCGCGCAGCTTGCTGCGGAACGCGTCCTTGGTGGCGGGGCTGGCGTTGGCGCCGACCAGCGCGTCGACCACGCGCGCCTCGGCGGCCTGCTCGGCGCGCACCTTGCACGTCGCGTGCGCTTCTTCTCGCGGGTGAGCGCGATCGCCGATCTCCAGCAGGTCGCGCACGATCTGTTCGACGTCGCGCCCGACGTAGCCGACCTCGGTGAACTTGGTGGCCTCGACCTTGAGGAACGGCGCGCCGGCGAGCCGCGCCAGCCGGCGCGAGATTTCGGTCTTGCCGACGCCGGTCGGGCCGATCATCAGGATGTTCTTCGGCAGCACCTCCTCGCGCAGCTTGTCGTCGAGCTGCAGCCGCCGCCAGCGGTTGCGCAGCGCGATCGCGACCGCGCGCTTGGCGTCGCCCTGGCCGACGATGAAGCGGTCGAGCTCGGAGACGATTTCGCGGGGTGAGAAGTCGGTCATCGCAGTTCCATGTCAGCCGACGAAGATCGAGCCGTCCGGCAGGTTCACGTTGTAACACTCGTATCCGGAGCCGTCCGGCTGCAGCGTCAGAAGCGTGCCGTCGTCGAAGGCGAGCGAGAACACCTTCTCGTCGGTGGCCATCGCATCGACCACGCTTCGGCCGATCAGTGCCAGCACGCGTGCGCCGAACGCGACGATGATCTCCTGGTTATAGCGCTCGACGCGGCCCTGCGAGCGGAACTCGGCGCCGCCCTCGATCGTGATCGTGCAGAGCTCGTCATTAAACGTGAGCGTCACGCCGTACTTCCAGACATAGACGCGGCTCAGTTCGGCGCCCTTGAAGCATGCGAGGTCGCCGGGAGAGGCGTGCGGCGGCGAGTCGAACTGCGTCATGGCGCGCCCGCGTCGCGGATCATCAGCAGCGCCAACCCGTCGGGCGTTTCGACCAGGCGATCGCGCGCGAAGCCTGCCTTCTCATAGGCGCGGATCGCGCGCACGTTGGTGGGGTCCGGATCGATCACCATGCGGGGCGTGCCGCTCGAGAATACGAGGTCGGCGAAGTCGCGGATGAAGGCCGAGCCGTGGCCGCGCGAGACCATGTCCGGCTCGCCGATCATCTGGTCGATGCCGCGCGTGCCTTCGGGCTGCGGACCGAAGCAGATGTTCCAGTCGGTCAGCCGGTAGCACTGCAGATAGGCGAACCGGCGGCCGCCGGTCGCGACGACATATTGGTCCATTGCCGGTTCCGACATGTCGCCGCTGACGAGGCCGAACTGCTCGTCCGGCTCACCCCACCATTCGCGGACGTGCGGCAACGCGAGCCAGCGCCGCACCAGCGGCAGATGGTCGGCGGTCATCGGCTGAAACTCGTAGGCACAACGCCCCATCGCTCACGCGCTCTTCAGGGTTTCGACCGTGACGTTGCGGTTGGTGTAGACGCAGATGTCCGCGGCGATGTCGAGCGACTGGCGCACGATCGCCTCGGCGTCGAGCGGTCCGTCGGCGAGTGCGCGCGCGGCGGCAAGCGCGTAGTTGCCGCCCGAGCCGATGCCCATGACGCCGGCCTCGGGCTCGAGCACGTCGCCGGTGCCGGTCAGCACCAGCGACACGGATGCGTCGGCGACGATCATCATCGCTTCCAGCCGACGCAGATAGCGATCGGTGCGCCAGTCCTTCGCAAGCTCGACCGCGGCGCGCATGAGCTGGCCGGGGTACTGCTCGAGCTTGGCCTCCAGCCGCTCGAACAGCGTGAACGCATCGGCGGTGGCGCCGGCAAATCCGGCGATCACGTCGCCCTTGCCGAGGCGGCGCACCTTTCGGGCATTGGCCTTGACGATGGTCTGGCCGATCGAGACCTGGCCGTCGCCGCCGATGGCGACCACGCCGCCCTTGCGAACGGTCAGAATCGTGGTGCCGTGCCAGAGATCGGTTTGCGGCTGCATGCGGAATTTCCCAGGCGTGGATGTAGGAACGCTGCCGACTTGTTGCAAACTTGCGGCTGTCGCGCCACTCCCGCGGGATTCAGGGCAGCCGTGGCGACAGCCGGGCCGCCACCCGTTCGGCCAGATAGGCGTTGCCGGCCTCGTTGACGTGCAGCTGGTCGACGTAGAACGGCCGGTCCGACGGGTCGAACACGTCGGAGAGGTCGGCGACCGGCATCTGCGGCGGATTGTCGAGCACGTCTGGTACATTTTCACGCCGAGCGCACCGAGTCCGCGGGTAGAGGCGTTCGGCGGTTCTGCGCGATCGCGATCTCCGGGCCGCGCGGCGGCCGCCGTGTGTAGAGCGACGGTTGCAGCATGAGCTGGCAACGCAGCGCCTCGGCGCGGCAGTAGGCGTCGGCGGCTTCGACCCCCTGACGTAGCGGGTTGCGCTTGATGATCTCGGGCAACACCACTTCGTCGAGATGCGCCAGCGTCTGCGCCGACGGGTCGATCGTCACCGCGGATCAGCCGCGAGACCGGCGCGGCCAGCTCGAAGGCGTTGAGGTTGGCGCTGATGCGGCGCGCGGTCTCCGCCGCCGGATCATGGCCTCGACGTAGCTGTCGGTGACGTCGTTGCCGCCGGTGTAGAACACCACCTCGTCGATCTCGTAGTGCTTGTGGAAGCGCTTGAGCAGAGCGAGCTCGCGCGCCATCGTCGCGCCTTCGATGCCGAAATTGTACACTGTGACGTTCGGATGATTGCGGCGCAACGCCTGCTGCACCAGCACCGGCAGCGTGTCGGTGTCGAGCAGTCGCCAGCCGTAGACGGTCGAACCGCCGGTGATCGCGATGCGCCATTCGCCCGGCGTCTTCGGCTGCGGCTCGGCGGTGCGGAGCCCGGTGCTGTTGATGACGATGCCGTTGCCGCTCCACGGCCGGTAGAGTGCGCACGCCGTCGGCTTGCGGCGCCCAGCGCGCCTCGCTGAGCAGGTACGGCGGCCAGTCGGCCGCCACTCTTCAGCATCTGACGGATTCTCGATCGGGGCGATCCGATCCGCGAGATGGAACGCGATCGCTGCGGCCTCAGCCGCGACCAGCAGCGGCAGTGGCGCGGTCCAGATCATCGAGATGAAAGAACGACGGTCCGCAGCCGCCCTCGCGTCAGCACGGCGCCGAGCATCGTCAGCAGGAAGACGACCAGTGCGAGGCTGATGGCGTTGACGCGAAAGCTCAGGTCCGGCCGCCCGGAGATGAATTCGATGCCGGGCGGACTGACAGCAACGGCGGCGAGTGCAATCCCCGCCGCCAGCAGATAGTCGCCGAAGCGTCGCGGTTCCGCCATGCGCCGTCCTGTTCGCCGCGCGAGGCTTGACGCCCGCGGTCGGCGCTGTCAATCGCAGCGATAGGCAAGCGGCGATCTTACAGCCCCACCGCCTTGCGCAGCGTTGCGTTGATGCGAGCCTGCCAGCCAGGCCCGCGGCTGCGGAAATGCTCGATCACGTCGGGATCGAGCCGCAGCGAAATCAGCCGCTTGGTCGGCCGCTTCTGCGGTCCGCGGAAGCGGCGGTTAGCGCGAGAATTTCCGGTGCGGCCTCGCGGGCCGGTCGCAAGTTTGCGAGCTGTTCGGCGCTCAACGGAGGACTTTGGACATCGGCAAGGTCAGCCGCTGTGTATCGGGCCTTAGGCTTGATTTTTGTTTTTTTCATATCGCCTGATCTCCCTGCTGTTTGCCTTTCTTAACGAGATGATCCTGATCAAGTTCGCGCGCGGCGCAAAAACGAGGACATGCAGGCGTGGTCCTATTCGGCCAATGGCAACGATCCGAACCTCTCCATAATCTCGCCGGGTATCGTGCGTGAACTGTGCATCGTCCCAGTCGAAACGAAAAACATCCCCGAAATCAATCCCGTGAACGTCCAGGTTTGCGGCGCGCTTGGCCTCATCCCATTCGAAAGGGCCGATCCCGGGCATGGTTTGTGTGTAGCTACAATCTGATAAGTCGTCAAGATAATTGTTGATACAATTAGCGTCCGTGGCTCTGGTGGCGAAGCCGAAACACCCCTGATACAAGGGCGCGTTCAATCTGGAACAGGCGATTCCCATGGCCCGCCGCGGCCGCGCTCTTACCTTGAAACGGTCCGGCCCGTCCCCCAAACGGTCCCGCCCGGCGACCTCTGCGGGCCGCAAGGCCTCGGTCAAGCGCACCACCAAGGAGACCGACATCGAGGTCGCGGTCGATCTCGACGGCAAGGGCGTCTCGAAGGTCTCGACCGGCATCGGTTTCTTCGACCACATGCTCGACCTTCTGGCGCGCCACTCGCGCATCGACATCGCGGTCAAGGCCAAGGGCGACCTGCACATCGACCACCATCACACCACCGAGGATGTCGGCATCGCGCTCGGCCAGGCGGTCAAGCAGGCGCTCGGCGACATGAAGGGCATCACCCGCTACGCCGACGTGCACGTGCCGATGGACGAGGCGCTGACCCGGGTCGCGATCGACGTGTCGGGACGGCCGTTCCTGGTCTTCAAGGCCGCGTTTTCGCGCGACAAGGTCGGCGCCTTCGATACCGAACTGGTGCAGGAATGGTTCCAGGCGTTCGCCATGAACGCAGGCCTGACGCTGCACGTCGAGATGCTCTACGGCAGTAACGATCATCACATCGCCGAATCCTGCTTCAAGGGCCTGGCGCGGGCGCTGCGCGCGGCCTTCGCCATCGACCCGCGCGCCGCGGGCGAAGTGCCCTCGACCAAGGGACGGCTCGGCGATTGACCCATCTTTCTCCGCAATTGCGGAGCAGGCACAGAGCGGGCGTCCGGAGGGACCGCGATGACGACATATACCGTGCACGAATCGCCCACGAGTTCGGGCGGCGCCGCAGCCGACGCGGAACGGCTCGTTTTCGTGCGCGACGGCTTTTATTTCTGGGCGTTCCTGCTCGGCCCGCTGTGGATCCTGTGGCGGCGGCTGTGGCTCGTGCTGCTGCTGTATCTCGTCTTCGAGGCTGCGCTGCATGTCGGGTTGTCGGCGCTGGGTGTGTCCCACACGGTGAGGGTCGCGACCGCATGCTGATCGCGCTGCTTGTCGGCTTCGAGGCGGGGACGCTGTGGCGCTGGACGCTTAACCGTCGGCGCTGGACGGAGGTCGGGGTCGTGGTTGCACCCGATCGCGAGGGTGCCGAGCGGCGCTTCTTCGACGCTTACTTCGCAGACCCGCGGCCGTCGCCGCCGCCGGCCACTGCCGCTCCGCCGCTCCGCGTGCCCCAGCCGGCGCCTGCGGTCATCGGACTGTTTCCCGAACCCGAACCTCGCCGATGAGCGTCGCGATCGTCGATTACGGCTCCGGCAATCTGCATTCGGCGGCCAAGGCGTTCGAGCGCGCTGCGCGCGAGAGCGGCCATGACCAGCCGATCGTGGTGACGCGCGATCCCGATGCGGTACGCCGCGCCGAGCGCGTGGTGCTGCCCGGCGTCGGCGCCTTCGCCGACTGCCGGCACGGCCTCGACGCGGTGCCGGGCATGGTGCAGGCGCTGGAGGAGACCGTGCGCGGCCGCGGCCGACCGTTCCTCGGCATCTGCGTCGGCATGCAGCTTCTGGCCGAGCGCGGCCGGGAGTATGTCGTGACCGACGGGCTCGGCTGGATCCGCGGCGAGGTCGACAGGATCGCGCCGGCCGATCCGGCGCTCAAAATCCCGCACATGGGCTGGAACACGCTGTCGGCCCGCGCGCCGCACCAGCTGCTCGACGGCATCCCGCTCGGCCCGGACGGCCTGCATGCCTATTTCGTGCACTCCTACCAGCTCAATCCCGCGGACGGCGGCGACCTGGTCGCGCAGGCGGACTACGGCGGGCCGGTCACCGCGATCGTCGCGCGCGACACCTACGCCGGCACCCAGTTTCACCCGGAGAAAAGCCAGCGGCTGGGGCTTGCGCTGATCGCCAATTTCCTGAAATGGAAGCCGTGATTTTCGATCGGCCGCCTTGGATGAACCGGTTTCGCCTGCCGGCCGACCAATCCGCGAATTTGCGCGCGAGCAACCCGTGATCCTGTTCCCCGCCATCGACCTGAAGGACGGCCTCGCCGTGCGCCTCGAGCAGGGCGACATGGCGCGCGCCACCGTGTTCAACCGCGACCCGGCGGCGCAGGCGCACGCGTTCGAGACGCAGGGCTTCCGGCATCTGCACGTCGTCGATCTCGACGGCGCGTTCGCCGGCAAGACCGATGAACGGCGCCGCGGTCGAGCGCATCCTGGAGACGGTCGGGCTGTGCGTTCAGCTCGGCGGCGGCATCCGCGACATGGCGACCATCGAGGGCTGGCTCGGCAAGGGCGTCAACCGCGTCATCATCGGCACCGCTGCGGTGCGCGACCCGGCGCTGGTCAAGGAGGCCGCGCAAGAGATTTCCCAAGCGCGTTGCGGTCGGTCTCGACGCCCGCGACGGCAAGGTCGCGGTCGAGGGCTGGGCCGAGACCTCCGAGCTGTCGGCGCTCGACATCGCGCGGCGGTTCGAGGACGCCGGCGTCGCCGCGATCATCTACACCGACGTGGCGCGCGACGGCATGCTCAAGGGCATCAACTGGGATGCCACCATCGCGCTGGCCGAGGCGATCTCGATCCCGGTGATCGCCTCCGGCGGCCTCGCCTCGATCGAGGACGTCAAGGTGATGATCGAGCCGCGGGCCCACAAGCTCGAAGGCGCGATCGCCGGCCGCGCGCTCTACGACGGCCGGCTCGACCCCGCCGAAGCGCTCAAGCTGATCCGCGCGGCGCGGACCAAGGCCTGAGGCCGGGGCGATGGCGCTGGTCCGGCTTCTCCCCACCATGAGTACGCGGCAAATGCCGTTGTGCCGGCGGTCGCGATCTGGATCGGCGTAGCGGCGATGTTCAAAGTCCGCGTCATTCCCTGCCTCGACGTGAAGGACGGCCGCGTCGTCAAGGGCATCAACTTCGTCAACCTGCGCGACGCCGGCGATCCGGTCGAGGCGGCGATCGCCTATGACGCCGCCGGCGCCGACGAACTGTGCTTCCTCGACATCACCGCGAGCCACGAGAACCGCGACACCATCTTCGACGTGGTGACCCGCACCGCCGAGGCCTGCTTCATGCCGCTCACCGTCGGCGGCGGCGTGCGCACCGTCGACGACATCCGCAAGCTGCTCAGCTGCGGCGCCGACAAGGTGTCGATCAACACCGCGGCGGTGAACCGCCGCGCCTTCGTCAAGGAGGCGGCGGAGAAGTTCGGCGACCAGTGCATCGTGGTCGCGATCGACGCCAAGAAGGTGTCGAAGCCGGGCGAGCCGGAGCGCTGGGAGATCTTCACCCACGGCGGCCGCAACCCGACCGGGCTCGACGCGGTCGCCTATGCCCGGGAGGTGGTGGCGCTCGGCGCCGGCGAAATCCTGCTCACCTCGATGGACCGCGACGGCACCCGCGCGGGCTTCGACATCCCGCTGACGCGCGCGGTGGCCGACGCGGTGCCGGTGCCGGTGATCGCCTCGGGCGGCGTCGGCACGCTCGATCACCTGGTCGAGGGCATCCGCGACGGCCACGCCACCGCGGTGCTGGCGGCCTCGATCTTCCATTTCGGCGAGCACAGCGTGCGCGAGGCGAAGCTGCACATGGCCAAGGCCGGCCTGCCGATGCGGCTCGATCCTGAGCTCGAGCGGTCGCGCGCGCTCGCCATGCAGCGCTGCCACTCCCCGCGCGCGCCGGGAGGTGCTATTTGAACGCCATGAACAGGTTCACCCTCGCCGACCTCGAGCAGCGCGTGCAGGAGCGCGCCAAGGCCAGCGCCGAGGACTCCTACACCCGCAAGCTGCTCGACCGGGGCGTCGCGCAGTGCGCCAAGAAGCTCGGCGAGGAGGCGGTCGAGACCGTGCTGGCCGCGGTCGGCGAGGACCGCGACCGGCTGATCGCCGAAGCGGCCGACCTGCTCTATCACCTGCTGGTGGTGCTGCGAGGCGCGCGGCATCGCGCTCGCCGAGGTCGAGGCGCTGCTGGAGACGCGCACCAAGAAGTCCGGCCTGGAAGAGAAGGCGTCGCGGCCGAGCGAATGAACCTGTCGATGGAGCAGCGCATCGACGACGGGCTGTCGCCCTACCGCACCTACACCCGGGCGGAATGGGCGGCGCTGCGCGACGACACGCCGATGACGCTGACGCCGGACGAGGTCACCCGGCTGCGCTCGCTGCACGACCGGCTCGACATGACGGAGGTCGAGGAAATCTACCTGCCGCTGTCGCGGCTGCTGTCGCTCTATGTCGCGGCGACGCAGCGGCTGCATCGCGCGCAGCAGCGCTTCCTCGGCACCGAGGACGCCAAGATGCCCTACATCATCGGCGTCGCCGGCTCGGTCGCGGTCGGCAAGTCGACCACCGCGCGCGTGCTGCAGGCGCTGCTGGCGCGCTGGCCGAACGTGCCGAAGGTCGATCTCATCACCACCGACGGCTTCCTGCTGCCGAACGCCGTGCTCGAACGCGAAGGCCTGATGGAGAAGAAGGGCTTTCCCGAAAGCTACGACCTGCCGGCGCTGCTGCTGTTTCTGTCCGACGTCAAGGCCGGCCGGCGCCCGGTGCGCGCGCCGGTCTACTCGCATCTGATCTACGACGTGATGCCGAACCAGTGGATCGAGATCGACCGGCCGGACATCCTGATCGTCGAAGGCCTCAACGTGCTGCAGACCGGACGGCTGCCGAAGGACGGCAAGGCGATCCCGTTCGTGTCGGACTTCTTCGACTTCTCGGTCTATCTCGACGCCGACGACGACGTGCTGCAAGAGCTGGTACGTCGACCGCTTCCTCACGCTGCGCGGCACCGCGTTCCGCGATCCGAAATCCTACTTCCATCGCTATTCGGCGCTGTCCGACGAGGAGGCGGTCGCGACCGCGACCTCGATCTGGGAGCGCATCAATCTCGTCAATCTGCACGAGAACATCCTGCCGACGCGCCAGCGCGCCGACCTGATCCTGAAGAAGGGCGAGAGCCACCGCGTCGAGGAAGTGGCGCTGCGGAAGCTGTGAGACGCCGGTCGCGCGAGCCGGCTACGCCGCCTCGCGCTGCGCGCTCGGGCGGAAATGCGCGACGTAGCGCCGCGTCACCGCCGCCATCGGCAGCACGATCAGCACATCGGTGGTGCCGAACTGGCGGTCGATCACCGCGCCGTCGCCGATGTAGGCGCCGAGCCGCAGATAGCCCTTGATCAGCGGCGGCAGCGCGCGCAGCGCCGCCTTCGGATCGACGGCCTCGCGCGGCATCCGGTTCATTTCGACGTGACGCTGCGGCAGCGCCGGGCGCGCCAGTCCTCCGGCGCGCGCGGCGAAGTGGTGCAGGTACGACAGCGGCAGCGCCAGCCGCTCCGGATCGGTGCCTTCGAGGCTCGCGCAGCCGATCATCACGTCGGGCTGCGTCTGCGTCGGCATAGCCGGCGATGCCGTGCCACAGCAGTTCGAGCGTGCGCTTGTTGCGATAGGGCGGCGAGCACGCAGGAGCGGCCGAGTTCGAGAAAGCGCAGATCCGCGGTGGCGCGCGATCAGCTCGCCGACGTCGAATTCGCCGACGCTGTAGAAACCGCCGTGCGCGCTCGGCCACGTCCTGGCGCAGCAGCCGATAGGTGCCGACCACCGCCGGCGTCCGGCGCAGCGCGCTGCCGGCAGCCGCATGGTCGATCACCAGCAGATGATCGCAGAGCGGGTCGAAGGCGTCGACTGTCGCGCCGCGCGAGCCGTGCCGCGCATGCCGGCCGACGCGCCGCCCTCCTTGAAGAACACCCGATAGCGCAGCCGCTGCGCCTGCCGCACCTCGGCGGCCGTCGCGCGCGAGCCGCACCTCGAGCGAGCCGCAGCCGCCCGAGCGTGACGGCGCAGCGCGGTATGTCGCCCGCCGCTCGCTGCGCCGGCTGGTCAGCATGTCGCCCCGCATCCGCCCGCCGAGTCCGATCGTCCCAGACCGGCCATCGGCCGGTCTGGCGCGATTCGCGCCCGGCCTCGCGTTCATAGCATCGATTTGATGACAGCCGCGACCCGCGACAGGCAAGGCGCGGCCCCGTCAGGCGGCGAGTGCCGCGACCCGAGCAGCCGCGGTCGAGCAGGGCGCGCAAGTTGGTCGCGGTCGAGCGGCTTGACCAGGAAGTCGTCCATTCCGGCGGCGAGGCAGGCGTCGCGGTCCTCGGCGAAGGCGTTGGCGGTCGAGCGCGACGATCGGCGTGCGGCGCCGCTCGCCGCTCGGCTTCCGCGGCGCGGATGCGCCGCGCCGCTTCGAGCCCGTCGATGCCGGGCATGTGCACGTCCATCAGCACCAGGTCGAAGGGCGTCGCCGCGCGGCGCGCGCCGCCCGCCAGCGTTCGAGCGCGGCCGCGCCGCTGCTGGACCACCGTCGGGCGGTGGCCGAGCTTGCGCGAGCAGCGAGCGCGTCAGCAGCGCGTTGATCTCGTTGTCCTCGGCGACCAGGATCGAGAGGCTGCGTGCCGGCGGCTTCGGCGGCGTTCGACGGCCGCGGACGCGCTCGCTCGCGCGTCACCGCCGCGGGCTCTCGAACGCGATCGTCGGCTCGGCGAGCCGGGCCTTGAGCGAGGCGGCGCGCATCGGCTTGACCAGATAGCCGGTGAAGCCCGCGTCGCGGAGCGCGGCCAGGCCGTGCGCGCTCGGCCGGCGTGATCAGCACGATCCGGCGCGCGATGGCCTCGCCGACCGCGCCGACAAGATCGTCGCAGCCTCGGCGCCGAGCGCATGATCGACCAGCACCGCGTCCCAGCGCCGCTCGCGAGACGAGCATGGCCGCGTGGCTCCGCTCGGCGTGCGCGACCGCGCGCCCCAGCGCCGCAGCCGCCGCGCCAGCAGCGCGGCTTCGATCGAGCCCGGTCGCCGCGACGAGCAGCACGGCGGCGCCGTGCAGATCGGGCGGGGCGAAGCGCCGTGCGGTTCGTCATCGGCCTGCCGGCCGAGCGACAGCGTGACGCGGAACGTCGCGCCCTCGCCCGGCGCGCTTTCGACCTCGATGCGGCCGCCCATCCGCTCGACGATGCGCCGCGAGATCGCAAGGCCGAGCCCGGTGCCGCCGAACTTGCGGGTCGAGCCGCCGTCGGCCTGCTCGAACTCGTGGAAGATGCGCGCCTGCTGCTCCGGCGCGATGCCGATGCCGGTGTCGCGCACCTCGAACACGACCGTCGCCGGGCTCGGCGCCGGGCTCGACCATGACGCTGACGCCGCCGGTTTCGGTGAACTTGATGGCGTTGCCGGCGAGATTGAGCAGCACCTGCCGCAGCCGCGCGGCGTCGCCGACCACGCGCCCGGCAAGCGCGCTCGTCGACGTCGGCAGGCGATCTCCAGGCCCTTGGCCTGCGCGCGCGGCGCCGAGCAGCTCGACCACGTCCTCGACCAGCGCGACCGAGCGCGAACGGCTCGGCCCTAAGCTCGAGCTTGCCGGCCTCGATCTTGGAGAAGTCGAGGATCTCCTCGATCAGCGACAGCAGCGCTCGCCGGAGGTCGCGCCGCCTTGACATAGGTCGTCTGCTCGGGCGTGAGCGCGGTGTCGAGCAGCAGGTCGGCCATGCCGAGAATGCCGTTCAGCGGCGTGCGGATTTCGTGCGACACCATGGCGAGAAGCGCGACTTGGCGCGGCTCGCGGCCCCGGCCGCGTCGCGCGCTTCGGCGAGCGCACGCTGTGCCTCCTTCAGCTCCCAGGTGTGGTCGGCGAGTTCCTCGCAGTGCGCCGCAGCGCGCCGCAGTTCGGATCCGAGGCGGCGGTTGCGCGACAGCAGCATCAGGATGACGCCGCAGGCCATCGAGAACAGCCCGCAGACGCCGATCGCGAACAGCGAGGGATCGTAGATCGCGGCGTTCACCTGGTAGAGATGCGAGAACAGCACCGCGGCTGCCGTCAGCGCGCCCAGCACGACGAAGTCAGCGCAGGCGTACGGCTGCGAGCCAGTGCGTCCGCCGGCCCGCGACCGACATTCGCATTTGCGCCTGCCCCTCTCCCCGCGGGCGGCATCGCACATGCCGCGGCGGCCTGCCTGTCGATGGCTTTCGGGCAATTTGATCCGCCGAACCTTGCCATTGCCCTGCGCCGGGCAGGCGTTCGCGCCGCGTGGTTGCTGCTGCGCCAACGGCAAGGATCAAATTTTAGCGGATGGCCGCGAAAGGCTGCTGCACGGCCGCGAAAACGGGGTGGCCGCGGGGCTTAAACGCGTCGCTGTCATGCCGAAGCGCGGCCCGATCGGCATTGACGCAGCAGCACCCGGTTTGGGACAGTTTGTCGGCGCTGGAGCAGGCGCATCGCATTTCGAAGGAGCACGCCATGGCGGTCGCAAGTCGAGCCAATTCCGACTACGGGCGGTTCATGGACGAGGTGAAGGACATGAGCCTGTTCCCGCTGTGGGAGCGGGTCGGCGGGCTCGAAGCCCGGCACCAAATGCGTGCCGGCGCACTGGAGCTACGACACGGTGCGGCCGCAGCTCATGCGCGCCTGCGATCTCGTCACCAAGAAGGAGGCGTCGCGCCGCGTGCTGTGCCTGGAGAATCCGAGCCTGCGCGGCACCACCTTCGTCTGCGACTCGCTGTTCGCCGGCTTGCAGATCATCATGCCGGGCGAGGTCGCGCCGTCGCACCGCCACACGCCGAGCGCGCTGCGCTTCATCGTCGAGGGCGAGGGCGCCTACACCGCGGTCGCCGGCGAGAAGCTGCCGATGAAGCCCGGCGACTTCGTGGTGACGCCGGCCTGGGCCTGGCACGACCACGGCAATCTCGGCACCGACGCCGGTGGTCTGGCTCGACGGCCTCGACACGCCGTTCGCGCGCTTCTTCGGCGCGGCGTTCTATGAGCCGTATCCGCAGGACACCCAGCCGCTCGACCGGCCGGAGGGCGAGTCGATCGCGGTCTACGGCATGAACCTGATCCCGGACGAATTCATCTCGGACGGCTTCTCGACGCCGGTGCTGATCTATCCCTACGAGCGCACGCGCGCGGCGCTCGACAGCATGGCGACGCGCCGGCAAGCCGCATCCGGCGCACGGCTTCCGGCTGCGCTACGCCAATCCGGCGAACGGCAAGCATCCGTTCCCGACCATGGCGGTGTACGATGCAGCGGCTGCCGGCGGGCTTTGCCGGCAAGACCTATCGCTCGACCGGCAGCGCGGTGTTCGCGGTGCACAAGGGCCGCGGCACGGCGAAGGTCGGCGACGAGACGTTTCGCGCTCGCGCCGCACGACGTGTTCGTCGCGCCGCCGTGGGTGCCCTACAGCTTCACGCGCCGACAGCGAGCTCGAGCTGTTCAGCTATTCCGACCGCGCCGGCCAGGAGGCGCTGGGCTACTGGCGGGAGCAGATCGGATGATGCGCCGCGCGCTGCGCGGCTCGCGCGCCGCGCTCGCGCTCGTGCGCGTCGCGCCGTCGCACGCGCAGCCGCAGCCGGTCGAAGACGTCACCATGGCGGTGCCGGCGGTCGGCTTTCCGTTCGTCGCGGGCTATGTCGCCGACGGGCTCGAGCTCTGGGAGAAGCACGGCCTGCGGGTGAAGACCATCACCATCGCCGGCATCGGCTCGACCAACGCGGTGATCTCCGGCAGCGCCGAGTTCGCGCAGATCTCCGGGCTGTCGCTGACGCGGGCGGCGGCGAACGGCCAGCGGCTGCTGGCGATCGTCAACACCACCGACAAGCCGATCACCGAAATCTCGATCCGCAAGGACATCGCCGACGCGGCGAACTTCGATCCGAAGGCGCCGCTCGAGAAGCGCGCGCAAATCCTCAAGGGCCACACGTTTCGCGATCGGCGGCGTCAACACCGTGGTGCACGCCTATCTGCGCATCGTCGCGCTGCGCGGCGGGCTCGATCCCGAGAGCATCCGCGTCGCGCCGATGGCCGGCGACAACATGCTGGCGGCGATGCAGACCAAGGCGATCGACGGCATGTCGACCGTGCTGCCGTGGACCCGCAAGGGCACGGTCGAGGGCACCACCGTGCTGGTCGCGAGCGGCGCCGAGGGCGATCCGCCGCACCTCTCGCCGCTCGCCTTCAACGTGGTGGCGGCCAAGCCCGACACCTGCGAGAAGCGCAAATCGCTGTGCGAGAAGATGGGCCGCGCCTTCGCCGAGGCGATGGCGTTCATCCGCGCCGACGCCAAGGGCACGCTGGCGATCCTGAAGAAGACGTTTGCGAGCTTCGACGACGCGGTGCTGGCCGACGCCATCGAGGTGGTGCGCAAGTCGACGCCGGCGTCGCCCGCGGTGACGCACGCAGATGCTGGAGAACGCCGAGAACTTCAACGTCGAGGCGCGGCTGATGAAGCCCGAGGAAGCTGACGAGCTACGAGGGCTGACGACGGGCTGATGCAGTCACGGCCTGACGCGCGCATGCGCGAGCGCTCGAATGACGAGACGCTACGCCGCCCTTCGCACCTCGTCGGCCAGCGCGCGATAGGACAGCGCCTCGGCCAGATGCACGCGGCCGACCTTGTCGGCGCCGTCGAGATCGGCGAGCGTGCGCGCCACCCGCAGCACCCGGTGATAGCCGCGCGCCGACAGCCGCATGGCGTCGGCGGCGTCGCGCAGCAGCGTGAGGCCGGCGCCGTCGGGCTGCGCCACCTCCTCCAGCACCGGCGCGGGCGCCGCCGCGTTGGTGGTGACGCCGGCGAGCCCGAGCGCGGCGTAGCGCTCGGCCTGGATCGCGCGGGCGCCGCGCCACGCGCGCGGCGACCTCGCGGCTGCCTTCGGCCGGCGGCGGCAGGATCAGGTCGGCGGCGGTGACCGCCGGCACCTCGATGTTGAGATCGATGCGGTCGAGCAGCGGGCCGGAGAGCCGGGTCTGGTACTCGGCGGCGCAGCGCGTGTTCGGCCCGCGCCGGCAGGTAAAGCCCGGATCGCTGGCGCGGCCGCAGCGGCAGGGGTTCATCGCCGCCACCAGCATGAAGCGCGCCGGATAGGTGACGCGGTGGTTGGCGCGCGCGATCGCGACCTCGCCGGTCTCGAGCGGCTGGCGCAGCGCGTCGAGCGCCTGCGGCTGGAATTCCGGCAGTTCGTCGAGGAACAGCACGCCGTGGTGCGCGAGCGAGACCTCGCCCGGCCGGCGCGCAAGCCGCCGCCGACCAGCGCCGGCATCGAGGCGGAATGATGCGGCGCGCGGAACGGCCGGCGGTTGGTGAGCGCGCCGTCCTCGATCTCGCCCGCGACCGAGGCGATCATCGACACTTCGAGCAGTTCGGCCGGCGTCAGCGTCGGCAGGATGGTCGGCAGCCGCGCCGCCAGCATCGACTTGCCGGAGCCGGGCGGGCCGATCATCAGGAGGTTGTGGCCGCCGGCGGCGGCGACTTCGAGCGCGCGCTTGGCGCTCTCCTGGCCCTTGATGTCGGCGAGGTCGAGCAGCGCGCCGGCGGTCTCCTCGCGGATGCCGGGCTTCGGCCGCGTCAGCACCTGCGTGCCCTTGAAGTGGTTGGCGAGCTGGATGAGCGAGGCCGCGCGCGATGATCTCCATCTCGGGGCTCGCCCAGGCGGCCTCCGGTCCGCAGGCCGCCGGGCAGATCAGGCCCTCGCCGCGCGCGTTGGCGCCGATCGCCGCCGGCAGCACGCCGGCGACCGCCGCGATCGAGCCGTCGAGGCCGAGTTCGCCCAGCACGGTGAAGCCGGCGAGCGCGTCGTGCGGCATCGCGCCGATCGCCGCCATCAGGCCGAGCGCGATCGGCAGGTCGTAGTGGCTGCCTTCCTTCGGCAGGTCGGCGGGCGCGAGATTGATGGTGATGCGGCGCGCCGGCAGCGCGAGGCCGGAGGCGACCAGCGCCGCGCGCACCCGCTCCTTCGCCTCCGACACCGCCTTGTCGGGCAGGCCGACGATGTTGAAGGCCGGCAGCCGGGCGCGACCTGCACCTGCACGTCGACGGCGCGGGCCTCGATGCCCTCGAACGCCACCGTGGAGACGCGCTGGACCATGGGTCGCCCCTCAACCGCACGCCACAGTAGCAAGGTCCGGTTGCGTCGACAAGAACATTTGGAGAACAAAAGCGCGGTCCTTTACAGTCCGCGCGTCCTTGGAGTGGCGGTTATGACAGCATTTCTTGCCTGGGTGCGGCCGGTGTCCGGGCTGGTGGCAGCGTGTCTTGCAGGGATGCTCTCCGGCCCGGTCGCCGCGCAAGACCAGCCGATCTGGACGGTGCCGGAGGTCGGCGCACTGCCGCGCGACGCCCATGGCATGGAGGTCCGCGAGGGCCGCGATCTCGTCACCGCCACCTATGCGCTGATCGGCCCGAACATCCCCAACACGGCCAATCGCTACGCCGGCAACAACCTCGCCTGCACCAACTGCCACCTGTCGGCTGGCACGCGGAAATACGGCCTGCCGCTGTTCGGCATCTACGACGACTTCCCGCAATACAGCGCCCGCTCCGGGACGGTGATCACCATCGAGGAGCGGATCAACTCTTGCATGACGCGCAGCATGAACGGGCGTTCGCTGCCGGTCGATGGGTCGGAGATGGCGAAGCTCGTGAGCTACGTCCGGTTTCTCGCCACCGGCGTGAAGCCCGGGGAGAAGCTCCCCGGCCTCGGCACCGGCAACATGCCGGAGCTGCTGCGCGCCGCCGACCCCGAGCGCGGCCGGCCAATCTATGATCGCGTCTGCGCCGGCTGCCATCTACGCGACGGCGCTGGCCTCCGCCGGAGCATCCCAAGCTCCGACCTCGGCTACGCGATGCCGCCCTTGTGGGGGCCAGACAGCTTCAACGACGGCGCCGGCATGTCGCGCATCATCACGGTCGCGAACTTCATTCACTACAACATGCCGCACGGCACCGATTACCTGAACCCGCAGCTGTCCGTGGAGGACGCCTGGGACATCGCAGCATATGTGGTGTCGCAGCCGCGGCCGCATCTCGCGGGCCGCGAACGCGACTTCCCAGACCCGCTGACGAAACCGGTCGACACGCCCTACGGCCCCTACGCCGATGGCTTCAGCGAGCGGCAGCACAAGTATGGACCGTTCGGCCCGATCCGTGCCGAAATCGAGCGGCTCAAGCGCGAGCGCGTCGCGCGCCCGCGGTAGCGCGGTATTCGTGTCGCGTCATGCTTGCTCGGCCTCGCCACCGATACCGGCGCGGGCACCGCTTCCCCGTGCTGCAATCCACCAAGTTTGAGTTCGTCATCAACTTGCAGACGGCGAAGGCGCTCGGGATCGAGGTGCCGCCGACGCTGCTGGCCCGCGCCGACGAAGTGATCGAATAGGTTCGGGCCTTCAGGGCCAGGCTGGAGGGGGAGTTTCGTGCTAAGCCAAGCCGATGTATTCCGCAGCCACAGATGCGATTGCAACGCTCGACGCTGCGGTCCGCTCCCGCAAGTCCATCCGGTCCTTCCGGCCCGAGCCGGTGCCGAAACGGCTCTTGATGGACATTCTTGAAACGGCACGCGCTGCGCCGAGCAACTTTAATTCCCAGCCCTGGCGCGTGTACGTGCTCACCGGCAAGGCCAAGCGCGCGCTCGGCGAGGCCATCGTTCAGGCGCATGTCGGAAACAGCGTGCCGCCGTTCTCGCCGTTTCCACAGCCGAATCCGCCGGAGTGCGCGGCGCGGGTGGACGACTTCGGGCGACGGCTCTACTCGGCGCTTGGCATCGATCGCGCCGACATGGCGGCCCGCGCGCGCAACACCGGCCGCAACTTCGTGTTCTTCGACGCGCCCGTCGGCCTGATCTTCACCATCCATGCGGCACTGACGAAGCACAGCTGGCTCGACTGCGGGCTGTTCCTCCAGACGTTGATGCTTGCCGCGCAGGTCCGCGGCCTGGCGACGTGTCCGCAGGTCTCGTTCGTACGCTTCCAGTCCATCATTGCCGAGCAATTGCAACTCAGCCCGGAGGAGCTGGTCGCCTGCGGGACGTCGTGCGGCTATGCCGACGAGCAAGCCGCGGTCAATCAGTTGGATATGCCGCGCGAGCCAACGGAGACATTCACACGCTGGCTCGGGTTCGACGAATAACCGTAGCCCGCGATTGAGCGGGACGCGAACGCGCGACCCTCATGGCCAGCGCCAATTCAGTATGTCTTTCACGGCGTCCGGCAGCGGCAGGGCCGCCTGCACCACCTCTGCGCTGATCGAGAGCGCGAGCGCGCCGAACAGCGACACGATGGTTGCCGCGACGATACGCCCGCCGAACATCTCGTGCTGCGGATTGATGATGCGGCTGAAGTAGAGGCGGAACACCAGCGACAGCCGCTGGATCGGCGTCACCACCGTGACCGGCGCCAGCGTCAGCGCCATGTAGCGCAGCATCTGCGCAAGGCAGACGCAGACACCGGAGACCGCGAGCCATTTCGCCGCGCTCGGATCGAGCGCGCGCACATGGCGCCATTGTCCCGGCAGCAGCAGGACCAGCGCAAAAGCGAGTGCGGCGGCGGCGTAGGAGACGAGGCCGCCGGCGAGGCTTGCCGCAAGCTCCCTGTTCTCGAGCGCGAGCCGGATCAGCACCGGGCTGACGCCGTAGCCGGTTGAGGAAAGGAGCGCAAACAGGTAGCCCTCGGCGTAGTTGGGCTGGAACACTTGGCGCGCGTCGGCTTCGACCGGCGCTGCGTCCGCGTCCACTGGCTTGCGGCGGGTGCGATCGTAGGTGAGCGCGGGCCCGAGGATCACAAGGCCGATGCCCAAAATGCGGAGCGCGGTGAGGTGCTCGCCCAGAATCAGGATCGCGAGCGCAAGCGTCACCAGCATGTTCGATTGCTGCACCGGCGCGACGAGGTTCGCGCCCATTGCCTTCGAGGCGCGGTAGTTGCAGTAGCGGCCCCAGACGAAGTGCAGGACGCCGGCGGCAGCAAGGTAGGCGAGCGCCTTAGCCGGCAGGCCCGCGAGCGCTCCGAGCGCGCCGAACGCAGCGGCCACCAACAGGAAGATCGGCACACCGAGCGGCACGGTGACAGAGAGCGCCTGCGTCACCGAGGCAGTCACGACGCCGCGGCGCGCCGTCGCGGTCTCGAACGCGAACCCGGCCGCCGACAGGAGCGCGAGCAATCCCCCGAGCACGTACGTTTCCCCGAATTTTCTTAAGTCGCGGCCGGGCCTATCCCGGCCGTCTCGTTTGGGTTGGCCGTGTGCTCCCTGATCCGGGTCGCCGGGTCAAGCCCGGCGACGACGCGGCGCGGGTCGCGAGCCTCACCGCTTGCCGAGCGTCTTCCACACCCCTTTGGCGGTCGCGACAATGCGGTCGCCGACCACGAGTTCGCCGCTCATGAACACCAGCGCACGCGTGCGCCGCACCACCGTGCATTTCGCCTCGACGAACTCGCCGATCTGCACCGCGTCGATGAAATGCACGTCGAGCTGCACGGTCGCTTGCGGCTGCCGCTCGTTGGCGTACCAGCAGGTCATGCCCATGGAGCGGTCGGCGAACGTCATCAGCATGCCGCCCTGCACCACGCCGCGGCGGTTGTGGTGCTTTCGCTCAGCCATGAAGCCGTAGCGGTAGCCGTCGCCCGACTTGCGCTGCCAGAACGGGCCGACGAGGCCGACGAAGCCCTCGTCGCTGTAGCGCTCCCAGCCGGCGGCGGCGGGATCGAACGGCGTGGCGCTATCGGCTGTGGGCTTGGCGGGCGGCTTGCGGTCGGACATTTCGGAGGAACCAGACGGAGGATGGCGCGGACGTGGCGCGTGGCTCTTAGCATCGCGTCGCAGCGGCGGCCAGCGGCGACACACATCTCGCGCCTGCGCTTGCATCGCCTGCCGCATTGTGGAATGTGGCCCGCAAACGACAGGAATCTTGCGATGAATGCGCCAACCCCCACGCCGGCGACCGCGCCGAAGACCGCGTTCAAGGAAAAGGTGTTTTCCGGCGTGCAGCCGACCGGCAACCTGCACCTCGGCAACTATCTCGGCGCGATCAAGAAGTTTGTCGAGCTGCAGGACCGCTACGACTGCATCTATTGCGTGGTCGACCTGCACGCGATCACGGTCTGGCAGGACCCGGCTGAGCTGCCGAAGGCGATCCGCGAGGTGACCGCGTCGTTCCTCGCCTGCGGCATCGACCCCGCAAAGCACATCGTGTTCAACCAGAGCCAGGTCGCCGAGCACGCCGAGCTTGCCTGGGTGTTCAACTGCGTCGCCCGCTTGGGCTGGCTCAACCGCATGACCCAGTTCAAGGAGAAGGCCGGCAAGGACCGCGAGAACGCCTCGGTCGGGCTATACGCCTATCCGAACCTGATGGCGGCCGACATTCTGGTCTATCGCGCGACCCACGTGCCGGTCGGCGAGGACCAGAAGCAGCACCTGGAGCTCAGCCGCGACATCGCGCAGAAGTTCAACAACGACTACGCCGCCTCGATCCGCGCCCATGGCTTCGGCGACGCGTTCTTTCCGCTGCCCGAGCCGATGATCCAGGGCCCGGCGACGCGCGTCATGTCGCTGCGCGACGGCACCAAGAAAATGTCGAAGTCGGAACCATCCGACCAGTCGCGCATCAACCTGACCGACGACGCCGACACGATCGCGCTCAAGATCCGGCGCGCCAAGACCGACCCCGAGCCGCTGCCGCATGACGAGAAGGCGCTGGAAGCGCGGCCCGAGGCCGACAACCTCGTCGGCATCTACGCCGCGCTCGCCGACCTCACCAAGGCCGATGTGCTGAAGCAATTCGGCGGCGCGCAGTTCTCGACCTTCAAGCCCGCGCTCGCCGATCTCCTGGTCGAGCGGCTTTCGCCGATCACCGCCGAGATGCGGCGGCTGAAGGACGATTTCGGCTTTATCGATTCGGTGCTCGCCCAGGGCGCCGAACGCGCGCAGCGCCTCGCCGCCGAAACCATGAAGGCGGTCAAGGACATCGTCGGGCTCGTGCGGCGCTAGACCGCGGTGGACGACAGGGGTAGCGTGCGCAGCGATGACCAAGCTCCTGGAACAAGCGCTCGAAGCGGTGCGGCGCCTTCCGGCGGACAGCCAGGATGAGATCGCCCGCGCCATGCTTCATCTCGCGGCCGGCGAAGAAACGCCGGAGCCCATCGATCCTTCGCATCTATCCGACGTGCTGGAAGGCCTCGCGCAAGCGAAGCGCCGCCAGTTCGCGAGCGATGCCGAAGTGGAGGCCGCCTTTCGTCGCTTCGATCGATGAAACTACGCTTCACGCCGCGTGCCATTGAAAACATTGCCGACGCTGCCGACTATCTCCGCGCCCGGAACCCGGCCGCGGCCGGACATGTCCGCGCCGCGATCTATGACAGCCTGCAAAGTCTGCTTCTGTTTCCGCGGGCAGGTCGGCTGCAGAGCATCGCGGGCGTGCGAAAGCTCGTCACCCGGCGATACTCGTATCTGATCTATTACACGGTCGAGGCGGTCGGCGAGATCGTGATTCTCAGCGTGCGGCACCCGTCGCGCGACCGCGAGTATTCCGATCTGTGACCGGCTCGCCGCCGAAACCATGAAGGCGGTCAAGGACATCGTAGGCTTCGTGCGGCGCTGACCGATGTGTCCCGGCGCGAGACGTCGGCTCCGCGCGTGTCGAACACGCGCCGCTAGTTGCGATTTCGCTGCTGCGAAAACCGGCAGGCCGGCGCCTTGTGCCGTGGCCGAGCGCCATGGCACCATCGGCGGGCGGCGACGAAGTCTTATGACGCATTGAGGAGGACGATGAGTCGTAGACGCCGAAGCTACGAGGCCGGGCATACGCCGAAATGGTTGGTCGTCATCGACGACACCCCGGAATGCGACCGCGCGCTCTACTTCGCGGCCCGGCGCGCGGCCCGAGTCGGCGCGGGCGTCGTCATGCTGCGGGTGATCGAGACCCGCGACCGTAACCAGCAATGGCTGGGCGTCGCCGACATCATGAAGGCCGAGGCCCACGAGGAGGCCAACGCGGCGCTTGAGCGCTACGCCGGCCGCGCCAATGGCATAGCCGGCATCACGCCCGAGCGAGTGGTTCGCGAAGGTGACACCGCCGAGCAGATTCTGAGCCTGATCGAAGACGACGAGGACATCGCGATCCTGGTGCTGGCGGCGGCGACCAGCAAAGAGGGGCCGGGCCCGCTGGTGTCGAGCATCGGCAAGACCGCCGGCGACTATCCGATCCCGCTCGCGATCGTGCCGGGCCACCTCGGCGACGAAGAACTTGACGCGATGACTTAAGGCGCGCCGGGTTTGGCTACTCGATCACCTCGTCGGCGCGGCCGAGCATGGTCGCCGGCACGGTGAGGCCGAGCGCCTTCGCGGTCTTGAGGTTGATGACCAGCTCGTACTTCACCGGCTGCTGCACCGGCAGGTCGGCAGGCTTTGCGCCCTTGAGGATGCGGTCGACGTAGACCGCGGCGTTGCGGTGGCGGTCGGCCAGGCTCGCGGCGTACGACAGCAATCCGCCGCCATCGGGAAACGCGCGGTTGCCGGACGCCGACGGCAGGCGATGCCGAAGCGCAAGCTCGATCGGGCGCTGGCGCGGCAGCGTCGGCTGCACGATGACCGCCTCGGCCCGCGCGCGCTCGATCTCGGCGAACGCCGCTTCGAACTCCTCGGGAGCGCGAACGTTGGCGACATAAACGGCCACACCGGCGGTGCGCGCCGCGAGATGAATCTGCTCCAGGAACGGCTTGCTGAACGGATTGCCGGGATCGGCCAGCGCCGCGACGCGCCGCATCGAAGGCAGGATTTCGCGAACGATCTCGATGCTCTTGCCGGCGAGCTCCGCCGTCGCCGCCGACAGCCCGGTTACATTGCCGCCTGGGCGCGCCAGGCTCGCCACCAGTCCGGTGCCGAGCGGATCGCCGGCCGGCGCCATGACGATGGGAATGTCCGTGGTGGCGCGCTTTGCCGCATGCACCGCAGGCGTCTCGGAGGCGACGATGATGTCGACCTTCTGCCGGACCAGTTCGGCGGCGAGGTCGGGCAGCGCGTTCAGCTTGCCTTCGGCGGAGCGCCATTCAAGCTGGATGCTCTGACCGTCGAGGTAGCCCAGCTCCCGCAAGCCGTCGAGGAATTGCCCGGCGAAGGGCTCGCGGCCGCCGACCAGCAGCACGCCGATAACCGGCCGGCTTCGCTGCGCGAGCGTAGGGCGCTGCAAGGCGCCTGCGAGTATAGTGGCGCCCAGCAGAGCGACGGCCTCGCGTCGCCTCATTCGATCACCTCGTCGGCGCGGCCGAGCATGGTCGCCGGCACGGTGATGCCGAGCGCGTTGGCGGTCTTCAGGTTGATCACCATTTCGAACTTGCTCGCGGCCTGCACCGGCAATTCCCCGGGCTTCGCGCCTTTGAGGATGCGGTCGACGTAGGCGGCAGCCTCCACATAGACGTCCGGCTGCGAAATGCCGTAGGACATCAAGCCGCCGCTGACCGGATACATCCGCAGCTGATAGATCGACGGCAGGCTGCGGCGCAGCGCGGCGTCAGCGATCACTTGACGGTAGCGCGTGCCGATCGCGCTCGGCAGCACGATCAGGCCGCCGTTCGGAGCGGTGGCGAACGCATCGATCGCCGCCACGATCTCGGCAGGATTGCTGGCCGGAGCAGGCGTCATTTCAACGCCCATCGATTCCGCAATCGCCCTGACGGCGCGCAGATATGCGTTCCAGGCCGGATGATCCTGGTTCTGCATCACGGCCACCCGCGTCATGGTCGGCACCACCTCCTTCAGCATCTCGAGCCACTTACCCGCGAAGGAGTGCTCGAAGATGGTGAAGCCCGTGATGTTGGCGCCGGGCCGGGCGAGACTTTGCACGAAGCCGTCGCTGACCGGATCGGTGACCATCGTGAACACGATGGGCGTGGTCTTGGTCATCCGGTGCAGCGCTGCCAGAATCGGAGCGCCGGTCGTGACGATCACATCGGCGCCGAGCGCATTGACCTCGGTGGCGGCCGCCTCAAAGGCCGGCTGCGAGGTCAATCCACCAATCCAGCGTTCATCGATCTGCAGGTTGCGGCCGGGGTTCCACCCAAGCTTGATCAGGGACTCGCGGAAGGCGGCGCTGTGGCGCCGCCCCTCCGGATCGCCCGCGCCGGTCCCGCCCATCCAGAACACGACGCGCGGGACACGGCCCGCCTGCTGCGCGCGCGCCGACAGCGGCCATCCAGCGGCCGCCACCCCCAGCGATGCGATGAAATCCCGACGTCTCATACAACGCCCAGCATATCCCCTCAGCCCGCCGCCTTGTAATAGCGGCCGGTTGACCCACGCGGCCCGAAACGCCACTTACTCTGCTATACTGACCACGCCGCACGGGCCTTGAACCCGAGGCAGGCCAAGGAGAAGCCGCCATGTTCATCCAGACCGAAGCCACCCCCAACCCCGCGACGCTGAAGTTCCTGCCCGGCCGAGCGGTGCTCGAAACCGGGACGCTCGACATGCGTGACCCCGGCGAGGCCGCAAAGTCACCGCTCGCCGCCCGGCTGTTCGGCATCAAGGGCGTCAACGGCGTTTTCTTCGGCGTCCGACTTCATCACGGTCAGCAAGGCCGACGGCGAATGGCCGCAGCTCAAGCCCGCGATCCTCGGCGCCATCATGGAGCACTTCATGTCGGGCGAGCCGCTGGTCAAGGCCGGCGAAGGCGAGGTCGACGGCGGCCGACGACGAGTTCTTCGAGCCGGCCGATGCCGAGACCGTGGCCACCATCAAGGACCTGATCGAGACCCGCGTCCGGCCCGCGGTCGCCAACGACGGCGGCGACATCACCTTCAAGGGCTTCAAGGACGGCATCGTGTTTCTGCACATGAAGGGCGCCTGCTCGGGCTGCCCGTCGTCGACCGCGACCTTGCGCCACGGCATTCAGAACCTGTTGCGGCACTACGTGCCCGACGTGGTCGAGGTGCGGCCGGTCTAAGCGCCGTTCGACGCGCCGCCATCGAGCGGTGGAGGGAATCCGCGGCAGCGCCGGTTTTGGGTGACAATCCGCGTGGCGGTGTTTACTGGATCGTCTGCACCCGCGGATGACGACCTAACGATGCCATGCGCGTGCTAGCCATCGACACCGCGCTCGAAGCCTGCGCCGCCGCTGTGTTCGACACCGAGGGCGGCATCGCTCGCGAGCGAAACGCTGCCGATGGTGCGCGGCCACGCCGAGGCGCTGATGCCGCTGGTCGCCAAGGTGATGAGCGCGGCCAAGCACCGCTTCGCCGAACTCGATCGCATCGCAGTCACCACCGGGCCCGGCAGCTTCACCGGACTTGCGGGTCGGCATCTCGGCTGCGCGCGGCATCGCGCTCGCCGCTGGCAAGCCGGCGTACGGCGCTAACCACGCTGGCCGTGTTTGCCGGCGCCGCTGATGGCCGCGGACGACTCGATCCCCGTTACGGTCGCGATCGATGCCCGCCACGACCACGTCTATCTGCAGATATTCGGCACCGGCGGCCGCACGCTGGTCGCGCCGCGCATCAGCCAGCGTGCGCGACGCCGCGCGCGTTGCCGCCAACGGACCGGCGCGCATCGTCGGCACTGGTGCCGCCATGGTGGCGGCGGCCTGGCCGGCTCGGCGAGGCGCCGCCGGCGCTGGTCGAGGAAATTGCGCGCGCCCGACATCAGCTGGGTGGCGCAGCTTGGGGCCGTGGCGCTCGAGCCCGCGGTTCCGCCGAAGCCACTATACCTGCGCGCGCCCGACGCACAGCCGCAGGACGCCGCGAGGTTGCCGCGCCGATGATCGAGCTGATGACGCGACTGTTCATGCGTGCCGAGCCGGTGCTACTCGGAGGCTTCGCCGCGCGATGCAGCGGCGATTGCCGCGCTGCATGCGGCCTCGTTCCGGCACGGCTGGAGCGACGGCGAGTTCGAGCGGCTGCTCGGTCGAGCGCAACGTGATCGCGCATCGTGCCACCATCGGCGGCACGCTGCAGGGATTCATCCTGTCGCGGATCGCGGCCGACGAGGCCGAGATCCTGTCGGTCGCAATCGCGACGGCGCGGCGCGGACGTGGTCTTGCGTCGGCGCTGCTCAATCTGCACCTGCGAACGGCTCGCGGGCTTGGCGTGCGCGCGCTGTTCCTCGAAGTCGACGAGGACAACGAGCCGGCGCGAAAGCTCTATCGGCGCGCGGGCTTCCACGAGGTTGGGCGCCGTCCCGGCTACTATCCGCAGCCGGCCAGCGGCGGCGCTACCGCGCTGGTGTTGCGCCGCGACCTTGCGTAACGGTCCGCGCGCAATCGTCGCCGCGATCCAACTTCATGTGGCCCGCCGTGCCGGGCTGCGCTCGCTTGGCCGCGGCGGCGGACGAAGTTATGATTGCGGCGAAGAGGATCCCGTGACCGCGTCCGAAGACCAACATCGAAGCCCTGTGCGCCTCCAAGGGCATGCGCATGACCGAGCAGCGCCGCGTCATCGCGCGCGTGCTGGCGGATTCCGCCGATCATCCCGACGTCGAGGAGCTCTACCGGCGCTGCGCCGAGATCGACAAGAACATCTCGATCTCGACCGTCTACCGCACCGTCAAGCTGTTCGAGGACGCCGGCATCATCGAACGGCACGATTTCCGCGAGGGCCGCGCGCGCTACGAGCAGATTCCCGGAGTCGCACCACGATCACCTGATCAACCTGCGGACCGGCCAGGTGATCGAGTTCCAGTCCGAGGAGATCGAGAAGCTGCAGGCCGAGGTGGCGCGCAAGCTCGGCTACAAGCTGGTCGATCACCGCCTCGAACTCTATGCCGTTCCGCTCGACGACAAAGCCCGCCGCTGATGCTGCGCCTGGCCTACGTCCTCGTCGTGTTCTTCACGATGACGCCGGCGCTACATTGCGACGTTGTGGCTGCTCGAAAGGCTCAAGCTGCCCGGCCGGCGCGCGCTCTCGATCCGCTACTGCCGCGCGCTGTGCGCGCTGCTGCGCGTGCGCATCCACGTCGTCGGCGAGCCGGCGCAGCGACCGCCCGACGCTGATCGTCTGCAATCACGTGTCCTGGCTCGACATCCCGGTGATCAGCGCGATCTGCCCGGTGGCCTACGTCGCCAAGCACGAGGTCGCGTCCTGGCCGATCGTCGGCGTCACCGCGCGGCTGCAGCGCACCGTGTTCGTCGATCGCGCACGGCGCGCGCAGACCGCCGAGGTCGCGGCGGCGATCGCGCGCCGGCTCGGCTCGAAGGCGATCCGGTGGTGCTGTTCGCCGAGGGCACGTCGAGCGACGGCAATCGCGTGCTGGCCTTTCGCTCCGCGCTGATCGGCGCGGTGCGCGCAGCTCGCGACCGGCGCCGACGTGACTGCTGCAGCCGGTCGTCGATCGGCTACACCCGCATTCAGGGCATCCCGATGGGCCGCCGGCACCGGCCGCTGGTGGCGTGGTACGGCGATCTCGACTTCACGCCGCACTTCAAGGCGTTCGTCCGCAGCGGCGCCGATCGATGTGACCGTCACCTTCGGCGCGCCCGTTCGCCGTGCAGTCGGACGCGACCGCAAGGCGACGGCCCGAACGACTCGAAGCGACGGTGCGTCGGCTCACCGCGACGACGCTGCGCGGCCGCGAGCTCCTGCCCGCACACGGCGGCGTGACATGAACGAACAGATCAAATTTCCAGCCGGCACGGCGTTCGGCGCCATCGGCCATCCGATCCGCCGCAAGGAGGACGAGCGGCTGCTGACCGGCAAGGGCCGGTTCAGCGACGATTTCAACATCGACGGCCAGGCCTATGCGGCGATGGTGCGCTCGCCGCATCCGCACGCGCGCATCGTTCGCATCGACACGAGCGCGGCGCGCGCCGATGCCGGGCGTGCTCGGCGTGTTCACCGGCGCGGACTGCGCCGCCGACGAGCTCGAAGCCCGATCCCGCACACGCCGGTGCCGGCGACGCGACTTCGACATGAAGCTGACCGGCGCCCGGCGGCGGCGCGGTGTTCATCGGCCCGCACGCGCTGTTGCCGGCCGACAAGGTGCGCCACGTCGGCGAGGCGGTGGCGATGGTGGTGGCGGAGACCCGCGTCGCAGGCGCTCGACGCCGCCGAAGCGGTCGAGGTCGACCTACGAGGAACTGCCGTTCGTCGCCGGCACCGAGGAGGCGCTCGGCGCCCGGCGCCGCCGACGGTGTGGGACGAGGTGCCGGACAACGTGCCTGGTCGACTACGTACGTTCGGCGATCCAGGCCGCGACCGATCGCGCCTTCGCCAACGCCGACCACGTCGTGCAGCGCGACGTTCGACATCGGCCGCGTCACCGCGGTGCCGATGGAACTGCGCTCGGCGCTCGCCGACTACGACGCCGCGACCGGCCGCTACACGCTCTACGCCGGCTCCGGCGGCGCGGTGCGGCAGAAGGCGGAGATGGCCGACGTGCTCGGCATTCCGCCGGACAAGCTGCGCGTGCTGTCCTACGACGTCGGCGGCAATTTCGGCTCGCGCAACCGGCCCTACGTCGAATTCGGCCTGGTGCTGTGGGCGGCCGGCAAGCTCAAGCGGCCGGTCAAATACACCGCGACGCGCTCGGAAGCGTTCCTGACCGACTACCAGGGCCGCGACCTCGTCACCAAGGTCGCGCTGGCGCTGCGCACGGACGGCCGCATCCTGGCCATGCGCGCCGACAACATCAGCAACGTCGGCGCGCGCTGCGTCTCGCTGTCGCCGCTGTCGCAAGGGCGCCGGGCTGATCACCGGCTCCTACGACATTCCGGCCGCGACGCTGCGGGCGCGCGCGGTGTTCACCAACACCATGCCGACCAACGCCTATCGCTCGTCCGGCCGGCCGGAGGTGACCTTCGCCATCGAGCGGCTGATCGATCTCGCCGCGATCGAGCTCGGCATCGACCGCATCGAGCTGCGGCGCAAGAATCTCGTGCGGCCGAAGGCGATGCCCTACACCAACGCCGTCGGCATGACCTACGACAGCGGCACCTACGAGGCCAACATGGACCTCGCCATGCGGATCGCCGACTGGGACGGCTTCGCGAGCGCCGGCGCGCAGGCCAAGAAGCGCGGCAAGCTGCTCGGGCTCGGCCTTGTCGAACTATGTCGAATCCTCGATCGGCTCGCCGCGCGAGCGCACCGAGATCACCGTGCGGCCGGAGGGCCGCGTCGACGTCGTGATCGGCACGCAGCCGAGCGGCCAGGGCCACGAGACGAGCTTCGCGCAGGTGGTGGCCGACCTGCATCGCGGTGCCGGTCGAGACCGTCAACATCATCATCGGCGACACCGACATCGTCAGCGTCGGCGGCGGCTCGCATTCCGGCCGCTCGATGCGGCACGCCGCCACGGTGATCGCCAAGGCGGTGCCGGACCTGATCGCCAAGGGCAAGGCGATCGCGGCGCTGGCGCTCGACACCAGCGCCGAGCACGATCGAGTTCGCGGACGGCCGTTTCGGCTCGCCGGCGAGCAACCGCAGCTTCGATTTTCTCGAACTCGCCAAGGAGGCGACGCGGCTCGCGCTGCCGCCCGAGCTCAAGGACGGGCTTGCGGTCGCCGCCGACAACGAGATGCACGAGCCGGTGTTCCCGAACGGCTGCGCGATCTGCGAGGTCGAGATCGATCCCGACACCGGCGCGGTCGAGATCACCCGCTATGCCGCGGTCGACGATGTCGGCCGCTGCATCAATCCGCTGATCGTGCACGGCCAGACGCATGGCGGCATCGCGCAGGGCGTCGGCCAGGCGCTGTGGGAACAGTGCTATACCGACCCGGCCTCCGGCCAGCCGCTGTGCGGCTCGTTCATGGACTACGGCATGCCGCGCTCGAACACGCTGCCGTCGTTCAAGGCCGAGATCGTCGAGGTGCTGTCGCCGACCAATCCGCTCGGCATCAAGGCCGGCGGCGAAGGCGGCACCACGCCGGCGCTCGCGGTCGTGGTGAGCGCGATCGTCGATGCGCTGAAGGAGCTACGGCATCCGCGACATCACCATGCCGGCGACGCCGTTCGCGGTCTGGCAGGCGATCCGCAACGCGAAGGCCCCGAAGGGCGCCAGCCCATGAACCGCCGCCCGAAAGGGTGACGGGGGCGAGCCGGGCCCATGGACGCCGTCACACAGACAACTCCGAAAGCGCTCACGCACCGCGAGACGCATGCTGGTCGTGCTCGGCGTGCTGCTGCCCGTGTTCATGGGCTCGCTCGACAACACCATCCTGGCGAGCGCACTGCCGACCATCGGCCGCGAATTCGGCGACGTGCATAACCTGCCGTGGCTGGTCACCGCCTACCTGATCGCCAACACCGCGGTGACTGCGCTCTACGGCAAGATCAGCGACATCCACGGTCGCCGCACCACGCTGCTGATCGCGATCTCGCTCTACATGGCGGGCTCGCTCGTGTGCGCGCTCGCTCCGAACATGCTCGTGCTGATCCTCGGCCGCGTGCTGCACGGGCTCGGCGGCGGCGGGCTCACCTCGACCGGCATGGTGGTGCTGGGCGACATCGCGGCGCCGCGCGACCGCGGCAAGTACTACGGCTATTTCTCCGCGACCTACACCACCGCCGGCGCCTGCGGCCCGGCGCTCGGCGGCGCGATCGCCGAATACCTGCACTGGTCGGTGATCTTCTGGATGAACATCCCGCTCGGGCTGATCGCGATGACGCTCGACGCTGACGCTGCTGCGCCGACTGCCGCGGCACGAACGACCGCACCGTCTCGACTTCCTCGGCGCCATCATGGTCATGACGGCGAGCGTCGCCTTCATGCTGGCGCTCAGCATGGGCGGCGTCCGCTATCCGTGGACCTCGGGCCGCGATCCTCGCGCTGTTCGCGGTCGCGCTGATCGTCGGCGCGGGCTTCGTGGTGCGGCTGCTGACCGCGCCCGAGCCGCTGATCCCGCTCGCGATCCTGTCGGACCGGGAATGCGCGGATCGCCATCGTCGCCAACACCTTCGGCTGGGGGCCGATCGTCGGCCTGCACATTTTCCTGCCGATGTATCTGCAGAACATCGTCGGCATGTCGCCGGCGGCCGCCGGCCTGAGCGTGCTGATGCTCGCCGTCACGCTGAACGTCAGCGCCGGCGTCACCGGCACGATCCTGCCGCGCCGCGAGCACTACAAGCGCATCCCGATGGTCGGCCTCGTGCTCGCGATCTGCGCGGTGCTCGCGCTGGCGTGGCGGGCCGAGCACGTCTCGCTCGTCGAGTTCCAGGTGCTGCTCGCACTGATCGGCATCGGCTTCGGCACCATGCCGCCGCTTGCCGCCACCGCGCTTGCAGAACAGCGTCTCGATTCACACCTTCGGGTCGGCCGTCGCCACCATGCAGTTCTCGCGCAACCTGTTCGCCACCATGATCGTCGCGGTGTTTGGCGTGATCGTGCTCGTCGGCACCGCCGACGGCGGCGCGGGGATGGCCGCGCAATACTCCGCCGAAGGCTTCACGCGTGTGTTCTACGCAGTCGCCGCAAGTTTTGCGATCGCGCTCCTTGCGGTCATTCTGCTGGAAGAAAAGCCGCTGCAGACGAGCCACGCCTAGCAGGATCGCCCCCTTCGGCATCCCTCGGAACGACCGGCGGGCTTGAGCTGCCAGGTCTCGCGGGCGCGGTTTGCTGCTATCCTTCGTGCCGCCGCAAGCGAACGGATGGCGCAGCGACCGCATGACAGCGTCCCTCGCACGGCAGGGAGAAACGTCATGGCCGTGACATTGCAGGGATTGCGCGCGCTCGGGCGTCCGGCGCTCGTCGCAATATCGATCTTCGGACTTGCAGTTGCGGCGGGGGCCCAGACCGCCCGCTACCCGGACCATCCGGTCAAGGTCGTGGTCGGCTTCTCGGCCGGCGGCGGCACCGACGTGGCGGCGCGCGTGATCGCGCAGAAGCTCGTCGGAGACCATGGGGCAGACCTTCGTGGTCGAGAACCGGCACCGGCGCGAGCGGGCTGATCGCCTCCGAGGCGGTCGCCAAGTCGCCGGCCGACGGCTACACGCTGATGGTCGGCAGCCAGACCACGCTTGCGGTCGCGCCCGCGCTCTATCGCAAGTTCCAGGTCGACGCGACCGCGCGACATGGTCGGTATCGCGATGGTCGGGGTCTCGCCGCTGGTCGCGGTCGTCAATCCGTCCGTGCCGGTGCATTCGGTCAAGGACCTGATCGCGATGGCCAAGGACAAGAACGGCACGATGAACTTCGGCTCCGGCGGCATCGGCACCACGCCGCACATGGCGGGCGAACTGTTCGCGTTCACCGCCGGCGTGAAGATGGTGCACGTCGCCTATCGCGGCGAGGCGCCGGCGATCAACGACCTGCTCGGCGGCCAGATCCCGTTCATGTTCTCCAACCTGTCGGCCGTGGTCGGTAACATCGCGGCCGGCAAGCTGCGCGCCATCGCCATCACCAGCGCGCAGCGCAGCGCCGACGCTGCCGGACATTCCGACGGTGGCGGAGTCCGGCCTGTCGGGCTTCGACGTCGAGACCTGGTGGGCGCTGGTGGCGCCGGCCGGAACGCCGCGCGACGTCGTCGACAAGCTCAACGCCGAGGTGAAGCGGCTCACGGCGATACCGGACGTGCAGCAGCGCTTCGCCGCGCTCGGCATGACCAGCGAGGATCGTACGCCTGACGGCGTCGACGCCCTGATCAAGTCCGAGATCGCCAAATGGGCGAAGGTCATCAAGGACGCCGACGTCAAGGCGCAGGAGTAGCTATCGCGGCTTGATGCCGGCGTCGCGGATCACCTTGCCCCACTTCATGCCGTCCGACTTGATGGTCGCCGCGAACTCCTCCGGCCGGCTGCCGACCGGCTCGAAGCCGAGTGCCGTGGCGCGCTCCTTGACCTCCGGAATCGCCAGCACCTTGACGATTTCGTCGTGGAGCAGTCCGACAATCTCCTTCGACGTGCCGGCGGGCGCGAGCACGCCGAACCAGGCTTCGCCCTCAATCGCCGGATAGCCCGCTTCCGCCATGGTCGGGAACATCCGGCAGTGCCTGCGAGCGCCTGGCGCTGGTGATCCCGATGGCGCGGAGCTTGCCGTCGATGACGTGCGGCACGGCCGGCGCAGATGCGCCGATCGAAATCGGCGTATGGCCGGCGACCGCCGATGCGATGGCAAGGCCGCCGCTGTTGAACGGCACGTGCACGACATCGAGCTTGAGCGACAAGCGGAACAATTCGCCGAGCAGATGCGGCGGCGTCCCGATACCGGGCGACGCGTAGCTGTACTTGCCCGGGCTGGCCCGGATCAGCGCAACCAGTTCGTTGACCGTCTGCGCCGGCACCGACGGATGCAGCGTGAGCAGCGCGGGCGATCGCACCGCAAGCGTGATCGGTTCGAAATCCCTGACCGGATCGAACGCGAGCTGCTCGTAAAGGGCCGGATTGACGGCGAGCGGCGACGCCGCAAACAGGATGGTGTAGCCATCGGGCGCCGCCTGCGCCGCGCGGGTCATCCCGATATTGCCGCCGCCGCCACCAACGTTCTCGATGTAGAACTGCTTGCCAAGCTGCTCGGACAATTTCAACGAAACCAGCCGTCCGATGATATCGGTCGGCCCGCCGGGCGCGTAAGGAACGATCACGCGCACCGGACGGTCGGGATAGCTCTGGCGCAACGGCGTTCGGCACAGTCGCGACAACAGCGCAGGTGGCCGCTGCGACATGCAGCATCTGTCGGGCGAAAACTTTCATGACGTTTCCCTCCCAAATGTCATTGACGCGCCCAAGCCGGCGGCCAGGGCGTTCGCCAAGTTCCAAGCCGCTGAACCCGAAGGTCAGCGGACCAGTCTTCTTTCAATGCAAAGCGTGCTGCCGACGGCACCCGCGCGGCCAGTGCAATGGCGAGGGATCTCGGCAAATCCCTCCGTGGGGCGCGCGGGCAAGATTACGGGATCGCGCGCAAGCCAAGAAGCTCCGCAACGCCGCAGGTCAGCCGGTTCCCGGATGCGTCAGGTCGGGCCATTCGTTCGGAAGCGGGCCGCAGCCGGCCCCGCCATTTCGCGCGCCCGCGCCCCATTTCTTTTTGGCCGCAAAGGCTATATGAGAAGGGGCGGCACGCGCGGCCACGCCGCGTTTCGGTACGCTGTCCGAAGCGCTTGAATTGCTTCATGAAATTGGCCGGATGGCGACCGACCCGAACGGCATGACCGGACCCCGCAAGCTTTTCGTCAAATCCTTTGGCTGCCAGATGAACGTCTACGATTCGCATCGTATGGCGGACACGCTTGCGCCCGAGGGCTTCGTCGAGACCGCGACCCCCGACGACGCCGACCTGATCGTGCTGAACACCTGCCACATCCGCGAAAAGGCGGTGGAGAAGGTCTACTCCGAGATTGGCCGCATGCGGGTGCTGAAGGAGGCTGCCGCGCAGGACGGCCGCCGGGTGCTGCTCGCCGTCGCCGGCTGCGTGGCGCAGGCCGAAGGCGAAGAGATCGTCCGCCGCGCGCCCACCGTCGATCTTGTGGTCGGCCCACAGAGCTATCACCGCCTGCCGGCGATGCTGGCTAAGGCCGCACACGGTAAGGCGATCGAGACCGAGTTCCCGGTCGAGGACAAGTTCGACCATCTCGCGGCGCCGAGCCGCGCCGCCACGCGCCGCCGCGGTGTTGCCGCCTTCGTCACGGTGCAGGAGGGCTGCGACAAGTTCTGCACCTTCTGCGTGGTGCCCTACACCCGCGGCGCCGAAGTATCGCGACCGGTCGCAAAGATCGTGGCTGAGGCGGAGCGGCTCGCCGACGCCGGCGTCCGCGAGCTCACACTGATCGGCCAGAACGTCAATGCCTATCACGGCGACGACGCCGACGGACGGCCGTCGTCGCTCGGGCGGCTGCTGCATCGCCTCGCGGAAATCTCCGGCATCGCGCGACTGCGCTACACCACAAGCCATCCGCGCGACATGGACGACAGCCTGATTGCCGCGCACCGCGATCTGCCGGCGCTGATGCCGCACCTGCATCTGCCGGTGCAGTCGGGCTCCGACCGCGTGCTCGCGGCGATGAACCGCCGCCACACCCGCGCCGACTATCTCAAGCTGATCGACCGGCTGCGCGCGGCGCGGCCCGATCTCGCGCTCGCCTCCGATTTCATCGTCGGTTTCCCGGGCGAGACCGAGGATGATTTCGCCGACACGCTGCGGCTCGTGTCCGAGGTCGGTTTCGCCAGCGCTTTCTCGTTCAAGTATTCGCCGCGACCGGGCACGCCCGCGGCGGACATGCCGCAATTGTCCGAGGCCGTGAAGGACGACCGCCTGCAGCGCCTGCAGCGCGAGATCGAGCGCCACCAGGCCGCGTTCATGGCGCGCTGCGACGGCGTCACCTTCGACGTGCTGTTCGAGAAGCCGGGCCGCCGGCCCGGCCAGATCGTCGGCCGTTCGCCTTATCTGCAGCCTGTTCAGGTCATGGCGCCGGAGGCGATGATCGGCGAAATCCACCCCGTCGCGATCACCGAGGTCGGCAGCAACAGCCTGTTCGGCGCGCTTGTGGGCGCGGCTGTGCAGACTCGCGAGCCGGCGATCGCTACCGCAGGAGGCTGATGGCGTTGCGCACGCTTGGACCCGGCAACGGACTCATTCCTTCCGCCGAAGGAACCCCGACCCAGATCATGCTCGCGTTCGACGACAACCGGCTCGCCTCGGTGCTGTTCGGCCAGTACGGCCAGAACCTCGCGCTGATCGAGCGGCGGCTCAACGTCGTTGCCGATCAGCGCGGCAATCACGTCACGGTCGAGGGCTCGCGCGACGCCGTCGAACAAGCGCGGCGCGTGCTCGAAGGTCTCTACGAGCAGCTCAAGCGCGGCAACGATCTGGTCGCGGGCGACGTTGAGGGCGCAATCCGGCTCGCGATTGCGCAGGGCTCGCTGTTCGACTTCGATGCCAGCACCGCGCGGCCCGGCTTTGAGGAAATCAACCTGCGCAAGCGGCCGGTGCGCGCCCGCACCATCGCACAGGACGCCTACATCCGCGCGCTGCGTCGCCATGCGCTGGTGTTCGGCACTGGCCCCGCCGGCACCGGCAAGACCTGGCTTGCTGTCGCGCATGCGGTTGCGTTGTTCGAGCGCAAGGAGGTCGACCGCATCATCCTGTCGCGGCCGGCGGTCGAGGCCGGCGAGCGGCTGGGCTTCCTGCCGGGCGACCTGCGCGAGAAGGTCGACCCGTATCTGCGTCCAATGTACGACGCATTGTTCGACCTGATGGATGCGCGGATCGTGGAGCGCGCGCTGCAGACCAACGAGATCGAGATCGCCCCGCTCGCCTTCATGCGCGGCCGCACGCTGTCCAACGCCGCGATCATTCTCGATGAGGCGCAAAACACCACGGCGATGCAGATGAAGATGTTTCTCACCCGGCTGGGCGAGAATAGCCGCATGATCGTCACCGGCGATCCGAGCCAGATCGACCTGCCGGCCGGCCAGGTCTCGGGCCTCGACGAAGCGACACGACTGCTCGGCGGCGTCGAAGGCATCGGGCATGCTGTCTTCACCGCTGCCGACGTGATCCGCCATGAGCTCGTGGCGCGGATCGTCGCAGCCTACGACAAAGCGGCTGCGACCCGCCGACGCGAGGCCCGGGAATGACGGAGCGCCGGCGGGGCGGCGACAAGGGCAACCCGCAGATCGAGGTCATGGTCCGCTCACCGCGATGGAAGACACGACCGCGCGCTACAGGCGTGGTACGACGAGCAGTCGCTGCGGCCGCGCAAGCGGTCGCAACGCCGCCGGGCACGCTTGCTATCGTGCTGACCGATGATTCTGCGATCCGAATGCTCAATCGCGACTGGCGCGGCCACGACGCGCCAACCAACGTGCTGTCGTTTGCCTCGGGAGCGCCGAGCCATGGCGACCGCGCGTCGCATCATCTCGGCGACATCGTTATCGCCTATCAGACCGTCCGCCGAGAGGCCGAGGCTGAGCGCAAGCCGTTCGGACACCATCTCGCCCATCTCGCGGTCCATGGTTTCCTGCATCTCCTCGGCTACGATCACCAGAACATCCGCGATGCGCGCAGGATGGAACGACTCGAAGTTCGGATCCTGGCGCAGCTTGCCGTACCCGACCCCTACGCCGGCGACGGCGTTCGCGGCTGAGGCGCGCCATGGCTGACGTGAACGCCAACCCATCTGCAGGCACAGCCGAGCCCGTACCGCAGCCCGAGCACCGCAATCTGCCGGTGCCGATTCCGTTCCCGCTGCCGGCGGAAAACGATGGCTTCTTCGCGCGCCTTGCGCGCGCGATCCTGGGCTGGACCTGGAAGAGCGGACCGACGCGGGCCGACATCGAGGTGGTGCTGGAATCGGCGGTGCCGGGCGAGACCGGCGTGTCGCCGGAAGAGCGCACCATGCTCCAGAACATCCTGGCGCTGCGCGGACGCCGGATCGAGGATGTCATGGTGCCGCGCGCCGACATCGTCGCAGTGCAGCGGCACATCTTGCTGGGCGAACTGGTGAAGGTGTTCGAGAACGCCGCGCACTCGCGCCTCGTGGTCTATGACGACACGCTCGACGACCCGATCGGAATGGTGCACATCCGCGACCTTATCGCCTTCATGACGGCGCGGGCGACGGTCGATCCCGAGAAGAATTCCAAGCGCAAGAAGCCGCTGCCGGCAGGCCTCGACCTCAAGGCGGTCGACCTCGCGCTGCCGCTGTCGTCGACCCGGATTGTGCGCACCATGCTGTTCGTGCCGCCATCGATGCCGGCGCTCGACCTGCTCGCCAAGATGCAGGCGACCCGCATCCATCTTGCGCTCGTGGTCGACGAATACGGCGGTACCGACGGCCTCGTTTCGATTGAGGACATCGTCGAACTGATCGTTGGCGACATCGCTGACGAGCACGACGAGGACGAGGCCGCATCCGTGGTGCGCCAGCCCGACGGATCGTTCGTGGCCGACGCCCGCGCGAGCCTCGACGACGTGACCAAGGCCGTCGGCGAATTCGACGCCGGCGAGGCCGCCGGCGAGGTCGATACCATCGGCGGCTATATGATGGCGCGGGTCGGCCGCCTGCCGGTGCGCGGCGAATTGGTCCCCGGCCCGACCGGCTACGAGATCGAGGTGCTGGACGCCGATCCGAGGCGGATCAAGAAGGTCCGCATCCACCACAACAAGAACCGCGCCGTCGAGCGCGATCGCGATGGCCGACGGCGCTACAGCACGCCGGAGACCGCGAGCCCCGCCATCGCGCCCGCGCCGCCGCCGGATGCCGCGGTCGCCGAACCCAAACCGCCCCAGTCGACCCAGCGGCCGAAGGCACCGGGCCAGCCGTGACCACGCCTGCCATCCACCCGATCACGCGGCGGATCATGCGCTTTGCGCATTCCGTCGTGCTGGCCTGGGGCTTGCGGAGGGTGGGTATTGCGTTCGGCGCCGGCGTGCTGTCAGCCGCGGCAATGGCCCCGATCTATGCCTGGCCGGTGCTGTTCTTCACGTTCCCGCTGCTGGTCTGGATGATCGACGGCGCCGCCGCCGGCAGGCTCGGGGGCGTGCCGAGCGCGATCATCGTCGGCTGGTGGTTCGGCTTCGGCTATTTCCTCGCCGGCCTCTACTGGGTCGGTTTTGCCTTCCTGGTCGACTTTGACACGTTCGGGTGGCTGCTGCCGGTCGCGGTAATCGGGTTGCCGGCCGGGATGGCGCTCTACACCGCCTTCGGTGTTGCGCTTGCGCGCGCGCTGTGGACCCGCGGACCGATCCGGCTGATCGCGCTGGCAGCGTCGCTCACGCTCGCCGAATGGCTGCGCGGCCACTTGCTCACCGGCTTTCCGTGGAACGTCTACGGCTACGCGCTGACCAGCCCGTTGATGCTCGCGCAAGGGGCGTCGCTGATCGGCATCTGGGGCCTCACCTTTCTCACGGTCTTCATCTTCGCGTCGCCGGCGACGCTTGCCGACGACCGCGTCCAGACGCGACGGCCGTGGCTGCCGGTGTCGATCGGGATCCTGCTGCTCGTCGGGCTTGCGGGGTTCGGCGCGCTGCGAATGTCGCGCATGCCGACGCAGTTCGTCGAGGGCGTGAAGTTGCGGATCATGCAGCCCAACCTGCCGCAGGACGACAAGTTCAACTACGCGGCCAAGCAAAAGGTTATGAGTCATTACCTCGCGCTCTCGGACCGTTCGACTGGACCGCAAACGACCGGCGTGCGCGACGTGACTCATCTGATCTGGCCGGAATCGGCGTTTCCGTTCTTCCTGACGCGCGAGCCCGACGCGATGGCGCAGATCGCGAAGTTCCTGCCGCAGGGCACGGTGCTGATCACCGGAGCGGTGCGCCCGCCGGAGGACTTGCCGGGCGCCAAGCCCGAAGGCGCCTACAATTCGGTCTACGTGATCGACCACGACGGCTCGGTCCTGTCGATCTACGACAAGGTCCACCTCGTCCCGTTCGGCGAGTACCTGCCGATGCAGGCACTGCTGGAACAGCTTGGGCTGCTGCAGCTCACCAAGCTTCCCGGGGGATTCATCCCCGGCGATCGCCGTCGCGCCCAGAACGTGCCGCGGGCGCCGCGCTTCCTGCCACTGGTTTGCTATGAGATCATCTTTTCGGACGAGGCGGTACCGCGCAGCGAGCGGCCGGGATGGCTCGTCAATCTCACCAACGACGGCTGGTTCGGCCGCAGCAGCGGGCCCTACCAGCACCTGCAGCAGGCGCGGGTGCGGGCGATCGAGCAGGGCCTGCCGCTGGTGCGAGCCGCCAACACCGGCATCTCCGCCGTGATCGATCCGCTCGGCCGCACGATCAAGTCGTTGCCGCTCGCAACCGAAGGCGTGCTGGACTCGAGGTCTGCCGCGCCGGATCGATCCGCCGCTCTACGTCCGGACCGGCGACGGCATCGTCGGCCTCGTCCTCGGCGCGGCTTTCGTCCTCGTAATCCTGCGCCGCCGCGTCCGTCGGCAATAAGCCTCTCTACCCCGGCAATAAGGTGCCCGGTCACCGCCAGGGGGCAGGTGCGCGTCAGATTTGCGTCGGCAGTGTCCAAAATGATACATATGCACAAGACGCTAAATGACTTGTGCATCATCAAAATCCGCCTTGTCCCTATTTTGAACCCATTTTCAACCCAATTTGCGGACACTTCGTTTGACGCAGCCTATGATGCATGCAATTCACGCATTGCGCGCGGGATTAAACTGTGACCATTACTCGACCGACCGAGCAATCAGGAGCTGAGAACAAGATGATGGCGAAGAAGGCGCCCAATCCGACCGATAAGCACGTGGGCGCTCGTGTGCGCATGCGCCGGATGATGCTTGGGATGAGTCAGGAGAAGCTCGGCGACGCGCTTGGGTTGACGTTCCAGCAGGTGCAGAAATACGAGAAGGGCGCGAACCGAATCGGTGCGAGCCGGCTTCAGCAGATCGCCCACATCCTGCAGGTCTCGGTGTCGTTCTTCTTTGAAGGCGCGCCGAACGTTCCTGGCTTCCAGGCCGACGGAATGTCGGAGGCGCCGTCGCCGGCCTACGTGTCCGACTTCCTCGCGACCTCCGACGGGCTCGCGCTGACCAAGGCCTTCATGCGCATCAAGGATGCCAAGCTGCGTCGCCGGATCGTCGATCTCGTCGAGCAGATGGTGGGCGACGAGCACTGACGAGCTGGGGCATCGCAGTCGCGAAACGCTACGACCTCCGCGTTTGCCCACGACTGCCCACACCTTGACCGCGCTTTAGGACACTGCAAAAAACCGTCATCGTTCGTTCGACCCGGCGCGGCCACAAAGCCCGCCCTTGCAGGAGTGTGCCACGGTGTCCCGCGCCAACTACCTCTTCACCAGCGAGTCCGTGTCCGAGGGCCATCCGGACAAGGTTGCCGACCAGATTTCCGATGCCATCCTCGACGCTTTTATCGAGCGTGACATCGAGCTTGGCATCGCCGACGACAGTCAGATCAACACCCGGCTCGGCTGCGAGACGCTGTGCACGACCAACAAGATCGTGATTGCCGGCGAAGGCCGCGGCCAACTGTTCCGCACCATCAGCGGCGCGTCGGTGGTCGACCGCGAGCTGATCACCGAGATCGCCCGCGGCGTGGTCAAGGACATCGGCTACGACCAGAGCGGCTTCTCCTATCACGGCGCCGACGTCGAGGTGCTGCTGCACGGCCAGTCGCCCGACATCGCGATGGGCGTCAACGCCAAGAAGAAGAAGGGCAAGGAGGAGGAAGGCGCCGGCGACCAGGGCATGATGTTCGGCTACGCCTGCACCGAGAGCGAGGTCTACGAGAAGGGCTCCTACATGCCGGCCCCGATCTACTTCGCCCACAAGATCCTGAAGGTGCTGTCGGAGAAGCGCCGCTCCGGGCAGATTTTCGATCTGCAGCCCGACGCCAAGAGCCAGGTGACGGTGCAGTACGTCGACGGCAAGCCGATCGGTTGCACCAAGGTCGTGGTCTCGACGCAGCACAATGCGGTGACGCGTAACGGCAAAAAATACACGCCTGCCATGGTCAAGGACCTGATCGCCGACGCGGTCGCGTCCGCGCTGCCCAAGGGCTGGATGCCGAAGAAGGACTCCGACTTCCTGGTCAACCCGACAGGCAACTTCGTGGTCGGCGGACCGGACGGTGACTGCGGGCTAACCGGCCGCAAGATCATCGTCGACACCTACGGCGGCTACGCGCCGCACGGCGGTGGCGCATTCTCCGGCAAGGACCCGACCAAGGTCGACCGCTCCGCCGCCTACGCCGCGCGCTATCTCGCGAAGAACGTGGTCGCCTCCGGGCTTGCCGATCAGTGCACGATCCAGGTCGCGTACGCGATTGGCGTCGCCGATCCGATGTCGCTCTATGTCGATACCCACGGCACCGGCAAGGTCGACGAGCACAAGCTCGCCAAGACGCTGCAGGACGTTTTCCCGCTGCGCCCGACCAACATCCGCCGCACGCTCAAGCTCAATCGGCCGATCTATAAACGCACCGCGGCCTACGGCCATTTCGGCCGCGCCCCGGAAAAAGACGGCGGTTTCTCCTGGGAGAAGACCGATATGGTGAGCGCACTCAAGAGCGCGATGAAGTAGACTTGTCCCGGGCGCAGCGCGTCCTGAAAATCTGCGTCATGGCCGGGCCTTGTCCCGGTCATCCACGTCTTTGATACTGAATCGAGCAAAGCAAGATGTGGATGCCCGGCACAAGGCCGGGCCATGACGGCGTATGCCGAACAACCCGACTCCACATTCGACGCGCGCGTTCTTCGGGCGGCGCAAGGGCCACGCGCTCCGCCCGCGCCAGGCTGCGCTGTTCGACACGCTGCTGCCGCGGCTTGCGCTCGATCTTGGCGCGTCAGCCCCGCGCGATCTGCGCGCATTGTTTCAGGGCGCCGACGATGTCCGGCTCGAGATCGGCTTCGGCGGCGGCGAGCACCTGATCGCTGAGGCGTTGCGCCGTCCGCACACGGGCTTCATCGGCAGCGAGCCCTTCATCAACGGCATGGCCAAAGCGCTGGCGTCGATCGAAGAGCATGCGCTTGCCAACGTGCGGCTGCACCACGGCGATGCGAGCGAGCTACTGCCGTGGCTGCCGCCCGCCTCGCTCGCGCGGATCGATCTCCTCTATCCCGACCCGTGGCCGAAGCGGCGACACTGGAAGCGCCGCTTTGTACAGGACGACAGCGTCGCGTCGATTGCCGGCCTGTTGCGCTCGGGCGGCGAGTTCCGGTTCGCGACCGACATCGCGGACTACGCGGCGTGGACGCTCACCCGCCTCTTGCGCTCCCCCGACTTTGTCTGGATCGCCGAACACGCGGACGACTGGCGCAAGCCATGGTCCGATTTCGCCGGCACGCGCTATGAGGCCAAGGCCAAGCGCGAAGGTCGCGCGCCCTGCTATCTGACATTTCGGCGACGGTAGATTACGCCGAGCCGTCGGGCTGACGCGTCTGCCAGAACCGCACTACGCGCTGGGCGGTCGGCGTGGAGAGCTTCTCGAAATTGCGGAACGCGGCTTCGAGCATCTGAGCCGACCCGCTCCTTGCGCCCGGACGCGCCATGATGACGGAGCGCACCGTGGGCCAGCCGTAGCCCGTAGCCTTGCAGAGGATCAGCACCGGGTCAGGTCGGTCGCCGGTCATCAGGCGGTCTGCCACCTCGATCGACACCCCGCAGAGCAGCGACAGCGCAGCGATCGTCTCCTCATACTTCTTGTCGTTGGCGAAGCCAGCGAGCTCCGTTTCGCCGAGCTTGCCGGCCTTCTGCATCTCGAGGACGGCGCGCTGTGCCACGGAATAGTCACGCCCGCGCGCGGCCCTGGCGATGTCGACGGAGACGTTGTCGGGTTCGTGCGCGGTTTTGTCCGGGGCGTCCGACCTGACGGTCGCGAGCAGCCTCTGCTGCACGTCGGCGGTGGCACGCACCAGAAGATCGCGGAACAGTGGCGCCGGAATGTCGCGCCGCCTTCCGACCGTCTCGGCTAGACCGTCGTCACCCGCGGCGCGCCGCACCAGCGCGGCGAAGGCCTTCTCGGAAAGCCCGGCAGACGGGTTGTCAGCGAGGCTCTGCAACACTTGCGCGTCGCCGCGTTGCACCAGGACATCGGTGACCGCCTCGCCGAGGCTGTCGCGGGCGGCCATTGCTGCGAGGTGGGCTTGGCTCTTGGTGCCGGCGATGTCGACGAGGTCGATGTCCTTCAGCGCAGCGGACCGCGTCAACACCGGACCCGCGACCGAGATATCGTCGTCCGTGGCGAGCGTGCGCATCAGCTTCGCCGGCGCGTTACCGATCGGTGCAAGGCACCGGGAGAGTTCCGCACGGGCCTTGGCGTCGACTTCGGACGCAAACCTGCGCAGTATGTCGCCGAACAGGTCGACATGATCGGCATTGAATTGCGATGCGCCATCGGCGAATAGGCCGGCGATGCGCTTGAGCATCTGCGCGCGCCGCTCGTTCGAACCGTGACGGATGGCTTGTTCGAGCTCGGGGATCACCAACGCAGACGCGGACATGCACAAACCCTGCCGACGCGCACGCATACCGCGGCCGTGGAGCTCATATTAGGTCGGCTTGATGAACGAACCGTTTAGCCAGACCGCCCTTGCGCCGGGTCGGCAAATCGCTATATTCCCCGCGTCTGTTATGGACATCTCATAACGGTCGGATTGGATCCGAACGGCTTTTGAGAGTGGGCCCCCCGGGACCCGCTCTTTTTTGTTACCCGCGCGCGCCCACGGGCCGGCGGGGCAAAAAACGCGGAAATTCCAGCTGGCTACGGACACCGAAGCGGACGGATGACCGAGACTATCGAGACTGCACGGGGCGCCGAGCGGCGCCTCATCGTGGAACCCGGATTGGGCGCGCGGATCGCCGCGATTGTCGAGCCTGTGCTCGAAAGCATCGGCTATCGGCTGGTGCGCGTGCGGGTCTCCGGCCTCGAAGGCTGCACCGTGCAAGTCATGGCGGAGCGACCCGACGGCACGATGACCATCGACGATTGCGAAGCCGCTTCGCGCGCGCTGTCGCCCGTGCTCGACGTTACCGATCCGCTCGACCGTGCCTACCGGCTCGAACTGTCGTCGCCCGGCATCGACCGGCCGCTGGTGCGGCGCTCCGACTTCGAGCGCTACGCCGGCAATTTCGTGAAGATCGAGATGGCGGTGATGATTGACGGCCGCAAGCGCTTTCGCGGATTGCTGCTGGGCACCGAGGACAACAACGCGCGCATCCGGCGCGACGATGTTGCTGCAGGCGAACCGGCCGACGTGCTGCTGCCGATCGAGGACATGGACGAAGCGAAGCTCGTGCTCACCGACGCACTGATCTCGGAGGCGCTGCGGCGCGGCAAGCAGGCCGAGCGAGCGCTGCGCGAATCGAGCGATGCGCCCGAGCCCGCTTCGACCAATGGCAACCCGGCGGGCGTGCCCCGCCACCCGAATTTACCGCGCACCGGCGGCAAAGGCCGGCGCGCCCAGCACGGAGGAGACTAGCGATGGCTGTCAGCGCCAACCGGCTCGAGCTGTTGCAGATTGCGGACGCGGTCGCCCGCGAGAAGGCGATCGATCGCAACATCGTCATCACCGCGATGGAGGACGCCATCGCCAAGGCGGCACGTTCGCGCTACGGCGCCGAAACCGACGTGCACGCCGAGATCAACGCCAAGACCGGCGAACTGCGGCTCGCTCGCCATCTCTTGGTGGTCGACAACGTCGAGAACCCGGCGAACCAGATCAGCCTCGAAGAGGCGCGCAAGCGCAATCCGGCGGCGCAGGTCGGCGACACCATCGCCGACGGCCTGCCGCCGCTGGAGTACGGCCGCATTGCCGCACAATCGGCGAAGCAGGTGATCGTGCAGAAGGTACGCGAGGCCGAGCGCGACCGGCAGTATCAGGAGTTCAAGGACCGCATCGGTGACATCGTCAACGGCATCGTCAAGCGGGTCGAATACGGCAACGTGGTGGTCGACCTCGGCCGCGGCGAGGCGATCGTGCGACGCGACGAGATGCTGCCGCGCGAGACCATGCGCAACGGCGACCGCATCCGCGCCTATATCTACGACGTGCGGCGCGAGCCGCGCGGCCCGCAGATCTTCCTGTCGCGCACGCACCCGCAGTTCATGGCCAAGCTGTTCGCCCAGGAGGTGCCGGAAATCTACGACGGCATCGTCGAGGTGAAGGCGGTGGCCCGCGACCCGGGCTCGCGCGCCAAGATCGCGGTGATCTCGCGCGACACTTCGGTCGATCCGGTCGGTGCCTGCGTCGGCATGCGCGGCTCGCGCGTGCAGGCGGTAGTCAACGAGCTGCAGGGCGAGAAGATCGACATCATTCCGTGGTCCCCGGACATCGCGACCTTCGTGGTCAACGCGCTGGCGCCCGCCGAAGTCGCCAAGGTGGTGCTCGACGAGGACCGCGAGCGCATCGAGGTGGTGGTGCCGGACGCGCAGCTTTCGCTTGCGATCGGCCGGCGCGGCCAGAACGTCCGCCTCGCCTCGCAACTCACCGGCTGGGATATCGACATCCTGACCGAGCAGGAGGAGTCGGAACGCCGACAGGCCGAGTTCCAAAGCCGCACCAAGATTTTCATGGATGCGCTCGACGTCGACGAGGTGGTCGGGCAGTTGCTCGCCTCCGAGGGCTTCGGCTCGGTCGAAGATCTGGCGGTGATCGACGAAAAGGAGATCGCCGACATCGAGGGCTTCGACGAGGACACCGCGCGCGAATTGCAGGCCCGGGCGCACGACTACCTTGCCAAGCAGGAGGCCGAGCTTGACGGCAAGCGCCGCGAACTCGGCGTTGAGGACGAGCTCAAGGAGGTTCCGGGCGTCACGACGCCGATGCTGGTCAAGTTCGGCGAGAACGGCATCAAGTCGGTCGAGGATCTGGCCGGCTGCGCGACCGACGACCTCACCGGGTGGACCGAGCGCAAGGACGGCGAGAGCAAGCGCGAGCCCGGCATTCTCGACGGCTTCGAGCTGTCGCGCGAAGACGCCGAGGCGATGATCATGCAGGCGCGGCTGAAGGCCGGCTGGGTCACCGAGGCCGATCTTGCGCTGCCTCCGGCGCCTGAGGCTGTCACCGCGGAAGCCGCGGCGCCGCAGGCCTAAAGAGGAGCGGGCGACCGATGCTGGCCCACACGCCCGATGCAGAACTCGACGCCGGACCCCGTCGGGGCCGTCCAGGAGCCGAGCGGTTCTGCGCGGTGACGCGCGCGGTCAAGCCGGTCGATAACATGATCCGGTTTGTGGTTGGACCGCAGGGCGTGGTGCCCGACCTCAAGCGAAACCTGCCGGGCCGCGGCATCTGGATCACGGCCGACCGCAAAACGCTCGCCGAAGCGGTGGCTCGCAAGGTGTTCGCGCGCGGCTTCAAGCAAGAGGTCAAGGTCGCGCCCGACCTGGTCGATCAGACTGAACGGCTGCTCCTTCGCTCAGCCCTCGACGCGCTGGCGATCGCCGGCAAGTCCGGCCTCGCGGTTACGGGTTTTAGCAAGGTCGAGGCGGCGCTCGAGGATGAGCGGATCGTGGCCCTGATCCATGCTGCCGAGGCGGCGCCTGCCGGCATCGCAAAGCTCGCCCAGGCGCTGCGCCGGCGGCAGGCGGACGGGCCGGTCCCGGTCATCACGCGGCTTTCGGGGGGGCAATTGGATTTGGCATTAGGCCGGTCAAATGTGGTACATGCAGCCCTGCTTGCCGGCCCTGCCAGCGATACGTTTTTGGCGCGTTGTCAGCGCCTTGAGCGCTTTCTGACCGGCGATCCGGCCGGAAGCGGCAAGGCCCATGCCTCGAATTGACAGGAATCGAGCCTGAATGGTTGAGACCAAGTCCCCTGGCGACAAGACGCTGAGCGTGACCTCGAAGTCGACGCTTTCGCTTAAGCCGCGCACCGAGACCGGCACGGTGCGCCAGAGCTTCAGCCATGGCCGCAGCAAGCAGGTGGTCGTCGAGGTCAAGAAGCGGCGGTCGGTCGGCGGCGATGCCAAGCCGGAACCGGCTCCGGTCGCGGTCGCGCCGGCGGCTCCGGTGGCGAGGCGCGGAGCGCCAGCCAGTGCTGCCGCCCCGGCCAGAGGCGCGGCGTCGGCACCCGCATCGTCGGCCGCGCCCGCGCCGCGATCGTCGGGCGTCGTGCTGCGCACGCTGACCGAGGAGGAGCGTAACCGCCGCGCCCACGCGCTCGGCGATGCACGGCTGCGCGAGGCCGAGGAGCGCAAGATCGCCGAGGAGGAGGCGCGGCTGCGCGCGATGCGCGAGTCGAGCGAGAAGGCCGAACGCGACGCCGCCGAGGCCCGCAAGCGCGACGAGGAAGAGCGCCGCAAGCACGACGAGGAAACCAAGCGCAAGGCCGACGAGGTCGCCAAGAAGCGTTTCGGCGAACCCGAAACCGCTGCCACAGCGGCTGCAAGGCCGGCCGGCGCGCGACCCGTACTCGAGGCTGACGAGGAGGAGGCACCGCGCTTCCGCCGCGGCCCCGGCGGCGTCGTCCGCCCGGTGCCCCCGCCGCGGCCGGCCCGCACCCGCATTGAAAAGCCGCGCGGCCGGCTGACGCTGGTCACCGCGCTGTCCGCCGACGAGGTCCGTGAGCGCTCGGAGGCCGCCTTCCGCCGCCGCGAGCGGCGCCGCACCAAGGACGGCGAGCGGCGAGCCGAAGGAGAAGCTCGTGCGCGAGGTCACGATCCCGGAGGCGATCACCATCCAGGAACTCGCCAACCGCATGGCCGAGCGCTCCGTCGACGTGATCAAGCTTCTGATGAAGCAGGGCCAGATGGCGACGATCAACGACATGATCGACGCCGACACCGCGCAGCTCATCGCGGAGGAACTCGGCCACACCGTCAAGCGGGTCGCCGAAGCCGACGTGGAAGAAGGCGTGTTCGACGTGGCCGACGATCCGGCGGCGCTCGTGCCGCGCGCGCCGGTCGTGACCGTCATGGGCCACGTCGACCACGGCAAGACTTCGCTGCTCGACGCGATCCGCTCCACCGATGTGGTCGGCGGGCGAGGCCGGCGGCATCACCCAGCATATCGGCGCCTATCAGGTCGCCTCGCCGTCGCACGGCAAGATCACCTTCATCGACACGCCCGGCCACGCCGCGTTCACCGCGATGCGCGCCCGCGGCGCCAAGGTCACCGACATCGTCGTTCTGGTGGTCGCGGCCGACGACGGCGTGATGCCGCAGACGGTCGAGGCGATCAACCACGCCAAGGCCGCTAAGGTGCCGATGATCGTGGCGATCAACAAGATCGACAAGGCCGATGCCAAGCCCGAGCGGGTGCGCACCGAGCTGTTGCAGCACGAGGTGCAGGTCGAGTCGCTCGGCGGCGACGTGGTCGATGTCGAAGTCTCGGCGACCAAGAACCAGAACCTCGACCAGCTGCTCGAAATGATCGGGCTGCAGGCCGAAATCCTCGACCTCAAGGCCAATCCGGAACGCGCCGCCGAAGGCACCGTGATCGAAGCCAAGCTCGACCGCGGCCGCGGCCCGGTCGCGACCGTTCTCGTGCAGCGTGGCACGCTGCATGTCGGCGATATCATCGTGGCCGGCGCCGCATGGGGCCGTGTCCGCGCACTGGTCAACGATACCGGCGAGTCGGTACAGGCGGCCGGCCCTTCGGTTCCGGTCGAAGTTCTGGGCTTCAACGACACGCCGGAGGCCAGCGACCGGCTCGCCGTCGTCGAGAGCGAGGCCCGCGCCCGGGAACTGAGCGACTATCGCGTGCGCCAGAAGCGCGAAAAGAGTGCGGCCCATGCAACCGGCATGCGCGGCTCGCTCGAGCAGATGATGTCGCAGCTCAAGACCTCTGGCCGCAAGGAATTCCCGCTGATCGTGAAGACCGACGTCCAGGGATCGCTGGAAGCGATCTCCGGCGCGCTGGAGAAGCTCGGCACCGACGAGGTCGCGGCCCGCATCATCCATTCCGGCGCCGGCGGCATCACCGAGTCCGACGTGACGCTTGCGGAATCCTCGGGCGCCGCGATCATTGCGTTCAACGTGCGCGCCCACAAGGAAGCGCGCGAGGCGGCCGAGCGCGACGGCATCGAGATCCGCTACTACAACATCATCTACGACCTGGTCGACGACGTGAAGAAGGCCATGTCCGGCCTGCTCACGCCGGAGCGGCGCGAGACCATGCTGGGCAACGCGCTGATCCTGGAAATCTTCAACGTCTCCAAGGTCGGCAAGGTGGCCGGCTGCCGCGTGACCGACGGCAAGGTCGAGCGCGGCGCGCGTGTGCGCCTCATTCGCGACAACGTCGTCATCCACGAGGGCAAGCTCATCCAGCTCAAGCGCTTCAAGGACGACGCGCGCGAGGTCGTCGCCGGCCAGGAGTGCGGCATGGCGTTCGAGAACTACCAGGACATGCGGCAAGGCGACGTGATCGAGTGCTACCGGGTGGAGACGGTGCAACGCTCGCTCTGAGTTCGAAGTCTCAGACAGGCGAAATTTCTCCGCATTTTTCCATCGTCATGGCCGGGCTTGTCCCGGCCATCCACGCCTTCCTTCCTTCGATGAAGCAAGACGTGGATGCCCGCGACAAGCGCGGGCATGGCGGCTGCAATTTTGGACGACAACTGTGCGGCAGAAACACCATCGCGACTCTTCCCCGGGCGGATCGCAGCGCGCGCTGCGCGTCGGCGAGCTCATCCGCCACGCGGTCTCCGATATGCTGACGCGCGGCGAGGTGCACGATCCCGTGCTGGAGGGTCATCTCGTCACGGTGCCGGAGGTTCGTATGACCGCGGACCTTCGGCTCGCCACGATCTATGTGATGCCGCTCGGCGGGCGCGACATCGCGCCGGTGCTGGAAGCCCTCGACCGCAACAAGCGCTTCCTGCGCGGCGAGATCGCGCAGCGCGTTAACTTAAAATTTGCTCCTGAAATTCGATTCCGCGCCGACGAACGATTCGACGAAGCGGAACGAATAGAGAAGCTTTTGCGAACGCCTGCAGTCCAGCGCGACCTCAAGCGCGACGACGACGAAAAAGACGAAAAAGAATCATGAGTGGCGATTCGGCCAAGCTCTTTCCGCCCTCATCTCCTGCGCTCGGGGGGGCGCCCGACGGGAGCGATGCAGTCGCAAACGCGCGTCCTGATGCTTCCCCGCATGCAAGCGAGGCAGCGGAGCGAACGGGCAAGCCCAAGCAGCAGTTCCGTCGCGAGAAGCGCGATATCCACGGTTGGATCGTGCTCGACAAGGCCGTCGGCATGACCTCGACGCAGGCGGTCGGCGCGATCAAGCGGCTGTTCTCGTGCAAGCGCGCCGGTCACGCCGGCACGCTCGATCCGCTCGCCTCGGGCTGTCTGCCGATCGCGCTCGGCGAAGCGACCAAGACCGTGCCGTTCGTGATGGACGGCCGCAAGGTCTACCGCTTCACGGTGCGCTGGGGCGAGGAGCGCGACACCGACGACGCCGACGGGCAGGTTGTGGCGACCAGCACCGAACGCCCGCAGCGGGCCGCGATCGAGGCGCTGTTGCCGCGCTACACCGGCACGATCGCGCAGGCACCGCCACGCTTTTCTGCGATCAAGGTCGACGGCGAGCGTGCCTACGATCTCGCCCGCGACGGCGAGGTGGTCGAATTGGCGGCGCGGCCGGTCGAAATTCACCGTCTGAACCTGGTTAACGTGCCGGACCCGGATCATGCCGAATTCGAGGCGGAATGCGGCAAAGGCACGTATGTGCGGGCGCTGGCGCGCGATATCGGCCGGGAGCTCGGCTGCTTCGGCCATATCCAGTCGTTGCGGCGTCAGTCGGTCGGCTCGTTCGGCGAAAACGACATGATTTCGCTGGAATGGCTTGCCGCCCTGTGCCATAGAGCAGCCGCCGGCGAGGCAAGCCTTGCCGACGCGCTCATGCCCGTCGAGACCGCGCTGGACGACATCCCGGCGCTGGCCGTCAGTCGGGCAGATGCGGCAAGGCTCCAGCGGGGCCAAGCCGTTTTGTTGCGCGGACGGGACGCTCCCATCTTCCGCGGCACGGTCCATGTCACGGCGTCGGGCCGCTTGGTGGCCCTGGCCGAAGTCGACCGCGGCGAGATCGTCCCCAAGCGCGTGTTCAACCTGGCCGGGCTGTTGGGAAGCCGCGGGCCGCAACAAGGTCGCTAGACGATGTCGATCGCAACCGGCCGCAAGGCCGAAGTCATCAAGACATATGCCACCAAGACCGGCGACACGGGCTCGCCCGAGGTTCAGGTCGCGATCCTGTCCGAACGGATCAACAACCTGACCGAACATTTCAAGACGCACGTCAAGGACAACCACTCACGGCGCGGGCTCTTGAAGCTCGTGTCGCAGCGTCGCCAGCTTCTCGATTACCTCCGGCGCGCCGATGAAGGTCGCTACCGGACGCTGATCGACAAGCTGGGCATCCGCCGCTGAGCTATTGGCGCGCGGATTTTCCGCGCGTTGCATGCGGACGCTTATCAGTCCGTCGTTTCACCGGCAGCACAGGTGCTGCCGATATTTGAACCGGCCGCGATCTCCGAGGACTTTGCGCCGGTTCGCCTCAACGGAGGCTCGAAGGCCATGGCAGGATCGCCGGATGCTTTCCGATCCAGGCGCATGATCGTGTTCGAAAAGTCCGCGACTTTTCCGGATCATGCGTGGCGCGGCTTGACCGCGCGGAACAGCGTCTCGCCGTCTTGCTCATGGCCGTCGTCCCTTCGCGAAAACCATGAGAGACAATCGCAATGTTCGATATCCACCGTGTTGAACTCGACTGGGGTGGCCGCAAGCTAACCCTGGAAACCGGAAAGGTCGCACGCCAGGCCGATGGCGCCGTCGTCGCCACCTACGGCGAAACCACCGTGCTCGCGACCGTGGTCGCGTCCAAACAGCCGAAGCCCGGCGTCGACTTCCTGCCGTTGACGGTCAACTATCAGGAGAAGTTCTACGCCGCGGGCCGCATCCCCGGCGGCTACTTCAAGCGGGAAGGCCGGCCGACCGAGAAGGAGACGCTGACTTCACGCCTGATCGACCGCCCGGTGCGGCCGCTGTTCGCCGACGGCTGGCGCTGCGACACCCAGGTGATCATCAACACACTGTCGCACGACCTCGAAAACGATCCCGACATTGTCGCGATGGTGGCGGCTTCGGCGGCGCTGACGCTGTCCGGCGCGCCGTTCATGGGCCCGATCGGCGGCGCCCGCGTCGGCTTCATCAACAACGAGTACGTGCTGAACCCGCAGATCGACGAAATGGCGGAAAGCCAGCTCGACCTCGTCGTCGCCGGCACGCAGGACGCGGTTCTGATGGTCGAGTTGGAAGCCAAGGAACTGTCCGAGGACATCATGCTCGGCGCGGTGATGTTCGGCCACCGGCATTTCCAGCCGGTGATCGACGCCATCATCCGGCTCGCCGAGAAGGCCGCTAAGGAGCCACGCGACTTCGCGATGCCGGACAATTCGGCGATCGAGAAGGAGATGCTCGGCGTCGTCGAGCAGGACCTGCGCAAGGCCTACGCGATCCCGGACAAGATGCAGCGCCACGACGCCGTCGACGCGGCGAAGAAGAAAGCGATGGAGCATTTCTTCCCGGGCGGCGCCGACAATCCGGAACGGCCAATGACCCAGGTCGCCGGCGTGTTCAAGGATCTCGAAGCCAAAATCGTCCGCTGGAACATCCTCGACACCGGCCAGCGCATCGATGGCCGCGACGTGAAGACCGTTCGCCCGATCGTCGCCGAGGCCGGCGTGCTGCCGCGCACCCATGGCTCGGCGCTGTTCACGCGCGGCGAAACGCAGGCGCTGGTGGTCGCGACGCTCGGCACCGGCGAGGACGAGCAGTGGGTCGATGCGCTGCAGGGGACGTACAAAGAGACGTTCATGCTGCACTACAACTTCCCGCCGTTCTCGGTCGGCGAGACCGGCCGCATCGGCGCGCCGGGACGCCGCGAGATCGGCCACGGCAAGCTTGCCTGGCGCGCGATCCATCCGGTGCTGCCGGTCAAGGATGACTTCCCCTACACCATCCGCGTCGTGTCGGAGATCACCGAGTTCGAACGGTTCGTCGTCGATGGCGACGGTGTGCGGCACATCGCTCGCGCTGATGGACGCCGGCGTGCCGCTCAAGCGCGCCACCGCGGGCATCGCGATGGGGCTGATCAAGGAAGAGCAGCGCTTCGCGGTGCTCTCCGACATCCTCGGCGACGAGGATCATCTCGGCGACATGGACTTCAAGGTAGCCGGCACCGAGCACGGCGTCACCTCGCTGCAGATGGACATCAAGATCGCCGGCATCACCGAGGAGATCATGCGGATCGCGCTCGGCCAGGCCAAGGACGGCCGCATGCACATCCTGGGCGAGATGGCGCAGTGCGCTGTACGGTTGCGCGCGCCGAGCTCGGCGAGTACGCGCCGCGCATCGAGACCTTCAAGATCGCGACCGACAAGATCCGCGAGGTGATCGGCACAGGCGGCAAGGTGATCCGCGAGATCGTCGAGAAGACCGGCGCCAAGATCGACATCCAGGATGACGGCACGGTGAAGGTTGCGTCGGCCAACAACGAGTCGATCAAGGCGGCAGTGAACTGGATCAAGTCGATCGCTTCCGATCCGGAGATCGGCCACATCTACGAAGGCACCGTCGTCAAGGTGATGGACTTCGGCGCGTTCGTGAACTTCTTCGGCGCCAAGGACGGGCTCGTGCACATCAGCCAGCTCGCTCCGCAGCGCGTGCAGAAGACCGGCGACGTGGTCAAGGAGGGCGACAAGGTGAAGGTCAAGCTCCTGGGCTTTGACGAGCGCGGCAAGGTCCGGCTGTCCATGAAGGTGGTCGACCAGCAGACCGGCGAGGACCTCGAGGCCCGCCAGAAGGTCGAGCGCGACCAGCAGCAGCAGGCCGCTGCTGGCGAATAGCCGACCGGCATCCAGATACCCCGGGGCGCCCGAAAGGGCGCCCCGTTTGCGTTTATATTCGGCAATATCAAAGGCTTATGGGTCTCGACCGGAATCGCCATTTCTGTGATGGCCAACACATCGCAATCTCGGGCCGGGGCGTAGGGTTTGATTATGCAACGAGCACAGTGGCTCTGGGACCAGACCGAAGGGGACAGACCATGACGACCATCACCTTCAACACCCACGCCGACACCACCCCCCGCCGGACCTCTCTGCTCTCAGTGATTGCATGCTTCTTCGAAGACATCGCCCATGGCGCGCGTGAAGGACGCGAAATCGAGGCCCGTTATCACGAGCTGCGCCGCAAGACTCCGAGCGAACTCACCCGGCTCGGCCTGACACCCGCCGACATTACCCGCGCCGTCCTCACCGGCCGGATTGTCTGACGGAACCCTGTTCACCGACGTACCACACTCCACGACCCCACTCTGACGTTCCACTTCACGTTCCTCCTCCCAAGCACTCCCCCCCGCCCGCGGTCCTTAACCCGGGCGGGCTTTTTTTTGCCGGGATCGACCCGGATTCCTGCGTTATCGTTGCGCCGCGATGGTGAGCGCGGGCTGCCCATGACGAAACAGGGGTCTCCACCCGCCAACCTGTTTTCGGTCTTTCCCGGAGGATTTGTCGGCACAGCTGTTCGACAGCGCCAAGCCGGTCCGGCTCGCCGCCGACGCGGTGCTGTTCATCGCGGGCGATCCGGGCGACGGCTGCTATCGCGTCGAGCAGGGCCTCCTCAAGGTCAGCATCATCTCGCCGTCAGGAACCGAGCGCATCCTCGCCATCGTCGGGCCCGGCGCGATCGTGGGCGAGCTTGCCACCATCGACGGGCTGCCGCGTTCGGCGTCGGTCTCGGCAGTGCGCGATTCCGAGCTGAGCTTCGTCAGCCGCACGACGTTTCTCGCCTTCGCCGACCAGCATCCGCAGGTCTACAAGAACCTCGTCTCGCTGCTCGCCGCGCGCCTGCGCGACACCGATGCGGTGCTCGCGGCCGGAAGCTTCCTGCCGCTCAAGGGCCGGGTGGCGCGCGCTTTGCTCGACCTGTCGGAGGCGTTCGGGCAGGACGTCGGCGGCGGGCGCATCCTGATCCGGCAGAAGATTTCGCCAGAGCGACGTTGCCGCCATGGCGGGGATCGCACGCGAGAACGTCAGCCGCATCCTCAACGACTGGATCAGGCTTAAGCTCGTCAGCCGGCTGTCGGGCTACTACTGCCTGGAGAACAAGCTGAAGCTCGAGCGCGAGACCGCGCTGTAGCTTTCTGTCCCGGGCATAGTGCGAAGCGATGCGCCGATCACCCCTCAGCACATTCGCCGACGACCGATCTAAATCACCGGTTGCCGGCATCGACCATTTTGGCACTGGAGGGGATGCCTGCAGGCCACGCTGTTGACGACGCCGCCTCCCATCTGCACCAGGCCACACGCCTGTCCCACGCCCGCCCGACTGCTTCCGCCCCCGCTTGGGGTGGAACTGCCGGGCGCGCCGGCCGGTAGCGGCGAACAGGCGCCGCCGGCGCACGGCCGCTGGTTGGGTGGGCAATCGAGGTTGGAGTTGCAGGCAATCTCCCGGCACACCGGGATGTTCAAGAACCCCGGGCGACAGGTCAGGCCCGGCGGACAGTTCGCGCTGCTGAAGCAGAATGCGTGAGCATCTTGCGCGCAGAGCACCGAAAGAAGACTTCCGAGACACAGGGCAAGTCCAAAGCGCAGAGCCCATTTCATGACAGTCTCCTCTTCAATTGAACTGAAATACCGTCGACGGTGGCACCTCCTCAAACCGACTAAGGCATCGATCTTATCATGATGGCTGCGCGCAGACCCAGCGATGACGATTGCTTTCGCATCACCCTCGGCTTCCGGCGCGGCCGAACTCGCAGTTCACAAGCTTCGACTTTCACGGACCTTCGATCGAGTTGCGCGCGAACGGCAAGTGCCGAAAGGCAAGTGCTGTCGTGACGCGCAATCACGCCGCGGCGGCCGGCACCGCGCGTAGCGCCTCGCCGCGCATCCCACGGCTTCCACCACAGCTTCAGCCCGAGATCGCGCGCGATGATGCCGGCGCTGATGTAGCCCGAGCCGCCGGAGATCGCGCCGCCGGGATGCGCGGCCGAGCCCGCCATGTAGAGCCGTCCGACCGGCGTGCGGTAGCCGAAGTGGTTGTACATCACCTGCTCGGCGTTGAACGCGCCCATGAAGATGTCGCCGCCGCGCATCTGCGGGAACTCGGCGACGTATTCGCGCGCGGTGTAGACGTACTGGCCGATGATGTTCTTGCGCGTCATGTTCGGATGCGTAGCGCGACCACTTCTCGATGATCCTGTCGGCGAACTCGCGCTTGAAGTCCTCGTAGTCCTGGCCGCCGATGTCGGGATCGAACGGCATCACGTGCCAGGCGTATTGCGTGTGCTTGCCGGGCGGCGCCTGGCGTCGGATCGAGCACGCTCAGCGGGCCCGCGCCGAACTGCACGATGCTCCGGCACGCGGCCGGCGACCACGTCCTTGTGCGCGGCCATCAGGTCGTCCATGGTCTCGGCGCCGAGGCTCCATTTCAGCGTGCGGTGGATGTTGGGATCGAACGCTCTCGGATGTGAGCCGCACCGGCTCGTTCAGCGCGAGATGCAGGCCGAACAGCGCCCACTTGGTGTACTGGAAGCCGTCGAGCTTCTTCAGGAACGACGCCGGCAGCTGCGCGCGGCCGATCAGGCTCTCGAAGGTCTGGTGCACGTCGAGCGTGGAGGCGACGAACTGCCGGGCGCGCACCGTGCGCCCGTCGGCGAGCACGATGCCGGTGGCCTTGCCGCCCTCGATCAGGATGCGCTCGATGTTGACCTGCGGCTGGAAGCGGCCGCCGGCGGCGATGAAGGTCTCCATCAGCCCGCGCGCCAGATTGAACGAGCCGCCCTGGCAGAGCTGGTAGCCGCTTTGCAGATCGAAGGCGCGGATCACCGAGCCCATCGGGCTCGTGCCCGACAGCGTATCGACCAGCCAGGTGCCGAACAGCGACACCTTGAACAGGAACAGGAGCTGCACGTGCTCGTTCTCGAACAGCTCGTGCACCACGTCGAACGGCTGCCGTCGCGTCATCGCCAGGAAGTCGCGGCCGATCGCGCTGCGCGACAGCAGCGCCTCGCGCTCGGCCTGCGGCAGCGGCTCGGCATAGCGCTCCGGCAGGAAGATGCGCGGCGGTGATCTCCTCGGCCTTGCGGTTCCAGTCGCGGAAGGTCTGCGGCGTCCTTCTTGGAGAAGCGCGCGACGTTGGCCAGCGTCTCCTCGAGGTCGCGGCCGAACACCAGCGCGGTGCCGTCGAGATGCGGCTGGCCGAGCTCATAGCGCGGCGTGATGTAGGTGACGCGGTCGGCGAGGTCCAGGTCCTTGAACCAGGGCGTCTCGCTGATGTGGAAGTGATTGATCGAATGCAGGTTGTGATAGAAGCCCGGCTTCGTCACCTCCTGCGGTCGACAGCCCGCCGCCGTATTGCAGCCGGCGATCCACCAGCAGGATGTCGAGGCCGCACTTGGCGAGATACCTGCCGAGCACCAGGCCGTGGTGGCCGGCGCCGATGATGATCCCGTCGTAGCTTTCGTCCAGCGCCGCCGGCATGGTTTCCTCTCGCACGTCGATCTTGCGCGCGTGCGGCGCAGCAGCTGCTCCGCTGACCCTCGTCCCGCAAGGGGAGCAGGGTATTGGAGCCCGTTGCGCACGTCGCGATCAACGGCGGCGATTAAGCCAGATTGCGGCGATGCCGATCTCGCTACTGCGCGGCGTCCTTGGTCTCGTCGGCCTCCGAGCGCAGCGCATCCGGCTGCGGCATGGCGATGATGTTGTAGCCGGAATTCGACGAAGTGGATTTCGCCGGTGACGCCGCCCGACAGTTCGGAGAGCAGATAGAGCCCGGCGCCGCCGAGATCGTCGAGCGTCACGCCGCGGCCGAGCGGCGAATGACGCTGCTGGAACGCGAACATGTAGCGCGCGTCGTTGATGCCGGCGCCGGCGAGCGTGCGGATCGGCCCGGCCGAGATGGCGTTGACGCGGATCTTCTGCGGGCCGAAATCGACCGCGAGATAACGCACCGACGCTTCGAGCCCGGCCTTGGCCACGCCCATCACGTTGTAGTTCGGCATGGCGCGGTCGCCGCCGTTGTAGGTCAGCGTGACCATGCTGCCGCCGTTCGGCATCAGCGCCGCGGCGCGCTTGGCGGCCTCCGTGAACGAGAAGCAGGAGATCACCATGGTGCGCTGGAAGTTCGCGCGCGTGGTATCGGCGTAGCGGCCTTTCAGTTCGTTCTTGTCGGAGAAGCCGATGGCGTGGACCAGGAAATCCATCGTGCCCCATTGCTTCTTGCAGCTCGGCGAACACCGCATCGACCGATGACGATGTCCTCGACGTCGCAAGGCAGCACGAGCTTGCCTTCACCGATTCGGCGAGCGGCTTGACGCGGCGGCCGAGCGCCTCGCCCTGATAGGTGAAGGCGAGTTCCGCGCCGTGCGCGGCCAAGGTCTTGGCGATGCCCCAGGCGATCGAGTGATCGTTGGCGACCCCCATGATCAGGCCGCGCTTGCCCTGCATCAGATCCGTCATACGCCCCGTTCCCCCGCGTCCCCGCTACGCTGCCGGAATTGAAGACGTCATCACACGTCCAGCCGCTTGAACACGACCGAAGCGTTGGTGCCGCCGAAGCCGAACGAATTCGACAGCACGCAGCCGAGCTTGGCGTCGTCGCGCCGCTCGCGCACGATCGGCATGTCGGCCATGGCCGGATCGATGTTCTCGATGTTGGCGCTCTCGCAGATGAAGCCGTTCTGCATCATCAACAGCGAATAGATCGCCTCCTGCGCGCCGGCGGCGCCGAGCGAATGGCCGGAGAGCGACTTGGTCGCCGAGATCGGCGGGCATTTGGCGCCGAACACCTCGCGGATCGCCTCGATCTCCTTGATGTCGCCGATCGGCGTCGAGGTGGCGTGCGGATTGATGTAGTCGACCGGCGCCTTCACGTCCGCCAGCGCCATCCTCATGCAGCGCACCGCGCCCTCGCCCGACGGCGCCACCATGTCGTGGCCGTCGGAGGTCGCGCCGTAGCCCGCGACCTCGGCGTAGATTTTCGCGCCGCGCGCCTTGGCGTGCTCCAGCTCCTCGAGCACCAGCACGCCGGCGCCGCCGGCGATCACGAAGCCGTCGCGGTCGCGGTCATAGGCGCGCGAAGCCTTGTCCGGCGTCTGGTTGAAGCCGGACGACATCGCGCCCATGGCGTCGAACAGCACCGACATGGTCCAGTCGAGATCCTCGCAGCCGCCGGCGAAGACCATGTCCTGCTTGCCCCACTGGATCGTCTCCATCGCATTGCCGATGCAATGGTTCGACGTGGCGCAGGCCGACGAGATCGAATAGTTGACGCCCTTGATCTTGAACCAGGTGGCGAGCGTCGCCGAGGCGGTGGACGACATCGCCTTGGGCACGGCGAACGGCCCGACGCGCTTCGGTCCCTTCTCCTTGGCGGTCAGTCGCGGCCTCGACGATGGTGCGCGTCGACGGCCCGCCCGAGCCCATGATGATGCCGGTGCGTTCGTTCGAAACCTCGCTGGTCCTGAAGGCCGGCGTCGCGGATCGCCTGATCCATCGCCACGTGGTTCCAGGCCGCGCCGCGGCCGAGGAAGCGCATGGCGCGGCGATCGACCGATTTCCGCCGGATCGAGCGTCGGCGCGCCATGCACCTGGCAGCGGAAGCCGAGCGTGGCGTAGTCGTCGGCGCGCGCGATGCCGGACTTGGCCTCGCGCAGGCTCGCCAGCACCTCCTGGGTGTTGTTGCCGATGGACGAGACGATGCCCATCCCGGTGACGACGACCCGTCTCATCGATCCCTGCCTCATCTGCACCATGCTCCGAAGTCGCGTCGCGACCGCGCTTCAGCTGGGCGATCCGGATCGTAACCCCGCGTTTCCAGCAGCAGACCGGCTAGATCGGCGCTCGCTTACCGGCCGGATGACGGCCGGGCCTTGGTGTCAGGCCGCGCTCGGCTTCATCGCGTCGACGTCGCGGAACAACCCGACCTTGAGATCGAACGCGCGATAGATGATCGAGCCGTCCGCCGACAACCAGCCGTCGGCGATGCCGAGCACCAGCTTCGAGCGCATCACGCGCTTGATCTCCAGCCCGTAGACCACGTTCTTCATGGTCGGCAGCACCTGGCCGGAGAACTTCACCTCGCCGAGGCCGAGCGCGCGGCCCTTGCCGGGCGCGCCGAGCCAGCCGAGGAAGAAGCCGAGCAACTGCCACAGCGCGTCGAGGCCGAGGCAGCCGGGCATCACCGGATCGCCCTTGAAGTGGCACGGAAAGAACCACAGGTCCGGGCTTGACTTCGAGCACCGCGCGGACCAGGCCCTTGCCGTATTCGCCGCCCAGTCTCCGCAATCTCGGAAATGCGATCGAACATCAGCATCGGCGGCAGCGGCAATTGCGGGCCGTCGGCGAACAGCTCGCCGCGGCCGCACGCCAGCAAATCCTCGAATTCAAAGCTGCTCCGCCGGTTGTCCATCGCCGCCCCGATCGACGCTGGTCGCGTCTAAGGGCTAATTTCCTAACATAACGGCTGCCCCTCCGGCAAAAATAGGTTGCGCGCCGGCCGCGCGCCACCATCTGCGCATTGCAGCTGCACAAATTGACGCGCTGCCTTGCGAATGGCTTGCATCTCGGCGTCACGAAGCATATGATTGCAAATGCAACGATCTTAGAATGGATTCTGATCTGTCGAGGCGTCGAGTGATGGCCCAGACGCGTACCATGGTTGTTTCGAGCGCTGCTGGAGCCGGCGATCCGGCCGGCGCCGATCGAGGCGCGGCGCACCGATCTGAACGGCTGCCCGTGGCACGACGTCGCGCACCATGCTGCGCGATGTCGGCCTGCGCCCGACCCGTCAGCGCATGGCGCTCGGCTGGATCCTGTTCGCCAAGGGCGACCGCCATCTGACCGCCGAAATGCTCTACGAGGAAGCGACCAAGGCCAAGGTGCCGGTGTCGCTCGCCACGGTCTACAACACGCTGCATCAGTTCACCGAGGTCGGGCTGCTGCGCCAGGTCGCGGTCGACGGTTCGAAGACCTATTTCGATACCAACACCACCGCGCATCACCACTTCTTCGTCGAAGGCGACAACGCGCTGGTGGATATCCCGGGCGCCGAGGAAATCGTCGGCAAGATGCCGCCCGCGCCGGCGGGCTACGAGATCGCGCGCATCGACGTGGTGGTGCGGCTGCGCCGCAAGGACACCCGCAAGTAAGTCGGCCGGTCCCGATCGCCGCTTGTTGCAGATGGCCGGGCCTTGCGCCGGCCATTGGGCGTTTTGCGCCGCGCGCTGCCCGCCGGACCACCCGCTTGCGCCCGACACGGCGCTGTCATCAACTGGGATCAACCAGGAGCCGGCGGCCGCGATTGCCGCCGCGACATGGAGGATCGCCGCAATGGCCATGCAGACCCCGATCCATCCGCCGATCATGCTCGCCGCCGCGCTCGCGCTGGGCGCGGGGCCGGCATTCGCCCAAGGACTCGAGGACAAGCTCGTCATCGTCACGTCGTTCTCCAAGGACCTGACCACGCCGTTCGCCCAGGCTTTCCAGAAGAAATATCCCGGCACCAAGGTCGAGGTGCAGAACCGCAACACCGCGGCCGCGATCGCCTTCATCCGCGAGACGCAGTCGAGCCCGCCGGACATCTTCTGGGCCTCGGCGCCGGACGCCTTCGAAGTCCTGAAGAAGCATTCGCTGCTGCAGAACTACAAGCCCAGGCGCAGGGCATCGCCAGCAAGGTCGGCGCCTATCCGGTCAACGACCCGGCCGGCTTCTATACCGGCTTCGCCGCCTCCGGCTACGGCATCATGTACAACACGCGCTACATGCGCGCGAACAACCTGCCGGCGCCGAAGGAATGGGACGACCTCAAGAAGCCGGTCTACTTCGGCCACGTCGGCATCTCGGCGCCGTCGCGCTCCGGCACCACGCACCTGACCGTCGAGACGATCCTGCAGGGCGAAGGCTGGGACAAGGGCTGGGCGCTCGCTGCTGGAGATCGGCGGCAATTTCGCGCAGGTGTCCGACCGTTCGTTCGGCGTGCCCGACGCGGTGAACAGCGGCCAGTACGGCATCGGCATCGTGATCGATTTCTTCGGCCTGTCGGCGAAGGCGTCCGGCTTCCCGGTCGAGTTCGTCTATCCGAGCGTGACCACGATCGTGCCGGCGAACGTCGGCATCATCGCCAAGGCCAAGAACCAGAAGGCGGCGGAGGCCTTCGTCGAGTTCCTGCTGTCGGAGGAAGGCCAGCAAATCCTGCTCGACCCGAAGATCCAGCGGCTGCCGGTGCGGCCCGCGACCTACGCCAAGGCGCCGGCCGGCTATCCCAATCCGTTCAAGGATTCCAAGCTCGGCGCCGGCGTCGACTTCAACGCCGACCTGTCGGAGACGCGCTACGAACTGCTCAACTCGCTGTTCGACCGGCTCATCACCTTCCGCCTGAAGGAACTCAACGCCGCCTGGAAGGCGATCCACGACGCCGAGAAGAAGCTCGGCAGCGGGCGGCAGCGCGGAGGCGAAGAAGCTCGTCGCCGACGCGCGCAGGCTCGCCTCGTCGGTGCCGATCACCGAGAAGGAAGCCGGCGACAAGGCGATCGCCGCCTCGTTCCAGGAGCTGAAGACCGGCCAGAAGGCGGCCGGCCGCCAGGCCGAGTTCGAGGAGAAGTGGGACTCGTTTGCGGTGAAGAACTACGCCGAGGCCAAGGCGCTGGCGGAGAAGGCGCGGCGGGCCGGTAAATGACGCCGAGGAGAGCACCGCGATCGCTGTGCACGGCGTCACCCGCGGGCTGCGACTCGCAGGCATCTCTTCGCAAAGCAATGATGGATCGCCGGGTCAAGGCCCGGCGATGACGGCTGCCGGTTTGCTTGCAGCGTCAGAAGACGTGGATGGCCGGGACGAGCCCGGCCATGACGGACCATTGAACGGATAGTACCGTCTCCGGGACACGAGGCGCGACCGCGGTACCAACGTCGTGACTCGGATCACCAACACCGACCCTTCCAGCGTCGCGCGCTCGCCCCTTCCTCGCCCGCTACAACGCGAGCCTCGCGCAGGTCGCTGGCGCTCGCTGCTCGTCGCGCTGTTCCTGATCGCCTTCCTGGTCGTGCCGCTCGTGCGCGTCATCCGGGTCGCCTTCACCGGCCCCGACGGCGGCTTCAGCCTCGTCCATTTCGGCGACTTCTTCCGCACCGCGCTGCTGCGCGAGGCGTTCTGGAACTCGATCTACGTCGCCGCCATGACGGTCGTGCTCGCGAGCCTCATCGCGGTGCCGCTCGCCACCATCCTGTCGCGCTTCCGCTTTCGCGGCGCGGCGCTGATCCACACGCTCGGCGTCGTGCCGCTGGTGATGCCGCCGTTCGTCGGCGCGGTGGCGATGCAGCTGATCTACGGCCGCAACGGCTCGATCAACCTGCTGCTCAACGACGACGTTCGGCTTCCGCATCCCGTTCATGGAGGGACTGAACGGCGTGATCTTCGTCGAGGCCCTGCACTATTTTCCGTTCATTCTGCTCAATCTCTCCGCCTCGCTGTCGCAACATCGATCGCGTCGATGGAGGAGGCGGCGCAGAACCTCGGCGCCCGCGGCTTCACGCTGTTCCGGCGCATCGTGTTCCCGCTGGCGATGCCGGGCTATGTCGCAGGCGCGGCGCTCGTGTTCGTCAAGGTGTTCGACGATCTCGCGACGCCGCTCCTGCTCAACGTCACCAACATGCTGGCGCCGCAGGCCTATCTGAAGATCACCTCGGTCGGCGATCTCCGACCCGATGGGCTACGTCATCTCCGTGATCATGATCGTTCTGCTCGGTCGGCGCGATGGTGCTGTCCGGCGCTGGCGCTGCGCGGCCGCGACTTCGCCACGGCAGCAGCGCGGCGGCGGCGGGCTGGCGCGGCGTTCGCTCGGGCCCTGGCGGCAATCTCGCGGCCGTTGCGTTCGTGCTGATCGCGCTCGCGGTCGTGCTGTCGCCGCACATCGGCATCTTCCTGCTTTCGATCGGCACGGTGTGGTCGTATCGCGTCGCTGCCCGACGCCTTCACGCTCGCGCACTACGTGACGGTCTATCGCGAGGCCGGCCCGCTCATCGCCAACACCTGCTCTATTGCGGTCTCGCCGGCCTGATCGACGTCGTACTCGGCGCGGCGCTCGCCTACGTCGTGCTGCGCACGAGGCTGCCGGGCCGCCGGCTCGTCGAGCAGGTGGCGATGTCGGCGGTGGCGATCCCGGGCCTCGTGCTCGGCATCGGGCTTCTGCGCACCTACTACGACGTGCCGGTGCCGTTCACCGGCGAGCCGCTCGCGACCTTCTGGGTCATGCTGGTGATCGCCTACTCGGTGCGCCGCCTGCCCTACGCGCTGTCTGCCGCGAACGCAGCGCTGCGCCAGCTGCACGTCAGCCTCGAGGAGGCGGCCGAGAACCTCGGCGCCGGCAAGCTTTCGGTGCTGTCGCGCATCGTGGTGCCGCTGATGACCGGAGGGCTGCTGGCGGGCTTCGTGACGAGCTTCGCCACCGCCGCGGTCGAGCTGTCCGCGACGCTGCTGCTGGTCGCGCGCGCGCCGGACGCGCCGCTGTCCTACGGCATTTACGTCTTCATGCAGTCCGCGGCCGGCCGCGGGCCCGGCGCGGCGCTCGGCGTGATCGCGGTCGTGGTGGTGGCGATCGCGACCTACATCGCGTTCCGGATCGGCCGAGCGCGAGCGCGGCCTGAAATCGCGGGAGCTGTTCTGATGACCCCGCGGCGTGACCATCGAGTCACGTCTCGTTCGGCTACGGCGACACCGCCGTGCTCGACGACATCAGCCTCGAAGTCGAACGGGGCGAGTTCTTCGCCTTCCTCGGCCCGTCCGGCTCCGGCAAGACCACGCTGCTGCGCCTGATCGCCGGCTTCGGCACGCCGGCGCGGGGCCGCATCCTGATCGGCGAGCGCGACGTGACCGCGCTGCCGCCGTGGAGCCGCAACGTCGGCATGGTGTTCCAGAGCTACGCGCTGTGGCCGCACATGACGGTCGCCAAGAACGTCGCCTTCGGGCTCGAGCGCCGCTCGCTGCCGCGCGCCGAGATCGCACGCCGCGTCGCTGCCGCGCTCGAACTCGTCGGCCTCGCCGACTTCGCGCGACCGCCGACCGGCGCAGCTCTCCGGCGGGCAGCAGCAGCGCGTGGCGCTCGCGCGCACCATCGTGATCGAGCCGGAGGTGCTGCTGCTCGACGAGCCGCTGTCCAACCTCGACGCCAAGCTGCGCGGTCGAGATGCGCGCCGAACTGCGCAGCGCTGCAACGCAAGCTCGGGCTCACCGCGATCTACGTCACCCACGACCAGGAGGAGGCGAACGCCATCGCCGACCGCATCGCCGTGCTCGACGCGGGCCGCATCCAGCAGATCGGCACGCCGACCGAGCTCTACGACAGTCCGGCCAACCGCTTCGTCGCGACCTTCCTCGGCACCGCGAACCTGATCGAAGGCCGTATCGAGCGGCGGCCGCTTCGTCGCCGGCAACGGCTTGCTGCTCGACGGGCTCGCAGGCGCCGGACGGGCCGGCCTGCATCTCGATCCGACCGCAGGACGTCAGCGCTCGGCGCCTTCGCGCGCCGGCATCAGCGCGCGGCTCGTTGAGCGCGAATTCCTCGGCGCTATCGGTGCGTTACCGGCTGCAGAGCCGGCGAGCAGCGCATTCGTCGTCGATACGCCGCATCGCCGCGACGGCACGACCTACGCGATCGGCAGCTCGGTCGGCTTGATCATCGATCCGCGCCAGATCGCGGTGCTAGAGTGACGCTGGACGCGGATCGAAGGAGCCGACGATGGATCAGCCGCGGTCGACGAAGTGGCGGAAGTGCTCGTGCAGGCGCGGCAGACCGGCGAGCGGCTCGACGCCGCTGCCGGCGCGGCTCAAGCCCGCCGAACTTCGTCGAGAGCCTGCGCGGTGATGGACGCGGTCGACCGGCTGGTCGGCGACCGCATCATCGGCACCAAGATCGCCGCCAAGCCCGGCGCCGAGGTGGTCTACACCACGCTGCATGCCGGCCGCGCGTTCACGAGCCCGGCGCGCATCCCGCTCGCGCTGGTGCCGAGCCAGTACATGGAATGCGAAATCTCGTTCCGGCTGATGCGCGACCTGCCGCCGCGCGCTGCGCCCTACTCCGAGCAGGAGGTGTTCGACGCGCTTGAAGCCTGCCCGGCGTTCGAGGCGGTCGACAGCCGCTTCAAGGACCTCGCCGGCCACGATGGCGAAGTCGCCCTACGACTTCTACGCCGACCACATCGCGGCCGGCGCCATGGTGTTCGGCGCGTTCCGCCGCGACTGGCAGAACTTCGATTTCACCAAGGTCCGCGTGTCGATCAAGCAGGGCACGCGCACCATCATCGAGAAGGTCGGCGGCCATCCGACCGGCAATCCGGCGATCCCTGCGGTGGTGCTCGCCAATCTGCGGCGCACCACCACGGGCCTGAAGGCCGGCATGATGATCGTGACCGGTTCGTTCACCGGCTACCACCCGGTCGCGCCGAACGAGCCGGTGCGCGGCGAATTTGAAGGCTTCGGCACGATGGAAGCGACGATCGTCGGCTGATCGCTCAGTCGACCTTCTCGTTGGCGTAGACGCCCCACAGCCGCACCTGCTTGATGTAGCCATCGAAGCCGTGGCCGCTGAACTGGCACCAGGTGGCCGAGCAGCGCTTGACATGACCGAGAACGCCGGGCTGCAGTTGGGCGACCACCCCGCTCTCGGGGTCGGCGTCCCGATAGAGCGGGACAAGCTCGTCCCTGGACTTTGCCGTCACCACCCCGGTGCGGCGGCCCGACAGCAGCGAATGGTAGATCCACCCCTCGGCGCCGTCGGAGTTGCGGACGCGGCGCCAGTTCTCGAACTCGGCGGTGATCTCCACCGGCAGGCCGGCCCGCTGGTAGACCCATCGAACCTCGTAGGTCTTGGCCGGGCCGATGTGCATGTTGACCTTGTCGGCCTTGAGGCTGACGAAGCGGGGCACCGGCAGGCCGCTCGCTGTGCCGGCCGGCTGGGCCTGCAGGGCGCCGGAGCCGGCCAATGCAATCAGGAAGGGCAGGGCACGAAGGACGTGTCTCATGCGCTACGCATACGCAACATTAGGAGGGAACGACCCGGTTCCAGGCGCTTTGTCTTGAAACGCCCATCTGGTACAGAGGAACCGACCCACCGAGGTGAGCGGCAGGGAGTGTCGCCCAGCGCGGTTAAGGAGGGCTGAACGCGCCCGATCGGTTTGGCACAATTGCGGCTACGGGCAAAAGCATGCCGAAATCGAAGAAACCGCTGGTTATCGTCACGCGCAGGCTGCCGGAAAGCGTGGAAACGCGCATGCGCGAACTGTTCGACGCCCGCCTCAACCTCGACGATAAACCGATGAGCCAGGCCGAGCTCACCGAAGCGATGAGGACCGCCGACGTGCTGGTTCCGACCGTAACCGATCGGATCGACGCGGCGGTCATCAAGGAGGCCGGCGACAACCTCAAGCTGATCGCCAATTTCGGTAACGGCGTCGACAACATCGACGTCGCGGCTGCGGTGCAGCGTGGCATCACCGTCACCAACACGCCGGGCGTGCTGACCGAGGATACCGCCGACATGACCATGGCGCTGATCCTTGCGGTGCCGCGTCGGCTGGCCGAGGGCGCGCGCGTGCTCAACGCCGACCAGGACTGGGCCGGCTGGTCGCCGACCTGGATGCTCGGCCACCGCTCCCTCCGTTATAATCCGCCTACTCTCTCATCCCACTCCTAGGAGGTTTGATGGCGCGCAGGACGTTCGTGCTCGCGGGGCTGCTGGTCGTCGGCGCCGTCGTGTCGATCTCGGCGCAATACGGCACGAAAAACGGCGAATGGCGCTCGTATGCGGGCGAGCCGGGCAGCACCAAATTCTCCCCTCTCGATCAGATCAACAAAGAGAACGCGAAGAACCTGCGGATTGCGTGGCGGTTCAAGACCGACAACCTCGGCATGCGGCCCGACTACAACATGCAATCGACGCCGCTCATGGTCGGCGGCGTGCTCTACGCGCAGGTGGGCATGCGCCGCGCGGTCGTCGCGATCGATCCCGAGACCGGCGAGCAGTTGTGGATGTGGCGGATGGACGAGGGCAAGCGCGGCGAAGTCGCGCCTCGTCTGGGATCGGGCCGTGGCGTCGCCTACTGGACCGACGGCAAAGGCGATGAGCGGATTCTCACGGTCACGCCCGGCTACCAGCTCGTCGCGCTGAACGCCAAAAACGGCATCCCCGTCTCCGTCGTTCGGCAGGAACGGCATCGTCGATCTGAAGACGGAGCTCGATCAGCCCGGCCTCGACCTCATCACGGCCGACATCGGGCTCAACGCACCGCCCGTCGGTCGGCAACAACGTCGTCGTCGTCGGCGCCGCGCATACACCCGGAAGCGCGCCCCGCACGAAGGAAAACGTCAAGGGATACGTCCGCGGCTACGACGTGCGCACGGGCAAGCGGCTGTGGATCTTCCACACCATTCCGCAGCCCGGCGAGCAGGGCAACGAGACCTGGGAGAACGACTCGTGGTCCTACACCGGCAACGCCGGCAACTGGGGCGCGATCACCATCGACGAAGCGGCCAATCGCGTGTACCTCGCGACAGAGATGGCCACGGGCGACTACTACGGCGGACATCGGCCGGGCGCCAACCTCTTTACCGACTGCGTCGTCAGCCTCGATCTCAATACCGGCAAACGCTACTGGTATTTCCAGTCCATCCATCACGACATCTGGGATTGGGACTTCCCTTCCCCGGCATCCTGATGGACATCACCGTCAGCGGAAAGCCGATCAAGGCCATCGCCGTGCCGTCCAAGCAAGGCTGGCTCTACACGTTCGACCGCATGACCGGCGAACCGGTGTGGCCGATCGTCGAAAAACCCGTCGAAAAGGGCACTGTGCCGAGCGAGTGGTATTCGCCGACGCAGCCGTTCCCGACCAGGCCGGCGCCGTTCGATCGTCAGGGTGTCTCTGAAGCCGATCTCATCGACTGGACGCCGGAGATCAAAGCCGAGGCCGTGCGCATCGCCGGCCTGCACAAGATCGGGCCGATCTTCACGCCGCCGATCGTGGCGGGCGAGGGCGGCAAGGCCGGCACTGCTGATGCTGCCCAATGCCACCGGCGGCGCGAACTGGGAAGGCGGCGCCTTCGATCCCGAGACCGGGATCGTCGTACATCTTCTCGACCACGAATCTCACACGCCTCAGCCTTGTCAACGATCCCGTCGCGCTCGAACATGAACTACATCCAGGGCGGCGGCGGTGGCGGCGAAGGCGATGGCGGCGGTGGTGGACGAGGCGGACGCGGCGCGGCGGGGGCGCGGTGCAGCACCTGCTGCAGCTGCGACGTGCGGCTCGCGCGGCGCTTCCGCCGATCACGGTGTTCGGGTTACCGCTGATCAAGCCGCCGTACGGGCGCGTCACGGCGATCAACATGAACACCGGCGACCACGTGTGGATGCAGCCCATCGGCGACACGCCCGACAACATCAAGAATCACGAACGGCTGAAGGGCGTGACGATTCCCCGCACCGGACGCGGCGGACGGCTCGGCATCATGCTGACGAAAACGCTGCTGTGGGCCGGCGAGCGCGGCCCGCTCGTCACGGTGAACGGTCAGCAGGGATCGTGGTTCCGCTCGTACGACAAGGCGACCGGCGACATCGTGTCGGAGACGCTGCTGCCGGCGAACACGACCGGCGTGCCGATGACCTACATGGTGAACAACAAGCAGTACATCGTGGTGGCGGTGTCGGCGGCAGGCCGTCCGGCCGAGTTCATCGCGCTTGCGCTGCCCTAGAAGACTGCGGGGTAGGTGGTAGGTGGTAGGTGCTGGCCTACTTCCACCTACCACCTACTCAGCTACTCCACGCTACTAGCTACTCAGGCCTACCTGTTCCCGTAATCCCTAACGTCGTCGTCAACGAGCCGGAAGTCGACGCTCTCGCCGCCGACGCGTCACCTTGAACGGCTCGTAGAGATCGAGCTTCTTCGGCAGCTCGACCAGCCCTTGAATCGTCTCGCCCTTGGCCACTTTCCCGCCGGTGAAGTTCTTCATCGACGTCGACCTTTGCCGGCGATCGTCTTCGCCCTTCTGGATCGACCTTCACTCGGGCTTCAGCTCGAATTCCTTGTTGACGGTCCCCTGCACGAAGAAGACGCGTCGTCATCCGCGCCTTGGTCCGGAACGCCGCTTTGGCGGGCGACTGGCCGAACAGCGCCTCGACGGTGCGGTCGTTGAGGACGATGACCTGCAGGTTGCCGCCAGTCGGTACGCTGCTGCGCCGAGAATATCTGCAACATCTTCGCGTTGTCGCCCTGGGCGCCGACAACAACCGGCAGCGCGCACGCGGCCACTGCGAGAAGAGCGAGCACCTTCTTCATCACGTTACCCCTTCAAATAGAGTTATCCCGGCTGGAAGGAAGAGCATAACCGGAAGCAGGGGCGGTTGGAAAGCGTCGGTCCCCCGTCAGGCCGCCCTTCCGCGGTGCCGCCGGCGCGGCCCGCGCAGCGAGCCCTCGTAGCAGTCAATCGCACGCACGAAAATCTCGAGCCGCGACAACCCGGTGGATCGGGTCAGCGCCGCCAGCTGGTGGAAGAGTCTTGGGCGGCACACGAATGCTGACCTGCGGATAATCTCGCACGCGCTGGCCGTTCACACCCCCTGGCGGACGGCCGGCCTTCCTGCGAGTCGGTAGTTTTTTCCTCATGTCCTTCCTCACGTTTTCGCGTTACGACGTTTGTGCTTTCACAAATCCGTTGGACGCGTCACATGAAACAGGCTGTAGCAAGGAATCTGCCAGTGTCGGGATGGGTCCTGGAATCGCGGTTTGTCGCAGCGCATGTCTCAACCGGAAACAGTGTTGCTGCGCTATTGAACAGCGTTGAAACTTCATGTGAACCAAGGCTAGCACCATGTCGAACCGAGGGCGCCGCACGAAGTGTGAAACCGGCATGATTCTGTGAATGTTTTGCGTACACCGCGGATGCGCCATAATCGACCGCGGAAGGTCAGGAGGGTACATGTCAGAGCCCACGCGGGCAGATGCCGACTGGGTTGCCGAACGCAGCCGGTGCACGACCTACGAGCTCTTCCGGGCGCTCGCCCGGCAGGTGAAAGCGGACGTCGAGAAGCGCAACGACATCCTGAGCCGGATCGATTTCGGATTCGAGGATAACGACCGCGAGGACTATTTCGTCGTGCTGTCGCGGCAGGGCGGGCGGATGGTGCGGTTCACGGTGACCGACCACATCGCGGTGTCGGGCGAGCGGCTCGACGTGGCGTTCCAGGCGCGGGCCGTCTACACGACCGGCGGAGAGTGCCGGCTCCAGGTCGGCGACGAGCAACTGCACGTCTGGCAAGTCGCCCGGCTGGCGCTGGAAGAGATGTTTTTCGATGCCTAGGCGGCTTCGCTACCAGGTGGCCACGAGCCTCGATGGCTTCATCGCGGGGCCGCACGGCGAGTTCGACTGGATCACGATGGATCCGGACATCGATTTCGCCGCCATCTTCGAGCAGTTCGACACGGCGATCATGGGCCGGAAGACGTTTCTGACGACGCTTCAGCACGGCGGCGACGGGTCGATGACGGGCCTCGCATGTGATCGTGTGCTCGAGCCACGTTGCGTCAGCAGGCTTATCCGGCAGTCACCGTGTCAACAGCAGCCCCGCGGAGCACGTGCGATCGCTCAAGGCGAACACCGGGGAAGGATATCTGGCTCTTCGGCGGCGGCGAGCTGTTCCGCACGTTTCTCGAAGCCGGGCTCGTCGACACGGTTGAACCGGCCGTCGTCCCGGTGCTTCTCGGCGACGGCATTCCCATGCTCTCGCCGCCGTCGTTACGCGCGAGGCTCTCGCTGACCGGCCATCATCTGTACCCGAAGTCCGGCATCATGGTGCTCCAGTACACGGTGGACGAAACGTCTCGTCCTTGAGGGACGTGCCATACTTCCCCGAACGCCGGGGTGGCGGAACTGGCAGACGCACAGGACTTAAAATCCTGTGACGCGAAAGCGTCGTGCGGGTTCGATCCCCGCCCCCGGCACAACCATCTCACGCACCATTGGCAGATTGGCGGATTGGTAGATTGCTAGAATGTTGTTGGATTGAAGATTTCACGATCGCCACATTACCGCTCACCGGGGTTCTGGTAATCTGCCAATCACCATTGTTCCTTCTGACAGCATTCCACCAATCTTCCAATCCGCCAATCTACCAGTGTTTGACTGCACAAGTTCTGTGACGCGAAAGTGTCGTGCGGGTCGATCCGCGCCCACGGCACTTTAGGATCGGCAATCTAGTTAGACCAGAGCGCTTTTCAGAATCGTGTAGCGCGTCGCCGCAGTTGGGTTGGCGTTGCTGCGGCGCGAAGCCGTGCGCAGGCGGCCGACAGGTGACGCCTGACCGCGCGAGAAGCCCGAGGGCATCGAGCGAGGACGAACTGGCGAAGGGAGTGTCCTCGCGTCGCGCGGTCCGTCGCGGCATCGCAGCGCGCGTCCGGCCCCGGCCCGCCTACGCCAAGGCTCCGGCGCGTCCGCCGTAGCTTCGCGAAGGCGGAAGCTCCGGATTCGCGCGGCAGGAACGGCAACGCAACTCTGTCCGGGCCGAACGCGTACGAGGTCCGGCTAAAGCCTGGCTAAAGCCGGACACTACGTACTACCCGGAAGTCGAAACCGCTCTACCTGGCCACGAGATCTCGCGGTCTCGCCGGAGGCCAGCGCCGCCACCCGATAGCCGCAACTGCTTGACGCGCCATGCGATGCGCGTGAGCCCCGCCTCCGGGTCGGGCGGACGCGGAGTTGCAGGCGTGTTACGCACTGCGCCAGCGGCGCGAATCATTAAGGAGGAGCGACATGCTTTCAACCAGAGCCATCGGCACTGCGCTCGTCGCGATCCTGCTCGCGCCGGTACCCGCGCGGGCAGACACACTGCTCATTCCGTTCTTCGGCGTGAATTTCGGCGGCGATGCCGGCAAGGAGTTCTCGGAAGCGTTCGACACCAGTCAATTCAACTGGGGCGTCAGCTTTGCCTTCATGGGCGGCGGCGTCTTCGGCTTCGAGGGCGACATCGGCTTCAGTCCGGACTTCTACGGCAAGACCGACGTGGGCGGCAGCAACGTGCTCACGGCGACGGGCAACCTGGTCCTCGGGATTCCCTTCGGCGGCCAGCAGGGCTTCGGTGTCCGTCCGTACGGCCTCGTCGGTGCGGGCCTGCTGAAATCGAAGTCGGACTTCGGTGACCGGCGTCGCCGAGATCGACGAGAACGATCTGACGTGGAGCGCCGGCGGCGGCGTTCTGCTGTTCTTCGGGACCCGCGCCGGTCTCCGTTTCGACGTCCGCTACTTCAAGACGTTCGACGATCTCGGAGATCCTCGGCGTCCCGATCGCCCAGTCGCCCGGGAAGGTCGATTTCACCAGAACCTCGCTGGGTTTCGTGCTGAGGTTCTGAGCCTCACCGACACACCGTGGACGGCGTCACGACGCGGCTGTCACGCGCCCTCGAGGTTCGCGGGCCACGTGTGTCGTCCCTGCTGGTCGAGTAGGCGGTTGAGCTGATAACACTCGCACGCGTGCTGCGCGAGTGCGTCGTGATCGTCGATCTGAATGCGGCCACGTGCCGTCGAAATAATCCGGTCCCGTTCGAACTGCTGCAACACAAGAGACACGGTCGGCCGGCGAACGCCGAGGAGATGCGCCAGCAGCTCGTGCGTCACGGGGAGCTCATGGGTTGCCAGCCGCATCTCCGCCTCCAGGAGCCATCGACTGCACCGCTCCTCGGCCGAGTGGCGCGCGTTGCACGCCACCGACACGGCCAATGCCCCGACGAATATGTTGACGTATTCCAGGACGTGCGCATAGAACGCATCCCGCCGGCCGAGCTCGCGACGGAATGCGTCCACGTTCATCACGCTGGCCATGCCATCGCCCACGATGTACATGGTCGCATCGCAGTATGCCGCGCTGACGCCGAGAAATGCCTCGACGCCCACAAAGCCTTCCGAGCCAACACTCGCAACCTCGGCCGTGGAGCCATCGGCACTCGTCATCGTGAACGAGCACAGGCTGCGGTCCAGAAACCAGATCTCGCGCAACGGCTCGCCGCGCTTCTGGATCACCTGGCCAGCCCGAAACGAGACCACCGCGAGATCCGGCGCGACGTGCGCGAAGTCATCGGCAGGCAGCGACGTGAGGAATGTGTTTCGAAATGATGGTGCCATGCATCGAGCCTACCCCTCCTGCGGAGGGAAAAGTTGTCCGATGCCTGACAAGAATGAAACTACGGCAAGAGGCGGTCGAACGCGCTCTTCACGACGCGATAGCACTCGCAGGACGTGTCTTCCAATCGTGCTCGATTGACGATGGTGATTTTCTTGGTGCCGTTGCGAATCATGCCTGCCTTGTCGAGTGTGCCGAGCACCAGGCTGACAGTGGGCCGGCGCACCCCGAGCATGTAGCCGAGAAATTCGTGTGTGAGCTGAAACGAGTCGCCATCAACCCGATCGTGCGTCATCAACAGCCAGCGCGAGCAGCGTTCCTCGACGGAATGGAGGGAATTGCACGCCGTCGATTGCATGATGAGGATCTGCAAGGCCTGAGAATAGCGGCTCATCAGACCGTAGAACGCGCCACGGCGATCCAGCTCTCTTCTGAAGGCGTCCGCTGACATCGACTGACCATTGCCATCCGGCACCTGGATGAACGCCTCGCCGGGCGAGACCCTGCCGCCCAGGAACACGGTCATACCGACCATCCCCTCGTTGCCGATGGTCGCGACTTCCACCATGCGGCCATCCGTCATCACGTTGGTGACAGACGCGACACCCCCGCCGATGAAGTAAACGGTGTCGATCGGCTCGCCATACTTGTGCATGACCTGTCTGAACTTCAACGGGACGGTTGTCAGTGCGGGGAGGATGCGGCGATAGTCAGCGGCGGGCAGTGCGGCCAACAGCTTGTTGGGCGATGGTTCGTCGGGCGGCGGACGAGTAAGCACGCGGGAACGAGCCTTGACCATCATGTCGACACCTCTTTGTGGCGGGTATGTGACGGCTTTGGTGGTCTGGGGCCTGGCCTCAGGCGAGGCGGCGGCAGGTCAGGAAAGCAGACCCCACGGTAGCACGTTTGTCGCCGATCACTGCGGATTCTCAAGAAAGTTGTCAGGCGCCTGACAACTTTTGCCAGGACGTCTCGACGTTACTGCTTACAATCCTGAAAATCCGCTTGGCTTGTAACTTGCTCTCTTTCCATTACTCCTCCAGGTGACATGCGCGAGATGCCGCCTTCTGGTTTGCCTGTAGAAAGGCGGTCGTGTGCGTGTTCGGCTGAAGAAAAAGCTCGCAAGCGTCATGGACGGTGTGGACGTGTCGCACGTGCGGGCGGGAGACATCCTGCGGCTCCCCGACGCGGACGCGGAGTTGTTGATTAGCGAAGGCTGGGCCGAGCGAGTGGCCGAGGACCCGAGCTCCACAACCGTTTCGGAAACGGCTGCGGCGGACTGACGATGTGTATCCGACCTGCGACATGCGCACAGTGCGGTCACGGGTTCGCCGATCTGCTGAAATTCAGAAACAGCGCATGGGGCCGCGTGGCGCACCTGGTCTGCAGGGCGTGCTTCAACCACTGGATCGAGCCCGAGCCGCTCGAAACCCGCCTGCTCTATCATCCCGACTCCGCTGCGCGGCCAGCTCCCGGGAAGAACGATTCGCAGAGCTTCACGAGGCTGGTCTTCAGATCATCGAACTGATGCCGTAGACCGGTCGACCGTGTATTCCCTGTTGTTGCGGTCGATCTGCCTGCTGTTGTGGTATCCGAGGGACCGCACGAACGCCTCGAGCTCGTCGACAGACGTGCCCATGTTGGCGAGTTGACGTTGAACGACTTCCAGAATCAATTTCGGGTGATATCGCTCGAGCGTGTGCGTCGCGCCGCGCAGGACCACCAGCTCGGCGCCCTCAACGTCCGCCTTCAACACGTCGAGCCGCTTCAGCCCCAGCTCCGTCACCACACTATCGATGGGCCTGCCGCGGACGCTGTAGGACCTCGTGATCGGTCCCGCATTCTCGCGAGAGAGCGAGCTCGACCCGCTGTTCCCGCCGAGCGTCGAGTCGAACAACGTCAGCGTCGTGTCCGAGTCGGTGCACGCGATCGGCTGCACGATCACGTTCCGCGCGCCGCTGGCGTCGATGTTCGACCTGAGCTGTAACAACGTGTGCGGGTTGGGCTCGAACGCGACGACGCGGCCTTCGTCGCCCACCAGGACGCTCGCCTTGAGCGTGTCGTAGCCGATGTGCGCCCCGACGTCGAAAAAGACCGCGCCTTTGGACAACCCGCTCGAAATCGCGTCCCAGATCTCCGGTTCCCATTGCCCCGCGCGGTTCACCAGAATCGTTCGCGAGACGGCATCTTCTGGATTCAGCGTGAGCGTGATCCCGGGCTCGACTTCAACCCGCACGGGCCGCAGCAGCCCCACGCGCACGAGCGCAGGGTCCAGGCGACGGAGCAGGCCTTTCGCGGAGACGATGGGAAACTCACGCGACCACAGCCGCTCGGCGCGCACGTACGAGCGGACCGTGAAGACACGGCCCCATTCCGTCAGCTGGAGGGAGCCGGCGAGAGCGACTAGCAGCAGCAGGGCCCAAAGCAGGCGTCGCAAGTTGCACCTTGTTCCTTCAATTGCGGGGAGCTGCAACGGCCGACATTATCTCGCAGGTTCTGCCTACGCACGCCCACCCGCGCGCAGAAACCGGGACAGATTGTGCAACTCGGCTAAGGAATCCGGCGCATCCCCAGCGCGACGCAGAGCCACGCCACCGTCAGGCATCCGAACGCCACGAACAGCGTCACGAGCGATTCTGCGAGGCCGATGGCCATGATGCGCGACGGCGAATCCGGATTGTGCGACGCATACCATTTCAGCATGTTCATCAACCCGACCACCGCTCCGCCCAGGCCGCTGAAGATGCCGGCCAGCGAGATGGGACGCATCAGCGCGAGCCCCGGCTCGGTCGGCCGAATGACATAGGCGACCCCCGCCACCAGCGGGAACAGGGTGACCAGCAGGCTGAGTTTTGCAAAGAGCCCCATCTGGCCGAACATATTGAACAGTTCCATGTGTGAACCGCCTCCGCTGTGATACAACGCGCCATCGGGCGCCGCGTGACGTGTCACGATCCGGCGGGCCGCGCGTTATGACCGGCATGGACCGTGAGCTCGAGCTCCAGCTCGTGGCGCAGTTGCGGACAGGCGAGGCCGCGGCGTTCGACCGCGTCTACGCGGAATTCAACGCCCGCCTCTTCAGCTTCCTGGCGCGCCTCTCCCGCCGGCGCGACGTCGCCGAAGATCTGCTCGAGGAGACGTGGCTGCGCGTCGTCGATCGGGCGCCGAAGCTGCGGCCCGATACAAACCTGGGCCCGTTCCTCTTCACCGTCGCGCGCAACCTGTATTTCAGCTACTGCCGATCGCGGCTGATGGAGGACTCGCAGACGGCGGACATGATCGGGCTCTGGCCGCTCGGAACGCCATCGCCGTCGCCATTCGAGTCGACCGTGGCCAGCGAAACCGGCAGGCGCATCGAAGCGGCCCTGGCCGATCTCCCCGCCGTGTATCGCGAAGCCCTGCTCCTCGTGGCCTTCGAAAGCCTGCGTCCCGCCGAAGCGGCCATCGTCTGCGGCATCACGCCCGAAGCGATGCGCCAGCGGCTCAGCCGCGCTCGTGCGGCGATTGCCAGGCGGCTCGACGAGGACGATCGGCGCGCACTGGTCGCGCTGAAAGAGGTGACGACATGATCGAGAGCCTTCCCCTTCTCACACCAGATGCGCAACGCGGCGCGCGCACGATCGCACGCTGCCATCGGCGGCTGGCGCGCCGGCGTCAACACCTGGAGACTGCCGCAAGCCGCGCCACCGCGCGATACCTCGCGGTCGAACGCGTGCTCGTGCTCGGGTTGTGCGTGATTTACCTCTCCGGCGTCGCGATTCTGGCCATCCAGATGCTCAGCGGAGGCTAGCTCCCCTCGTGCGCACACCTGGTGCAGCCATGCGCAACGCGATGCAAAGCACTCCCCGTTTCACGAGCGCCTCCTTTCAGCCATCGAACAGCCGAAGAAATGATTGTAGCGAGACGCGCCGGATCGGTAAGCTTTCGCGGGGGAGGTCTCAGTTGACGTGTGAATGGATGGTCCTCTGCGAGGAATACGAAGGGCGCGCGCCGGGCAACCCGTCGATCATCGGCATGATCAGCGCCCTCGTCACCGACACGGTGCCGGCCAGAATCGAGCAACTGGTCGCCGCCTTCAGGCTGGTCGGCCATCCCGACGAGCACGCGACCATCTCGCTCGTCGTCCAGGACGAATCGGGCGCCGATGTGAAGGGACATCCTCAGTCGCTGCGCCTGCCCGGAGTGGGGGTCTGCGACGCACACATTTCGCTCGCACCCATCGAACTGAAATCATTCGGAAAATATTCCGTCGTGCTGCGCCTCGACGGTACCGACGCGTTCCGCACGACCTTCTGGGTGACCGCGACACACACGCTGCCGCTTTGAGCGGAAGGCGGACTCGCGACTATTGCTCGCGCCAGCGTTCGTAGACCAGCGCAACCTCGCGGTTTCCCTGTCCGCCACGCCCGGATCCGCCGCTCATCGTCGTCGAGACGCGCAACTCCTCGCCGCCGGCCAATAGTTGGTAGCGTCGCTCGATCTTCGGCCCGTCTTCAATCTCGATCTCCGAGACCAGCACGGCACCGTCCCAGCGGCTCTTCCGTTTGAGCTTCACGAGGCCGTTGGCTGCCCGCTCGTCGATTTTCTTGTCGTCGGTCTGGAGCGTCACGGTTCTTCCTTCGGCATCGGTGATACCCACCGACGCGGGATGGACCACGACCGTGATGCGGCTTGACGCCTCCATCACCGATCGGACGTAGCCCATGATCGCCTGCATCTCTTCGGGACTTCTGCTGCCACCGCCGCCGCCACCCATCCGTCCGCCAAAACCGCCGCGGCCACCACCAAATCCGCCGCCTCCGCGCCGCCCACCGCCAGCGGCGCCGCCACCTTCCGGCTGGCCGCCCTCTCGCCCGCCCTCAGCGCCGCCCCGGCCTGGCATCTCGCTCTTGTCGCGGTTCAGCGACCACACTCCGCCGAAGGCCTCATGGCTCGTTGGATCCGCCGTTCCGGCACCCTGTCCAGCAACAATCGGCATCCATATTGTTCCCAGGAGCACGACGACGAGAATCCACGTTGAAACAGTAGGGCGCATCGACATACAGACTAGAACGCTCGCGAGGCCGGAAAGGCTTACCCGTCACAGTTTTTTCACGCCTGGCCGCTAGGCGAACGTCGAGGACGCCTCGTCGCGGTGGCCGCAGAACAGGCATCGGCCGAACTTCGGCGAGATCATCGCGTCGCACTTGGGACACCGCCTGGGTTTGGGCGACATCCGGCCGTCCGCCTGTCCGTCGCGCAGATCGATTTCGGTGACCTTGGCGCTCAGTTGGGCTTCCGTGATGCCGCTCGATTGCATCAACTCGAACATCGCCCGGGTAATCAGCGCCAGCCGGTCGAGCTTCTCCTCGAGCCGAACGAGCGAGTCGCGCGCCAAACCATCGGTGGAGGGGGTGCCAGTGATCGAGTCGATCTTCGCGTCGAGTTGGTAGATTCTGATCTGTTGATACAGGTCCCACAGCATCGGCCGTTCCTCCCGTTTGACCGGGCAGGGCTGAAGCCCTGCCCCTACCTCAGCCGTGGTATCGGCCTCGCGAGGAATAAATCGCAGGAATCAGGCGGCATCCCGCGGGGTCAGCACCGCGGCAGGTTCGTACAGGCGGACTTTGAAGACGATCACACCCAGTACGATGGGCAGGAAGATCCGCCAGAAGTTGTCGAGGACCAGCATCGGCACATACCAGTACAGCATGTCGAGCGCCAGCACGCGGCTGAACGCCTGCAGCATGAACTGGTCGGATAGCCGCCACGCCACGTTCATCACCATCCCCAGCTGAAGCGTCGTCACGAGCAGTTCCTCGCGCCAGTCGAGGGCGCGATGGTCGCCGACGACCAGCCAGGTCATCGCCGGCAGCAGCAGCACGCCGTTGTACGGCTGGTTGTAGAACGCGAACAGCGACCACGCGCACACCACCGAGAGGAGCACGACGTCGAACGACCGGCCGAGCGACTTCCGCTCGCTGAAGACCTGCCGGCACAGCCACACCAGCAGCAGCGTCATCGTCACGATATGCGCGGCATCGGCCAGCCGGTCCGAGTCGATCAGGCTGTGAAAGATGACCCGCGCGCTCATCGCGCTGTACTCGCTGATGCGGTCTTCGCCGACGTAAATGTGCGTCAGCATGTCCCAGTAGGCCGCCACCACGTCGAGCGGCGCGGCCGCTACGCGGAACGCATACACCGCGACGCCGGCGATCACGACGCCCGCCGCCGCAGCGAGCACCGTAAACTGCCCCGTTAGCGCCGCCCACATCACAAATGGGGCGCCGAACTGCGGCTTGATGAGCGCCACGCCACAGAGCAGGCCTGCCAGCACCGGCAGCCGGCGCGCGAGCATGACGCTCAAGAGACCGGCGCCCAGAAGCGGCAGCGCAATCTGACCCGTCCAGAGAGAAATGCGCACGCTGCCCCACGCGCAGAACATCGCGGCCGGCAGCGCCACCTCCGCCCAGGTGGCGGATGGCCGTACGAGCCGCACGGCAAGATACGCGACAACCGGCGCCAGCACGAGCTTGGTACACGCCCAGACGACCGGCAGCCACGACGCGTCGACGAGCGAGAACGGCGACAGCAACACAATGGCGTGCGGCGGATAGTCAGCTTGCGTGCCGAGATCCGCATACACATTTTTTCCGTCGAGCCACTGCACGACCCAGCTGTGCATCCACATCAGATCTTCGCTGCTGTTGGCCTGAACCGCCTGATGAAAGGCGACGGCCACACTGAGGGCCGCGAGGCCGCCCCACACGAGGCACTTCACCCTGTGACTCATGAAGAACTGTGTCGGCCGTTCGCGGACGCACGGCCATCCTGTTCTTCATGGATGCCCGGACCGGAAAATATTTCCCGGTCACGAATTTGTTACGCTGCGTCTGAAAATTGACGTCGTGAAGTACTTGTGACGGCTCTGCCACTTAGCCGCATCGCAGGCCGGCCAGAAACTGCGCCCGGATCTTGCTTCATCACAGTACGCAGATCCAGATGCAAAAACTCGAAGTCCGCGAAGTCCGCCGTGCCTGCCGCCATTCCGTCACGTGGCCCGTACGTGTGCGTGCGCTGAGTGACACAGACTGGCATCCCGGCCGCGTGGTCAACCTGAGTGTCACCGGGGTGCTCTTGCAGACGGACCGGCAATATGCGGTGGGCGAGCGCGTCGAGGTCGAGATCGATTTTCTGACGCAGCCCGAGATGAAGACCGTCGTCGGCGGTGTGGGCCATGTCGTGCGAGGCAATGGGGCGCCGCGACGTGCAGCCATCCACTTCGACCTCGGATGCGCGCCGAGGCCCGCGAGCTCCTGACCGCTACCGCGCCAGCCGCGCGCGGCGCGCTTCCTTGAACGACTTCACGCCCAGCGCAATATAGACGCCGAGCAGCACGACCATCGCGAGCTGCGCGAGAACGGCCGGCCGCATCAGATTGCCGCCCGCAAGAGCCGGGACCACCCGGCCGAGCGTCGCCAGCAATCCAATCAGCGCCAGCGCAACCGCGGCGTGCATCGCGTGCTTGCGCGCGGCTTCATTCCTCGCGACGAGCGCCAGGATCACGAACACCGCGCCGAAAAAGGCCGGGATGAGCGCGGTGACGCTCGTCCGGCCGGTCAGCAGGTAGCTCGCGAGCCCGAGCAGAATCAGAACGATCCCGAACGACCGAGTGGTAGACGCCATAAGTCCTCGCATTGTAGCCTCCGGATGTGCCCGGGCGCCAGACAAGGTCGAACGGCCTCTTTCCCGCCAACACCGACAACATCCAGGTTCGCGCCGGCGGCAAGCTGGTCAGGCTGACCAATCTGCGCAAGCCGTTCTGGCCCGCGCTGGGCATCACCAAGGGCGATCTTCTCCGCTACTACGCGGCCATCGCGCCCGCGCTCGTGCCGCACATCCGCTCGCGCGCGATGGTCATGAAGCGGTACCCGCACGGAGCGGCCGGCGAGTTCTTCTTCATGAAGCGCACACCCTCCCCGAGTCCCGACTGGCTCGAGACCTGCTCGATCCGGCACGACTCGGGCAACGTGATCGACTTTCCGATGATCCAGGACCTCGCTGCCCTGCTCTGGGTCGTCAACCTCGGGTGCATCGACCTCAACCAGTGGTACTCGCGCTCGGACGATGTGGACCGCCCCGATTACTTTCACTTCGATCTCGACCCGGGCCCGGACGTGCCGTTCGCACAGGTCCTCGAAGCGTCGCTGCTGGTGCGTGATGCGCTGGACACGCTGAAGATGCCGTCGTATCCGAAAACGAGCGGCTCGAAGGGGCTGCACATCTACGTCCCCATCAAACGCGGCCCCACGCAGAAGGATGTCTGGACGTTCACCAAAGCGCTCGCCATGACGCTGGCCGAGCGCCATCCGAAAGTGCTGACGGCCCAGTATCGCGTCGCGAAGCGTCCGCGAGGGCGGGTGCTCGTCGATTACAACCAGAACGCGTGGGGGCGCACGCTCGCGAGCGTCTACTCAGTGCGCCCGACGGCCGTCGCGAGCGTGTCGACGCCGGTTGGCTGGGACGAAATCGAGCGCGGCATCACCACGGAGCAGTTCACCATGGATGTGGTCCTCGACCGCGTGGCGCGCCGCGGCGATCTGCACGCGCCGGTCTTGAAGGGGAAGGTGAAGCTGCCCTTCTAGGACCACGAAGACACAAAGGGCAACACCATGAAGACACAAAAGACACGAAGAAACGACGAGAAACACGACGACTCGACGACACGACGGAAGATCTTCTGAATCTCGACGCAGAGCCGCAAAGACGCAGAGGTGATTGTACGTAGTGTCCGCGTTCAGGCGGACCTCGTGGAAATCCGGCTTTAGACGCGTTCAGCTGCGTTCTAGATTCCAGTTTCTAGATTCAGATTAGTGTATCGACCCGGCGGGCTTGTCCGCCGTCTGCCGCGCAATCGCGCGCGAGATCATGTCTTCGAGCTGTTTCTTGTCGATGCGAAACGGGCCGGCCACCACCGCGCCGGCCTGGATTTCAATCGCCACGACGACCCCACTGTCCTCGAACGGGTTCACGATCCAGCTGAATCCCCTGAGGAACACCGGCGTGTCGGTCGATTCGGGATTCTTCGCGCGATGGATGGCCAGGAGCATCGCCTTCAACAGCTTGGACACATCGTTGTCGGTCCATGCCGCCGGATCGGTGTTGATGCCGGAAATTGCCTGCGTCCGCGCGAAATCAGTACCACGAAGCCAGATATCTACATTGAGCTCAGTCACGTGAATCAGATTGTACGAGACAGCCGTTCGGCCAGTCCAGCCGCGTCGGTGGCCGGCTCCGAGCACGTGAAGTCGTGGCACACGTACGCCGTCGCGCGCCCGTCACGCATGTCCATCGACGCGATGAACGGCAGCAGGCGCGCAAGCTCCGACTGCGAGGGCCCCGGCTGCACCGGCACGATCACGCTGAACGGATCGTACTTCGCCACGGCCTCGCGCATCAGCGCCTCCGTGTGCTCGTCGCCAGGATTGCCCACGATGACCACCTGCGCAACCCCGGCGTGATAGGTGGAGAGCGCCGACATCATCATCGGCACGGCACGGGCAACCTGGCCGATGCGCGGACCGAACATCTTCAGTGTTCGATCGATGCGCTCGAAGAGCTCTGCCTCGTTCGTCAGGTGCGCCAGCATCAGCAGGTTGAACACCGCGACCGAGCTCGGCGACGGCTCTGCGCCGTCGTAGTCCTCTTTCATGCGCAGGATGACGCTCGGATCCTCGCCCGTGGTATTGAACCAGCCACCGTGCTCCGCATCCCAGAACAGCTCGTCCTGCCGCCGCTGCAGCATGCGTGCGAATTCGAGCCAGTGGGGATTGCCACTCGACTGAAACAGCTCCAGAAGGCCGAACACGGCGTACGCGTAGTCCTCGGCGTATCCGTCAATCGCCGCGTCGCCGTCGCGATAGCGTCGCCTCAGAATCTGGCGCGCGGGATCCCACATGCGCCCTTCGAGAAACCGTGCCGATCGATCGGCGGCCTCGAGATACCGCGACCGCTGCTCAGCCAGCGGCAGGACACGGGCCGCGCGTGCAAACGCGGCGAGCATCAGCCCGTTCCACCCCGTCAGCACCTTGTCGTCGAGGTGAGGACGCGGCCTCGTCAGCCGCGCCTCGAACAGCGCCATGCGCGAGCGTCGCAGCACCTCTTCGACCTCGTCACGCGATTTGCCGCTTCGCTCGACAAGCTCCTCGATCGAGCCGGCCACGTAGAGCAGATTTTTGCCCTTGAACTCCCCTTGCGGATCGTCCGGGGCGTTCCCATCGGGCCTGATGCCGAACCGATGGCGCACGATCTCGAAGTCGTCCTTCAGCGGACTCTCCAGCTCGGCCTGCGTCCACAGATAGAACGCGCCCTCCATCTTGTGCGCGTGCGGACGCGCCGCGTCTTCGGGCGGCACGCTGTCGGCGTCTTCGGCCGAAAAAAAGCCGCCCTCGGGGTTGGTCATCTCGCGCAGGACGTACTCGAGCGTGTCTTCCGCGACCTCGGCAAAGAACGGGTCGCGCGCCACCTGGAACATTTCGAGCGAAGCCAGCGTAATCTGTGCCTGGTCGTAGAGCATTTTCTCGAAGTGCGGCACACGCCAGTTGGCGTCCACCGAATAGCGGTGGAATCCACCGCCCACGTGGTCGCGCATGCCGCCGAGCGACATCGCCTGCAGCGTCTTGGCCACCATGAACGCCGGCGTGTAATCGCCCGTGCGGGCCGTTTCGCGCAACAGGAACAGCAGCTCGCTTGGCCTGGGAAACTTCGGTGCTCCGCCGAATCCACCGCGAACCTGGTCGAAGGTCTGGGCGAACTGCGCGACCCCCTCCTGCAGCGCATCGGGCCCCGGCACTTCCGACCCGGGGTCCACCGCGCGCAGGCTCCTGATCTGCTCGGTCAGGTTCTCGGCCGAGACCTCCACCTTGGGCCGCTCCTCGCGCCACACGCGGACGATCTCGCGCAGGATCTCCGGAAATCCCACCCTGCCCCATCGCGCATCGGGCGGGAAGTACGTGCCGCCGTAAAAGGGCTTCAGATCCGGCGTCAGCCACACGCTCATCGGCCAGCCGCCCGACCCGGTCGTCGCCTGCACGAAGGTCATGTACACGCGATCGACGTCCGGACGCTCTTCGCGATCCACCTTGATCGAGATGAAATCGCGGTTCAGGATCGCCGCGATGTCCTCGTTCTCGAACGACTCGTGGGCCATGACGTGGCACCAGTGACAGGTCGAGTACCCGATCGACAGAAAGATCGGCCTGTCGAGCGCGCGGGCCTTGTCGAAGGCGTCCGTCCCCCACGCATACCATTCCACCGGGTTGTCGGCATGCTGCAGAAGATACGGGCTCTTCTCGCCCGCGAGATGATTAGCCATGCGCTTCGGCTCCAGCGGCCCTGATGTCGCGCCGCATCTTGTTGTACGACGCCGTGAACTCGACGCCCCAGAGCAGGATGACCGCCGAGAAATAGATCCAGATGAGGAAGACGATGACGGTCGCGATCGATCCGTGAATGCGCGTGAACCGTGAGGCGTCGCGGATGAACCACGAGAAGCCCTTGAAGCCCGCGTCCCACAAGAGGCCGGTAATGAGGGCGCCCAGCCACACGTCCTTCAGCAGCACCTTCACGTTCGGCACGAAGTAATAGATCAAGCCGAACACGAACGCCGGCAGGAGGAGCAGCGCATTGCGGATGATGAAACCCTGCATCACCCGAAGCGCCGGGTAGCTGTCGGACACCCCGGCAAACCAGCGGGCGCCGATAATCTGCGCGGCGGTCGCCCCGAGGAGCCCGATCATGAGCATGAGGCCGGCTGCCAGCAGCATGAGAAACGAGAACAGCCTGTGGCTCCAGAAGCTGCGGGTCTTTTCGACGCCCCAGGCATGGTTCACCGCCGTGCTGATCGCGCCGAACACGCCCAGCGCGCCCCAGACCATGAGAATAGCGCCGCCGACGCCCAGGCGAATCGGGTTCTGCCGGAAGGCATCGAGCTGGCGGGTGATGAAGTCGAAGTGTCCGGGAAAGTACCGAAGGGCGAAATCCAGCACTCGCTGACGCGTCGGCTCGTCGGCGGTGACGCTGCCCAGAATCGAGATGCTGATGAGCGCGAACGGAAAGAGCGAGAGCAGCGCGTAATAGGCAATCGAGGCCGCGTAGGTCAGGTTGTCGGCTTCATAGAACTCAATGACGGCGCGCCACGCCGACAACCGCGTGATGCGCCAGGTCTCTTTCAGTTCCGCGCCGAGGTCGCGCTCGCGCCAGAGCAAGGTCCCTCTATAATGCCTTTACATGCCGGAGACGCCCAAGAAAGACGTCATCACCCCCGTCAGGTCGATTCTGGAACTGGCAGGGCGCGACTTAAGTCGCGCACTACAGACGCCCAAGGGCGAAGCCAGGAACGATCAAATGGTGTGCGAGCGATGCGGGGCGGAAATGTATCGCATGCATGCCGTATGGCGGTGCAGCGGATGCGGGTTCAAGACTGACTGTTGTGGGTGGTAGTTACAGCGACGCCGCAGCAGACGTCGTCGTTTCTTCCTTCGCCGAGGCCTCGAGCACCTTCACCACCAGCTCGAACGGCATCATATTGATGGCGTCGTAGTCGGGGGGGCACCCGAACTCGCGCACCTGGGGTGCGGTCGGGTTGCCAAGCGTCACGCAAAGGCCGCAGCCGATGCACAGGTCGGCACGAACGGCGCACACCATGCGGCCATCCCGGTCCTTCTCCTCGACGATGCAGTCGGCCACCGGGCAGGCCGCCTGGCAAATCGAGCACGCAAATGCGCCGAAACACCGGTCGGGGTCGATGACCGCTATGGTCTTGGGGGCCTTCTTGCGCGGCCCGCTCATCATCTTGGTCCACATGGTTGTTGG